>NZ_CP010552.1:0-1200000 GCF_001293165.1 Candidatus Thioglobus autotrophicus | reverse complement strand
TGGGTAACGGAGCGTTCATTCACCCATTGATATAGATAGCCACCAACGATAAGCAAGCTTGCCAAAATGGCCAGAAGGGCATTTCTATTCTTCAAAAGCTTTGATTAATAATTCGATATCATTAGCCATATCATCCACCTTATGCGGTGTTGGAAAACCAGCTAAAACTTGCCCATCGGGACTCATTAAATAGACTCTAGCCGTATGATTAATCACATAGCCCTTCTCTATTGCGTCATCAGGTAATGGCTCGTGCTTTTTAAGCGTTATTGGCTTGCCTGCTTCATCATAAACCACGCGCTCATAATACGCACCCAAATCCTTAACTAGTTGGTCAATTTGTTGGGTATCGCCTGATACACCGATAAACGCTTTATCAAAATGAGCAACATAGGTTTTCAGTACCTTGGGCGTATCTCTTAGAGGGTCAAATGTAATGGCAACGACTTTAGGAATAATAGCTGCGTGCTTATTTTTAAGCTGCGCTTTCAACATAGCCATATTGGCTAATTCCGTTGGGCAGACATCTGGGCAATGAGTATAGATAAACAACACCAGCGACCAATCACCCATAAGACTGTTATTATTAAACACATCGCCATTATGATCACTCAAAGAGAATGTAGATAACGGCCTCTGCGGATTATGCATGATTTGCGCTGCTGTTAATTTAGCATTTAAACTTCTATAATCTTTGCTACCGCTCAAAGAATAGAGTACTGCAGCTATCAACAAGATAGCCGCACCAGCCACCATAAAAAACTTAGCTCTCATTTAATGCATCGAATGATGTTGCATCATCATTCCTCCCTTTCTAACCAAAACTTGAATCGTTTGCGTACTGCCGTCATTAAACTTAAGACTCACGCTAACCTGCTCACCTTCACTTGGCACTTGCTCTGGTGCAATTAGCATAATATGCCAACTACCAGGCTTTAAGTGCAATTTAGCATGTGCAGGAATTGGCATAAACGCCTGTTTAACCATTTTCATAACACCATTACTATCAATTGTTCTGTGTAATTCAATGCGTTTATAGCCCTTAGTGTGAGCAGAAATTAGTCTAACCTCCTGATTAGTATTATTACTAATATTCATAAACAAGCCTAATGCAGGTGCATTAATAGGCGCTGAACGAATCCAGGGGTCTGTAATAGTGATTTGATGATTTACGTGATTGTTTTGGTGTGCGTGAGATGCGGCATTTGTCGCTGTTATACTGACGAATGCCACTAATATAAATAGTATTTTTTTAATATTGTTTAGCATGGTTTTTTCCTTTTAACTGTATAGTATTTATCCCACTATCAATCGTCAGTGGGATTGTAAAAATTTCTATTAGCTAAAAAGAGGTGGCGCACGAATGGCAAAAGATTGAGATAAATTACTTAATTGGGTATTTTTTTGAATCGCTGAGGTGTAAATTACACCCTCATCAACCCTGTTAATAGCACGCCCAGTATCTGGACTTATAACGTCTAGCGAGCTTAAAGCCAATAAGCAAATTGGACAATTTAAAGTATTAGAGTGCTTTTGTGGATTATTCGCTTCAATCCAAACTTGCTGATAACCTTGCAGGGTGCAAACAACAGCAAACTCCCCGTTCTTCTGTGACTCTGCAATCAGCGCTGAAGCTGCTGGAGATAACAGCTGAAACAGCATGACTAATATTGTCATACGAATAGCGTATAGGGATTTATTGCCCATCATTAAACGCATATTTATCTACTGCCCTTGTTATGTATTTTAATCATTGTATCATAACGTATTTTGAAATTCTAATAAGACAACTGTTTTTATTGTTGCCAGCAAAAATGCTAAAATATATTTTATGCATATCACTCTAGAAGTTAATAACACCGAGCAGCTCGCTAACGTTTGCGGATCATTTGATCGCCATTTAGAAACCATTGCCAAAAGTCTAAATGTGGACATTAACAATAAAGGCGAAGAGTTTGTTATACGCGGCGACAACAAACACTTGGCAGCTCGAATTTTGCAAGATTTAAGCGCCCTATCACAAACTCAAACAATTGAAGTTCATGACGTTGAAATGAGTTTAAAAGCTTACACAGAAGACGACTTACCTGGCGAATCAGTCAATATCAAAACTAAGCGCAAATTTATTCATGTGCGCTCAAAAAATCAACAACATTACGTCAAAGCCATTAAGGATCAAGATTGTACGTTTGGTATTGGCCCTGCGGGTACTGGAAAAACCTACCTCGCTGTTGCGCGCGCTGTTGAAGCGCTCGAACACTCAGATGTTAGACGCATTATATTGGTTCGACCTGCGGTTGAAGCGGGTGAGAAGCTTGGCTTTTTACCAGGTGATCTAACTGAAAAGGTAGACCCTTATCTACGCCCCATTTATGATGCATTATACGAAATGATGGGCTTTGATAAAGTCACCAAATTATTGGACAAAAACATTATTGAAGTAGCGCCTTTAGCTTTTATGCGCGGACGTACACTAAATGAAGCTTTTATCATTCTCGATGAAGCGCAAAACACGACCACCGAACAAATGAAGATGTTTTTAACGCGCATGGGTTTCGGCTCAAAAATGGTGATTACCGGTGATGTCACTCAAATTGACTTAGCTCGACCTAATCAATCAGGCTTACTACATGCAATGAAAGTGTTAGAAAGTGAGTCTAAGATTTCTTTTTGTCATTTTCATTCTCGAGATGTGGTGAGACACAAATTAGTCCAACGCATTGTGCAGGCTTACGAAATCTTTGAATAAGCTTGGAAAAATCATAGTTGGCTTATCGGGTGGTGTTGATTCATCAGTTGCCGCACTCATGCTGTTAGAACAAGGCTACGAAGTAGAAGCTTTGTTTATGAAAAATTGGGATGAGGATGATAAAGACGGCCACTGCACCGCCGAACAAGACTTATCAGATGCACAAAAAGTAGCCGACAAACTCGGCATAAAACTTCATAGTATTAATTTTTCGGCAGATTATTGGGAGGATGTTTTTGAACATTTTTTACAAGAGCACAAAAAAGGCAGAACCCCAAATCCAGATGTACTTTGCAATCAAAAAATAAAATTTAAGGTTTTTCTTGAACACGCTCTGTCACTAGGGGCTGACAAAATTGCCACAGGCCACTACGCTAGAATTACACAAGACAATGGTGAATACCAACTTAGAGCTGGACTGGACGATAGCAAAGATCAAAGCTATTTCTTGCATCTTTTAAATCAAAACCAACTGAGTAAAAGTTTGTTTCCGTTGGGAGAAATTAGCAAAACTGACGTGCGCGCACTGGCCAAAAAACATGATTTAATCACAGCTGATAAAAAAGACTCCACTGGAATTTGTTTTATTGGGGAGCGTAATTTTTCACAATTTTTACAAACTTATCTACCTAAACAGCCGGGCAATATAGTTGATGAGCATGGAAATTTTATCAAACACCATCAAGGTTTGGCTTTTTATACTATTGGCCAAAGAAAAGGCTTGGAAATTGGCGGCGGCTTTAGTGACTCGCCAGAGCCTTGGTTTGTCGCCGATAAGCACATCGATACTAATGAGCTTTTAGTGGTCCAGGGTAATCATCCGCTTTTATATCACCAGACGCTCGCCACTTCCAATCTACATTGGATTGGAACTCCGCCAAACTTACCCCTTGATTGCCAGGCTAAAATTCGTTACCGACAAGCTTCACAAAATTGCCAGGTTATTAGCTACGGTGATTCACTAAAGGTTATTTTCGAACTTCCACAAAGAGCGATAACGCCTGGGCAATCTGTGGTGTTTTATCAAGCAGACATTTGCCTAGGTGGCGCCATTATTGAACAAAGGAACTATGAATAAAATAGAAAATCAAACGCTAGCCCTTGCAGGTATTTTACAAAGTGCAGCATTAGTTGATCAGCTCGCTTCAAATGGTAGCTGCCATAACGAATGCGCTAGTGCCAGCCTCGGTAGTATCGTCAACACTAGCTCGAATGTAGTGGATATTTTTAACTCACAAAAACAACTGTCTATTGGCATCTCCACCTTGAAAGCGGTGTTAGGTAAAAAAACAAAATCCATGCAAGTTATTACTTTCTACACTTTGTCGCTGATTAATCTAGAAAAGAAGTTGATGAAAAATCCCGCCTTGCTGGATACTATTACTGCTGAGATCAATACCCTTAACAAACAAGCGTTCTTTGAAATTACGCATACCAATTCTATTGCTCGCTTGGGTGAGTTATACAAATCAACCCTAGGCGAGCTCAACCCTAGGATCATGGTCAAGGGTGAGCAAGTGTATTTATCCAATCAACGTACTGCGGACCATATTAGAGCACTGCTATTATCTGGCATACGAGCAGCTTCTTTATGGAGATCTCAAGGTGGCAAAACCTGGCATTTACTCATCAAGAAGCGCAAGATACTCAAGACTATAGATTTAATAGAGAGCGCTACTAACTCGCCAGAAAATCTCGCACAATCCTAGTCATTTAAATTTTAAATTTTTACTAGACTTTTTCTCACTAAGACTTTATAATTACGCCTTTAATTATTTTAATCCTTATATAACACAATGGCCAATTCAGCAGGTTCAAAAAAACGCGCAAGACAAGCAACAAAACGTAACAAGCATAATTCTCAAATTCGCGCTAAAGTACGTACTTTCATCAAAAAAGTCTCTTATGCACTAGAAGCTGGTAACAAAGAAGAGGCTCAAGGTGGTTATGTTGAAATGCAAAAAATGATTGACCAGTCAGTTAGCAAGGGTCTTATGCATAAAAATCAAGCGGCTAGAAAGAAGGCTCGTATTAATGCACAAATTAAAGCTCTGTAAAAAACTTATTTAACATTGCTATAATTAAGCCCTCTTTTGAGGGCTTTTTTAATGTACAAACCAAATCATGATCAACGACGACGATAAACAACTGTTTAGAGCCAGTGTTGATGCCAATGCGCCCATTGATAAAGATAGCACTAGGCAAGTAGCTCACCAAGCTAATCAGCCAGCCTTCACTGCTTACAGCTATATTACTGAAGCGCGATTAAACGGCTCAGAGATCGTAGCTTACGCTAAAGGCGGCCTATCACCAAAAATCATCAAAAAAATGAAACGCGGCGATATTGGTTACACACCAACACTAGACCTTCATGGACAGACGGTAGTTGAAGCTTGTGAATCAATGAGTCAGTTTATGCATCATCATCAGCATGAAGAGTTTGTTCATATTATTCATGGCAAAGGTTATCACTCTGAAAATGGTATGAGTATTTTAAAAACCCAGGTTGTTAGCTTCCTAAGTCAACATCCTCAAGTGCTTGCTTTTAATTCTTGTCCTGATAAAGATGGTGGTACAGGAGCGGTATTCGCCCTGCTTAAACACTAGCCTATGTTTAATTTAGATGAAATTTATAGTGTCTCTAACTTCTTATCGTTGTGTAATAAAACAGTTGAGAATAATATTCCAACTTGCTGGCTACAAGGAGAAATATCTAACTTAGCGCGTCCTGCTTCTGGACACTGGTACTTCTCATTAAAAGACAACAAAACTCAAGTTCGTTGCGCTCTATTTCGTCTCAATCAGCGCAATGTTAAATTTACACCTGAAAATGGCATGGAGATTTTGGTACGCGCCGCACCCACCTTGTACGAGGCGCGAGGAGATTTTCAACTGATTGTTCAACAGATTGAACCTGTTGGCGTGGGCAATCTTAATCTTGCCTTTGAACAATTAAAAAGTAAGCTTACTGATGAAGGCTTGTTTGATCCTTCCCATAAAAAAATACTACCTACTCAAGTCAACACGATTGGTGTTATCTCTTCATCTACAGGCTCTGTTATTCAAGATATTATCAAGGTGCTTAACAAGCGCTACCCTTTTGCTGATATTTTATTATTTGACAGCGTCGTTCAAGGACAAGGTGCGGCTGCAAAAATCGAGCAAGCTATTATTGCAGCAGACAATTCTCAGCGCTGTGATGTGCTAATTATTGCTCGTGGCGGTGGGTCATTGGAAGATTTATGGGCTTTCAATGAAGAATCATTGGCCCGCATTATCTACCATGCTAAAACGCCTATTATTAGTGCTATTGGTCATGAAACAGATACCACTATTGCTGATTTTGTTGCTGACGTACGTGCACCGACACCGAGTGCTGCTGCCATGCTGGCCACCCCTGATAAATTAGAATTGCTTTCTCGTGTGGTAAAATTATCAAGCCTATTACGCCAGCAGATTGCTCAAAATCAACAACGTCAACAAGCCTATCTTGATCAGCTCCAACTGAGAATTATCACACCTGATAGGCAACTCAACTATTTGTCTCAACAACTGGATTACTTATCACATCGCCTAGGGAATATCATTACCAGTATTGTTGACAGCCAAAAATTTAAACTGGGTAGCTTGTCTTCCAACTTGAAACAACACTCACCAGAGGCGCAAATTAAACACGCCATAACTCTTAATCAGCTATCAGCTAAACGCCTAAATCAGCAAATCAGTCAGCTGATCCAACATCACAAACAAACACTTGTACAGTTAAACATTCGACTTAAAAATGCAACGCGGCAATTGATTAATCAACAAAAAAACCAACTCGCCAACCATGCATATGCGCTCGAGCATCTATCCCCTCTCAGCACTCTATCTAGAGGGTATAGTATTACCACCAATACCAAGCAACAAGTACTCACATTAACAACCCAGGCTCAATCCGGACAAACCATCCAAACGCGCCTAAGTGATGGCGTTATTTATTCTAAGGTGGAAAAAATTGAAAAAAATTAAACTCTTACTTCTGCTACTTTTGCCACTAACTGTTATGGCAAATCTAACGATTAAAAACACCCCTGTACCAGGCGGTGTTGCCGTAGTTGATTTTTATACCAACCACAGCAATCCAAAAGCTTTTTACAGTCAAGTTCCGGTCTACATTCAACACCTTAACGATACGCATTGGCAAGCGCTCATTGGTATTCCTTTACTAGCCAAAACAGGCGATAAGCAACTTACCATTAAAGACTTTTCCACACGCCAAATCACTTTTAAAGTTGGAGAGCATGCCTATCAAGAGCAGCATATTACCCTCAGCGGAAAAAATAAAAAATATGTTAATCCTAATTTGTCACACATGGATAGAATCAAGCAAGAGCGCCCAATTCTATCCAAAGCTCGTAAAACCTTCTCAGATGCCAGTATTCAAGAATCTGCCTTTATGCGCCCTGTTCCAGGTGTAACCACTAGTCCTTTTGGCTTTAAGCGCTTTTACAATGGGCAAGCTCGACGCCCACACACAGGCTTAGATTATGCCGGAGAAACTGGTGCTAACATTAAAGCCTCGGCGAGTGGCAAAGTCATCATTAGTGATGAATTTTTCTTTAATGGTAATACTGTCTTTATTGACCATGGACAGGGACTGATTAGCGTTTATATTCATTTAAACAAACGCCTAGTTGAAGCTGGTCAGATCGTCAAACAAGGTGATATTATTGGTACAATAGGTCAAACAGGCAGAGCGACAGGACCGCACCTACATTTTGGCATTTACCTTAACCAAACCGTAATCAACCCCAACCTACTGATAAATAATGAAATCTAATGTCTCTTTATTTCGCCGTTTAGGCGCTATGTTTTACGATACCTGCCTAGCTTTTTCCTTGGTCTTTTTTATAGGCTTGGTGACCAATGCTTTATTTGGCGGCATGGGTGATGCTTTTTTCTACTTAATTACCCTGCCAAGTATTTATTTATACTTTACTATTTCTTGGGTTAAAGGGCGTCAAACCATTGGTATGAAAGCTTGGAAATTTCAAGTCATCCAGCCCAATCAGCAAAGCATCACTCATCAACAGGCTTTCGTGCGGTTTCTGGCAGGATTTATCTCATTTTTAACATTAGGTAGTGGCTTTATATACCAACTTTTTAATCAAAATAACCTAGCTTGGCACGACAAAATTTCCCATACCTTATTGGTGAAAAATTGACTTACGTCAAGAAAGGCAAAAAGATCTGTGATATAATATTTTTAATTAATTAATGAATTCATCAAGGGATAAAGACATGAGCTCAACAGTCGATAACAGTAGTGCAAAAGGCAATATTTTAATGATCAGCACATTGGCAGTTTCTTTAGTTGCGCCATTAGCCTTGATTATCCTTTCATACATTGAAGTTATTACTGGAACAGCAGAGTGGATTGCTGCTTTCGGCGTCATCGCCTCTACTATTTATATTATTGGCGGCTCAATTTGGATGTTTGCGCAAGATGCTAAAGATGGTCAAAATCTTGCTGACGGCTAATACCTTAAGTCACAACATTGAACATTAACTCTCTAAAAAAGCCAAATAGTTTATTTGGCTTTTTTTATCGCTACTGGATTAGTATTATTTTGCTGGTTGTGCTAGTTGCACTCATTCGTCAGAACTTTGTTGTTAACTCCTTTCCTTTTGACGTGTACGATAAACAAGCCGTGCTTGAGCAAAATCTTACTACTAACCAACAACTGAAACAAGATAACTCAAAGCTCCAGCTAGAGCTCAACGCAAAATCAGATCAAAAATTAGAAATTTTAGAGTCTATGGCTCGACAAAAATTTGGCCTAATTAAACCGGGTGAAAAATACTACCAAATCAGCATTTCTGATCAAGATTAAAACCAGCGTCGCTTGGGTATAATAAAAAATAATCTAGTTTAATTTCAAACCTTATGTCAACTGATCATTGCTATCTTGTTGTACCCGCCAGTGGCGTTGGAACGCGGATGCAGGCGACTGTTTCAAAGCAGTATTTACAACTAGATAATGGTCTTAGCGTTCTTGATCAAAGCCTATCAACCTTACTCAATATTGAAAAAATAAAAGGCTGTGTGGTGGCAATTTCAAAACAAGATACTTTATTTGAATCATCTAAATATTGTCACCATCCCAAACTTTTATCAGTCGTTACTGGCGGCAAAGAACGCTACCACTCAGTCATCAATGCACTTAATGCACTTAAGCCTTTTGTTCAAGATAACGATTGGGTTTTGGTCCATGATGCGGCCCGACCTTGTATTAAAGCTGACGATGTTGAAAATCTTATTCAACAGCTTGAAGGTCAAGAAATTGGCGGATTGTTAGCAACCAAAGTCGTTGATACTATTAAAAAAGCAAGCCATCAAAAGGCTGAATCTACAGTCGATAGAAGCAATCTTTGGCAAGCGCAAACACCTCAGATGTATCGATTTGGCTTACTATTAAAAGCTCTCAATAGCGCTCATAGTGATGGCGTCAACATAACAGATGAAGCTAGCGCAATTGAACACATGGGCTGGAATTCTTTGTTAGTTGAATCCTCAAAAACCAATCTAAAAATTACTAATCCTGAAGACTTGGCTTTAGCCAATTTTTATCTAACCCAAACCCAAATCTCATGAAATTCAAAACCGGCCTAGGACAAGATTCACATGCTTTTGAAAACAATAGTAAAACTCTATTATTGGCAGGCGTTGACTGTAAGTATGCCCAAGGTTTACGTGCAAATAGTGATGGCGATGTAGTGCTTCACGCTCTAACCAACGCGGTTTCCTCTATCACTGGTGTCAATATACTGGGTGAAAAAGCAGACAATCTTTGTCAACAAGGGGTAACAGATAGCCGTGAATATCTTAAGCTTGCCTTACAAGATTTAAATACTTGGCAAGTACAACATATCGCCATCTCTATTGAATGTTTGACGCCAAAGATTTCACCATTTATGGCTGATATGAAAAAAAATATCGCACAATTATTTGACATCTCTACAGATGATATTGGTATCACAGCAACTACTGGCGAGGGTTTGAGTGCTTTTGGTAAAGGCGAAGGCATTCAAGTGTTATGCATTATAAGCGTCATACAAGCATGAACAATTTAAGACAAGTATCCAGGTCTAGAATCCATAAAATTCATTTTATTGGCATTGGTGGATCCGGTATGAGTGGTATTGCAGAGGTATTACACAACCTTGGTTATCAAATTTCTGGCTCGGATCTTCAGCAAAATAATATTACCGATAGACTCTCAAAAATGGGCTGTAAAATTAGCTATCAACATCATGCGAAAAATATTAGTGATGTACAAGCAGTCGTCATTTCTAGTGCTATCAGCGCCAGCAACCCTGAGTTAAAAAAAGCTCAACAACTGCATATTCCTGTTGTTCCTAGGGCGGAAATGTTGGCCGAAATTATGCGTTTTCGTTTTGGTATTGCTATTGCCGGAACCCATGGAAAAACCACTACAACCAGTATTATTGCTCACATTCTAAATCAGGCTGAGCTCGATCCTACTTATATTATTGGCGGTATTTTAAATTCTAATGGTGTTAATGCTAAATTAGGTGCGAGCGATTACTTAATTGCAGAAGCGGATGAATCTGATGCTTCTTTTCTGCATCTGCAACCGATGTTAAGCGTTATTACCAATGTTGACCAAGATCATATGGAAACTTATGATAACAACTATCAGCAATTAAAAGATACGTTTGTCAGTTTCACTTCAAATTTACCTTTTTACGGTGCCTGTATTCTATGTAGTGACGATCAAGGTGTGAGTGATATTATTGCTGACATTCATCGCCCTGTGATCAGCTACGGGTTTAATTCAAAGGCTGATATACGTGCTGTTAATGTTAAGCAAGTTGGCATGCAAATGCATTTTGATGTTGTTTACACTCGTGATCACCCAAAATATAATCAACCCTTCTCAATACAGCTTAATCTAATTGGCAGACATAATATTCTTAACACCTTAGCGGCTATTGGTGTTTGCTGTGAGCTTGATATTGATATTGATATTATTCAATCTGCACTGAGTCATTTTTCTGGCGTTGCTAGAAGGCTAGATTACCATGGCCAACTAAAGATTCAGCAACATTCTCTTGATCTATTTGATGATTATGGACACCACCCTGTAGAAATTAGCGCTATTTTTGACTCACTCAAAAATACCTATCCCGATAAGCGCCTGGTGGTTATTTTTCAGCCACATCGCTATTCAAGAACCCGAGATCTATTTGATGATTTTGCACGTATTTTAAGCCAGGCAGATGGCTTAATTTTGCTAGATATCTACCCGGCTAGTGAAGAGCCTATTGCTCAAATTAGCAGTTCAACCTTAGCAGAATCCATTAGAAAGCGTTCAACCTTAAATCCAGTTGTTATTAAAGATGCGCAAGAAGTTTTAAAGGTATTACCTCATATGATTAATCAAAATGATGTAATACTAACCTTGGGTGCAGGCGATATTCACAAAGTACCTGGTCTATTAAAATCAAATTATGGTTGAATTATCAACGTGCTAAAACATAGTGAACCAATGGCTTCACACTGCTCTTTACGCGCAGGTGGAATGGCGCAAGATTTGTTTATGCCAGAAAGCATTCAAACACTCGCTCAATTTCTACAGTCAAATACCAAACCGGTTTTATTGCTCGGATTGGGTAGTAACCTCCTAGTTCGTGATTCAGGGTTTGATGGTGTTGTCATCAAGCTAACTCAGCTTAAATCTCTACACATTAGTCAAACTCACATAACGGCAGAGGCTGGTGTAACGCTCGCCAAATTATCCAGATTTGCACAAGAGAAAAACCTATATGGTGCGGAGTTCCTAAGCGCCATTCCTGGCACAATTGGTGGCGCATTGGCTATGAATGCCGGTGCCTTTGGTTCGGAATTTTGGCAGTTTGTTAAGTGTGTGAATACTATGAATACCTCAGGGGAAGTGTTTCAGCGTCAGCCAGCTGATTTTGACATTGGTTATCGCCAGGCAACGCCAACCCATTCTCATGAATTTTTTATTTCTGCAGAATTGGTGTTTAATCAAAAACCTTCTAATCAGAATATTCAACAACTTTTACAAAAAAGAAACAACACTCAGCCTATTGGCTTACCAAGTTGTGGCAGTGTTTTTAAAAATCCAGCCAAGCATTATGCCGCTGAGTTGATTGAAAAGTCTCAGTTGAAAGGGTTTTGTATTGGTGGTGCTTGTGTATCGAATAAACATGCCAACTTTATTATCAACCATCAGCATGCTAGCGCTGCTGATATTGAAAACTTAATCCTTCATATCCAACAAACCGTAAAATCAAATTTTGATATTGATTTAGAAACCGAGCTAAAAATTATATGATTGCAGTATTAATGGGTGGCAACTCTGCTGAACGAAAAGTGTCTTTAGATAGTGGAGAGGCTGTTTACCAAGCATTAAAATCTCAACACATTGCCTGCTTTAAATTTGACTGGCATGGTGACAACCTAAACAACCTCTGGTCGCAAAAATTTGACTTAGCCTTTATTGTCTTACATGGTCGCGGTGGTGAAGATGGGGTGATACAAAAACAACTGGAAGATCGTCATATTGCCTATACTGGCTCCAATTCAACTGCCAGTGCAAATGGCATGGATAAACACCTATGCAAAGAAATTTGGCAGTCTGAAAACCTGCCTTTGGCGGCTTCTGTTCTAGTCAATAAAGAGTCTCAACTGCCTGATATTAACTTCCCTCTGCCTTGGGCGGTTAAGCCGGCTTCAGAAGGATCTAGCATCGGCATTAGCAAAGTCACCAATCGCTCGCAACTCGACAGTGCTCTAACACTTGCTCAGCGCTATGATGACAAAATATTAATTGAACAGTGGATTGCAGGAGAAGAGTATACGGTTGCCATATTGGGTAATAAGACTCTGCCTGTCATTAAAATTGTCACCGACCAGGACTTTTATAATTATGAATCCAAATACCTATCAAACACCACTCAATACCTTTGCCCCTGCGACTTAAGCAAAGAACAAGAAAACCAATTACAAAAAATTGCACTAAAAGCTTTTCAAGCGATCAATGCAACAGGCTGGGGGAGAGTCGACTTTATTCTAGATAAGCATAACGCACCTTGTTTATTAGAAATTAACACGGTTCCTGGTATGACCTCTCATTCGCTAGTGCCAATGGCTGCTAAAGCAGCAGGCATTACCTTTGAACAACTGGTTCAACAAATTATCGATGAAGCTTAAAAGTAAAAACCGGCATAGACGGTCTTTTTCTCAATATTTAAGATTGTGGCTTAAACCAGCCATCTTGATTCTAATCATGGCAATCATCGGCTGGAGTGCCACCCATTACAATCCGCGTGAATTACTAAAAGTGGATATCAATTGGACAATAGATCGCAGCGATCTCGTTAATATAGAAGCACTCGAACAACAAATAAAGTCATTAATCAATGAGGCTTACCAACTCGATTTACATGAAATTAAATACGTATTAGAGCGGCACCCTTGGGTGCAATACGCCCAAGTAAAACGCTTGTTTTGGGATGCTATTGGGATCAATATAACCACACACCAGATTGCTACTCATTGGCAGAATATTGCTTGCAATCAAACCACTGAATCAAAAAAATGCCAAGGCTATATCACCACCGAAGGTGTGTTAATTACGCCTAAAAACTTATCCTATCAGTCTAATTCTCAAGAAAGCGAGCCTCTAGCACTACTTAAATCTAATCACAGCCCAGAGCAAAGTACTGCACTTTTTAAAGATTATCGTACCTATCAAACCATCTTGGCAGAGATGAAAATTCTTTCTTTAGCAAGAAGTAATATTGATCGTTTAACCATTAAGCCAAACATGACGGTTATCCTTGGCTACAACAATCAGCAACAACGACTAAAAAACTTTATTAAAATTTATCAAAAATTGAGACAGAAAATATCCCTCAAAAAACTACATAAGATGACTTATGATATGCGCTATCCAAAAGGCTTTACGCTGAAGTATTAGCCTTTTGAATTAATTGATAACATAATGCCAAATTAACCAAGCCCCAGTAAAAGAGAATTATCTTAACTCCCCACCCAAAAGCCTCTGGCAAACCTACAGCATTAAACAATGCTGTGAAAATCATACCAATTAAAGCAGGAATAATAGCTTGCAATAAAAACAAATTAGTCTGAGAAGCAAAACTTAATTGCCATTTATATTTTGAAGGCTGGTTAGTGGCAATATTAATAAAATTAAGGGTAATTGGCATAATTAAAAAATAAATAATTAGTTGTAAAAAGCCAATACCTGTCAGCATAACAGGCACCGTAGTCACAAACCCAATAAAAAGCGTTAAACCAATAAATCTAAAAATTTGACGAATATTAAAAATTGGCGATAAAGCCACAACGCTCTGCTCACCCAATACAACCAAACGATACATATTAACTGACAACATGATGTAGCCATATAAAAAAAACAGCAAATATATAGGGGTATTGTCTGGCAATATCACCTCGCTCAGATCCCCGCCTTGAAAGACCATTTCCATCAACTCAAGCATTTGCGGCAATATCATTAATAATGGCAGTGAAATAGCCACTGGAAGAATCGAGATTTCAGCAATCTTTTTCCAATGCGTAAGCGCAAAGGCAAAACTGGCTAAGATAATTTTATTGATAGGAAGTATATTCATAATATTTATTTCATTTTTGAATTAATAACATTAACCATAATAGTTAGTCTTTGGCCTGGCTGCAGGGGTTTATTACTAAGCTGATTCCAGTGTTTAATCTGTTTAACACTCACTCCAAACTTAAGCGCAATAACTGATAAATTATCGCCACTTTTTACCCGGTAAACCACTTTTCTATCAATATCAATACCCAGTGAAGTAACCGACGATAAATCTTTATTTGATGCAACGTTAGCTTGCCAAAGCACTAATTTTTTGCCTAATTTTAAAGGCTCTGAGCGCTTAATATGGTTCCATTTAATAAGTTGATTAATACTAACTTGATATTGCCTAGAAATTGACCATAAACTATCTCCCGCTTTAACAAGGTGAATAACTTTGCGTCCCGCTTTATTCGCATTTAAACGAGATTTTTCTCGCTCAGATTCTGATGATGAATAGGCTTTAGCACCTTTTTTAGCAATAGGTACAATTAAATAATCACCCGCTTTAATCAAGTGATCTTCTAACTGATTGACACTGATAATTTGACTGGTGGTAGTTGCATATTGCTGTGCAATCATACTCAAGCTATCCCCCTGCTTAACTAGGTGACGTATCCATTTTAGTCGAGCCATATCTGGGTTGCCAAGCATAGCCTTCTTAAACAAGTCCATGTTCTTATTAGGCAGCAACAAAGTATAAGAACCTTTGTTAGGCGTTGCCCAACGCTTTAAACCAGGATTTAAAGTGTACAAATCCTCCAACTCTACAGCAGACCATTCGGCAATTAAAGCCAAGTCAAATTGAGTTTTTAGTCGAATGGAGCGCAAAATAGCTTTATTCTCAACAGGTGTAATAGTCTGTGCATATTTTTCAGGATGCTTGATTAGCTCGGTCACCGCTAACAGTCTAGGCACATAACCTTTGGTTTCACTCGGCAATTTCAAATGCCAGAAGTCAGTTGGCTTACCTTGTTTTTTGTTATCTCGGATGGCCCTTTGCACACGCCCTGGGCCAGAGTTATAAGCCGCAATAGCTAGCAACCAGTCACCTTTAAACAGCTTATTTAAATTTTTCAAATATTTTACTGCTGCCTTGGTAGAGGCTAGCACATCACGTCTCGCGTCATACCACCAGTTATCCCTTAAACCATAAAGCCTGCCTGTCGATGGAATAAACTGCCAGAGTCCAGACGCTGTACCGTGGGAATATGAAAATGGATAATACGCAGATTCCACAATAGGTAGTAGGGCAATTTCAAGTGGCAATCCTGCTTTTTCAACCTCTTGCACAACTAAATGCAAATAAGGATTGGCGCGCTTGGTAATACGCGTTAAATAATCAGGATGTTTTTTAAACCAATCGATATGCCAATACAATTGTTTTTGACTCGGCGCTTTTAAGGTTGATCTATTGGTAATATAACGCCAAAGATCTTTTTCAGCAATCGATTTAACACTCGCCATTTGTGGTGCGTCAGTTTTGCTTAACTGGCTTATTGCATTGTTTGTTTGAGAGCTGCAAGCACCCAAAAACAAAAAGCTAGCAAATAGAGATTGTTTAATCACTCTTAAGATTGACTACCACCTGCACAGTTTGGAGAGCTGGGAGCGCTGCCTTTTAGTTGCCACTCATCGGGTGTGTAAGTATGCATCGCCAGTGCATGAATATGATCCAATTCTTCTTTAAATAGTTGGTTGATAAAGCGATGTCTGGCAATTAATGTCAAATCTTTAAAATAATCACTCACAACAATCAACTTAAAATGTGACTGTGTTGCTGGCCCAGAATGATTGGCAGACTCATTAATCACTTCTAAATAACTTGGCGCTAGAGCCACTTGGAGCTGCTGCGTTAAATGCTGTTGCAAATCATTCATACACTACTCACTTGATGGGCGAAATCAAAACTATCATTAAAGAAATTTTTCTCGAACATGCCTTTTTTAACAAAGGTATTAGCAGCAGATTTAACCATCTCTGGCGGTCCACAAGCATACACTTCGTAATTAGTTAATGTTTCAAAATCCGTTAAAACCGCATCATGAACATAGCCTACTCGACCCTGCCAATTGTCATCTGGCATGGACAATACAGGTACAAAATTAATATAGTCAAATTTCTCAGCCCACTCATTAGGTAGTGACATGTATAAATCTTGCTCACTTCTCGCTCCCCAATAAATATCAATTTTTCTTCGACTACCAGATTCAATAGCATGCTCAACCATAGCCTTTACAGGGCCAAACCCTGTGCCACCAGCAATCATGATCATAGGCTTTTCACTATCTTCTCTTAAATAAAAACTTCCTTTAGGGCCTTGGATTTTTAACAAGGATTTTTCTTGCATTTCATTAAACACAAAATTGGTAAATTTGCCCCCTGAGATCAGACGCACGTGCAGTTCAATAATGCCAGTATTATGCGGCGCATTAGCAATAGAAAAAGCACGTGGCTCAAAATCAGGGTGAATTAAATCTATATATTGACCAGCTAAATATTGCAGCGCCTCATTACCTGGAATTTTCAAAACAACTTTGGCCACATCCTCGTTTAAATGCTCTATCTTAGCCACTTTACAAGGCAGTGTTTTAACTTCAATATCTGCAATACTTTCAAGCTCTGTAACCACAATTGACACATCTGTTTTGGCATAACACTTACATGGCAAAATCATATTGTCGCTAACCTCTGCAGGCGTAATTCCAGGCGGAATACCTTCTAAATAACCCACTTCACCTTCCATAAGTGTCGCTTTACACTTGCCACAAAAGCCATTTTGACACCCGTAAGGAAACCCCAGGCCATGACTAATAGCGCCATCGAGAATGGTTTCGTCTTGTGCAACTTCAAAGCGATTACCGCTCACTTGATTTTCTACTGTAAACATGACTTTATTCTATCAATATTTTTAATGCTGACATTATAATCTAGGTTAGTTATGAAAAATACTTACTAATACAAGGATCTTTGTGCTCAATCCACCAACTAACACTGTGCTTTTTTTAATGGGCCCTACCGCCTCAGGCAAGACAGATCTGGCCATTAAAATTAGCCAAAAAATCAAATCCAGACTGATTAGTGTCGATTCTGCATTAATTTATCAAGGCATGGACATTGGTACCGCTAAACCTGATGCAGCAACCCTTAGCGCCCACCCTCATTACTTGATTAACATCTGCAAACCTAGCGATGCTTATTCGGCTCAAGATTTTATTACCGATGCTAAGGCGCAAATTGAGCTGGCTTTTAATAACGGTGAGCTTCCTATTTTGGTCGGCGGCACTTCATTTTATTTCAATGCTTTAGAGCACGGCTTATCTGATCTACCTGAATCCACACCAGAATCACGAGAAAAATATAACCAGCTACTCAAAACAAAAGGCGTGGCAGCATTACACCAAGATTTGCAAAAAATCGACCCTATAGCCGCTGAAAGAATTCATGCTCACGATGCACAACGTATTACCCGTGCTCTGGAGGTTTTTGATATTAGTGGCCAGACCCTCACAAAACTTCAGGGGAAAAAACAAGGTGGGCTAAATTACACGATTAAAAAAATCATCCTAATGCCTGATCGCTCTGAATTGCACCAGCGTATTCAAACTCGGTTTCATTTAATGATGGAGCAAGGCTTCATAGAAGAAGTAAAAACTTTAAAAGCCAAACCAGAACTACATCAAGACCTGCCTTCAATTCGTTGCGTTGGCTATCGACAAGCTTGGCAATTTTTAAATAAGGAAATTGATGAAGCAGAAATGATTGAAAGATCGATTATTGCTACACGCCAGTTGTGTAAGCGTCAAAGTACTTGGCTAAAAAATGAGACTGAAGGCTTAACGCTGAAAGCTGCAGATCTTGAAAAATCTGTTAACTTTATTCAGCAATAGCGCGTTTAAATTCACGACCTCGTTGCTCAAAATTATCAAACATATCAAAACTTGCACAGGCTGGGGATAACAGTACCACACCCTTGTTAATCATACCTCTAGCCAAAGCAACTGCTTCATGCATATTTTGAGCATGAAGCGTTTTTGCTGTGTGAATACCGCGCTCAAAATACATCGCACTTCGACCAATTAAGACCACACCAAATACATTTTGATCAACCAGCTTAAAAAACTCAGAATAATCTTCATCTTTAGCCATACCGCCTGCAATTAAAACAATATTTTCATGTTTATCAATCAGAGCTCTAAGCGCTGTCATGCTAGCCAAAGCATTGGTTGCTTTTGAATCGTTATAAAATGCAATACCCTGCTGATCTGTCACCCATTCTAATCGATGCTCAAGCCCTTTAAAAACCTTAACACAATCAGTCATTAAAGTCATATCTAAGCCAATTTGATCGCCCAGTGCTAATGCGGCTAAAATATTGGCCACATTATGCTCACCAATTAGCTGCATTTCATCCACACCCATTAGCACATCGTCACCCTTTAAAAAATAACAACTACCATGGCAAGTAACGGTGCCGAAATCTTGCTCTTGTTTTGGAATACTAATACCAAAATAAACAGCTGAATCTTGCTTAGGAACAAGTGGCTCATCAATATTAACAACCGATTGCTGACAATATTGATACAAGCTTAGCTTCGAGTTTATATACTGTTCAAAACTGTCATATCGATCCAAATGATCAGGGGTTATGTTAAGCACCACACCCGTTAATAAATTCAGATTTTTGCTGTAATCCAGCTGATAGCTTGATAACTCTAACACATAAAATTCAACCGTCTCATCCAGACACTCTAAGGCTGGTGTACCGATATTACCACCCACTGCTACTTTTTGACCACTAGCCTGAATCATCTCTCCGAGTAGCTGAGTGACTGTTGACTTACCATTCGAGCCAGTAATGCCAATAACAGGTGCTTGGGCATACCTAGAAAATAATTCAATATCACTAACAACCTCGATACCTCTGTCCAATGCCCATACAACAATCGCTTCGCGTTTGGCAATACCTGGGGAGATAAAAATTTCATCAACGCCTTCAAGTACAGAATCATCCCAATCACCTAAAGAAAGCTCCACTACTGGAAATTCTAATAAAAACTCAGCTAATAAGGGTGGCGCTTGTCGAGAGTCGGCCACTTTAAATGCAATTTCTTGTTGCTGTAAAAAGCGTGCAATGGAAAAACCGGTCACTCCTAAGCCTAAAACTAGTTTCATGCTATTACTTTATTTTCAGTATAAAATAAGATTATTTTACACACTTAATCCGAAGGATAAATTATGAGTACATTTTCAACGACTGCCGTTAGCAATATTAAAGTTAAAAATAAAGTCTTGTCAGATACAATGAGATTACTTTCTTATACGCTGGTCTTTGGTGGTCTAGCCTCTTGGTTTTCAGTCGCCTCAGGCGCTGGATTTGGCTCAGCTATAGTTAGCTCTCTTGCTGCAATCGCGGTAATCTGGTTTGTATTACCAAAAACCCAAAATAGCAACAAAGGCATCTTAACAGCCTTTGCTGTAGCGGGCCTACTTGGCTATTCAATTGGTCCAATGCTCACGCATTATCTAGCCATGCCAAATGGTGCTGATTTGGTTATTCAGGCCTTAACAGGAACGGGTGTTGCGTTTTTTGCCATTAGTTTTTACGCTCAAAATACCACGAAAGATTTTAGCTTTTTAAATGGCATGATCTTTTTCGCTATGGTGGGTATTATTATTTTGTCTTTATTGAACTTCTTCTTCCTTGAGTCGTCTGCTTTTAGCCTTCTTATTTCATTTGCCGTGGTGATGATTATGGGTGCTTTCATGCTTAGTCAAATGTCTGCCATTATCAATGGTGGCGAAACAAATTACATTTCTGCAACTGTTGGTCTTTACCTGGCACTCCACAATATGTTTACCAGCTTATTACATCTGCTAGGCGCCTTTTCTAACGACGATTAAAGCGTAAAAAACGCCACCTAATCATGATTGACAGTGAGGGATATCGTGCCAATGTTGGCATTGTTATCACCAATGACAAACACCAAGTTTTATTAGCCAAGCGCTATAAGCAAAATTCTTGGCAGCTGCCACAAGGTGGCATTGATCAAGGTGAAAGCGATGTAGAGGCGCTTTTTCGCGAACTCAACGAAGAGGTTGGATTAGAGTCTCATCACGTTAGTGTGCTTGCTAAAACACCAAAATGGCTACGTTACGATCTGCCAGACTGCCACATTAGACGCTCTCAAAAACCTATTTGCGTTGGACAAAAGCAGGTTTGGTTTCTACTACGCCTAACCTCAGGCGAAGAAAATATTAAGCTAGATACACATTCTGATATTGAATTTGACGAATGGGCTTGGGTAGATTATTGGCATCCTATCGAAAAAGTGATTGACTTTAAAAAGCCAATTTACGAAGATATGTTAAAGGCACTAGCACCTGTACTTTTTAACAATCAACACACTATTCCTGCACATTATTCACGCCCACTCAAGTGCTCTGCCATTACGCTAGACAAAACCAAATAAATTCCCAACTCTAATACCTTTATACAGCAATATCCAGTTGGTATAATTCCCCTCTTATCAAACATTTTGAAAAAGGATTGAGTAACGTGAATATTGGAATTTTAGGACTGGGTACTGTAGGCGGTGGCGTTGTCAACGTTTTAAGTAAAAATGAAAATGAAATCTTTGCGCGCACTGGTGAACAGATCAACGTTACCCACGGCGCAGTTAAAAGCATTTCTGAGCCTAGAATTTGCGCAGATGGCAATATCAATATCACCGAAGACGCTTTTGAAATAGTTAACAATCCAACAATAGACGTTGTTTTAGAGCTTATTGGTGGCACAACCATTGCCAAAGAATTAGTCATAGCGGCAATCAACAACAACAAGCATGTTATTACTGCCAACAAGGCTTTAATTGCCACTCACGGTAATGAGCTATTAACTTTGGCCAAAGAAAAAAACGTGCATTTGTTGTTTGAGGCGGCTGTTGCTGGTGGTATTCCCATTCTAAAATCTTTAGAACAAGGTTTAAGTGCTAATAAAATTGAGTTAGTCGCTGGCATCATTAACGGTACAGGCAATTTCATCCTTACTGAAATGCGTGATAAAGGCAGAGACTTTGCCGATGTATTAAAAGAAGCTCAAGATTTAGGCTACGCCGAAGCAGATCCAACTTTTGATGTAGAGGGCATTGATGCTGCTCACAAACTTGCGATCTTAGCTTCTATTGCATTTGGCTGTGAATTACAAATGGATAAAGTATCGACACAAGGTATTAGCCAAATTAGTGGCGAAGACGTTGCGTTTGCCACCGAACTTAATTATTCAATCAAGCATTTAGGTATTGCTAAAAAAGTCAATGGCGAGCTACAAATGCGTGTTCACCCAACGCTTATCCCTAAAACCCAACTCTTAGCTAATGTTGATGGCGTGATGAACGCGGTATTGGTCAAAGGTAATGCAGTCGGCCCAACACTTTATTATGGCGCAGGTGCAGGCGATGAAGCCACTGCCAGTGCGGTCATTGCCGATTTGGTTGACATTATTAAAGAAACAGTAAGTCACGATGTATTAGGCTGGAAAGCACTCACTGAAATCCCTAATTGCGACCCAGATAACATTGATAGTGTATTTTATTTACGTCTACTAGCCACTGACAAACCTGGCGCGTTGGCAGATATTACCACCACCCTTGCCAAACATAATATCAGTGTTGAGTCGGTCATTCAAAAACAAATTGATGCACAAAATAATGCTCACATTGCCATTATCACTAATCGTGTCAGTACTGCTAGTTTAAATACTGCCATAACAGAAATCCAAAGTCATGAATTCATCCAAGAGGATGTTAAAATTATTCATGTAGAAAACCTAGATTAAGGAGAATTTACAATGAGATATACAGGCCTAATTGAAAACTACCGCGATAGACTTCCAGTTGACGAAAACACCAAACTAATCAGTCTTGGCGAGGGTAATACGCCCTTAATTCGCTTGGAAAACATTCCTGCCACACTAGGTAAAGATGTAGATATCTATATCAAATACGAAGGTCTAAACCCAACTGGGTCGTTTAAAGATCGCGGTATGACCATGGCGGTAACTAAGGCAGTTGAAGCAGGCTCAAAAGCCATTATTTGCGCTTCAACAGGTAATACCTCTGCTGCAGCTGCGGCTTACGCCGCTCGCGCTGGTATCAAAGCATTTGTACTAATCCCCGAAGGAAAAATTGCCCTAGGAAAACTGGCTCAAGCTATGATCCACGGTGCAGTTATTATTCAAATAAAAGGTAACTTTGATGATGGTATGCGCTTAGTAAAAGAAGTGGCAGACCATGCGCCTGTTGCCATTGTTAATTCGATTAATCCTTATCGTCTACAAGGTCAGAAAACTGCTGCCTTTGAGATTATTGAAGAATTAGGCAATGCACCTGATTATCACTGCTTGCCTGTAGGCAACGCTGGCAATATCTCAGCCCATTGGATGGGTTATAAGGAATATTTTGATGATAGCAAAGCAACAAATAAGCCAAAAATGGTGGGCTATCAAGCCGCAGGTGCAGCGCCCTTTGTTAAAGGTGCAATGGTTGATAATCCTGAAACTATTGCAACTGCTATTCGCATTGGTCACCCCCAAAGCTGGGGCTTGGCTCACAAAGTACAAAGCGAATCTAACGGCTGGTTTGACTCATTAACTGATACTGAAATTCTAGCCGCACAAAAGTTACTCACCGAACAAGAAGGAATTTTTTGTGAGCCTGCCTCTGCCACCTCATTAGCAGGCGCAATGCGCGACATTCAAACTGGCAAAATTCCTGAAGGCTCTAAAGTGGTTTGCACATTGACAGGTCATGGTCTGAAAGATCCAGATACAGCCATCTCACAATGCGCTAGTGAGATGATCAACATCAATCCAGTGATGAGTGAAGTGCGTGATGCAATTTTAAACAATATGTAAATCTACAAACTTTATGTAGATTTTAGGGGGAACAATGCCGTATCAAACCATCGACCAAACTATTGGCAACACACCCTTGGTTAGATTGCAACGTCTCAACCCAAATCCGTCTAATATTGTATTGGTCAAACTTGAGGGTAATAATCCAGCAGGATCGGTTAAGGATCGCGCTGCTTTTAACATGATTACTCAAGCTGAAATCCGGGGGGATATCAAGCCTGGAGATACACTCATTGAGGCAACCAGTGGCAACACCGGTATTGCACTGGCAATGGTGGCTGCTATCAAGGGTTACAAGATGATGTTAATCATGCCTGAAAACCTCTCTCAAGAGCGTCGTGACGCCATGACCGCCTACGGTGCAGAGCTACTGATTGTTACCCAAGAAGCCGGCATGGAAGGTGCACGTGACTTAGCAGACAAATTAGAGCAAGACGGTAAAGGCTTGCAACTTAACCAGTTTGCTAATTTCGACAATTCTGGTGCACATATTAATACCACGGCTGAAGAAATATGGCGAGATACCCATGGTGAGATAACCCATTTTGTCTCTGCCATGGGTACAACTGGCACTATTATGGGTGCTTCTACAGCGCTTAAACAAAAAAATATCGATATTCAAATTATCGGCGTACAACCAGAAGATGGATCACAAATTGCGGGCATTCGTCGCTGGCCAAAAGCCTATTTACCGAAAATTTTTAACGCCTCAAAAGTTGACTCTATAATGGATGTTTCACAATCTGTTGCTGAACAAACCGCACGTGAGCTGGCCACTAAAGAAGGGATTTTTGCCGGTGTCTCTAGTGGTGGTGCAGTCGCAGCAGCGCTAGAGCTCTCAAAAAATGTCAACAATGCCACCATTGTTACCATTGTTTGTGACCGTGGCGATCGCTACCTATCCACTGGCTTGTTTAACGCCAAATAGACCATGCGCAGATATCTCTCGCATCAATTTCCAAACGAGTTAAAAACCTATATTTCATTAATACTGGCTAGCGTATTAACTGTTATTGCTATTGATTTTTTTTTATTATCGAGTGACTATGCACAACATGCGTTTAAACATCTTATTGGCAAGAACCCTGCTTTAAGTTTTGCCATCACTCCGATTACTTTCATTTTAATCGTTTACACAGCTAAATACTTCTGCCACTATATTCAAGGTAGCGGCATTCCACAACTTATCGCAGCGAACGATTCACGCAACAAAACCATTCGCGAGAAACTACTTTCATTCCGAGTAGCTGTAGGCAAAATTGTTTTTATTTTTGTCGGTATGCTTGGCGGTGCACCCATTGGTATTGAAGGGCCAAGTATTCATATTGGTGGCTCAATTTTTTATGGATTTAATCGGTTTTTAAAATTAAAACGCAAACTCCTCATCCATTCATTAATCGCAATTGGTGGTAGCGCTGGATTAATTGTCGCCTTTAATGCACCACTTGCAGGGTTTTTATTCGCTTACGAAGAAATTGGTAGAAAACTTAAAAAACAAGCTTTAGTACTCATTGCAATTGTTAGTGCTTTGGTCTACGTATTAACCTTGCTCTATCGAGGTAACACCCCTTATTTGGGTGATTTCTCAGCCCACTCCCTAAATCTTGAGCTTATTTGGCAACTCATACCTTTAGCTGTTTTAGCAGGTGTTGTCGGCGGTCTATTCTCCAAAAGTATTCTTTATTTAATCGCCAAATTCATTAGCCATAATAAAGCACGCGTGATTACCATTGCTTTATTTTTAGGCTTGATTATTGGTCTTTTTAATTACCTGTCGGCTGGAAAAATTGCCGGTTCTGGACGAGATGAAGTTATTCTAATGCTAGCAGGCAACCAACTAGGACTTGAGTTTGTATTCATGAAATACTTTGCCACACTCACTTCGCTAGTCTCAACCATTCCAGGTGGCTTATTCATGCCCAGTATTTCTATTGGTGCAGGCATTGGTGCTGAGATCGCGCCCTACTACTCAAATATTGATGCTCAAGTGATTTTAATGATGTCAATGATTGCTTATTTAAGTGCTGTCATTAGAGCGCCACTCACCGCAACTTTTGTCATTTTGGAAATGAGTGCTGCAATTAATTTACTCATTCCAGGATTGCTGGTGGCTTTTATTGCTAACTGGATTAGCAAGCAGATATTCACCCAGCCTATTTACGAAGCCTTGGCGGAAAACTATTTAAAACTAACCAAGAATTAAAAAGGCTTAACCACCACTAAAACAACAATAGCGATCAAAACTAAAACAGGAAACTCGTTAAACCAACGATAAAAAACATCAGAACGTGTATTTTTATCTTGCTTAAAGATTTGCAATAAATGCCCGCAATAAAAATGATAAACAATCAGAGGCACTACTAAAGCTAGCTTGGCATGTAGCCAATACTGAGTCTGGTAAATCTCCCAGCCATCCACCACCATCCAAGTACCTAAAACAACTGCCAAAATCATACTTGGCGTCATAATGCCGCGGTAAAGCTTGCGCTCCATCACCTTGAAACGCTCAAGACTAACCTTATCTTGGCTCATCGCATGATAGACAAATAAACGCGGCAAATAAAACAAAGCTGCAAACCAAGTAATAATACTAATAATATGAAACGCCTTAATCCACAACATGTTTTTTCCTTTTTAAATCACCCTTTCAAGGGTGTAAACAACTAACCTTAACTATCAACCATTATAGTAAAATAAAATTTAATTTTTGTGAACTTTACTTCAATTGAAGCAATACCGAGAAATACCCTACAATTACACCTCATTCTCTGACAAAGAGGTTGTATGTCGCTTTTTAGGCTTAGATGCTTGGGAGTTGCTAGAATCTCTTCGTGCTAATCGCAATACAGGGCGTAGCGCTAGAATGTTGTTTGAAGTTTTGGGCGATATGTGGGTGGTTGATCGAAACCCTTATTTACAAGAAGACTTGATCAAAAATCAGCGTCGCTGGAAGTCTCTGATTGAAGCGCTTAATTCACGCCTAGACCTCGTTAGAAAGCGCGCCAAAAACAACAGCAAAGTTTTAGAGCTACTTCATAGTGCTGATCTGGCAGTGGCTAAGTTTGAACTCTGTTTAAGTGATTTTAAACGGCACAAAAAGCGCATTAAACAAGCCCTACTCAAAGTCACTCATAACAACAATATTCGCTTTGATGCGCTTTCTCGCTCATCGCATGCAACCGATGCAACTGATTGGCGCGTGGAATACCCACAAGTTGTTATCACCCCAGATACTGAGCTTGAAATTGCCGCTATTGTCAAAGCTTGTATTGAGCTCGGACTAACCATTATCCCACGTGGTGGTGGCACAGGCTACACCGGTGGTGCCATCCCATTGCACACACAAACAGCGGTTATTAATACTGAAAAACTTAGTTTTATCAGTGACATTAAAAATACCAATAACCTGCAAAGTGTTAATGTTGGTGCGGGTGTTATTACTAAACGCGTAAGCGAATTGGCCGCAGCAAATAATTTAGTTTTTGCCGTAGACCCAACTTCACAAGATGCTTGTACCATTGGTGGCAATGTAGCAATGAACGCAGGCGGTAAAAAAGCCCTTAGATGGGGTACCACCATTGACAACCTACTGTCTTGGAAAATGGTAACGCCTGATGGCTCTTGGTTACGTATAGAACGTTTAGAGCATAATCAAGACAAAATCCAACTACTAAAATCAATTAGTTTCAAAATTGACACGCTCGAGAATGACTCTAAAACCATCGTCAGCTCTAGAGTCTTAACCATTGACACCAAAAACCTACGCAAAAGCGGCTTGGGCAAAGATGTCACCAACAAATTTTTAGATGGGCTTCCAGGCATTCAAAAAGAAGGCTGTGATGGCTTTATTACCTCAGCAGAATTTGTTCTACATCAGCCTTTAAAGCATATTAACACCCTATGTTTAGAATTCTTTGGCCATGATTTAAAAGCGGCAGTTTCTAGTATTGTTGACATTAAAGATTTAATTGATCATGCAATAGAAGTAGATCTTGTCGGTATGGAGCATCTCGATGCACGCTATATTAAGGCAGTTAAATACACCACTAAAGCCAATAAATCTGAGCTGCCAAAAATGGTTTTATTGGTTGATATTTCTAGCCAATCCCAATCATCACTGGACAGCATAGGCGAAAAAATCCAGGCTATTACCACCCAGAAAGAAGGCGAGTGCTTTATTGCAAAAGCTGCCAGCACACGACAAACTTTTTGGAAAGATCGTGCCAATACCGCTGCCATTGCCGCTCACACCAATGCTTTTAAGATTAACGAAGATGTGGTTATCCCGCTAGATAAGCTGGCTGATTATAACGACGGTATTGAACATATCAATATTCGCCTGTCTATTAAAAACAAACTAGACACACTCAGTGAAGCTCAAACCTATCTTGGTAGTATTAAGCCAAAGACCCATCTGGTTAAAGAAAAGAGTGTGGCCGCTATCGAGTTATTAAACCAGATTAGCAGTCAATGGCAAACCATTCTTGATCAGCTAGACGACTCAAAAGTCTTTAGAAAAGTACAAACGGCTGAACGTGTTATCTCCTACATGGATGAATTTGCACACCCGCTGAACGACCTACTCATGGGCGATGTATTTACCGACATACGTAACGATATTCAAGCCATTCACGCCGAACATCGCAATGTTCGCTTGTTTGTTGCCACACATATGCATGCCGGTGATGGCAACGTGCACACCAACATTCCAGTACACTCTCACAATGTGCAGATGCTACATAAGGCCGAAAGCGTGGTTGATGAGATTATGATTCTAGCGACCAATCTTGGTGGTGTTATTTCTGGTGAGCACGGCATTGGTCTCACCAAATACCAATATTTATCTGACGAGTTCAAACAAGAATTTGTTGAGTATAAAAACCAAGTTGATCCAAACAATCATTTCAACAAAGGCAAGTTAATGCCTGGCAGCGGACTCAATGGTGCCTTTACACCTTCTCTACATTTGGTAGAACAAGAGGCTCTTATTCTTGAAAGTAGTGAAATTGGTGAAATTAATGATATGGTTAAGTCTTGCCTGCGTTGTGGCAAGTGTAAGGGTGTGTGTACTACGCACGTGCCAGAAGCCAACCTACTATATTCACCGCGTGACAAGATTATCGGCACCAACCTCATCTCAGAAGCTTTTTTATATGAGGAGCAAACACGCCGAGGCATTTCGCTCAATCACTTTGTAGAGCTTGACGATATTGCTGATCATTGTACTATTTGCCATCGTTGCGCGACGCCGTGCCCAGTTGATATTGATTTTGGCGATGTCTCTATTAAGATGAAATCAATCCTAATCAAGCAGGGCAAGCGCCAAACAAACCTAGCCTCAAAAGCTTCAATAGCCTATTTGAATGCCACTCAGCCTTGGAAAATAAAACTGGCGAAAAAACTACTGATTGATTACGCTTACAAAGCGCAAAATATCGCCTCACGACTTGCCAAGCCATTCTTAAGCAAACAACCTAATAAAACTGTGGGCAGGCCAAGTATGGCCATTGAGCTAACTACTTTGCTAGATAAGCCTCTACCAACGGATACAGGGCTTCAGCCAATGCGTGAGTTGCTTGATATTCTCGACAACACCAGTGTGCCAATTTTATCGCATCCAACCAAATCCAATGCCGATTCACCCAGTGTGTTTTACTTTCCAGGTTGCGGGTCTGAGCGCCTCTATTCTCAAATTGGTTTAGCGACTGTTGCTCTGCTTTATCATCAAGGGGTTAAAGTGGTTTTACCACCGAGCTATTTATGTTGCGGCTATCCACAAAGAGCCAGTGGCGATGAAGCCAAGAGTACAGCTATTTCAACTGATAATCGTGTACTCTTCCATCGCATGGCCAACACCTTAAACTACCTGGATATCAAGCATGTGCTTACCTCATGTGGTACTTGTATTGACCAGCTGATGACTTACGAACTTGGCGATATTTTTAAAGATTCTAGCTTAACAGATATTCACGAATACTTACTAGAGCAAGACGTTACGCTAAAAGCTACAGGTGAACAATACCTCTATCATGCACCTTGTCATGATCCGATTAAATCAGAGGAATCTAGCGATCTCATCTCTAAAATAGTTAATAGTGAAGTCATTAGCAACGATCGTTGTTGTGGTGAAGCTGGCACATTTGCCGTAGCGCGCCCTGATATCGCCAAGCAAGCCAAATACAGAAAAGAGCTGGAAATCAAAAAAGACATAGCCACTATTGCCAAAACCGACAAGCCCGTTAAAATGCTCACTACTTGCCCAGCTTGTAGACAAGGTTTATCGCGCTACCAAAGTACTACTAACATTGAGCCTGTTTATCCGATTGAGCTTATCGCCGAACAACAACTGGGTGAGAATTGGCAGAAAGACTTTATACAATCGGTTAATATCGAAAAAGTACTACTTTAAAAGTCTTTAGGCTTGTACGTACACCCAAGCTTTTTGGCCAGATTTAAACGCGCCCATCACCCGCTTATAATCACTCACTTCATATAAGTCTGATTGTGTTAATTCTTCAGATGTAATTTCAAAAATAACACCTGACACAAAATCACTTTTATCCTGAGAGGCAACCGCAATCGGGTGGTGGGTTTTACCACTTAAGGCTACAACCTGCTGATCACCAATCTTAACCATCTCTAATTTATAGCCTAATAATTGATCTTCATTACCCACTAATTCTCGACCAAAAGTTTCTAGCTGCACCAATCTGTTTTGCAGAGTTCCATAAGAAAAAAGTAATTTTATTTCACTCACTAGCGAGCCTCTCATCATAAATATGGAATACCATAATATACTAATCTTCTAATACAAAATATAATATACACATCACTTGAGGACAATTATATAACAAGGAAATTATATGAAAGTTAAGATTTTAAAAGCACTAGCAATCACACTAAGTTTTAGCCTATTAAATACAGCTACGGCTTTTAACGCTCAAGATATTCACAACGAAACCTGTTTGAATTGTCATAAAGATAGTGGTGCGAATTATAGTCATAATCGAGAATTTTACGAGTCTCGTTCTTTAGGTGGCGCCAAGATCAAAAACTTTGCCGATTTAAAAGGTCAAATTAATCGCTGCTCAAACTACTACGATTCTGCTTGGTTTCCAGAAGAGGAAAAGGAAATCGTTAAATATTTAAATGATGAATATTATCAATTTATTATGAATGTCAAAGTAGTCCAAGCCAGTAACTCATACTAAGCCAAAATATCACTGACATAAAAAACCCTAATCAATGATTAGGGTTTTTTATAATTAGCATTCAACTATCAAATAGGGTGTTGCACTAGAAAAATAAATCTGAGGAGAGATAGAAAACCAATGCAACTAATTCTATTATCCTAAATATTGAATAAATAGTCTATTATGGTAAACCATATTTGAAAGGTTTTCACCACCCCAAAACCTCTGACAACTTTTTAAAATTTCTTATATAGAACATCCTAAGAAGCCTTCTTCTTATTCTGGTTCAATTTTATACTCTCTTGATACACATCCATTGGTTTTTTGTAGTCTAGTGTTTCATGGAATCTACGATGGTTGTAAAATTCGATATAGTCATCTACATCGGTAGTTAACTCGCCAATGGATTGGTATGCATTTAAATAGATTCTTTCAACTTTAGCGCTTCGCCAGAAGCGCTCAATGCAGATATTGTCTGTCGCTCTACCTTTACCATCCATGGATATAGTAATACCTAGATTTTTAAGGCGCTGCGCATGTATCTCGCTGGTGTATTGACTGCCTTGATCAGTATTAAATATCTCTGGATGTGGGTATTTCTCCAAAGCTTCATTAAGTACACCCATGACAAGCTGAGTATCCATGGTATTTGATATCTTATACGATAGCACAGCTTTACTATGCCAATCAATGATGGCTGCCATATACACTTTATCACCCCAAAACCTCTGACAACTTTTTAAAATTTCTTATATAGAACATCCTAAGAGGCCTTCTTCTTATTCTGGTTTAATTTTATACTTTCTTGGTACACGTCCATTGGTTTTTTGTAGTCTAGCGTTTGATGGAATCTTCGATGGTTGTAAAACTCAATATAGTCATCTACATCAGTGGTTAACTCATTGATATTTTGGTATTCGTTCAAATAGATTCTTTCGCATTTGGCGCTTCGCCAGAAGCGCTCAATGCAGATATTATCTGTGGCTCTACCCCTACCATCCATGGATATAGTAATACCTAGATTTTTAAGCCTTTGAGTGTGTATCTCACTGGTGTACTGGCTACCTTGATCGGTGTTAAAGATCTCTGGATATGGATACTTAGCTAGTGCATCATTGAGCACACTCATCACTAACTGAACATCCATGGTGTTAGATATTCTGTGTGATAGCACAGCTTTGCTGTGCCAATCAATGATGGCTGCCATATAGACCATGCCACCGGCAATCTTGATGTAGGTGATGTCGGTACTCCAGACATGATTAGCATGGCTAATATTAAGCCCTCTGAGCTTATAGGTGTATTTCTTATGCTCTTTGATTGGCATGGTTGTATTGACTTGTTTAACGGCCAATACAGCCTTTAAGCCCAACTCTTGACGGTAGCGAGCTACCGTATTTAAGCTGACCTTGATACCATCCTCAAGCAGTTGCTGATGCACCTTCTTCTCGCCGTAAATGGGTATCTGTTCAAACACCTTGGTGATATGACTCTTAATTGTTTGCTTGGCGTGGTTAACTCGTGGCTTGTAATACAAGCCACTTCTGTTAATGCCAAGCAGCTGACATTGATGATTAATAGAGATAGATGCTGGTGATGGCTTGAGATCAACTAATTGTTTTAGTTTAGATGAGCCCAAGCTTTTTAGCTTTTTTGCTAACCATTCCTTCTCTACGGTTACTTTACCTACCAGCGCTGTTAAGCGCTCGTTCTTCTCTTGTGATTTAATAAGCTCCTCCTTGTACTCTTTAACTGCTTTAGAGGGCTCCATAGCAATCTCTGCGTTGGCAAGGAAGGTCTTCTTCCAGTTCACTAGGTTTTGTGGAAGAATGTTATGCTTGCTGGCAATCTCTGCCAGGGTATCTGCATTTTGTAATAGTTCAAGTACTAATTTTGTTTTAAATGCTGAGCTGTAGGTTGTACGTTTTTTACTCATAATTTTTTACTCCGAATTGTTGGGTTAAGTTTAACTCGTTCGAAATAAGAAATCTTAAATTGTTGTCTTAATTTATTGGGGTGTTATAGTTTATATTGGTCCATAGATAAATTTCTAGATTATTTTGTTCCTAATAAGCGAGCTTGAAAAATAGTTTTAAAAAAAACCATATAATAAATGCTTTTAATGATAATAATTAAATAACCTCAATGTTTATAATACCAAATATTAAAATTAGATACCAATATAGATGGTAAAGGTAGACAATGTCTGAAAATAGTATAATAAATAAAAGGTTTATACAATATAACTTAATAGCTTTTGTTGCAGTTTTTTTATCGAGATACGCAATCATTCCATTTGATCATTATAATATTTCTGTAGCCAATTACATTTGGCTTCCAATGGGGGCTTCCATCTTTGCAATCTTAATATTTGGAAATCGAGCGTTTTTTGGTGTTTTGGCCGGATACTTGGTTGCCGCCCTTATTATCAAAGGAGGCTTTGACATGGTCTACATCAATAGCTATTTGGGAAAGGTTATTGATAGTTTAGCACCAGTTATCGCTATCTGGGCAATGCGATCTGCTAATTTTGGTAATTTTTTCTTTGCCGGAAAAGCGAACTATGCGCACATTCTAGCATTGATTGTTTTAACTGTTTTTCTTGCAACGCTCGGTAAGTTGATAGTCTATCCAATGAATGGAAAAATTATTGATGATTGGACATGGTTTATGCAATCATATTCAATTAGTGGAATTTTAGGCGGTATTGTTTTTATTATTGCAGCATTGGTCATCTTTAAACCAACATTAATCAAACACAATATGATTTAGCTTTAGTTTAAACAGTTAAGCGTTCTTAGGTTTATTTTGACAGAGTAACTGACATTTTTACCAACTCTGACAAAGAGCTTGCTTGCATCTTTTTCATAACCCGAGAGCGGTGCGCTTCAACAGTGGGCATAGAAATACACAAATTTTCGGCCATCTCCTTATTCTTTTTACCTTTAGCAACACACTCAAAAATTTCACATTCTTTTTTGGTAAGCGTGCGATAACGACCAAGCAATTCAATTTGCTTACGATTTGAATCAATACAAATTTTAATTTTTTTAAGCAAAATATTTGGATCAAAAGGCTTTTCAATAAAGTCAGTTGCACCCAGCTTCATTGCCTTAACAGCAAGATTTACACTACCATGACCCGTCATAAAAATAGTGGGGCGAATACAGTTAATCTCTTGCAAATGACGCTGAAGCCCAAGACCACTCATCCCTTCCATATCAATATCACTCACCAAACAACCTACTTGACTTTGATCAAGCTGATCGAGATAGCTTTTTGCATCAGCAAAAACTTCAACCTGGCAACCATGATAAGTAAAAAATCGTGACAACGACTCTCTAATTTCAGCCTCATCATCAACAATATAGACATTGACTGATTGTTTAAGTAAATCATTCATCTTTAATACTCGGAATTTTTACCATAAATTGACTACCCCCAATTGAACTAGATTCTAACGATAATTCACCCGCATAAGAACGAACAATGCGTCGACTCAAACTCAAACCAATACCCAATCCCTCTACCTCTCCTTGCTTTTTTGATGTTTTAAACAAATCAAATAAATGCAATTTATCTTTAATTTCTGAGCCGGTATCACTGACTATAATCTCAACAAAACCTTGTTTATCAGTTGTAAAAATACTAAGCACATTGTCAGATTTTTGATTATCTGCCATGGCGCTGATGGCATTTTTACTTAAATTAAGTAGCACTTGGTCAAGCTCAACGGGGCTCATATTAACATCTGGTAAGTTCTGTTTAAGGGATAATCTCACCTCAATATTATGCTCATTGAGTTCATTTTTTAATAATCGAATAATTCTTTCAACATTATTATTAATATTGAAAATTTCCTTAACAGTGGTTTTTGTTGATAAGAATTGACGAATATTCAAAATCAAATCAACACAATGGTCTGTCTTTTCACGCAACCCATCTGAGGTTGATCGAATTTCATCTAACTGACAGCTGTCATGATTTTTCAGCATACTATCTAACATATGCGCATCAATTTTGAGTGAAGTAATGGGTTGAGCCAGTTCGTGTGCTATTTCTGACAGTAACTGATCAACTGATGAGACTTTGTATAACTCTTCAAGCTTGAGCTTGTAGTTATGAATCTCAGACTCTCGGCGGCTTTTTAACATGAACAATAAATAAGCAATCAACAGTAAAATAATTAAAATTAATTGATAATTCTTTTTATAAAAATTAATATGTCCAGGATCTTGATAGATGCCAATTCTGTGCTTTCTGATTAACGCACGAACACCTTCATAATCTAGTGCTTTTTTCCACTGCTTTTGGCCGTTAACATGATAATTTAACAATGCTATTTGCACCTCTTTAGAGAGTGCTACATCAGTATGCTCGAGTGATGAAAATGACCATTCTGGCGCTGTTTTTGTCGTTATAAAATAAGAAGAATTTTGTTTATTATTGAGTACTTTAATCTGTTCCATACGCAATTGACCTGAATCGATCATCTTTTCAATAACGCCCGTTCGTACCGTGCCAGCATCAACCAAACCGTTAACAACCGCATTGACAATATTATCTTGAGAGCCTAAAAAAACAACTTTAGAAAAATCACTTTGGGGGTTTATACCCTTATCGCGTAAATAATCCAAGGCAAGCAGCCAACCGCCTAATCGCCTTGGCGTTGAAGCGGCAAAGCTATTACCCTTCAATGCCTCAATAGTAGTAATGGAATGATTATTAACCGAAGTAAATATGACACCACCAAGCTGATCAACACCTGCTTGGTTGACTTTTGTTAAATTAATTTTTGTATTGTATAGACGATTAAGCTCAACAGATGCAATAGGCTGGGTAATGACATAATCAACTTTTTTTTGCTTCACCATATCGTATAACAAAGCATCATCTGGCGCATCAACAACAATAATGTTGAAAGAATAATCGGGCATCCGACGAGAAAGGTAATCGGTAGTGGACTGCCATTTTTGATACGCAGCATCTTTCCCTAAAAAAGATTGAATAGCAATCGTAATTTCAGTGGGTTTGGCACTAAAGGCTGCATTGAAACTAAATAACAAAACAATAGTGGTAATAAACTTATACCAAGACATGTCTTATTTTAACACTGATATCAGTTGACCTATATCATGGTAAACCATACAAATCAAAGGCTGATGTATTAATCCAGCTGTTAATCAACAGTGGTCAATCCGAGCAGTTGCCAAGCTTGCATGCCGCCACGATAATATTTGATTTTGTGAGCTGGATAGCCATAATCCAATAACGCCCAAATAAGTTCTGGAGACATTTTGCACCAATTTCCATTGCAATAAACCGCTAATGTTTTAGCATTGGAGAAATCCATTTCACCCTTATTATTAATCACAACACCGAATTCATCTTCAAGAGTCTCGAGTGCATATTTTTTGTTTTTCTTAAATCGATGAAATGGCACGTGAATTGCCCCTGGAAGACTTCCAGTCAATGTTGGCCAAATTGATTTTCTGGCATCAACCACAACAACATCGCCCTTCTTCGATGATAAACGAGAAATATATGAAATCATTTCATGCTCAGCAATAGTCTCTACAGCGTGCGGTTTAAACGGATGCATTGGCTTAATAATGCCCCGACCTGTTTTTTGATAAATCTTAGCAATAAGATGTTTTCTATCCTGATTTCTAGCAATAACAAAAGGCTTGCCGTCTACAACCAGAGTGGTGCCAATAACACCAGGTTTAAGCCATACCGGCTTTTTCTTTTTTATTTTTTTAACATTAGAAGTATTTATAACTGAATTATATTCAACAGCATTAATTACTTCTTTATTTGGCTGATTGGCACTTACAGACGCAAAGATAATAGCTGTAAAAACAGGTATCAAGACTAACAATTTCATATTTACCCCTAGATTTTTTTTAATTTTAATAATTCCAGGTGTGTATTTTAATTTATATTAGAATAATATGATATTATGGTAAACCATGATTATCCAACAATAAGGAAAAATTATTCCTTAACAGTTGTTAGTCCGACTGATTTCCAAGCTTGCATACCGCCACGATAGTATTTAATTTTTTGTGCTGGATAACCAAGTTTAATTAACTTTCGAATCATTCTTGGAGATTTTCCACACCAAAGGCCATTGCAATAAATAACTAATATTTTGGCATCGGTAAAATCCCATTGGGAATTATTCTTTTTAACATTAAATAATTCAAAAGCTTTTACTCTGTAATGACTAGAAACAATGTCGATATAATCAACCTGAGTTGCACCAGGAATCATGCCGGTAATTAAAATAGCTGATTTAGGGCGTGAATCAACAATCATAATAGAATCATCACCATGGGACATTTTATCAATATAATCGATCATTTCAAGCTCGGCTACTGTTTCTACTGGGTGAGGCTTAAACGGATGTAATGGCTGTATTTTCCCACGCCAAGTTCCCTGATAAAACGCCATGATATTATTTTTACGATCTTGATTTCGCTCAATATCAACAGGAACACTATGATGAATAACATTGATCGACTTAAAGTCTTTCTGGATTAACACCTCTTTTACAGGCACCTCACTATCTGCAATAATTTGCAAACTAGCACTGACTAGCAATATAGAAAAATTAAACTTATAAAAAAATTGACGTAGCATCATTGAACCAATAAAAAAATTTCGAAAATAATGAAAATGGGCTATTTTTTAGCACCGACACTCAAAACAACCAGTTTATCCATATTAATCAGTCTTTTATAGGCTTTTTGAATGTCGTATACACTAATAGGTGTTATTTTGTCAATAAAAGCGTTCAAAAAGTCCAAAGGTAGCTCATAAAATCCAATAATAGAGAGATAAGTAAGGATATTGGCATTGCTAGCTGTCTCTAAAGCAAAGCCGCCGATGATATTATCCTTGCCATCTTGTAGTTTTTGCGCATCAATCGCATTATTTCTGAAATTTTTGAGTGTTTCTAGCGCGACTTTTTTGGCTTGATCGGCTTGTGAGTTTTTGGTTTGTAGTTTGATTAAAAAATAGCCGTTGGACTTCATCTTGGTAAAATAGCTAGAAGTCGAATAAGCCAAACCTCTTTGTTCACGCACCTCATCACTCAAAATAGAAGTTAGCCCACTACCGCCGAGAATATGATTGCCTAAATAAAGCGCGTAATAATCAGGATGTGCACGGTTAATACCAACTTGCCCGATGAGTAAATGCGTTTGCGTTGAGGGGAATTCAATATGCTCTTGTATGGCTTTTGACAAAGGCAAGACTGACTGATTATCACGCGCTTTTTGCCCACTGTTTAGCCCATGTGAGATTTGGCGGGCTATTTGCTTGGCGTGCGCTTTGGAAATATCACCCACCAAGGCAATGGTGAGATTTTTGGCGACATAATAGCGTTGATAATGCTGTTTTAAATCAATCAATTTGATTTGTTGAAGCGATTCTTGGGTGCCAATTTTTTTGTGTGCATAGGGATGTTCGCCAAATACCAACTCATTAAATCGAGTATTAGCAACACTGCCTGGGCTTTGCTTGGCAGCCTCAATGGCGCGTAGCGTTTGTTTTTTCTCACGACTTAAATAGCGTTGTTGGTAGTCTACTTTGGACACCACTTCAGTAAACAAGTCTAATGAAGATTGCAAAATATCACGGCGCGTTAAACTGCGCATAGAGATAATCGACATGTCTTTAAGTGAGGCGGTAGAAAATTCACTGCCCAGTGATTCAAACTGGTTAATAATTTGCTCTTCGCTGCGATACTTACTCGCCGTACCAATTAGGCTATTGGTCAAACTTGCTAGGCCGTGTTTTTCACCATCTCGTGAGCTAGCCGCATCAAAGTTAAGTGCCACATCAAGCATTGGCAGGCCTTGAGTTTGAGTAAATAATACCTTGGCACCTTCAGGCGTATACCACTGCTCAATGTTTACTTTAGCCTCTACTTGAGTAATTAGTAGCAGTAATAGTGCTAATAGCTTCATTTAAGCTCCTGAGTGATGAGTTCAACGCTGTTTGCTTGTGAAAAATCAAGATAGGTGTTAGCAACATTTGACACATCTTTAGCGCTTATTTCGTTCATTTTATCAACATATTCAAACATTTTATCAATACCTAAACCCACCGTTTCGAGCATGCCTAAATAATAAGCTTGGGTATGAATAAGGTCTTGCTCAAAAATAAAACTTGCTTCCAACTGAGCTTTGGTACGCACAAGCTCATCTTCAATCAGTTTAGGATGTTCAATTAATGCTTTAACTTGGGTTTTAATGGCGTCAATCAGTATTTGCTTATCCACGCCTTTGGCTGGTACAAAACTAATGCTCAGCAGGGTGTTGTATTTATCATAAAGACGATACCCGACACTAATGGCCGAGGCAATTTGCTGGTTGCGAATCAGTTTTTTAGATAAGCCATTATCCAAAATATAGGCCAACATTTCTAATTGGTAGGCTTGTTTTTCATTGAGCGCAGTTTTCAAACTAGGCACGTGAAATGCAAGTGTATAAAAAGGCAGTTTTGCCTTGAGTTTGAGCGCTTTAGATTGCCCTATTTTGGCGATCGATGGATGGCGTTTAATGGTGTTAATTTTAGGATTTGACGGATAATGACCAAAATAGCGCTGTGCGTGTTGGATAACCACTTGAGGGTCAACATCGCCCACTACTACCAACGTGGCATTATTCGGTGCATAATAGGTTTGGTACCATTGGCGTAAGTCATTCAGTCGATAAGTTTCAATATCGGCTTTAAAGCCAATCACAGGCGCATGATACGCACCTTTTTGATCAAACGAAATAAGACGTAAATGCTCGTAAACTTGAGCATTGGGATTGTCTTCCACACGCAATCTACGCTCTTCGATTACCACACGTCTTTCTTTTTCTAGCTCACTGCCTGAGAAGGTTAAATTACGCATGCGATCAGCTTCCATCTTAATGGCTAGCTCCAATTTTGAGCGATGCATTTTTTGATAATAGGCTGTATAGTCTTTTGAAGTAAAGGCGTTATCATCGCCACCATTACGCGCGATAATTTTTGAAAATTCACCTACTTTATAATCGTGCGTCCCTTTAAACATCATATGTTCTAGCATGTGAGAGATGCCAGTATTAGGCCTAGATTCATCGCTAGCGCCCACTTTATACCAAAGTTGAGAGATAAATACAGGTGCTCGATGGTCGGTTTTAACGATAATTTTTAGCCCATTATCGAGTGTTGTTTGGGTCACGGTGTCATCGACCTTGGCGCTAACGGAGTTAGAAAAAGCACTGGTGGACAAAAAAAAGGCTAGTAAAATTAGATTCTTCATATTCAAACCATTATAGCGAGAAGCTTTGTTTAATTTTTTTAAAAAAGATAAATCTGACCCAATAGAAAAATCCACCTCGCTAAAAGAGCGCCTGGCCAAATCTAGGCAAAAATTAGGCTCGGGATTATCCAGCTTACTATTAGGTAAAAAAGCCATTGATGAGGATTTGCTAGATGAGCTGGAAACGCTCCTAATCACAGCAGATATTGGCATTAGCACTACAGACAAAGTGCTTGAATCGGTACGCAAAAACGCCTCACGAAAAATACTAAAAGACTCTGATAGTTTGTATCAATTCTTAAAAGATGAATTATCTGAATTACTGATTAAAGACAGCCAATTAAATACCGATACCAACGAAACATTTGTGATTTTAGTAGTGGGTATTAATGGTGCTGGCAAAACCACCACCATCGGCAAACTGGCCAAATCTTTTCAAAATCAAGGCAAGTCTGTCATGCTCGCAGCAGGCGATACTTTTCGCGCCGCCGCCGTTGAACAGCTAAAAGTATGGGGTGAGCGCAACGAAATACCAGTTGTTGCTCAAACAACTGGCTCTGACGCCGCCTCGGTGATTTACGATGCCTATGAATCAGCACGGGCTAAAAATATTGATATTCTTATTGCTGATACCGCAGGACGGTTGCATACTCAAGGTAATCTAATGCAAGAGCTTGGAAAAATAAAGCGCGTACTAAAAAAACACAATGAAAATGCCCCACATGAAACCATGCTGGTTATTGATGGCGGCTCGGGGCAAAACGCCATTAATCAGGCCAAAGAGTTTAACAAGACAGTTGGACTAAGCGGCATTAGTATCACCAAGCTTGATGGCACTGCTAAAGGTGGTGTGGTATTTGCTATTTCTGATGAGCTTAAATTGCCCGTACGCTATATTGGTGTTGGTGAAGGGATTAATGATTTAAAGCCTTTTAACGCTAAAAAGTTTGTCGACGCATTGTTTGAGTAGTACTCATATCTAAGGTTAATTTTCATTTGAAATTAATAACTTCAAATGGTATGATTATTTACGATAGCTCTAATCAAACTATACATATTTTTTTTAAGGTCGCTTAATGTTTAAAAAACTAATATTAATCTTAGGTTTACTCGTATCATTTCAAGCAATGTCGGATGGCGATTTATTTGACGAGCATTTTAATGATTATTCTGAAAATTTGAGTGATGCTCAGGATGCCAACAAAAAAGGTGTGTTTGTTTTTTTCTTTATGGATGACTGTCCTTTTTGCCAAAAAATGGAGCGCCAAGTATTAAATCAGCCTGACGTTATTAAATATTTTAAAACGCATTTTTTAAATTACAAAATCAATACCAATTCAAATCTTGAATTAGTTGATTTTGACGGCAATGATACGGTTGAAAGAGTTTTTGCAAAAAAACACAATCGAATTGGTGCAACACCTGTACTCGCTTTTTTTGATCTCAAGGGTAACCGAGTGGTTAGACGCACTGGATTTGCTAACCAAGCAGACTTTTTACTACTCGCCAAATTTATGGTTGAAGACGCCTACTTAGAGGAAAAATTTATTCGCTATAAGCGTAAAAACCGATGAAATTTTTAAGCTTCTTATTATTGCTAGTATCTAGTTTTGTTCACTCAGAGCAACTGCCTAACCCTTTAACACTGGGTGACGCTCTAAAACTTTCTGATGAGCATAACTTCGCTGAAAAACAGCAGCTTTTAAATATTGATTCTGAGCAACATCGACTGAGTGATTGGGAAAACCAATACGATGTAACGTCAAATATTGATTTACAGCTTGCAAAGCGAAGCGACTACAACTCTGCTATTAATAATTCTCACGCCTTTATTTTTCTTAAAAAAACACTTTACAATCAAGCCATTGAAATTGGAAAAAATACACAGCTAAATACACTTAATAATGCAACTTTGTCTTTTCAGCAATTACAGCAAGATAAAACCATTGGGATAATGCGCGCTTATTTTGACATCGTTTTAGCAGACTTATCTTATGAAACTGCACTAGAGGAGCTGGCAATGTTTGCTGTTCAGGAAGGTCGAGTTAAAGATGATTACGACATTCAAAGTGCATCAGAAGTAACCTTATTAGAAAAACAAACCAAAACGCAAATTAGTCAAATTCACCGTATTAGGGCAGAATCTAAGCAAATTCAAACTCGAGCTAAGTTGGCTCAGCTACTTAATATTAGTTATGAAGATCGTCCTGATGATGTTGTTATGCCTAATTACAAGTCTTTATTTAAAAAAGAGCTGGCCGAGTTTTCTTATTATCAAGAAAAGCTTACAGACAACTTAAAGCTTAAACAATTGAAACAAGCTTTATCAGCCATCGGTCGTCAAATTTCTCAGCAAAAAAGTAATTTAGGTATTGTGCTTAACTCAAGCGCTCGAATTGGAGAACAAGGCTATCTGCGCGAGAAAAATGGCCAATGGCGTGCTGGAATTCAGCTATCTATGCCTTTTGGTACTGATGCCAAACAAGATAGTGAGATATCTCAACTCATGATTCAATCTAAGAAAAAACAACTTGAGATTGAAAAGATTCAGCAAGATTTATTAGGGGAAGCATTGGATCATCACCTTAATCTTAGTGCATTAAGGCAAATCCATAAAGCGCTAATCGTTGAATTGGACTATCGAGATTTGTATTTGGAAAAAGCGCGTGCCAATTATGAAATGGAGATCAAAAGTGACATCGGTAAGGCTATGGTCAACTACACAGATACTGAAAGAAAACTAGCTGAGAATGAATTTAACTATGTCATTACCCTTAAAAAATTACATCACTTGATTGGAGAAGATTATGAAATTTAATTCCTGGTTAGCATTAAGCATGCTTCTGTCTGGCGCTACTTTGGCGCTGGATATCTACCCACAAGTATCTAGCACCATTGTTGAGATAATCCCGCCAGGAAAGCAAGTTAGCTCTGGCGATGTATTGGTCAAATTGGATGATAGGCAAGCTCAGCTAACCTTGCAACACCTTAAAGCCATTGGTAATATCAAGCAACAAGCTTTTGACGATGCACTTCTTGTATTTGATCAAACTCAAGAATTATATGATCGCATGGTCGCTTCTCATCGTGATTTGGATATTGCTAAAATGGCTCGTAATGCTCAAAAACGTGAGCTAGATGCACATAATGTACTGATCAAAATTCAAATGATTGAGCTGGAAAAATATCAAATTAAATCTCCCATCTCTGGCGTAGTCAAACAAACACCTGATCTAAGAAATGCGACTAATATAGCCATACCAAAGGTATTAATAGTTATTGAATAGTCTCATTTGAAATAGCGAATCCTCGACACTTTTTCTTACAAATGCTGCTCACAAATGACTAATTTTCCAATCATATCACCCTGTTCGATTAGCTGATGAGCTTTAGTGATATTATCAATATTAATTGGGCTAAGTTGTTGCGTGGCAATACTCACAATCTGCTGTTGATCAATTAAATCAGACACTTTGTTGAGTAGCTGGTGCTGCTTTATTAGATCGGTAGTTTGAAACATCGAGCGGGTGAACATCATCTCCCAAACCAGTGTAATGCTTTTGGCTTTTAATAAGTTAAGATCATAGCTTTTTTGAGTGTTCGCAAGCAAACAAATACATCCTTGTGGCGCGATTAAATCAACCATTTGCTCGAGATAATCATCAGGCACACCCATGCATAAAATATAATCTGGAGCAGTTAATGACTGCTGCTTAAATTGCTTAGCAAGCTGTTGATGATCCAGTACCGTATCAGCACCCATCTGCTTACACCAAGCTTTTGACTCTGGTCGTGAGGCAGTGGCAATGACATTCATGCTAATAATTTGTTTGGAAAATTGTATCGCCATAGAGCCGACGCCACCTGCTGCACCAATCAGTAATAATGTTTTGTTTTTATCTTTTGGGGTAATTTTTAGGCGGTCAAATAACGATTCCCAAGCGGTAATACTGGTTAAAGGTAGTGCGGCGGCTTGTTCAAAATTGAGCGATTTTGGCTTACGGCCGACAATGCGCTCGTCTACAAGTTGATGTGTGGCATTAGACCCATCTCGGGTTACGTCGCCTGCATAGAAAACTTCATCGCCCACTTTAAAAATCGATGCCTCCTCTCCAACCGCACGAACAACACCGCAAGCATCATAGCCTAGAATTTTTACCGCGCTATCTTTAGTAATAGTTTGCTTAACTTTAGTGTCAATTGGATTAATAGAAATGGCTTTTATCTCAACCAAAAGATCTTGGCCTGCAGGATTTTCTAAAGGTTTTTCAAACTCAATAAAATCACAGCCGTTATAGCCAATTGCTTGCATGTTATCGGCGCGTGTTTCTTTCAATGCGCAACATGGCTAGCATCATGACAAACATAATAAAAAATCCAAGTGCAGCGCCCATCATGCCTAAAGAGATAAATCCTGTCATTTGATCAGATTTAGCTGTACCCATTTTGATTAAATTTTGCTGAGTTTGCTGCTCAACTTGGCGGGCAAATTCTTGATCGTGCCAATGCAGAAACTCATCAACATTCACTTGATCACCTCCTACGTTAACCAACTGCCTGGTTAGCCTAGATAAAGACTCTACATAGCTTAACTTAAGTGCTGGCACATAGGCATTAGACTTGATTTTAATCATCACCTTAATTTGAAACTGCGCATCACTTTTGCCAATAACCTCATTTGGCAATGCTTGTAAATTGGCCATAATTTGCTCAATATAAGCATCGAACTTTTGATTAAAAGCTGCTTGGGAAGCACTCGGGGCACTACTGATCATTGCATCAGTTGGGACAGTTTCCAGCTGTAAGCTGATTGGATTTTGATATTTAGCGAGTTCAATCATCGGCTTGCTAATTTCATCTGTTGCTCTGCTATTGATTTTTTCATAACTAAACCAGCCCAGAAAAACAACCAAAGTAAATGAGATAAGCGCGAACAATAAACCTATTTTTTGTACGAGACTAAAAAAACTTTTTTCCATAAATTTCAACATGCTTTATTCCTTGGTAAGACTGTGTTTAAAGATATCGTTCATATATACTGCCAACTCAATATCTAATTGGCTGATGCACTTCTGAGAATGCGTAATCAATTCAACATCGACCGTATTATAACTATTTGACCACTCTGGATGATGATCCATTTTTTCAACCATGATGGCCGCTTGCGTCATAAAATCAAAAGCTTGGACAAAGTCTTGAAAAACAAACTGCCGATGTAATTTTTGATTAACAATTGACCAGTCTGGCAGTTGCTGCAAAGCCTGCAAATCAGTCATTAGTCAACTTTTAAAATATCTTTAGCACCCATGACAATCAACTGATCGGCCAACTCTTCACCCAAAGCCTGTGCCTCGCTCACGTGCCCAGATACTTGGTGTTTTAAAATAACGCCAGATTTAACATTGCCCACCAAGCCCGTCACATTAAGCTGGTCACCATCCAGTGTGGCAAACCCTGCTATAGGCACTGAACACCCACCTTCTAGACGTGCATTCATCGCCCGCTCTGCATTTACCCTGTAAGTAGTTTCTTGATCAATCAAAGGGCTAATTAAATCTAGAATAGTCTGATCATTCTCGCGAATCTCAATCCCTACTGCCCCTTGGCCAACTGCAGGCAAAGAATCGATCGCTGGAATCTCTTGCTTAATACGCGTTTCAAACTTAAGGCGAATAAGACCCGCACACGCCAAGATAATCGCATCAAACTCACCGTCATCGAGTTTTTGAAGTCGGGTGTTTACATTGCCTCGTAAGTCTAGAATTTCTAAATCTGGGCGTTGAGCTTTCAGCTGCACAATTCGGCGCATTGAACAAGTGCCCACTTTAGCGCCTTGTGGTAGATCATTAATACCATCGTAATGATTAGACACAAATGCATCAAATGGATTTTCACGCTTTAAAATAGCGCCTAGCTCAAATCCAGGTGGAATCTCATAAGGCACATCTTTCATCGAATGCACAGCAATATCAGCCACCCCTTCCATCATGCCTATTTCTAATTCTTTAATAAACAAACCTTTGCCACCAATTTTAGATAAAGGTGAATTTAAAATCTGGTCACCCTTGGTGGTCATCTTAACCAACTCTACTTTTAAATCTGGATGAATCGCCTCCAGCCTAGCTTTTACGTGCTCTGCTTGCCAAAGTGCTAGCGGAGATTTTCGAGTTGCAATTTTCAGGGTTTTATTCATGCTTCAAGGAGTTTGTATTAAAATAGTGCCAATGTTTAGATTTTATCTATTAGTTGCCGTCTTTTTATCAAATTTTGCGATCGCGCAAGAACTCAACCTGCCAGACGCAAAAAATTTCTTTTTAGACTCACAACAAGTTTGGAAGAAAAAGATACCTATTTTAATAATGTTTTCCATTCCTGATTGTGGATATTGCAAAAAAGTCAAAGAAAATACCATTGGCCCTATGGCAGATCTCGAGGAATACCAAGATAAAGTAATCATTCGCCATATCAATGCTAATAGCTTTGATGAAATCAATGATTTTTACAATGAAACTGTTTCTCAAAATGAGTTTGCCTTTAAGTATGCAGTTAATTTCTTTCCAACGGTTATGTTGGTAGACAACTATGGCGTGGTTTTGGAAAAAGTCTTAGGCGTTACCAATGAAGATTATTATTGGACCGATCTTGACAAGCTAATTGATAGCTCTACTCTAAAAATTAACAAACAACTTAGTGCAAAATTATGACCAATAACACACAAAATTCAAGCCAAACACACACGAATCAATCTTGGGGTGGACGCTTTAGCGAGCCAACTGATGAATTTGTCAAAATTTTTGGTGCTTCTGTCTTTTTTGACAAAATTTTAGCCCCATACGACATTGCCGGTTCTAGAGCGCACGCCACCATGTTGCAAGAAGTAGGCTTATTAACCGAAGACGAAAAAGACCAAATTCTAACGGGTCTGGATCAAATTTTGGAAGAAATCAATACAGGTAAGTTTGAATGGTCTGTTGCACTGGAAGATGTGCATATGAATATTGAATCACGTCTCACGCAATTGATTGGCAATGCGGGCAAAAAACTCCATACAGGCCGCTCTCGCAATGATCAAGTAGCGACTGATATTCGCCTATATCTGCGCGATCAAGTTGATGATATTCTAGTTGAGATTAATCGCTTACAACAGGCCTTGCTCGATTTAGCAGAAAAAGAAGCCAGCACCATCTTGCCAGGATTTACTCATCTCCAAGCAGCACAGCCTGTGAGTTTTGGCCACCATATGATGGCCTATTTTGAAATGCTAACTCGAGACGGTGAACGCTTAGTTGATTGTCGTAAGCGTATGAACTCCATGCCGCTAGGCTCTGCTGCCTTAGCAGGAACTACTTATCCAATAAACCGTGAAAGAACTGCCGAACTACTGAGCTTTGATCGTATTTGCTTAAATTCACTTGATGGCGTTAGTGATCGCGATTTTGCCATTGAGTTCTTGTCTGCTGCCAGCATGATTATGATGCACCTATCACGCTTTTCAGAAGAGTTAATTTTATGGTCTTCTGCGCAGTTTAATTTTATAGAGCTGCCAGATAGCTTTTGCACTGGCTCTTCTATCATGCCGCAAAAGAAAAACCCTGACGTACCAGAGCTTGTGCGCGGAAAAACAGGGCGCGTGTATGGAAATTTAACCTCCATGCTCACCATTATGAAATCTCAACCTTTGGCTTACAACAAAGACAATCAAGAAGACAAAGAGCCATTGTTTGATACAGTTGATACTCTTAAAGCTTGCTTGCGTGTATTTGCTGATATGGTACCAACGATCGAGACGCGACGTGACACCATGTATAACTCAACCAAAAAAGGCTACACTACAGCAACTGATTTGGCCGATTATCTAGTCAACAAAGGTTTAGCCTTTAGAGATGCACATGAGGTTGTTGGTAAGTCCGTTTCTTACGGCATCGAGCACCAAAAAGATTTGGCAGAGCTCAGCTTAGAAGAGCTACAATTGTTTGATGATCGCATTGAAAACGATGTGTTTGATATTTTGTCATTAGAAGGCTCACTTTGTGCGCGTGACCACCTAGGTGCAACTTCGCCTAATCAAGTTAAATACGCCATTAAGACTGCCAGAAAAAACTTAATCTAATGCGGGTTATTTTTGCGGGTACGCCTGAATTCTCAGTTGGCATACTCGAAGCGCTTGCTCAAGGTGAGCATAAATTAGTTGGTATATATTGCCAGCCCGACCGTCCCAAGGGTCGTGGTCGTGTATTAACTGCCTGCCCCGTTAAAGAAAAAGCACTTGAACTCAACTTACCGGTCTTTCAACCTGAAAGCCTAAAAGATAAGACAGCTCAACAACAATTAGCCAGCTTAAATGCTGATGTGATGGTGGTGGTAGCTTACGGGCAAATTTTACCAATAGAGGTGTTAGAGACACCTAAATACGGCTGTCTTAATATTCATGCCTCGCTACTGCCACGTTGGCGCGGGGCTGCACCGATTCAGCGTGCGATTATTTCCGGTGATAAGCAAACAGGGATTGGCATTATGCAAATGAATGAAGGCTTAGATACAGGCGACATCTTGCTGGAAAAAACTTGCGATATTCTTGAGTCTGATACTGCCCAATCTTTACATGACAAGCTAGCCATACTCGGTGCACAAGGCATTGTTAAAGCTTTAGCCAATCTTAACACCCTATCGCCAACCCCACAAAATGAAGCGGGCATTACCTACGCCAAAAAACTATCTAAAGATGAAGCCTGGATTGATTGGTCAAAATCGGCCGTACAAATCAACCAACAAATTAGAGCTTTTAACCCTTATCCAATTGCTCAAACAAATGCGAGCAGTAATAAATTCGAATCAAAAGTGTTACGCATTTTATCTGCCTGCGTCATAGGCAAGGCCTATGACGCAAAACCCGGTGAAGTGGCTGAATACGGCAAAGGGGTTTGCATTGTTGCAACGGGTGATGGTGCGCTAAGTTTAGAAAAAGTACAGCTTGCTGGCAAAAAAGCCGTCGATATTAAAGATTTCACAAACGCTTACACGCTAACAATACTGGAATAATCATGCCCCTTAAGCGTACCCTAACTTTGCCATTACTCACACTTTACGGGTTAGGCAATATTTTAGGCGCTGGTATTTATGTTCTAATTGGTAAGGTCTCAGGTGTAGCGGGCATGATGGCACCGTTATCATTTTTTGTCGCATCGCTATTGGTTGTTACAACAGCCTTTACTTACAGCGAACTATCATCGCGTTATCCTGTGAGTGCTGGTGAGGCGGTTTATTTGTTTAAAGCGTTTGGCAATCGACACCTGTCCTTTATAGTCGGCATTATGATTGTTATAACGGGCGTTCTATCTTCTGCCACGATCACTGTTGGCTTTATTGGTTATTTGGATATTTTTGTTGATTTATCCAGCCTTGTTACGATTACACTGCTATTAACAGTATTAGGGGTTTTAGCTATTTGGGGTATTAAAGAATCCGTCCAGGTGGCTGCACTTTTAACCTTAATAGAAATTACAGGATTACTGATTATCATTTGGTTTGGTCGTGACTATCTCCATAACATCGACACTCAAGCGTATTTAAACACTTTTAAATTTGGCGATTTAGCCATTTGGGGTGGTATATTTGCAGGCTCTTTTTTGGCATTTTATGCATTTATTGGTTTTGAGGATATGGTTAACGTCGCTGAAGAGGTTATTGAGCCAGAAAAAAATATGCCAAAAGCCATTATTCTGTCTCTTGCTATTGCCAGTGTTATTTACATATTGGTGTCACTAGTAGCTGTTAGCGCCGTACCACTAGACGCCCTATCTGCACACCAAGCACCACTAGCGCTTATTTACGAACAGCTTAGCGGACTTTCGCCCAACTTAATTGCCGTTATCGGTATGCTTGCCATTATTAACGGCGCACTCATACAAATTATTATGGCTTCTCGCGTTCTCTACGGCATGAGCAAGCAAAAATGGCTGCCTAGTATATTGAGCAACATTAACAAAACAACCAGAACCCCTGTTTACGCCACTTTAATTGTTGTACTTATTATTTATGTTTTGGCGCTTTGGTTGCCAATTATGACACTGGCAGAATTAACCAGTTTATTTATCTTAATTATTTTTTCACTAATGCATCTTGCGTTGCTGGTTATCAAGGCAAAGCAACCCAAACCTAGTAAAAATATCAGGCGCTATCATTTCAGCTTACCACTAATTGGGCTTATAACCAATACAGGCTTTATTGCCTTTTACTTACTATTTTGAGACTTTGCCGACAAAGCCAATTTGACGCCAAGCTTCATACGCCACAATAGAGACACAATTAGACAAATTTAAACTTCTAGATCCTGCTTGCATAGGTAGCGTAATGCCTGGGTATTGATCTAAAATCTCTTGTGGTAAGCCACGGGTCTCTGGGCCAAATAAAAAACTATCCCCACTTTGATAAACTGGATCGGTATAAATTTGATCCACTTTTGAGCTCACTGCAAACAAACGTTGCGGCCTAGCCTTGGCCAAATAATCTTCAAAATTTTCATATTCAACCACATTGGCTAGCTCTTTATAGTCAAGTCCTGCACGCCTTAGGCGCTTATCGGTAATCTCAAACCCAAAAGGTTTAATTAAGTGCAAACTTGCACCCATATTGGCTGACAAGCGAATAAGGCTACCGGTGTTATTGGGGATTTCAGGTTCGAACAAGACTAAATTTAACATAATATTTTATTTTGGACCTTGAATATTGCAATATCATCCCATAGATAGAAGCTAACTTAAACAAAAACAACGAATAAATCAATGAATATTGAAAAATTAACCTCTCAATTTCAACAAGATCTTAGCTCTGCGCAATCACTCGCTGTTGGCAACAACCACAGTGGTATTGAAGCATTGCATGTGCTAAGTGCTATGTTGAGTGATCAAAACTCTAGTGTTAGTAATATCTTAAAATCTATTAATATAGAGACAAGCAAGCTAAAAAGTAAGCTTGATTTAGAAATGCAAAACTTGGCCGTGGTTAATAACCCAAATAGCGATATTGGAATTTCTCAAAATTTATTGCGATTATTAACCTCGGTAGAAAAAATAGCCACCGAAAAAGGTGATAGCTATTTGTCCACAGAGATTTTTTTACTAGCCGTTATTCAAGGTAACGATATAACCACAAAATTATTAAAAAATTCAGGTGTTAATGAGCAAGCGTTAAGCACAGCCATTGAAACCTTTAGAGGAGGAAAAAACGTGAACGAACAAAATGCAGAAACACAAAGAGACGCGCTAAATAAATACACCCAAGATTTAACCGAGCTTGCTGAGCAAGGAAAACTAGACCCCGTTATTGGTCGTGACGGCGAAATTCGCCGTGCTATTCAAGTATTGCAACGTCGCACCAAAAACAACCCCGTGCTCATTGGTGAGCCTGGCGTGGGCAAAACTGCCATTGCCGAAGGCTTAGCGCAGCGCATTATTAATGGCGAGGTGCCAGAAGGTATTAAAGGTAAACATCTATTATCGCTTGATATGGCATCACTGGTTGCCGGTGCAAAATACAAAGGTGAATTCGAAGAAAGGATGAAAGCTGTGCTTAAAGAAGTGGAAGCGGCAAACGGTCAAATTATTTTATTTATTGACGAGCTCCACACCATGATGGGCGCAGGAAAAGGTGAAGGCTCTATGGATGCCGGCAATATGCTCAAGCCGGCACTTGCTCGTGGTGATCTTCATTGTATGGGCGCTACCACACTCGATGAATATCGACAATACATTGAAAAAGACTCCGCTATGGAGCGTCGCTTTCAAAAAGTCTTGGTTGATGAGCCAACTGAAGAAGACACGGTTGCTATTTTGCGTGGCCTAAAGGAAAAATACGAAGTTCATCACGGTGTGGAAATTACCGATCCGGCAATTATTGCCGCGGTTACTTACTCAACACGCTACATTACTGACCGACAATTACCCGATAAAGCCATTGATTTAATCGATGAAGCCGCCTCACAAATTCGCATGGAGATTGATTCAAAGCCTGAGTCAATGGACAAACTTGATCGCAAATTAGTACAACTTAAGATTGAGCGCATGGCACTTAAAAAAGAAAAAGACAAGGCCTCTAAGGAGCGTCTTAAAGAGCTTGTAAATGTCATTAAAAATCTTGAAAAAGAATATGCTGATCTTGAAGAAATTTGGAAAAAAGAAAAATCCCAGGTTCAAGGTGCGCAACACCTTAAAGAAGAATTAGAGCAAGTTAAAGCCCAGCTTGAAACCGCTTCACGTAACAACGATCTAGCCAAAATGAGCGAGCTTCAATACGGAAAAATACCCGAACTTGAAGCAAAAATCACCCAAGCAGAATCTGCTGACGTTGAAGAAATGACTCTACTGCGCAACAAGGTAACTGAAAGTGAAATTGCCGAAATTGTAGCGCGTTGGACAGGCATCCCTGTGGATAAAATGATGGAAGGTGAGAAAGACAAACTGCTTAATATGGAAGGCATTATCACCAAGCGCCTAGTTGGACAGGACAAGGCTGTTAAAGTCATTGCCGATGCGGTGCGCCGTTCGCGTGCTGGATTATCCGATCCTAATCGTCCTGATGGCTCGTTTATGTTTATGGGTCCTACTGGCGTGGGTAAAACCGAGCTGACCAAGGCTTTGGCTGATTTCTTGTTTGACACAGAGCAGGCGATTGTACGCGTTGATATGAGTGAGTTTATGGAAAAACACTCAGTATCACGACTAATCGGCGCACCTCCAGGCTATGTTGGCTATGAACAAGGCGGTGTTTTAACCGAAGCTGTGCGTCGCAAGCCGTATTCAATTATTCTTTTAGATGAGGTTGAAAAAGCCCATCCAGATGTATTTAATATTCTCTTGCAAGTGCTGGATGATGGCAGACTAACGGATGGCCAAGGACGCACGGTTGATTTTAAAAACACCGTGATTGTCATGACCTCAAATTTAGGCTCACACCTAATTCAGGACAACCCGGGCAAAGATGTTTCGGCTGAGTTAACCCAATTAGTCGGTGAGCACTTTAGACCTGAGTTTGTTAATCGTATCGATGAAATCGTTACCTTTAACAGTCTTGGTAAGGAACAAATCAGAGGTATTGCTAAAATACAAATTGAGATTTTATCTTCACGATTGGCTGATTTAGATCTTAAACTTGAGCTTAGCGATGAAGCGATGAATTTGATTATTGACAAAGGTTACGACCCTGTGTTTGGCGCAAGACCACTCAAACGCACCATTCAGCAATTATTGGAAAATCCACTCTCACAAAAGATTTTAGCTGGCGACTCTCTACCGGGCTCAACCATCAAGGCTGATGTAATCAACCATGAGCTTGTGTTTTCTTAAAGCCTGATTAATACTTATAAAAAAGGAGGCGAAAGCCTCCTTTTTAGTTAACAATTATTACAAGCTTAAAACCTCAACCCAACCTTAACCGCCAAGCTATTCGGATAGCCTACAGCCTCAGTAAGCTCATCGCTAATTAACGATCCTAAAATATTAAGCTTTTATGAAGATTTTCTATTTGCTATCTCAATCAACTCTTTATCTTTATAAAGCAAACTATTAACAATTTTTGTTAAGTTGCTCTCTTGCTTCTTTGCTAATTTAATAAAAAATTTTTCAACTTCTGGCTCGAGATAAATAGGCAAATGAAATTGAGCGTTTTTATTATAAAACTTACCTCTTTCTCCCTTTGTAAAATCGTATTCTGCTTCCATGATTATCCTTGTTGATATACTTTATTCTCTAATTTTGTTGCCTTCCTAGCGCTAATAATTCTTACGTTACAATCATTTTTATCAATAATAACAAATGAATGAATAACAACCAGCATTCTTGTTTTATCATCTAAACCAATTGTAACCCATCTATCCTCATGGATACTGTGTTTATCATCATAAATTGAAATAGCATTTTTATCTTTAAAAATAGAAACAGCATCTTCAAAGTTTATTTTGTGCTTTGACAGATTGGTTTTTGCTTTATTCGGATCCCAGGGGTTTTAGCCGTTAATCAACCTAAACAAGTCTTACTTGTTAGGCTGTGTACTGTAATTTCCAAAATTTGCGAAATTTTTAGTATCAATATTTAAGCCGCTTTCCAATGGATAGTTATTGATATAATTAAAGCTTATGAACGATTATCTTAAAATTGCTAAAAACGGCCTGTGGACCAACAACCAAGCTTTGGTGGCGCTGTTGGGCTTGTGTCCACTTTTGGCGGTGACTAATAACATCGTTAATGCAATTGGCTTGGGACTAGCGACAACTTTTGTATTGGTTGCTTCAAATATAACAGTATCAGTCTTTAGAAATCAGATTCGCAAGGAAGTTCGTATTCCCATTTTTGTCTTATTAATCGCCTCATTTGTGACGATTGTTGAGCTATTAATGCAATCATATTTTTATGATCTGTATTTGATTTTGGGTATTTTTGTACCTCTGATCGTTACTAATTGTGCAATTCTGGCGCGAGCAGAAGCTTACGCGAGCAAAAATAGCTGGGATAAATCAGCACTTGATGGGCTGATGATGGGCGTGGGATTTTCTATTATTTTGGTTATTTTAGGTGCTATGCGCGAGCTAATTGGCTCAGGCACTTTATTTGATCAATCTTCTTTAATACTTGGCTCTTTGGGCGACACCCTAAGCATTACCGTATTTGAAGATTATCAAGGCACGTTATTAGCCGTATTGCCGCCCGGGGCGTTTATTGGCTTAGGGCTGATTGTGGCGGTTAAAAATTATTTTGATTTAAAAAAAGTTTAAAAAAAGAGGAGAAAGAAATGAATAAATTAGCAATTTTATTAATAAGTACACTACCGCTTATGGCCAGTGCCGAAGGCGAAAAAACCAAACAAGTGTTTATGTCTCCGGGAGTAGTTTCGATTGAGGTTATGCATAATGACAAAACTGTCAAACTACAGCGTGATCAAGATCAGGATAATGAAATTTCTGATTTTTACCTAAAAACTGCACGTGGGAAAATCCAACCCATGAACCCGTTTGCACCGAACTTGGTTGAAACTATTGGTGAGCTTGATATGATTAATTATGTCAAACAAAAATCTTCTGGTGATGATTCAATCATGGTGATCGATACTCGCACTCCAAACTGGGTAACGATTTCAGGTGGCATACCGACTGCAGTTAATATTCCATATACCAAATTCAAGAAAAAAGATAAAGCGCTAGAGATCATGGAAGATCAGCTTGGTGTGCAAGTAGATGATGTGTTTGACTTTACTTACGCCAAAACCTTGGTGATGTATTGCAACGGTATTTGGTGTGGACAAACGCCTGCGGCGGTCAAAGCGCTACTTAGCTACGGCTACCCAGCTGCTAAAATTAAATATTTCCGTGGTGGCATGCAAAACTGGAAATCTCTAGGGTTGACGACTGTCAAGCTATAAACCTTGAAAACCGTCCAAGACTACCTTAAAAGTGGTGCGATTGATATTGCACCACTTTTATCTTTGGTGCTGGAAAAAAGTGGTACCGAGCTTATTTCAAACAACCATTACCAGCTCAGCTTGGGTGAAAAATCTCGCCTAGAAAGCTTTATTCTAAAAAGACAGAAAGGCATGCCTTTTGCGTATTTAAGTGGTAATCGTGGCTTTTATCATTTGGATTTTAAAGTGACGCCTGATACCCTTATTCCACGCCCAGAAACCGAGCTGTTGATTGATATTGCTCTAGAACTTCCTTATTCAAATCAAGACTTAAAGGTATTAGACTTGGGCACAGGTAGTGGCATTATTGCCATTACTTTGGCAGATAAAAACCCGCACTGGCAAGTGAGCGCAACTGACTACTCAGCTCAAGCGCTTGAGGTGGCAAAATCCAACGCCACCACTCAGATTGAATTTTTACAAGGCGGTTGGTTTGAGCCTGTAGCTGACCAGACATTTGATTTGATTATTTCTAATCCACCTTATATTGAAGAAAATGACAGCTATCTTGACGATTTGAGTTTCGAGCCAATTAGTGCGCTCACAGCAGGAAAAGATGGCTTGGATGATATTAGAATTATTATTAATCAAGCGCCTAATCATCTTGAAAATAATGGCTTTTTACTACTTGAACATGGCCACGATCAACAAGCTAGAATTGTTGAATTATTAACAGAAAATTTTACCCACATTCAGACTTTCAAGGACTATAATTCCAAAGACCGTGCTGTTTTGGCACAGGTTAAAAATTAATCTCAACGAGGAGAGACGATGAAAAAATTAATGCAATTATTTACAGCAGTTGCACTTGTCACCATAACCAATGCAAACGCTGGCTGGTTTGATGGAGACGACAAAGCAACTGAAGCAAAACAAGATAATAAGGTCTACACCTTAACGTTGGCCGAAACTTGGCCTAGCAACTTCCCTGTTTTTGGCGATGCTACCAAAAAATTTGCACAGCTCGCTCATGATATGTCTGGCGGGCGTTTAGCGATTAGAATCGATTCAAAGAACAAGCATAAATCAGCACTAGGTATTTTTGATTTTGTAAAATCTGGTCAATATGATTTAGGCCATTCAGCCTCATACTACTGGAAAGGCAAAGATGCGAATACATTGTACTTTACCACCATGCCATTTGGTATGACGGCTTCTGAACAGCACGCTTGGTTTGCATATGGTGGCGGTCAGGAACTTATGGACAAAGTCTATGCCAAACACGGCATGAAGTCTATTATTGGCGGTAATACAGGCAACCAAATGGGTGGCTGGTTTAAAAAAGAAATCAACACAGTTGAAGATCTTCAAGGTTTAAAGATGCGCATCCCTGGATTTGCGGGTGATGTAATGGCCAAAGTAGGTGCCAAACCTACCAACATTCCAGCGGGTGAGCTCTACACAGCACTTGATCGCGGTACGATTGATGCGCTAGAATGGGTGGGTCCGTCGCTAGATTTACGCATGGGCTTTCATAAAGTTGCTCCGTATTACTACACGGGTTGGCACGAACCAGCAACAGAATTGCAATTCTTGATTAATTTGAAAAAATTAAACTCACTACCAAAAGACTTGCAAGATATTTTAACGAATGCTATGGAGCTTGCCGCTTATGATATGTACGCACATTCAGAATACGCTAGTGCAAAAAACTGGGCAACTATGAAAAAGGATTATCCAAATATCCAGGTTAAGACATTCCCTAAACCCGTCTTTGATGCTTTGAAGCAGGCTAATACTGAACTACTAGAAGAGCGCGCTAAATCAGATCCAGTTGCTAAAGAAATTATTGACTCTCAGCAGGCTTATTTAGCGAAAGCACGTGCTTGGACTGCAATTTCTGATCAATCTTATCTTAATGCTTTAGGCAATTAAAATTCGATCAATCTATACCCGATGGTTAGAAAATCTAACCATCGGGCTTTTATTGCTAACTATCTTTAATGTCTTTATTGATGTTGTACTTCGCTACGCCTTCAATAATTCATCTATCGCTTTGCAGGAAATGGAATGGCACCTATTTTCTTCGCTTTTTTTACTCGGAATTTCATACACATTACAAACTGATGCGCATGTACGAGTCGATATTTTTTATGCCAACCTATTACCAAAAAAACAAGCCCTAATCAACCTTATCGGCTTTGTTATTTTTATCCTACCCATTAGTCTTTTAATTACTTATTATGGACTTGATTTTGCTTATGGTGCTTACACAATTAACGAACAAAGTGGTGATCCTGGCGGATTAACCCACCGATTTATCATTAAAAGCATTATTCCCATTAGCTTTATTCTAGTGATTATTTCAGGCACTTTATTTGCCAAAGATAACTACAAGGTATTAAAACAATGATTGGATTAATCATGTTTGGTGTTACCTTAATGCTGTTAATGATAGGCTTTCCAGTCGCCTTTACCTTTGCTGGTGTAGCAGTTATTTTTGGCACACTCACTGAAGGTGTTAATCTATTTGGGTTTATGCCTTATCGCATTATGAGTGTGATGCAAAACACCATTTTAATGGCAGTACCTTTGTTTATCTTTATGGGTATTGTTCTACAAAAAACCAAATTGGCTGAACAATTGCTTGAAGCTATGGGAGATTTATTTGGTGGTATGCGAGGTGGGTTGGCAGTTTCAACTATCTTAGTAGGCTCTTTGCTCGCTGCCTCTACTGGCGTAGTTGGTGCAAGTGTTATCGCCATGGGCGTTATCTCACTGCCAGTTATGCTTAAGCATAATTATAAAAAAACACTGTCAACGGGGGTTATTTGCGCTTCAGGAACCTTGGGGCAAATTATTCCACCTTCTATTGTATTAATTATTTTGGCGGATGTTTTAGGGGTGCCTGTTGGTGACCTTTTCCGCAGTGCGGTTATGCCGTCATTAGTCCTGGTGGGTAGTTATATCTTGTATGTACTAATCATTTCGCATTTAGACAAAGAAGCTGCGCCCGCTTCTTCTAACAAGAACAGCCATCTATCAAGTGGTGCAAAATACTGGCTAGTAGCCAAAGCTGTTATTCCACCTCTCGCTTTGATTATTGCCGTGCTAGGCTCTATCTTTAGTGGTATTGCTACACCGACTGAATCTGCCTCTATTGGTGCGGTTGGCTCTTTGTTTTTAGCATTAGCCTATAGGCGACTTAACTGGAATATGGTGCGCGAGGCCAGCATTGAAACTGTTAAAGTTACTTCAATGGTATTTGCTATTTTAGTCGGCGCAACAGCATTTTCCATGGTGTTTACTTATACAGGTGGTGATACCGTGCTTGAAGCATTCATCATGGGCTTGCCTGCTAAAGAAATGAGTTTTATTTTAATCTCAATGCTGATCATCCTTATCCTGGGATTCTTTATTGATTTTATTGAAATATCACTCATTATTGTGCCGATTTTCTACCCAATCGCTTTATCTCTTGGTATTGACATGGAGTGGTTTGCAATTTTGATTGCGATGAATTTACAGGCCTCTTTTCTTACGCCACCATTTGGCTTTAGTCTGTTCTATCTCAAAGGTGTTGCACCAGCCTCTATTAAAACTACGGATATTTACAAAGGGGTTATGCCTTTTATTATTATACAAGTGAGTGTTTTAATTAGCTTAATCGTCTTTCCAAGTTGGTATGGATTTAGCGGTTTTTAAAACCTTGCGAAAGTATTTTTAACTTACCTTTGTAAACAGAATCCACTTCGCAATATTTTTCTTGCTGAGTAAAATAATCTTCTTCCACCCAAGTGCTCGAAGCTGCAAATATCGGCGCAGTGGTTTTGCCAGTTTGTACAACGGTGTTATCCGTATAAATTGTAACCTTGTCATCAGAATAGAATATAGCTTTATCAGCCGACACACTCACCGACAAGACTAGCAACACCATTAATAAGATTTTTTGAAATCTGCTCATTGTTTCATTCTACAACAATTAAATAGGAATTTCAATAATTAGCTTATTACAATTATTTTTTACTTTATGCGAGGCAAGTATTAAAAAATAAGACTGAACATGGATAAAACCATGTGATTGAGTATTTTCTTAAAACTTAACAAAGTAGAAAGAAAAAAGAAGAAGTAAGAAGTTAGTCTATAAGCCGGGTTCTGTAATAGATAGTCATTCATCTACGCGCATTGTCACCAATACCCTTTAGCACTCTACCCGCTACCTTATGCGAGCCGCATCAATGGTAGCCTATTTGAGCTTGCTCCAAGTGGGGTTTACCTTGCCACGGTTGTTGCCTTCCGCGCGGTGCGCTCTTACCGCACCTTCTCACCCTTACCTGCCGAAACAGGCGGTTTAAATCTCTGCAGCACTTTCCATTAGGTCACCCTACCTAGCTGTTAGCTAGCACTTTGCTCTATGGAGCCCGGACTTTCCTCTGATAAGCAAACCTACCAGCGACCATCCGACCAACTTCGAGGCTTATTATACTAGCTTAGTATTATCATGGTTACACTCACTCAAAATTTACGAACAAAGTTTGAGAAAATTAAGGGCTATTTAAGATTTTGAATCGTTTGAAAAATGTCATGAATATTCTTACCTTGGCTATCGACTGCAACTGTAACTGGCATATTCTCTACTTCAAATTCGTAAATTGCTTCCATACCCATGTCTGCAAAGGCAATTTTTTCAGCCTTCTTGATAGATTTAGAAATCAAATACGCCGCCCCGCCAACAGCAATCAAATAGCTAGACTTATGCTTTTTGATACTTTTGGCCGTTTTTTCACCGCGCTCAGCCTTGCCGATCATGCCTAAAATATTGGTATTATCAAGCATCATATCGGTATATCTATCCATACGGGTGGCTGTTGTTGGCCCTGCAGGGCCAATGATTTCATCGCCCACAGCGTCTACTGGACCCACATAATAAATAAACTTATTATCAAAATCAACACCTTTTGGCAAGCCTTCGCCATTGTCTAGCATTTTTTTCAGGCGTGCATGCGCTGCATCACGACCGGTGATAATCGTACCTGTTAATAACAAAGTATCGCCAATCTTCCAATCATTCATTTGCTCTCGCGTTAGCGCATTCAAATCAACGTGTTTATATTTTGAATAATCCATTTCTAACTGAGGATAAATACTCATATCAACTGTTGGCAACTTTGCCACGCCTGAGCCGTCCATAGAAAAATGCAAATGCCGCGTGGCAGCGCAATTAGGAATCATGGCAACTGCTTGTGAGGCAGCGTGTGTTGGGTAATCTTTAATCTTAACATCCAGTACAGTTGTTAATCCGCCCAAACCTTGAGCGCCAATTCCTAAATTATTAATCTTTTCTAGCAATTCTAAGCGGAGTTTTTCAAGGTTAGTGGGGTTGGTTTTTTGAGCAATATCCGTAATATCAATAGGATCTAACAAGCTTTCTTTAGCCATGAGCATGGCTTTTTCTGCGGTGCCGCCCACACCAATACCAATAATCCCAGGTGGGCACCAGCCTGCGCCCATAGTTGGAATCATATCAAGCACCCAATCAGCCACACTGGCAGAAGGATTAAGAATGGCGAATTTTGCTTTATTTTCAGAACCGCAGCCTTTGGCAGCAACAATAAAATTGAGCTGATCGCCCTTTACCACTTTTGAATGAATAACAGCCGGAGTATTATCCTTAGTGTTTTCTCTTGAAAACAAAGGGTCTTTAACAATCGAGGCACGCAATGGATTTTTATCGAACGTAAAGGCCTGTCTTACGCCTTCGTTAATCATTTCATCCAAGGAAAGCTCTGCCTCCCAAGTTACATCCATACCCACTTCAACAAATACATTAACAATACCAGTATCTTGACACAAAGGTCTTTTCCCCAGGGCGGCCATTTTTGAGTTGATCAGAATCTGTGCAATGGCGTTTTTAGCAGTATCATGCGTTTCTTTTTCGTAGGCTTTTGCCATGGCTTGAATAAAATCAGGCGAATGGTAATAAGAAATATATTGCAAGGCATTAAAGATGCTCTCAATCACATGTTTTTGCTGAATTTTCATATTTTTACCACCTTTAGGATTGTTGTATTTTTACCAATGATTTATAGTATTATATCTCTTTATTTCACTAATAATTAATCAGGAATTTTTATGTTTGATTTTTTCAAGGCACAAAGTCTTTCAATTGATTTGGGTACTGCCAATACACTTATTTATATGGATGGCCAGATTGTTTTAAACGAGCCTTCAGTTGTGGCAATTCGCCAAGATAGAGGCTCAATGGAAGCCACTGTGATTGCAGTAGGTCAAGATGCTAAAAGCATGTTGGGTAGAACGCCTGGATCAATTGAAGCTATTCGCCCGATGAAAGACGGCGTGATTGCTGATTTTAAAGTGACTGAAAAAATGCTACAACACTTTATTCGTAAAGTATTACGCTCTGGATTTTTCTCACCAAGCCCTAAAGTACTAATTTGTGTTCCTTGTGGCGCTACTCAGGTTGAGCGTCGCGCGATTAAAGAAAGTGCAGTTGGTGCGGGTGCGCGTGATGTATATCTTATTGAAGAGCCTATGGCAGCGGCACTCGGCGCTGGTATGGCGATTGAGGAAGCATCGGGTGCTATGGTGATCGATATTGGTGGTGGTACTACTGAAATCGCTATTATGTCACTTAATGGTATTGTTTATTCTGACTCTTTACGTGTTGGTGGTGATGTCTTTGATGACACCATTGTCAAGTTTGTACGTCGAGAGCACGGCATTATCATTGGCCCAGCAACAGCGGAGCAAATCAAAGAAGAGGTAGGATCTGCATTTAAAACCAACGTGGTTAAAAAAATTGAGTTTAGAGGTAGAGATGTTGCCAAAGGAATCCCTGTTAGTTTCGAGATTACCAATTCTGAAATCCTTGAAGCGCTACAAGAGCCACTTAAAACCATTGTTAGCTCTGTTAGAACGGCATTGGAAAAAACACCACCAGAGCTTAGCTCAGACATTGCTGAAAACGGCTTAGTGCTAACGGGTGGTGGTGCACTACTAGACGGACTTGATAAATTAATCAACCAAGAAACCAATCTGCCTGTTCGCATTGCTGACGATCCGCTAACCTGTGTTGCTCGCGGTGGTGGTGTTGCACTAGACATGATCAGCAAACATAATATGGGCTTTTTGGCAGCTGAATAAAACGACCAACACTCAATTTAGGCTAGGGGAAAATGAACTTTCTTAAAATTTTTACCCCTATTACGATTGCCATTTTTTTAATTATTTTTGATTATAAGTTTTCCTATCTAAATAATCTAAGACAAAGTGTTGCCACGCTTATTTCGCCCATTTATATGGTAGTTAGCCTACCTGAGAAACTCTATACTTGGATTAACGAGCAGGGTACGTCTAAAGAACAACTCCTGAATGACAATCAAAGTTTGAATAATGAACTACTCAAACTTAAAGTTAAACTGCAGCATAGAGACGCACTGGCACTCGAAAACAAAAAACTAAACACACTGCTAGAATCCAGCTACGGCTTACAACAAGCTAGCTTTACTGTTGCTCGTATTGAAAGCGTCAGTCGCTCTCGATTAAAAAAACAAATTGTCATTAATAAAGGGGGAAATGACAATCTTAAAGTGGGTCAAGTGGCTTTGGGTGCTAACGGGGTACTCGGACAAATTACACAAACTACGTCAACGAATGCTAGCATCTTAATTGTTAGTGATCCAACCCAATACATACCAATTAAAAATGTTCGTAATGGCGTTCAAGGTATGAGTCAAGGTATAGCGGAAGATAAACACCAACTACTGGTTAGATTTATTGAGCCAGAATCGGATATTAAAATCGACGATATTTTTGTTAGCAGTGCCCTAGGCTCTAAATTTCCAAATGGCTATCCTGTGGGTCGAGTGACAGACGTAGAACAGCGTAAAAATGAGTCTTTTATGCATGTCACGCTTGAACCTATGCAACAAATCTATGATTTGGAATTTGTTATTATTTTGGATGCTTTATGAATATTCAGCGCCCTTATCTGTTTTTATTCAAAATAACGCTATTCGCATTCATCCTGAGTGCTCTTCCTTTTAATGAGGCTATTCTAGATAGCTCGCCTTTTTGGATGCTACTACTTTACAGCTATTGGCTGGTTAATTTTCCAGTTAAAGGTAGTCTATTTATCGCTCTCATATTGGGCGTTTTACTAGATATTTTACAAGGGGATCTTTTAGGTCAAAATGCGTTGGCACTCATCATGGCTAGTATTTTTATCAATAATGTCAAACAATCTTTTTACGTATCCAACCTAAGTACTCAACAAGTTTATGTGTTTTTATCTAGTAGTATTTATTTGGCTTTTTTCTTTCTCACACACGCACTCATTCACGGCTTGACTGATAACTATTACCTACTCTTAGCACCGCTCACCAGTGCGCTTATTTGGCCTGTGGTTCGATTTTTTCTGGCCAAATGTAGACATCAGTAACTGTGGATAGCATTAGCAATACTCAGCTAGAAAATACGCTATTGTCGTCCCGACTAAAGCTCGCTTTGGTTTTCATCTTTCTGTTAACCTTGCTACTATTAGTGCGAATTTACAACCTTCAAGTTGTTCACCATGAGTACTACCAAGAAGAGTCATTAGGAAACCAAATGCGAACCTTGCCTATCATTCCAAGCCGGGGCAAGATTTTTGATCGCAATGGCCAAATACTGGCCACCAATAAACTCACTTACCAGCTAACACTCACACCTGAAAAGGTTGGCAATATTAGCAAAACTTTAATCGGCCTGGAAAAGCAAGGTTTTATTGATCAAGAAGACATTCAACTGTATTACAAAAATAGAAAGCGTTTTCGGAAGTTTCACAACATTCCTGTTAAGCTAAATTTAAGCGAGCAACAGGTTGCCAAATTTTTAGTTAGCAATCAATTCCCTGGGGTTGATATCGAACCTTACTTTCATCGCGTTTATCCCCATAATGCTTCTAGCGTTCATGCACTTGGATATGTTTCCAGGATGAGTAAAAAAGATAAAGCTTTATACGACAAGCGTAATTATTCTGGGACTTTGTTTGTTGGTAAAGTAGGTATTGAAAAACAATATGAATCGTTGTTGCATGGGCAGACAGGATTGAAACAAATAGAGCGTAATGTCAGTGGCCGGGTGATTGATACGCAAATTATAACGCCCGCTATTGCTGGACAAAACCTATACCTTAGTCTAGATTTAGACATGCAAAAAAAGGCTGAAGAATTACTCAAAGGCAAGCGTGGCGCTATTGTCGCGATTGATACTAGAAATGGTGAAGTGCTGGCTTTGGTCAGTACACCTATCTACAATCCCAATTGGTTTGTCAATGGCATCTCTCATGCAAATTACAATTCACTGCAATCTTCAAGCGACATACCCCAGCTTAATCGAACCGTTCAAGGCTTGTACCCGCCTGCCTCCACTATCAAGCCCATGGTGGCACTTGCTGGGCTAGAGCAAGGTACAATTGATAATCAATCTAGCGTATTTGACAGAGGCTACTATCAGCTACCTGGCGTCAAGCGCAAGTTTCATAATTGGGATAGAAATGGCCATGGTCGCGTTAATGTTACGGATGCTATCGCCCGATCAAATGATGTATTTTTCTACGATTTAGCCAATAAGATGGGTATCGACAATTTGCATAACGGCTTAAATCTTTTTAATTTTGGCCAAAAAACTGGCATTGATATCCCCGGAGAACAAGGCGGGATCTTGCCTTCTAAGTCTTGGAAAAAAATTAATAAAAACGAGCCTTGGTATAAGGGTGAAACCCTTAACACGGGCATTGGCCAAGGCTTTATGACCTCCAGCCCCTTACAATTAGCTGTTGCTACCGCTGCTTTAGCCAATAAAGGCCAACTACTCAAACCCATCTTATTAAAAAATACACAACTACTTGGGCAATCAATCACTGAGGTTAAAAAAGCAGTAGGTAGGCAGATACCCATTCATGATATTAAAAATTGGGAAACTGTTATTGATGGCATGCGCCAAGTAATCTACTCACCTAAAGGCACGGCCAGAAGATTAAACAACAAGCTTGGCTATACACTAGCTGGAAAAACAGGCACTGCCCAAGTATTTGGCCTAGATGCAGAGGAGGTTTATATTGCAGAAAAACTGGAAGAAAAGCTGAGAGATCATGCTCTATTTACAGGCTTTGCACCGATTGAAAATCCACAAATAGCCATCGCAGTAGTCGTTGAAAACGCCGGTAGTGGCAGCTCAAAAGCTGCCCCTCTGGCACGCCAAGTTCTAGATGTTTATTTTAATAAACACTTAGACAATGAATTGGCACAATAAATCTTTATTGATTGGAAATTTTAAAGTTGCATCCATACGGTAGCGTGCTTTAAGCTGATCTAATTGTGGCTGATTCATCTCATCGTACAAAATAACAATTTTGGCTTGCGGGGAGCTACCCTCTAAAGTTGCTAGCAGAGATTCGATATTACTAACCCGATCCCGAAACTCTGGATTATGGCTAAACTCTGCCACCAACACTTGATAAGTGTTTTTCTTGGCGAGTTTGTTTGCTTTACGCTGAGAGTCTTCAAAATCCACCGAAAACCCTTGCTCAATAAATAATGGGGTAAAGTCTTCAAACCCACCTTCATCGACAAAAAATAATAGATTTTGACTCATTAGATTTGATTTTGCAATTGGTAAAAATTTTGCTTAAATTCAGCAAAACTATCTTCTTCGATTGCTTGACGCATCTGCGCCATTAAATCTTGATAATAATACAAGTTATGTGTGGTATTTAGTCTAGCACTTAAGATTTCATTTTTTCGTTGTAAATGATGTAAGTATGACTTGGTGTAATTCTGGCAAGTGTAACAACCACAGCGCTCGTCTAGCTTACTCACATCAAGCTTATATTGAGCGTTACGAATCTTAACAATACCTGCTGAGGTAAATAAATAGCCATTTCTAGCATTTCGAGTTGGCATTACACAGTCAAACATATCAATTCCGCGTTCAACCGCTTCCACCAAATCACTTGGCGTGCCCACGCCCATTAAATATCGTGGCTTGTTATCAGGTAATTGCTCGGGTAAATAATCCAATACTCTCATCATTTCCTCTTTAGGTTCGCCAACACTCAAACCACCAATCGCATAACCATCAAAGCCAATATCAATCAAGCCTTTAGTAGATTCACTGCGCAAATCTTCATGCATGCCGCCTTGCACGATACCAAATAAAGCATTTTTATTATCTAACTTCTGATGTTCATCTTTTGAGCGCTTAGCCCAACGAAGTGACAATTGCATCGACTGATCTGCTGTTGCCTTATCAGCAGGATAAGGTGTACATTCATCAAAAATCATGACAATATCAGATCCAAGCTTTTTTTGAATTTGCATGGATTCTTCAGGTCCCATAAAGATTTTATCGCCATTTTTTGGCGATCTAAAATCCACTCCCTGCTCGCTAATCTTACGCATAGCGCCCAGACTAAATACCTGAAAGCCGCCAGAATCTGTCAATATTGGACCCTGCCAATGCATAAAATCATGCAAATCACCGTGCGCTTCAATCACTTCAGTGCCCGGGGTAATTGCCAAATGAAAGGTATTGCCTAGAATAATTTGAGCACCCAAACCACTTACCTCTTCTGGGGTCATTGCTTTGACCGTTCCATAAGTTCCTACTGGCATAAAGGCGGGCGTCTCAACTTCACCACGCTCAAAGATCATTTTTCCGCGTCTGGCGCTATTATGTGTATGCTTTAATTCAAATTTCATATTTATAAATGGGTTATGTATTAGGTTTATGGGAATGTTGAGCCTCACTTTGCAATGCCCAAAGTTTGGCATACTCCCCTTGAGCATTTAACAATTGCTGATGGGAACCACTTTCTTGGATGCCGTGGCGTCCAAGCACGAGAATTTTATCTGCATCAACAATTGTAGAAAGTCGATGTGCAATTACCAAAGTGGTATGCTGCTGACTTAAAGAATTTAATGCCTTTTGCACCATCTTTTCTGAATAAGAATCTAGTGCCGAAGTAGCTTCATCAAAAATCAAAATAGGTGGATTTTTTAGCAGTACTCGAGCAATGGCCAGGCGCTGTTTTTCACCGCCAGACAACTTCAGTCCGCGCTCACCCACCAAGGTATTGTACTGATCGGGCAATTGCTCAATAAATTCATCGATAAAAGCCAATTTCGCTGCCGCTTTGACCTGAGCTTCACTCGCGCCTTGCTTACCGTAAGCAATATTATAATAAATACTTTCATTAAACATCACTGTATCTTGTGGCACAACGCCCATAGCAGACTGAACAGAATGCTGATTTAGGTTTTTAATATTTTGACCATCAATCAATATCTCACCAGAGGTGACGTCATAAAATCTAAATAGCAATTTGGCAAGTGTTGATTTACCTGAGCCTGAAGATCCTACAATAGCCACTTTTTGCCCAGGCTCAATATTAAAATTTATCTCGCTCAATACTGATTTTTTACCTGGATAAGAAAACGTAACCGCCTTGAATTCAACCCTTCCCTGCCCAACCTTAAGCTCTGGCGCCCCTTTAGCACTAGCAACTAAAGGCTGTTTGTCCAGTAAATTAAACATATTATTCATATCAATAAAATTATGTTTAATTTGCCTGTAAACAATCCCTAAAGATCCTAGTGGCATAAATAATTGCAGCAGTAAAGCTTGGATCATAATCATATCACCCAAACTTAAACTTTGATCCACCACGCCTTGAGCCGCCATAACTAGAACAATGGTAACACCAACAGCAATAACCGCCCCTTGAACAAAATTAAGCGCTGTCATGGAGGTGAAACTTTTAGTTGCCACATCTTCCCAGCGGGTCATGGTATCTTGATAACGATTCACTTCAAATTCTTCTCGATTAAAATATTTAACCGTTTCATAATTAATTAAGCTGTCTACCGCATTGGTATTGGCCTCAGATTGCATGTCATTCATTTGATAACGATACTTCATACGCCAAGTAGTAATCGCTAGTGTCAGGCCAATATAAAACACCACAGTTGCTAGGGAAATGCCAGCAAAAAACACATCATAATTAATCCAAAGTACACCAATAACTAAACAAATTTCAAAAAATGAAGGCAGAATGTTAAAGACAAAAATAGAGAGCAAGGTGGAGACACTTTGAGTACCCCTGTCAATATCTCGAGTGATACCGCCGATACGCCTATCCAAATGAAATGATAAATCAAGTGTGTGCAAATGCTTAAAAACACCCAGAGCAATTAAATGCATAGCGTGGTAGCGAACCTTGGCAAAAACTGCATCTCTTAACTCATTAAATAAAGAACTAGACAGTCTCAGTAGTCCATAAGCAAACAGCAAGCTGACAGGTAATATCAGCACCATATTAGTCTGATCCAATGAGTCAACAATATCTTTTAGAACAATAGGAACTGCTACATTTGCCAACTTGGCCGATATCAAAAATAACGTAGCCAGAATAACACGCGTACGCATCGCTAGCAAATAGGGCAACAGTTTTTTCAAAACCTTGACATCTTGGGTCTTGAAATCGTACGCTTGAGTTTGTTTAGTAACGCGCATCATTCATTGGGTGGTCTTTAGGCACAATAGCGCCTTTTTTTAAAGCAATCTCAACCACTTCTGCAGATCGAAATTGAGCCGGATCTTGCAAGCGCTGTTGCTGCCAAAAAGAATGCATTTCACACATTTGTGGATGCGTGTGATTACAACCTAAAATATGAAAAGAGCATTCGCCTACTTTCCAAGGGCCATCACCCGTAATATTACCCTTGATTAAATGAATACTGTATTGAGGATCCTTTTCCCAAAATAATTCAAAATACAATACGCCTTGTGGATGTTCGAACAAGTTCTCAATAACTCGCACTTCAGTATTTGGGTACTTAATATACAAGGGTGAGCGCATCAAAAGCAGTTTATGCGGTTTTAAATGATTGGCTGATGTGCTCAAAACTAAATCCTCTTGACTGTAAAAAGCGTTGTTGTTTGGCTTTTTCTTTAAAATCACTTGGCACCACTTGACCAAATTTTTGCTGACGAATCTTGTATGCGAGCGCATAAAAATCAAACTCGGATAAATCAAATTGATCAATACCCCGCTGCTTTAAATCCAGACTGATTTTAATTGGCCCCTTGCCCTGATTAAAACGCATCTGAATAAACTCAGCAGCAAAGCGCTCATTGCTTTGATAATTTTTCTGAATTAAAGAGCTAATAACCGAATCAATATCGTCTTGATCGAATTCTTTTGCTGTTAGCTTGTTTGTTAGCTCAAGTGTTGAATGCTCGCGCCTAACAAGCATACGCATCGCGCTAGCATAGCATTTTTCTCTAGGCTTGCTCGTCACTATTATTCATCAGCTTTTCACGAATTTTATCTTCAATACTTTGGCGCAATTCTGGATGCTCTTTTAAATAATCACGTGAATTGTCTTTACCTTGACCAATTCTCTCACCTTCAACACTGTACCAAGCGCCTGCTTTTTCCACAAAGCCGAGTTTAACACCCAAATCAATAATCTCGCTTTCAAGCGAAATGCCTTCATTGTATAAAATTTGAAATTCTGCTTGCTTAAAAGGGGGTGCTACTTTATTTTTCAATACCTTGACACGTGTTTCATTACCCAAAATTTCATCACCTTTTTTAATGGCGCCGATACGGCGAATATCAAGACGAACAGACGCATAAAATTTAAGCGCATTACCACCTGTTGTTGTCTCAGGATTGCCAAACATGACGCCAATTTTCATACGTAATTGATTAATAAAAATAACCATGGTGTTGGTTTTTTTAATATTTGAAGTAAGCTTTCTAAGTGCTTGAGACATTAATCGAGCTTGCAAGCCCATATGTGACGCACCCATTTCACCTTCAATTTCTGCTTTTGGTGTTAGCGCTGCTACAGAGTCAACCACAACAATATCAACACTACCGGATCTGACTAGCATATCGGTAATTTCCAGTGCTTGCTCACCTGTATCTGGTTGAGAAATTAATAAATCATCTGTGTTAACCCCTAAGCGCTTGGCATATTGTGGATCTAGCGCGTGTTCAGCATCAATAAATGCCGCCGTACCACCAAGCTTTTGCATTTCGGCAATAACGTGTAAAGTTAAAGTTGTTTTTCCTGAAGATTCTGGGCCATAAATTTCAATCACTCGACCTCTAGGTAAGCCGCCAATACCAAGTGCCACATCCAGACTTAAGCTACCTGTTGAAACTGCTTCAATGTCTGCTTGCGCACCTTCGTCACCCAAAAACATAACTGAACCCTTACCAAACTGCTTGTCAATCTGCGATAAAGCCACCTTAAGCGCTTGTTTTTTCTGTTCATCCATGTTCTTTCTCCTAGGTAAAATATATTTAATTAATTTAGCAATTATATCCGAAATATTGTGACAACTTTTTCAATAAATGACACTCAAAATATGGACTTGGCACTCAAACTTGCATGCCAAGGAATGCACGGTGTTGGCGCCAATCCGATGGTGGGCTGTGTCATTGAAAAAGCCGGTCGTATTATTGCTCAAGGCTATCATCAAGTATTTGGTGAAGCTCATGCTGAAATCAATGCTCTGAATCAAATTAATCATCAAGCTGATGGCGCAACCTTGTATGTCACTTTAGAGCCTTGCTCTCACCAAGGAAAAACCCCGCCATGTGCTCAAGCTATTATTGAGTCTGGCGCTAAAAAAGTGATTATTGCCATGCTCGACCCTAATCCCTTGGTGAGTGGCAAGGGTGTTGCCATGCTTAAGAATGCAGGTATTGAGGTTTTGGCTGGCCTACTAGAACAACAAGCACAACAACTTAATCGCGGCTTTATTAAACGCATGAAAACAGGACTCCCTTTTGTTACTTGTAAAATTGCCATGAGTCTAGATGGAAAAACCTCCATGCAATCTGGGGAGAGTAAATGGATTACGGGTGAAAGTGCTCGAATTGATGTGCAAAAGCTTAGGTCTAAAAATCAAGCTATCCTAACAGGCTCTGGAACAATCCTGGCCGACAACCCTGCTATGACCGTTCGTCTTCAAGGTTTGAGTCATACCCCTATTCGAGTAGTAATCGACTCTGGACACCTTATTACCGACAAAACACTTAATATCTTTTCCAACGATGCACCTACTCAAATATTCAATACAGACAACACAAAATTAGCTACAAACGGAAAAATAAAACTTGAAGATGTGCTTTTACAACTTGGCGACCAAGGCATTAATACCGTCCTACTGGAAGCTGGCCCTGGCTTAATTGGCGCTATGATTGAAAGCAATTTAATAGACGAGTTTATCATCTATAGTGCTCCGACACTCATGGGTAGTCATGCCAACTCAATGGCACAACTACCTATTAACCAGATGACTGATAAAATCAACCTAGCTATTCATGATGTGCGTATGATAGATGAAGATATGCGCATAACGGCCTCAATAAAACCATGAAAAGTTTAACTAATAAACGTATTTTACTAGGTGTTAGCGGATCAATATCTGCATACAAAGCCCCTGATATTGTTAGACGTTTGCAAGATCTAGGTGCTGATGTTCGAGTTATTCTTACTGCCGGTGGCTCAAAATTTATCACTGAACTCTCACTTCAATCAATTTCCAGAAATAAAGTTCATCATAATTTATGGGATAAAGAGGCTGAATTATCTATGGGGCACATTGAACTTGCCAAATGGGCTGACTGTATTCTTATTGCTCCAGCAAGTGCCAATGTCATTTCTAGTATAGCCTCTGGAAAAGCCTCCGACTTACTCAATAATGTCATTTTAGCTAGCAATGCAGCGCTTATTATTGCACCTGCTATGAACCAACAAATGTACAATTCTAGCGCCCTTCAAGCTAATCTAGCGCTATTAAAATCTCGCAACGTTAATATCATTACGCCTGATTCAGGCACTCAGGCTTGTGGTGACATTGGCCCTGGAAGATTGCCAGAATCTAGCGATATTGCCGAACAGGTTGCCACTCAGTTTCAAACAACTCAACTAAGTGGTAAGCGCATTATAATTACACTGGGCGCAACACTTGAGGCTATCGACCCAGTGCGCTTTATTTCCAACCATTCAAGCGGAAAGATGGGTATGGCTTTGGTTGATACCTGTATTGAAATGGGTGCTCAAGTAACTTGTGTTTATGGCAATATTAGCATTCCATTAAATGACAAAGCCACCAATATACAAACACTTAGTGCCCAACAAATGTATGAATGCGTCTTGAGCCAAGTTCATCAATGTGATTTATTCATTGCTTGTGCGGCCGTTTGTGATTATTCAGCAAAAGACCCGTCCGATCAAAAAATCAAAAAAAATGGGGAAAATCTGATTTTGGAGCTAATACCCAATAAAGATATTCTTGCAGATGTTTGTAAACTTGAGAAAAAACCTCTATGCATCGGCTTTGCTGCTGAGACTCAAAATACACTCAAAAATGCTCAATTAAAGCTTAAAAACAAGGGTTGTGAAGCCATTATTCTGAACGATGTTTCTAAAACGGAAATTGGCTTTAATTCTGATGAAAATCAGGTGATTTTTATCAGTCAAAAACAACAAGAAAATATCGCTAAAAATAGCAAAACCAAGATTGCTAAAAATATCCTTGAAATCTTCATTAAAGAGTTCTTATAAACGCTGAAAAATACCGTTAAATCAACACCCAACAAAGTTACTCACAAAACTGTGGATAACTCTGTTAATATCTCTTGAAAAATCACTAAAAACGTTGATAGATTGCCTTTTTTTATGGTTTTGAATAAAAACTAATCACTTAATTTTTTTCATTAAAAATCAATTAGTTGTATAATAATATATAAAACTGTAATATTAGAAAATACTCATTAATAGTTTTAAAAATACATCGGAGGAAAACTAAACGTGTTTCACGCATTAAATCAAGGGTTTCACGATATATTAGATAATCATAAACTTATATTTTACCAAACTTAAAAAATATTGGAATTTAACCCATAATAATGCTAATTTTAGCCCTTAATTTTCTACTTGGAATCTTGGTATTTTCACTTAAAAATACCCTAACATTATCAACGCTAGAAATTACGCTATTTTTAACCTTAATTGGGGCTGTTTTCGCTACTTTTAAACGCTATAAAAGCTTTTCTAAAAATTTAATACTTTTTATCACTGGATTTGTCTGGATGGGTGTATTTTCCAGCCATGCACTGCATTCAAATATTGCTGAAGAATTCTTTAATAAGCCCATTAATGTCGTTGGAAAAATCCACAACCTTCCCGACCAATCTGAGCAAAAATCACGTTTTAGCTTTCAAGTGTCAGAGCCTTTTCAAGCAAAACTTAAACTCTCTTGGTATGGAAAAACACCAAATGTTCTTAACAATGACGACACCTGGCAGCTGTTAATAAAAATTAAACATAACAACAGCTATCAAAATAAAGGTGGTTTTGACTACGAACAATGGCTTTTTTATCAGCAGTTTGATGCAACAGGCTATGTAAGACACAGCAATAGCAATCAGCTTATCAGCAAAAGCTCTGGATTTTCAATCGACTCCATCAGACAAAATATTCGCCAAAAACTAGCTACCCAGCTAGCTGACCTTCCTTTTTTAGGCGTTATTAATGCGCTTGTTATTGGAGATCGATCTTTAATTAACCAAGAGCACTGGGATTTGTTTAAATCCACTAATACAACTCATTTAAGTGTCATTTCTGGTTTGCATATTGGTCTTATTTCTGGCTTTATATTTATGCTGGTTAGTTTCATATGGCGGCGTTGTGCAAGCTGTGCCTCTAAACTACCAGCCAACGTTTTAGGTGCTTACTTTGGACTATCAAGTGCTTTAATATATGCACTTATCGCAGGATTTTCTATTCCAACACAGCGTGCTTTTATCATGGCTGGCGTAGTGTTTTTATCATTAATTTTAAGACGTCATCATAATGTCTGGCAACTCTATGGAATAGCGCTTATTTTGGTGCTTTTCTTTAATCCATTGAGTATTTTTAGTGCCGGGTTTTGGCTTTCTTTTTATGTTGTTGGTGTTATTATTTACGGTGTAGGTCAGCATCAAGATAAGCATTGGTTTTTACGCCTACTTTACATTCAGCTGCTAATCAGTCTAGCCACCCTACCTTTGATAGCTTGGTTTTTTCATTCTGGCTCGCTACTTTCTCCAATTGCTAATTTAGTGGCAATTCCGGTTTTTAGTTTTATTAGTACGCCTTTTTCCTTATTAGGCGCTTTATTCTTATATCTCGATGTACAGTTTTTAAGTCATCTTAGTTTTACAATCGCCAACCAATCATTGGCATACTTATCCTTATTGCTTCAGTTTTTGACAGAGTTAAAATTTAATCTTTGGCACTACACTCAAAACACAAGCCTTGATTTGGCCACGCTAATCCTGGCTGTATTATTCGCTCTATTGCCCGGCGCCCTAAAGCTTAGAAAAATAGCTTTATTTTTAGTGGTTATTATCTGGCTTCACCCTGCTGACAAAATCAAATACGGGCAGGTGCAAATTACAGTCCTAGATGTAGGCCAAGGATTGTCACAACTTGTGCGCACAAAAAATCATACATTGCTATTTGATGCAGGTGCAAAATACCCTTCTGGATTTAATATGGGTGACGCGGTCATCACCCCTTATTTACGATCACAACAGATTGATACGCTTGATTTAATTGTTATATCGCATGGTGATAATGACCATATTGGCGGACTTGATAGTATCTTGGAAAATATCAATAGCCGAGAAATACTCAGCTCTGTTCCTGAAAAAATATCAAAAACAGCAAAATTGTGTCAATTACAACCCGACTGGGAATGGGATGGGGTTCATTTTCAAATGCTCAATATAGGGCATAAATTTACCGGTAATAACGCCTCTTGCGTACTTAAAATATCCACCCAGAATCATGCGATTATTTTAACGGGTGATATTGAAAAAAAAGCAGAACAACACTTGTTAAGGACTTGGGGCAAACAACTACAGTCAAACATACTCATCAGCCCTCATCACGGTAGCAAAACCTCATCTAGTGATCAATTTTTAGCCGTGGTAAAGCCTCAGTGGGTTATTGTTTCTAGTGGCTACAAAAATCGATTTAACCATCCTGCTAAAACCGTTGTAACTCGCTATCAAGACCATAAAATCCAAATGTTAAATACCAGCTGCACAGGGCAAATTGATATTCTTATGGCTGACAAAATTACCTTGACCCGCTATAGAGAGTCTCAGCAGCGCTATTATCAGCGTAGCTGCCCTGAATAGTTTTTTTTTAATAATCTGATTTGATTAATGATAATGAATCTTACTAGCCTGGGTTAAGGTTAGTGCATTAAGCGCATCGACTAATGATTGCTCCGGGTTAACACTAAGCTCTTTGCTCAATGGTATGCTACCTTTTAAGCGCTCAGTATTATAAGAAATTTTAACTGGACAACTGCCTTTATGTTCACCTAGAAGCTGGTGAATTTTGTGAAAAATAGCTTGATGCTGATGATCAAGCCTAACTTCAAAACCTTTGGCATAATTCATCTTTACTTCGTTAATATTTTCGATTTTATCTACAATAATCTGCCAGCCGTCTCGATAATCATCGCGCTGAATCTTGCCTGAAATAATAACCACATCATCTACAATAAGCTTGTCGCTTACCTCACCTAGAGACTTTGAAAAAACCACAGCATTCAATGACACGCTACCATCTTCAACTTCCACAATGGCAATCTGACCCCCTTTTCGAGTGGGTCGATAGCGCAACTCAGAAATCAACGCCAGCACACGCACATCTTTATTATTCCTAAAGCGTATTTCAGAAGGTAGTACAGCATTAATATGCCTGGTATCAGTTTTGTACTCGTCAGTTGGGTGATCATAAAAATAATAACCCATAACCATTTTTTCTAATTGCAAGCGTTGTCGAAAAGCAAAGTCTGGTGCGTTTAAATAATGTACTTCATACTCAACATGCTCTTCCACAACAGAAAACAAACCACTCTGGCCACTAGAATGATCATTTTGACGTTGTTCTGCCTGTTTGACAGCTACTGGGTAAGTCTTAATCAAACTTGCTCTTGAAACGTCAAATACATCTAATGCGCCACTATAAATTAATGCCTCTAGTGCGCGTTTATTCAAATAGCGCTTTTCGATTCTAAAACAGAAATCAAACAAATCTTTAAAAACACCATTAGCCTGACGCTCTGCCATCAGTCTTTCAACCAAAGCTTCACCCACACCTTTAATGGCACCCAAACCATAAACGACTGTTTTGTCGTCTGCAATACTAAATTGATAATCAGACTCACAAACATTCGGGCCATTAACTCTCAGCCCCATGTGAATAATTTCACCTACTGTAAACGACACTCGATCCGTGTCATCCATCATGCCTGATAATACTGCCGCCATAAAAGGTGCAGGATAGTGAGATTTCAGCCAAGCTGTATGATAAGAAACGTAAGCATACGCAACCGAGTGTGATTTATTAAACCCATATCCTGAGAATTTATCAATCAGATCAAAAATTTCATTTGCTTTTTTCTCATCAATATTTTTTTCAGCAGCACCTTCCACAAAAACACTACGCTGACGATCCATCTCTTCTACTTTCTTTTTGCCCATAGCACGACGTAATAAGTCCGCACCACCTAGCGAATAACCAGCCATGACTTGGGCAGATTTCATCACCTGCTCTTGATATAAAAATACACCATTGGTTGGTGCTAGAATCTCTTCTAACATAGGATGTGGATACTTAACCTGAGCACCATGCTTAACATTAATATAGTCATCTACCATGCCCGCATCTAATGGACCTGGACGATACAAGGCCAACATAGCAACAATATCTTCAAAGTTGTCAGCCTGTAGTTTTTTCAAATAACTACGCATGCCATCAGACTCTAACTGAAAAATACCCGTCGTATCGCAACGTTGCAATAATTCATAGACTTTTTCATCGTCCAACGGCAAGCTATCAAGGTCGATTTTGCTATCACTCAATCCCTTTGCTTCAATCATTTTGATGGCTTTTTGAATAACGGTTAAATTTGACAAACCTAAAAAGTCAAACTTAACCAAACCGACCGCTTCAACATCATCTTTATCAAACTGAGACACCACACCATCATTCTCGCCTGAGCCTTTATAAACAGGGCAAAAATCACTAATCTTACTTGGGGCAATCACCACGCCACCCGCATGCGTACCCACATTACGCACCACACCCTCTAGTTTTTTAGATAGATTAATCAAATCCGTGACCGCTTCCTCAGAGCCGTAGCGCGCCAAAAGATCATCAGACCCTCCTTCCGATTCTGGCATTAATGCCTTATCAAGGGTCATCTTCAAGTCATTAGGGATTAGCTTAGATATTTTGTCACTAAAGCCATAAGGATGGCCGAGTACACGCCCAACATCGCGCACCACACCTTTAGCCGCCATCGTACCGTAGGTAATAATTTGAGATACTTTCTCACGACCATATTTTTTAGCCACATAATCAATAACTTCGTCACGCCTATCCGTGCAAAAATCAATATCAAAATCGGGCATAGAAACACGCTCAGGATTTAAAAATCGCTCAAATAATAGCTCGTGTTTAATAGGATCGACATTGGTAATACCTAGTACATAGGCAACTAAAGATCCAGCACCAGAACCTCGTCCAGGGCCAACAGGAATATCGTTATCTTTAGACCACTGAATGAAATCAGCCACAATTAGAAAATAGCCAGGAAAGTCCATCTGAATAATAACGTCTAACTCAAACTTAAGCCTTGCTTCATACTCAGCCTTATCCACCTCCAACCCTTGCAGGCGAGAAGCTAGTCCACGCTCAGACTCAAGAGTGAAAAATTCAGCAATACTCAACCCTTCAGGAATAGGAAAATCTGGCAAATAATTCTTCTGGTGAAGCTCAAAATGAACATTACAGCGTTGTGAAACTTCTACGGTATTTTTCAGCACCTCAGGCAAATCGGAGAATAGACTTTGCATTTGTGCAACTGACTTCAAGTATTGTTGATCAGAAAAATGGCGTGTACGACGTGCATCATCTAACAGTCCGCCTTGTGAAATACAAATACGCGCCTCATGGGCATCAAAATCATCCTTAACAAGAAATTGGACATCGTTAGTTGCAACAACAGCAATATCTAATTCCAATGCTAAATTAATACACAAATGCAGGTGGCGCTCGTCAAACTCTCTAGAAGTTCTTTGTACCGCAAGATAGTATCGATTATTAAAAACCTTACGCCAATGAGAGGCTTTTTGCTGCGCCTCCAAAATTTGATTATTCAATAAATGCTTGGCAACGTCACTATAAACAGGAGTGGCAATTAGAAGCAATCCTTCATGATGCGCTTCAAGTTGCGCCTCACTAATTGATACACCTTCGAGCGATTGCTCTTGCATATAAGATAGGGAAATAAGCTCTGATAAGTTTAAAAAACCTTGATGATTTTGACACAATAATAAAATTGAATAAAACTCACCTTCTTCATCTACGACATTAATACGTGCGCCAAAAATAGGTTTAATATTGGCGGAAATTGCTTTTTGGTAAAATTTAACCGCAGCATATAAATTAGATTCATCCGTTAACGCCACACTATCCATGCCTAGTTCAACCGCTGAATCGATTAATTTTGGTATACGTATTAAGGAGTTAACGACTGAAAACTCACTTTGACAGTGTAGATGGCAAAAACCAGAATTAGACATAAAAAGGGGTTTTATTAAATCAAATGTAGAAATTAATTATCCATCAATTTCATGAATAGTTAGCTTTATTTAAGACAAAAAAATACCCCAATAAAGGGGTATTTTTTTAAAAATCCAAGCTTGTATTAGAAACGAGGACCAGCAGTTAAAGCCGCATCAACTTGAGCAGTAGCTTGTACTGTCTGATGATGAGCTGCATTTGCTAACTTAACTGCAGCAGCAGTTTTACCTGCAGCATTTAGTTTTTTAGCATCCTTAATCATCTTGCCCGTATCACGCCATGCCATATTAACTGCTAAGTTGGCTTTATAGCCAGTTTCAGCAGCAGAAATAGCAGACTTAAACGGGTCAGAAGAGCCGTTGTTCCAGTCATGTGAAGCGCCTAAAAAATTAGCTTGAGCCGTTAAGGCGAATACTGATAGAGCTGTTATTAGTATCTTTTTCATATTATTCTCCTATTTTCTGTAACGAGCGTCAGTGATTTCTAGACCGTTACTCATTGCTTGATGGAAATACTCTAAGTTATTCATTAACTCAGATTGAGAACTAATTGGCTTAGCACGCATATTCTTCAAACAACCACCATAACGACGTTGTAGCGTACCTAAACCAGCCCACTTCGCACGATACATCGGTACGTGTGTTGTATGACCTAGAGCAGGTGATAAGATGTCAGCACGAGCTTTTTTACCAGCATTGTATACATGACAATCTGCACATGACATATTGAACTCACCACGCTTTCCATAGAAGTAAGCTTTACCTTGGTTGTAAGCAGCATTTGCAGCAGCACCTTCAACCTTTACATTGACTTTTTCTCCAGCCGCTTGATCAGAAATCCATGCACTAATGCGCGCGATTTTTCCTTTATTAGAGCCTAGCTTCTTACCCGTTTGCTCTAGGTAACACGCCTTAAGAACACCTTCAAGAGTTACAACTTTTTGAGTTGCTTCGTCAAAGTAAGGATGCTTCACACGAGCTGCAGCAGGATCTTTAAGTGCAGCACACTTATTAAGACCGAACTTAACAAACTCCTTTCCGCCTTTTTCAACAGCTTCCTCATATGGAGGAATACCATCTAAAATTTCTTCAAATTGATCTCTTGAACCTGCATCATATGCATAAACACCATTGGTGTAGTCTGCAAACTCAACATTAGGTTTAAGTGCTTTAAAATAACCGATCAAATCTTTTTGGTCAGAAGCGACATCCGCAGATGCTGCTCCAACTAAAAAACCGATACCAGCTACTACTGTTATTAGTTTTTTCATTTCTCTCTCCTCTTTGAATAAGAGATTACTTAGACTTTGCAGTCTCAGAACCAGTCTTACCCTTGTTGTCTGTGTACTTAAGTTCGATTGTGTCGCCTTTAGCGCCAGCAACATTAAACTTAAAATACGGATTTTTAGAAATAGTACTACCAATATCCGCATCTACCACAACTGTACCATTATGAGAAACTACCATATGTACAATATGATTTGCAGGTACTAATTTACCTTTCTTTTTACGTGCACCAGTTTCCATAGGGTGCTTAATAAGCGCCTTAATACCGATTACACCTTTTCTAGCTTTTGGTTTTAATTTAATTGATCCCATCTTATATTCTCCTTATTTGTTTGATTCGGTTACCGAATTAACCGCCACAGCCGCCAATTGTTACTTTAACTTCCTGAGAAACTTGAGTAGTTACTCCACCTGCAGTAACTAATGCTACTACTGGAGATGTTGTACCCATTTTAATACGAGTAGAAACATAACCTGCTGCTGCACCAGATAAGTTAAATGAAGCTGCCAATGGTGTACCGTTTTTAGTAACAGAGATAGAGATGTTTGTCACACCTTCCATCTTAGATGCATCTACAGTTACTGGAACTACTGCACCGTTCTCAGCGATTTTAGGCGCTTTAAATTTAAATGAACCTTTGCCTGCTGCTGCTATAGATGCAGTTGCTGCATCTGATTTCGCTTTAAAATCTGCAGTGTTTGCAAATACCATTGAAGGTGTTAGTAAGCCTGCGCCTACTGCTGTTGCAACTGCAGAACCTGCCATTGCACTTTTTAAAAATAATCTTCTTTTCATTGTTTTCTCCTTATTTTGTGTAAATATAGTTAGTCACTTGATCGATTTGCTTATCAGACAAAACACCATGCTTTCCAAAAGGAGGCATAATTGTGTTTGGGTTTTTTGCTGTTGCATCCCAAATTTGAGCTCTTAAATCAGCTTTATTTGGAAATCTTGCCTTCATCGCAAGTAGCGGTGGACCAATGTTACCTGGCAGGTTTCCGCCTGGAATCATATGGCATGCTAAACAATTGCCCGCTTTACGACCAAAAGTAACCTCTTCGTCTGTCATTTCTTTAGCACCAGCTTGTAACGGCATTACGAATAATGCTGCTAAAGCGGCTACTGCCGAAATTGAAGAAATAGTTTTCTTCATGTTTCTCTCCTCTTTATATAAAAAAATCCCCATAAAAGGGGGGTTAAAACCCTTACTGAGATAACCATGTTATACATTTTTGAATTAAATGCAACTCTATTATAAAACTTTTATATTGTTTTTTATACTTGTACTGCAGCGGCGATTAAAGCGCGAGCTTTATGCATGGTCTCATCCCATTCTAACTGCGGAACAGAATCATGCACAATGCCTGCGCCTGCTTGCACATAGAGCATCTCATCTTTAACAATAGCAGTTCGAATAGCAATAGCCATATCCATACCGCCATGCCAAGATAAATAACCAATTGCCCCCGAATAAATATTACGTTTCAATGGCTCAACCTCATTAATAATTTCCATTGCTCTTACTTTGGGGGCGCCACTGAGTGTTCCTGCAGGAAAAGTTGCTTTCAACACATCCATAGCACTCATATCGTCTTTGAGTTCACATTCCACATTAGAAACAATGTGCATGACATGGGAGTATCGTTCAACAAACATTTTATCCGTTAATTTAACACTGCCTGTTTTAGCAATTCGACCAAGATCGTTACGCCCAAGGTCGATCAGCATTAAGTGTTCAGCAATTTCTTTTTCGTCTGCCAATAAATCTTTCTCAAGGGCTAAATCTTGAGCTTGGTCTTCACCTCTTGTTCTGGTACCTGCAATTGGACGCACCGTCGCACGCCTATCACAATCAACCCGGGTAAGAATTTCAGGCGAAGATCCGATCACATCAACATCGCCTAAGTTTAAATAATACATATAAGGCGAGGGATTTAGCCTTCTTAACTGACGATAAAGTTCAACTGACGGTGCTTTATAAGGTGCACTTAGTCTTTGAGAAGGTACAACCTGCATAACATCCCCAGCAACGATATAGCGCTGAATACGCTCAACAACATCTTTATAATTTTGTTCACCAAAACTGGAGCTAAAATCTTGTGTTGTTAGGTTGTCTGACTGATAATCTTGTTTAACAAGCGGTCGATCAATATCTGCTTCGATACTATCAAGATAAGCCATTGCCTGATCATAACTTTGGGTTTCAGGATTGACATGTGTCAATAAAAATGCCTTATTTGCTAAGTTATCAAATACAACTAAATCATTTGACACCATTAACAAAATATCGGCAATATTTAGCTCATCTTTAAGATTGATATCTTTGAGTTTTGGCTCAATATAGCGAACAATTTCATAGCCAAAGTACCCAACTAAACCGCCATTAAACTCAGGTAATTCGCCAATTTCAGGCACTTTAAATTTCTGTTGATATTGCTCAATCCATGCCAAAGGGTCTTCTACCTTAAAGCGTTCAACAACACTTGATTCCTTCTCGATTTGAATTTCATAGCCAAATACTTTGATCACAGTTTGCGCATGAAGCCCAATAATTGAATATCGGCCCCATTTTTCCCCGCCTTGAACCGATTCAAATAAATAGCTGTAAGTGTTGTTGGCTAATTTCAAATACAAACCTAAAGCTGTATCGGTATCAAGCACAACTTCTCTAAATACTGGAATATGGTTATACCCCTGGTCAATGTATGCATTAAAACTTGTTTTATCCATGCACGCATTTTAACGGATTTTGGGCATAAAAAAACCGCATCCATAATTAGATGCGGTTTTAAAGTTAGCCGGTAGCTAGAGTATTACTCTTGTGACTCTTCTGCTTCGCTTAACTCTGCTGCTAATGCCATTTCAGCATCAGCACTCTGAGTCATGCTAGCGGGACGCTTAGCACGCTTCTCTTGATGATACTTAAAGCCTGTTCCTGCTGGTATTAAACGACCAACAATAACATTCTCTTTCAAGCCTTGTAGAGAATCCACTCTACCTGTGGTCGAAGCTTCTGTTAACACGCGCGTTGTTTCCTGGAAAGAGGCAGCTGAGATAAACGACTCTGTAGCCAATGACGCCTTAGTAATACCCATGAGTAATCTTTGGTAAGTAACCAGAGACTTTCCTTGGGCCGCTAATTGTTTATTGGTTTCAATAACTCGAGCGTATTCAGCAGTCTCACCATTGACAAATCTAGAGTCGCCAGAATCTAATACTTCCACCTTACGAAGCATCTGCTTCACAATCACTTCAATATGTTTATCTGAAATATTTACACCTTGTAGACGGTAAACATCTTGCACTTCTTTAACAACATAGTTCGCTAGCGCTTCAACACCCAACAATCGTAAAATATCATGAGGATTTGATGGTCCATCAGAAACTACATCGCCTTTTTCAACTGTTTCACCGTCGAAAACGTTAATTTGACGCCATTTGTGAATCATCATCTCAGTCGGCTCACCTTCTGCTGAAGTAATAATCAATCGATCTTTACTCTTAGTAGGACTGCCAAAGCTAATCACACCAGACTCTTCTGCAAGAATAGAATGATCTTTTGCTTTACGTGCTTCGAATAAATCAGCAACACGTGGCAAACCACCCGTAATATCACTAGTCTTAGACTGATCTTTTGGAATTTTAGCTAGAACTTCACCTGCTGAAATTACCTGATTATCTTCTAGGTTAATCTTCACCATTGATGGCAAGTAATGAGTTGACAATACAACTTCAGAATCACTCTGCTCAACCATCTTAATCATTGGCTTGAGGCCTTTGGCTGCTGCAGACCTTTCCGCTTCGTCAATCATCTCAAAGAAGGTTAGTCCAGTTAATGGATCTGTATTTCTGTTAACCGTAATACCCTCTTCAAAATCAACAAAAATAACGCGACCAGATTGCTCAGTAATAATTGGATGCGTATGTGGGTCCCAATCAGCAATTTTTTCTTTTGCTTTAACTGTGCCACCTTCTTGCACGTGTACAACCGCACCATAAGGAATCTTATAACGCTCAACATCTTGACCTTTTGTATTTCTAATCGTTACTTCGGCAGATCTAGAGATCACCACTAAATCACCATTATCATTGGTAATTGACTTAATATTTTCAAAGTGTGCTGTACCATCTACGTTAACATTAATACTACTAACTGCTGTAGATGCTGACGCTGCACCACCAATATGGAACGTACGCATTGTAAGCTGCGTACCCGGCTCACCAATTGACTGTGCTGCAATCACACCAACTGCCTCACCAACACCAATTTTATGTCCACGCGCCATATCATTACCATAACAACTGGCACAAACACCATAGCGTGTATCACAAGTAATTGCCGAACGAACTTTGATTGACTCAATACCTAAATCATTAATTTTGTCAGAATCTCCTAACGAAACCAAATGACCTTTAGGCATAAACACATCGTAAGTATCAGGAATCAATACATCTTCTGCAACAACGCGCCCTAACACTGACGCGCCTAAAGTTTGTACAATGTTACCGCCATCAATAACCGCTTTCATCATCAAACCATTATCCGTGCCACAATCTTCTTCGGTAATAACCAAGTCTTGGCCAACATCAACTAAACGACGTGTCAAGTAACCCGAGTTAGCAGTTTTAAGTGCTGTATCTGCTAGACCTTTACGAGCACCATGCGTTGAAATAAAGTATTGCATGTTGTTCAAACCTTCACGGAAGTTTGAAGTAATTGGTGTTTCAATAATTGAGCCATCTGGCTTCGCCATCAAACCACGCATACCTGCTAACTGACGCATTTGCGCTGGAGAACCACGAGCACCAGAATCAGCCATCATATAAACGGAGTTAAATGAAGCGAGTTTTTCAGTTTTACCATCTTTAGTCTCAAACTCTTCAAAACCAATTTCATCCATCATGGCTTTTGCAACGGTCTCTGAAGTGCGTGACCAAATATCAATCACCTTATTATAACGCTCACCATCAGTAACAACACCTTTGGAATACTGCTCTTGAATATCTTTAACCTGAGCCTCAGCAGCATCAATCATGCCTGCTTTTGAATCAGGGATAGTCATATCATTTGAACAGAACGAGATACCTGACTTAGTTGAATACTGAAAACCTAAATACATCATCTGATCAGCAAACATAACCGTCTCTTTTAACTCTTGAGTACGGTAACAAACATGAATTAGATTAGATACCACTTTTTTAGAGATAGCTTCATTAATTAAATCAAAAGACAATCCATTAGGTAGGATTCTTGAAAAAATCGCACGGCCTACTGTTGTGTCTACAATGCGTGTTGAGCTTGGCTCAAACTTGCCTGCATCATTCTTAATGTAATCTTGAATTCTTAGTTTAATATTAGCATGCAGCGTTATATAGCCCGCTTCATACGCATTAAGCGCTTCTGCAGGTGAGGCAAATATCATGCCTTCACCCTTTTGATTAATTTTATCTCGAGTCATGTAGTACAAGCCCAAAATAACGTCCTGAGAAGGAACAATAATCGGCTCACCACTTGCCAAGTGTAAGACATTATTAGAAGCCAACATTAAAGTTCTTGCCTCTAATTGAGCCTCTTCTGATAATGGCACGTGTACAGCCATTTGGTCACCGTCAAAGTCAGCATTAAATGCGCCACACACCAAAGGATGCAATTGGATCGCTTTACCTTCAATTAATAACGGCTCAAATGCTTGAATACCTAATCTATGCAATGTTGGCGCACGGTTTAGTAACACAGGATGCTGATGTACCACTTTTTCTAAAACATCCCAAACTTCAGGCGTTTCAGATTCAACCATTTTTTTAGCCGCTTTAATTGTAGATGCTAAGCCTTTGGCTATTAGACGATTATAGATAAATGGCTTGAATAATTCCAAAGCCATTTTTTTCGGTAATCCACACTGATGTAACTTAAGATAAGGACCACAAACAATAACCGAACGACCTGAATAGTCAACTCGCTTACCAAGTAAGTTTTGACGGAAGCGGCCTTGCTTACCTTTGATCATATCTGAGATAGATTTCAATGGGCGACGATTATTACCCATCACTGCTCGACCACGACGACCATTATCAATCAACGAGTCAACCGCCTCTTGCAGCATACGCTTCTCATTACGAACAATAATTTCTGGCGCATCAAGCTCTAACAGACGTGCTAGACGATTGTTACGGTTAATAACACGACGATAAAGATCGTTCAAATCAGAGGTTGCAAAGCGACCACCATCTAAAGGTACCAATGGACGCAAATCTGGCGGAAGAATTGGCAAGACTTTTAAAATCATCCATTCTGGCTTATTGCCAGATTGAATTAAAGAGTCAATTAATTTAAGACGCTTATTATATTTCTTAAGTTTAGTTTGAGATTTGGTATTTAGACTGTCTTCACGTAAATTTGCCGCTTCTTTTTCAAGCTGCATTTCAGCCAAAACATCTTGGATTGCTTCCGCACCCATTTTTGCTTCAAACTCATCTTCACCGTACTCATCCAATGCATCAAAGTACATTTCTTCAGTTAATAACTGCTTGTGTACCAAAGGTGTTGCACCTGGATCTGTCACTAAAAATGCTTCAAAATACAAAACACGCTCAATATCCTTAAGCGTCATATCCATTAACAAACCTAAACGTGAAGGTAGTGATTTAAGGTACCAAATGTGAGCAACTGGCGCTGCTAATTCGATGTGACCCATACGTTCACGACGAACCTTAGAGAATGTTACCTCTACGCCACATTTTTCACAAACAACGTTGCGAAACTTCATGCGCTTGTATTTACCACACAAACACTCAAAGTCTTTCATTGGGCCAAATACTTTTGCACAGAACAACCCTTCTCTTTCTGGCTTAAAAGTTCGGTAGTTAATGGTTTCTGGTTTTTTAACCTCACCATATGACCATGAACGAATCTTCTCAGGAGAAGCCAGGCCAACTCTAATTGCATCAAAGTCTTGCTCTTTATTTTCTTGCTTTAAAATCGTTAATAAATCTTTCACTTCACTCTCCTAATTAGTATTGCTCAAGTTCAACATCAATACCTAATGATCTGATCTCTTTAATAAGTACATTAAATGATTCTGGCATAACCGACTCAGTCAGATTTTTACCATCAACAATACTCTTATACATCTTCGCACGACCGGCAACATCATCAGACTTAACCGTTAGCATTTCGCGTAGCGTATGTGCCGCTCCGTAAGCCTCAAGTGCCCACACTTCCATCTCACCAAAGCGTTGACCACCAAATTGAGCTTTACCACTTAGAGGCTGCTGCGTGACTAACGAATATGGACCTGTAGAACGTGCATGCATCTTATCGTCTACCAAGTGATTAAGCTTAAGCATGTGCATATAACCAACTGTTACTGGGCGATCAAACGCCTCACCTGTACGACCATCATACAACTGCTCTTGACCAGACTCTGGTAAATCAGCCAACTTAAGTAAAGATTTAATATCTTTTTCTTTAATACCATCAAATACTGGTGTTGCCATTGGCACACCCTCTCTTAGGTTTTTAGCCAACTCAATAATTTCTTCATCATTGAATGCGTCTAAATCTTCCTGCTTACCATGAGAATTGTAAATTTCATTTAAGAACGCTCTAATTTCAGCAACCATTTCGCTGCGCTTTTCATCTAGCATGGCTGCAATCTTGTAACCCAAGCCTTTTGCTGCATAACCTAAATGAACTTCCAGTACCTGGCCAACATTCATACGACTCGGCACACCTAATGGATTAAGCACAACATCAACAGTTGATCCGTCTGCCAAATAAGGCATGTCTTCTACAGGTGACACGCGTGAAATGACACCTTTGTTACCGTGACGTCCCGCCATCTTATCACCCACCTGGAGCGTCTTACGTGTTGCTACATAAACCTTAACCATCTTCATAACACCTGGTGGTAATTCTGCACCTTCGTTAATCTTAGCTTTTTCTTCTTCAAAGAATTTATCGAATTCAACTTGTTTAGCTTTAGCCTGTTTAACCAGTGCGGCCACTTCTTTGTTGATTGATGCATCTTCAACTTTAATCTTGGCAATATCTTTATTGTCAAGTTTTTTCATTAATTTTGTACTTAGCTTTTCGCCAGCTTTAATATCTCCAACTGCCTTAGTAATAACATTACCTGACAACTTCAAGCGTACACGACGGAAAATATCACCATCAATAATACCAAACTCATCATCAATATCTTTCTTGATCTTTTCTAAACGCTCAGCATCAATACTTAACGCTCTTGAATCTTTTTCTACACGGTCACGTGTAAAGACTTGAACGTCAATAACAACACCCGATTTAGAAGCACCAATTCTTAAAGAAGAGTCTTTAACGTTATTGGCTTTTTCACCAAAGATAGCGCGTAATAATTTCTCTTCTGGTGATAATACCGTTTCACTCTTAGGGGTAACTTTACCCACTAAAATGTCACCACCCTTAACACGTGCACCAACATAAACCACACCAACTTCATCAAGCTTAGCCAATGCTGACTCACTTACATTAGGAATGTCTGCTGTAATTTCTTCAGGACCTAATTTAGTATCACGAGAATAGGCTGTTAATTCTTCAATATGGATTGTTGTATAGCGATCGTCTTGCACAACCTTTTCAGAGATTAAAATTGAATCCTCAAAGTTGTAACCATTCCACGGCATAAAGGCAATCTTCATGTTTTGACCTAAAGCCAATTCACCTAAGTCGGTCGAAGGGCCATCTGCCAATACATCGCCTGCAGTAATCTTATCACCAACATTTACTAATGGCTTTTGATTAATACACGTGTTTTGATTTGAACGTGAGTATTTAGTTAGGTTGTAGATATCGACACCCAACTCTCCTGCTTTAGCTTGTTTAGAGTCAACACGAATTACAATGCGTGATGCATCAACTGCCTCAACCACACCGCCATGTTTTGCAGTCACACAAACTCGAGAGTCTGTTGCCACAACACGCTCAATACCAGTACCCACCAAAGGCTTCTCAGCACGTAGTGTTGGTACGGCCTGGCGTTGCATATTTGAACCCATAAGTGCACGGTTAGCATCGTCATGCTCAAGGAATGGAATCAATGATGCTGCCACTGATGAGATTTGCTTCGAGTCAATATCGATCAACGTTACGTCAGCTGAATCAACTAATACAAATTCATTCTTATGGCGACATGAAATTAAATCGTCCATTAACTGACCTTTGTCACTAACAGTAGCGTTTGCTTGTGCAATCGTATGTGCAATTTCATCAATAGCAGATACATAAATAATCTCTTCTGTCACTTTACCATTTTTAACTACTTGGTAAGGTGTCTCTAAGAAGCCGTAATCATTAGTTTTTGCATAAACAGCCAGAGTATTAATCAAGCCAATATTTGGACCTTCTGGTGTTTCAATTGGACATAGACGACCATAGTGTGATGGATGTACGTCACGTACCTCAAAACCAGCACGTTCACGTGTTAAGCCACCAGGACCTAAGGCTGAAATACGACGCTTATGAGTGACACCCGATAATGGATTCACTTGATCCATAAACTGTGACAACTGAGAAGAGCCAAAAAACTCTCTAACTGAGGCAGATACAGGCTTAGAGTTAATCAAATCTTGCGGTGTTAACTCATCAGTTTCTGCTAAGTTTAAACCTTCTCTAACGGCTTTTTCAACACGAACTAAACCAATTCTAAATTGGTTTTCAATCATTTCACCAATCGCTCTAACACGTCGGTTTGCAAGCGTATCAACATCATCAACAGAATCATTACCATCTTTAATATTGATTAGTAATTTAATAACATTTAAGATGTCATCATTTGTTAATACATGTTCACCTGTTTCAGATTCAATACCCAAACGACGATTAAGCTTCATACGTCCAACTTTAGACAAATCGTAACGATCATTCTTAAAGAATAGATTGTTGAACAATAAGTTTACTGCATCTTCAGTAGCTGGCTCGCCCGGACGCATCACATGATAGATACTCATGCGTGCTTCAATTTCAGTTTGAGTATCATCAAGACGCAATGTATCTGAAATATAAGCACCTGTCTCAGATTCATTAATGTACAAGACATCAAACTTCTTCACTTTGTTTGAAACCAAAATCTCTAAAATATCTTCAGAAATAACCGTATTAGTCGCAATTAGAATCTCACCCGTTTCGGTATCAACAATGTCATTAGCAATAACTTTATCAATCAGAGACTCTAACGGCGCATTAATTGTCTTAACACCAGCAGTATCTAAAATCTTGACATGCTTAGCAGTAATACGGCGGCCTTTTTCAACAACAACATCCTTGCCGGATAAGATATCAAATTCAGCAATCGTGCCACGAAGGCGTGATGGTTTAATGCCTAAGTCACAAGACTTAGCCTTGATTTTTATCGTTGAACTTTCAAAGAAAGTATTGAGAATTTCACTACTAGAAAGCCCCATTGCACGCAATAATGTCGTAACTGGAAGCTTACGGCGGCGATCAATTCGAACATATAAATGCTCGTGATGATCAAACTCAAAGTCCAACCATGAGCCACGGTAAGGGATCACACGTGAGGAGAATAAAATCTTGCCTGATGAGTGTGTCTTACCTTTATCATGCTCAAAAATAACACCGGGAGATCTATGCAATTGGGAAACAACAACACGTTCAGTACCATTGATAACAAAGGTACCTGTATCAGTCATTAGTGGCAATTGGCCCAAATAAACATCTTCTTCGATGATTTGTTTAACTTTACGTTTTTTCTTTAACGTTGAGCCGTTTTTATCGAACAATACTAGGTTAAGCTTAACGCGCAATGTAGAAGCAAAGGTTACACCACGTAACTTACACTCTTCTACGTTAAACTTAGGCTCTTGTAATTCATAATCTACATACTCAATTTCGGCATAGCCGTTAACTGCTGTAATAGGAAAAACAGATTGAAACACTGAATGCAATCCAACATCTTCTTTACTATCATTACCAGCTTGAATAAAGCCGTTAAAAGAATCAATTTGAATAGCTAGCAAGTCTGGTTCTTGCAAGATTGATGCTCTTGAACCAAAATTATTTCTAATGCGCTTTTTTTCTGTAAATGAATAAGCCATAAATACCTCGTATTAGTCGATCTAATTCGTTTAAGAAGTTTTCTTCTTAAAATAAAACCAACCTATCGCTTTCGTTAAAGTAATAGGTTGAAATAGCACTCAATAAAGAGTGCTAATGCAATAAACACCAAAATCCCCTAATGGGGATTTTGGGTTTTTACGCTGAACTAATTACTTAAGTTCTACGCTAGCACCAGCTTCTTCAAGCTGCTTTTTAACATCTTCTGCTTCTGCTTTAGATGCGCCTTCTTTGATCGATGCAGGAACTGCTTCAACCATATCTTTAGCTTCCTTAAGACCTAGGCCAGTGATACCACGTACTGCTTTAATAACAGCAACTTTCTTCTCACCGAATGATGTCATTACAACGTCAAACTCATCTTTTTCAGCTGCCGCTTCACCAGCATCGCCAGCGCCTGCTGCAGGTGCTGCTGCTACTGCTGCTGCACTTACACCGAACTTCTCTTCCATTGCTGAAACTAATTCAACAACATCCATTACAGACATATCTGCAATTGCATTTAAAATATCTTCATTTGATAATGCCATGATATTTACTCCTTTTATTTATTATTTGATTATTATTTTTGTTGCGCCACTGCTGACACGACGCGAGTTACTTTAGTTGGAACTTCGTTTAAAGTTCTAGCTAGTTTCTCAACTGGTGCTAACATTAATGCCATAACTGTACTAATTGCTTGATCTTTAGTTGGAAGGTCTGCAATACGCTTAAGCTGATCTGCATCTACAAATTCACCTGAAACGCCCAAACCTTTAACGACCAAATCTTCATTGTCTTTTACAAAGTCATTGAAGACACGTGCAACTGCGCCTGGATCTTCTTGAGAAAATCCTAGGATTACTGGGCCACTAAGAACCGGTAATACACACTCACACGTTGTTTCGTTAAATGCTAATTTTGCTAATGAATTCTTTACAACACGTAAAGAAACATCTGCATCCAAAGCACTTGCACGAAGCATCGTCATTTGTTCAACTGTCAATCCGCGATATTCAGCTACGCCAACAGAAATTGCATCATTTGCTAATGCATTTACTTGTTCGACAACAACTTTTTTTGCTTCAAGATTTAGAGCCATTTGCCTCTCCTGAACAGTTTAAAAAAGAAAGTCATATTATTACAACTTTCGCCACAGAGTACTTACGCACCCTCTACATAGGCCAACTGTGTTACCAGTTATTTATGTAAAAATTCCAGGAGGAAGATCTACACCTATGGTCTTTGAGGAACGCAAGATTTTCACCCTACGACCCAAAGAATTCTTTTTGCTGATATTACTAGATATCTAGCGTATTTAAATCAATAGCAATGCCTGCACCCATTGTTGATGAAACACTTAATTTTTTAAAGTAAATACCTTTAGCTGAACTTGGTTTAGCTTTCTTAAGAGCTTCCATTAATGCAGCGATGTTTTCAGCTAATGCCTTCACATCGAAAGACGCCTTACCAATACCTGCATGAACAATAGCAGCCTTGTCAGTACGGTAACGTACTTGACCTGCTTTGGCATTGTTAACAGCGGTAGCAACATCTGGCGTTACTGTACCAACTTTAGGGTTTGGCATTAGACCACGAGGACCTAAAACTTGGCCTAGACGACCAACAACACCCATTGCATCTGGTGAAGCGATAACAACATCATAATTTAGATCGCCATCTTGCATAGATTTCATTAAATCTTCCATACCGACAACATCAGCGCCAGCTGCTTCTGCTTTAGCGACGTTATCGCCTTGCGTAAATACCGCAACACGAACTGTTTTACCAGTACCATTTGGAAGCACGACTGCACCACGTACATTTTGGTCAGATTTCTTAGCGTCAACACCAAGGTTTACACTTACATCAATAGACTCATCAAATTTAGCAGTTGCACAGTCTTTAATCAATGCCAAAGCATCTTCAATTGCATAACGCTTACCAATTTCTACTTTAGAAGCAATGTCTTTTTGTTTTTTAGTTAAGTTAGCCATCTGATTAACCCTCCACCGTAATACCCATAGAACGGGCTGTGCCAGCAATAATAGTGACTGCTGCTTCCATATCATTTGCATTAAGATCTTTCATTTTGATCGCTGCAATTTCCTCTAATTGGGCACGTGTAATATTACCAACTTTATCAGTATGAGGGGCGCTTGAGCCTTTTTTGATTCCTGTTACTTTTAAGATTAACAATGCTGCAGGTGGCGTCTTAGTGATGAATGTGAAACTACGGTCACTGTAGACTGTAATGATTACAGGCACCTTCATACCTTTATCAATTTCTTGAGTTTTAGCGTTAAACGCCTTACAAAACTCCATGATGTTTACACCGTGCTGACCTAGTGCAGGACCAACCGGAGGTGAAGGATTAGCTTCTTGTGCAGGCACCTGAAGCTTAATATATGATTCAATTTTTTTAGCCATTCTTACTTCCTTGAGGGGTTTCCTCATTTGGGTACAAGCGCTTATACAGCTCCCCGTTTAACAGACGACTTTAAGTCGTTATTTTTACGTTTTTTCTACTTGGGAAAATTCAAGCTCTACTGAGGTTGTTCGACCAAAGATTAACACTTCAACTTTAAGAATACTCTTATCATAGTCAACCGCTTCAACCGTGCCATTAAACTCATTGAACGGCCCATCAATCACTAAAATCTCTTCACCAGGTTGATAAGCAACCTTAGGTTTAGGTTTATCAGCACCCTCTTGAACGCGCGCCATAATACGATCTACTTCGCGTTGGGTAATTGGTGAAGGTTTGCCTGAAGAGCCGCCAATAAAGCCAATAACATTATTGGTATTTTTAACCAACAACCAGCTTGGCTCAGTGAGCTCCATGCTAACCAACATATAGCCTGGGAAAAACTTGCGCTCAGCGGTCTTTTTCTGACCATCTTTAAGCTCAACAACTTGTTCAGTTGGAACCATTACTTCGCCAATTAGATCCTCTAAACCTTCTCTAGCAACAGCATCTTCGATTGCAGTTTTAACTTTAGCTTCATATCCACTTCTAGCGTGAAGGACGTACCATCTTTTAGACATTTATAACTCTCTTAATTTGTTAATAGCTGAACCATCCATGAGAAGAATGCATCAACTATCCACAAGAAAATAGCAACAATCACAACAGCAACCATAATCATGCCTGTTGTCTTAACAGTTTCATCACGCGTTGGCCATACAACCTTGCGTAATTCAATTTTGGTTTCTTTTGTGAACGCTGCTAAACGTTTACCTTGGGGTGTCTTGAAAAATATCAAGCCAGCAATAACCAGTCCCACCAACAAAACCAACACTTTGTACAATGTTGTTGCTAGTGCTAATGGATCCAAATAAAACACGACAAGAGACCCAATCACTACAAGAATTGATAAGTACATTCCTAGTGATGAATCTTTTGCTTGGCTTTCTATTGCTTTACTCACATTACACCTTTTAACATGGCAGGCGAGGAGGGACTCGAACCCCCAACCAACGGTTTTGGAAACCGCCACTCTACCAGTTGAGCCACTCGCCTATAAACTTTAAAGGCTCGGACCTAAGTCCGAGCCAAATTCTTCTTAGGTTTTATTAAGCTTTAGCTTAAAATTAATCCGTAACCTTAGAAACAACACCCGCACCTACAGTACGACCACCTTCTCTAATTGCGAATCTTAAACCATCTTCCATAGCGATTGGTGAAAGAAGCTCTACTTGCATCTTTACGTTATCGCCTGGCATTACCATCTCTACGCCATCAGGTAGCTTACAAGCACCTGTTACGTCAGTTGTACGGAAGTAGAACTGTGGACGGTAGTTATCAAAGAATGGCGTATGACGGCCACCCTCATCTTTACTTAAAACATAAACTTCTGCTTCAAACTTAGAGTGCGGCTTAATTGAACCAGGCTTAGCTAGTACTTGACCACGTTCAACTTCTTCACGCTTAGTACCACGAAGTAGCACACCAACGTTATCGCCTGCTTCACCAGAATCTAATAACTTACGGAACATCTCAACACCCGTACACGTTGTTGTTTGTGTATCTTTAATACCAACGATTTCTAATTCATCACCAACGTTAACGATACCAGCTTCAATACGACCTGTTACAACCGTACCACGACCAGAGATTGAGAATACATCCTCAATTGGCATAATGAATGTCTTTTCAGTGTCACGTACAGGCTCAGGGATGTATGTGTCTAATGCTTCTACAAGCTTTAAGACTGAAGGTACACCAATGTCAGATGTATCGCCTTCTAAAGCTTTAAGAGCAGAGCCAAGAATAACTGGCGTGTCATCACCTGGGAAATCGTATTCATTTAAAAGTTCACGGATTTCCATTTCAACTAATTCGATTAACTCTTCATCGTCAACCATGTCAGCTTTGTTCATGTAAACAACGATGTAAGGTACACCTACTTGCTTAGATAAAAGAATGTGCTCACGCGTTTGAGCCATTGGGCCGTCTGTTGCAGCAATAACGATAATAGCGCCGTCCATTTGTGCAGCACCAGTAATCATGTTTTTAACGTAGTCGGCGTGTCCCGGGCAGTCAACGTGTGCGTAGTGACGAGTCTCTGACTCGTATTCTACGTGTGACGTTGAAATCGTGATACCACGCTCTCTTTCTTCAGGTGCTTTGTCAATATCAGCAAAGTCTGTTGCTTCACTACCGTTAGCCTCAGCCATTACTTTAGTAATTGCTGCAGTTAACGTAGTTTTACCATGGTCAACGTGACCGATTGTGCCCACGTTTACGTGTGGCTTGGTTCTTTCAAATTTTTCTTTTGACATTTTTAGTCCCCTACGTTTTACAATTAAATTTTACAAATTATGGAGCTCACCAGCGGATTTGAACCGCCGACCTCTTCCTTACCAAGGAAGTGCTCTACCGACTGAGCTAGGTGAGCACATTCCCCCACTTGGAGCGGGTAACGAGAATCGAACTCGTCTCATTGGCTTGGAAGGCCAAGGTAATACCAATATACGATACCCGCAAATTCTTTTGTTTTATGGTGGAGAGAGAAGGATTCGAACCTTCGAAGCCGGAGGCGATGGATTTACAATCCACATACTTTAACCACTCGTAAATCTCTCCAAAACAATCCGCAATTATCCCATAGCTATTTACTATTCGCAAGGGGTATTTTGATGTTTTTTTAAGTTTTTTCTAAAGTCGTGAAACGCCACTGGCAATAGCCGCATCATAAACAGCTTTTGGAACGATATCGATCAGTCTTTTATCAAATGGCTTAGGAATAATATATTCCTTTCCAAAACTCATAGACTCAGCGTTGTAGGCAATTAATACATCTTTAGGGACTTCTAACTTCGCCAAATCTCTTAATGCATGTACAGCAGCAATTTTCATTTCAATGTTAATTTCGCTCGCCTTTGCATCTAATGCGCCTCTAAAAATAAAAGGAAAGCCTAAAACGTTATTAACCTGATTAGGGTAATCACTACGCCCTGTTGCCATAATTAAATCATCGCGTACAGCGTTTGCATCAGCAGGTGAAATTTCAGGATCAGGGTTGGATAAGGCAAATACAATAGGATTATCTGCCATTGACTTAACCATATCTTGAGAGACTAAATTAGCCGCAGCTACACCAATAAAAATATCTGCATCTTGCATAGCATCTGCTAATGTCTTCTTATTGGTTTTAACCGCATATTGTGCTTTAACTTCACTGACATTTTGCAAGTCTGTTGAAATTACGCCTTCTCGGTCAACCAGTAGAATGTTTTCTTTTTTCAAACCCAATTCGCACAAAAGGTTTAATGTTGCAATACCTGCTGACCCTGCGCCTAGACAAACCAACTTTGCAGTTTCAATAGACTTACCCTGAATTTCAATTGAATTCAAAAGTCCTGCTGCAATAATAATTGCCGTGCCATGTTGATCATCATGAAAAACTGGAATATCCAACTCTGCTATTAAGCGTTTTTCAATTTCAAAACAGCGTGGTGCAGAGATATCTTCCAAGTTAATTCCACCAAAAGTTGGTGCAATATTTTTAACCGTTTGAATAAACTCTTCTACATCTTGCGTATCAACTTCAATGTCAAACACATCAACATCAGCAAAATGTTTAAACAAGACTGCCTTACCCTCCATTACAGGTTTCGAGGCCAATGGACCAATATTGCCCAATCCTAATACTGCAGAACCATCCGTAATAACAGCAACCAAGTTATTTTTAATGGTGTAATTATTCACCAGTTCAGGGTTTTTAGCAATTTCAAGACAAGGTGCAGCAACACCTGGTGAATATGCCAAACTTAGATCCTCTTTTGTAGCTAATTGCTTATGTGACGAAACCACTAATTTTCCAGGACGATCACCTTGGTGGTAATCAAGTGCTTGCTGATGTAATTCTTCTTGAGTTATCATAATTTTTATTTTGTTTTAATTAATAAGTATCTTTAAATTTTTTTACGCCCAACCAAGAACTTGATTCATCTTGGTAATATTAGAAACCGAAATCCCTTTAGGACATACACGCTCACAATACCGATGATTTGAACAACTGCCAAAGCCTTCACTTTCCATTTGATTAAACATTTTTTGTGCACGATCTTGTTCTTCAATCTTACCTTGTGGCAATAACGATAAGTGTGTAATTTTAGCGGCAACAAACAAGGTTGCCGATGCATTTGGACATACAGCAACACAAGCGCCACAACCAATACAGGTGGCTGAATTAAAAGCTTCATCTGCGCTATGCTTATCCACCAACAAAGCATTCGCCTCAGGTGCAGACCCAGTATGCACTGATACGTAACCACCTGATTGAATAATATTGTCAAATGAGGTTCGATCAACCGTTAAGTCTTTGATCACTGGAAACGATTCAGCGCGCCAAGGCTCTACCCATAGCTCAGTTTGATGCTTGTAATCACGCATATACAGTTGGCACGTTGTTGTGGCTTTTTTATCACCATGTGGATAGCCATTGATAACCAATGAACAAGCGCCACAAATACCTTCACGGCAATCATAATCAAAAACAATACAATCTTGATCTTTGGCAATAAGCTGTTCATTGAGTTGGTCAAGCATCTCCAAAAACGAGGTATCTTCATCAATATTATCAATCTGATAAGTGACAAAGTCCCCTTTAATATCGCCGTTTTTTTGTCGCCAAATATGTAGAGTAAAATTCATTTGTAGTTCCTTACAGTCGGTTCGATAAACTCGTAATTAAGCTGCTCTTTACGTAGCATTGGTTGTTCAGGCTTATACTCCCATGCGCCCACAAATGAAAAATCGTCATCATCTCTTTTTGCTTCACCACTTTCAGACAAATATTCCACTCGCGCATGAGCGCCACAAGATTCTTCACGCATCAATGCATCTTGACACATCAATTTACCTAATTCAATAAAATCTGCCACTCGACCCGCACGCTCTAACGTTTGGTTTAGATCTTGATCAACGCCAGTCACTTTAATATTTTGCCAAAACTGGGATTCTAATTCAGCAATCTCACCAATGGCTTGATTTAATCGATCTGCTTCACGCGACATGCCGCAAGCTTCCCATAATACCTTTCCTAACTTTTGATGAAAATATTCTGGTGAGTGTTTAGGTGCGGGTGCATTCATTAATTGGTGAATGCGATCTTTCACTGTCTTCAAGCTCTGCACCACTTGAGGATGGGTATCGTCTACGTCAGCCAAGCTACTATTGGCTAAATAATTAGCAACTGTTTTTGGTAGAATAAAATAGCCATCTGCCAGCCCTTGCATTAGTGCAGAAGCACCCAGGCGGTTAGCACCGTGGTCAGAAAAATTAGCTTCACCACCGGCAAATAAACCCTCTATGGTTGTCATTAAATTGTAATCTACCCACAATCCACCCATGGTGTAGTGTGGCGCCGGATAAATCTTCATCGGGGTTTGATAAGGATCTTCACCAGTAATACTCGAATACATGTCAAATAAATTACCGTACTTTTCGGCGACTGCCTCTAGGCCTAATTTTTCAATAATAGCGCTAAAATCTAAATACACACCCAAACGTTGGCCATGAATCTTACTGCCCACACCATGACCTTGGTCACAAATATGCTTCACCGCACGTGATGCTACATCTCTAGGCACTAGATTGGCAAAAGCTGGATACATTCTTTCTAAAAAATAATCTCTATCTTCTTCTTTAATGTCCGCTGGATTTTTTGTGCAATCTTCGATATTTTTAGGGGCCCAAATACGTCCATCATTACGCAAAGACTCACTCATTAGCGTCAATTTAGATTGATTCTCACCTGTTGGTGGTACACAAGTTGGGTGAATTTGAGTAAAGCTTGGGTTGGCAAAATACGCGCCCTGCTTATAAGCACGCCAAGTTGCTGAGGTATTGCAACCTTTGGCATTGGTTGATAAATAAAAGGCATTGCTATAGCCACCTGTGCACAAAATAACACAATCAGCTGTGTGTGCAGAGATCTCGCCACTGATCAAATCTCTCACTATCACGCCTCGCGCTTTATCATCAACCATAATTAGCTCCAACATTTCTGCTCGAGACTGATGAGAAACGTTGTCATTTTCCAGTTGACGACTATGCGCTTGATAAGCGCCAAGTAACAACTGCTGGCCTGTTTGTCCGCGTGCATAAAAAGTTCGAGAAACTTGGGTTCCACCAAACGAACGGTTAGCCAAATAACCACTATACTCTCTGGCAAAAGGCACGCCTTGAGCAACAGCTTGGTCAATAATATTACCACTCAACTCAGCTAAACGATATACATTAGATTCGCGCGCTCTAAAATCACCACCTTTAATGGTGTCGTAAAATAAACGCCAAACACTGTCACCATCATTTTGATAATTTTTGGTGGCATTAATACCACCTTGTGCAGCAATAGAATGCGCTCTGCGTGGGGAATCTTGAAAACAAAAAGAGCTTACTTGATAACCGGCTTCACCCAATGTCGCACACAGAGAAGCGCCTGCAAGCCCTGTACCCACAACAATAATCTTATGTTTTTTACGATTTTGTGGCGCAATTAACGATAAGTTGAACAGATGTTTTTCCCAACGACTCTCTAAAGGACCTGTTGGCTCGTTTGCATAAAGATTACTCATAATATAACACTCATTGGAATACTAATAAAACTAACAACAACAACCAGAACAATGCCAATTGCAGCAGCATGATGATGCTTGGACGATAAGCCAAATGTTTGTAATACATTAGTTAGTCCGTGATGCAAGTGCGCCGCCAAGGTTATCAAACCAAGTCCATAAATAAGCCACATGATTGGATTAGAAAACATAGAGACAATTGATTGGTATAAATCGACTTTATCAATCAATAGTGTCATCTGCACAGAATGAAAAACAATAAAGGCGAATAATGCAGCTGCACCGCCCCAAGCTAGCACTCTTGGAATAGCCTCAGGATATTTTTTCTGATATCTAACTCCAGCACTAGTGTTATTATAAAGTTGACGAGAAACAGCGGTAATCACATGAAAAATTAGTGTTGCAATCAATAGTACCAACATAAAGGCATAAAAAGGCGTTTGCGAAAACCAATGATAAAAATCATTAAAAGTATCTTTTCCTGAATGAAAGTTAAGCAGGCTCAACAAATGAAAAACAAGATACAAAAGCCAAATTAAACCAGCAATGGCCATCCATTTTTTACGCGTTGCTGTGTGATTAAAAAAGTTCATCGAATTCCTTTCTAGGCTGTAAGCCTTCTTTTTCTATAGTTCTAAGGCAACTGTTATAACGCAAAATCGGATCTGAACAGTGTTTAGGTGCCATTTTCTCAGCAATTTCATACTTGCCAATTGCTTCCATTAAGCCTTTATAAGCAAAAGAGTGAGACATAGAGTGTTTTAACAGCCCTCTTGCCTTTCTTTCCAAAAAGATACCCATATAATAATGTCGATGAAATTCAGAATCGAGTCTATCAATTGTTTCTGTAATTTTCTTATGCGAGATTTTGACATTACTAAGGCTTAATTGATCCGTTAATGCCAAGATATAAACCACAAGTGCTTGCTGATTGTCAGGATCTACTGCAAACACATCAATACAAATGCTAATGGCCAAATCTGGCTCTAGTAATGATCGATACTGTCTAGCTTTATCAAGTACCGTATCAATGGATTCTTTATCGATTAAATGGTATTTCATACCCCCCCTTATAAAAATATTACTTAAATGTTTAAACCTATGTACTAAATATTAAACAGTCTTGGTGTTATGGTTTTATTAAGATAAAGATTATCATACATAAACCCGTCTTACCTAACTATTTTTTTCATAATGTAACCAACTATTTTCATAATATGAAATATTATTACAATAATAAAGCGACCTATTAAAAATCATCCTATATTATAAGAAACCTAAAGAACAATCAAATTGACACAACAAAATTTAATTGTTTTAATCACAATAACCAAGGGGGAGATATGAGTGATTATGTTGTTTGGCTAGATAAAGTGGGTATTACCGATGTAGAAAGTGTTGGTGGAAAAAACGCTTCTTTAGGAGAAATGATTGGCGCCTTAACCAGCCAAGGTGTGCGAGTACCTGGTGGCTTTGCCACAACAGCCTATGCTTTTGAAATGTTTCTAGATCATAATAATCTCAAAGTAAAAATTAATGAGTTGCTTAAAGATCTAGATCCTAATAATATCCAAGCACTAACCTCTGTTGGCTCAACCATACGTAACTGGGTGCAAGAATCTCATTTTCCAGAGGCACTACACAATGATATTATTAGCAATTATCAACAATTGGAACAAGAGCTAGGATCAACGGCCACCTTTGCGGTAAGATCTTCTGCAACTGCCGAGGATTTGCCTGAAGCCTCATTCGCCGGACAACAAGAAACTTATCTCAATGTCCATGGTATTGACGATATCCTTGGCGCTATCAAGAAAGTATTCGCCTCCCTTTATAACGATCGCGCTATTTCATATCGTGTACACCAAGGATTTGAGCATTCAGAAGTCGCCCTATCAGCAGGCATTCAACAAATGGTCAGAAGTGACATTGGTGCCAGTGGTGTTATGTTTACGATTGACACAGAATCTGGATTTGATGAAACAGTCTTTATCACTTCTGCTTATGGACTAGGTGAAACAGTGGTTCAAGGCTCGGTTAACCCTGATGAGTTTTATGCCCATAAACCAACCTTGCACGCTAATAAACCAGCTATTTTAAGTCGAACCCTAGGCTCAAAAGAAATCAAAATGACTTACGCTTATGATGATTTAAAAAGCAGTGTTGCCATTGAATCTGTCCCTAAAGATCAACAGCAGCAATTCAGTTTAAACGACGATCAAATTCAAGAGCTTGCTCGCTACGCAGTCATTATTGAAAAACACTATCAAAGGCCGATGGATATCGAATGGGCACTCGATGGCGGCAATAACAAACTCTATATTGTACAAGCTCGTCCAGAGACGGTTAAAAGCAGAGAAGACACCTCGCATACAATCGATAGATATCAACTCACACAAAAATCAGACATACTCATTGAAGGTCGAGCCATTGGTCAAAAAATTGGACACGGTCCTGCGCGTATTATTAGTAACATTTCTGAAATGGACCAAGTTCAACCAGGAGATGTTTTAGTCACAGACATGACAGATCCCGATTGGGAGCCGGTGATGAAACGCGCCTCTGCTATTATTACCAATCGCGGAGGTCGTACCTGTCACGCTGCTATTATCGCTCGTGAATTAGGCGTTCCAGCCATTGTTGGCACGGGCAATGCAACAGAGGCCTTAACTAATCAAACACCTGTCACCGCCTCTTGTGCACAAGGTGATACCGGCTATGTCTATGAAGGCATACTAGATTTTGAGCACACACAGCTAGCGGTTGATGCACTGCCTGAAATTCCCACCAAAATTATGATGAATGTTGGTAATCCAAGTAGAGCCTTTGATTTTGCCAGCATTCCTAATGCGGGCGTTGGCTTGGCGCGCTTGGAGTTTATCATTAATACCACTATTGGCATTCACCCTAAGGCATTGCTGGAATTTAACCAATTGCCGAGTGATATGCAAGCACATATTCAACAAAAAACAGCAGGCTACAACTCTCCTCTTGAATTCTATGTGAGCAAACTTACCGAAGGTATTGCTACTATCGCCGCCTCATTTTCTAATAGCCCTGTCATTATTAGAATGTCGGATTTTAAATCCAACGAATATGCAAATCTATATGCAGGCACAAGATACGAACCTACTGAGGAAAACCCAATGATCGGCTTCAGAGGGACAGCCAGATACTTGTCAGAAGATTTTAGAGCTTGCTTTGAATTAGAATGTCAGGCACTTAAAAAAGTTAGAGAAGAAATGGGATTAACTAATGTAGAAATTATGATCCCATTTGTCAGAACCTTGAGCGAAGCTGCCCAAGTTATTGAACTCTTAAAGATTAACGGATTGGAGCGTGGTGTTAACGGCCTTCGAGTGATTATGATGTGCGAGCTACCTTCAAATGCTGTACTTGCTGATGAATTTTTACACTATTTTGACGGCTTCTCCATTGGCTCTAATGACTTAACACAACTCACTCTAGGCATGGATCGTGACTCAGGCATTATTGCCGATGGATTTGACGAGCAAGACCCGGCGGTTAAGAAGATGATTTCTATGGCAATTAGTGCTTGTCATGCACAAAATAAATATATTGGTATTTGTGGACAAGGCCCTTCTGATCATCCAGAGTTAGCACAATGGCTACTGGAACAAAAAATCACCAGCATTTCGCTCAATCCAGATACCGTTGTACAAACCTGGTCACACCTTGGTCAAGCAAAACATTAAAAGCACAGACGTCTTTTTCGTTTCTGACCGTACAGGCATTACGGCAGAAGCATTGGGAAGTAGTCTGCTCAGCCAATTTGAAAGTGTGGAATTTAATAAAATCCACCTATCCTTTATTGACACACTGGATAAAGCCATCGATGCAGTTGAACAGGTCAATCGTGCCTCTTCAAAGGCAGGCAGTCCAGTCTTGGTATTTAGCACTCAAATTAATCATGAATTTCGAGTCATGATGTCAAAAAGTGATTGTGTATTTTTTGATTTTTTTGATACGTTTATCTCAAAAATGGAGCGTTCGCTAGAACTAAAATCTTCGCATACTGCCGGACGATTGCATGGATTAAGCCATAATAGCAACTATACAGATCGAATTAGTAGTATTAACTTTGCCCTAGGCAGTGACGATGGTTTAGGCGCCAAAAGTTATGAAAATGCAGACCTTATTCTGATTGGCGTATCCCGCTCCGGCAAAACACCCAGCTGTTTATTTATGGCATTGCAATACGGTATTAATGCAGCGAACTACCCACTCATCGAACAAGACCTGGACAATACGCGCCTACCAGAAAGCTTGCAACCCTATAAACACAAGTTATTTGGTCTTACCATTAACCCCATTCGCCTGCAAAAAATCAGAGATGAGCGTAGAAGTAATAGTAACTATGCCTCACTCAAGCAATGCCAAAATGAAGTGAAACGTGCAGAAGATTTGTACCACACTAACCACATTCCTTTTATAGATACCACACAAACTTCTATTGAGGAAATTAGTGCCAAAATTATCAACAAATTATCGCTAAGATAAGCCGCATGCTTTATTTTAGAAGGCCATTGACAGGATTAAACTTATAGCATAACCTTGCAATTGTTATTGACTAAACTACTCTGAGGAGAGAAAAATGAAAAAAGATATAAAATTAATAGCAGCCACTGTTGTTGCCATGGGATTACTCGCATCACCTATAGCCTCTGCTAAAGAAATTGTGATCAAGTTTTCACACGTCACCACAGAAGCTACACCCAAAGGCAAAGGCGCCATGTTGTTTAAAAAACTGGTAGATGAGCGTCTAGGCGGAAAAGTGCGTGTTGAGGTTTTTCCAAGTTCTCAACTATATACTGATAAGGCTGTTTTAAAAGCCTTGTTATTAAATGATGTTCAATTAGCAGCACCATCGCTATCTAAATTTAGCAAATACACTAAGCAATGGGCATTATTTGACCTGCCTTTCTTATTTAAAAACCCACAAGCACTTAATTGCTTTACCGACTCTGCTAAGGGTCAGGCGCTTTTAGGGGCTGCTGAAAGAAAAGGCATTAAAGGTTTAGGCTACTGGCTAAACGGTATGAAGCAAATTTCAGCTAACCATGCTTTAATTAACCCTGAAGATGCCAAAGGGTTGAAATTCCGTATCATGAGCTCTGATGTACTCAAAGCACAATTTGAAGCGGTTAATGCAAATCCACAAAAAATGGCCTTTTCAGAAGTTTACAATGCGCTTGCAACGGGTGTTATTGATGGCCAAGAAAACACCTGGTCAAATATTCGTTCAAAGAAATTCTTTGAAGTACAAAAAGATACCACTATCTCTAACCATGGTGTTTTAGAGTACGCACTTGTTACTAATAAGCGTTTTTGGAATAATCTACCAACTGACATTCGTATGCAGTTAGACCAAATTGTTAAAGAAGTAACAGTTCAAGTTACGCAGTTTGCACTGGATGCAGCGGTTAAAGATATGCAGACTGTTGCAGATTCTGGAAAAACCAACATCCACACACTTACTGATTCACAAAAAGAGCAATGGGTGAGCGCTATGAAGCCAGTTTGGGCTCAATTTGAAGACCAAGTGGGCAAAGACAACATTGCTGCAGTACAGCAGTGTAACGCCAAAAACTAAGGAAATAATAAAAACACAACCAATCTAAGTGTTGTGTTTTTATAAAAAACCTTTTCATAATTATGAATCAAAGACATATTAGCAATAGTCATAATTACGCAAAGATTTTTTCATGATTAAATTCTCAAACCTTATCAATCATCTTGAAGAGTGGCTTATCACCCTCTTATTAGCCTCGATGACGCTACTGACTTTTTCACAAGTTGTTGCTCGCTATGTTTTTAATTCTGGCGCCGTTTGGGTGCTCGAGGCCACAACCTATTTATTTGCCTGGCTAGTTTTACTAGGTGCTTCTTATATTATCAAATGCGGTGCACACATTGCAGTAGATAGCGTTGTTGATTTATTCTCTAAAAAAAATAAAAAAATAATCACCTTATTTGCCATTTCAGCTTGCATGGTGTTTGTCATCATTATGTTTATTGGTAGTTATGAATATGTATCGCTACTTAAAGATATTGACATTGAAATGGAAGACTTACCAATCCTAGAATGGCAAGCCAAAATCATCCTGCCACTAGGCTTTGCACTGATGTTTTATCGACTGATTGAAGTAGCAATTGATGTTATTAATAACAAAACATCCTCCATGCATTTTGATACGCACAACAACGACTATAAAGAATGATTATTTTCACTCTATTCTTTATGCTTTTTGGCTTGATGGCTATGGGTGTTCCTGTCGCCTTTTCATTAGGCCTGTCCAGTGTCACCGTTATTCTTCTATTCGGCAGTGAATCTCTAGCATCCCTTGCAGGTCATTTATTCAGTGCTATGGAGCATTACACATTAATGGCGATTCCATTTTTCATTCTAGCCTCTTCTTTTTTATCCAAAGGTGGCTCTGCACAACGTTTGGTTGATTTTGCTATCGCCAGTATAGGCTGGATTAAAGGCGGCCTGCCAATGGCCTCTGTACTCGCTTGCATGATGTTTGCTGCTGTTTCTGGCTCATCACCTGCCACCGTTATCGCCATCGGCTCTATTGTAATTGCTGGCATGGTGAAAGAAGGCTATCCACAATCTTACGCCGCCGGCGTTATTAGCTCTGCTGGCACCATGGGTATTCTCATACCACCTTCTATTGTAATGGTAGTATACGCCGCTGCTACTGAAGTGTCCGTCGGCAGAATGTTTTTAGCAGGTGTTATTCCAGGGCTGATCATTGGCTCAATGATGATGGTTGCCATTTATTTCACCGCCAGAATTAAAGGCTATCCAAGCGTGACCTTTAAAGGATTCAAGCATTTAATCAAAGCCTTTACGGGTGCATCAGGTGGATTGTTCTTAGTGGTTATTATTATGGGTGGTATTTATGGTGGCATTTTCACCCCAACTGAAGCCGCCGCCGTCGCGGCCGTTTACGCCTTTATTCTGGGCGTATTTGTTTATAAAGATATCAAAATAAAAGAAATTTCGACCGTCATTAAGGATTCAGCAAAAACCTCAATCATGCTGATGTTCATTATTGCTAACGCCATGCTTTTTGCCTTTGTACTGACCAACGAACGTATTCCACACGAAATCGCTGAAACTATCATTGCATTTGGATTGCCCGTATGGGGATTTTTACTCATTGTTAATTTGGTGTTACTGATCGCTGGCAACTTCATGGAGCCTTCAGCGGTATTACTGATTATGGCGCCTATCTTATTTCCTATTGCGATAGAGCTCGGCATTGACCCTATTCACTTGGGTATTATCATGGTGGTTAATATGGAAATTGGCATGCTCACCCCACCCGTCGGCCTGAATCTGTTTGTCACCTCAAGCATTACTGGCATGCCACTGATTGAAGTGATTAAATCAACCTTGCCATGGTTATTACTAATGATGGTTTTCTTGATGATGATCACCTTTATTCCGCAAATATCTACTTACCTACCAACCCTGCTCATGGGTCCAGAGATTATTGGCGGTTAAATTTGCTCATTTGCAAAATATCCAAAATTTTTAAAAAAATATCTATCATTCTCCAAATTTGCCATTTTTCTAGCAAAAAACCGTATTTTTTCGGCCAAAAACACACTTTTTTGATCAAGATAACACCTTTAAAACCCTTTTAAACACTGATATTTGTCACATTTCAATAATTTGTTAAATTTTTATTAAACGTATTTTTATCAAAATTATAATAAAGTGGTTGAAAGTGGTACAAAGTGGTATAAAATGTTATTTATAACTACTTGAGGAGAGTTATAAAAAATGCAACCAATCAATCATTCGGGAGAGAAAAATATGGACGCTTTACTACACACTTTTATCTACGCATCAGCAGCAGTTATCCTTTCATTGGGTTTTGCAACGATTGTTTAACACCATTAAAAAATGTTTAGAGGTGTACACAATTTAACAGTCGATGCAAAGGGGCGAATAAAAGTCCCCACGCGTCATCAGGTTCAGATCGATAGTATTTGCGCCGGACAGATGGTACTTAGTATTCATCCTGATGATCCATGTTTATTGTTATACCCCTTAAAAGATTGGCAAGCGCTGGAAGAAAAAGTCAGCGCCCTGCCTTCTTTAAATATCCATACCAAACGCTTAAAGCGCAAGCTCATTGGACATGCAACAGATTGTGAGCTAGACAAAGCAGCGCGCATCTTAATCCCTAGTGCTTTGCGAGACTATGCAAACATTGGCAAAAAAATTATTCTCAGTGGCCAAGGTCACAATTTTGAACTCTGGGATGAAGATACTTGGAATGAGCAGCTTAACAACCTAGAAGCGTTAAGCAAAAAGGAAGAAATCCCAATAGAAATTTCTCAATTATCGTTATGAGCTCAAATCATCATCAATCGGTTATGTTTAATGAATCGATTGATGCGCTTGATTTAATCGAACATGGTATTTATATTGATGCGACTTTTGGACGTGGTGGCCATTCTCAGGGGATTTTAGATCGACTGGGTGATCAGGCTCAACTGATTGCTTTTGACCAAGATTTAAGCGCCATTGAATACGCTAAAGATAAATTTAATGACCCTCGATTAACCCTAATTCACAGTCCTTTTTCACAAATGCACACCGCGATTGAAGCCCTCGGACTTAGCGGAAAAATTAACGGAATTTTGATGGACTTAGGCGTCTCTTCGCCACAACTTGACAACGCCGATCGAGGTTTTAGCTTTCAAACTGAAGGCCCCTTGGATATGCGCATGAATCAAACCACAGGATTAAGTGCGGCGCAATGGTTAGCACAGGCTAATGAAGAAGAAATTGCCAATGTGATTTATCAATTTGGTGATGAAAAAAAATCTCGTCATATCGCTTCTAGAATTAAAAAATTTCAATTAGAGCAATCATTAGAGACCACTTTACAATTGGCCAATCTTGTTAGTGAAGTGGTCAGAGGTCAAAAGAAAAAACACCCCGCCACACGAACTTTCCAAGCGATTCGAATTTTTATCAATCAAGAGCTTAAACAGCTTACAGAGACGTTAGAGCATTCTAAAGACGTTCTAAGTAACAATGGCAGATTATCTATTATCAGTTTTCACTCGATTGAAGACCGTATTGTAAAGCGTTTTATTCAGAAAAATTCACGACAAAAGCCCCTGCCTAAAGGCTTGCCAGTGGCTAATCAAGCATTAGAAAAAATGCCGTTTAAGGATCTAGGTAAACAATTTGCTAGTAAAGACGAAGTAAAACACAATAAACGTTCACGTAGCGCTATCTTAAGGGTTGCGGTGAAAAACTGATCATGCCAGCAGCCATAAACAAGCTTCAACTTAATCTTGTGCTACTCTTTGCTATAGTTGCTTTAAGTTTGTTAAGTATTGTTTGGCATCATCAAACCTATACACTTTATAAACAGATTAAGCGTGCCACCACCCAGCAGCATCAAATGATGGCGCTAAACAAACAACTCTTAAGTGAACACTCTCAAATTATGAGTGGCGATGAAATTAAAGTGCACGCGATCAATCAGCTAAAAATGAAAGAGCCTGAGCCGGGTGATTTTGGCAGATGGTTTAAGGGTAATTTGTCATTATGAAAATCCCTTTTCTAAAAAAATTTCCCGGCCTTGAAAAAGTTCAAGGATATTGGCGTCGACAGGGGTTTGTAAAATTTATATTTACCGCTTTATTTGCTATTTTTTCTTATCAAGCTATTTCCATTTCCAATACCCATAAACCTGGATTATCTGTGCAAGAACGCGCGCACAACCAAGCCAACAAACTACAAACCAACACCGCTAGACGCGGGGATATTCTAGATCGAAATGGCAACATATTGGCCAGCTCTAGACTGCTAAAACGGGTGATATTAGATCCCATGCTGATTGATCCAGCTTTTATCCCTGGCTTGGCACAAGCACTCAATATGAATGAGGAAAAACTCAGCACACTGCTTGCTAAAAAAAGAGCGATAAAATCACGCTACCTACCGATTAAGAAAAACATCACCCTCACCGACCCTATTCTTGAAAACCTGATTGCTTTTAAAAAACAAAGAGTACGAGTATGCATTAAAAAACCAGGTCATGCCAAAATCAGCTTAACCGATAAAATACTGAACGCTATTAATTGGCAATCGGTAACGGGTGAAAAAATAATGATTAACCGTTGCTCAAAAAAGAGAATTGGACAGGCAGTTGTTTTAAGACAAGACACGCAAAGATACTATCCTAAGTCTGCTTCCATGGCACCTCTGTTGGGTCGTGTTAATTCAGAAAATAAAGGTGGATCAGGCATCGAGGCAGAGTTTGAAAATGTTCTGGCTGGTGTAGATGGTAAAAACCATTTAAACTTTTTAAAAAAGAGCAGTAAGGCTTATTTCAATCCACAGGTGACGGCTCAGCTATTACATGGGCAAAATATCGAGCTAACAATTGATACCGATATCCAATACCATGCTTATGCAGCGATTAAAAAATCGGTTTTAAAACATGAGGCTAACTCAGGATCGGCCATTATTCTATCGCCTAATGGCGAGGTGTTAGCCATGGTCAACTACCCTGCTGATGACCCTAATGATAAGAGTTTGTACAATCCGAGTCATTATCGTAATCGCGTATTATCTGACAAAGTAGAGCCAGGCTCTACTATGAAACCCTTCACCATGCTTTTGGCACTTGACCAGGGCAAAATTAGCGCAGAAGATGGTGAGCTGATTGATGTCAGCAAGTCAATCGGGCACCTTAAAACCAATCGGGAAGTAAGGAAATATGGTGACGCTATTACTGTGAAAAAGATCCTGCAAAAATCTCATAACTTAGGCACTGTTAACGTCTCTGAGCGTCTTAGCAAAGAAGCCATGTATAACACTTGGAATAAGCTTGGATTTAGCCATCCTCTGGGCTTAATTCCAAGTATTGAAAATTCAGGATCGCTTAGGCATTATTCATCGTGGGGAATGATGGACAAGCGTACACTTTCCTTCGGATACGGCCCCATGAATACCAACCTAGCTCAGCTTGCTAGAGCCTACCTTGTCTTTGCCAATCAGGGTGCAATGCCCAGTTTAAAGCTGATTAAAAACATGGTTTATAATGAAGAAAAAGTGCAAATTTTTAATAAAAAATCAACTGATAAAATAGCAGAATTACTAGACAGTGTTGCCTCTAATGATGGCTCTGGCTATTGGTCAAGTATTAAGGGCTATAGTATTGCGGGAAAAACCGGTACTGCAGAGATGAGTATCAACGGCTCTTATGATAAAAATGGCGCTCAGCGTACCTTCTTTGCAGGCTTTGTACCAGTTAAAAAACCGAAATATATTATGCTGGTGAGGTTAGATCACCCTAAAAAATGCTATTCAAAGGGTAAGAAAAAATTGAAAAGAAATTGTCAAGGATCCAACTCAGCTGCCATTGTTTTTAACGAAACCATGAAACACATTCTAACCAATGACAAGTCAATTAAAATGAGTCTAAGATAATTAGGTTTTGCGCTTACCTTTAAGAATGCCTTGCATAATTTTTTGTTGATCTTCTAAAGTATGCGCATGATGAATAGAAGATTTAATTTGCTCCGATTTTTGCTGATTTTCTATAGCAGTTAAAATAGCTAAAAATTCTTCACGAGCCTGAATCTCGCTCAAACGAGGCTCTAACGTACACAATTGCTTAAGTCGATCAAAAATCCCTTGCTTATCTTGAAAAGGTTTAATTAGTTCAGTTTGGGAAATATCCTCATCCATTTGCGCCGATCTAACCAACTCTAAAAGCACTTGTGAATTCTCGATGGTACGCACCCTAACCTCAATCGTTGAATCAGCCAATGTTGGATAATTTAATAGCAAAGTAATCATTTTAGACATCAATGCTTTCATGTTGGAACGCTTAACAACAGGCTTGCGCATGGGCTGTGAATGTCCACTATCATCTGTAAAGCTAGACATATCAACCTCATCTAGATTTTCATAGTCTACTTCCATATCTACATAAACGGGCGGCGGCTCTTGTGTTGGTGGTGCTTGCTGTTCAGCAATGGATCGCACTTGGTCAATATTTTGATCCACCACTTGAGCTAAGCCCTCTAGCAATTGTTGTTGATAGGCCTCATAATTAACCGATTTTATCAATCCTGTCGCCTTTTCTAAAAATAAGGTCTTGCCTTCAATGGTATCAAAATCGACTTCTGCTTGGAGATGCGTGAACAAAAATTGAGATAAAGTCTGAGCTTTGGCAATGCGTTGCTCAAAAGCCTTGGCTGACTCTTTTTTCACCAAAGAATCTGGATCCTCTCCATCTGGTAAAAATAAAAACTTGAATGTTGCGCCTGCTTTTATGACGGATAGGGTAATTTTTAAAGCCTTCCAGGCTGCTGCACGACCCGCATCATCACCATCAAAACAAAACACAATGGTATTGGTCGTACGTATTAAAATTTGCAAATGCTCGGTACTGGTCGCCGTACCAAGCGTGGCAACAACTTTAGTAATGCCTGCCTGATGCAATGCCACCACATCCATATAACCTTCCACCACCAGCATATAATCCATAGATCTGGAATTTTTGCGCGCATGGTATAAGCCGTATAATTCTCTTGATTTGGAAAAAATAACACTTTCAGAAGAGTTAAGATATTTGGCCTTTGCGTCTTTATCAAACGCCCTACCGCCAAAAGCAATAATATTACCTTTGGTATTATGAATCGGAAACATTAGGCGATCACGAAAGAAGTCGTAATCTCCATACTGACCTTCTTTAACCAAGCCCAGTGTTTTTAAATCAGCTACTTCTTGCTCATTACCTTCAAAATGCAACAGCAAATCTTTGTTACTTGGTGTGGCAAATCCCAGCTCAAAACGCTTGGCAATTTCGCCACTAATACCTCTAGATTTAGCATAATCTACTGCTTTAGCTTTAGCTGGAGAAGTACGCAATTGTGCCATATAAAATTCACCCACTTTTTTGGACAATGCTCGATAGCGCTCAATCCTTGGGTCAACCGGATTGGTATTAGAATCGTACTCAATGGTAAGTCCGCATTCGTTAGCAATGGTTTCAATCGCTTCCACGAAGTCTAAGTTGTCAAATTTTTGAATAAAACTAATGGCACCGCCACTCTCGCCACACTTAAAACAATGATAAAATTGCTTATGAGCATTCACGGCGAAATTACGATTTTTACCTCCGTGAAATGGACAGGGCGCACGATAATCACTGCCAGATTTTTTAAGTGGCACGCGTTTATTGATCAAATCAACGATGTCGACTTGATTAGGAAGATCGTCAATAAAGCTCTGACTAATATAAGGCATAAAGCGTATTTTAATGAATAACCGACAATTTTATCATCCTAAATTTCTACCAACCTGGCTACTCATCGGCTTGATGAAGCTCGGTGCCAAATTGCCTTTCAAAGTTCAAATCATTATTGGAAAAACAATGGGTCTGGCCTTGTACCCTCTGCTTAAACGCTTCAGGAAAATTGCCTTTATTAACATCTCACGCTGTTTTCCTGACAAAAATAAATCAGAAGTCGAGGCACTTGTCCGACAAAATTTTGAAGCCCTGGGTGTCTCTATTTTTGAAACGGCCAATGCTTATTTTGCAACAGATAAAAAAATCACTGCTCTACTAAGTATTGAAAACGAGCACCACTTAACTCAGGCAATTGACAATGATCAAAGTATTATTTTATTAGCAGCTCATTTTATGCCGTTGATGCTAGGCTCTCGCGCGCTACTACTCAAACATCATATCGCTAATATTTACCGACCTCAAAACAACGCTTTATTCGATGAGGTGATGCGCAAAGGCTTTGTTGATAATGGTGCCACCATGATTAAAACCAAAGACACCAAATCCATGCTTAAGGCCATTAAAAATAAACTGCCAATTTGGTATGCGCCTGACCAAGATTTAGGCATGGAAAAGTGCATATTTGCACCTTTTTTTAACATTCAGACTGCCACTGTCTCTGCCACTGCGCGTTTGGCTAAAGGCAAAAATACTGTCGTTATTCCCTACTTTTTTATTCGCACCGAGTCAGGCTATAATATGCGCTTTGAAGCGCCAATTCAAAACTACCCTGATGCGGATGCTGGCATAAGTGCAACCATAACCAATCAAATTCTAGAAGCTCAAATTTTGCAATATCCTGAGCAGTATTTATGGATACACAAGCGTTTCAAAACTCGCCCTAAAGGTGAGCGTGATTTTTATTAACTTATTTAGTCTAAGTATCAGAACAATTAACCAAATTAGCGTATAATCTGCCCTTTATTATTTTAAGTTTCAGAATTATTTATTATGTCAATTGATACACAAGCAATTATCAAAGAATACCAAACTACTGATGGAGACACAGGCTCTACTAATGTGCAAGTCGCTTTATTAACAGCTCGCATTAAGCATTTAACTGAGCATTTCCAAACACATAAAAAAGACCACCATTCAAGAAGAGGCCTTTTGCATTTAGTTTCTCAACGTAAAAAATTACTGACATACCTTAGAGGTACAAACGTGGATGCATACTCTGATTTAATTTCACGTCTAGGTCTGAGAAAATAATTTAAATTATTTTCATAAAAGCCCCGTTTGGGGCTTTTTTTATGCCCACTCAATAGTAAAATCTAGAACATGGAGCTATCACCCACTTACCAAAAAATTAACGACCTACTTGAAAGGTCTAGTCTACTTTCTGCACACTTAGAGCTTGAGGAAAAGCAAGGTCGCTTAGAAGAAGTGCTATTGGAAATGGAAAATCCTGAGCTTTGGTCAAACCCTGAGCAGGCGCAAAAATTAAGCCAAGAAAAGATTAAGTTAGAAAATATTTGCCAAACATTCGAACGTGCAGACAATATTTTAGAGGATGCTACAGAATTACTAGACATGGCGCAAGCTGAAGAGGATGAAGAAACTGCTTTGAGCGTTCAAGAAGATTTAGCATCTACTGAAGTTGCTATCGCCAAATTAGAATTCGAGCGCATGTTTGATGGCGACTTAGATGCTAATTCAGCTTATCTAGATATTCAATCAGGCTCAGGTGGCACTGAAGCGCAGGATTGGGCAGAAATGGTGTTACGCATGTATTTACGCTGGGGCGAAAAGCACAAATTTAAAGTAACGCTCATGGAAGCTTCAGCAGGTGAAGTAGCTGGCATAAAATCTGCTACCATTCATATGCAGGGCGAATACGCTTACGGCTGGCTTCGTAGCGAAATTGGCATTCATCGATTGGTTCGAAAATCACCTTTTAATGCCAATGGCAAGCGTCATACCTCATTTTGCTCAGTTTTCGTCTCCCCTGAGGTGGATGACAACATCGATATTGACATCAACAAAACTGATATTCGCATTGATACTTATCGCGCTAGTGGCGCAGGTGGTCAGCACGTTAATAAAACAGATTCAGCTGTACGCATTACTCACCTGCCCACTAATACCGTTGTACAATGTCAAGATGGAAGGTCTCAGCATGCCAACAAAGATCAAGCCATGAAGCAGTTAAAATCCAAGCTTTACGAACTTGAAATACAAAAACGTAACAGCGAAAGTCAAGAACTAGAAGATGCTAAATCAGATATTGGCTGGGGACACCAAATTCGCTCTTACGTACTTGACCAATCACGTATTAAAGATTTACGTACCGGTGTTGAGTCTAGTAACACAGGCGATGTACTTGATGGCAATTTAGATAAATTTATTGAAGCCAGTCTTAAGGCTGGTTATTAGTAGGCGCTAGAGCCACCCCTTTAACATTAGGAAAAAATATGACAAATAATACACAGACAAAACATTATGACATAATTGCAATTGGCGCTGGATCTGGCGGCTTGTCAGCGGTAGAAAGAGCTTCGGAATACGGAAAAAAATGCGCAGTTATCGAAGTTAAAACCATTGGTGGCACTTGTGTTAATGTGGGCTGTGTCCCTAAAAAAGTCATGTGGTTTGCTGCCAATACTGCCACACAAATTAACAGTGCCAAAGGTTTTGGTTTTGACGTGGAATTGAAAAACTTCTCTTGGAAAACGCTAAAAGAAGGTCGAGATAACTATATTAAAGGTATTACCACTTGGTACGATGGCTACCTAGAGGATCTAGGTATTGATTATATTCATGGCTTTGGTAAATTAGTCGATCAAAACACCATTAGTGTTAATGGCAGACTATACAGTGCTGACACCATTGTTCTTTCACCAGGTGGCGAACCTACTGTGCCACATATTGAAGGTGCAGAATACGGTATTACTTCAGATGGATTTTTTGAACTGGAAGCCTTGCCTAAAAAAGTAGCAGTAATTGGTGGCGGATATATTGGCGTCGAGTTAGCAGGTGTACTCAATGCACTTGGATCAACTGTGGAAATTTTTGGTAGATCTGACAAGCTACTACGTGGATTTGATCCAATGATTCAAGATGCCTTAGACAAAGACTATACAAATCATGGCATTGAACTACATCACGGTACACAGATTGATAAAATCTCAAAAGATAAAACCATCTACACTAACAAAGGAGAGTTTTCCGGCTTTGACGTGATTATTTGGGCAGTGGGCCGCAATCCAATGACTCAGCATTTAGGACTAGAAAATGCAGGTGTTAACGCGAATCAACGTGGCTTTATTCCAACAGACAAGTTCCAGACAACCAACATTAAACATATCTTTGCGCTTGGTGATGCAACAGGTCGAGCGCCACTCACGCCTGTGGCCATTGCCGCTGGCAGAAGGTTATCTGATCGACTATATAACAACATGACAGATCGTCATCTTGATTATGACAATATTGCCACCGTGGTATTTTCTCATCCGCCAATTGGCACCATTGGCCTTACCGAAGAGGAGGCAAATGATAAATTTGACCAAGTTAAAGTTTACAAATCAGAATTTACACCAATGGCAGACGCCCTACTAGATCATAAAACCACCACCGCTTTAAAGCTTGTTTGTGCAGGAAATGATGAAAAAGTCGTCGGTTGTCATATCATGGGCCATGGTGCAGATGAAATGCTACAAGGTTTTGCAGTGGCAATCAAAATGGGGGCGACTAAAAAACAGTTTGATGACACAGTGGCGATTCACCCATCAAGTGCGGAAGAATTAGTGACAATGAGATAATTTAACGACGATTCATTTTTCGCCATTTATACGGCTTGATTGGTGGGGTGTAAAACCCCCAAAATCCGAGTTTTTCTGCCTTAGCTAACACTTCTTCCTGGCGATAAGTATCTTTGTAAGAAAATGCCATGCCCGATTCAACCATAAGTTTGCCAATGTTGGCGTCACCTTTATAAACATGCACCAAAACCCGTTGATAATGGTCGATGCCAATAGGTTCTAGGGTAATCTTTCCCGGAATACTTTTTAGTAATTTCTGTAAATAGCGCTTGGATAAGCGTCCACAATCAATGATTTGATTGACGTGCTTGCGACACTTTTGCTTTATTTCTGGGGTATCAATACCAGCAATTCGCATTTGCAAACTCACACTATCGCCATCGACAATATATAAGGACTTATCGCTATCAAGTGAGAAGCTACTTATATTTGACGAAGCATTTAAAGAGAGAAACAAGGCAAAAACAAATAATTTCATAGATTGTATTTGTAGCGGTAAAATTAATCATTTTAGCTGATGATTGACACAAACCATGGATGCATTAGAGCAAGTAAAATTTGACGATCAAGGGTTAATACCTGCCATTGCCCAAGATTACCAAACAGGTGAAATTCTAATGTTTGCCTGGATGAATCAAGAGGCGCTATCATTGACCATTGAAAGGCAACAAGCTGTGTATTACTCCCGATCTCGCCAACAGCTCTGGTTCAAGGGCGAAGAGTCTGGACATACGCAAGTAATTAAAGAGATTTACAGTGACTGTGACCGTGATGTTATCCTGCTTAAAATTGAGCAAATTGGCGGCATTGCGTGCCATACAGGCAGAGCCTCTTGCTTTTTTCAGAAATTAGATGAAAACAACTGGCGTACAATGACTAAGGTTATCAAAGACCCAAAGGATATATATGGATGATATTTTTAAGCAATTAGAGGTGATTTTAGAACAGCGCAAAGAGGCAAGTTCTGAGAGCTCCTACGTATCTTCTTTGTATAAAAAAGGCGTGGATGAAATTCTAAAAAAAATCGGTGAAGAATCTGCTGAAGTCATTATGGCGGCAAAAGACGGGGTTGATAGCAAAATCATCTATGAAGTGGCAGATTTATGGTTTCACACACTCGTATTACTACGACACAAGAACATAGAAGTCGATAAAATAGAGCAAGAATTATCAAGACGCTTTGGCTTGTCGGGGTTAGAAGAAAAAGCCAATCGAAATCAATAAATAAAAATAGGAGAGAATTATGATGCCAGGACCTTTTGAACTAATTATTATTTTAGTCATTGTATTATTACTGTTTGGTGGCAAGCGCCTCAAAAACATCGGTGGTGATTTGGGTGGCGCTATCAAAGGCTTCAAAAAGTCAATGAAAGAAGGTGAGAATGACAAACTTGATGATAAGGAAGATATTATCGAAGCCAAGGTTGTTGAAGAAGATAAAGACAAAGAAAAAAAATAAAACACCATTATGTTTGACGTTGGATTTTGGGAATTTGCCTTAATAGGTGTTATTGCTCTCATTATTGTGGGCCCAGAGCGCATGCCTGGTATTGCCAGAACGGCAGGAAAGTACGCCGGAAAAGCCAAGCGCTTTATTGCCAAAATTCAAGATGATGTCGGTGAAGAGCTAGAAGTTGACAAGCTTAAAGAGCAACTCAATGCGATGGACAAAGACGCCAATATTGTTGAAATTTTTGATGAAACCAAGCAAGCTATTAGTGACATCAAAACTGATGTTGATAAGACTAAATCATGACCTCTAAAGAAATGACTTTTGTTCAACATTTGGTTGAGCTGCGCGATATTCTATTGCGCTCTGTTATCGCCATATTAGTCATTTTTATTAGCCTATTTCCTTTTGCCAATGAAGTGTATAGCTTTATTGCTGCGCCGATTATTAGCGTTCTACCCCAAGGCAGTAATATCATTGCTATTGGTGTCATTTCCCCTTTCTTGACCCCACTTAAAATGGCTCTTATTATGGCGGTTTATCTCGCCATGCCTTATTTACTGTATCAAGTTTGGAAGTTTATCGCGCCAGCGCTTTATAAACATGAAAAACAAATGATTATGCCTTTGGTTATTTCTTCAACCCTGTTGTTTTACGCCGGTTTATTGTTTTCTTTTTATATTGTTTTTCCAGTTATTTTTGGTTTTCTCTCTAGCATTGGCCCTAGCATTGTTGACTTTACACCTGATATTCAATACTACCTTGACTTTGTACTTAAGGTTTCTTTTGCATTTGGCGTAGCTTTCGAAGTACCAATTGCCACTATTTTGCTACTTATGTTTGGCGCAACAACCATTGAAAACTTAAAGAAAAATCGACCTTACGTGGTTATTAGTGCATTTATATTAGGCATGTTATTAACTCCGCCTGATATTATTTCACAAACTTTAATCGCCATCCCTATGTGGCTATTATTTGAAGCGGGACTGATATTTGCCCCTCTATTTTTGCGTAAAGAAGATAGCTCTGAGTCGGATGATAATGACCCTGACAATACACCAAGTCAGCCGTCAAAAACACAATCTAAATCTGCAGAAGAGCAGGAAGAAGAGGATTGGGATGATGATGAATTTGATGCTGAAATGGACAAAATCGATGAAGATTTCCAAAAAATGGATGATGAGTTTGCCGATTATTTAAAAAAACTAGATGATGAAGATCCTAAAAAGGATACTTGATTTAATTATTCTAATAGTTCAAAAGCGTTAATAACACTCTCAGCGACATCAACAATACGCTTATTTTTATCCATTGCCATTTTTCGCAATGATTGGTAAGCATCATCTTCATTAATCTCTTTATGCTTCATCAATAGACCTTTAGCCTTTTCAACTGCTTTACGCTCTGACAATTGATTACGAGTCGCATCAAGCTCATCTTTAAGCGCTTGAAACTCTCTAAATCTAGCCATAGCAACATCAATAATAGGCTGGACACGATTCTCTTCAAGTCCATCCACAATGTAAGCATTAACCCCTGATTTAATCGCCGAACTCGCCATTTCAGAGCTTGACTCTTCTGTAAACATAACGATAGGCTTGGGCTTAGTTTTATTAACATCAGTCAGATTTGCAAACACTTCTTCATCTGGAATATCTGCATTAACAATCACCACGTCAGCATGAGTCATTTCATTACTATCTTGCAATTGGGCGCTACTTGCCATGCGGCAAATAACCTCATGACCTTTGTCTTGCAATGCTCTGCGTAACATGGCAGAGCGTCCAGAGTTCTCATCCACTAAGATGATTTTAAGTGCTGTATTCATAAGAGAGATATTTTAGCTTATGAAGTCATGCAAGACTTGAAAATTGCTCTATGCACATCGCCAATACTCACAATGCCTACCAATTTTCCGTTTTGAGTCACTGGAATTCTACGATATTTCTTCAGCCACATTGTGCTCGCTGCCTTTAAACAAGGCATATCAAGATCAATACTATCAACACCATGGGTCATAATTTCACTTATTTTGACACTCATGGTTTCTTTATAGTTGGTTTCCATATTCTCAAAATCAAAATGTGTATCGCTCATAATATCTTCCAACTTCGGAAACATATGCTGCAAAATATCTTTTTCAGAAATAATACCAATTAAATTATTATCAGCATCAACAACTGGTGCACCGCTAATATGATCCATAATCATCATTAATGCGATATCTTTTACAGGTTGGTCAGCAGTTACTGTTTTTACATCCGTTGACATAATACTTTGAACAATCATACTTTCTCCATTTTTATTAAGGGTTAGTTTCCCTATTCTACATAATTAATGTTTAAACTTAGAAGGGATTTATACCAAAAAACCCCGCAAGAAGCGGGGTAAAAATCGTTTTAAAATTTTTATCAGGAATTCTTTATAGTTCTCCCTTGAGAAGGTTTATTTTGTAAACTCTGGATAAGCTTCCAAGCCACACTCAGCAATATCTGCTCCTTCGTATTCCTCTTCTTCAGAAATTCTCACGCCCATAATTGCCTTAAGTACCAACCATAATACTAACGATGTGCCAAATACCCAAACAAAGATTGTACCTGCACCTGCTAACTGACCTGTGAATGACACGCTTGAGTTAGTTAGTGGTACGGCTAATAGACCCCATAAACCAACCACACCGTGAACAGAGATAGCACCTACTGGATCATCAATTTTGAATACTTTATCAAGTACTGAGATTGAAATCACCACCAAGATACCACCAACACCGCCAATCAGAGTCGCCTCCAAAGCCGTTGGCGTATCAGGGCCTGCGGTAATCGCAACAAGACCTGCTAACGCACCATTTAGTGCCATGGTAAGATCCGCCTTACCCCATATTAATTTAACCAATAGCAATGCTGCAATCACACCACCAGCTGCAGCTGCATTGGTATTTAAAAACACCATTGCCACAGCATTGGCACTCTCTTTACTCGCCATAGCTAATACCGAACCACCATTAAAACCAAACCAGCCCATCCAAAGGATGAATGTGCCTAGTGTTGCTAATGGCATATTAGCACCCGGAATCGCATTCGATGAACCGTCTTTATTGTATTTACCTTTACGCGCACCTAGCACAATCACACCTGCTAGAGCAGCAGCAGCGCCAGCCATATGTACAATACCAGAACCAGCAAAGTCAGCAAAACCTAAATCACCCAGGGTGTACAAACCAAATACCGCTTCGCCCGCCCATGTCCAAGCACCTTCCATTGGATAGATGATGCCTGTAAACACAACAGCAAATGCAAAGAACGAGAACAGCTTCATACGCTCAGCAACTGCACCTGAAACAATACTCATTGCTGTTGCAACAAATACCACTTGGAAGAAAAAATCAGAGGCGTTTGAATATTTTTCACCCGCACCGCTAATACCGTCCAAAAGAATACCTCCGCCATACATTAAATCATAGCCGTAAACCATATAGGTTGTACAGGCAATGGCAAATAAACCAATATTCTTTGTTAAAATCTCAGCCGTATTTTTACTACGAACCATACCCGCTTCTAACATTGAGAAGCCTGCTGCCATCCACATCACCAACGCACCCATCATTAAGAAATAAAAGGTGTCTAATGCAAATTGCATTTCTAAAATTGTATTTTCCATGTTGCCTCCTTTATAGCGCTATTGAGCCAGTTTCGCCCGTACGAATACGAACCACTTGCTCTAGCGCAGTAATAAATATCTTGCCATCACCAATCTTGCCACCCTCAGATTTAGCCGCCAAGCTAATCGCTTCAATAACACTATCTACTTGGTCTGCGGCAATCGCAATTTCTAGCTTCACTTTAGGTAAAAAATCTACCGTATATTCCGCCCCTCTGTACAACTCTGTATGGCCTTTTTGACGACCAAAACCTTTTACTTCAGTTGCTGTAATACCCGAAACGCCTATCTCTGATAGCGCCCCTCTCACTTCATCAAGCTTAAAAGGCTTGATAATTGCTGTAATTATTTTCATTGTCTTTCTCCTATTTTTCTTTGAACCAAAAAAAAGCCAGATATTTCAATTTGCAAAATTTGCAAATAAAAATATCTGGCTTCCATGCCATTTTTTACACAACTCCCTCATGAAGCATGCAAAAAAAAACGTTTATTGAAATCCCTTATTAAGGAATCTAAATAAACGTCAATGTTTGATGTTAACTTCCCGTCTTTGGGAAACAACTACTGCGTATTATACCTAAAAAAATGAATCTGTCAGAATTTTGATCAAATTCGTTCTTTTGCTAAGAATAAATTTTATCAAAATTAGCTAGAAACTCCTCAACTGACAGGTAATGATTGCCATCACAAGAAAAGCTCAACCCAATCATGCCATTCATAATATTCAAGCTACCCGTCTTTAAATATAGATTTTCATCCATAAAACGCATGTATTTAAATTTATCTAGAACTTCTCTCACTTGTGCTGGCGTCACTTTAGCTTGCTGTGGGTAGGTCTTTTTAGGATACAGCAATAAAATATTTGGACTTATAATTTCATCAAGTACATGAATATGATAATTATACGGATCATCAAAAGGCCATATAGTTGCTCTAGACGAGGCGTAGTGCAGCTTTAAATGAAACACACCCAACTCACACAGAAGCTCGATTGCAATATTATGAACCATATCTATGGATTGATCCATCGCAGAACAAGCCCTTGTTTGATTGAACAAATTAGATCGTATTTCAGGGTCACCCTTTATTTGACGCCAATTATCCAGTGCAAATTCTTGTTTTAATAAAGGCAACTTCTCAAGATCTAAATCAAAAACCAGCATGCCAATAATCTCATTTTTATGACAAATTGTGTGCACAACACTAATACAAGGCTTAAGCGTTGCAGTTGAAATATAGGCATCAGAAATATAAATAGGATGCTCATCATCAATGGCATTAAAAAATGGTCGGCTGGATAAATCTTGCCCTTGAAAATCTGTATTAATCCCTTCTCTAGTGATATTGGCACTTAGCTGTACGCCAAAACTATCAATCACATAAACCAGATTAGTGTATTGATGCTGCTGCATATAGGCATGCAATAATGTGTTTAATTTTTCAAAGCTTGGGGTGTCTTCCAAACAGTTATCACAAGCTTGTGCAAGCTGCATTAATCCTTCGCCTAATTGATCGCTAAGAAAATCTTTTTGTCTAGTAATAAGTTCTGAAATTTGCATGGTTGATTCTCACTATTGGGCAATCATGGCCATATAATCCAATTCTTTAACAATTTCAACGCCAAATTTTTGTGCATTTTCGATTTTTTTTGGACCTACGTTTTCACCAATAATTAAATAATTAGTTTTACCCGTCACACTTGATAAAACTTGCATGCCTAATGTTTTAGCTTGCTTTTTCATCACTTCTCTAGAGCCAATCATTTTCCCAGTAAAAACGATTTTTTTACCAAAAAGAGCATGAGATGATTGCGCAATATCGGTATCTAATCGTGTTATTTCTAAATTAAATTGATAGTGCTGTAATACATCAAACTCAGCTCTGATCGCTTGCAAACCCACAACAATCATTTTTGCACTAAGTTCGGCAAATCCATCTATGGCAGAAATTTCAGCCAAACTTAAGTCAAATACTTCTTTCAACGCATAGGCTTTTAATAAATTTTCACAATTTCCTGTACCCATTCTAGCCATGCCAAAAGCCGCCAAAAAGCGCCAATCCTCTATTTGTTCAGTATGCGATCTTCTTAATTGGTGCATTAAGTTTTTACTGGTTTTATCACCAAAACCCATCGCCACTAATGCACTATGGTCAAGCTGATAAATTTGTGAAATTTTGCGAATGCCGTGTTCATAGAGCTTTTCAATCGTGGCAATGCCAAAACCATCATTATTGGCCAGTATTTTGAAAAAATACTCCATTTTCCCAATCACTTGGGCGGGGCATAAAGCGTGATTTACACACATTAAAAAATCTGCCTCCCATTGCAATGGCGCCGTACAACTAGGGCAAATAGCTGGAATATCTACCGGTGCTGATTGCAGTACTTGATTAATTTTAGGAATGACTAAGCCTGAACGGGTCAATTCGATCACACTACCCGCACCCAAACCTTGCTCCTTGACCAGCCCATAATGATGCCCAGTGGCACGCACAATGGTGGCACCACTTAACAAGGTAGGCTCCAATTCTGCAACGGGTGTAATTTTCCCGGTACGTCCCACTTGTGGGGTGACGGATAAAACTTTAACTTGAGCCTTATCTTTATTTTCTTTAAAAGCAATCTGCCAACGATGAAATTTTCGATTAGCCCCCATCTGAGTTTTTAACGCCTCATTCGTAGCCTCAAACACCACACCATCGACATCAAAATCTACCATGGCTAGCACTTCAGCTACAATCGTCTCAAACTGCTCAATCAGCTCACCAATCTCACCCTGCCAAGTGGGCAGTTGTACAAAAGGCACAAATAAAGCCGCCTTATCATTAATGGCTTGTTGCGCTTTTTTGTCTAGTGCTTTTTCTTTAATAAGACTGGCTTGAAAATTACGCGGATATTCAAAACTATCTGCTAAGTGCGTTTGAAAATAGCTTTGCTTGATGACAATTTCACCAGCCCCTTGTCCACGGCCAGAATCATTATAAACTTGAAGTCCGCGAGCAAACACTCTAGAAATGTCGCTGCCTTTTTTGCCATCTCCACGCGTATATAAACGAGCCCCATCATCAAAGCCCGCAAAGCCATCAAGCTTAGGTGTGGCTTTAATTTGAATGGATTGAATGGCTAGATTTATGTCGGTGGCAGATTTTTCTAAGCGCTCAATCCATTTTTGAATCTCATGCCAAGAATAGGCTTTATCCGTTGAAAGCATAGCCTCAGGCAGCAAAACTTTCTCTTCAGAAAAACCCTGACCTTCTGGCTCGACCACCTGAAATAATGAGTGCTCTGGCAGCCTCTGCTTTAAAGCAGGCAGGTAGACAAAATCATAATCTTGATCAGTAATTATAGGATTGCCGTCTCGATAAGCGGCATTCGCCAGCTCACAAAATTGCGCCAAATCTTGGTCAGATAAATCACCCGCCAAAACCTCTTGACGAATGATTTGATTAATTGCCTGTTGTGACAGAGTCACCTTGGCCTTAATTAGAATTGCTTGGCAACACTTCCCAAGAATTCATAACTAAAGTCAATCGTTGCTTGCTCGTTTTCTTCGGAAAGATCATTAAAGTAAACTTCTGTTTTGCCAGTGTCAATTTGTTTAACGATAATTTGGAAAGATTTTTTAATAGCATCATCACCAAACATACGTGAGAATATGCCCTGATCTTCAGTTCTAGCAACGTTAATATAGAAACTACCTTCTTTCACATCTTTATCTTCAACATCAATATTTAACTGGTCTAACGCCCAACCCATATTATCCCAAGTATCATATTGACCTAACGAGAAAGCCAGCTTAGCGTAACCACCAATGCCTTTTTCTAACTCAACTGTTAGCACCTGCTCTTCTTTAGCTTGTATGATTTTCTCTCTTGCCACAGCGTGATCACTACCCAAGAAAGTCATCAAACGATAAAGCATTTCTGTTTCAAGTGCCTGATCTTTTGGGCGAGATTGCCAAATGGTATTCTCGTCATCACTGCCTGCTTTGGTTAATACTTCTTCCATTGACGTTAAAGACAAATAAACAGCCGATTGCTTACCGTCAGCCAGTGGCTCAATACGAATACGGTATTTATCAACAATTGGCAATGCATAACGCGCTGCAATGGCTTTTTTCAACATTGAACGAATCACACCTAACGAACGATCTGGAATTTCAGGATGATTTTCTAAAAAATCTGTTTCCATCATGCCAATTTTTTTGTTGGTTTTTTTAATCGCAAAACCATGTGACTTAAAGAAGCTCTTAGATAAACCCCAAGCTGCTTCTGGGTTTTTATCCACCACCAACCAACGACGCTCACCTGAGCGTTTAACTTCAACATTTGAAGGTGTTCTTAAGATGTTTGACGCCTCTTTAATCGCCTCATCCTTCTTAGAAAAACTAATAGTATCCTCTTGAATATTCGATACATAATTTTCAAGTTTGAATGAATTTTGCACACTTGGCTTAGTTAAATCCGGCGGTATCTCCAAAGAAGTAACAGTTTTGTTAGCGTAATATTTAATATCTCTTTCACCTAAACTTGGCGCCTGCTCTTGTGCTTTTTCTTCAAAAGAAAAACAACCTACCAAAGACAAAGAAAGTAGCGCTGTTAATAATGTTTTGATCATACTATATAACTCCCAAATTAGATAAATCTCGCTCTAATACTACTCGAGCTTGTGATGATAATTTTGTTAACGGCAGACGAATTCCGCTGCCGCATTTGCCCATTTTATGCATCGCCCACTTCACTGGAATTGGGTTCGACTCAATAAACAAGCTCTGGTGTAAATCAGTCAACGGTTGATTGGTAGCTTCTGCAACTTTTCGATTCTCTTCAAATGCTGCTTGATAAGCCTGTGACAAAGCTTTTGGCACAACATTTGCGCTCACAGAAATGCCACCATGGCCACCCATTAAAATAAACTCAATCGCTGTGGCGTCGTCACCACTATAAAGCAAAAAATCTTCTGGGCAGCTATCAATCAAAGCTTTGGCAACTTGCAAATCACCAGTGGCATCCTTAACGCCAATAATATTCTTAACAACCGCTAAACGCACCACAGTTTCTGGCAATAAATCCACTGCCGTTCTACCCGGTACATTGTACAAAATTTGATCAATATCAACCGACTCTGCAATCAGCTTATAGTGCTGATACAATCCCTCTTGGGTTGGCTTGTTATAATACGGCGTCACCAGCAAACAAGCATCTGCACCAATGTCTTTGGCCGCTTGAGTTAGCTCAATAGCTTCAGAGGTTGAATTGGCCCCCGTACCCGCAATAACAGGAATACGAGAATCTGCTAACTCAACCGTTCTACGCATGACTTCAATATGTTCATGCTGATCAAGTGTCGCGCTCTCACCCGTGGTGCCCATGGAAATAATCGCACGCGTACCTGAGGCTACATGAAAATCCACCAAAGATTCAAGTGCTGCATAATCCACCGATCCATCATCAAGCATTGGGGTGATCAGGGCTACCATTGAGCCAGTTAAAGGGTGATTAAGTCGCATTACAATAAACCATAAAATATTGCTATGATTATATACGAATTGCTTTTGCTGGGCATAAAAAAACCCACCAATAGTCAAACTAGAGGTGGGTTTTTTAGCTAAGTTTAGCTTTTCTTAAAGGTCGTAACCTCTCTCTTCATGAGAAACGATATCTAGTCCTTGCTGCTCTTCTTCAGCGCTCACCCTTAAACCAACCATCATGTCTACTACCTTCAAAATGATATAGGTAGCCACTGCCGTATAAACAAAGGTTGATAGTACGCCAATTAGCTGGATATTAACCTGAGAAGCAATGCTCATACCTTCTGCCAAACCTTGGCCTGAGAAAATACCCAGTTGATCTGAGGCAAAAATACCCGCTAAAATTGTTCCTAAAATACCACCCACACCGTGCACAGGGAAAACATCTAATGAGTCATCAATTTTCCATTTTTGCTTAATCAAAATTACCGCATTAAAACACACAATACCTGCTGTAATACCAATGATCAAAGCACCTGCCGGGCCAACAAAGCCAGAAGCTGGGGTAATAGTACCCAAGCCTGCAATCAAACCTGTGACTGTTCCCAGTGCAGTTGGTTTGCCGAATTTAATCCACTCATAAAACATCCAAGTAATAGCGCCTGCTGCCGCTGAGATATGCGTTACCAACATTGCCATCGCCGCGTCGCCATTAGCCGCTAACGCAGAACCGCCATTAAAACCAAACCAACCGACCCAAAGCATACCTGCACCAGTGATAGTCATGGTCATGTTGTGTGGAGGCATTGGTTTATTTGGAAAGCCATTACGCGGACCAATAACAATAGCCGCCACTAAAGCGGCGACACCCGCAGTAATGTGTACAACCGTGCCACCAGCAAAATCAAGTAGTCCCATCTCGCCGAGCCAGCCGCCACCCCATACCCAATGAGTAACTGGAGCATAGACCACAATTAACCAAATCGCACTAAACAAAACAACTGCTGAAAATTTCATTCTCTCAGCAAAGCCACCTATAATCAATGCTGGGGTGATAATGGCAAAGGTCATTTGAAAAAGCACAAACAAACTTTCAGGAATGTCGCCACTCAGCGAACCCTCCATAACACCAGCTAACATAAACTTAGACAGACTACCAAAATACTCATTACCCGGTGCAAAAGCAATACTATAACCAACCACCAGCCAAAGCACTGAAACAATACCGGCAATCGCAAAACACTGCATCAAAATTGACAGAATATTTTTACTGCGAACTAGGCCGCCATAAAATAGCGCTAAACCCGGTAAGGTCATAAATAAAACCAGTGCAGTTGATGTCAGAATCCAAGATGTATTCGCACCGTTTAATTCTTCTGCGAACGCAACCATTGGCATTAAAGCCAATAAACTTAATATTTTTTTCATTTTTACCCCTTAAAGTGCGTCTTGATCAGTTTCGCCCGTGCGAATACGAACCACTTTATCTAAATTAGAAACAAAGATTTTGCCATCGCCCACTTTGCCAGAATTGGCAACATTACTAATGGTTTCAATCACAACGTCCAATTGGGAGGCTGATATAGCCACCTCTAATTTAACTTTTGGTAAAAAATCAACCTGATACTCGGCGCCACGATATAACTCAGTGTGCCCTTTTTGACGACCAAAGCCTTTAACTTCAGTGACCGTAATGCCAGATACGCCCACTTCTGAAAGCGCCTCCCTAACATCATCTAATTTGTGTGGTCGTAGAATTGCCGTTACAAATTTCATACTTCTCCCCTTTGATAGTTACAAATATTTAACCATTTGCAAATAGAAATAAACCCTTCATGGGTAACTTGTCAGCAACACTGCTTGTTTTTAAGACTCTACGCCGTTGTAGAATAATTAATATATTATAAATTTATTTGGGAAAAAAGCAAATAAGCTCTATTTTTTGATCAGGTCTTGGCGCTTTTTTTGGGTATTTTTATGCGCTTGATCCGCACGCCATGCGTCAATATTGGCTTGGTGACCACTCAGCAAAACCTCTGGAACTTGCTGAGCATCAATAATTTCTGGACGTGTGTAATGTGGATAATCAAGCAAGCCGTTGGCAAAAGAATCATTCAATGACTGTGCATTGCCCAACACGCCCGGCACTTGCCTACTAACACTATCAATGAGCACCATGGCTGCTAACTCGCCACCACTAATGACATAGTCGCCAATGGATATTTCCATATCCACATCGCGCTCAATCACGCGCTCATCAACTCCTTCATAACGCCCACATAATAAAGTAACAGACTCAAGCTGGGAGATTTCATCAGCCAATTGGTGGGTGAGTTTTTGCCCCTGAGGAGATAAATAAATCACTTTAGTTTTTGGGTTTTCTTGCTTAATTTGGTTAATGCAATTGCGAATTGGCTTAACCTGCATGACCATACCCGCGCCACCACCATAAGGCTTGTCGTCAACATTACGATATTTATTATCCGTAAAATCTCTAAGCTGCCAGGTATGAATTTCCAGTAATGACTTCTTCAGCGCTCGCGCAACCACACCCTCTTCTTTAATCGCTGAAAACATGTCAGGAAATAAAGTGATGATATCAAAGCGCATGATATTAGCTTAGGATATTTTTAAGAATGTGATAATAAATATCGCTCAAATCATCGAGATCTTGAGCAGAAACACATTCATTAACTTGATGAATGGTTGCATTCAAAGGGCCTAACTCCACCACTTGAGCATTAAGAATTGGCGCGATAAAACGTCCATCAGAAGTACCACCTGAAGTCGATAGCTGAGTATCAACGCCTGTGACTTTTTTAATTGCATCAACACAACCACTCACCAATTCACCTTTAGGGGTTAAAAACGGGTAGCCTGAATGGTTCCAGTCAATTTTGTATTTAAGCTGGTGCTTATCCAGAATGTCGCACACTCGCTTTTGCAGGCCTTCATGGGTAGATTCGGTTGAATAACGAAAATTAAAAACGATCTCTATTTCGCCCGGAATAACATTGGTTACGCCCGTGCCTGAGTGAATATTTGACACTTGGAAACTGGTTGCCGGGAAGTATTCATTGCCCTCATCCCAAAGCTCCTCACACAGTTCATTCAGTGCTGGAACCGCTAGATGAATTGGGTTGTTGGCCAAATGTGGATAGGCAATATGACCTTGCTTGCCGATAAGAGTTAGTGTGCCATTTAATGAACCTCGTCGTCCATTTTTAATAATGTCGCCCAAGGTGTTAGTTGCTGATGGCTCACCTACTAAACAATAATCAACCGCTTGACCAATGGTATTTAAATGCTCACAAACTTTAACGGTGCCATCAACCGCCGGACCTTCTTCATCCGAGGTGATTAAATAGCCAATCGTGCCTTTGTGATCTGGATAATCTGCAACAAAGCGCTCACTAGCACTAAGCATAGCAGCAAGTGAACCCTTCATATCGGCTGCACCTCGACCATACAACATACCGTCTTTTATTTGCGCAGAAAAGGGATCTAAATCCCATTTTGACTCATCACCTACTGGCACAACATCAGTATGTCCAGCAAATACAAACACTGGTGAGCCTGAGCCATGCTCAGCCCAAAAATTATCCACCTCGCCAAATTTAAGATCACTAATCTCAAAATTTGAGCGCTGCAAATGATCCGTCATTAACGTCTGACACCCTTTGTCATTAGGCGTCACTGAATCAATTTTTATTAAGGCTTGGGCTAGTTCTATTGTTTTACTCATGGGTTTAATTTAGTTTTAAAATCACACTTGGATTGTCAGCAATACTCACCACTTCGCTCACCACTTGTAAATCGTCTGGCTGCTTCATTGCACTGCCTGTCGTACTTAAGCGCACTACAACCAGTGCTTGATCATGCTGTGAAAGCAGTTTTTCTGACATTACAGAATTCATATCGCTTAACACCACTTGCCCAGTAAAGGCTTTAATGGGTAATTTTTGAATCGCAATCGGCATTGGCCTACCCTTAGCGGCTTTGACATAAATCATGAGAAAATCTTCAGCAGAGCGACTGGCCAAAATTTCATCAGAAATTACCACATTGACTGTTACTGTATTGCTAATATTGCCACTTTCAACTCGACTTAATTCTTGCAAAATGCTGACCAACGCTTGTCGATCAGAACTTTGCTCAGGCAGCGCATTCAACGCTTTATTCCAAAGCGCTTTAGCCAGCTCAAAATCTTGCACACTAACAGCAAACATACCAGCCAGATATAGCGCATCTGGTGCTTGTGGATCAAGTTCTAAAGCTTGTTTAATAAGCTTAACCGGTCGCCCTACAAACTGATCATCATTTGCACTAATCATCGCGGATGCATATTCAACCAGCAGTCTAGGATCCTGCGAGTTTAGCTGGTAAGCCTGCTCATAAGCATTCAAAGATTCTTTGATTTTACCCAGCTCAAAATAGCTCAAACCCAGCATCTTCCAGGCCTCGGCATCTTTTGGATTATCATTCAAATGCTGTTTAAGTTTGGTCGCACTTTGCTCTAGACTAAGTGGCGCAGAATCAAGGGTAGGCGCCTTACTAGTGGGTGTGTAATTACTCAAATTTTGATAAACACTGATAGCAAAAATAGGTAATAGTACAATCACCAGCCCACTCCAAAGCGTGATATTGGATTGCTTAAATGCTTTTGTCTGTGTTTGGTCAAGCTCCAATGCCAATGTGCTTGATATCTCTTCTAGTGCTTGATCAAATTGCTCTTGGTCAATCAAGCCTTGGTCAAGATCAGTTTGCAGTTCTAATTTTCTTTGTCTGCCTAAATCAATATTTGATTGCTGTAAATCCACACCGTTATCAGTCAGTGGGTATTTTAAAAACCAAATAACCCAAGCCAGAGAACCGACCAGCATCAATCCTATCCAAATAATCATTGTCATGACTCAATCCTCGATTGAACAGATAAACGATACCTTCTGTCAAATGCCGCCAACAAAGCACCTAATGAAATAAACAAGCCACCGAGCCAAATCCATCTAATAAGCGGTTTATAGTAAATTCTTAAACTCCAAGCACCGTCTCCTAAAGACTCACCTAAGGCAACGTACAAATCTCGGTACAAACTAGGATCGATAGCCGCTTCTGTCATTGGCATACCAGTAACATATTGGCGCTTTTCAGGTTGCAAATTAGCAATTAACTCGCCCTCATAATAAGCTTCAATCCTGCCTTTGTGTCCTTGGTAATTTTGCTCAGAGAAACTATCTACTCCCTTGAAAACAAACTCATAGCCTTCAATGGTTATTGGCTGATCAATTTCCATTTTTATATCTTTTTCTATACCCAATTGCGTAGTAACCGTTGCCCCAAGTAAGAAAATAGCAATACCCATATGTGCCAAAATCATGCCAATAAAAGCCAAACTGGTTGCACCTTTTTGGCGAATTCGACTAACCAATAAACTCAACGAATGCAGAACAATCCAAATAAATAAGAAGACTGCTAATGAAACAGAAATATTTTCAACCATAAACAAACTGACCACAAACAACGCAGCAACACCCAGCCAAATTGGCTTTAAAAGCCCTAAGACACGAGAAAACGTATCCTTCTTCCAGCGTAAAAATGGCGCAATCACCATTGCCAAAACAGCAGGAATCATAATCGGCACAAATACAGCGTCAAAATATGGCGCACCGACTGAGATCTTGCCCAATCCTAAAGAGTCTAACAATAAAGGATATAACGTGCCTAAAAAAACACTTAGCATCGCTGCCACCAATAAGATGTTGTTAATTAACAAACCGCTTTCTTTCGACAGCCAATGAAATGAATTTTGACTGCGCATGAGTGAAGCTCGCCATGCGTATAATGCCAGAGATCCGCCCACAACAAGTATCAAAAATACCAAAATAAAGGCGCCTCTAGCAGGATCTGCAGCAAAGGAATGCACGGACGTTAAAATACCTGATCTGACTAAGAATGTCCCTAGTAAGCTTAAAGAAAACCCGGAAATGGCTAGTAATACTGTCCAATGTTTAAAAGCACCACGTTTCTCGCTCACGCTTAATGAATGCACTAAAGCGGTTGCCACTAACCACGGCATAAATGAAGCATTTTCTACTGGATCCCAAAACCACCAGCCGCCCCAGCCAAGCTCATAATATGCCCACCAAGAGCCAAGTGTAATACCAAAGGTTAAAAATGCCCAAGCCACTAATGTCCACGGACGCGACCAGCGTAACCAAGTAGAATCAAGCTGTCCGCGAATAAGCGAAGACAACACAAAAGCAAAGGGAATTGCCATGCCTACATAACCCATGTACAACATCGGCGGATGAATAATCAGGCCAAAATCTTGAAGTAGCGGATTAAGCTCTCGACCCTGAGTAGGAATAATATCAAGACGCTCAAAAGGATTTGAGGTAAGCAGTAAGAACAATAAAAATCCAATACTAATTAAGCCCAGAATAATCAAAATATGGTTTAGAACCTCGTTCGGCAGACGCTTAGAAAAAATAGAAACTGCAACACTCCAGCCTGATAGTATCAGTGCCCATAGCAATAACGACCCTTCATGTGCACCCCAAACAGCCGACATCTTAAACATATCTGGTAGCTCTGTATTAGAATTGCCAGCCACATATTTCACTGAAAAATCATCAATAACAAAAGCATTCATCAATACCGCAAAGGCGACTAAAGTCCAGAAAAATTGCGCCCACAGCATTGGGCGTGACAACTGTTCCAAAGCCAGATTTCCTCTAAATAAGCCAATGGTTGGTAACACCACTTGCAGGCAGGCAAACGCCAATGCCAACACCAATGCAAAATGTCCAAGTTCTACTAACATATTAAATTATTCATCAAATAAATCCATAATTTTATCTAATCCACCAACATTAATGGCAATATCTGCTTGTTCTGCCACAATAGGCTTAGCATGATAAGCAACCGACAAGCCAGCAACTTTCATCATCGCCAAATCATTAGCACCATCACCCACAGCAATAACTTGACTAACGTCTAATGCGTGCTTTTGACACAATTCATTAATAAAATCTGCTTTAGCCTGAGCATTAATAATAGCGCCTTGAGTAACACCCGCCAAGCGAGCATTATCAACCGCCAAAACATTTGCTCTAGAATAATCAAGGCCAATATCCTGAGCTAGGCGATCGGTAAAATAGGTAAACCCGCCCGATACAACCGCACTTTTAATGTTTCTCTCATGCAAAAAATTAATCAACGCCTTGCCGCCAGGATTAATCTGAAGCCTCTGTGTATAAACTTGCTCCAATACAGAAACATCCAAACCCTTTAACAAAGCAACACGCTCAACTAAAGAGCTGTCAAAATCTAGCTCGCCCTGCATTGCGCGCTCAGTAATACCTGCAACTTGTGGCTTTAAATTAGCAAAATCAGCAATTTCATCAATACACTCAATATTGATCAAGGTTGAATCCATATCGCTAACCAAAAGACCGATTTGGCTCGCTGAAAATGACTCCGGCACTATATTGAAGTCGAGTTTAAACCTCTCTCTGAGAGCGTTTAAATCAATAATTTTATCTGTAGTAAAGCGAAAGTGTGTTCGCTTTTTTTGGATATCTGCGCCAACTTGTTGAGAAACCAGCTGTGCTATTGTCAAGTCTTGACTATGTAGAATAATCGTCTTCATAGGTCACCTTGTTTAAATATGGTGCGGAAGGAGAGACTCGAACTCTCACGTCTTACGACACTGGAACCTAAATCCAGCGTGTCTACCAATTCCACCACTCCCGCGCGTTGTGTTGGCACCCCTCTAGGGGTGAAGAATTTGAAATTATACCTAATTAATGTTAAAGTGGAGACTTTCAAATACAGGAATCATCAAATGACAATTACTAACGCAGTCTCCGCTATGGCAGGCGCTATTATCATGGCTTCATTACTTTTAAACAACGGCGCTCTGTTTGCAGAAGCAAGCTGGTTGTGGCTAACTTTCTTTGTGGGTTTTAACTTATTTCAATCGGCTTTTACGGGATTTTGCCCTGCTGCCAAAATCTTTAAAGCAGTTGGTTTTAAAGATAGCGACTGCTGCGTTAAAGACTAATAGGCCTAGTTACTGGTATCAAACCAGTTGAGTTTTTCTCTTAGCTTAACCACTTCGCCAACAATAATTAAGGTTGGCGCTTTAATTGGCTGTGTAGCCACGACATTGGGCAATTCGCCTAGCGTTGTAGTCCATACTCTATGATCAGGCGTTGTGCCTTTTTCCACCAGAGCAACTGGCATATCACTGCGCATACCATACTCAATCAGCTTGTCTGAAAGATGTTGTGCGCCTTTGAGTGCCATGTAAAACACAATGGTTTGCTGTTCAACCGCTAACTCACTCCATGGCAAATTCATGCTGCCATCTTTGAGGTGGCCAGTTACAAATCGACAAGATTGAGAATAATCACGATGTGTTAACGGAATACCTGAATAAGTTGAACAGCCTGAAGCAGCTGTAATACCTGGCACGACTTGGAACGGAATGCCATTTTCAGCTAGGGTTTCAATTTCTTCACCACCACGACCAAAAATAAACGGATCGCCGCCTTTTAGGCGACAAACTCTTCTGCCTTTTTTAGCTAAATCGACTAATAATTGATTAATGCCATCTTGCGGAACACTGTGATTGTCGCGCTCTTTACCGACATAAATGAGCTCAGCATCACGCCTAACCAGTTCCATTACCTCTTCAGAGACTAGGCGATCATACAAAATAACATCAGCCTGTTGCATCAGTCGCAACGCTTTAAATGTAAGCAGATCAGGATCGCCTGGGCCACCACCCACCAAATACACTTCACCCACTTCGGTATTGCTTGAATCATCAAGCTGTTGCTGCATATCTACCTTAGCCTCATCCACCTTGCCAGAAAAAACCTTTTCAGCAACAATACCTGAAAATACTCTTTCCCAAAAATAACGCCTATCTTCAATATTGCTAAATTTCGCCTTAACCTGATCTCTAAAATTACCCGCTAATTCCGCTAATTTTCCATAAGCATGAGGAATGGTGCTTTCTAGTTTGGCGCGAATTAGGCGCGCTAACACAGGCGCTTTTCCTGCAGAAGAAATAGCAATCACAATAGGCGACCTATCAACAATTGACGGCATAATGAACGAGCATAAATCAGGCGAATCCACCACGTTAACAGGAATATTTGCATCATGTGCTAACTGAGACACCTGTGCATTGAGCTGAGTATCATCCGTTGCAGAGATAATTAACACTTGATTATTAATGTCACTCACCTCAAAACCTCTTTCAATTAAAGTGATTTTTCCATCGCCCGCTAAAGCTTTAACACTTTTGCAAGCAGCGCCATCAATACAGATAACTTGGGCGTTAGCCTTCAGTAATAACGTAATCTTTCTAAAGGCGATATCGCCGCCACCAACAACCAGACAAGATTTTTTCTTAATATCAATAAAAATAGGAAAGTAATTCATGTGTTATTACAACTATCTAAAATAAAAGCTTATATTATAATGTCTTAACCTTAATTAAAGACACAAAACACCTATTGTTATGGCTCACGAGCACTTTACCTGTCCTTTTTCTCATTTAATTCTTAGCGGTCGATGTGGCTGTCAATTTGGCGCCAAAGATTGTGTGGCGGAAAAAGAATTTGGCTCATGTTTAAATCACAACGCCTCAGACGCTTGTCAAGCGGTTTATTATCACTTGCGGGATAATAGCGATTTTGTGCTAAAGACCCACCACGTTAATAACTTATCGGTTGGTCAGCAATCCAAAATAAAAATGGGTGGATTGCTGGCTCTACAAGAGTTAATGGGGGTTGATAATGGCGATAAAATCGACGACATTAAAACACTAGTGACAAAGATTCATATAAATTATCTCGACCTGTCACGTATTCCTTTTTCAAAACTCATGCCAAGAATTGCCAAATTTAAATTTAGAAAAAAACCTTAAATTTTTAAAATCTTCTTAACAAAAGGAATGGAAATTGGATTTTTTTGTCTGAGAGATTCTTGGTCTAGTTGGTCAATAGCCAATAACACCACGCTCAAATCTCTAGAAAAAACTTTAAATAAATAGGCGTAAACCTTGTCATCAATCTCAAGATTCCTATCTTGCATCTTACGCTGAATTAAATCAATCTTTTCTTGGTCATCAAGCTGCTCTAAACGATACACAACCGCCAAAGATAATCGCGTTTTAAGATCTGTTAATAGGGTCAACTCACCAGGGAGAGTAGACGCTGAAACAATAAGCTTGGTTTTGGTTTGTTTAATTTGATTATAAAGATCAAATAATTCTTGTTGTTGAGTCGAATCAAGCTGGTCAATGTTGTCAATACAAACCCAGTCATAATCAGCCAGTGTATTTAAAAAATCATTTGGTAATGCCTGTTTAATGTCTAGATAAACTGCTTGCAAACCTTGCTCTAATGCTTTAAAAATACAACCCTGCAATAGATGAGTTTTGCCACTGGACTTGTCACCAGAAATAAAAACAACAGAAGGGCGCTCTTGAGCAAATAAATCATCAATAAAAGCCAGTAACGCTTGATTTTTATCAAGCGAAAAATTACTTAGCAGCATCTTTGAATTGAGTGAAATCGGGAGCCCTAACTGCTTCATGACAAGGTGTTTATTTTTTCTCTTGGGAGATAATCTTCTCCATCCAAATCCAAATATAATCCGCACCACTCAGCACGGTTGAAGTGGCAACAATGATAAAAAATACGGTACTCCACTGCTCTTGAACTGGATACAACTGTACAACCACCAAAAACAAAACCAAGGCAATTTGTAGTGCGGTGTTGATTTTGGACAGTTTCGAAGGGGATAGTAGCTCGTCTTTTGGAGTGCCAGCACCAATAAAACACCCGACTGTGCCTGACACAATCATTAAATCACGTAAAAAGACTAAAACTAACAGCCATAATGGCAACAAGCCAATCAAATTCAGCGTAACAAAACTACTCACCAATAACAATTTATCAGCCACCGGATCTAAAATAGAACCTAATCGTGACTCAAATGAGTAGCGTTTAGCAATCCAGCCATCTAAACCATCGGTAATGCCAGCAACAAAAAACAACACCATTGCCAAAAAATATTGATGATTTAACAGCGTCATTACAACTGGTACTGTTAAAATAATGCGTAAAATTGAAAGTGCATTTGGCACGTTGGAAAAATTCATTTTTCGACGGATTCAATTGAGATTCAAAAAAATTAATTATACGGAAAAAACCCTATGTCATCATTGACTTACCAAGATTCAGGTGTCGACATTACCAAAGGTAATGACTTAATTGAACAAATCAAACCCATTGCAAAATCAACCATGCGTGATGGCGTATTAGCCGGTCTTGGCGGATTTGGCGCCATGTTTGAACTAGATCTTAAAAAATATAAGAATCCAGTTCTGATTTCTGGAACAGATGGTGTTGGCACCAAACTCAAAGTAGCAGAAATGCTTAACAAGCACGACACCATTGGTATTGACTTAGTCGCCATGTGTGTCAATGATTTAATCGTACAAGGTGCAGAGCCTTTATTTTTCCTAGACTATTACGCAACTGGCAAGCTAAATACCGAGCTAGCCACTTCGGTTATTCACGGAATTGGCGAAGGCTGTAAAATTTCAGGCTGTGCCCTAATCGGCGGTGAAACCGCTGAAATGCCCGGCATGTATCAAGGTGAAGAATACGATTTAGCTGGTTTTTGCGTGGGCATTGCTGACAAGGATAAAGTTATTGACGGCACAAAAGTCGCTAATGGTGACCATATTATCGCCCTAGCCTCTTCAGGTCCTCATTCTAATGGCTACTCACTCGTTCGTAAAGTCTTGGAACAATCCAAGCCTACAGATGCACAACTAAAAGCACTCATTGAGCCGACCAAAATTTATGTTAAATCAGTACTATCACTGATTGAAAAATACTCTGTGCATGCTATTTCTCATATTACGGGTGGCGGCCTCTTGGAAAACATTCCAAGAGTTTTGCCAGCTGAATTGGCTGCAAAGCTAGACAGTGCTTCTTGGGTGTTACCTGAAATTTTCCAATTCTTACAAGACAACGGCAATATCGACATTATGGAAATGTATCGCGTCTTTAATTGTGGCGTGGGTATGGTGCTTGTTGTTCCAGCTGAGCAAAGCACGGCTGTTATTCAGCACATGAACGAACAAGGTGAAAAAGCTTGGCTCGTTGGTGAAATTGTCGCTAACGAAGGCAAGCAAGTCATTATTTAAATGAAAGGTGTTGTCCTAATCTCTGGCAGCGGCTCAAACCTTCAGTCACTGATTGATAATGCTGAAAAAATTGATCTAGATATTCAAGCCGTTATTAGTAACAAAGAAGATGCTTATGGGCTTAAGCGCGCTCAAAGTGCTAATATATCTACTCATGCAATCAATCATAAAAACTTCGATACTCGAGAAAAATTTGATCAAAGCTTAAGTCAAATTATTGATCAATACCAGCCAGATATTATTATTTTGGCAGGCTTTATGCGCATCCTTACCTCAGAATTTACCCAAAAATATGCCGGCAAGATGCTTAATATTCACCCTTCTCTACTACCAAAATTTCAAGGTCTTAACACCCATCAAAGAGCGCTTGATGCCGGTGAGTGTGAACACGGCGTCAGCGTTCATTTTGTCACCTCTGAGCTAGATGGCGGACCTGTCATTGCCCAAGCTCGTGTTCAAGTTCTAGCAGATGATACTGTCGAGTCACTCGCCCAGCGAGTGCTGACAGAGGAACACAAACTATTCCCCAAAGTGATTCACTGCTTCACCCAAGGGCGGCTATCACTCAACGATAATTGCGTTGTAGTGGATGATAAATGTCTATAAAAACCACACTTTTGCTGATTATCAGTATTATTTCTGCAAACGCTCAGACGCTTGAGCCTCATATTGCCAAATACCAACTATCTATTAATGGCTTGAAAATTGCAGAAGAGGTTCGCACACTACATCAGCTAGACGACCAGTATTTTTATACAGCCAATGCCAAAACCACCGGTATAGCCGCGCTGGTTAAAAAGTATTCTGTTACTGCTAGCTCCACATTTAGCATTAATCAAATGGGGGTTGATGGCGTTAACTATCAAATTATGGAGCTGGAAGATTCAAAAGTTAAAGAGAATTATTCAATTGACATGAACGCCAAACACCTACGAGTGGTCTCAAATCTTACTAAAACCCAGCCCACTGTACGCACCTGGAAATCAGAGCCAGGCACTATTGTGGACCCGCTTAGCTTATTTTTGGCCTTGGCCCATAATTTAAAGTACGCTCCAGATCAGACTGAATTTCACTACCAAGTAGCCAATGGAAAGTCTGTTGAACAGCAGTATTATAAAAAAACTGGCTTGCAACCAATCAGTCTAAACCAACAACAATTAAGCGCCATTAAAATTGAAAAAATTGGCAAAGGCGATCGCCTAGAAGCTTATTTTTTGCCAGAATACCAATACTTACCAATATCCATTAAACAAGTTAAAAACGGCAGAGATTATCATTATCAAATTACTAATTATCAGCCAAACACTTTATAAATAACTTTTTAGATACTCGCCCGTATAAGAACCTTTAACAACGCTTACCGATTCTGGCGTGCCTGTGGCAATAATACAGCCACCTTTGTCACCCCCTTCAGGACCCAAATCAACAATCCAATCAGCGGTTTTAATCACATCTAGATTGTGCTCAATAATAACAATGGTATTACCCCTTTCACGCAGACGATTAATCACAGATAGTAATTGCTTAATGTCATGAAAATGCAAGCCTGTTGTTGGCTCATCCAAAATATAAAGCGTTTGTCCCGTGTCAAGTTTTGACAATTCTTTGGCTAGTTTAATACGCTGAGCTTCGCCACCTGATAAGGTGGTAGCGTTTTGTCCTAGGGTAATATATGACAAGCCCACATCCATTAGTGTTTGTAATTTTTGCTTAATTTTTGGCATCGGCTCAAAAAACTCTACCGCTGTCTCAACGGTCATATCCAACACCTCGGAAATGGTCTTACCCTTGTAGGTAATTTCTAGCGTTTCACGGTTGTACCTATCGCCATGACACACATCACAAGGGACATAAATATCGGGAAGAAAGTGCATTTCTACTTTAATTAAGCCATCACCCTTACACGCCTCACAACGACCACCTTTGACATTAAAGCTAAATCGACCGGCCTTATAGCCTCGACTTCGTGCTTCTAATGTCTGTGAGAAAAGATCACGAACCAAAGAAAAAATACCCGTATAAGTGGCTGGATTGGAACGAGGCGTTCGCCCAATTGGGCTTTGATCAATATTAACAATTTTGTCAAAATTTTCCAACCCTGTCACACTCTTAAATTCTGCTGGTGTGGTTTGTGCTCGATTAAGATCTCGCGCCGCTAATGCATACAAAGTGTCGTTGATCAGAGTTGATTTACCCGATCCGGAAACACCGGTAACACATGTCAATACCCCAATAGGGATTGATAAATCCACATCATTTAAGTTATTACCCTTGGCGCCTTTGATTTCAATCCACTGGTCAGAAGTTTTGCGCACACTCGGCACCTCAATACTTTGCCTACCACTAATATAATCACCAGTTAAAGATTTTGGATTATTAGCTACTTCTTCTGGTGTGCCTGATGCAATCACCTCGCCACCATGCATACCTGCGCCAGGGCCAATATCAACAACATAATCCGCTTGCTTAATCGCATCTTCATCATGCTCAACCACAATCACTGTATTACCAATATCACGCAAATACGTCAGCGTATTTAAAAGTTTTTGATTGTCTCGCTGATGCAATCCAATAGAAGGCTCATCTAAAACATATAACACGCCCATCAATCCAGCACCAATTTGGCTAGCCAGACGAATTCGTTGCGCCTCACCCCCTGATAATGAGTTGGCTCTACGATCAAGACTTAGATATTCAAGTCCAACATTAATCAAAAATTCTAAACGCTGAATAATCTCTTTTAAAACCTTGTCAGCAATTTGCGCCCTAGCGCCTTCCAACTCAAGCGACTTTAAAAATTCATAGATATTGGCAATAGAAAGTTTGGTGATATGCGATAGATTCTTGCCGCCAATAAAGACATTTCTGGCAGATTCGTTCAGTCGATCACCATCACATGCCATACAATCCTGGCTTACCACATAGCGTGATAACTCTTCACGAACCGAGCGAATCTCACTCTCTTCGTAACGACGCATCATACGTGGAATAACCCCTTCAAAAGGCTTAGGCTTGTTTGACCAACCCTTACGACCTTTTATTTTAGAAAAATCAATCTCGTCTTCACCACTACCATACAGCACAATTTTTTTATGCTCATCGCTTAACTCTTCATAAGTAGTTTCAATATCAAAACCATAATATTGACCCACCAACATCAAAATTTGATAAAAATAGGCGTTAGAACGACCCCAGCCATAAATCGCACCATCAGCTAAACTCAGACCTGGGTTAGCCACCACTTTCTGCGCATCAAACATGTCTTTAACACCCAGTCCATCACAAGTAGGACAAGCGCCTACTGGATTGTTAAATGAAAAAAGCCTTGGCTCTAATTCGGTTAATGAGTAGCCGCACTCAATACAAGAAAATTTGGCAGAGAACACCATCTCATCCCAAGTCGCTTCATCACCCATTGGCACCACTTTAACCAAACCACTACTCAAATTCAGCGCGGTCTCTAAAGATTCAGATAAGCGCGACGCAATGTCTTGACGAACCTTTAAACGATCAACAACAATTTCTATAGTATGGTTGGTTTTACCGTTCAACTCCTCCATTTCGTCCATGTACAGTACTTCACCATCTACTCTGGCACGCAAAAATCCTTGGTGTGATAATTCTTCTAGAAGCTTTTTATGACTACCCTTACGATTTTGCACAATAGGCGCCAGTAGCATAATCTTTTCACCCTCAGGCAGTGTGATAATGCTATCAACCATTTGAGAGATTGTTTGCGACTCTAAATCAATCTCGTGCTCAGGACATTTTGGAATGCCGGCTCGTGCAAACAACAATCTTAAATAATCATAAATCTCAGTAATTGTGCCAACGGTCGAACGAGGATTATGAGATGTGGCTTTTTGCTCAATAGAAATTGCCGGAGACAGGCCTTCAATGTGGTCCACATCTGGCTTTTCCATTAGCGACAAAAACTGCCTCGCATAGGCCGACAAAGACTCAACATAACGCCTTTGTCCTTCTGCATAAATCGTATCAAAAGCTAATGAGGATTTACCTGAGCCTGACAAACCGGTAATCACCACCAGCTTATTTCTCGGTATGTTGATATCAATATTCTTTAAATTGTGAACGCGAGCGCCGCGTATGCTAATCTGATCCATATTAGGGCTTAAATTATGTCGGACAAAGGGTTCATTATAATGAGTAAGATAGGTAAAATCACCCTATTCTAATGACTATTATTAATATTTAACCAAGCATGAGCAAATATAAACGCATCTTATTAAAATTGAGTGGAGAAGCGCTAGCTAGCTCAGAAAACACAGTTGATCCAGCCACATTAGATAAAGTTGTTGGCATTATTAAATCTGTCCAAGATCAAGGTGTAGAGGTGGGTATTGTTGTTGGTGGTGGCAATATCTTCCGTGGTGCAGCGTTGGCAGAGGCCGGCATGAACCGAGTTACAGGTGATCATATGGGTATGCTCGCTACAGTGATGAATGCACTCGCTATTTCAGATTCTTGTCGCAAAAATAACGTTGACGTATTAGTTATGTCTGGCTTTCCAATTGGTGGTGGTGTTTGTGAACCTGTAGACCACAACAAAGCCAAGCAAGCACTTGGCGAGGGTAAAGTGGTTATTTTCTCTGCTGGAACTGGTGCACCATGCTTTACTACAGACACCGGTGCCACACTCAGAGCTATTGAGATTGGTGCGCAGGCAGTATTTAAAGCCACTAAAGTTGATGGTGTTTATACCGCTGACCCAATGAAAGATCCAAGTGCAACTCGCTACGATACTTTGAGTTTTGATGAAGCCATTAGCAAAAATTTACAAATTATGGACACGTCAGCTTTTGCCATGTGTCGTGAACATGATATCGAAATTTGTGTCTTTAGTATGCTTGAAGACACCAACACTTTGTCTAACATTCTCAAGGGTGAAGCCCTAGGAACCATTGTAAGGAATTAAATATGCTAGCTGAAATTCAACAAGACGCCAAAGAGCGCATGGGCAAGAGTGTTGACTCTCTCGAAACAAATTTTGGAAAAATTCGTGCCGGCCGTGCACACCCTTCTTTACTAGAACAGGTTCAAGTAGAATATTACGGCTCAATGGTGCCTCTGTCTCAAGTGGGTAATATTGTTGCTGAAGATTCCCGCACGCTTAAGGTATCTGTTTGGGAAAAAGACATGTCAGCCGCTGTGGAAAAAGCCATTATGACTTCAGATCTTGGCCTTAATCCTCAAACCATGGGCCAAGTGATTCGCATCCCGCTACCACCACTCACCGAAGAGCGTCGACGTGATTTAGTTAAAGTCGTTAGAGACGAAGCAGAACATGCCAAAATTGCCATTCGCAATATTCGCCGTGATGCCAATGGCGACTTTAAAGATTTATTAAAAGAAAAAGAAATCTCAGAAGACGAGGCAAGAAAAGCAGAAGAAAATGTCCAAAAAATAACAGATGCTAGTGTTAAAGAAGTGGAAGCTAAATTAACCGAGAAAGAAAATTCACTGCTAGAAATTTAAACTTTTCTTTAGACATAAAAAAGGCCTGCAATTGCAGGCCTTTTTATTGGTATTCAAGAATAACGCTTACTGACCTTTTACACAAGCAAAATAATCTGCCCAACGCTCAGGTGAAAATAACGTACCCATAGCATCAATTGGTCCGGTGTTAAACAAGAAGCCGCCAGCTAGTGCATCTTCAAATCTAGCAATATTGTCAGCTGATAAGTCTAATGTTACTTGACAAGCTGCATGCGCACCTTGAGTCACTGCAAAACCTGATGGCGTTTGACCAATCACTTTGCTTAATTTCATTGATCCTGGTGTTTGTTCAGTAATCACAGTTTTTTCAGCAACAGGCTGCATTGAATCAAATGATTCAACTGGGCCCATATCACGATCATCACCACCAGCAATTAGCGCGGTTGTTAAAGTAATTGCTGCTGCAAAAGTTAATGTTTTATTCATCATATCCTTAATCTCCAAATAATTTAAAATTCCTCTTCTTGACTATATTTTATATCACCTTGGTTTTGTATGATTAACGATTTTAAAAAACATTGTAATATGACGCGCCTATCTGCTATTTGTAATCAATTAGTTGAGTTGTCGAAGCAGGCTTTTGCCGTTAATAATGGCAACATCCCTAAGTGGGAAGGTGCTATTACCAATATCCAAAAGACTCAGTCAGGAGTGCTGAGCTTTAAACATCCTTATATTGCGATCGATACCCATACTAACGACCAGGCGCTAGCACAATCTTTAAAACAGCTCATGCCTTGGCGCAAAGGTCCTTATCAAATTGGAGAATTAAAGCTGGAAAGTGAATGGCGTGGGGATATGAAATGGGATCGACTCAAAGACCATGTCAAGCCCTTACAAGGAAAAATAGTGTTAGATGTTGGCTCTGGCAATGGTTATTTCACCTATCTCATGGCCATGCAAGGCGCTGAAATAGCGCTCGGAATTGAGCCTTTTCTACTTTTTAACTATCAATTTCAAGCCATTCGTGCACTCATAAACCAGCCGCCAAAAGCTTATGTTCTACCTTTAAAACTTGAACAAATGCCTGAGCAGCCTTTGTTTGATAGTGTTTTTTCCATGGGTGTTTTGTATCACCAAAAAGACCATAACTTGCATCTTCAGCAACTGATGAATGTTATGGCTGATGAAGGTGAGCTTATTTTAGAAACCTTAATTATTGACAAACAGCATGGCGATCAAATCATTCCAGAAGATCGTTATGCGCGTATGCGTAATGTTTGGTGCCTGCCTTCTACTGACACACTGCACAGCTGGCTACAAACAGCTGGTTTTAAAAATATTAAACTAGTCGATGTCACCAAAACCACGCCAGCAGAACAGCGCGCCACCCATTGGATTGGGGATAACACCCAATCTATCAAAGACTTTCTCGATCCAAATGATGACAATTTAACCATCGAAGGTTTGCCTGCACCTAAGCGTGCTGTCTTTATTTGCCAAAAATAGTATAATCACCAACATGAAATTTCACCTATTTTTCCTCACTCTGCTACTAGCCACCAATACATTTGCTAATCCAAACATTGTGGTGAGCATTAAACCCATTCATTCAATTGTAAGTACTCTTACCCAAGGTGTTAGCACGCCAACATTACTACTGAGTGGCAATCAATCAGCGCACCATGCACATCTAAAGCCATCACAAATATCTTTACTTGAAAAAGCTGATTTAGTAGTGATTGTTCATCCTGATTTTGAAGAAGGCTTAGCCAAATCTATTCGTAATATTCAAGCAGATAAAGTACTAACGGTTGATCAAAATGAAGTCGAGCAAGGTAACGAACATGAACATGAGCATGAACATGCCGGCTCAGTTAATCATCATAGTTGGTTAAATATAGAAGATATGCAGGGTTTTACTCAAGCACTCAGTCAAAGGCTTATAAAAATTGATCCAAAAAACAAAGCTATTTATCTTGCCAATTTAGACACACTTAAACTTAAGCTAGATGAACTTCAAGATACTACTCAACAACAATTATCAAACTATACCAACCAGCCACTAATGACTTATAATAATGCATTTGAGCATTTTATTGAAAATTATAAGCTTAAGAGTGTTGGCAGCGTAAGTCGTCAACATGGTGAAAACTTGAGTATTTTTAAAATCCTAAAAGCCAAACAAATCATCAAAGATGAGAAAGTTACTTGCTTGCTCTTCACGAGTGAAGCCTCAGATAAGCGCATTAACACCTTAACCGAAGGATTAAAAATTAAAACAGCAGATATTGATATTATCGGCTTTGATATTAAACCGGGTGCTAATCATTATTTAAAACTCATACAAGATATCACTCATAAGGCTGTGCAGTGTCTCAAGTAAGAGCGGCCTTTAACAAAGCTTCAAATGATTATGAGGATCATGCATTTTTGCAAAAAGAAATCGCCACTCGACTCAGTAAAAAACTTGATGTCATTACCACCAAGTCTGATGTTATTCTTGATTTAGGTGCTGGTACAGGGCTACTGTCTCAGCAGCTTGAAAAGCGTTTTGTGGGCTCGCAGGTTATCTGCCTAGATTTTGCCCAAAACTCTCTTAAGCATAACCCAGCAAGCCACAAAATTTGCGCTAATGCTAGTCATCTACCTTTGGCAGATAATAGTGTTGATATCGTTGTTTCAAGTTTAATGATGCAGTGGTGTCCTGATCTGAATCAGTTATTCTCAGAGATCCATAGAGTGCTTAAAAATGACGGATTAATCCTCTTTTCTACCTTTGGCCCCGATACCCTTAAAGAGCTTAAAAAGAGCTGGTCAGTGGTGGACAACGAAACCCACGTCAATACATTCACCGACATGCATGACATTGGCGATCAAATGCTTGGTGCCGGTTTTCAATCACCAGTGATGGAAATGGAAACTCTCACCCTTACCTATCAAACAGTTACGGATTTACTCAGAGACCTTAAGGCCATCGGTGCACAAAGTGTCAACGCGCGCTCAAAAGCACTCATGGGAAAAGATAAATTCAAGCTCATGGTTGAGATGTATGAATCTTACCGTCAAGATGGAAAACTACCTGCTACTTATGAAGTAATTTATGGGCATGCCTGGAAGAAAACCTCTGAGATTGGTGTAATTAAGCTAAGTAATAACTAAAAAAAATGGGTAGCGACAGCCTAGGCGAAAAATTTCAAATAAAGACGTTCAACTTTTTGTCTTGCCCATGGGGTTTTCCGTAAGAACTTTAAGCTAGAGTTGATACTGGGATCACTCTTAAAACAGTTTATATCAATACGCTTAGCTAACTCTTTCCAGCCAAAATGTGCTTCTAGCTCAGTAACGATTGTTTTGAGCGTAATTCCATGTAGTGGATCTTGGTTGTGCATCTATTCTAATGTTGTGGCCATTGATTGATTATTAGGCGTTTTTTGTTGTCTCGGCCTTTTTAACTCTAATTTTATTGCCATTAATCGGTTTGCCATTTAGACCCTGAATGGCAGCTTTTGCATCACCTACTTTTGCAATTTCAATAAAACCAAAGCCCTTAGACTCGCCGCTTGTTTTATCTAATACTATTGTGCAAGATTGTACCTCTCCATAAGCTTCAAACAACTCTTTAAGGCTGTTTTCTAATAATGTGCGAGGTAAGTTTCTGATGAGTATTTTCATTGACTGGCTGTGTATTAAGTGTAATTAGGATTGGATTTTAGCATGATGAGCCAAACACACTAATAAATAGGCGTTTTATTGATTAAAAAATATCGGAAATAATGATAATAAGCCCAAACACTCATTAAAAACACCTTACCACTCTTAATCTTCATAAAAATCTCAATTTATAGCTATAAAACAGACTTTTGACAGGCTAACAAGGGTATTTTCTAGTTAATAATCAGCACATTGGGTGCTGTTTATCATTCTGATTAAAAATTTTGGAAATTATTAAAATGAACCACTTTAAAACAATGATACGGAGAGTTTCATCCAAAAATCAGGGAATAGACCTACGGCTAGAATCAATATGGCATTGATCGATAAGATCAATTGCATATCCATTGGTGCGGTGATCGTTCTTTGGGTGTCGCCATCTTCAAAATACATCGATTTGATAATTTGTAAATAATAGTAAGCACTAATCACCGCAAAAACAACCGCGATGACGGCGATCGTTACAAAGCCTGCAGATATAACTTGCTGAAGAATAAAGAGCTTAGAGTAGAAGCCAATGAACGGTGGCACGCCCGCCATGGACAACATAATAACTAACATCATCAAAGCGAACCAAGGCGAATGCTTGCTCAAACCCTTAAAATCAGAAATTTGATCGGCCTCAAAGCCTTTTTTGTTGAGTAGAATAATCATGCCGAAAGCTGCCAAACTCATCAAAATATAAACCAGCACATAAAACACAGCGGCGCCATAGCCACTAACAACGCCCGTGACAAAACCGAGCATAATAAAACCAACATGAGAGATGGTTGAATACGCCAACATGCGCTTGATATTGGTTTGCATAAGTGCCACGACTGATCCGAGTGCAATGGATAACACTGCCAACACCATAAATAGATCTGCCCAATAGGCATGCATCGCCCCTAGACCATCTACCAAAATGCGTACCAACATCGCCACAGCGGCAATTTTTGGCACCGTGGATAAAAACAAAGTGACTGAAGTAGGCGCGCCTTGATAAACATCTGGCACCCACATATGAAACGGCACTGCACCTAATTTGAAAGCAATACCAATCACTAAGAACACTAAGCCAAAATTAAGGATCAGTGTTTCTCTAGAAGCGAGATTAGCACTGGTAGCAAAGTTGGCAATATCAGTAATATTGATACTACCACTAATGCCGTAAATCATACTCATGCCGTAAAGTAATAAACCCGAGGCAATCGCACCCAGCACAAAGTATTTAAGCGCTGCTTCCACCGCACCCGCACGCTCACGCGCAATAGCAATCAGGGTGTAAAGTGATAAAGATAAAATCTCCAGCCCAAGGTACAACGTTAATAAGCTATAGCCAGAAATCATCACCATCATGCCCAATACGGCCAACATGACTAATACAAAATACTCGCCTCTGAAGAGTGAATGTTGGGTGAGATAATGACGCGTATAGACCATTGCCACCATGGTTGATCCCGCCATAAAGACTTTAAATACTGAGGCCATATTATCTAGAATAAACGATCCACCAAAGATAATGGTTTGTGGCTCACCCATTAAACTAAAGGCTAGAACGCCGGTGATCAGCAAGCTGGCTTGTGTTAGATAATAAGTGACTTGCTTAAAAGGCTTGGTTAAGAATAGATCCAACAACAGCACAACAACAATCGCACTCAGTAAGAAAATTTCAGGCATCGCCGCCCATAAAGTAGAAGTATCAAATGTGAATGTATTATTCATAATGTTTAATGGCTTAAAGTTTAGAGACTAATGCTTGGTTTAATAAATGTTCAATAGAAACCTGCATCACTTCAATGACTGGTTGAGGGTAAATACCCATGGCAATAACAGCTACAGCCAACACGGCTAAGATGCTAAATTCTCTGGCATTAAGGTCTGACATGGTTGATACTTCTGGGTTGGTTATTGCACCCCAAAATACGCGCTTAACCATCCACAGGGTATAAGCTGCGCCTACAATTAATGTTGTACCTGCAAGCACAGCGTACCAAATATTAGCTTGGACCGCACCCAGAATCACCATAAATTCTCCAACAAAACCCGAGGTTCCCGGCAAACCGGCATTGGCCATGGCAAATAGTACGGCAAAGCCGGTGAACTTCGGCATAGAGTTAATCACGCCGCCATAGGTGGAGATTTCTCTTGAATGTAGGCGGTCATACAATACACCTACTACCAAAAACATTGCAGCAGAGATAAAACCGTGTGAGATCATTTGCACCATTGCGCCTTCAAGACCAAGTAGTGCACCTTCAGCAGCACCTGGCTGATAAGCTAGAAATAAAGCAAAGACACCGAGTGTCACAAAGCCCATGTGTGAGATTGAAGAATAAGCGATGAGTTTTTTCATGTCGCGCTGAACCAAAGCCACAAAGCCAATATACACAATAGCAATCAAAGAAAGAATGATCACAATCTCTGAAAACTCTAAAGAGGCATCAGGTGTAATGGGTAGCGAAAATCTAAAGAAACCGTAACCACCCATTTTCAGCATGATGGCTGCCAGAATTACCGAGCCACCTGTTGGCGCTTGAACGTGTGCATCTGGCAGCCATGTGTGTACAGGAAACATTGGCACTTTAACTGCAAAAGCCATAAAGAACGCCCAGAAAATCCAAGCTTGCTCAGTCGCGGTTAAGCTTAGATTATGCATGTCTAAAATTGAGAATGAACCGCCTTTATTGTACATATAGATCAGCGATACCAGCATAAATACCGAGCCTAAGAATGTGTATAAAAAGAACTTAATCGCCGCATAAACACGATTATCGCCACCCCAAACACCAATGATTAATAGCATTGGAATGAGTGACGCCTCCCAAAATGCATAGAACAGAATTGCGTCAAGTGCTGAAAATACACCGATAATTAGCCCTTCCATCATTAAGAAAGCAGCCATGTAATGCGCTGGACGAGTTTGAATAACTTCCCAGCCGGCCGCCAGCACCAAAATTGTTGAGAAGGTTGTTAGGATAATCAGTGGCATGGAAATGCCGTCCACGCCTAAATGATAATAAATGTTAAATTGAGAAATCCAAGAGGCTTTTTCTTCGAACTGCATGAGATGCGTGGTCGAATCAAACTCGGTGTATAAACTCAGCGATATAACAAAAACTAAAATCGAAATAGCCACAGAAACCCAGCGTGCGGTATCAGCGCGATCATTGCCAATTAAGATGACGAAAATACCGCCCAATATTGGCAACCAAATTAATAAACTCAATAATTCCATAGTTAAAACTCGATTTTTAAAAGTGGGTTATCGCCGGCAAACAGCACCCAGGTTAAAATAATTAATAAACTGAAAATCATGAAAAATGCATAATGATAAACATAGCCTGTTTGGATTGGACGTACTATTGAGCCAATAAAACCCACTAATCTCGCACTACCATTAACCAATATCTTGTCAATTAGGCCAGAATCTGACACCTTCCATAAAAAGTTACCCAGTTTTTTAACACCTTGTACAAAGACAATGTCATTAAAACGATCAAAACCGTAAAGCGATTCTAGTACGTAATTGCTGCGGTGAAATTTTTTCTGAATCCATGTAGCCCACTCAGCTCTATGTAAAGTTAGTACCCAAGCACTCGCAATACCACCTACCATCATCCAGAAAGGCCATGTTTGTAGTGCATGTGGAATCATGCCACTTGCGCCATGGAAACTCTCTTTGAGGCTGACCATAGAACTATGATTTGCACCAACCGTAATGGCATTGTCTAACCAGCCATTAAACAACATTGGGTCGATTGTCAGATAGCCAATTACCGCAGACGGTATCGCCAAAGCCACGAGTGGTAGAGTAATACTAAAAGGTGATTCTTTAACGTGTGAGGTGGTATGTTCGTCCATTCTTGATTCACCATGGAATACCAAGAAAAACATTCTGAGTGAATAAAAAGCGGTGATAAAGACACCTAAAATCACGGCTACATAAACCCAATCTGAAAATGGCAATTGTGAGAAATGTACTGCCTCGATAATCATGTCTTTGGAATAAAATCCTGCAAAGCCTGGGAAGCCGATCAGTGCCAAGGTGCCGATCAAAGCTGTCCAATAAGTGATCGGCATTTTCTTGCGTAAGCCACCCATCTCCCGTATATCTTGCTTATGATGTAATGCTACAATCACCGAGCCCGCACCTAAGAAAAGCAGTGCTTTAAAGAAGGCATGCGTCATCAAGTGAAAAATAGCCACCGAATAAGCACTAACACCGAGTGCGACTGTCATATAGCCAAGTTGTGATAAGGTTGAATAAGCCACCACTTTCTTGATATCATTTTGCACAATACCCAGCAAGCCCATAAATAAGGCAGTAATAGCGCCAACGATCATCACCACCATTAGTGCTGTTTCACTAAGTTCAAACATTGGCGACATGCGCGACACCATAAAGATACCAGCTGTCACCATAGTGGCTGCGTGAATCAATGCTGAGATTGGTGTTGGGCCTTCCATCGAACCTGGTAACCAAACGTGAAGTGGCACTTGGGCAGATTTACCCATTGCACCAATGAATAATAAAATACAAATAACAGTAATAACGCTGGTGCCGTCAAGCATGGTTACGCCAGTGACATTGCCTAGGCTTGCAAATACTTCGACATAATCTAGCGAGCCAAAATACATAAGCACCAAAGCAATACCTAGTAAAAAGCCAAAATCGCCTACACGATTAACTAAAAAAGCTTTCAGGTTTGCTTCAACAGCGCTTTCTTTATGATGCCAGAAACCAATTAACAGGTACGAGACCAAACCAACTGCTTCCCAACCAAAGAATAGCTGCATGAAATTGTTACTCATCACCAGCATAAACATCGAAAAAGTGAATAGTGAAATATAGCTAAAAAACTTAGTGTAGCCGGCGTCATCGTGCATATAGCCAATAGTATAGATGTGTACCATCAACGATACAAACGAGACAATCACTAGCATAATGGCGGTTAGGTTGTCTATTAAGAAACCAACACTAACATTAAGCTCGCCAATTTGCATCCAGGTATAAAGGTTTTGATTGAAGATTTCACCGCCATCTAAAACATGATGATTAAACACGTATAAAGATAAAATAGTCGAAATCAGCACGCCCAAAATAGTAACAACGTTAGTGGCCATTCTGCCGAGTAACGAGCCAAAAAATCCAGCAAAGATCGCTCCTACCAAAGGCGCCAAAGCAATTGTTAAATATATTTGCTCCATCATTACCCCTTTAAACTATTAGTGACGTCAACATCGATCGATCCGCGCACTCTAAATAAGAGTGTCAAGATGGCCAATCCAATGGCTACTTCTGCAGCAGCAACAGTCAAGATGAAAAATACAAAAATCTGACCCGCTTCATTACCCAGAAAATGAGAAAAAGCAATAAAGTTAGTGTTAACTGCTGCTAATATCAGCTCTACACACATCAGCAAGGTAATAATATTAGTACGATTAATAAAAATCCCCACCAAGCCAATGCAAAAAATCACACTGCTTAAAATTAAGTAATCACTTAAACTGACCATTACTTATCCTCCTTAGGTGGTGAGGCAATTGAAACAATTCTTACCCTATCTTTAGCTTGTACATTAACTTGCTCAGAAATCGATTGTTTTTTGCGATTAATTTCTTGCTTGTGAACCAAAGTAATCGCAGCAATAATCGCAATTAATAGCAGAACAGCGGCCAACTCAAACGGATAAACATACGTAGTGTAGAGCTGTAAAGCCAGCTCGGTGATGTTGCTATAATCAGCGGCGTGTCGCGCTGGCGAAGGCATGGCGTCTAGGCCAAATTGAGCACTACCCAAGACTAAAGTCATTTCTGCAATAATAATAAGTGCCACAATCAACCCGAGCGGCAAGTAGCCCGCAAACTTAGCACGCAAGGTTGATTTGTCGATATTAAGCATCTTAATAACAAACAAAAACAACACCATGACAGCGCCCACATAAACAAGAATTAAGGTGATGGCCAAAAATTCAGCTTCTAGCAAAATCCAAATACTCGCCGCTGAAAAGAAACCTAAAACCAAAAATAACACCGCTTTAGCTGCATTACGGGCAAAAATCATCGCCAGTGATGAGGCTATAAACCAAAATGACAAAATATAAAAAATTATTTGCTCAGAACTCATTTGTTATTATCCTTATCGATATTTTGAATCTTCAGATTTTGCCTTGCCAATGACTTTTTCATTGTCATCGCCCACTTTCAATAATCGATCTTTAGTCATAATACTGCCGTCTCGTGATTCGAACGCATATTCAAATATTTGCGTCTCCACAATCGCATCTACCGGGCAAGCCTCCTCACAAAAACCACAAAAAATACACTTAAACAGATCAATGTCGTATTGAGTGGTACGGCGCGTTCCATCATCACGTACTTCTGATTCAATAGTGATGGCATTAGCCGGGCAAACTGCCTCACACAATTTGCACGCAATACAGCGTTCTTCACCATTCGGATAACGACGCAGTGCGTGCAAGCCTCTAAATCTAGGTGAAATTGGGGTTTTTTCTTCAGGGTACTGTACGGTAATTTTGGTGTTAACCAACTCTTTGGCCGTAATTTTCATGCCAGAGCGCAATTCACTTAAACTCAGACTTTTTGCTAATTTTTTTATGTTATTTATCATCTCTATAACTCCTTAAGCAAACCAAGGGCCAATGTGAAGTTGCGTCATGAGTGCGACAACAAAAATCCAAACAATGGTCATCGGTAAAAACACCTTCCAGCTTAAGCGCATAATTTGATCATACCTAAAGCGCGGAAAAGTTGCTCTCACCCATAAATACAAAAACATAAAGAAAGTAGATTTGGCGAGTAGCCAGATAATGCCAGGCACCCAAGCAAAAACAGCCTCTAGATAAGGCACGCCTTCAAACGGAGAATGCCAACCACCAAAAAACATCACCACGGCCAATACCGCCATCAGAATCATATTGGCATATTCTGCTAAGAAAAACACCGCAAAGGTCATGCCTGAATACTCTACATGCGTACCGCCCACAATTTCTGATTCACCCTCAACCACGTCAAAAGGCGCACGGTTTGTTTCAACCAGGGCAGAAATAAAGAAGATAATCATCATAGGGAATAAAGGAATAAAGTACCAATTTAGCATGCCGCCCTGCTGGTCGGCCACAATGGTATTAAGATTAACACTGCCGGCAATCATCACCACAGTTACTAAAGCAAAGCCTATGACAATTTCATAAGAGACTAATAGCGATGCACTGCGGAGTGCGCCTAGAAGTGGATATTTAGAGTTAGAAGCCCAACCTGCCAAAATAATACCGTAAACACCGATTGAGCCAATGGCTAGAACGTAGAGCAAGCTCACATCAAGGTTGGTAACGTAAATACCCTCGTCAAACGGAATAACCGCCCAGACTGCTATTGCAGGGGCGATGGCTAAAATTGGCGCAAGTAAGAATAAGTAAATATTAGCCTTACTTGGAAAAATAATCTCCTTGGTCATTAGCTTTAAAGCATCAGCAATTGGTTGCAACCAACCCTTAGGGCCGACTCGATTTGGCCCGATTCTTAACTGCATATAGCCAATGACTTTGCGCTCTGCGTAGGTAAAGTAAGCCACAGTTAATAGCAGTGGCATAATCAAAGCAACGGCTTTAACTAGAATAATGATAATGGCGGCAATATTGCCATCAAGCCAAGGTATTGACTCATACACCAAGCCAACAAAAGACTGCCAAAGTTCCATCATGAAACACCTCCTGACTTGGTTGCTTGGTTGCTACTAACAAAAACACATCGCTCAGCAACACTTGGCGTAATATCAACAGGCACGCCTAAATAACAACCACCCTCTTCTAATGATAATTCTTTGGCAGTGCTAGCACTCATTGAGGCAAAATTAGTTTGCCCAATTTTGCTCATGCTTAATGATTTTGCATGTCTAAGCAAAACATCTGAATGGTAAGCAGAGTGCGTCCAAATGGTCTCAATCGTGGTTGATTTAGTATTCAACTCTAGAGTAACATCTTGATTGTACTCATGGGCTGATTGATGCGTAAGCTCGCTGGATACTTGGCTAGAGTTTTCATAATGAAAACCAGGTAGCTCTAGTAAATCAGCCAACACTTTTAAAATTTTCCAAGCGGGCTTAGCCTCTTCTGGCGCTTTAACGACCGCTGCAAAAGATTGTATATCACCATTAATATTGACATGTGTGCCAGAAGTTTCATACATCGACGCCATTGGCAACAATACGTCAGAATACTGGGAAACCAAGTCATTACTAAAACTGTTTAAAGACACGACAAACACATCCTCTTTAGATAAAGCCTCAATGGCTGAGTTAGAATGATGAAAATCGTATTCAGGATAAATATCCAAGAGCAAGAAGGCACGCATATCTGCTTGCAGCATTTTATTAACATTCATGCCCGCGCCACTTGGCACGAAATGAGCGTGCTGTGCACCTAAGGCATTAGCCGTCATACTTACATTTAACGTGTCAGCCTTTATTTGTTTAGCGATGGCAGCTACCAATTGAGCAATGCCGGCAGCCTGAGCGTTATTAACAATGTGCTCGCCCAATATAAGCACTGAACGATTAGCATTTAGTAGTTTTTCTGCCAAATCAAGCGACAGTTTATTAGGCTTTATCGCACTCAAATAAGCTGGAATTTCAACAGACTTTTTCTCTAGGATGATCTTTAAGATACCCGCTAATACCGCCGCTATTTCTTGTGGCGCAACAGTTGTATGATTGGTGGTGTGATTGTAGTCAAATGCTTTAACATTGATAGCGGAGATTTGAGCACCGGCCAACTGAGCTTTGCGCAATCTGTGGTTAATCATCGGTTGTTCTAAACGGAGATTTGCACCGATCACCAATGCCTGGTCCACTTGCTCAAGATCTTCTAACTTAAGCGTAGAGTCTAGATGGATTGCTTGCTCTAGATTATTAACATTTAAGCGATAGTCTATATTTTCACAACCTACTTCTCGAAGGAGTTTTTGCATTAAGTAAAACTCTTCTGTGGTGGCTGTATTAGAGGCTAATCCGCCTAATTGATGCGCTTTTCGATTATTAAGAACATTTTTATTTAGCCCTTTAATAGCAAAATCAAGCGCCACATCCCACTCAACTTCTTTCCATTGGCCTGCTACTTTGATTTGTGGTGCAAGTAGTCTATTTTCATGACTTAGCCCTTCATAAGAAAAACGATCTCGGTCTGAAATCCAAGTTTCATTAACCGAATCGTTGTCGCCTGATACAACACGTTTAACCTGACCTTTGTAGGTTTGCGCATAGATATTTGAGCCAGTTAAATCGTGGCGAGCAATACTATCTACCGAGGCCATTTGCCAAGATCTTAACTCATATCTAAAGGGTTTAGAAGTGAGTGCACCCACTGGGCAAACATCAATCATATTGCCGGATAATTCAGAAGTAATACCTTGGGCTAAAAATGGCTCAATTTTTAAATCTTCACCACGACCCGTACCACCCATCTCCATCATTCCGGCAATCTCACTACCAAATCGAACACAGCGCGTACAGTGAATACAGCGAGTCATATCTGTTTGAATTAAAGGGCCAATATCGCTAACTGCAACGACACGCTTACCTTCACTAAAACGTGAAACATCAGAACCATACTCAACCGCTACATCTTGCAACTCACATTCACCACCTTGGTCGCAAATTGGGCAGTCTAGCGGGTGGTTAATTAGTAGAAATTCCATCACGGCTTTTTGAGAAGCTATAGCCTTTTCATTTTGAGTATGGATTTTCATACCATCAGAAACAGGCGTTGAACAAGAGGTTTGTGGCTTTGGCGTTCCTTCAATATCTACTAAACACATACGGCACGAAGCCGAGGTGGATAATTTTTTATGGTAGCAAAATCTTGGTACGCTAATACCCTCTCGATCAGTAACGGCAATCAGTGTTTCGCCCGCTTTGGCGTTAACGATTTGACCATCGATTTCAATTTTAATATCAGCCATTATCCTTTCACCATACTTTTGCCATGCTCAATGTAGTATTCAAACTCTTCACGAAAACATCGAAGAAAGCTTTCAACAGGCATTGCCGCCGCATCACCCAAAGCGCAAATAGTATTGCCCATAATTTTTTCTTGCACGCCTAATAATAAATCAATATCATCGGCCTTGCCTTTGCCGTCCATAATACGTTTTAGTACTCGATACAACCAACCTGTGCCTTCACGACATGGCGTACATTGCCCACAAGACTCGTCGTAATAAAAATGCGCCAAACGCGTTAAAGCTTCAACCATACAGGTTGACTCATCCATAACAATCACTGAGCCTGCGCCCAGCATAGAGCCTGCTTTATCAATGCCATCATAGTCCATGGTCATCTTCATAGCGGCCTCTGCTGTTAGTACTGGCGTGGAAGATCCGCCTGGAATGACAGCCTTAAGCTTTGCACCATTGCGCATACCGCCTGCTAGCGCCAATAATTCGCTAAACGGCATGCCCATTGAAACCTCAAAATTGGCTGGATTATTAACGTGTCCAGACACAGAAAATAACTTAGTTCCACCAGAATTCTCAACACCCAAATCCGCAAACCATTGACCGCCGTTTTGCATAATATCAGGCACAGAAGCAAAGCTTTCTGTATTGTTAATCGTGGTCGGCCTACCAAATAAGCCAACATTCGCTGGGAATGGCGGCTTAAATCTTGGTTGACCTTTTTTACCTTCAATCGATTCTAACAAGGCAGTCTCTTCGCCGCAAATATAAGCGCCTGCGCCCAGATGAGAATATAAATCAAAACTCACCTCTGAGCCATTAATATTTTTGCCTAATAAACCTGCTGCATAGGCTTCTTTCAAAGCGCCTTCAAAGCGATTAAAAGGCTCCATAAATTCACCACGAATATAGTTATAACCAACCGTCGCATTCATGACATAACTACCAATTGCCATGCCTTCAATAACAGCGTGCGGGTTGAACCTTAAGATATCACGATCCTTGCACGTACCTGGCTCACCCTCATCAGAATTACACACAACGTACTTTTGACCTTGTGCATTACGCGGCATAAAGCTCCACTTCAATCCAGTTGGAAAGCCAGCACCACCACGCCCTCTAAGACCCGAGGTTTTTAATTCATTAATAATTTGATCCGGCGTATATTCACCTTTAAGAATTTTGCGCCAAGTACTATAGCCGCCACTAGCCTCATAGGTTTCTAGCGACCAACATTGGTCTTTATCTAGGTTTTTAAAACAAACTTCATTCATTTTAAGTTGTCCACAATATCATCAATTTTATCAGTGGTTAAATTTTCATAGTATTGATCGCCAATCTGAAACATTGGCGCACCTACACAGGCACCTAAACACTCTACTTTTTTCACGCTAATTAGACCATCTTCGCTCACTTCGCCGGTTTTAACGCCAAGCTTGGTTTCAAGATGAGCAATCAATTCATCAGCACCATTTAGCATGCACGAAATATTATGGCAAAAACGAATAATGTGCTTGCCCATAGGCTTATGATTGTAATTTTCATAAAAGGTAGCTACTTCCGCAGCAGCAATCCCTGGCATCTGCAAATAGTCAGCCACTGCTTGAATAGCCTCATGACTTAGCTGATTATTATTCTCTGCTTGAACCACTCTCAAAGCCTCCATCACGGCAGAACTTTGACGCCCTTCTGGATATTTTTCAATCCAACTATTAATTTGTTTTTTTGCACTATCTGAAATCATCATGCCAAAGTCTCAATATTAGAAGCGAGTATTTTTTTATTTTTCAAGGCTTGCGAGAAAAAATACAAAGAAGTATAGATATGGCTATATGACTGCGTATTTTTTAAGCGTAACGCAGAAAAGTAAAAAAAGACGAAGTTTCTCATCGATCAATTTCTCCAAATACAATATCTTGTGTACCAATAATAGTTACTACATCAGAGAGCATATGGCCTTTTGTCATCTCATCCATTGAGGCCAAATGTGCAAAGCCTGGCGCTCTAATCTTAACGCGATAAGGCTTATTGGCGCCATCAGAAATAAGGTAAATACCAAACTCCCCTTTAGGATGCTCAACCGCTTTATACACTTCACCTTCAGGCAATGAATAACCTTCAGTAAATAATTTAAAGTGATGAATAAGCGACTCCATATCGTCCTTCATGTCACTACGTTTTGGAGGTGAGACTTTCTTATCATCACTCATCACTGGACCTGGATTGGCTTTCAGCCACGAGACACACTGACCAATAATCTTATTCGACTGACGTAACTCTTCCATGCGCACCAAATAACGATCATAACTATCGCCGGTAACGCCCACTGGAATATCAAAATCGAGCTGATCATAAACTGCATATGGCTGATTCTTTCTTAAATCCCAAGCCACGCCAGAGCCACGTAACATTGGACCAGTAAAACCTAGTTGTTTAGCTCGCTTGGCTGACACAATGCCAATATTGACCAAGCGCTGCTTCCAAATTCTATTTTCAGTCAAGAGATCATCATACTGCTTGATATGACGAGGAAACTCTACAACAAAATCTTCAATAAAATCTAGTAGTGAGCCTTGACGATTTTCGTTCATGGCTTTTAATTCTTTGTCTGTACGCGATTCTGTCTTTAGGTATTTTGGCATACGCTCTGGCAGATCTCGATACACGCCGCCCGGACGATAATAGGTTGCATGCATACGCGAGCCTGAAACCGCCTCGTAACAATCAATCAGTTTTTCACGCTCACGAAAAGCATACAAGAAAATACTCATCGCGCCCACATCGAGTGCGTGCGTACCTAGCCACATCAAGTGGTTTAGAATTCGGGTAATCTCATCAAACATAACGCGAATATATTGGGCGCGTTCTGGCACTTCTAGCTCAAGCATGGTTTCGATCGCCATCACATAGGCATGCTCATTACACATCATCGAAACATAATCTAAGCGGTCCATATAGCCAATAGATTGGTTGTATGGCTTAGACTCTACTAATTTTTCAGTACCGCGATGAAGCAAACCAATATGCGGATCAGCACGCTCAATTACCTCACCGTCAATCTCTAAAATCAGGCGCAGTACGCCATGCGCTGCTGGATGTTGAGGGCCAAAGTTAAGGGTGTAGTTGCGAATTTCAGCCATATCTATCCTTTCCTGATTACTTTAGGAACACTAATGTTTGGCTCAATACTGACTTTTTCATACACCACGCGACCCAAATCTTCGTCATAACGCATTTCTACTTCTCCAATTAGCGGGAAGTCCTTACGTAGTGGATGGCCGACAAAACCATAATCTGTCAAAATTCGACGTAAGTCGGTATGATTTTCAAACAAAATTCCCATTAAATCAAAAGCTTCACGCTCATACCAATCAGCTGATGCCCAAATACCCGTGACTGATTTAATGATAGGCTCAGCCTCATCAACAAAGGCTTTGACTCGAATTCGGTAATTTTTACTCACTGATAACAAATGATAAACCACAGCAAAACGCTGTTGATGTCTATCCTTTTCGCCTTGTGCATGACGACCTCTAGAGAAGCCCGAATTGCTAACATCACCTGCCCATTCTGATTGGCCATAAGTTAAGTAGTCAACACCACACAAATCTATCAAAGTGTCAAAGGCCAGTTGGTCGCGTAGCTTTAAGCAAGTATCAATAATATTGGCACTATCAACGGTTAATGTTAACTCACCAAATGCCGAAACTAGCTCAGCCTCTGCAAAAATCTCTTCTAATTGTTCTTTAAGTTCTTGCATGATTATGTGCGCGCGATGGTGTTAGTACGACGAATTTTGTCTTGTAATTGCATAATACCGTACAGCAATGCTTCCGCCGTTGGCGGACAACCTGGCACATAAATATCAACTGGCACAATTCGATCGCAACCACGAACCACCGCATAAGAATAGTGATAATAACCACCACCATTCGCACACGAGCCCATTGAGATTACCCACTTAGGTTCTGGCATTTGGTCATAAACTTTTCTAAGAGCGGGAGCCATTTTGTTAGTTAGTGTGCCGGCCACAATCATTAAATCTGATTGACGCGGTGTGGGTCTGAATACGATACCGAAACGGTCTAAATCATAACGTGAAGAGCCTGCTTCCATCATTTCTACCGCACAACAAGCCAAGCCAAATGTCATTGGCCATAACGAGCCTGTACGCGCCCAATTGATGACACTATCAAGTGAGGTGGTGACAAAACCTTCTTTCATTAGTCCTTCAATAGCCATCGCTTATTCCCACTCCAAAGCCCCGTTCTTCCATTCGAAAATAAAGCCAACCACCAATATGAATAAAAAGATACTAATCGCAATAAAACCAAACCAGCCAAGCTGAGATTGAACCACTGCCCATGGAAAAACAAAGGCCACTTCTAGATCAAATAAAATAAATAAAATAGCGACTAAATAATAACGTACATTGAAATACATGCGTGAATCACCGAAAGCAGGGAATCCGCACTCAAATTGGGAGTTTTTTTCCTCGCTAGGCTTACTTGGACCGAGCAAATAACCAATTAGCATTGGTCCGGCGCCAAATCCAAGCCCCAGCATGATAAATACAACAATAGGTAGATAGTTCTCTAACACCCAACGCTCCAACGTTAAAATTTCAATCTAAACATTATATCTAATTTGGCCGTGCTATCTATAGATAACGACAAATACATTCAAGGGTAAATTCTATGGATTTAACTGCGTCCCACCAACGGTTAGCTCGTCAATTTTAAGGCTAGGCTGACCCACGCCCACTGGCACTGATTGTCCATCTTTGCCACAAATACCAATACCGCCATCTAACTTTAAGTCATTTGCCACCATCGAGATTTTCTTTAACACCTCATCGCCAGAGCCAATTAATGTCGCCCCTTTAATGGGGTGAGAGATTTTGCCATTTTTAATTAAGTACGCTTCATTAGCACTAAAGACAAATTTACCTGAGGTGATATCGACCTGACCGCCATCAAAATTCAGCGCATAAATACCCTCATCAACCGAGGCGATCATATCATCAAGATTGTCAGCTCCATTAAGCATATAAGTGTTAGTCATTCTTGGCATTGGCATATGCGCATAAGATTCGCGCCTACCATTGCCGGTTGACTCAACCCCCATAAGCTTGGCATTCATTTTGTCAAACAAATAACCTTTAAGAATGCCATTTTCAATCAGTGTGGTGTTTTGAGTAGGCGTACCCTCATCATCAATAGTGAGACTACCGCGTCGATTGGCCAATGTGCCATTATCAACAATACTACATTTTGAACTGGCCACTTGCTCGCCAATTCTATCTGTAAACACTGAAGAGCCTTTGCGATTAAAATCGCCTTCCAGGCCATGTCCAATTGCTTCGTGCAACAAAACACCTGGCCATCCAGGGCCTAAAATAACAGGCAATTTACCAGCTGGTGCGCCCTTAGACTCTAGAGCTACTAACGCTTGTCTAATAGCTTCAGCCACATAAATCTCATCTAAATTATGATCAATAAAATAACGATAATCATAGCGACCGCCGCCGCCACTTGAGGCAGATTCAATGCGCCCATCATGCTCAACAATAACACTGACACTGACTCGAACCATAGGGCGATAATCTTTCTGATACACACCATCACTTGAGGCAATCAGTACCTCAGAATAAGCCCCAGAAATAGAAGCGCTAACTTGCTTTACTTTTGGCTCTTTTCTAGCTAGCGCATCAATACGATTTAAAAAATCAACTTTTTCTTGAGAGTTCAAACTACCTAGTGGATTAAGACCGCTATATTTAGCAATTTCAGGTACTGATTGAAAGGCTTGCATTTGCACGGGTGAATGACTATCACTAATACCTTTGGCAAAATCAATAGCTTTTTCAATCGCCCCTATATTCAAATCATCTGAATAAGCAAAACCTGTTTGCTCGCCATTCACCGAGCGTGCACCCACACCATGGCTGATATTATAAGTGCCTGATTTAACAATACTTTCTTCCAAAAACCACGATTCAGCCACCGAATACTGGAAATACAAATCTGCATAATCAGGTGTTTTGTCTGACAATGACGATAATAGTGAATAAATTTTTTCTTGATTTAGATGGTGATCATCTAGTAATTGTTCGATCATAAAATACTTGATATATTTTCAATAGTGGGTTCGCTCCATGGACCGGTAATTTTATATTTAAATTCAACTACCTTATCCACAATCTTGTTAATTAACTTGCCCTCAAATAAGCTTTCATCTACCAGCCAAACCCCTAGTCCAATCAAACCACCACCTGCTAAATACGTCGCCGCAGGTACGGCGTCGCCAAACGCCGGGATCACTTTCGCCTCAACATCATACAACTGCTCAACAATGTCACTCTGTCCAGACAGGGTGATATCACTAGCGCTGGCACTTAATTTAAAATTGTCAATTTTAGCAATTGCGGCTTGCAGGGTTATTTGCGCATCGATATTGTCATAAGCAAAACCCTTGTCAGTTAAATCTTTTACATCCAGCTTTAAACGTCTAGCAGCAGACCTAATATTCAGCAACGATAAAATTCGACCAATATTAGGATCTTGATTAGTAAACACGCCATGGCGAATATTCATATTAGCAATACCGCTAATTTGCTTTAGATTCATATTCCACGGTGCACAATCACAAAATAGGCGTATGTCAAAATCAAACTGACCGCCATTGACCTTTTCATCAATATTCATTTTTTCTAAAAATTCGCTCAAAGCATCGCCTTTTGCTTTGGCAATAAGCGCTGTTTTACCCGCCACCCAAGCACCATTAAAACGCAAATCTTGTTGGCCAACGCCAACACCCTCAAGTGCCAAGTCGCTAATCTCGAGGACATTATTATTTGACTCTAGCTTCGCACTAAAATTTGGCACAATTTGCTCATCAATAAACACACCATGAGCACTAAGATACATACTAGGTAAATCTTTAGGCTCAATATGCCAATCACCTTTTAGACTGTCAAAAGTGGTAGCCTGCAGACCCAAAATTCGCACACTTGGCAAGTCATTCGTTAGGCCAATTTCTATATTGGTTTTCAGCGTGTCAGACTCCACGCGCGCGCGCCAAGATTGATCTAGGCGCTGGGTAATATACAACTCGAAATCATTCTCATTATTCACCAGCTCTACCGCAAAGGACGCATCTTTGTCGTCTTGCCTATTATGAGGATTAATCCGAATATCAAAAGGTATGCCGCGAATTGTGCCCATGCCATTGCTACTGATTTGGTCATCGTGAAAAGCAATATCTGAGTTGTAGTTTTCAATCACCACAGCGCCTTCTAAAGTTGTCAACTGATTATCTTTAATGCTTAAATCAATATCTAGAGTTGACGTTCGATTATCCAGTGGAATAATCAAATCAAGCTCGCCAGTTAGCCCGCCCGTCAAGCTAAATTGCTCAATCACGTTATGTACCGTATTGCCTAATGGCGCTTGCGCTAAAAAATCAGTCAAGTCCTTGCTATCAGTCTGAATATTGCCAACTATCGATACATCCAAATTGGCTTGACTCATATCTTCCATGGCCAGCGCGATATTAGTTAGTGGCAAATCGTATAACGTTGTACTATTCACCAAGACATTAATCGCCTTGCCGTCAGTATTAATATCAGCGTTCAAATGCTTAAGCGCTTGCCAATCGGCATTAAAAATCAACTCTGAATCAGTTAAATGTGCTGATAGATTAGCCTCTACGGGCAAATTTTGCGAGATATTTTTAAGCGCATGAAGCTTAACATCTTGCAACATGCCAGATTTAAACCCACGCGCCATCCACTGATTGGTCGACTCTCCAATCAAAGCTGCTGGCAAATATTTATCAAGATCTGCAGCTTGAACTTGGTCAATAAATCCTGAAAATTCAAGATAATCCTGCGCATTCTGATGATAGATTTTAAGATTTGAAAGTAAGGAAAACTCCTCATTTTTCATCACCATAGGCAGGGTTAAAAAACCATCACGATCCAACTGCTCCACAGACAATGCCAGTGTAAGATCAAATAGCTGTTGATTAATTTCTTGATCAGTAATACGCAAGAGTAACTGCTGCTCATTACGACCAATATCTAAAGAGGCAATTTCAAATGTTTGTTCACCCTCAATGCGTGTTTTTGCAATGGTTAGCGACTCAAAAAAGCTAACAATTTCAAGCGTTTCTAATGACAATGAACGCTTCAAGCCTTCCAGTGAAAAATCAGCACTATCGGCTTGCTGACTAGTATTTAATATTAGCGTATCAATGCCTACTCGATTTGGTCGATACACATCTTCAAAAAAGTTGGCTAATTGAATGCGCCAATGCAGCCCTTGAATTTGGGCTAGCATTTGTTCAGAAGTTGGGCGTTTGAATGTTAACTCATCAACATTAAGGGTGATTCCGCCTGAATCAAGCTCAAAATTTACCGATGACACCACTACCTCAAGCCCAGTTATTTCGCTCAATTCAGACTCAATTGGCGCTTTTATAAAGTTTGGAAAAACCACAAAAAAGCCAACGACTAAGATCAGTAAAACAGAAAAAACGGCACTTATCCAAGTGCTCACTTTTAATACTTTAACGCCATTTGATAGTGTTCTCTTAATCATTCTGATATAATTCTGCTCTTTGAGAATTATAACTTACTAAACAAGGAAATCACCATGTACTTTAAAAACTCAGTTGCAGCTATCATCGTTATTTTTGCCATTATTTTTGGCACAAAAACATTCTTTAGCAATCTTGTTCACGTTGGCTATAACGACAACTTAACTGTTGCGGAGCGTATCAAGCCACTCGGCCAAGTTTACCTAGAGGGTGATATTGACGTTAACGCTATTAAAGCACCGGTTAAAACTGCTGCAAAAGCTCGAAGCGGTGAAGAAGTCTATACTTCAGTTTGTGCATCATGTCACGCAGTTGGTGTTTTAAGTGCACCTAAATTTGGCAATAAAGCTGATTGGGCGCCAAGAGTTAAACGCGGCATTGCCGATTTAGTTAAAGTGGCTATTACGGGTACAGGCGCTATGCCACCAAAAGGTACTTGTATGGATTGTTCTGATGATGAGCTAAAAGCAGCCATTGAACACATGATTAAATAAAAAGCACTTTTATTTAATCAACAAAAAGCCTAGGCGTCTATAAAGATTCCTAGGCTTTTGTCTTTCTGGACTTTGTCAAAATCAAATACTTTGCCATTCATGGCAATATGCACACCACTTGGCTTAAGTTGCACAGCACTTAATGCCATGCCTAAATTAAACAATGCGTCAGAATTATTAACCGAATACGGAATCATTGAGCCAAACAAAACCACGGTTTTATCCTTAAGCGATTTAGCCAAATAGCTGGCTGTTTCCACCATGGTGTCAGTGCCGTGAGTAATGAGAATATGCTGCTCGTCACATGCTTGGCATTTATCCAAAATAAAAGCTCGATCCGAATCCACCATCTCCAGAGAGTCTTTTAAAAACAACACCTCAGACAAGGTATCCGCCATTGAGCGCCCACGATTTAGCATATCCACCATATGAGTCTCGGTGAATGACAATTCGCCGGCTAACTCTTTATAGGTTTTGTCAATCGTGCCGCCGGTGATTAAAACTTTAATTTTCATAGTATTTATTATATTCAAAAATTTCGGGAATTTTACGAATGAGCAAGTTTAAGCTCTTTTTCCAAAGATATCACTACCAATTCGTACAAAAGTAGCGCCATTTTCAATGGCTAACTCGAGATCAGCACTCATTCCCATGCTTAAAACGTCTAAATCGGGGTTTTTTTGCAGTATTTTGGCCATTTTAGCAAAACTTTGCTGTGAATTATCAGGGTTGGGTATGCACATAAACCCTCTAAGAGAAATATTTTGGAAATTTTCAAAATGGGGAATGATTTCATCAATTTCGTCAATTAATACGCCTGATTTAGTCGGTTCATTGTCAATATTAACTTGCAAGAGTACATTGAGTTTTTCTAGATTTTCCGGACGTTGATCATTGAGTCGTTTGGCGATTTTAAGGCGATCAACACTGTGTACCCAGCTAAAATTTTCGGCAATTTGCTTAGTTTTGTTGGATTGAATCGGGCCGATAAAATGCCAAATAAGATTCTGACCTTTTAGAGCTTCAATTTTATCCAGCGCTTCTTGCAGATAATTTTCACCAAAATGCAGCTGCCCTGCGTCAATCGCTTGCTGCAGGTCTGAAGCTGGTTTGGTTTTACTAACCGCAATAAGGGTTACTTGTTTTTTTGTATCAACAGCATTGATACGGTTTTGAACATTTTTTAAATTTTCAGCAATCATAGACATTGGTTTTAGCGAATATTTTTTTAAATCCAACGTGGTCAGGATGGAAAAAAGGAGAAGCTAAAAGACTGTTGTTGCGTCAAATACTGGGCCGTCAACACATACGCGCTTCATAGCTGGGCCGTTGTCGGTTTGCACTTCAACCACACAGCCTGCACAACCGCCCACCGCACATGCCATGTTTTCTTCTAAAGACACTTGGCATGGCAAATTGTACTCTTTGGCTAGCTTTGCAACTGCTTCAAGCATTGGATGTGGGCCACAAGAATAAACTTCAACTTGAGCAAGCTCGTCAGCTGATAAGCTGTCTAAATACACACGTGCTAAATCAGTTACGTAGCCTTTAAACACACCCTCATAATCTTGCAAACTGGCTAATCGACACGCCACCCCCCACTCTTCTAACTCAGGCATGGTGTGTGTTGCGCCTTGATAATCTTTGCCATCATTCGCCACTTGCGCATCGAAAGGAAACGGCACTTCAGAGCCTAAAATAGCAAATGGTTGATAATCGCTGTCTTTAATATTCTGCGCAATAGCAACCATAGGTGGCATGCCAACACCGCCACCAATTAACAGTGGGCGTTTTTTGTCAGTCATGGTAAAACCATTGCCAATCGGGCCGATAACGCTGAGTGTTTCGCCAATTTTGCGCTCAGAGAGTTGCTTGGTGCCTTTGCCCACGACTTTGTACAATAAATCAAATGTGGCATTTTCTTTATCAACCGACATAATTGAAATTGGACGCCTCATTGGCAATGCATCTGACACAGTAATATGCACAAATTGACCTGGCTTGGTTTCATTGGCAATAGTCTCAGAAGACAGCGTCAAAATATATTGATCGCCTTCAAATTGATAATGCGCCAACACTTGGCAGTCTACAACTTTAATGGTGTTACGATTATTTTTACTCATTGCAGGTAATTAGTGTACCAACGCCGTTGTCGGTAAAGATTTCTAAAAGCACAGCGTGAGGCACACGGCCGTCAATAATATGTGTGGATTTAACCCCGCTTTTAACCGCTGATAAAGCGCAACCAATTTTTGGCAACATACCGCCATGAATCGTACCATCGGTGATTAAGCTATCAACCATCTTAGCATCTAGTCCCGTTAATAACTCGCCTTTACCGTCTAGCAAACCTGAGGTATTGGTCAGCAAGATTAGCTTCTCCGCATTTAGGGCTTCAGCAATAGAGCCTGCGACCAAATCTGCATTAATGTTGTATGAAAAACCATCTTCGCCAACACCGATCGGTGCAATAACTGGGATGAAATCACCCTTTAACAAAAGCTCAATCACTGAGGTGTCGATTTTATCAACTTCGCCCACATGGCCTAAGTCAATAATCTCTGAAGTTGGGGCAATGTTATGTTGTAATTTTTTAGCTGAAATTAGGCTACCATCTTTACCCGTTAATCCAATAGAGTGTCCGCCGTGCTGATGAATCAGATTAACAATTTCCTTGTTTACCAGGCCACCGAGTACCATTTCTACGACGTCCATGGTCTCAGAATCCGTTACTCGCATACCGCCAACAAACTCACTTTGTTTGCCGATTTTTTCTAGCGTTTTGCCAATTTGAGGCCCGCCACCATGCACCACAATAGGGTTCATGCCAACTGATTTCATCAAAACAATATCACGTGCAAAGCTTGATTTTAGCTTTTCATCGACCATAGCATTGCCACCATATTTGATAACGATGGTTTTGCCTTGAAATTTTTGAATATATGGCAAGCTTTCAGTTAGAACGCTGGCAATATTGTGTGTAGTATCTGACATGTCAAATAAATGTAGAAAGTAATTAAATGGCTATTTTACCAACCTTTAACACTCTAAAAATCTAACTATTTAAATCTTGAACTGTATTTTTGCTGAATGTCTTCTGGCCAAAGGCTGTAAATATAATCCAAAACTGCTTGTTTTTCAGCCTCGTTTAACTGATCTTTAAAGCCAGGCATCCAGCCACCTAGTTTAATACCGCCATTGTTAATCGTATTCAATAGTGCTTTTGGAGAATGGTGCCAAGCGTGCGCCGCCCCATTGACCGGTGGCGCGGGAAATTTGCCATCAGCCTGTCTTTTTTTCCAATCTTTAACAAGCCCTTGCCCCTGTTTGCCATGACAAGTGGCACAGTTTTTTTCAAATGTAGCTTTCCCTAATTGAGCACTGCTTGTATTTTGAGCTGGCGCATCGTCATTGTCAAAGCATCCTGTTAGCAATAATGCACTAGCGAATAGTATTAAAAATTTCATAGAAATAATGCCTGTAAATCGTTTAAAAAATTAAAGCCTTTTTGAGTGGGTATAAGTTTTGATCCACGCTGTTTTAATAGCTCTAAGTCCTTGGCTTTATTCAGTTTATCATGAATCGAGCTTAAAGACTTTCCAGTTCTATTAGAAAATAAAGACTTGTCAAACCCCTGTTTTAATCTGAGCGCATTGAGCATAAATTCAAAGGCTGGGTTTTCAATTAATTCGGTGGTTTTTTTGCGATTTTGAATGTACTCTTTGGGCGCTTTTGATTTAAGTGTTCTAATCATTGAGCTATCTTTGGCGAGTGTAATTTTGCCATGCGCACCAGCACCAATGCCGAGGTAATCACCAAATTCCCAATAATTGATATTATGCTTTGAGGCTTTTTTGCCAAAGGCTGATACTTCATATCTAGTGTATCCATGCTGCTCTAGGAGTTTTACGCCCTGCTCACCCATAGTGTAAATATCATCCTCTTGTGGTAGTGTGGGTGGGAATTTTGCAAACAAAGTATTAGGCTCAATCGTGAGTTGATAAAAAGAAATATGCGTAGGATTAAGCTTAATTGCCTGGTTTAAATCAGCCAGACATTCATTAGTAGATTGCCCTTGCAATCCATACATTAAATCAATATTGAAATTATCAAAAATCTTTGCTGCTTGGGTGCAGGCCTTGCCTGCTTCTTGTGCATTATGAATGCGGCCTAGGGATTTTAGATATTTATCATTAAAAGACTGGACACCAACGGATAAGCGATTAATGCCTATTTCTTTAAAGGCTTTAAATTTTTCAATCTCAAACGTGCCTGGGTTTGTCTCAAGTGTGATTTCAATATTATCGTCAAAAATCAAACGAGATTTCAAGCCGTTAAACAACTGTGATAAGTCCTGTTCGGTCATTAAACTTGGCGTGCCGCCGCCAATAAATATCGAATGAATAGACCGGCCTTGTACGTATGATAAATCATTATCAAGATCTGCTAATAATGCCGAAATATACCCATCTCTATCCTCGCCTTCATGGGAGTTGAAATCGCAATAGGGACACTTTTTAACACACCATGGATAGTGAATATAAAGCGATAGTGGTGGCAATTCTAGCATTTAGATTTATTTTTTTAACTCTGCTAGTAACGCCTGCAACGCCTTACCTCGATGCGAAATGGTATTTTTTTGCTCCGCAGAAAGCTCTGCTGAAGATTTTTTATGCGTTGGCACATAAAAAATTGGATCATAACCAAAGCCATTATTACCTGATTTTTCTCGCAAAATTTCACCCTCCCAACCTCTCTGAATAATAATTGGGGTTGGGTCATTTGCATGCTCAACAAATACAATCGCACACCAAAAACGCGCGCTACGCTGAGCATCAGGCACTTGTGCCATTTCATCAAGAAGCTTTTGTGTATTCGCTTCATCGTCACCATGATTACCCGCGAAACGCGCCGAATAAATACCAGGCGCACCCTCTAAAGCATCCACCACAATGCCCGAATCATCAGCGAGTGCAGGCAAGCCTGATTGCGCGCTGGCATTGCGAGCTTTAATTAGGGCGTTTTCAACAAAGGTTAGGCTGGTTTCTGGTACTTCTTCAACCTGCATTTCATGCATAGAAACTACCTCATACATACCGGCAAGCATGGTGTTGAATTCACGTATTTTTCCGCTGTTATTGCTGGCGAGAATGATTTTTTTCATCGTGTATAATTAATTAGATATTTAGAATTTATGGAGCACATTATGACTCAAGACGAAATGAAATTCGACGTGGCGCAAGCAGCGCTTAAATACGTTGTAAAAAATACTATTATAGGCGTGGGCACCGGCTCTACTGCTAATTTTTTCATTGATGCCTTAGCAACAATGAAAGACGATATCATTGGTGCTGTTGCTAGCTCGGTGGCTACAGCGGAGCGCCTAGAAAGTCATGGCATTAAAGTATTTGATTTAAACGAAGTTGAATCAATTTCTGTTTATATTGATGGTGCAGATGAATCTGATGATGGTCTAAATCTTATTAAAGGTGGCGGTGGCGCACTAACTCGTGAAAAAATTGTAGCGGCTGTAGCCGATAGCTTTGTGTGTATTGCAGATGAGTCAAAATTAGTGGGCGTTATGGGTGAGTTCCCACTGCCTGTTGAAGTGATTCCAATGGCGGCCAACTATGTTAAACGCATCATTGAAAAAGATATTGGCGGGCAAGCTATTCTAAGAGACTTTACCACGGATAATGGCAATCACATTTTAGACATTCAAGGTTTAAAAATTACGGATGCCAAAGCCTTAGAAACAAAACTAGACGGTATTGTTGGCGTGGTCACAAATGGCTTATTTGCTAATCGTGGTGCTAATGTTTTATTATTAGGTACGCCAAATGGCGTTAAAGTTGTTAGTGCTTAAAAACCTTTAAGGCAGCTCTTTATAAAGATCGATGCGTTTTTCCAAGCGTTCGATTTCAACACTAATAATATCAAACAAGTCTTGAGAGCGAGTCGTTGTTTTAGCCCGCTCATAACGATCTATCGCTTGCTCTAATTTGCCCTGAATAGCTAGCGCTTTGGCATTGTGAATATGGGCTCGATCTAAACTCCCTACACCCACATATAAAGAAGACAGTAACTTGTGCGACTGATAGGTGCCTGAATTTTGCTTTAAATAGCGCCTTAAAAGTAAAATACCTTGCTGGGTTTGCTGATTATCTAAATAAGCCTTAGCTGCATAATACACGCCCGACTCACGGTCTAAAACCTTTGAAAAATATTGTTGTGACACTTCTAACTGCCCCAATTTAGCATAAATTCTGCCAGCTAAAATATGGCTTGGTGCGTCTTTATTTTGCTCTAAAAGTTGAACAACATAGCGCTCAGCAGACGCGTATTTTTGCTCGTCTAACGCTTGATAGGCCTGCATATATAGCGTTAAGCTTGGATCTTTTTCAAGATTAATACGCTTGTGTTGGTGGTAATACAGCTTGGCTTTAATACTTTTATACTCAAACGAATCTTTTCGATAGTCACCCGTTAGTCGGCTAGAGCGCTGCATAGCATCAGAGACTCGATTAATACTCAGTGGGTGCGAGCGCAAAAATTCTTGTGCATTGACATCGTCTTTGAGTTTTTCAAAAAAATGCGCCATACCACTTGGATCAAAGCCAGATTTGCTTAGCATGCTCGTGCCAATTCTATCAGCCTCCCACTCATGCTCTCGAGTAAAGTTGATATTTTGTTGCGCTGCTCCTGCCACCGTTGAAGCGGCAATTGCCTGAGAAGCATTAGAATTATCAACCAAGGCAGCAGCCAGCATACCTGCCACCATAAGATAGGTTTGTTTGTCGGTTTTTTCACTAAAACGCTTTAGGTGGTTTTGGGTAATATGTGACAACTCATGAGCTAAAACACCCGCCAACTCCGACTCTGTCTCCGAACTTAGCAGCAGGCCAGTATGCACACCAATATACCCATAAGGGCCGGCAAATGCATTGATACTGCCATCATTAAGCATTAAAAAATCAACATGCTTACTCGGGTCTTCACTATAAATACTCATCTCTCTGCCAATTTTTTTTAAGTAGGCTTGAGTTTCAACATCCGCAACAACCCTGTCAGTATTCCAAATAATTTGCAAAAATTCATTACCCTGTTTCTGCTCTTGGAGTGATTCGGATAGGTTTGCCTTAGGCAAATCTAGCGCATAAGCACTCGCCGTTAAATACAAAAAACCAACAATAATCTTTATCATGACTCCATTATATTTGACTCTTACACGCCGTGCGACTAAAATAGACGGACTTGTTTAAAAAAAACAAGATTAATTTCACTATTTAAAAAACAAAAAAAGGAGTCCACAATGGCTGACGAAACTTTAGATGCATCAGGCTTAAACTGCCCATTACCAATTTTAAAAACTAAGAAAGCATTATCAAAAATGGATACTGGTAAGATCTTAGACGTAATTTCTACCGATGCTGGTTCAGTAAAAGACATTGAAGCTTTTTGTAATCAGACGGGCAATAAATTAGTTTCTACAACTGAAGATGGCGGCAAGTACATCTTCACCATTGAAAAAGTATAATTCATAATCGCTTCAGAGGAGAATAACTATGTCAGATAAAGATAACAATAAGATGACTATTATCGCCACTAAAGGTACTTTTGACTGGGCATTTCCCCCATTCATTATTGCCTCTACGGGTGTTGCCATGGATAAGGAAGTAACTATTTTCTTTACTTTTTACGGTTTAAATCTTTTACTAAAAGACACTTCTAAGCTAAAGGTTTCTCCGGTTGCCAACCCTGGTATGCCAATGAAAATGCCTTTTGGTCCTAAGTGGTTACAAAAAATTGATTTTGGCCCTAAAATCCCAAATATTTTATGGAACATTCCTGGCACAGAAGCTTTGGTTACTTGGTTAATGAAAAAAACCATGGCTAAGCACGGCGTTGCCAAGATTGAAGAGCTGCGCTCTATGTGTCAAGAATTTGACGTTAAGTTTATCGCTTGTGAAATGACAGTAGAGCTATTCGGCTTTGATAAAGAAGACTTTATCGATGGTGTTGAGTTTGCTGGCGCTGCCATGTACTTTGATGAAGCTTCAAGTGGTGACCACCACCTTTATATGTAGTTTTCTTAAAACTACCTGTAATAAAAAACCGCCTTCGGGCGGTTTTTTATTGTCTAAATACTAATGACTGACTAGTGCCAATCTAGACTCGGCCAGTCTCGCTGTTTGGCTATTTTCTGCAAAGTATCATCGCCATGCACAATCACAGGGTGGTCGACCAACTCAAGCATAGGCAGATCGTTATGAGAGTCAGAATAAAAATAAGCGCCTTTTATGCTTTCACCTGTTTGCTCAAGCCATTGTTTTAAATGAATAATTTTCCCTTGTTGAAAACAAGGCTCGCCCAGCACCTTGCCGGTGAACTGATTATCTTTAACTTCAGGATTGGTGGCCAAAAGATTTTCAATGCCGTAGCGCTCAACAATCGGTGCAGTTACAAAGCTATTAGTAGCAGTAATAACTAGGAGTGTGTCGCCTTTGGCCCTATGCTCATCAACTACTGCTTGCGCTTTAGGGAGTAAAATATCGTTAATTTTGTCCTGCATAAAGCGCTGATGCCAGGCATTAAGGGTGGGCATATCGTGCTGTGATAATGGCTCTAAACAAAACTCCAGATATTCATTAATATCTAGTTTTCCAAGCGCGTATTGATCAAAAAAATATTGATTTTTTGCTTGATAAGTATCTGCATCCACCGCCCCTATCTCGCTCATAAACTCACCCCAGAGAAAATCACTGTCTCCGTTAATTAAAGTTTTATCTAGATCAAAAATAGCTAACGCCATAATTACTCCTTAATTTGTTTGATAATATTGTCGATATCATCAACAATACAAAATAATTCCAAATCAGACTTGCTGATATATTGAGACTGTTCAAGTGTTTCTAACCAGTTAATTAACGGTCGCCAAAATGCCTCACTCAATAAGAATATTTTAATTTTTCTGCCTTTTCTAGTTTGCAACAAGGTGAGTACTTCCATTAGCTCGTCAACCGTACCAAGACCACCAGGGAAAAACACACAAGCATTGGCATATTTAATTAAAGCAACTTTACGAGTAAAAAAATGTTCAAACATTAAGCACTGGTTTAAATAGGAATTGGGGCTTTGCTCTTTCGGCAACTTGATATTTAAACCGATACTGCTAGATGCACCTTCAAAAGCACCCTTATTAGCCGCCTTCATAATGCCAGGACCTGCACCCGTTAAAACATTAAAACCTTGATCGGATAACTGCCTACCTAATTGGTAAGCGGTTTTTGCTAGATCACTGTCGTCAGAAATTCGAGCCGAGCCAAAAATACTAATATTACAGGTAAACTGGCCCAGTACTGTTGCAGCATGCTTTAGCTCTGACTCAACAGCCTCAATATTCATAAAATTTTAGAGCTGAGCGAATGCACGTCCAGCGGCGTCAATGGTATCTTCAATATCTTTGTCAGTATGACTACTAGAAACAAACCCCGCTTCATAAGCCGAAGGCGCCATATAAACACCCTCCTCTAGCATCAAATGATAAAATTTCTTAAATTTATCTACATCACACTCTGAAGTTTCATGAAAGTTAGTGACCGTTGTTGAATCTGTAAAAAACAAGCCGAACATTCCGCCAACAACATTTGCCGTCATGCCAATGTTATTTTCTTTAGCTTTAGCCAATATGCCATCAGTTAGTTTTTGCACTTTAGCACCCAATGTTTGATAAAAATCTTTATCAGCTGATAAAGCATTGAGCATAGCGAGGCCCGCCGACATTGACATAGGGTTGCCCGACAATGTACCTGCTTGATATACAGGCCCGAGTGGCGCAATGGATGACATAATTTCATACTTACCGCCAAAAGCGCCGACTGGTAATCCGCCACCAATAACTTTTCCTAAAGTGGTTAGATCGGGTGTTACCCCATAAAATGCCTGCGCACCCCCTAATGCCACACGAAACCCTGTCATTACCTCGTCAAAAATAAGAATAATACCGTGCTCATCGCATACCTCACGTAAGCCCTGTAAAAACCCTTCCACAGGGGGGATGCAGTTCATATTACCAGCAACTGGCTCAACAATAATACAAGCCACTTCATCGCCCACCTCACTCAAAGTTTCGCGTACTTGCTCAATATTATTGTATTCAAGGGTGAGCGTATGCTTGGCAAAATCAGCCGGTACACCAGGTGATGTTGGCACGCCCAAGGTAAGTGCGCCTGATCCTGCCTTAACTAATAGCGAATCAGAATGTCCGTGGTAACACCCCTCAAATTTAACAATTTTATCTCTGCCCGTGTGTCCGCGTGCTAAGCGAATAGCGCTCATGGTCGCCTCGGTGCCAGAACTAACCATACGTACCATCTCAATTGAAGGTACAAGCTCACAAACTTTTTCAGCCAGAGTGGTTTCAATTTGCGTGGGTGCACCAAAACCCAACCCATTTTCCAAGGTCTTTTTAACTGCAGAAATAACCGCTTGATTAGCATGACCAAGAATCATTGGACCCCAAGAAGCCACATAGTCGATATATTTTTTGTCATCTGCATCGAATAAATAAGCCCCCTCACCACGAGTGAAAAATATAGGATTGCCACCCACACCATTAAAGGCACGAACGGGTGAATTAACCCCGCCTGGAATAACTTGCTTTGCTTGTTCGAATAAAATATCTGATTGACTCATATTTGCTCCTAATAATTTGCGCTTATTTGCGGATACTGCTTTAAATGGGTAATGTGTGACCACACAATTAAGATATTATCCAATAATAATTTAAGGTTGACACTAGTTTCTGACAAACGAATGGCGTGAGAAACATCATTCAATAACTGAAATAAAAAATCTGCTTTGACCCGCTCTACCAGCTGATTAAGCTCTATCAAACCGCCTTCTTGCTGTGTGGTTTTAAGCTTAATGGCTTCAATAATTAAATTTTGTAAACAGCGTAACACCTCTAATTCCCTACCTTCAAAACACTGTGTTTGATTAATATTTAGCGGATGTGTAGCAATATTAAGCAATTGGTTTTGATATTCTTGATACGCAATAAAACCGCCATCTGTAAGCTCACTAAGCACCTTAAATGGTACTCCATGGGTATTTTCAAGCAGTTGCTTGACATCAAAATCTGCATTTTGAGTGTCGCTAAGTTGTGCACGAAGCCATGTTTGAGTTGTCTCACTATAACTCGGTGCAATATGGATATTTTGACAGCGAGAAATAACCGTAGCTGGCAGGTTTTGAATATTGTGCGTTAAAATAATAATAAGGGTGTTTTCTCGTGGCTCTTCTAAGGTTTTTAGCAAACTATTTGCTGCATTGACATTCATCTGATCGCCATAAAAAATAACACCAATTTGCAATTGATCTGCGGTTTTATTGAGCGCTTCACAAAAAGCACGAACCTGATCTATGAGAATATCCTTGGAGCGATTTTTGGTTTTTTCATTAATTTCACCCGCTCGACAATAAATCATATTGGTGTAGTTCGAGCGCCTAATTAACACCGGATGGTCAAGCTCTTCGCGAATATTATCGCGCCTGATGATTTCATCATTATCAAGCAAAATACCTACCAACTGCTGCATTAATTCAAATTTCCCGATTTTTTCACTACCGGTAATTAACAAAGCATGTGGCAGATGATTTTGATCAATCATCTTTTGTAATTTTGACAAAGCTTGATCGTGCCAAGGAAGATTCATAAGCTGTCTAAAATTTGTTGTATTTGTTGCGAGGTATGTTCACGCTCTTTTGAAGAGTCAATCAGTTTGATTCGATTAGGATATTTTTTAGATCTATCAATATAAGCCTGTCTTACGCGTTGGAAAAAATCCATTTTTTCAAGCTCAATGCGGTCTTTTTCACCTCTAGATTCAACACGAGACATACCTTGCTCTACCGGTATATCTAACAATAAAGTCATATCGGGTGCAAAATCTCCCAACACCCAATGTTCTAATTGCTCTATACGCTCAATATCAAGCCCACGACCACCACCTTGATAAGCATATGAAGCGTCAGTAAAACGATCACTCAATACCCAGTTCCCACGCTCAAGTGCCGGCATAATTTTGTGATGAATGTGCTCATTTCTAGCAGCAAACATCAAAAGTAGTTCGCTATCATTGTGCATTGATTGGGTTTGAGTGCTAAGTAAGAGCTCGCGAATTTTTTCGCCTAAGTCAGTACCGCCTGGCTCTCTCGTTAAAATAACGTTAATACCTTTGGTCTGCAAATAGTCACAAATAAATTTTATTTGGGTGCTTTTTCCTGCACCTTCAACGCCATCAATAGTGATAAATTTTCCTGTTTTCATAGGTTTTATTTTAGATACTTCTTGATATTAAGAAGATGTTGTTTGTAAGTTTTTGCAAAGGCGTGAGTACCGTCTTTTTTGGCCACAAAATACACATCATCAGTTTGTAAAGGATGCATGGCTGCATTTAAAGATTCTTGGCCAACTGAGCCAATTGGACCCGGTGGCAAGCCTTTGTGTCGATAAGTATTGTACGGGCTTTTAAACCATAAATCTTGCTTACTCAGCTTCCCTTGATAAGCATCACCCAAAGCATATACAACCGTTGGGTCGGTTTGCAGGCGCATATTTTTTTTCAAACGATTGATAAACACGCCAGAAATTTGAGATTTTTCAGCATTGTTTGCCGTTTCTCTTTCAATCAACGAGGCTAATACCAATGCTTGATTGGCATTTTCCAAAGGCAGGTCTTTTGCTCTATTTTTCCAAGCTTCGGATAGCTTTTCTTGTAATAATACATGTGACCTGTTAAATACACTCAGTACGCTATCTGCATAATTAACCCGATAAGTATCTGGCCAAAATTTACCGTCATACGGTGCTTTAGCACCAGATTGTTGCAAAACTTGTGCAAAAGAACGTGATGAGGCTAGACTAGGAGATTGACTGAGCAACTGATAATATTCTTGCACAGTTTGGCCTTCAACTAAAGTTACTGTTCGAGTGGCAACACGAGCGTTGGAAAAATCATCAAGTAGACTTAAAACACTGGTGTTTGTACCCACATCATAATAGCCCGATTTTAGCGAATTGCCTACGCCAAGCGCTTTTGCAGCCCACACCACAAACTGAGCCGAATTGACCAAACCGTGGCGCTTGAGACTGTCAGCTGTTGAATAAATAGTTGCCCCTTGTGGCACTTGATAAACCGTCGACTCAACTGTGTTGATTTTATTTGCCCACAGCGACCAAGCCACAAACAGACCCAAAGCTAGCACCAACCAACCTTTTAAAGAGCTTTTTTTTGGCTTTAATAAAGTGAAATTTTCACGCTTCAGTAAATATTCATTTAAAGTATTTTGCAATTGAGTGGTCAATTGATGCTGTGAATATTTTTGCTCATTAATCTGTCTAACCGGTTTAATTCCCATGACACTATTACTGATAAATATCTCATCACAGGCTAGCAACTCTGCCACACTCAAACGACAAATCTCTACCGATATTCCGAGCCCTCTAGCCAACTCAATAATCATTTGCCTTCTTGTGCCTTCAATGCCGCACTCACTCAACCCAGGTGTTAATAGGACACCATTTTTAAAGGCAAAGATATTACCTTGAGTAGCGGAAATGACTTGTGCCTGTGGGTCAAGCATAATGCACTCTTGGGTTTTAAGGTGCGTGCGTGCCAGAATTTGTTCCAAACGATTGCAGTGCTTAATTTCAGATAATAGCTGATTGGTTGCGTAGCCACTATCACACAAACTTAAGCTGTAGTCGTTTGGCAAATCAGGCACTTTGGAGACGATGATGATGCGTGTTGGAGTGATGGATTTATCATATCCATAACCCCTAGAGGTTTCACCACGAGAGAGTATAATTTTAACCACGGCTCGATCTAACTTAGCCATAACGACCGCTCTGGAAATTTCCTTAATCCAGATTGAACGCGACACTGGCGCTATTTTTAAGCGTTTTGCGCCCTTTTCTAATCGCTGAAAGTGCGCCTCAGCCAAAAGTAATTTTTGATCGACTATTAAACAGGTTTCAAACAAACCATCGCCAAACTGAACTAAGCGATTAAACACACTCAATTTGGTTTGTTTTTTTCCATTAATTAAGATGATATGACTCATGAGCAAGTATTATAATTCAGTGCACCTATAAAAGAACACTTATGAAGAAAACACTTTATCAATTTGCTAAAAATCTAGTCGACAGTTCCAAAGATTTAGCGCCAATTGTGTTAGTTATCGCTTTTTTTCAGATTGTGGTATTGCAACAATCCATCCCCAATATGGACAATATTGTCATAGGTACGGGTTTTGTACTGATTGGCCTTACTCTGTTTATGCATGGATTAAAGCTGGGCTTGTTTCCCATTGGCGAAGTCTTAGCCTTCTCTTTTGTAAAAAAAGGCTCTATTGCCTGGCTACTTGTCTTTTCTTTTGCACTAGGATTTGGCGCTACAATTGCCGAGCCTGATCTCATTGTGATGGCCAATGAAGCGGCGAAAGTAGCCCAATTTGGCGGTATTATTACTTCAGATGCTGAGCTGAATCAGTATGCTCAAACCCTGCGTTACACTGTAGCCATTGCAGTTGGGATTTCAGTGGTGATTGGTGTGATTAAAATCCTTAAAGGCTGGGCCATTCAATATTTGATTATCGGCGGCTATCTGTTAGTTATGGTGGGTACACTGTTGGCACCTGACTTTATTATTGGCATTGCTTATGATGCAGGTGGTGTGACCACGGGGCCAATTACCGTCCCTTTGTTAACCGCATTGGGCGTTGGACTTAGTAGCAGTATTCGTGCTAGAAACCCTCTTATTGACGGCTTTGGTATGATTGCCATCGCCTCATTACTGCCCATTGTCGCAATTATGATATTTGGTATTTTTCAATGATGTCATTCACACACCATTTTGTTGAAACGTTTTGGGCGGTTGTACCCATTATCGCTATTTTGTTTATTTTCCAAGTAGGCATACTTAAGCAAAAAATCCCACATTTAAAACGCATTATTGTTGGGTTTATCTTAGTTTGGCTAGGCCTTACTTTTTTAATCATTGGCCTTGAAAAAGCCCTATTCCCACTCGGGAAAATCATGGCAAAACAGCTTACATCAAGCGATTTAGTCAGCAACCCGCTAGATTGGTACGGCTATTATTGGGTTTATATTTTTGCAGGGTGTATTGGCTTTGCCACCACCATTGCTGAGCCTTCACTATTAGCGGTAGCAATTAAAGCTAACCAGGTATCGGGTGGTTTTATCAAAGTTAAGGCGTTACGAATTACAGTGGCGATTGGCGTGGCGATTGGTATTGCACTGGGAAGCTTTAGAATTGTGACCGGATTACCCCTGCATTATTTTATTATTAGTGGCTATATATTAGTCCTGATTCAAACTTATTTTTCGCCCAAAAGTATTGTTGCACTCGCTTATGATGCAGGTGGGGTAACCACCTCCATTGTAACCGTACCCATTATTGCCGCTTTAGGACTCGGCCTTTCCAGTGCTATTGATGGGCGAAATCCACTCACAGACGGCTTTGGCTTGATTGCCTTCGCTTCACTCTTTCCCATTATGAGTGTACTGGCTTATGTACAAATTATTCATCTTTCCAACCATGACAAACCCAATCAATAACAGGAGGCATTATGCATTTTAAATTGATTATCGCTTTTGTTGATAGCGACAAAACCGACAAAATTCTTGAGGCTGCTAGAGAAAAAGGCGCCACAGGATCCACCATCATCTCTCAAGCTCGAGGAGAAGGTCTTGAGCACACCAAAACATTTTTAGGATTAAGCTTGGAAACCCCTAGAGATGTATTACTCTTACTTGTAGAACAGCACTTAGCAAGAGAAATCTTAGAAAGTATTGCTCAAGCAGGTAGTTTTGAGGAAAATTCACAAGAGGGTATCGCTTTCCAAATAGATGTAGAAGACGCCATGGGTGTTATGCATCAAATTCAAGCACTAGAACACACCGTAGAGGAGAAAATATAATGAGTACTAATACACAAAGAAAAACACCTACTTTTGTCAAAGATGTCATGTGGCCACAGGTTGATATTGTTGATGGAAAAACTACTGTAGAACAAGCGCTTGCTGACATGAAATACAAAAAAACAAAAGTGCTTTTAGTAGAAAAATCACATGACCATGATGAATATGGCGTTGTTTTAATTGCAGATATTGCTTCAAAAGTTATTGCTAAAGATCGTGCACTTGACCGAGTCAATATCTACGAAATTATGAATAAGCCAGCCATGTCGGTTCATCCTGATATGGATATTCGCTACTGCGCTGAACTACTTACTCATTTTAATTTATCCAGGTGTCCTGTACTAGACAATGGCAAAGTAGTTGGCGTTATCAGCTTAACCAGTATTGTTTTTAACGGGCTAAGAATTGCATAATGATATATTTTCACCATTATGGTTAACGATAGTGCTAAAATCTGTAATTCATATTAAACTTAAAAATACAAAAAGGAGATAAGAATGGGTGGAATTATTAGTTTGGTTAAATGGGTGTTAATTGTTATTGGCGCCATTGCTGTTTATTACGGTGTGTCACTACAAATGAAGTACGATGGCGTAACTGGCAAAGTTATTAGCGAAATGGTTTCACCAAAGCTGCACCCAGATTCTATGTCTAAGGTATATATGCCAATGACTAATACATTATTAGATACAGGCGATATCACCATGGCTTCTATTGTGCGTGTTAAAGTGGCTGACGATGTGTCAAACAGCGATGTTGAAGAGGCAATGGAAAGTATCGCAACGGCTGAAGGAATTCGCTCAGTTGGCATGCTACCATTATCTGAAATGGTTGAATTGCAAACAGGTGAAAAGCAGCGTTTCTTAAAAATCTACCAATATTGCTCTCCACGTACCGCAATGACTATGGTTGATCATTCAGATGCGTTCTCAGCTTACTTGCCTTGTCGTTTAGCACTTATTGAAGATAAAGAAGGCCAGAGATGGTTGTACACATTAGACATGAACGCTATGATTTACGGTGGTGCACCATTACCAGACTACTTACTTGAAAAAGCATTAGAGGTTAAGCGTGTCATTACAGCGATTCAAGATGGTGGCGCAGAAGGAGACTTCTAAGCTGTAGTTGAATCAGTTAAAAACCGCCCAATTGGGCGGTTTTTTTTGCTCTAAAATAAGCTTATGAAACCTATTTATCACCAACTCGACTTCAATATCACTTGTATTGATACTGAGCATATGCGCCAAGATTTTGTGGCGGCCTATTTAATTGAGCACAATGGTCGAGCTGCATTTGTCGATACTGGCTGTCACTTATCAGTACCGGCACTACTCGCAACCCTTAAAGAAAAAAATATCAGCACTGATACAGTTGACTGTATTATCCTCACCCACATTCACCTAGATCATGCGGGTGGTGCAGGTGAGCTAATTAGACACCTACCCAATGCCAAGGTATATGTTCATGAGCGCGGTGCACAACATTTAATTGACCCCTCAAAACTGCGTGCCGGTGTCATTGGTGTGTATGGAGAGCTATTTTTCAAACAATTTTTAGGTGATTTGATTCCTATTGCAGCTGATAAAGTCATCATTGCCAAAGATGGTGATAGCCTTGATCTGGGTGGAAGACTATTAAAATTTATTGACACGCCTGGACACGCCAGGCACCATCTGTGTATTTGGGACGAACTATCACAAGGTATTTTTTCGGGTGACACGCTAGGTGTGAGTTATCGTGAATTTGACACTGAACAAGGTGTATTAATTTTCCCGCCTACAACACCCGTACAATTTGACCCTGAAGCCTGGATTAATACCGTTAATCACCTCATGACGTTGCAACCAAAAATGGCTTATTTAACCCATTTCAACCAAATAGAATTTACCAAAAAATCAGCTGATATGCTCATACAGCACATCAATGGCTTTGTTAAAATTGCTAAAAAATCAGCAGATCAGCCTAATCGTCACCAGGTGATTAAAAAGGCTTTGCTTGATTATTTACTAGAAATTGCCAGCAAACACGGCGTCACACTTGATGAATCCCAGCAAATTAAGCTCTTTAAAGGGGATTTAGAAATTTGCGCCCAGGGTCTGGGTGTTTGGCTAGATAAAACAGCCTAAAAGTAAGAGCAACAGTAATCTGTCACCTCTTTAACCTTGAGCTTAAAGTTTGAATTTTTAGGCACCTCAAAAGACGAGCCTTGCGCAAAAGCTTGCCAATCACTCTCACCAGGTAATAATACATCCATCTCGCCTGCTTGAATTTCCATCAGCTCGTTATCATCAGTACCAAACTCATAATCACCCGGCATCATGATTCCTAGGGTCTTTTTTGAGCCATCTGCAAATACCACAACACGTGACGTTACCTTGCCATCAAAATAAATATTGGCCGCTTTAACAACTTCTACATTTTCAAAACTTGACATATCTTTTCCTTATTTGGCTTGATCTAAAATATATTGGGTCAATAAAGGTACGGGTCTGCCTGTCGCGCCCTTCTTAGCACCACTAACCCAAGCTGTGCCCGCAATATCTAAATGAGCCCAACGATAATCTTTGGTGTATCTTGCTAAGAAACAGGCTGCTGTTACTGTACCCGCTTCACGTCCGCCAATATTACCCATATCGGCAAAATTCGATTTAAGCAGTTCATCGTATTCATCATCAAGTGGCAGCTGCCACGCCGTATCCAAAGATTGCTGGCCAGCAGAAATTAAATCATTCGCCAAGTCTTGATCGTTCGCCATAAGGCCACAATGATGCTTGCCCAAGGCGACAATTACTGCACCCGTCAAGGTTGCGGTATCAATCACCACTTCTGGATTAAACTTCTCCACATAAGTAAGCGCATCACACAAAATTAAGCGTCCTTCTGCATCGGTATTTAAAATTTCAATCGTTTGTCCTGACATACTGGTCACTACATCACCAGGTTTTGAAGCATTATGTGCCGGCATGTTTTCAACCGCTGGCACAACAATGGTTAAATTAAGCTTGGGCTTTATTTCTGCAATAGCACGCATGGTGCCTAATACGGAAGCCGCACCACACATGTCATATTTCATCTCATCCATGCCAGCACCCGGTTTTAGTGAAATGCCGCCACTATCAAAAGTCACTCCCTTACCCACTAACACAATCGGCTTTGCATTGCCATCACCTTTATAACTCAGGCTAATCAATTTAGGGGGTTCGATTGAACCTTTAGAAACGGACAATAAAGAGCCCATACCCAATACTGACATCTCAGCCTCATCTAATACTTCGCAATCAAGATTAAATTCTTGTGATAGATCTTGCGCTGTCTGCGCCAAGTAAGTAGGCGTACAGATGTTTGAGGGTAGGTCTCCTAGATGACGCGTGAGCTTCATACCACTCGCAATAGAGCCGCCCTGAAGCATTGCCTGCGCATCCGTTTGTGTAGATTGAATGGCAATATTTTCCAAGCTGGTCACTTGCTCTTGTGCGCCCACCTGTTGAATTTCGTATTCTGCATCTTTTAAAACTCTGGCAGAAACTCTGTGCCTCCAGTTTTCATCAAAACCTTCAATGTTAACCTGCTCAATCATCGTACTTTTAGCCTTGGTTGAACTTAGTATGCTGCTTGCTGCTGTTAATGCTTTGATATAATTCTTGGCATTATTTGGTAATTCTCCTAAGCCTAACACTAGAACTTGCTTAGCTTTAAAACCCTGAACCAAGTTTAATAATAACGTTGATCCTGATTTTGATTCAAAATGATTTAATTCAATAAGTTGCTGAATATTAGCATCACCAAAAGTAGCTTCTGAGTTGGCAAAAACCACCACCATATCACCGTCAAATTTTTGTACAGGTGTATTAATTAATGAAAATTCCACGTCACTTCCTAAATAAAAAATATAATCCCGATATTCTACCTAAAAAGGTAAAATTTATTCATTTTTCCCTTATATTTTTCTCATGATTAAATCGCTTTTTTTAGTTATCACACTCTTATCTGGCTCAGCATTTGCAACAAAAGATGAGGTTATTCAACATTTAAGCCGCTTCTTTGGTGAGATCGACAAAAAAGATATTACTCACTCACCTTTTAAAGGCGTGTATGAAGTGATTACTTACAATCCAATTGACTCAATGCTGATCTCTGAAGATGGTCGCTATTTAATCCAAGGCGATGTGGTCGATCTCACAACCAGGAGTCTAATTCGAAAAAGTAATCAAGTCAAAAATTTAAAACTAGCACTTCTCGGCACAATTAACGAAAGCGATAAGATTATCTATACAGCAGCTGATGAAAAATACCAAATTCATGTTTTTACTGATGTCGATTGCCCATTTTGCAAACGCCTGCACAACAATATGGAACAGATGAATGCGCTAGGCATTACCGTAAAATATCTAGCTTCACCACTGGCCTCACTACACCCTAAAGCTCAAGGAAAAATGCAAAAAATTTGGTGCTCAAAGGATCGAAACCAAGCTATGGATGATTACAACAATCATGGCACAATTGCCAACACGCCTGCTTGTGAAAATCCGGTCGCTGGTCAGTTAGCAATCTCCCAGCAACTGGGGGTTACTGGCACACCTGCTATCTTCTTAGCTGATGGCACACATCTACCTGGCTACTTGCCTGCTGATAAACTATTAATAAAAATTCAAACTACTCTTGGAAACTAGCCACGCTCGATCAGTCGCACTAGAGGTAATTTGCTCCGTTGTTTTAGACAAACGCTCTTTATCCTCTATTGTTTATCATCAGGATGATAGCGCCCTAACTAAATCCTTAGTATTTGGTACCATTCGTTTTTATCACCAACTGAACGACATAGTAACCGACCTGCTTAATCATTCTTTGGAAAAAGAAGATTTGGATATTCATTGCTTAATGCTCTTAGGTGCTTATCAAATTCTATATTCTAAAGTCGCTATTCATGCCAGCATCTACGAAACTGTAAATGTGCTTAATGAGCTTGATAAAGCGTGGGCTAAAGGCTTGGTTAATGCCATACTTAGACAAATTGATCGCGACCAAGAGCAGCTTAAAAAACAAGTGCATTATTCCCACCCAACTTGGATGGTAAAAAAAATCAAACAAAGTTACCCAGATAATTTTGAACAAATTTTTACCCAAAATAACACTCAAGCACCGATGACTATTCGCATTCATCCTAAATATACACTTGCTGAATACCAACAAGAGCTAGCTGAATGCGGCATTAATGCTGATACTGTAAGTGTTGCGCCTCAGGCCTTAGTGCTTGAAAAACCCGTTAGTGTTTATGATTTACCCGATTTTGAATCTGGATCATGCTACGTGCAAGACGCTTCAGCCCAACTAGCAGCAGCACTTCTCGAGCCGAAAAATACCGATATAATTCTTGATGCTTGTAGCGCACCAGGTGGCAAAACCACTCATCTCCATGAGCTGGCGCCAAAAGCAAAAATTATCGCACTTGATAGCGATTTAGAACGCTTAGAACGAGTCAAACAAAATGCTCAGCGCTTTGATATTAACAGTATTGATATCGTCCAGGGCAATGCTCAACAACAAGACTGGTGGGACGGTGAATTGTTTGACAAAATCCTGCTAGATGCACCTTGTTCAGCCACCGGGGTTATCCGCAGACATCCTGATATTAAACTCTTAAGAAAGCCCAAAGATATTGTTAATCTAGTCAAGCTTCAAGCTCAAATATTAGACAACCTTTGGCAAATGCTAAAACCTGGCGGTACTCTGCTATATGCCACTTGCTCTGTTTTAAAAGCAGAAAATGAGTTTCAAATTGCCAACTTTTTAAATGATCGAAATGATGCTAGCGAAATAAAAATCGATCTAGACTGGGGAATCAAGACTTCTATTGGCCGGCAACAACTACCCACTCATGAGTTTGATGGCTTTTATTATGCAAAACTACAAAAGCAGGTAGAATAACTCTCGGGGGAGAATCATGAAAAAAATACTACTTAGTATTGCAACAGCAAGATTATTCTTACATTAGACCTTGGTCAAAAAAAATACCCCAATAAAAAAGGCGCTTAAAGCGCCTTTTTTATTGGGTTGGATTATTTCTCTAAAGCAATATCTAACACTTCATCAATCCACTTGACTTTAATGACATTTAACTTGCCTTTGATTTTCTCAGGCACTTCAGAAAGTTCGCGTTCATTATCATCTGGAATGATGACCGTCTTAATGCCGCCACGAAGTGCGGCCAACATTTTTTCTTTAAGGCCGCCAATGGGAGTGATTTCACCTCGCAAGGTAATCTCACCTGTCATCGCCACATCTGCCTTCACCTTTCTACCCGTTAACACTGACACCAAAGCTGTACACATTGCTGCACCAGCACTTGGACCATCCTTTGGGGTGGAGCCATCAGGCACGTGAATATGGATATCTAGCTTCTCCTGGAAATCATCAGCAATGCCTAATTCTTTGGCACGCGTACGAGTAACACTCATTGCTGCTTGGATTGACTCTTTCATCACGTCACCTAATTGGCCCGTGTAATTAAGCTTGCCTTTGCCTTTGTAAGCTGTAGCCTCAATGGTGAGTAAATCACCGCCAACAGATGTCCAAGCAAGGCCTGTTACTTCGCCCACTTGATTGTTTTCTTCAGCTAAGCCAAAGCGATGTTTTTTAACGCCTAGATACTTTTCTAAATTTTTATCAGTGATGGTTGCCTTGGTTTTGCGCTTCTTTAAAACCACCTCTTTCACCACTTTTCGACAGATTGTGCTAATAGTTCTATTAAGTCCTCGTACACCCGCTTCACGAGTGTAGTAACGAATAATATCCAAAATCGCAGAATCTTTAAAATTAATCTCGCCCGCTTTAATGCCGTTATTGTCCATTGCTTGTTTAAGCAAATGACGCTTGGCAATTTGAACTTTTTCGTCCTCAGTGTATCCAGACAGTTCAATAATTTCCATTCGATCTAATAATGGCTGGGGTAAATCAAGTGAGTTAGCAGTTGCCACAAACATCACTTGCGAGAGGTCATAATCCACCTCTAGGTAATGATCATTAAAGGTATGATTTTGCTCTGGATCTAGTACTTCAAGCATAGCTGAAGAAGGGTCTCCACGGTAATCACTGGCCATTTTCTCAATTTCATCAAGCAAAAATAAAGGGTTTTTTACCTTCACTTTTTGCATTTTTTGAACAATCGAGCCTGGCATGGCGCCAATATAAGTACGCCTGTGACCACGAATTTCTGCCTCATCACGAACGCCGCCTAGCGCCATGCGCACGTATTTACGATTAACTGCTTTGGCGATTGATTCACCGAGTGATGTTTTACCCACACCTGGAGGACCAACAAGACACAAAATATTGGCTTTATTGTGACTAACTCGAGTTTGTACCGCCAAGTGCTCTAAGATTCGTTCTTTGACTTTATCCAAACCATAATGATCATCATCCAAGATTTTCTGTGCTTTCTTTAGATCTTTATTGATAATGGTTTTTTTCTTCCAAGGCACTTCACACAAATTTTCAATATAAGTACGAATAATTGACGCATCTGACGAGTTAGAGGACATACGCGAAAGTTTTTTAAGCTCGCTTTGTGCTTTTTCTTTGGCAGCTTTAGGCATTTTCGCTTTGTTAATGCTTAGCTGTAATTCTTCTATTTCATTTTCATCTTCTGCATTGCCCAGCTCTTTTTGAATGGACTTCATTTGCTCATTCAGATAATAATCGCGCTGATTGCCTTCCATTTGCTTGCGTACGCGTGATTGGATCTTATGCTCTGTATCGAGCACTTCAATCTCACTTTGGATAACCGTTAAGATTTTATCGAGTCTATCTTGAGAGTTGTTCCCACCTAATAACGCTTGCTTTTCTGAAACTTTAAGCGATAAGTTGGCAATAATCACATCACTAAAACGCTCAACATCGCTCACATCTTTGAGCATTTTTAAGACTTCTTCTGGGATTTTTTTATTAAGCTTGATGTATTGCTCGAAACTTTCAAGCGCCAATCTCATCATCGCTTTTACTTCAGTTTCATTCTCGCCCTCTAGACTTAAATCGCTTAGGCTTACCTCACTGTATTCTTCCAGCTCAACAATCGCCTCAACTTTAGCACGCTTAACACCCTCAACCAGCACTTTGATTGTGCCGTCTGGTAGTTTTAACATTTGCAGAATAGTAGCCAGTGTACCAACTTCATGTAGGTCGCTAAATTGTGGGTTTTCAACTTTATCGTCTTTTTGGGTGACTAAAAAGATATATTTATTGCCGCCCATTGCCTGAGTAATCGCATTGACTGAAGTTTGTCGACCAACAAATAATGGCATGACCGTATGTGGAAATACCACCACGTCTCTAAGGGGCAGCAATGGAACATTTTCAAGATTTAAATCGATTTCTTCTACTTCCGGCTTTGTTCCCATAATAGCTTAACACCTTTCTTGTTTAATAATTTAGATAGATAGTGATGCGTGACGTTAATTTCAAGTATCCACTGGCCAAAATCATCCACCTTCTCGTTGTGGATATAACCAATATTGTGAATTTCACTACGAATATAGGCGCTTTTTACATCCAACTGTATCTTAGCTCGCGTCATCATACCACTCAGTTGCTCTGCTAAGGCTTGATATAACAAATCAACACCTTTGCCTGTCATGCTAGAAATCCAAACTCGATAAACTCTACCAAATTCATCTCTATCTAGACGCGGTGCAAAATTTTCTAAGCAGTCAATTTTATTCATCACCAAAATTGTTGGAATTTTTCCAGCGCCAATTTCTTCGATAATTTCATCTACTTGGCCAATTTTCTCAATATTGTATTCATCCGCCGCATCAACAACATGAAGTAGCACATTAGAGCGCTTAGTTTCCTCTAGAGTCGATTTAAAGGCATCAACAAGGTCATGTGGCAAGTCTTGAATAAAGCCTACCGTATCAGCAATTACAGCTTCTCCAGAGGCAGGCAAAATAACACGCCTAATGGTCGAGTCTAAGGTGGCGAACAATTGATCATGAGCAAAGACTTTGGCGTCAGTTAAGGTATTAAATAAAGTCGATTTTCCGGCATTGGTGTATCCTGCCAATGCAATCATAGGTAGTTCGTTCTTAGTACGTGATTTACGCCCCAGATCTCTTTGTTTGTGCACTTTGTCTAGGCGCTTGGTAATGTTTTTAATGCGCACAGCAATTAAACGCTTATCAGTTTCCAGCTGAGTCTCGCCAGGACCACGCATACCAATACCACCTTTTTGTCTTTCTAGGTGAGTCCAGCCGCGTACTAAACGCGTTGAGAGGTGTCTGAGCTGCGCTAATTCAACTTGCAATTTACCCTCAAAAGAGCTGGCCCTGAGTGCGAAAATATCCAAAATAAGGCCCGTGCGATCCATCACCTGGCAGGCTAAGGTTTTTTCTAAGTTTCGCTCTTGGGAAGGGGTGAGTTCTGGTGAAAAAATCACCAAGTCGAGCTCCAAATCTTGCACCATTTGCGCAATTTCATCTACCTTTCCGGTGCCAATAAAATATTGTGCCAGTGCCGAATTTCGATTAACTTGAATAGTTTCAATGATATCGAGTCCCGAGGATTGGGCTAGCTCTTTAAATTCAGACTTGGCATTATGGATATTGCGCGTACTTGGCAATTCAACATACACCAACAGAGTTCTTTCACCCTGACCTACAGCATCTTTTTGACGATCAAATAATTCCAATGAAAATTGACCTAGCTGGCTTTCTTATCTGATTTTTTCTTCTTTTCAGATTTATAAACAATGAGTGGCGCCTTATCGGTTTCAACGGTTGATTTATCAATCACAACTTCTGAAACTTGCTCCAAAGAAGGCAGTTCAAACATGGTATCTAATAATAAATCTTCTAAGATAGAGCGTAAGCCTCGAGCACCAGTTTTGCGCTTAATCGCCAGCTTAGCGATGGCTAGTAACGATGCCTTTCTAAAGGTTAGCTTGACCGATTCTAGTTTAAAAATTTCTTGAAATTGCTTAACAACTGAGTTTTTAGGCTTGGTTAAAATTTGTACTAATGCCGCCTCATCTAGTTCACCTAGGGCAGTTTGTACCGGCAAGCGACCGACCAACTCTGGAATTAAACCAAATTTAATCAAATCTTCAGGCTGAATAAGGTCGAATAAATCGGTCAATGTTTTCTTTTCGTTGTTGTCTTTGACTGCTGCGGCAAAACCAATGCCCGTAACTTTTTCAACGCGGCGATTAATAATAGCATCAAGCCCATCAAATGCACCGCCACAGATAAACAAGATTTTTGATGTATCCACATCGATGGTTTCTTGGTTTGGATGCTTGCGCCCACCTTGTGGTGGCACAGAAGCAACAGTGCCTTCAATTAGCTTTAGCATGGCTTGCTGAACACCTTCGCCAGACACATCGCGCGTAATTGATGGCGAATCAGAACGACGAGAAATCTTATCAATTTCATCAATAAAAATAATACCGCGCTCTGCACGAACCGGATCAAAATCACATTTTGATAATAGATTTTTAATCACATTTTCAACATCATCGCCCACATAACCCGCTTCGGTAAGTGTGGTGGCATCTGCTACTGTAAAAGGCACATCCAGAATACGTGCCAAGGTTTGTGCTAATAATGTCTTGCCAGATCCTGTTGGACCAATCATTAAAATGTTAGATTTATCAAGCTCTACATCATTGGCAATATAGTCGTTTTTTAAACGCTTGTAATGATTGTAAACCGCAACTGATAAAACCTTCTTGGCATGATCTTGGCCAATCACATAGTCATTTAAAAAATCACGAAGTTGCATGGGGGTATAGTCCCAATCTTGGTATTCTTCACTAACTTCTTTAACAGACTGTTCTTCAATCAAATCATGGCAAGATTCAATACATTCGTTACAAATGTAAACACCAGGACCGGCAATTAAACGCTCAACTTCAGATTTTGCCTTGCCACAAAACGAACAAGAAAGTTCTTTTTTATCGTCTTCCATAATGTTTAGCGCTTATCAATAACCTTATCAATAAGGCCGTATTTAGCAGAAGCTGCTGCCGACATAAAATTGTCTCTATCGGTGTCTTTTTGGATAGACTTCAAGCTTTGGCCTGTATGTGTTTTTAAGATGGTATTGAGTTTTTCTCTCACCGTTAAAATCTCTTGCGCATGAATATCAATATCACTGGCTTGGCCAGAAAATCCGCCTAATGGCTGGTGTATCATCATTCTCGCATTTGGCAAAGCAAAACGCTTATCTTTCGCGCCCGCTGTTAACAACAAAGCACCCATAGACGCTGCCTGGCCAATACACAACGTGGACACGTCAGGCTTAATAAACTGCATAGTGTCATAGATTGCCAATCCTGCAGTGACCGAGCCGCCTGGAGAATTGATATATAAATGAATATCTTTATCTGGGTTTTCAGACTCAAGGAATAATAACTGAGCAACTACCACATTCGCCATGTAATCTTCAACTGGACCAACCAAAAAGATAATTCGCTCTTTTAAAAGACGCGAATAAATATCATATGAGCGTTCACCTCGGGCAGATTGCTCTACCACCATTGGTATTTGATTCAGATTACTGATACCCATTTAAGCTTGCTCAGTAATATCTGTAAATTTCTTTTTAACCGTCTTAACTTTGGCACCTTCTAAAATCTTCTCTTGTACCATTTTTTCAACGATCATCAGCTCAACACTTGATTTTCTTGAAACATCTTCGTTGTAATAATCAACCATTTGCTGTGCATTTTCACCATACGATTGAGACATTTCTTGAATGCGTGCATCAATTTGCTCCATGCTCGCTTGCATTTGGTTATCACTGGCAATTTGACCCACCAACAAGCCTAACTTCACACGACGCTCAGCTTCTTCATTAAATAATGACGCTGGCATATCTGTTTGCGGTGTTTGGCCTTGCTGCTGCATGCGTTCTTGCATTTCGCTCAGTAAGTTTTGCGCTTCACCGTCAATACTTCCTTGAGGCACATCAAACTTATTAGCAGATGCTAAAGCATTAAACAATGCGTCTTTATTCAACTGCTCAATACGTCCGTCAATTTCAGTACGCATTTGCTCTTTCATGCTGACTAATAACGCGTCCATATCGCTTTCGCCAAACTTCTTAGCAAATTCTGCATCTAGCTTCGGCTCTTTTGGTGAACCCACTTCATTAATTGTAATATCAAATTTAACTGGCTTGCCCGCTAAATGTGTTGCGTGGTAATCGTCAGGGAAGCTAACATCTAGATCAACGGTTTTGCCAGCAACAACATCGGTAATTGCTTCCTCAAAACCAGGAATCATGGTGCCTTTACCAAGTACTAATTTAAAATCTTTGGCTTCGCCACCTTCAAAAGTTTCGCCATTAATTGTGCCCACAAAATCCATGGCAACGCGATCGCCTTCTTTAGACTTGCGCTTAACCGCTTTAAATTCAATCAACTGTTCTTGCAAGCCACTTAAAGTTCTTTCTTCGTCAGCCTTGGTGATGTCAACCTTAATCTGTTCAACTTCTAATTTAGCAAAATCAGCAATCTTAACTTCTGGAAATACTTCAAACTCAACCGTGTAAGAAAAGTTAGTATCACCTTCTGAATCAATCTTACTGACAGATGGACGCGCAGCAGGCGTTACTTTTGCCTCCGTTAAAGCTTCCACCAAAGTTTCATTAACAATTTCATTGACCGCATCAGATTTAGCATTGTCGCCAAAACGTTGCTTAACCATTGAGACAGGAACTTTACCCTTTCTAAAGCCATCAATACTTACTTGAGAAGCCATTGTCTTTAAGATTTTGTCAACTTTTTGGTTAAAAGTATCAATTGATACGTCTACTGTTAATGATCTTTTTAGACCTTCTAATGTTTCTAGTGAAGTTTTCATGTGCTTTAAATCCGTCTCTTTGTTTATATAAAACGCTCAATTATACCTAAATTGCAGACAATAAAAAAGGCAGTAAAGACTGCCTTTTGATACGTTTATTTTATGCTTTTAATGCAAGCCAGCAATATACTGAGCTAAAGCGTCAATTTCAGCGTTGGTTAAGCCCTTGGTAAATGCAATCATCATGTTACGATCATCATTAGTTCTAGCTGGCGCTTTTGCATCTGTTTGCGCATTGATAGAAACTTGGCGAAAATCCTTTAACTGCTTAGTCGTATAGGCAACATGCTGAGAAGCAAGTGCTGGAAATCCTGCAGATGGAATGCCTGCACCTTGAGGACCATGACAAGCCATACAAGCGGCAATACCTCTAGATTTATCGCCACCACGGTAAAGTTTTTCACCAAGTGCAATATTAGCTGTTTTACTAGCAACACCTTGAGTAATTACTTGCTTAGAGAAGTGTGCGGATAAATCTGCCATATCTTCTGGCGTTAAAACTGCCACGATACCTGCCATTAATCCATCTTGACGCTGATTCGATTTAAAATCTTTAAGCTGTTTAAAAAGGTATTTTTCACCTTGTCCCGCTAATTTCGGAAAATTTGGCACCATTGAATTGCCATTAGCACCATGACAAGCTGTACACGTTGCAGACTTAGCTTTACCCTTAGCAGCGTCACCCGCAGCAAAAGTGTAAGTGGAAACAAGGGCTAGAGCCGTTGCAAAGATCAGTGCTAATTTATTCATAATGTATCTCTTTTTAGAAAAAAATAAGCCGATATTATACGTTAATATCGGCTTATTAAATTTACCAAATGCGTCTTAAAAGACGCCAAGTAATTTATTGTCCTGCTAAGTAGTCTGCAATCGCCTGCTCTTGACCAGCAGCCATTGGTGCCATTGCATTCATCGTAGGATCTACACGAGCGCCAGATTGAAAATCTTTAAGCGCTTTCACAACATCCAGATCAGGACGCGCTGATTTTGCTAATGATGGGTAAGTTGGAATTGCTGATTTGCCACCCGCACCATGACAACCTGAACAACCTAATGCGTCAAATGGATTTGCCTGAACAGAACCCATTGCCAATACAGCTGATGCTACTAATAAAACCTTTCTCATTACTCTCTCCTTGTTTTTTAATAATATAAAATGGTAAGTAGTTCAAATACCACTGATTTCTGATTATACATAATTTCAATAAATGCGCAAACACTACCATCAAGCTAAATTCTTACTCTCTTGCCCCTCTTTAAAAGGCTGTCCACCCGATGAAGGTTTTGAGGTTATTTTCGCGGGCAGATCCAATGCAGGTAAGTCGAGCTCTATTAACACCCTTACCATGCAAAATAAGTTGGCCAAAGTTTCACGCACGCCAGGACGTACTCAGCATTTAGTATTTTTTGAACTGGATGAAAATAGACGTCTGGTTGATTTACCTGGATATGGCTACGCCAAAGTGCCCGAACATGTTAAAAAACAATGGCACCAAGACATGAGCGAATATTTTGATAAGCGTGACTGCTTACGTGGTGCTGTTTTGGTCATGGATGTTCGTCATCCACTCAAGCCTTTTGACAAAATGATGCTGGACTGGTGTGTTAGTATTAATCTGCCCACACAAATCATTTTAACCAAGTCTGACAAACTTAAAAAAGGTGCAGCGGCTAATACCTATCAACAAGTTAAAAAAACCATTAAAAACCATCCTTACGTCGATGTTCAGCTATTCTCTAGCCTGAAAAAACAAGGCTTAGAAGAGCTGTGGTCGCGCCTAGATACTTTTTTTGGCTATGGCGAATAAATGCATTTAAATGCTGATCTGACCCACCTTGTTACAACAGATACAGTTGTTGTTGCCAATAATCGTCAAGTTTTAGCTTTTAAATACACTTTTTCTAAACAACAACCGCTGACACAACTGCCAAATATCTTATCTTGGCAGCAATACCTCAAACACTATTGGCAGTCACAGCAAACTCATAACGCACTGCGTCTAATTGACGCTACGGAACAGCGTTACTTGATCGAATCCTCATTACAGCAATTCGATCAAACTCGTCAAACTCAACTAACCAATGAGGTGATTAAAAATTACGATTATTGCATTAATCATCTAATTGAGCTAGATACACTAGCCCAGTCTAAAATTCAGATTTGTGAGGTTTTTACAGATTGGATCAAGCATTACCAAAAAACCAAGCACAACTTAAAACTCATTGATGCAAATGATCTACCTGCACTTCTACTAAAAGACAAGGATAGCCTTCAAGCACCCCATGTTTATGGCTTTAAAACGCTTACACCGCTACAACAACAAGTATTTAATGCTCTAAATTATCAGACTATTGGCGCTCAATATACACATGAAACTGAGCAAAAGTGCTTTGACAATAGTACTCATGAAATTAAGGCTGCTGCACTTTGGGCTAAGCATCAGCAAGCTAAAAATCCAAATCAATCAATTGCTATCGTGTGTCCACAACTCAGCGAGATGCAATACCTATTAAGCTCAATTTTTGATCAAACATTTGATGACCTATTAACAGAAACGGGGCAAAAAGCTTACAATATTTCGTTAGGCCTACCCTTATCTCACTACACCCTAATTCAAGATTTACTCGGCCTACTTGAGTTAAATGCTCAAATTAAAGCTAACCATATTCAAACCACTCTATTCAATCAAGTCGTAACCAGTGTTTATCTTCGAGGCTACCAACTGGAGCGTAGTGCTCGACATTTACTCGCCAATCACGCCTTATCTTTATCCCTTGAATATTTTCAATTAGAGCGTTTAGAGCAGGCGCTCAGCCAATGCCCTGTATTACTGGATATGTTTCAAACTGTTCAACTCAATGACTTAAAAAATCAACTACTAAGTGAGCACTTGCTTAGCTTTAATGCCGTACTAACCCATTGGGGATTTGCCACAGATCGCCCACTTAGTAGTAGCGAATACCAGTTATTTAACAAATACTTAATTAGCTCTCTTAAGCTAAACCAGCTTTCACATCATCAAAATAAATGCTCTGCAACAACGGCGCTGCAACAACTCAAAGACATTAATAATCAAACTGTTTTTCAAGCGCAATCCAGCCAGACTAACATTCAAATTATTGGCTCTTTAGAGGCAGAAGGTTTGCGCTTTGATAAAGCTTGGGTTATGGGCATGAGCCATGATTTTTTGCCCGCCAAACTTAATGCGCCACGCTTTATTAGTACTGATATCGCCATTCATCACGCCATCACGCATAGTAGTTATGAACTTATTCAAACGGATGCGCAAAACACGTTAGCTAATTTGTGTTCATTATCAAATCGCGTAATTTTATCTTATGCCAAATCCCACTTGGCACTCGAGCAACTACCCTCACCCTTGGTTTACTTTGATACTGAAAGCATTACCCCTCCTGATACACCAGTCAACACTTGTGCAACAGAATCACTTCAAGATGACACTAGCACTTGGTATACACAGACCGAGGTTAAATCTGGGGTTGGCCTACTCAAAGACCAAATGGCTTGCGCTTTTAAGGGGTTTGCTCATCGACTCAATTTAGCGCGTTATGATGAACCCCATATCGGCCTAGACAGGCGCGAACAAGGCAATGCAATTCATAACGCCTTGCAATATATCTATCAAGAAATTGATTCAAAGGAAGTACTATTACAATTAGCGCCTGCTGAGCTTGGCACACTCATTGATCAAAAAGTTTACGCTGCACTCAAACGCCATCCTAGCTCTGGCTACAAAGCCATTGAAAAAATCAGACTAACACAGCTGCTGCATAAATTTATCGAAACCGATAAAGCTAGGGAGAATTTCCGCGTACTGGCCACCGAGCAAAGTGTGCGTGTTGATATTGTTGGATTAAGCTTCAATACACGACTTGACCGACTTGATCAAATGGATAATGGCGATCAAATTGTATTCGATTACAAAACGGGCGATACTTCAACCGCCAAATGGTGCTCAGCAGATATTATCGAGCCACAATTACCCATCTACAGTGTCACTAATAACACCCAAGGCGCTGCTTTTATTGAACTCAACTCAAGTGCAGTAAGTTTTAAAGGTTTATCAAAAGACCCTGACTCCCTTCCCAAACAATCCAGGCGTAAAAGCAGCTGTCAAGAATGGGATCAGCAATTAGAGCTTTGGACACAAAGACTCAATCAAGCTAGTCAGGATTTTCAATCAGGCCAAGCACAAGTCTTGCCCAATAAAACTGCCTGTGATTATTGTGAATTCGACTTATTGTGCAGAATTCAAAAATAATTGAATAATTGATCTCTTCTCATTTGCAATGGCTTGTGCAATATTGGACTTATCAAGACTGGCAATATCAATCGTAGCCAGCTGCTCTGCGAGTCGATTAATCGCATCTACATTAATAGACAAAAGTTGATAAACTGCCAGCAAATCTACAAATCGGTCTTTACGCCTGAGTGCATCGGTCTTAGCAAAAAATTCAAAAACTTCTTCGGGCGTTTGCTGAGTAAAAGACTGTACAAACTGATAAAACTGAGCACTCAGTTTGGCTAGCTGTTCATAATGTTTTGGACATTTTAGCCGTTGACATAGTTGATCGATATTTTCAACCGATTCCTGAATAAGCCAGACACAAAATTTCAACTGTGACTGGTTAGTCTTTAAGGTATCTAACAACTCAAAAGCATTATCGTGGTTTTGATGCGCACTAATAGACAAAGGTACAAAAACACGCTCGTAAGCCCCGCAAGCAGATAACACCTTAAAAAAAGCAGAGGGTGTTTTATACGCTAAAGATTTTTCCAACTCTTTAAAAACACGCTCAGGGGTTAGTGCATCAACCTCGCCCGAGCTCACCATATCTTTCATCAACTTGTGGGTTGAGTGTGCCACTTTAAAGCCGGCTGGATTAAAACGCGCTGCAAAACGTGCAACACGCAAGATACGCACCGGATCTTCACTAAAAGCGCTAGAAACATGCCTGAGTAAGCCTTTGTCTAAATCTTCTTGACCATTAAAAGGATCGACCAATTCACCATTTTTTTCTGCCATGGCGTTAATAGTAAGATCACGTCGAGACAAGTCCTGCTCTAGGGTAACTGCTTTTGAGGTATCAAATTCAAAGCCTTTATAGCCAGCCGCTACTTTACGCTCAAGCCTAGCTAGGGCGTATTCTTCCTGCGTACCTGGATGCAAAAAAACAGGAAATTCTTTACCCACTTGGCGATAACCTAAATCCAACATTTCCTCAGGCGAAGCACCCACCACTACCCAATCTTTCTCGGTGTTATCATCTGCAAGGTTCAATAAACGATCACGAACCGCACCGCCAACTAAATAAACTTTCATACTTATGGGAAGAATTTTATTAATTCTCATATAATACACGAATGGATTTATCTAAATTAACCCCCCAACAGTTTAAAGTGACACAGCAATGTGGCACCGAAACACCCTTTAGCGGAGAATTTGTGAATCACCATGAAACAGGCTATTACACCTGTATTTGTTGTGATCAAGTCTTGTTTTCATCGGCTACTAAATTTGATTCAGGCACCGGCTGGCCCAGCTTTTACGATATGGTCGAAGCTGATAGCGTTACTCTTATTCAAGACAACTCACACGCCATGACACGCACGGAAGTCAGGTGCAAAAATTGCAATGCCCATCTAGGCCATGTCTTTACAGATGGTCCTGCACCAACTGGACAGCGCTACTGTATCAACTCTGCCTCACTAAACTTTCAAGCAAAATAATTATGCATTTACATATTTTAGGTATTGCCGGCACATTCATGGGTTCACTCGCTCTCATTGCTAAGCAACTTGGCCACACCGTCACCGGCCAAGATCAAGGCGTTTATCCACCCATGAGTACACAGCTTGATGAACAAAATATCTCTTATACGCATGGTTATCAAGTCGCTGACATGCCTAAGGCTGATATCTACATTATTGGCAATGCTTTGTCTCGTGGCAATGACTGTGTAGAGGAAATCCTAACCAAGCAATATGCTTACACTTCTGGCGCCCAGTGGTTAAGTGAGAATGTCTTGCGCAATCAATGGGTGTTAGCGGTATCAGGCACTCACGGTAAAACAACTACAGCAAGTATGCTTGCCTGTATTTTAGAATTTTCCGGCTACAATCCCAGTTTTTTAATTGGTGGTGTGGTGGAGGATTTTGGCGTTTCATCACGTCTGAGCGATTCAAACTTTTTTGTGATTGAAGCTGATGAATATGACACAGCGTTTTTTGATAAGCGCTCAAAATTTGTTCATTATCATCCAAAAACCTTAGTCATTAATAATCTTGAATTTGACCACGGTGACATCTTTGACTCACTCAAAGATATTCAAAAACAATTTCACCATCTCATTCGCACTGTGCCGAATGACGGTCTAATTATCCACCCAGCCAATCATCAAGCTATTGATGATGTCCTTAAACAAGGCCTTTGGTCTCATGAGCAGGCCTTGCCTGCTCAGCAACTAACCACAACAAAAACAGGTAGTAGTTTTGATGTGCAAGGCGCGAGCGTTGACTGGCATTTACTGGGTGAGCACAATATGCAAAATGGCCTAAGTGCTATTTATGCCGCTCACCATGTCGGCATACCTTTTGCTCTAGCTTGTGAAGCGCTAAACCAATTCAAGGGTGTTAAGCGCCGTTTAGAGATTAAACATCAAACAGATCACCTGACTCTTTATGATGATTTTGCCCACCACCCTAGCGCCATCCAAACCACACTAAAAGGTTTGCGTGCCAAAGTGGGTAATGAGCCAATTGTGGCTATTTTAGAGTTGAGATCTAATACCATGAAATCTGGTGTCCACCAGCAAAGTCTGGTTGATGCACTAACAGTTGCTGACCAAGTTTTAATTCTTAGACCTGCAAACCAAGATTGGAATATAGAGGCGTTATTTGATCAATCGGTATTATTTAACTCGGTTGATGAAATAGTACAGACTCTAAGTCACATTCAAAAAGGCCACTTAGTGGTAATGTCAAATGGCAGTTTTGACGATATTTTTAACAAACTAATAAAACGCTTATGAAACCCATTGCAATTGCCCTAACTGGCGCCTCAGGCATGCCGTACGCTCTGACCTTACTAAAAGAATTGGTCAAAACTCAAGACAAAATTTACGTGATGATATCAGCCGCAGCGAATACCGTTATTGCTATGGAAACCGATCTTAAGCTGGGTGCAGACACGAACGCCATTGAAAAAAACCTAAGCCAATACTTAGGGGCTAAAGAGGGACAAATTGAAGTATTCTCCAAAAACCAATGGACAGCGCCTGTTGCCTCAGGATCCAACCCGCCACGGGCGCTGGTCGTTTGCCCATGCACCATGAGCACGCTGTCTGCTATTGCTCATGGCCACGCAGACAACCTTATGCATCGCGCCGCTGATGTGGTCATTAAAGAACAGAAAAAACTCATTTTAGTGCCTAGAGAAACCCCTTATTCAGCCATTCATTTGGAAAATATGCTTAAGCTTTCCCGACTCGGTGTGGTGATTATGGATGCCAATCCTGCGTTTTATCAAAACCCAAGCTGTATTCAAGATTTGGTCAATTTTGTGGTGGCTCGTATTCTAGATCACTTAGATGTAGAACACAGCTTAGCACCCCCTTGGCAAGGTTAACGCTGGTGACAGACACTTAAAAAGCAAGGACAGAAATTCCTAAAAAAGCTAAAAATAATGCAAAGAATTTTTTAAGCTTTTGGCCATTGGTACGGTGCGCCACTTTAGCGCCAAGTGGCGCAAAAATCACACTCATCACCACAATACTAACCAGCGCTTGAATATGAATAAAACCTAAGTTGTTCGTTGCAGATTCTACATCCCAGCCAGCAACCAAAAACCCAAAAGCACCTGCTATCGCAATCGGCATGCCAACTGCAGCAGAAGTAGCAATGGCGTTTTTAATAGCCACATTATTGTAAGTTAAAAATGGCGTAGTCAACGTGCCACCACCGATACCAACAATGGCAGATATCAAGCCAATCGTATAGCCCACCACTTTCCAAATCCAACCAGATAGATGATCAATATGCTGTTGACTGCTTAAGCCAAAGTACAAGATGGCCGCGACTAACAGTTCAAAACCAGCAAAAAATAGTCGCATGAAATCAAAGCTCATTAGTTGTGTTAATAACGCACCACTAAAAGCGCCAAGTAAGATTGTCGGTGTGAGTTTTTTAAAATAATGCCAGTGAATAGCTCTATGTTGATGATGCGCCCTAACACTGGAGAGTGAGGTAAAAATAATAGCAGTCAGAGCGGTAGCAACTGCGCTGTGCATTAGAATAGCTTGATCAATATCCCCTGCTAGTAAATACAGTAAAGCCGGAACAATAATCAGCCCACCACCAACGCCTAACAGGCCAGCAATAAAACCTGAAAATGCGCCTAGCAATAAGAATGAAATTATTTCAGCCACGCCCCAACTGAATCAATCAACACGTCATCTTTGTCGTTAAAGAAATGATCTGCACCCACCATTATCTGTGTGTAATCATTATTACCCTTGGCTGCTTGCGCTCTAGATTTAACACTAGTTAAGACAGATTCAATATCCTGATCACCATATAAATCTAAGACTGGAATAGACAATTTTGGTAAATAATCGACATTATCGCTCGGCATACCAACACCAACAAAACGCTTAAATGGATGTGGATAATTGGCTAAATAATGTGTTGACATAACACTACCCAAACTATGGGCAACCAATACATCAGCGACTAAATCATTTTTTTGTAAATAGTCAACTGCCGCTTGAATACGCTGATCTGCTTGATCAAATACTGACCTATAAGCACCCGAATGCGCCTCGTTATCTAACACCGGCATTTGAATTGACAAGGTATTAAATCCTTGAGTTGTTAACGCCACGCGCAACGGTTGAATAACTTGTTGCCAGTCAGGGTGCACGCCTAAACCATGCACGATTATGGCTGTTTTTTGAGTGTCGGTTTCGCTCGGTGTGTAAATCGACATAAACTCATGGTTGTTGGCCTTTAGCCAAACCACATCGCCATCCATCAAACCATCTTCTACTTGCTCGGCCCAACGCGTCTCTTTGGCATAATCAGGTGTGGTTTGTGCATTAACCAACCCACTCATTAATAATAGTGATACCAATAGTTTCATTTTATTTTCCCCATTAAAAGATTTAATTATTATAAAGGTAAAAATTTACGAAATAATGCAAACGACTAAATTTGGACAAAAATAGAAGAAATATACAAAATAAGGATAAAAACAGTCGTTTTTAGCTAAAAATAGGGGGAATTAGACTTTTTTTGATTAATTATGAAAAAAAAATCAAAAAAAAGAGTGATATTCTCAGGAGAAGAGCATGAAAAAACAACTTTTTACGCGAATATCACTCAAAACTTACTTGCATTAGTAAAATTTCCGAAAAAATTTAACTATGTAAGAAGTGCATTAAATACAACCTTCTTGGGGAGAGGGTTTTTTTATATTTAACACTTAGCCAGTATACAAATATTGAGCGCTAATTCATATAGCGGTATTCCGCATACTTGCATACCCAGCCTATTAATAAGGGCCTAATCAGATTAAATACATGACAGGTAAAAAACAAAACACCCTAATTAATAAAGCTGCTATTTTTTATAAATAGCGTAACTAAGAACTACTTATGAAAGCTTAGAACGAATCAATGCTGAAACAGAACCCATGTCAGCTTTACCCTCTAACTGATTTTTTAACAATCCCATAAGCTTACCCATATCTTGCATCGAAGAGGCACCAGAATCAGCAATAGCCTTATCAACTGCACTAGATATTTCGGCCTCAGAGAGTTGTGCAGGCCTATAGTTATTGATAATAACCAGTTCAGCTTCTTCCACGTCAACTAAATCATCACGACCTGCTGCTTTAAATTGGGCAATAGAGTCATTACGCTGCTTAACCATCTTCTGGATTACCACTAGCACTTGAGTGTCATCAAGCTCAATGCGCTCATCAACCTCTCTTTGTTTAATGGCACCCAAAATCATACGCACTGCTTTAACAGCTGGCTTATCTTTGGCTTTCATGGCCAACTTCATATCATTTGTAATACGGGCTTTTAATTCTGACATAATTTTATTATTTAGTTGAAAAAAATGCCGATACAAAGATCGGCATTTGAAAAATTTTTAACACTCAAAATAGTGTTAAATTTCTCTTAATACATTCTCTTTCTATGAACGCGGTTTTTAGCCATCTCTTTATGAGTACGCTTAACGGCAGCAGCTTTCATGCGTTTGTTAACCCATGTTTGCTTTTCAAAGAATTCTTTTTTACGCACATCAGTAATCACACCCGCTCTGTCGCATGAACGACGAAAACGTCTAAGGGCAATATCAAATGGTTCGTTCTCTCTTACTTTAATTGAAGGCATGTTATTTTTTCCTTATGAATCTGTAGAATCAGCAGTACTGCTGTCAAAATCAACCAATTGAACAATTGCCATTGGTGCTTTATCGCCAGTACGGAAACCAGCTTTTAAAATACGGATGTAACCACCAGGGCGATCTTTATAGAAAGGACCTAACTGTGTGAATAACTTAGCAACCATAGCATCATCACGAAGTTTCGCAAAGGCATTACGACGATTAGCAACGCTGTCTGTCTTAGCTTTAGTGATTAATGGCTCAACAACACGACGAAGCTCTTTTGCTTTTGGCAAAGTTGTTCTGATGGTTTCATGGTCGAACAATGAGTTCGCCATGTTCTTAAACATCGCCTTACGGTGAGAAGAGTTACGATTTAGTTGTCTACCTGACTTTCTATGTCTCATGCTATTTCCTTATTCACTCATTAGATCAACTGGCGGCCAATTAGGAATATCTGTTCCTAAATCTAAACCTTTGTCAGTTAATACTTCTTTAATTTCGTTTAATGATTTACGACCTAAATTAGGCGTTCTCAATAAGTCTTGCTCAGACTTTTGGATTAAATCACCGATGTAGTAGATTTGCTCTGCCTTAAGACAGTTGGCACTACGCACTGTTAACTCTAGCTCGTCAACCGCCGCTAACAACTGAGGATCGAAATCCTGAGATGTTGGCAACGCTTCTTCTTCTTCCACTAATTCCAACTCAACAAATGATGAAAGTTGATCTTGAAGAATTGATGCAGCACGCTTAATAGCTGCTTCTGCATTAACAGATCCATTAGTTTCAATCACCATGTTAAGCTTGTCAAGATTAACTTTTTGCTCAACACGAGCTGCATCAACTGTAAAGCTAACACGCTTGATTGGTGAGAAACTTGCATCTAACTGAATGCCGCCAATAGAAGTTGCTTCATCAGAACGAGAAGCCGCTGTATCGTAACCAATACCTGTGCCAATCTTAAGCGTCATACGTATATGTCCACCTTCATTAACCGTTGCAATAACAAACTCAGGGTTATGCGCAGAAATATCGCTGCCATTCGCTTCGATATCAGCCACTGTAACTTCACAAGGGCCCTTCTTATCGATAACAACCTCAGCACTCTCAGCCGTGTTTAAGGCAACAGAAACTTCTTTTAGGTTAAGCAAAATGTCTAAAACATCTTCCTGAACACCTTCAATGGTAGAAAATTCATGCATAACACCATCAATAGCAACTTCTGTCACAGCAGAACCTGTCATAGATGATAGTAGCGTTCTTCTAAGGGCATTACCCAAAGTATGACCAAAACCTCTTTCTAATGGCTCAAGAATAACTTTGAACTCATTGGTAGCAGTCTGTGTAGACTCAACTAATTTTGGCTTTAAAAAATCTTTTGCATTACCTTGCATATTAAAATTCCTTACTTAGAATACAATTCAACAATCAAATGTTCCTGGATGTCTGAAGACAAATCATCACGAGCTGGAACATTTTTAAATAGGCCTTTTAGGGCTTTAGAATCAACATCGATCCAATCTGGTTGGTCACCTTGCTCTGCAAGCTCAACTGCCAACTGAATTCGACTTTGTTTCTTAGCCTTTTCACGAATCGAAATTTCGTCATTGGCACTAACCTGATATGAAGGAATATTAACAATAGAGCCATTAACCAAGATAGATTTGTGTGAAACCAGTTGTCTAGCTTCTGCACGTGTAGCACCAAAACCCATACGGTACACAACATTGTCAAGACGACACTCAAGTAAAGACAATAAGTTTTCACCCGTTGAGCCTTTCTTTTGTGAAGCCTTCTGGTAGTACAGACGGAACTGCTTTTCTAATACGCCATAAATACGTCTTACTTTTTGCTTTTCACGCAGCTGTAAACCATATTCTGTGCCTTTTTGACGACGTGCATTTGCACCGTGAACACCTGGTAATTGAGTTATTTTACATTTAGAATCTAATGATCTAATGCCGCTTTTTAGAAATAAGTCCGTGCCTTCGCGACGTGCTAATTTACAAGTTGGTCCAGTATATCTAGCCATAATTTATCCTTATACTCTACGTTTCTTAGAAGGACGACAACCGTTATGAGGGATTGGCGTTACATCTGTAATTGATTGAATCTTTAAACCTTGTGCATTTAAACCACGAATAGCAGAGTCTCTGCCAGGACCTGGACCTTTAACACGTACATCTAGGTTTTTCATGCCGAAAGCTAATGCTTTTTCACCACAATTACCTGCAGCAACCTGTGCAGCAAATGGTGTAGATTTTCTAGAACCTCTAAAACCAGAACCGCCTGATGTTGCCCAACAAACAGCATTACCATGACGATCAGTAATCATAACAATGGTGTTATTAAATGTTGCATGAATATGCGCAACACCATCAGTTATTACTTTTTTAGATTTCTTTTTAATTGGAGCCTTAGCCATAATATCTACCTATTATTATTTAATTAAACGACGAGGACCCTTACGAGTCCTAGCGTTAGTTTTGGTTTTTTGACCACGAAGCGGCAATCCCTTTCTATGACGAACACCACGGTAACAACCTAAGTCTTTTAAGCGTTTAATATCAAGTGCTACTTGACGACGAAGATCACCTTCAACCTCAAATTTAGCAACTTCAGCACGAATTAACTCAACCTGGTCTTCAGGAATCTCTGAAACCTTGGTTGCAGGGTCAATTTTAAGGGTTGCACAAATCTGTTTAGATCTTGTTTCACCGATGCCAAAAATTGACTGCAAGCCAATTACAATGTGTTTGTGTGTTGGAACGTTAATTCCCGCTATTCTAGCCATAGTTTTCCTTTATACCTTTACTTCTTAGTCTTAATTTTTACAAATATTTACATCTTTCAACACTTGCAAAATTCAAATTTGAAAAACGGGCAATTATACGTTGCACGCTTAACATTGTCAATTGAAATTAGCCTTGTCTTTGTTTATGACGAGGCTCTTTGCAAATCACACGCACGACGCCGTGACGCTTAATAATTTTACAATTATTACAAATTTTCTTAACTGATGCTCTTACTTTCATGATTACTACCTTTAGTTAATTTAAGCCGGACTTCTTCATTAATGACTCGTACTGATTAGACATTAAATGAGATTGGGCTTGCGCGATAAAATCCATCACCACTACGACGATGATCAATAAACTGGTACCGCCAAAGTAAAATGGCACGTTCCAATATAAAATTAAAAATTCTGGCAATAAACATACTGCTGTAATGTAGATTGCACCAGAGGCTGTTAGACGAGACATAACAGAGTCAATATAGTCAGCCGAATGCTTGCCAGGACGAATACCCGGAATAAAGCCACCAGATTTACGTAAATTGTCAGCCGTATCTTTAGAGTCAAATGTTAATGCAGTGTAGAAGAATGTAAAAAATACAATCGCTAAACCATAAAACATAACGTATAACGGCTGACCTGGAGAAATACTAGCCGTTAGGTCTGCTAACCAGCCCAAACCCTCGCTTTGTGAGAACCAGCCACCTAAGGTCGCTGGGAACAAAATAATACTAGAGGCAAAGATTGGTGGAATAACGCCTGCCATATTAATCTTAAGCGGCAAGTATGAACTTTGGCCACCAACCATTTTACGACCTTGCTGGCGCTTGGCGTAATTCACTGTAATACGGCGCTGACCTCGCTCCATAAAGACAACAAAAGCGGTGACTAATAAAGTCATGGCGAGTAATATAACAACCAAAATCACGGTTAACTCGCCCGTAGACACTAACGACAAAGTTGATCCAAATGCAGACGGTAGTCCAGAGACAATACCGGCAAAAATAATCATTGAGATGCCGTTTCCGATACCTTTTTCAGTAATTTGCTCACCAAGCCACATTAAAAATAATGTGCCTGTTGTTAGAGTGACAACGGTCACCATGCTAAATGTAAAGCCACCTTGAGTAACGAGTGCCACACCGCCTGCACTTTGAGACTGCAAAGCAATAGAAATACCATAAGATTGGAACACGGCCAAAACAACAGTGCCTAATCGTGTGTATTGAGTAATCTTACGCTTGCCTGTTTCACCTTCTTTCTTAAGCTGCTCTAACTTAGGAATGACCGATGTCATTAAGGTGACAATAATAGAGGCAGAAATATAAGGCATAATGCCTAAAGTGAAGATGGATAAACGCTCTAAAGCACCGCCTGAAAACATATTAAACATATCCAAGATCGTGCCTTGCTGATCTTGCACTAAAGACGCCAATGCGGCGCTTGAGATAAATGGAATGGTAATATGCGTGCCTAATCTAAAAACGATTAACGCACCCAATAAGAAAAGGATGCGCTTCGATAAGTCTTGAGAAAGGCCTAAAGGTTGGGACATAATTTACTCGTTGACAGAGCCTTTAGCAGCTTCAATCGCCGCCTTAGCGCCTTTTGTTGCCTTAATGCCTGTTAGTGTTACTGCGCGAGTAATCTCACCCGACAACATAACTTTAACACGCTTAATGTTTTTAGTGACCAAGTTGTGCTGCTTTAACACTTCAACTGTAATTTCTGACTCTTCTAACTTATCAATTTCAGATAGAGTTACTTGAGAAGTAATAATTGAAACTCTTGATGAGAAACCAACCTTCGGAAGGCGACGCTGTAATGGCATCTGACCACCTTCAAAACCAACTTTCGAAAAACCACCAGAACGTGACTTTTGACCTTTATGACCACGGCCACAAGTTTTACCCCAGCCACAACCAATACCACGGCCTACACGTTTTCTATCTTTCTTTTCACCTTCACTAGGTGCTAATGTATTTAAAAACATTTTTTTAATCCTCTACTTTTAATAAGTAAGCAATCTTGTTGATCATGCCTCTAACTTCTGGCGTATCTTGAAGAGTTACTGTGTGGTTAATTCTTTTTAAGCCTAAGCCAGATACCGTTGCACGGTGAGACGGTAAGCGACCATAAAAGCTCTTTAATAATGTTACTGTGACTGTCTTAGCGGCCATTATGCTTCTCCGTTAATTTGTTCAACCGTTTTGCCACGCTTAGCAGCAACCATTGACGGTGAAGACATTGAAGCCAAACCTTCAACTGTTGCACGCACAACACTAATTGGATTACGCGTACCGTTACACTTTGCCAAAATATCATGTACACCAACTGCTTCTAAAACACTACGCATTGGTCCACCAGCAATAACACCTGTACCTTCAGAAGCTGGCTGCATGTAAACTTTAGCAGCACCAACGTTAGAAGTAATTGGGTAATGAAGCGTACCATTTACTAAAGGAACAGTTTTCATCGCTTTCTTAGCTTTGTCCATTGCCTTTTGAATAGCGGCAGGCACTTCACGAGCTTTACCCGTACCGTAACCTACTTTACCTTTGCCATCACCAACCACAACCAGTGCTGAGAAACCAAAAATACGTCCACCTTTAACTACTTTTACAACACGACGAATATTGACCAATTTTTCAATGTATTCGTTGTCGTCGTTATTATTATTTTTCTTATATTCAGCCATTATTGTCGCCTTTTAATATTGTCTTAGTTTGAACCGTTGATTAGAAGTCTAATCCACCGTCTCTTGCTGCATCCGCTAATGCTTTAATACGGCCATGGTATTTGAATCCTGAACGGTCAAATGCCACTTTAGTTACTTTAGCTTTTTTAGCTGCTTTAGCAATTGCTGTACCAATTTGCGTTGCTGCATCAACATTACCACCATTTTTTACTTTGGCAGTAATTGAAGAAGCAGAGGCCAGTGTCTTTGTGCCACAGCTACTAATGATCTGCGCATAAATATGAGCAGAAGTTTTATGAACACATAGACGTTCAGTACCTCTATCAGCGTGCTGAGCTCTAAACTTAGTTGCTCTTCTTAAACGAGCTTGTTTTTTAGAAAGTTTCATTTTGAATACCTTATCAATTATTTCTTCTTAGCTTCTTTACGAACAACATGTTCATCAGTGTAACGAACACCTTTACCTTTGTATGGCTCAGGTGGACGGTAAGCTCTAATTTCTGCAGCCACTTGGCCAACTTTTTGCTTATCCATACCCTTAACAACAATCTCTGTTTGAGAAGGTGTTTCAACAGTAATACCTTCAGGCAGTGCATAAACAACTGGATGAGAAAAACCTAGTGTCAAATCAAGTGACTTACCCATTGCCTTGGCACGGTAACCAACGCCAATCAGCGACAACTTCTTTTCCCAACCTACTGAAACACCTTGGATCAAGTTAGCAGTATTTGCTCTTGCAGTACCTGCTTGAGCCCATGCTAACTTTTCAGCCTTTTTCTCAACTTTAGCAATGGTGAATGTAATTTCGTTATCGTTAATGGCAACAACAACCGCTGAATTAACATCCATGGTCATTTGGCCTAATTTTCCTTTAGCAGTTATAGTTGCACCTGATAGTGATACATCAATACCAGATTCAATTGTAATAGGTGCTTTTGCTACTCTAGACATTTGATATCTCCAATATTAGTAAACGCTGCACAAAACTTCACCACCCACATTTTGGGTAGTTGCAGATTGTCCAGTCATTACACCCTTAGGGGTAGAAACAATAACAATACCTAAGCCATTCATCACACTTGGCATCTCAGTACTTGCAGCATAAACTCTTAAACTTGGCTTAGAGATACGTTGTAATGTATCAATAACCGGCTTATTTTCAAAATATTTAAGTTTGATCGTCAATGTTTTAGCGGCTTTTTCACCGTCAACAGAAAAAGATTCAATGTAACCTTCTTGTTGCATAACACTTGCGATAGCAGATTTTAAATTTGATGCTGGGATACTAACTTCTTTCTTCTCAACCATTTGTGCGTTGCGAATGCGCGTTAACATATCAGCGATAGGATCAGACATACTCATATTATTTCTCCTTACCAGCTTGCTTTAGATAAACCCGGAACTTCACCATTCATAGTGCGCTCTCTAAGCTTAGTTCTAGCCAAACCAAACTTGCGGTAAAAACCATGTGGACGACCTGTCAAACCACAACGACTACGTTGGCGTGTTGGTGAGGCATCACGTGGAAGCGCCTGCAACTTAATAGTTGCCTGGAAGCGCTCTTCATCAGAAGAGTGCACGCTCTTAATAATTTTCTTTAACTCAAGACGTTTAGATTGAAACTTTTCAGCAATCTTAGAACGCTTGACGTCTCTATTTATCATAGACTTTTTAGCCATTTTCCTTATCCTTTAAATGGGAATTTAAACATTGCTAATAGTTTCTTAGCGTCATCATCAGAAGCAGCAGTTGTCGTGATTGCAATATCCATACCACGAGTTCTTGTTACTTTCTCAAAATCAATTTCAGCAAACGTAATTTGCTCAGTAATACCCATGTTGTAGTTACCACGGCCATCAAATGAAGTAGGTTTTAAACCACGAAAATCACGAATACGAGGGATAGCGATATTAACAAGACGGTCAAGAAATTCATACATTTTCTCTTTACGTAATGTTACTTTACAGCCAATCGCATTGCCTTCTCTAATTTTAAAACTAGCGACAGATTTGCGTGCATTACAGGTAAGTGCTTTTTGACCAGAAATTAGACCCATTTCCTCCAAAGCACTTTGTAAAACTTTTTTATCGCCCAATGCACTTCCAAGACCCATATTAATAGTAATCTTTTCAATTTTTGGCACTGCCATTGGGTTACTAATACCTAGCTCTTTTTGTAGCGCAGGCTTAATAACTTTTGTATATTCTTCTTGTAATCTAGACACGGTTTATTTCCTTAACTTGCTCAAACGATTGAATCGCCGTTTGATTTAAAAAATCTTTCCTTTTTGCCATCTTTATCAGTACGAATACCAACTCTGTCAGCTTTGTTTGTTTTTGGGTTTAAGACCGCAACATTTGAAACAGCCAAAGGCATTTCAGTATCAATAATGCCACCCGTTACACCAGCATTAGGGTTAGCTTTAACATGCTTCTTAGCAATGTTCATACCTTCCACAATAACCTTGTTATCTAAAACCTTAGTAATTGTGCCCGTAGAACCTTTGTCCTTACCAGCAATAATAATTACTTCATCGTTTAATTTAATTTTTTGCATTATAGAACCTCTGGAGCTAATGACACAATCTTCATAAATTGCTTGTTGCGCAATTCACGTGTTACAGGGCCAAAGATACGCGTACCAACTGGCTCTAATTTTGTATTCAAAAGAACAACCGCATTGTTATCAAAACGAATACGTGATCCGTCTGCACGACGAACGCCTTGTGCTGTACGCACAACAACCGCATCATACACATCACCTTTCTTAACTTTTCCACGCGGTGAAGCTTCTTTGATACTGACTTTAATAACATCGCCAATATTAGCGTAACGACGCTTAGAACCGCCTAAAACTTTAATACACATAGCCTTAACACCACCGCTATTATCGGCAACACTAAGTTTTGTTTGCATTTGAATCATGTCTTACTCTCTTTAAATTTTGATATTAATCAACTGAAACTGATTTTTCAACCACTTCCAATAACGCCCAACACTTAGTTTTAGAAAATGGCTTTGACTCTACCACTCTTACTGTGTCTCCCATTGAGCATTCATTCTTTTCATCATGAGCGTGAACCTTAGTGCTACGCTTGATGTATTTCTTGTAAATCGGGTGTCTAACCTTGCGTTCGATTTGAACAGCAATCGTCTTATCACGACCAGCACTTACAACCGTACCCGTTAGTACGCGTTCTACTTTATTATCACTCATGCTTGTTTCTCTTTAATAATAGTTTTAACTTGTGCAATTGATCTTTTAGTTTTACCTAATTTAGTTGCGTCATCTAATTGCGCACTGCGATGCTGCATACGCAACTCAAAGTGTTCTTTTAAAAGCGTCATCAACGTTTCATTTAGTGTTGAGATATCTTGATCTCTTAATGCTTTAATATCCATTACATTGCCGTCCTTTTAATAACCGTTGTCTTGACTGGTAATTTAGCAGCAGCTAATGCAAATGCTTCTCTTGCAACTGTTTCATCAACACCTTGCATTTCAAATAACATTTGGCCAGGCTTAATTTGCGCAACCCAATACTCGACACTACCTTTACCTTTACCCATTCTTACTTCTAGAGGCTTTTTAGTGATTGGCTTATCTGGGAAAACTCGAATCCAAATTTTTCCGGTACGCTTGACGTGACGAGTCATTGCACGACGTGCTGATTCGATTTGTCTAGCAGTCATGCGACATCTTCCTGTCGCTTGTAGACCGATTTCACCAAAACTAACCTTGTGGCCAGTTGCCAGGCCGCGATTACGGCCTTTCATCATTTTTCTAAATTTTGTACGTTTAGGTTGTAACATTTCTCAGTCCTTATTACTTCTTACCGATTTGATTTGTAGCACCACGACGAGCAACCTCATCTAATGTACCTTTTTTATGGTCAAGAATTTCACCTTTAAAGATCCAAACTTTGATACCGATTACACCATACTGCGTGTGTGCGCCGTATGAAGAATAATCCACGTCCGCTCTAAATGTGTGCAATGGCACACGACCTTCACGGTACCATTCAGAACGGGCAATTTCAGCACCATTCAAACGACCACTAACCATTACTTTAATACCTTGAGCACCTAAACGAGTCGCATTACCTAAAACACGTTTAACAGCACGACGATACATCACACGCTTTTCTAACTGTTGAGCAATATTCTCAGCAACTAAGCGCGCATCTAGCTCAGGTTTTTTAATTTCTTCAATATTAATATGAACAGGGATTCCCATCATTTTTGAAACAGTTGCTTTCAACTGTTCAATGTCGGCACCTTTCTTACCAATAACAATACCAGGGCGGGCAGTGTGAATTGTCACTTTAGCATTATTAGCTAAACGTTCAATTTGCACACGACTTACGGAAGCAGAGCTTAATTTCTCGAATAAGAAATCTCTAACTTCAATATCAGACAATAAGAATTTAGAATAATCTTGAGAATTGGCATACCATTTTGAATCCCAATCTTTAACGATACCTAATCTAATACCTTTTGGATTTACTTTTTGACCCATAACTTAACCTGCACTCACGCCAACAGTAATGTGGCTTGTTCTTTTTAAAATTCTGTTTGCACGACCTTTAGCTCTTGGACGAATTCTCTTCATCGTTGAACCTTCATCAATATAAACACTGCTTACTTTTAACTCGTCAATATCAAGTCCATCATTATGCTCAGCATTAGAAATAGCTGAATTTAATACTTTCTTAACTAATTTCGCCGCTCCCTTATTACTAAACGAGAGAATGTTTAATGCTTCCTCTACAGACTTTTGACGGATCTGATCCGCAACCAATCTCACTTTAAAAGATGAGCCTTTTGCGTATTTATGTACTGCTTTAACTTCTTTCATATCATTCACCTATGATTTACGGTCGCCAGAGTGGCCGTTAAAAGTTCTAGTTAAGGCAAATTCACCTAACTTATGACCAATCATTTCCTCTGTAATTGCTACAGGGACATGCGCTCTACCGTTATGAACTGCAATTGTTAAACCAATCATCTCAGGTACGATTACTGAGCGACGTGACCAAGTTTTAATTGGTTTTCTGTCATTGTTATCTTGAGCTGTTAACACTTTTTTAATTAAATGCTCGTCAACAAATGGTCCTTTTCTTAATGATCTAGCCATGATTAACCCTTATTTCTACGACGTACGATAAGCTTATCGGTACGTTTATTGCTACGTGTTTTATAACCTTTAGTTGGTGTGCCCCATGGAGAAACAGGATGGCGACCACCACTTGTTTTACCTTCACCACCACCATGTGGGTGATCTACTGGGTTCATTACAACACCACGAACAGTTGGTCTAACACCTCTCCAGCGAGTTGCGCCCGCTTTACCTAATTTTCTTAAACTGTGCTCTGATTTAGAAACTTCACCAATCGTTGCACGACATTCAGCTAATACTTTACGAACTTCACCAGAACGCAATCTTAGCGTTACATAGTTGCCTTCTTTAGCAATAAGCTGTGCTGATGTTCCTGCACTACGTGCAATTTGAGCACCTTTCATAGGTTGTAATTCAATACAATGAACAACACTACCTAAAGGAATGTTAGCCAAAGGCATAACGTTACCTTTTTGGATTGCAACTGTAGCACCTGAAACAACAGAATCACCAGCCTTTAAGCCTTTAGGGGCAATGATGTAGCGACGCTCGCCGTCTGCATATAATACTAATGCAATGTTTGCACTACGGTTAGGATCATATTCAAGACGTTCTACACGTGCTGTAATATCATCTTTATTACGTTTAAAGTCAATCATACGGTAACGACGCTTATGGCCACCACCTTTATGACGAGTAGTAATACGACCAGCGTTATTACGACCACTAATTCTATTTTTGCTTTCAGTTAGAGGTGCATAAGGTGCGCCTTTATGTAGATCTTTATCTACAATGCTAACTACAAATCTTCTACCTGGTGAGGTTGGTTTTCTTTTAATTACTTGTGCCATAATATTCTCTTAAGATGCGCTAACGTCAATCATTTGGCCTTCAGACACTTTTACCATTGCCTTCTTCCAATTAACACGACGACCAATCTTGCCTTTAAATACTTTCTTCTTACCCTTAACAACTGAAGTTGTAACATTTTCAACTGTTACGCCGAATAATAATTCAACAGCTGCCTTGATTTCTTTTTTGTTACTATCAACACGAACTTTAAAAGCGTATTGATTGCTGGCTGACAACATTGCTGTCTTCTCAGAAACAAGGGGAGATAGCAAGGTTTTTAATATTTTTTCTTGATTCATAACATTGCCTCAATATTCTTCAATGCAGCTTCAGTAACAACAACATTTTGATAACCAATTAAGCTAACTGGATCAATACTTTGCGTATCACATACACCAACATGGTACAGGTTACGAGAAGATAAGTATAAATTCTCATCTAACTCATCTGTCATTAATAATGCATCTTTAATATCTAGTGATTTAAGAAGTGCAGTAATGTTTTTAGTTTTTGCATCCTTAACATCAAACTCGTTAACTACTCTTAAACGATCAGTTCGAGCTAATTCTGAAAAGATAACTGAGATTGCACCTTTGTACATCTTCTTGTTAACTTTTTGAGCGTAACTACGAGGCTGTGCTGCAAATGTAACACCACCTGAGCGCCAAATTGGGCCACGAGATGTACCTGCACGAGCTCGGCCAGTACCTTTTTGATTCCAAGGCTTCTTACCACCACCGCTAACAGCAGCACGATTCTTCTGAGCTTTAGAGCCCTGACGACCGCCTGCCATATAAGCAGTAGTAACTTGATGAACCAATGACTGGTTGTAATCTCTTGCAAAAATAGTATCAGCTACTTCGGTCGTAGTTGACTTGTTTGTGCTTATGTTTAATACTTTTAATTTCATCTTAAAACCTTACGCTTCTGCAGACTCAGCGGCTGCATTGTCTTTGATATTCTTAGTTACTTCAACGTTAACTTTATCTTTCTTAGGTGACAATGAAACTTTAACAAAACCTTTAGTAGCGCCAGGAATTGATCCTTTAACTAAGATTACGCCTTTATCACTGTCAACTTTAACGACTTCTAAACACTCTTGAGTAACTTGCTCATCACCCATGTGACCAGCCATCTTTTTACCTTTAAATACACGACCAGGCTCTTGACACTGACCAGTAGAACCAATGGCTCTATGAGAGATCGAGTTACCGTGTGTTGCATCTTGCATTTGGAAATTATGACGCTTAACACCACCCTGAAAACCTTTACCTTTAGATTGGCCAGTGATATCAACATAATGTCCAGCACCAAAAATAGATAAATCAAAACTTGTTGCCTCTGCAATTTCGCTTGCATCTGCTCTAAATTCCCATAGACCTAAACCAATTTCTTGGGACGCTTTCGCGTAATGACCTTTGATTGCAGCAGGTACACGACGTACTTTAGCTTCACCTTTTTTGTTAACTTTTGCACCTGTTGTAACTTGAACAGCACTATAGCCATCAACTTCAAGTGTTCTTGTTTGAACAACACGATTAGGTTCAATTTTAATAACGCTAACCGGCGTGGCTGTGCCATCGTCGTTTATTAAGCGCGTCATACCTAATTTTTGTCCTACTAAACCAATTGCCATGATCTTATTCCTAATTTATTTATATCTGTCTAGTTAAGCTTGATTGCTACATCAACACCAGCAGCTAAATCTAACTTCATTAAAGCATCTACTGTTTTATCTGTCGGGCTAATCACATCCATTAATCTAATGTAAGTTCTTAACTCATATTGATCTCTCGCCTTTTTGTTAACGTGCGGAGATGTTAATACAGTAAAACGTTCCTTTTTAGTCGGAAGAGGGATTGGACCTCTTACACTAGCACCAGTACGCTTAGCAGTCTCTACAATCTCAAGCGCCGATTTGTCGATTAAACGATGATCGAATGCTTTTAATTTAATTCTAATATTTTGATTGCTCATGTGTTTTGTCCTATCTATTTGTAGTGTCTATCTTTACAAACGAAAAACCGAAGATTATACAATAAATCTTCGGCCTCTATTTAACTAATTAATCCGTAACCTTAGAAACAACACCCGCACCTACAGTACGACCACCTTCTCTAATTGCGAATCTTAAACCATCTTCCATAGCGATTGGTGAAAGAAGCTCTACTTGCATCTTTACGTTATCGCCTGGCATTACCATCTCTACGCCATCAGGTAGCTTACAAGCACCTGTTACGTCAGTTGTACGGAAGTAGAACTGTGGACGGTAGTTATCAAAGAATGGCGTATGACGGCCACCCTCATCTTTACTTAAAACATAAACTTCTGCTTCAAACTTAGAGTGCGGCTTAATTGAACCAGGCTTAGCTAGTACTTGACCACGTTCAACTTCTTCACGCTTAGTACCACGAAGTAGCACACCAACGTTATCGCCTGCTTCACCAGAATCTAATAACTTACGGAACATCTCAACACCCGTACACGTTGTTGTTTGTGTATCTTTAATACCAACGATTTCTAATTCATCACCAACGTTAACGATACCAGCTTCAATACGACCTGTTACAACCGTACCACGACCAGAGATTGAGAATACATCCTCAATTGGCATAATGAATGTCTTTTCAGTGTCACGTACAGGCTCAGGGATGTATGTGTCTAATGCTTCTACAAGCTTTAAGACTGAAGGTACACCAATGTCAGATGTATCGCCTTCTAAAGCTTTAAGAGCAGAGCCAAGAATAACTGGCGTGTCATCACCTGGGAAATCGTATTCATTTAAAAGTTCACGGATTTCCATTTCAACTAATTCGATTAACTCTTCATCGTCAACCATGTCAGCTTTGTTCATGTAAACAACGATGTAAGGTACACCTACTTGCTTAGATAAAAGAATGTGCTCACGCGTTTGAGCCATTGGGCCGTCTGTTGCAGCAATAACGATAATAGCGCCGTCCATTTGTGCAGCACCAGTAATCATGTTTTTAACGTAGTCGGCGTGTCCCGGGCAGTCAACGTGTGCGTAGTGACGAGTCTCTGACTCGTATTCTACGTGTGACGTTGAAATCGTGATACCACGCTCTCTTTCTTCAGGTGCTTTGTCAATATCAGCAAAGTCTGTTGCTTCACTACCGTTAGCCTCAGCCATTACTTTAGTAATTGCTGCAGTTAACGTAGTTTTACCATGGTCAACGTGACCGATTGTGCCCACGTTTACGTGTGGCTTGGTTCTTTCAAATTTTTCTTTTGACATTGTAAATACTCCTTACTTATTTAATTTTGCGATAACATCGTCAGCAACATTTTTCGGCGCTGCTGTATACCTTGAGAATTCCATTGAATAGCTAGCACGTCCTTGAGTTGCTGAACGAAGATCGTTTGCATAACCAAACATTTCTGCTAGTGGAACGTCTGCTTTTAATTGCTTACCATTTGGAAGGTCTTCCATACCACCAACTAAACCACGACGACGGTTAAGGTCACCCATTACGTCACCCATGTATTCTTCAGGGGTAACTACTTCAACTGCCATCATTGGCTCAAGCAATTGTGGATTGGCCATTCTAACACCTTCAGCTAAACACTTACTCGCGGCGATCTTAAACGCCATTTCATTCGAGTCAACATCATGGTAAGAACCATCATAAACTGTGACTTTAACATCAACTAATGGGAAGCCTGCTAATACACCGTTCTCCATTTGTTCTTGAACACCTTTGTCAACTGCAGGAATGTATTCCTTAGGAATAACACCACCTTTAATTTCGTCAACAAATTCATATCCAGCACCGGCTTCTTGAGGCTCGATACGTAAATGAACATGTCCGTACTGACCACGACCACCTGATTGCTTAGCAAACTTATGCTGATGCTCAACCATTGTCGTAATCGCTTCACGGTAAGATACTTGTGGCGCACCAACGTTACATTCAACATCAAATTCACGCTTCATACGATCAACAATAATGTCTAAGTGAAGCTCACCCATACCTGCAATAATTGTCTGTCCAGACTCTTCATCACTTGATACACGGAAAGACGGATCTTCTGCAGCTAGCTTGCCTAATGCGATACCCATCTTCTCTTGGTCTGCTTTAGTTTTAGGCTCAACCGCTAATGCGATTACCGGCTCAGGGAATTCCATTCTTTCTAGAACAATCTTCTCTTTAAGGTCACATAATGTGTCACCCGTTGTAACGTCTTTTAGGCCAATCGCAGCAGCGATATCACCCGCACGAACTTCTTTAATTTCTTCACGATCGTTTGAGTGCATCTGTACCATACGGCCAATACGCTCTTTCTTACCTTTAGATGAGTTATAAACAAAATCACCAGCTTTAAGGACACCTGAATAAACACGGAAGAATGTCAAAGTACCTACAAATGGGTCGGTTGCAATCTTAAAGGCTAGTGCTGAAAACGGCTCATCGTCATCAGCTGGACGAGGCGCTCTAGTCTCGTCTTTATCATCCAAGATACCTTCAATTGCGTCCACATCAAGTGGTGATGGCATGTACATAATGATTGCATCTAATGCTGCTTGTACACCCTTGTTCTTAAAGGCTGAGCCACAGAACATTGGAATAATTTCATTATTAATAGTCTGAGTACGAATACCTTCTTTAATTTCGTCAGCTGTTAATTCACCTTCTTCTAAGTATTTTTCCATTAACTCTTCAGAAGCTTCAGCAGCTGATTCAATCATAAATTCACGTTTTTCTTCAGCAAGCTCTTGTAGTTCTGCAGGAATATCTAGTGCATCATAAGTTGCGCCTTGATCTTCTTCATTCCAGTAGATAGCCTTCATAGTGATTAGATCTACTACACCTTTAAAGTCTTCTTCTGCACCAATTGCAATTTGCATTGGTACAGGATTTGCACCTAAACGCGTTTTAATTTGATCACATACACGTAAGAAATTTGCACCAGCACGGTCCATCTTATTGACAAAACCGATACGTGGAACATTGTACTTATTTGCTTGACGCCATACAGTTTCTGATTGAGGCTCTACACCACCAACCGCACAAAATAAAGCCATTGCACCATCTAATACTTTAAGTGAACGCTCTACTTCAATCGTAAAGTCAACGTGTCCCGGAGTATCAATAATATTAATACGGTGCTCTGGAAACTGCTCATCCATACCTTTCCACATACAAGTCGTTGCAGCAGAAGTAATGGTAATACCACGCTCTTGCTCTTGCTCCATCCAGTCCATGGTTGCACCACCATCGTGAACCTCACCAATTTTGTGAGTACGGCCTGTGTATAAAAGAACACGTTCTGTAGTAGTTGTCTTACCAGCATCAATATGCGCCATAACACCGACATTACGGTAGCGACTAAGTGGGTGATTTCTTGCCATTTTCTTAAATCCTTAAATCTATGTGTTCGATTACCAGCGGAAGTGAGCAAACGCTTTGTTTGCTTCAGCCATTCTGTGAGTGTCTTCTTTCTTCTTAAATGCAGTACCACGATTTTGAACCGCGTCTAATACTTCGCCTGCTAGTCTAAGCTTCATACCTTTTTCACCACGCTTACGTGATGCTTCAATAATCCAACGCATGGCTAGCGCAATTTTACGTTCAGCTCTTACTTCGATTGGAACTTGGTAAGTTGAACCACCAACACGGCGAGACTTAATCTCAACCTGTGGTCCGATGTTATCTAGGGCTTGTTTGAATACTTCAATTGGCTCAGCATTACCTTTAGCTTCAATTGTATCTAACGCATCATAAACGATCTTCTCAGCTACTGATTTTTTACCATCTAACATTAAGATGTTTACAAACTTAGCTAATACTAAATCACCAAACTTCGGGTCTGGTAGGATTTCTCTTTTAGGGGCGGATCTTCTTCTCATAGGGTTTCTCTTGTTTTATATATTGTTGTTATTTCTTAGGCTTCTTAGTACCATACTTAGAACGACCTTGCATTCTGCCATCAACACCCACGGTATCTAATGCACCACGAACTGTGTGGTAACGAACACCAGGTAGATCTTTAACACGACCACCACGAATAAGAATCACTGAGTGTTCTTGTAAGTTGTGACCTTCACCACCAATGTAGGTAGTAACTTCGGCTGAATTAGTCAGTCTTACACGAGCAACTTTACGTAATGCTGAGTTAGGCTTCTTAGGGGTAGTTGTATATACACGAGTACATACGCCACGTTTTTGAGGGCAGCTGTCTAATGCTGGCACGCCACTTTTTACAATCTTCTTTTTACGTGGATTACGTACCAATTGATTAACTGTTGACATATCGCTATTTCTCCAAATCTTCTTTAATTTAAGTAACTTACAATCGCCCATTGTTTTTTCAGGGGCAATAAAGGGGTGAATTATACTGTGTTAGGCGCGCTTATGTCAACAAGTTTTAGGCCTTTTTCGCTAAGCGCTCTAATAAAAACTTACTGGCTCGATTTAGCATTTCAAAAACCTCATCGAATCGGCCCTCGAAATATGGGTCTGGCACACTTTTCATTTGATTGTTAGGAATATTATCCAGCATCAAAGACAGTTTAAATTGTTGTTCTTGAGGGCAAATATTTCGCATGTTGAATAAATTTGACTCGTCCATAGCAAAAATATAATCATAATGATAAAAATCACTTTCATGTACCTGACGCGCTTGCTGACTGGATAAATCGACCTGATACTTAGTGGCCGATACTTGCGATCTAGCATCAGGCTGCTCACCAATATGGTAAGCGTGTGTGCCAGCAGAATCAATTTCAAATAAATGCTCAATGCCGCGCTTCACTACTTGCGATCTAAATGCACCTTCTGCCGTGGGAGAACGGCAAATATTACCCATACACACAAATAAAATTTTGGTTTTTTCGTCACTCATCGACTTTTATAGTTGATAAAATCAATCATTATATCTAGGATTAAAGTTAATTATGTCTGACACCTTATTAAAATCTGCCCAACAAGTTATCTTAACTGAGGCGCGTGCTGTTACCCAGTTAGCTGAACGACTTGACCAAAGTTTTGTCAATGCTTGTACGCTTATTCAAAATTGCACAGGTAAGGTGGTTTTAATTGGCATGGGGAAATCAGGCCATATTGGTAATAAAATTGCCGCTACTTTTGCCTCCACAGGCACGCCAGCTTTTGCCGTACATCCAGGGGAAGCTGGACATGGCGACCTTGGCATGATTGAGAAAAATGATGTGGCTATCTGTATTTCTTATTCAGGAGAATCTGATGAAATCATGACGCTTGTTCCTGTTATCAAGCGCCTAGGTGCATCGATTATCGGTATGACAGGCAACGCCAATTCCTCGATTGCTCAAATTAGTGATGTACATTTAGATGTAAGTGTTGAAAAAGAGGCTTGCCCACATAACTTGGCACCAACCTCTTCAACCACAGTAGCACTGGCTATGGGTGATGCGCTAGCTGTTAGTATTTTGACCAGTAAAGGTTTTAGCCCAGATGATTTTGCACGTTCACACCCCTCAGGTGCACTCGGCAGAAGACTACTAACCTTTGTTCATAATATCATGAAAACAGGTGACGAGATTCCTATAGTGAGCGCCGATACCAAGCTGCTAGACGCTCTACTAGTCATGAGTCAAAAGGCATTAGGCATGGTGCTTATCACTAATAACAATCATCTAGAAGGCATCTTTACTGATGGTGATTTGCGTCGTGTACTAGAAACACAATCTGATATTCAAAATTTGCAAATTAAAGAGGTGATGATATCAAATTGCAAAACCATTCTAGCGGACAAGCCAGCCATGGCTGCTGTACAAATGATGGATGAATTTAATCTAAATTCTCTGCCTGTTGTTGATGAGTCTAACCAGGTATTGGGAGCGATCAACACCCACACTCTAATGCAAGCCAAAATTATCTAACTTAATGACTGCGCCTTTTTTTCTTCTTCTACATTAAGCTTCTAAAATATTTGTAATTGTCAATTATCCAACCAGACGTTCTATCCCCCACCAAAATCCGATAATTGCAATCAATATTGAAATAGGGATGATGGCCAATTGTCGATAATTAAATTTCAGTCTTCGGAGTATCAGTAAGACGCCAACTACACCTAGCACAATCACCACTTGAGCTAACTCTACACCGACATTAAAACCAATTAACGTGGTGGCAAAGGAATCAGGCGCCATTTCAAAATTCTTAAGCATGCTGGCAAAACCCAAACCATGTATAAGTCCAAAAATAAAGACAACAATGGTTTTACGTTTAATCGATTGGTGCGCGAGTAGATTTTCTATCGCCACATAAGCAATAGAAAAAGCGATTAATGGCTCTACAATTCTTGCCGATATTTCCAAAACACCTGTCATCGCCAAGCCAAGTGTTAATGTATGTGCCAGAGTAAAGACACTCACTAATAACAACAGTCGACGCCATAATAAAGACGAAAGTGCCATGCCAATAATAAACAAGATGTGGTCCCATCCTAGCGGAATCACATGATCAAATCCAATATCAATAAATTGAAAAAAACGCTGTGCGGTACTTTGAGATTCTGGATGATTAATATCAATCACCCCACTAGAACTACCATCACGCAACCATTGCCACTGACTCCAATTGTATTCGTCTTGTTTGTATATTTGCCAACGCAAAGCGCTATCACCATGGATTTTTCCATACTGCCAAGTTAGTGTTTTGGGCCATTCATCAAGTGGCGTCTGATACGTCAACACGGTTTTTCTAGGACGTTTTTTATAACCGACAATATCAATTTTTGCATTGGTCAGGGCTAATACTTGAGCTTGATGATTAACACTTAAATCAAGGCTGTTTAAAAATTCTACTTCAAAAGCCTTAAAACGCTCGCGCAATACCCCTGGTTCGAGTGACCTCAGCTGATCATACGTCTGTGAATTTGGCGAATCCGTGGTGTTTTTATACTGTGTCCCAATGCCCGCCATCGCCGCTTCAAGGCTCAAATCGATGGTCACTTCTAGTGTCTTATTGTTAAAAATAGTTACCTCTACCAAAGCCGGCTTAACGACATCCGCCTGTACAGAGATATTAATCAGTAACAATAATAAAGATAATAATTTCATAAGATTTTTCTAATAAAAAACCCCGACTGGCGGGGCTTTTTTATAATCTACCTAATTCAAACTTAAATAAGCTTTCCAGCGTAATTTTCAATACCTGGATTAGTCTTAACACCTTTAATAGTTGGATGATTAACTTTCTTCAAGTCTAGTGTACCTTGCTTGCGTAAGTAATCCGCTGCAACGTCCCACATAAGTCGACCATTGCCCACTGAACCCACTTGCGCCCAACCAGAAACTTTGTACGATTTATTTGGATCAATCGTCGTACCTTCATCATCCTTCATCTCAGAAATACGATTACCTAGGGTTGCCGCTGGATCAATGGTGTAATCCATACCACCCATGCGCACCATATCACCACCTGATTGCAAGTACGGATCTTGTACAAATAAGTTTTCAGCAATACCTTCTAAAATTTCTTTAAGTTGCGCGCCTTTCAGTTCACTCACGTAAGTTTCGCCATAAGTCATTGATGTATTCGTCATCAAGTCTTCCATGGTAACGTCATGACCTGCTGGTACCGAAGTACCCCAGCGAACACCCGCAGACATTGCAAAGTCCGCATCATGCTCTTCACGCAATGAATTAACCAATACCTGATCCCAAGTCCCCATAAAGTTGCCACGACGATAAAGCGTTTGGTTAGTTGAGCAAAGTTTTTCAGTTAGAATTTCATCGTAAGTTTTACCCAGACGATCCACGTTATTTGACATTGCAGCACTGCGCGCCTCAACCACATTTTCGTCATATTTAGTATTACGCATTTTACTGATGAACGACACCATCGCTGCATCTGGCTTAATAAAGTCAGTCAAAATTGGTAGCATCTTGTATTCGTAACCAGTCACTTTATGATCAACAATATTTAAATCCATTACACCAATGTACTTGCCCGAGCAACCAGCATTAGTCACCACAGTTACGCCACCTGCATTCTTAACTTCAACTGGTTTAGGCATACCGTCATGCGTATGGCCACCGAAAAATGCATCAATACCAACTACACGAGAAGCCATCTTAATATCAACATCCATACCATTATGTGAAATAACAATCACCGCATCTGGCTTTTCATTTTCACGAATGTCTGTTACCAATTCCTGCATCTCATCTTCACGCAAACCAAATGACCAGTCAGGGAAGAAATATTTTTGTGGGTTGGCATTAGAAGTTCTTGGGAACGCCTGGCCAATGACCGCAATACGGTGGCCACCAACATTTTTAATCACATAAGGCTTAAATGGCATAGCATCATCTTCACTATAAAGACCGTTACCATCGTACTTTTCAGTCATGGTGGCATATTCACCACCCATTAGTGCATCTTCAAGAATACGCACGTTTTGGCCTAAGAAATCACCTTTAAAGAAGCCAACGTTTTTTAGTGTTTCTGCTTCTTTATAAGTAAACTCCCAATGGCCAACCATCACATCGACACCGAGCATATTACAAGCTTCAACCATATCTGCACCACGCGTCCAAAGTGAGGTACCCGAACCCTGCCAAGTATCACCACCATCAAGTGTTAATGTATTTTGTACGCCACCAGCACTCTCACGCAAAGACTCTAAAACAGTTTTAATTTGGCCAAAGCCACCCGTCTTACCGTATTTAGCTGCTAAATCTTCAAAATTATTATAAGTAAATGCATAGGCTTCAGGTGAACCTGGCTTAACACCAATTTGCTTAAGCAGGTTATTACCAACCACATGTGGTAATTGACCATAAGTTGGGCCAAAACCTAGGTTGACATTCGGCTCACGAAAATAGTTAGGTAGTAAGTTACCATGAGTATCGGTAATATGCAAAATTCGCGCATTACCCGTTTTAGGCACCTCATACATATTGTCTTGTGACGCAAGTTTGGCCGACGCATCGCTACCACAGCCACTAATCAAACCTGCTGCCGAACCAGCACCCAATACTTTAATGAAATCTCTACGTGTTAATGACATACTCCCTCCTCGGAACATATTTTTATAAAAAATTTTAAATTAAGATGATTAGAATTTTGTATGGCCTCTTATTCAAACAAGCTCTATTTACTCTTGAATGAGAAGCCAAAACACCATCAATTAAGCATGTAGTATAAAATGAAAAAATAGAGTGCGGTCATCTTTTTGAATAAATATTGGTATATTTACGATTCATCTTAGCATAACTTGCAAAAAATCTTATAATATTGCCATGAAAATTAATCAGCTACTACAAGACATTACTGCCACTGAATTTGATTTAACCGTCGAAGGTTTGTGTCTAAACTCAAATTCAATACAACCTGGAGACGTGTTTATCGCCCTACAAGGGGAGAAAGGTCACGGCATAGATCATATCGATCAGGCGATCAACCAAGGCTGTATTGCCGTATTAGTAGACTCGCAAACCGCTGTTTGCAATGTGCCTGCTATTCGTATAGACAACCTAACAACACACCTAGCCGACCTGGCCAAGACTTTTTACCCAAAAGCTCAAACAGTTGATGTAATCGGTGTAACTGGCACTAACGGCAAAACTTCAGTTGCACACTTTATCTCACAACTACTCAGCCAGCTAGGGGTAAAAAATGGCCTTATTGGCACTTTAGGTATTAGCAACAATTCACAAACTTCTAGCCAAACAACACCCGATATTATTACGCTGTATCGCGCCCTACACGAATACGCTCAGAACGATATTAATACGGCTGTACTAGAGGTTTCATCTCACGGCTTAGCACAACAACGCATTCAAGGTTTAAATATTACCCAAGCCGTGTTCACGAATTTTTCTCAAGATCATCTTGATTATCATCACTCTTTGCAACAATACAAATCTGAAAAACTGAAGTTATTTCAGCAAAACTCTGTTCAAAGTGTGGTGATTAATCAAGATGATGCCAGCCATGCAGACTTTGAAATGGCCAGCAAGAATAAACAAATTTCTCGCTACTCTATTCAAGATTTTGACGATATTAAAACCACTGAATACGGTTTTATTACACAGCTTAATGGCTTTGTTTTTGAAGTGCCATTTTTAGGAGAATTCAACCTACTAAACATCTTAGCCGCCTATCAAACTCTAAAAGCGCGCGACTTTACTGATGAGCAAATTATTCCATTATTACATCAACTAAGCCCGCCGCCAGGCAGAATGCAAAAAAATGCACAGCAATTAATATGGATAGATTACGCCCACACGCCTGATGCGATTGAAAAAGCCATTACCACGCTACAAAATCACTATCCAGAACATAAAATTCGTGTTATTTTTGGTTGTGGTGGAGATCGCGATAAAGACAAACGCGCCAAGATGGGCAAAATTACCTCTAAATTAGCCGACACAATCATTCTCACCAATGACAATCCAAGAAGTGAAAATCCTCAAACTATTATTGAGGATATTCTGAGTGGCATTGACGATAGCTATGAAGTTATCATTAACGAAAATCGCCAAATTGCTATTGAAAATGCCGTGATTACTTTAAACGAAGAAGAGTGTTTGCTAATCGCCGGAAAAGGGCATGAAACCACGCAAATTTTGAACCATGAAACCTTGAAATCAAACGACAATGATATGGTGTTAGCTGCTATTATCGAAGCAGCAAGATTGAAAAAAATAAAAAACAAGCAGCGTTAAGCTTATTGAAGCTTTTTTTGAAAAGGTAAACAGGGGATTGATCACTAACGCAAAAAAAATGCTACACACGAATACAAAAACCTTAGCCAAACTATTAAACATCAATTGTGTCACTAATGTTGAATTTTCAGGAATTTATACTGACACTCGAAAACCGATGGATGGCGGCATTTTCCTTGCGATAATTGGTGATAATTTCGACGCTCATGACTATATAGAAAAGGCAGAGGAAATGGGTGCAGTAGCCATTATTGCCAGTAAACAAGTGTCATCAAATTTACCTGTTTTAAAAGTTGATGACACATTGCAAACGCTAAGCGATATTTCCAAATACCATCTGAGTGAAATTAAGCCAACCACTGTGGCAATTACCGGCAGTAACGGCAAAACTACTACTAAAAATTTACTGGCCAATATTTTAAATTTGTCTGCGCCAACACTCAAAACTCAAGGCAATCTTAACAATCATCTCGGCGTGCCGATGACCTTACTCAAGCTTGAACCGAAACACAAATATGCAGTGATTGAAATGGGTGCTAACCATTTAAATGAGATTACACATTTAAGAAATATTGTTAATCCTGATATCGCCATAGTGACTAATACGGGTGACGCTCATATTGGCGAATTTGGCAGTAAAGAGAATTTGATCAAAACAAAAGGTGAGATTTACTCAAGCCACTCTAAAAATATTGTTAACACCCAAACAAGCTTCAAGGGTGATATTAGCTTTGGCGAAGGTGGTGATATTTATGCTGGTAATATTACCAACAACTGCTTTGATTTACACATCTTGGATAATAAAATCTCAGTTTGTCTTCAGCTAATTGGCAGACACAATATTGATAACGCTTTAGCGGCAAGTGCTTGTGCACACGCACTTAATATTGACATTGATATGATTAAAACTGGCCTAGAGGCGACCACTGCTGAAAATGGTCGATTAAGTATTATAAAAACCAGTCGATTCACACTGATTGATGATAGCTACAATGCCAGTCCCACATCAATAACCGCTGCACTAGAAACATTACAAAACTACAAAGGTGAATTGGTTGTTGTACTGGGTGACATGGCCGAGCTGGGCAAAGATGAAGTTGTATTACACCAACAAATTGGTGCTCAGACTCAAAAAGTAACCAAGAATTTTTATACTGTTGGCAAGTTGGCAAAGCATTATCAAGGCCAGAATTTTAATAGCAAAAAAGTATTATCTAAACACTTAATAAAAAATCATACGGGTGCAACTATATTAATCAAAGGCTCTAGAGTCGCGCAACTTGATAAATTAGTAAAACTTTTACAAAAATAAACCACTTTTCGCTTGACCTTTTGACAAAACCTAGCGATAATTACGCGCTTGATGGGCCCGTGGCTCAATTGGATAGAGTACTCGGCTACGAACCGAGCGGTTACTGGTTCGACTCCAGTCGGGCCCACCATCAAATTTACATCAAGTTTATTCTGCCCAAACAGCTTCTGATAGAATACCCACATGATGACAATCCCCAACCTAATCACACTATCTCGAATTTTCTTAATTCCAGTTTTTGTCGCCCTTTATTATTTCCAACCGGCCTATACGCAAACACCTGTTTTCACTTGGATTAACTTTTGCTTAACCGGCGCTTATGCTTTTATCAGTATCACTGATTACTTAGATGGCTATCTCGCTAGAAAGCTGAATATGACTTCTCAACTCGGTGCTTTTCTAGACCCAGTTGCTGACAAACTGATGGTTTCAGTGGCTCTCATTATGCTGGTGGATTTCTACCCTTCTGGCACCCATTGGTATATAACAATTGCAGCTCTGATTATCATTTCTCGCGAAATTTTAGTCTCGGCTTTACGCGAATGGATGGGCACAATTGGTCAGCGCTCAACCGTCAATGTTTCTTATATCGGCAAAGTTAAAACCTTTGTGCAAATTTTCGCTATTTTATTCCTACTCTATCAACAACCGTTCTTTGGCTTGCCAAGTTTTGAAATCGGCGTCGTGCTACTAATGGCCGCAACGCTTCTAACCCTCTGGTCTGGTTTTATTTATTTAAAAGAAGGAGTTAAGACTTTTGACAATTAATGTTAAATCAGCTTTAGCCCTAATCCAAAAATAGAAATCACCAACCTAGCACCACCCATTACCTTATCTGCATTTGTGAAAAATAATCGCCGAACCTATGGGTGGGACTAATATTTTTCCCATACACAGATAAGACAATAAATAATACCACCTTAGTGGTTTTTATCTTTGAATTAGGGCTTGACTATTTTGAAAAAAACACTATAATTTCACTTTCTATTGCGGGAATAGCTCAGCTGGTAGAGCATCACGTTGCCAACGTGAATGTCGCGAGTTCGAATCTCGTTTCCCGCTCCAGATTTTTAAAAAGGCCTGTTTATCAGGTCTTTTTTATAGAGCCTTTTTGCACACCACCTTGGCCGGATAGCAAATCGGCTTTGCAGTGGATTGCAAATCCATCTAGACCAGTTCGATTCTGGTTCCGGCCTCCATACACAAAAAAGCCCGATTTTTTATCGGGCTTTTTTATACACTTATTTAGGTCAAACTACCAGTTCTCACCCAGCAACTCAAAATAAGCTTGTGGGTGATTACAAGCTGGGCACAATTCTGGCGCCTCTGGCGCTTCATGTAAATAGCCGCAATTACGACAACGCCACGTTACCGTACCATTACGCTTAAATACACGCCCTGCTTTGATATTCTCAGCTAAAGCTTTGTAGCGCTTATCATGCTGTTTCTCAGCAATGATAATTGACTCAAACGTTTGTGCTATTTCATCGAACCCCTCTTCTCTGGCTATTTGTGCAAACGCAGGGTACATCACTGACCACTCATATTCTTCACCTTGTGCCGCTGCAATCAGATTGTCAAAAGTCGTGCCAATAACGCCCGCAGGAAAAGTCGTGGTAATTTCTAGCTCACCACCCTCTAAATACTTAAAAAATCGCTCCGCATGCTCTTTCTCTTGATTAGCGGTTTCCAGAAAAATATCAGAAATTTGCACCAAGCCTTCTTTCTTTGCCTTACTGGCAAAAAAAGTATAGCGATTGCGTGCTTGCGATTCTCCCGCAAAGGCAATCAATAAATTTTTCTCAGTTTGTGATCCTTTAATACTTTTTGACATAAGATTTATTGTTAACTAAATAATGACAAAATTATAACGCCATACAAAGACTTACAGCTTGTTATTCGCTATCGAGCTGCCCATTGCTGCTCTAACAAAATTTCTTGATCATTTTTTATTAAGACTTGATACATATCTCCAGGCTCTAAAATACCCACGCCTTTTGGTGTGCCTGTCATCACAATATCTCCATCCTCTAAATGCATAAAAGATTGAATTTCTTTTAGTATTTTTTCAGGAGAGTGGATCATTAGCTCTAGATTTCCTTGCTGTGCAACAACGCCATTAATAGACAATGTGAACGATAAAGAAGGGGAAATATCTTCTATCGGCATAAACATGCTAAATACCGCTGATCCATCAAAAGACTTAGCACGCTCCCAGGGGAGTGATTTTTTCTTAAGTTGGGATTGAAGCTCTCTTTTAGTTAGATCAAAGCCAAAACCAACTGCTAAAAACCGGCCATTTTCAAAAACAAAGGCTAACTCCCCTTCATAATGAATAGGCTCTTGGTGGTATGAATTAAGCTCATGACTAATGGCTGAGTTGGGCTTAGAAAACAACACCATTTGATCTGGAATTTCATTGTTGAGTTCGCTAATATGCGCGTAATAATTTCTACCTACACAAACAATCTTTGAAGGTGTAATCGTCTTTTTATTAATACAAATAGTATTCATAATCCCTCTATTTTTTTATCTAAAATAATTCTACGTCCTAAAAACCGAGCAAAAATTTAGCAAATAATGAAAATTGCCAGTATTTGACTCTGAATTTATGCAAAAACTGACTATTTATATAAAAAATTACCACTTTTAAGTAATAAAATGCTATTTTTAAGACAAAAATACCCACTAAATGGTGTTTTTAGCGGGTATTTTTAAAAATTTAGCAAATTTTATTAATGAGCTATTTTTTTACTTTAAAGCTTTAAGGCGTAAGCGCAGTGCATTAAGCTTAATAAAGCCAGCTGCATCTTTTTGGTCGTATGCACCTTCATCATCTTCAAAGGTTGCAATTTTCTCACTAAACAACGAATCATCAGATTTACGTCCAACAACGGTAATGCCGCCTTTATAAAGCTTAAGACGTACAGTGCCATTAACACTTTCTTGAGTTTGGTCGATCGCTGCTTGCAGCATTTCACGCTCTGGCGCAAACCAAAAACCGTTATAAACCATCTCAGCATATTTTGGCATGAGTTCATCTTTAAGATGCGCAGCATTGCGATCCAAGGTTAAAGACTCCATAGCTCGGTGAGCCTTAAGCATCACGGTGCCAGCTGGGGTTTCATAACAACCACGTGATTTCATACCGACAAAGCGGTTTTCAACAATATCATCACGACCAATTCCGTGGCTACCTGCACGCTGATTTAACACTTCCATAACCGTTGCAGGGCTCATAGCTTCATCGTCAATGGCAATAATATCGCCCTTTGAATAAGTAAGTTCAATATATTCAGCCTTATCAGGTGCATTCTCAGGGGAAACTGTCCAGCGCCACATATCATCTTCTGGCTCAGCCCACGGGTCTTCTAAAATATCACCTTCATAAGAAATGTGCAATAAGTTTGCATCCATTGAATAAGGCGATTTTTTGTCTTGTTTTTGGTAATCAATCTCAATACCGTGGTTTTCTGCATATGCCATCAAACTTTCACGAGAAGATAACTCCCACTCACGCCACGGTGCAATCACCTGAATATCGGCGTCCAATGCATAAGCATTTAGCTCAAAACGCACTTGGTCATTACCTTTGCCAGTGGCACCATGTGAAATGGCATCAGCGCCCACTTCACGGGCAATTTCAACTAAGCGTTTAGAAATAAGTGGACGGGCAATTGAGGTGCCTAACAGGTACTCGCCTTCATAGATGGCATTGGCTCTAAACATAGGGAAGACAAAATCACGTGCAAATTCTTCACGTAAATCTTCAATAAAGATTTGCTCAACACCCGCTGCTTTTGCTTTAGCGCGTGCAGGCTCTACTTCTTCACCTTGGCCAATATCGGCTGTAAATGTCACTACTTCGCACTGATACGTGTCTTGTAGCCATTTAACGATAATGCTTGTGTCTAGTCCACCTGAATAGGCTAATACTACTTTATTTATTTTTGTATTTTTCATCTTTTCTTCCAAAATTAATTGTTTTTACCAGCAATATTTTACGGTGCTGATCAAGTACCTCTACGCGCCACTTCCCCGTCCATGTATGCCAAATATTTTTACTCGACCAAACGCGCCAACGATCACCTTTGATATCAAAGCTAACTTCAGCCTTGATTTTGTCTTTATAAATCCAGCGATGGGTAATGCTGTCGCCAGTTAAGTGTCGAATATTAGTAAAGAAATAGATTTTACCTAAAGAATCATCCGCTTCAGTGATTATCTCAACGGGTTGGCGATCAGCTATAGCGCTGGCAAAAACTGCTTGAGAAATATTTTTATGTGGCCACGCTGCTATAGTAGACTGCGTTAAAAATACCAATAATAAAACTACTATTCTTTTCATTACTCAACCCAATCTATCATGTGTAATTCGATTTCCTCTTCTTTAATTTTATCATCTGAAAAGGTGCGTCCACGCACTGAAATTCCCGCTAAATGTACTGATTGCAAATCTTTGCTAATGAGCGGATGCCAATCAAATAAAGGCTTGCCTTCATGTAATAGGCGGTAGGCACAAGTGCTAGGCAGCCAATTAAACTTTTTACCCCAATCTGGGTAGATGGTTAGGCAATCAGGGACAAACTCTTGGCGATTATCATAATGTGGGCATTGACAAGTTTGTTCGTTTAAATAGTGGCAAACCACATCGGTAAAATAAATATCGCCGGTATCTTCATCTTCTAGCTTGTGCAAACAACAGCGTCCACAACTATCACACAAAGACTCCCACTGTGCTCGGCTCATCTGTTCTAAACTGAGTGTTTCCCAAAATTTTAAATCTGTTTTTTGCATAGACTTATAAAGATCCACTTACCAAATATGCCAAAATTCTCTTACCTTCTGCATCACCCTTTCGAGCTGATACACTAGCCCAATAATACGCCTTTTTATAATCTGGCGCTACGCCAACACCGTTAATGTACATCATTGCCAGAGAATTTTGAGAACGCGTGAGATCTTGATTGGCAGACTGCTGCATGAGCAAAAATGCTTGGCGCTCATCCTTAGCCACCAACTCACCAATACTATAAAGTGTGCTCAAATTATGCTGAGCAATTGGATTGCCTTGCTGTGCACTTTTTAACAATTTTTCAACATTAACCATTGACTCTACATGGCTGTTTAACGAGTCCAAAATTTGCTGTTGATTTGGAATGGTAATAACCATATCAGCGGGTGGTTGAATAGTAACACCACTTGATACAACTTGATTTATGCTCTCTGGCGCTGGCAGAAGTTTTATAGCTTCTGGTAGCAAACTTGGCACTTGAGGATCTATCACCTCCAAGGCTAATGCATCTTGTTTTGATTGCGCCAAGGTTGCCAAATCTTCTAATAAAGTGCTTGCTAGTTTCTCTTGTTGATCGCTGGCTTTAATCAGCCATTTCTTCGCCTCAATCAGTTGGTCATTAGCCAATAATCCTTGGCCAAGTTGCAGTTGAGATTTTGCGTGTCCTGCCTGCGCAGCTTCCAATAATAATTGTTGCGCTTGAGCCTCATCTTCAATAACACCCACACCTGCAAACAGATTCATCGCTAAGGCGTATTGTGCTTGAATATGCCCTTGATCTGATGCCTTTCGATAATAATAAACTGCTTGAGCGTATTGATTGCGTTTTTGATAAAAATCAGCCAAATGAAATTGCGCTTCTGAATCATACTGACTAGCAGCTTTCAGATACCAAGCTTGAGCTAAGCTATCATCTTGCTCGACGCCCACACCCTCTTCATACAACTTAGCCAAGGTTAATTGCGCAACCCCGTAGCCCAGTTGAGCTGCTCTTTCATACCAACGGAATGCTTGTTGATTGTCGACTTTTGAGCCTTCACCACGACGATACATAACTGCTAAATTGTATTGCGCCGCTACAAAATCTTGTTCAGCGGCTTTTTCATACCAAATTTGTGCCTGTGTTAAATCTTGGGCTGTGCCAATACCGTGATAATAACCATTAGCAATATTAAACTGTGCGCTCGCATAGCCTTGTTCTGCTACTTGACTATACCAGTAAAATGCTAGCTTCTCATCAGTCTTGATGCCAATACCGTGATGATACATATTAGCCAAACTAAATTGCGCTCTTGCATCGCCACTTTTGGCAGATTTTTCCAACTTAGTCAATAACAAATCGTTCGAAAGTTGGATCGATTCATCAAGCACCTGAGACTGCTGAGCGACGACTTCGTGGCTTTTTTCAGACTGCAGAATTTGCAAAGCCTGAACAGGCAAAGAAAATAATACAATTATTGAAAAGGTTTTAATCATGACTTATTTTAATCAAATTTGATCAATTTGAGAGAGCAATCGATCAACCCCTATTGCCACACCAGCACATTGTGGCAACGGGCTTTTCAGCTGCTGAAAAAAATCTAAATTTTGTGCAAAAGTCGCCTTGCCAAGCTGGAAACGCTGCTGATTTTCCCGGGAAAAAATATGTTGATATTCGCTCGCATATTGCAATTCATCATAACCATTGGCAATCTCTACACCCCTTAAGTACAACTCAAATCGATGTGCTATTTGCCCTGAAACTTTCGCTAGAGCTGACTGTCCAGCGGGATAATCATAAATAAAACACAATGGATATTGCGCCAATTTTGGCTCGACCAAATCTGTAAACATGAGAATTTGTAGATCTTCAATCCATTCAAAATCAGTACATAGGTCGTGCGATTTTGCGATTTTTTTTAGCTCATTAAAATTAGTATTAAGAATATCAATATTAGCCAATTCACTAAATGCTTGCGCATAAGACAGCTTGATGACTTTTTGGGTCAAGCCTAAAGCGCTTAATAAATTGCTCACATCATCCATTAGCTGCTGTATATCAAAACCCAGGCGATAATACTCCAACATAGTAAATTCATTAAAATTCTCTGATCCTTGCTCATTGTCACGAAAAACTTGGCAAATTTGATAGATGTCACCACTGCCATTTGCCAATAACTTTTTCATTTCTAGCTCGGGTGATGTGTGTAGATATTTTGATTGAATATCAATATCTTTATTGACTTGCATGCTAATACTATCAATATAAACATCAGTCGTTGGATGGTTTAACAGGTGCGGAGTTTGCACTTCAAGAACATTTTGCGCATCAAAAAATGTTCGGATTTTTCTAAATATTTCCGCTTTTTGCTTCAGTGAAAAATTAAAGAGTGGTGTCATAAATTATATATTCGACGCGTCTTACTCGCTAAAAGGGATATTTAGAGCATTACTATTAAGTACGGCCAGCGTACTCATTGGTACGCGTATCCACCTTTACCATCTCGCCAATACTAATAAATAATGGCACCTGCACCACCACACCTGTATTCATCGTAGCAGGCTTGCCACCAGTGCCAGCAGTGTCACCTTTTAAACCAGGATCAGTATCCACCACTTCGAGCATAACGTGATTTGGTGGGGTTACCGAAATGGGGTTGCCATTCCAAAGAGTGACAACACACATATCTTGTTCTACCAAATAACCTTTGGCATCATCCATAGAAGAGTCGTTAATAGAGTACTGTTCAAAAGAGTCTGGATCCATAAAATTCCACTCATTGCCGTCGTTATACAAATATTGCATATCGAGCTCCATCACATCAGCGCCCTCTACAGATTCGCCAGATTTAAAGGTTTTTTCCAAAGTTTTTCCCGTAATCAAATCCTTGAGCTTTACTTTGTTGGAAGCTTGCCCCTTACCAGGTTTGCGAATTTCATTACTAACGATTGAACACGGGTTGCCGCCCAATATTAGTTTTAAGCCATTTTTGAATTGACTGGTAGAGTAATTTGCCATTTTTTAACCTATTAAGTGTAAAATTTAAGCATCTTATTTTACGCACTTTTTCATGCACATACACGAATACCAAGCGAAAGGCTTATTTAGACAATATAACATTCAAACGCCCAAGGCTGTTCTGATCAGCGCCGTTGATGAGGCTAGCAAAGCTTGTGGCGAGCTAGGCGGAGATATTTGGGTAGTAAAAGCCCAAGTGCACGCAGGCGGGCGTGGCAAAGGTGGTGGTGTTATTTTATGTCGTTCAGTTAAAGCTGTCGAGGCTGCTTGTGAAAAACTGCTTGGCTCAAACTTGATCACACCACAAACAGACGATAAAGGCTTGCCGATTAATCAACTTCTTATTGAAGGCGGGCAAAACATCGAACGCGAACTGTACTTAGGTCTTTTAGTGGATCGACAAACTCAAAAAATTACCATTTTAGCGTCAACTGAAGGCGGCATGGATATTGAGAAAGTAGCCAGCGAAACCCCTGAAAAAATCATCAAATTTGGCGTTGACCCACTAGGCGCACTAAGCACAAACGATTGCGCATCGATCGCTTCACAACTCAATCTTAACAATACGCTGACTGATCAATTCATCACGACGTTAATGGGACTATATCAAATTTTTATCGAAAAAGATGTAAGTCTAATTGAAATCAATCCACTGATTACTACCGCAGAAAACACCCTGCTCGCACTGGATGGAAAAATTGATTTTGATGATAATGCTCTTTATCGACATGAAGATATCGTCACCATGCGCGATAAATCACAAGAAGATGAAAAAGAGAATGAAGCCAGCGAGTACCAGCTTAACTATATTTCACTAGACGGCACAATTGGCTGCATGGTAAATGGCGCTGGCTTGGCGATGGCGACTATGGATTTGATTGAACATCACGGCGGCTCTCCGGCTAATTTTTTAGATGTTGGCGGTGGCACCACGGCCGATCGAGTTGCTAAAGCCTTTGAGCTTATCCAAACCGAGGCAAATGTTCAAGGTATTTTGGTAAATATATTTGGTGGCATTGTGCGTTGCGACTTAATTGCAGAAGGTATTCTTCAAGCCATCGAAAAAGTGGGGCTTAACTTGCCAATTGTTGTTCGTTTAGAAGGGACTAATGCTACAGCTGGACTTAAATTATTAGACGAATCAACAGCAGATATTCATACTGAAGCAGATCTGACTCAAGCAGCTATCAAAATTGTGGAATTATCAAAAGGAGTCTTACAATGAGCGTATTAATCAATAAAGACACTCGAGTAATCACGCAAGGCTTTACTGGCAAACAAGGCACGTTCCACTCTGAACAATCTATCGCCTATGGCACACAGTTTGTCGGTGGCGTTACGCCCGGAAAAGGCGGACAAACTCACCTAGGTTTGCCAGTATTTAATTCAGTCAAAGAATCGATGGCTGAAACCGGGGCGACAGCCACCATGATTTATGTGCCACCACGCTTTGCTTACGGCTCTATTGTTGAGGCGATTGAAGCTGAAATACCAGTTATTGCCTGTATTACGGAAGGTATTCCAGTGCAAGATATGCTTAAAGTTAAGGCAATTTTAAAAGACTCCAACTCAACTTTGATCGGGCCAAATTGTCCAGGCGTTATTACCCCTGACGAATGCAAGTTGGGCATTATGCCTGGCAATATTCACCAGGCTGGTAGCGTCGGCGTAGTCTCTCGATCAGGTACACTTACCTATGAAGCAGTACATCAAACCACTTTAGCAGGGCTGGGTCAAAGCACTTGTATTGGTATTGGTGGCGACCCAATTCAGGGTATGAATTTCATTGACTGCTTAGCGCTATTTGAAGCGGACGCGCAAACCAAATCAATCATTATGGTGGGTGAAATTGGTGGTTCTGCTGAGGAAGAAGCAGCAGAATTTATTAATTCCAACGTCTCCAAGCCAGTGGTTTCTTATATTGCCGGCTTAAGCGCACCTAAAGGCAAACGCATGGGTCATGCAGGTGCTGTCATTAGTGGTGGCACTGGAAAAGCAATTGACAAAATCAAAGCACTACAAGCAGTTGGTGTTGCCATTGCACCCACCCCTGCAACCATGGGCTCAACTTTAGTAGAAATTTTAAAATAATCTATTTGATAAAAGTGCCAGAAGGCTGAGATTTTCTGCGCTATTAAGGAATAAAGATGAAAAAACCCATTGTTGTCTTAGGTATTGGTGAGCTAGGGAGTGTCTTTGCGCGCGCTTTTTTAAAGAACAACTACCCGGTTTATCCCATTACTCGAAAGACCGATATCAATGAATTAGCTGCTACTATCGATCCAGAATTGATTTTGGTTTGTACGGGTGAGTCCGATCTACAAGCAGCCTTAAAAACCATTCCAGCACACTGGAAAGATCGTGTGGCAATGATGCAAAATGAATTATTGCCTAGAGATTGGGAAAATCATAATTTTATTAACCCAACGGTTATTTCAGTTTGGTTTGAAAAGAAAAAAGGCATGGATTCAAAAGTGCTTATCTCTTCACCAGTATTTGGCACAAAGGCTCAAATATTGGCAGAATCACTAGCTCTGATTGATATCCCTGCTCATGTGCTCGCCAATGAAGCTGACTTATTATTCGAATTGGTTGTAAAAAATCTTTACATCTTAACTACCAATATTGCCGGCATAGCCATTAAATCAGGCGCCAATGTAGACGACCTACGTAACAACCATCTCGACCTAATGCGTGAAGTATCTAGAGATGTGCTTAAATTACAAACCGCCTTAACCGCTCAAACTTTTGATGAAATCCAATTAGAGCAAGGCATGATGAAAGCCTTTGAAGGGGATTTGGCACATGGATGCATGGGCAGATCGGCACCAGCACGACTGGATAGAGCGCTAGAATTAGCAAAAGAATTTAACTTAGATATGCCAACATTACAAAACATCAAGCAAAAATCTTAGCCATTCATTTTGGCGTAGGTTTTTTCAATTTCTTGTTCCAAAGCTATGAGTGAAAAGCCTCGAATCTCTTCAATAAACTTTTGTCCCATAAAAAATACTTGCACCACAGGCAATGAAAAAACACCATGCTGCGCACAGACTTCTTGTAATTGTTCGCAATCGATATAAACCATTTCTAGTTTTGGAAACTTAACTGAGAATTTATCAAAAATTTGCGGTTTAATGGTTTGGCAAACCCCACAATTAGCGCCGCCAAATAAGATTAATACCGCCTCTTTATCTTGCTTTAATGCGTCCAGCTGTTGTTGATTCTCTAACTGATTCATAAGCACTCTCCCAATTCTTTAAAAAACACCTTAAAGCTAGGTAAATCCAAGCTGGCTTGGCGTTGTTTTTCACCCCACATCGGCTCTGGAAAATAACTGTCTGTCTCAAATCTTGCCATCACATGCCAATGAACTTGGGGCAATAGGTTGCCAAATGACGCAATATTGATCTTATCTGCATTGAAATAGCTAATCATTCTTTTTTCAATGATATCAATAACTCTAAAAATTTCTAATTTCTCTGCTACTGTGCATTCGCTAAACTCTTTAACTTTACGTTTGCTAAATACTTTAATCCAAGGGATTTCGCTCGGCTCAATTTCCACTACTACTAACTTATTTTCAAAAATCATCTGCGCTCCAAAAGCATGGCATCGCCATAGGAAAAAAATCGATACTCTTGATCAATAGCATGTCGATAAATCTCCATCATTCGCTCCTGGCCAATAAAGGCACTCACCAACATAAGTAGCGAGGATTTTGGCAAATGAAAATTAGTAATTAACAAGTCTACGATTTTAAACTCATAACCCGGATAGATAAAAATATCCGTCTCTTCTTTGGTGGCCATAAGCACACCACTTTTGGCGGCAGACTCCATAGATCTAACAGCGGTAGTGCCTACGGCAATAATACGCCCTCCGCTGGCTTTGGTTTGCTGAATTTTGTCCACAGTATCTTGATTAATTTCAAAATACTCACTATGCATCTGATGCTCAGTAATATTATCCACTTTAACAGGTTGAAAGGTGCCTGCGCCCACATGCAGGGTGACAAAAGCATGATCAATTCCCTGTTGTTTTAAACTAGCTAATAAGGCCTTATCAAAATGAAGGCCTGCTGTTGGCGCGGCAACCGCACCCTCTTGCTCGGCAAAAACAGTTTGATAGCGCTCAAGATCTGATTTTTCATCACCACGTTCAATATAAGGTGGCAAAGGAATATGACCGACTTCATCTAACAAATCTAGCAATGAATCTGTTTCGAAATTTAAGGTATAAAAGCCATTTTCTTTGTGAATTATTTGGGCTTTATCGCCATTTTCAAGCGTTATAAAGCTGTCAATCTTTGGCGCTCTTGAGGCTTTCACCATGGCTAACACTTGCTTATCGTTTAGCAAGCGTTCAATCATAATCTCTACTTTTCCACCCGAAGCCTTATGGCCAAATAATCGTGCAGGAATAACCCGAGTATTGTTCATGACCAGCAAATCTCCTGGCTTAATAAAATCAGCAATTTGATGAAAATATGCATCAATTATTTGACCCTGAGGCACCAATAAGCGTGAATCAGTTCTATTGTCTGGCGGGTTTTGTGCAATTAGCGACTTGGGCAGGTCAAAATCAAATTTACTTAATAACATACTTTATTTGGCTTGACCTGATAAACCTTGATTGCTAAATAATTCTAGCACTTGGTAGCTAGCTGTCACAATCGCCCTAGGGGTAATTGTGGCGCCTGTAAATGCTTCAAATACACCGCCATCGCGCTCAACCTTCCAGTTTTCTTGAATTGGATTTAATAATGATAATCCGGAAAATTGCTTAATCCAATCTGATTTTCTATCTTCAATTTTGTCACCCAAGCCTGGGGTTTCTTTATGAGTAATAACGCGAACACCCAGTAGTGTTTGATCAATAGCAACACCCGTTAATAGTCGAATATCGCCATTGTATCCATTTGGATAGGTATGCTCCACCAAGTAGGCAAAGATTTTTCCATTGCGCTTTGCTGGGTAAATACCAATCTTTTGATAGATGCCATGCAGGGTTAACTCTTGAGTGTATTTTTCTTGCAAAATATTATTATCGTAACCAGACACCAACTCAGCTAAGCGTTTAATGAGTAGCTGGTCTTCATTGTATTTAATTTGTACTTGGGTTGTATCCTGCGTCCAGCTAACAAAAAAAATACTCACTATGGTAAAGACCAATAGCAATATTCCCGATTTTAAAATCGCCTTAATCATGATCTACCAAACACCTTAGGCTGTGTGTACTGATCAATCAATGGCACCATCATATTCATCAATAAAACGGCAAAAGCAATGCCGTCTGGATAGCCACCATATGCGCGAATGATCACAATCAGTACGCCCATTAAAAAGCCGTAAATCAACCGCCCTTTAGGGGTTGTGCTGGCTGAAACTGGATCGGTGGCAATGAAAAATGCACCCAGCATAGTGCCACCCAGTATTAAGTGATTTTGAACAGGTAAATGCTGCTGTGAATCAAATATTGAAATAAGCAGTGCCATCATCAAAATTCCGGATAGCACAGCAACAGGAATATGCCAAAAAATTATTTTTCGTGCTAGTAAATAAATGCCACCCACTAAAAATCCTATGTTAATCCAAGCTTGAGAGATAGAGCGCACTTGCAATGTTGCAATATCACTCCCCAAAGACAGACTTGTTTTCACATCATCTAGTCGTGTTGCGCCACTGATTCCATCAAAATTAACCAAGTTAAATACTTCGTCAATTACCTGACTAAAGCTTAAAAAATCAACCGGCCAAGTGGTCATCTGTAAAGGGTACGAAATCAACAAAAAAGCGTAGCCTAGCATGGCTGGATTAAAAGGGTTATTGCCTAGACCGCCATACAGCTGCTTACCAAAAATAATAGCGAATGCAACGCCTACGACCACCACCCACCACGGCGCAATAGCAGGAATGGAAATAGCCAGTAAAATGCCGGTTAAAGCGGCTGAGCCATCACTAATAGACGCTAACACTTGACGGCCACGCATGGCTACAAAAGTCGCTTCAACAACCAATGCGGCAATAGTGCCAAGCAATATCTGAATCACCACACCCCAGCCAAAAAAAACATACGATGCACTCACACCCAAAACTAAGGCGTAGATTACTTGTCGCATCATTTGATTGGTATTTAATCCAGTGCTATGCATCCTTCTCCTTGATTTTATTGACACGCGCCATTGCTTGAGCAATTTTATCCTTTTGCACCTGGCCCTGCTCCTTGTCTTTGGCCATTTTGTCTTTTAATGCCTGTTTTTTCTCGGCCATCATTTGCGCACGCTCTTGTTTATTACGCTCAAGTCGATACTCTCTAAATTCAAACCGATCTCTGGCAATATCGGTTTTATGCTGATCAGTCGCTTGCTTTTTATGCAACGCTTTGGCAAATGAAAAGTAGCCTGCCAAATCGATATGACTAGGACAAACATAGGAACAACAAGCGCATTCGATGCAATCGAACAAATGGTAATCCATGCATTTTTCAATATTCTCGCCTTTGGCGTGCCAATAAAGCTGTTGGGGTAATAAGCCAATTGGACAAACGGTATTGCAAGTGTTGCAACGAATACACTCTTTAGCTAGTTGTTTTGGTTTTCTATTATTCACAAAAATACAATTGGTAATTTTGCAAATAGGCATTTGGGTATTTTCAATATCAATTCCCATCATCATGCCACCCATACGGTAATCATGAGCCTGTTGATTAACATCGGTTAAACTAATTATGTGTTCAAAAGAAGTACCTAGTCGAGCCTCAACATTAACAGGTGTAAGTGCATCTCCTGTAATGGTTACAATACGAGAAACCAACGGTCGTTGGTCAATCACTGCATCAAAAATAGCCTTAGTGCTTGAAACATTTTGACATAAGATGCCTTTGTCTGCAGCAAATCCACCCGATGGAATTTCAATATCTAGTAATGCTTTAATCAGTAGCTTTTCAGCGCCAGAGGTGTATTTTGTCGGCAATTGAGCCAAGCTAATTAAATCGTTATGATTAAACATTAATAACGATTGATACGCCTCTTGCTTATCGTCCTCAATAGCGATAATAGCTCTTTTAGCGCCAGTAATATGCAATAAAATTTCCACGCCACGAATAACTTCTCGAGGATGGTGTTGCATTAATGCATCATCACACATCACGCCAGGCTCACATTCTGTACCATTAATAATTAAAGTATGGCAACCTGTCGCCTTGTTCAGTTTAGTGTGTGATGGAAACCCAGCGCCACCCAAGCCGACAATACCTGAGCGTTGCACATAATCAATCAAGGTTTGTCGATCACAATGCAAGAAATCACTGCCGCAACCTTTAGTCTCAACCCATTCGTCTTGTCCATCAGACTCAATACGAATACAAGTGGACTTGAGGCCTGATTTATGCGGAATAATTTGTTTATCAATTGCCATCACCGTGCCAGAGATAGAAGCATGAATCGGCACACAAAACTGATCTTGTGTTTTGGCGATCACTTGCCCTGTTAGCACCCTATCGCCCACTTCAACACAGGGCTTAGCTTCAGCACCAATACGCTGCTGAAGTGGTAATACCACCTGATTTGGCAAAGGCGCTTGAATAATTTTTACTTGCTCAACAGGATAAGGATTGGCAATCACCACGCCACCTGAAAAAGTCTGATCAAGCATGAGATTCTCCAGGAGAGTCAGGTATAAAAGTGGATAAAGTTGGCTTGATTTCCCTAACATAGATACAATCAACTGGACAAACTGGAATGCACAAATCACAACCCGTGCATTCTTTTTCAATCACCGTTGTCATAACTTTTGAAGCGCCTACAAATGCATCTACTGGGCAAGCTTGAATACACAAAGTACAGCCAATACACAATTTCTCATCCACATAGACAACATGGTCTGGCTTGGTTTCCCCGTGTTCTTCATTTAACACCAAAGTTTCTACGCCGAGTAGCTCAGCCAACGCATCAGCCCCCTCTTGCCCGCCAGGCGGACATTGGTTAATCTGCGCCTCACCTTTGGCCAATGCTTCAGCATAGGGGCGACAACCTGGGAAATCACATTGGCCACATTGAGTTTGCGGCAAAATAGCATCGATTTGATCCACCAAAGGATTGCCTTTGACTTTAAAGCGAATAGCGGCGTAGCCCAAAACCAATCCAAGTATGAGCGTTAAGCTTGAAAAAATAACGATCGATTCAATCACTAAGCGAGCCCAATAAATCCCATAAATGCCATCGACATAAGCCCCGCGGTAACCAGTGCGATCGGTGCACCTTTAAAAGCAATGGGGACATCAGCTGTATCGATATGTTCACGAATTGCTGAAAATAGCACCAAAACAAAAGAGAAGCCAATGGCGGCGCCAAAGCCGTACACGGCCGATGCCAAAAATCCGTTATCTTGATTCACATTCAACAAGGCCACACCTAATACGGCACAATTGGTGGTGATTAATGGCAAAAACACCCCTAAAGATTGATGCAAAACGGGTGAAGTTTTATTAACCACGAGCTCTGTAAATCCAACCACACCAGCAATGGTGACAATAAAGGCGATGGTTCGTAGGTACTCCATATCAAATGGCACCAAAATATAGGTGTTAATGAGGTAGCTAGAGACACTCGCCAGTGTCAGCACGAAAGTTGTGGCAAAGCCCATGCCAATGGCTGTTTCAACTTTTTTGGAAACACCCATGAACGGGCACAATCCTAAGAATTTTACCAAGACAAAATTATTAACTAAAATCGTGCTTACCAAAATTAAAACGTATTCATTCATAGTGCTGATTTTAACTCAAAACCACCTTCAATAATCCAAATGAACTGATCAATAACAGCATACTGCCCACCCATTTTTTAAAAACTTGATCATTCTCGATAATTTTTTGATGTGCCTTGATGCCGACCACATGGCCAATGGCAGCAATTGGGATTAAGGCCAAAGAAAATGACCAGTCAATAACAACACCCATCAGCATAAAGGTGGCCATCTTTATGCTAACTAAAATAAACCAAAGTACAAACAGTGTATTACGCAGATATTCTTTTGAAACATAGCGCATATATACCGCCACAATCAAGGGGGCACCTGTTAGCGAAGTGCCTGCTACATAGCCACCCAAAATTAGCAAAAGTTTGTCTACCCAGGGCTTATCGGAAGTGATTTTTTGATTAAAAATCCAAGTAATTGCGTAAAAAATCGTAATGGAATAAATAAAGACAATCACCACTTGATCAGGCAAGCTTAACAAGCCAGCAACACCAACAAGCGTTGGTGGAATAATCCAAAGCAACGAATGCTTTAAATAGCGCCAGTCAACTTTTTTAATGGATTTAAACAGTGTTAATGACGAAAAGAACAATAGATGAATGCCGATAATGGGCAGCCAATATACCGGGCTACCCCCAATCAATAGCATCAACGGTAGTCCAATCGCCGCACCGCCAAAACCCAGCCCAGTACGAACAAACCCTGTCCATAGAAAAATCAAGCCAACCAGTGCAAGACTGGTAGTATCAAAAACCACTAACGCAGTGTGTTGGCCAACTTTTCTGCACTTTGTTGAGTCAGTTGTGCATCTTTCGCCTCAACCATAACGCGGATTAGTGGCTCAGTACCTGAAGCACGAATGAGCACCCTTCCCTGTTCACCCAACTCTGCTTCTACTTCTTTAGTCACTGCATCTAGCTGTTGGTGATTATCAAGATCGATTTTCTCTTTGGTTCTGACATTGATCAATACTTGTGGATACTTCACCATTTCGTTTTTTAACTGGTTAAGGCTGGCACCACTCTTTGCCAAAACTTCCAATACTTGTAGTGCAGAAATAATGCCGTCGCCCGAAGTGGTTTTATCTAGACAGATCATATGACCAGAGCCTTCGCCACCTAAAATTGAGCCATGTTCTTTCATCTTCTCCATAACGTAGCGATCGCCCACATCAGCTTCAATAAAATCAATATTAAGATCTCTTAAAGCGTGGCGCATACCTAGATTGGTCATTTTAGTGCCAACGACGATATTATTATCCAAACACTGTTGCGCTTGCCAAGCCTTAGCCACAATAAACACCAACTCGTCGCCATCAACCAATTCACCCTGGTGATCAACCATCATTAAACGATCGCCATCGCCATCAAAAGCAATGCCTAAATCGGCGTTGGCTTCAAGCACAACTTCTTGTAAATGTTGAGTATCCGTTGCGCCACAATTTTTGTTAATATTAAAGCCGTCTGGCGCATTATTAATCACGGTAATATTGGCGCCTAATTCTGAAAAAACATCTTTAGCAATATGATAAGTCGCACCATTGGCGCAATCAATAATAATATTAAGCCCGCTTAAATTAATCGTACGATCAAATGTTGATTTGCAAAATTCAATATATCGCCCTATTGGCTGCTCGTGTCTACGCGCCTTGCCAATCTTATCAGAGCTAACACTCTGCATAGGTTCGGCTAATTTTTGCTCAATTTTGGCCTGATCTTCATTACTTAATTTGAGCCCTTTATCAGAGAAAAACTTCACCCCATTATCTTGGAAATGATTGTGTGAGGCGCTAATAACCACACCCGCAGTTGCATTGTAAGTTTGTGTCAAATAGGCAATAGCCGGCGTAGGCATTGGTCCCAATAAACCAACATCAACGCCAGCTGACAAAAAACCTGCCTCAAGCGCTGATTCAAACAAATACCCAGACACGCGTGTATCTTTACCAATAACCACACTTGCTTTACCCTTTTCGGACAAAACTGAGCCCACTGCCCAACCGAGTTTTAAAAAGAAATCGGCCGTAATAGGCGCTATACCTACTTCACCTCGAATGCCATCCGTTCCAAAATAATTAGCCAATTTACGCTCCGTTTACTGCTTGCAATGTCAATAAGGCATCTTTAGTCGCCAACACATCGTGCACACGCACAATATCCGCCCCATTTTGAACCGCTATTATAGCGCTTGTTACGCTGCCAATCATGCGACCTTCAACTTCTCTGTTGTTTAGTATAGCACCAATCATAGATTTTCTAGAGAGTCCTGCTAAAAGCCTAAAGCCCAAACCTTTAAATTCATTAAATCGATGTAATATTTCTAAATTATGTGCTAACGTCTTGCCAAAACCAAAGCCAGGGTCCAGAATAATTTTTTCTGGCTGAATGCCTGCCTGCTGACAAGCCTCAATCCTTTGTTGAAAGAATTGCTGAATATCCTCAATAACATCGTTATATGTTGGATTTTGTTGCATGGTTTGCGGCAACCCCTGTCGATGCATAAGACACACATCAACTTCTAGCGAGGCGGCCATTTCCAAAGCGCCATCCGCTTGCAAAGCATTCACATCATTAATTAGACTGGCGCCTGCCTCTACAGCTTGTTGCATCACTTGCGGCTTAGAAGTGTCGATCGAAATAGGGATATTAGTTTGCGTAGATAGAGCTTTAATCACAGGCACAACACGGTTGATTTCGTCAGCCTCACTCACGGACGCTGCCCCAGGACGGGTTGATTCACCACCAATATCAATAATATCAGCACCTTGATCAAGTAGGCGCATCGCAGCCCGAATTGCATCATCAACGTTAAGACATTGCCCGCCATCCGAAAAAGAATCAGGTGTGACATTAAGTATGCCCATCACCAGCGCTTGTGTATTGTTAATAGTCATAACGACTACCTGCTGTCTTTATGCGATTTTAGGATCGCCATCAAGTGGATTTTCGTCAGAATCGTTTGCATCATCCGCTTGAATACCAGAGCCTAGTTCAGTTGAAGCAACATCTGAATCAGTCACAACTGCCGCTTCACGAATTGGCTTGCGATCCATAAGATCGTCAATCTGCTCTTTATCAATGGTTTCAAACTCCATTAACGCTTTGGTCATTTCAATCAGAATATCTTTGTTATCTTCTAAAATTTTGCTAGCAACTGCATAGTTTGTATCAATAATAATGCGAATCTCATCATCAATGACTTTAAAGGTATCTTCGGAGATATGCTTATGCTTGGTGACCTGCTTACCTAAAAATACCTCACCTTCATCCTCGCCGTAGGCTAGCGGTCCAAGCTTATCTGACATGCCCCAGTGCTTAACCATTTTATGAGCAATTTCTGTTGCACGCTCAATATCATTACTAGCGCCTGTGGTAACAGCGTCTTTGCCATAAATTAATTCTTCAGCGATTCGTCCACCAAATAAAGAAGCTACTTGCGAATTGAGCTTTCGTCTAGAAATACTATAGCTGTCTTTTTCTGGCAAGAACATCGTCACACCCAGTGCTCTACCTCTAGGAATGATACTCACTTTGTAAACTGGATCATGTTCTGGCACTAGACGTCCAACAATTGCGTGACCCGCCTCATGATAAGCGGTCATTTCTTTTTCAGATTCATCCATTGCCATAGATTTGCGCTCAGCGCCCATCATAATTTTATCTTTAGCTTTTTCAAACTCCTGCATACCAACCAGTAGTTTGTTTTTTCCAGCTGTGATAAGGGCGGCTTCATTACACAAATTAGCTAAATCTGCACCAGAAAAACCCGGCGTACCTTTAGCAATATTAATAGATTTAACATTTTTTGCAATTGGAAGATTGCGCATGTGCACCTTTAAAATCGCATCACGGCCATTAATATCAGGCAAACCAACCATCACTTGACGATCAAAACGTCCAGGGCGCAATAACGCCGGATCAAGTACATCAGGGCGGTTAGTTGCTGCAATAACAATAATACCTTCCGAGCCTTCAAAGCCGTCCATTTCTACCAACATTTGGTTCAAAGTTTGCTCACGCTCATCATGGCCACCGCCCATACCCGCACCACGTTGACGACCAACTGCATCGATTTCATCGATAAAGATAATGCACGGCGCACTTTTCTTAGCCTGCTCAAACATATCGCGCACACGTGACGCACCAACACCGACAAACATTTCTACAAAATCAGAGCCAGAAATGAAGAAAAATGGCACGGCCGCTTCGCCTGCAATGGCTTTTGCCAAGAGGGTTTTACCCGTACCAGGAGGGCCAATTAATAAAACACCTTTAGGAATTTTCCCGCCAACTTTGGTAAACTTGCCCGGATTAGATAAAAAATCAACTAATTCAGCGACATCTTCTTTTGCCTCATCTACACCTGCTACATCTGCAAAAGTTACATTAGACTCGTCTTTAGGAATAAGACGCGCCTTTGACTTGCCAAAACTCATTGGGTTTTTACCGCCCATAGCGCCGCCAGCGCCTTTCATGGTATATAAAATCACAGCAATTAATAATAAAATTGGCGCTAATGAGATAACTAATTGCTTAAAGAATCCATCTTTTTCAGGTGGCTTAGCCACAACATTCACGCCGTTATCAAGCAAATCACCCATTAGACCTAAGTCACCTGGTGAATAAGTATCAAATTGTTCACCACCCGCACCCACACCGGAAATACTACTTCCAGCAATAGTCACTTCAGAAACATCCCCTTGCTTAACACTTTGAATAAACTGGGAATACGTGATTTCACTCTTTTGTTCGTTGACTTCAAATTGGCTAAAAATTGAGGTAAGAACACTACCCAAAACCAACCATAACAATAAATTTTTAAACATGGCGTAATACTAAAATTATAAAAAAAATAAGACAGGTAACTATACCCTATTGCATACTTACATATGAGCTGATGGCGTTTTTTCAAGGTTTTTCAACAAAAAAAATTAAATTCTGTCATAATTCTTTACTTATAAAATAAAACATTTACTGCTATGTCAAAAACTAACTTCTCAATCCTGATTCTTACAACGCTTCTACTAAGCTCTTGTGGCTTTCACACACCGATTAAAAATACACCCTTAAACGCTGTTGTTGTAAGTGCTAATGCTAATGAGTTTGCTCAAGAACTGCAAACAAGATTCAACCAAGAAGCTATGCAAAATCTAACCATTCAAATAGGTTCGGAAGTGCAAAAACAACAAACCTCTTCGTACACATCCAGTAATTCTGTCAATAGTTATACCTTAAGCTTAAGTGTGCCTGTTAAAGTGTTCAACGTCGATCAAAAACTATTACTATCTCAAGACTTAACAGCCAGCTTACACCTAAATAAAATAACCAGCTCGACACAAGCAGATAGACTTCAAATTGAGGAATCTTACACTCAGCTAAGAAATACTCTTATCAAGAAATTAATCAGAAGACTATCAAAACTCAATGAGAATTAAGCCAGAATCGCTTAACTCTCAACTCACTCATCAGCTCGAAGCGCTCTATTTTATTTTTGGCGCTGAATTTTTATTAATCGAACAAAGTCTGAGTGATATTAACGCTGCTGCCAAGCAAGCTGGGTTTGATGAAAAAACCAGTTTTGAAATTGATGGTAATTTTGACTGGGGTTTAATTACAGCCGAGATTGCTAACACTTCTTTATTTTCGCCAAAACGTATTATTGAGTGTCGGCTGAAAACAGGCAAAATTGGCGTCAAAGGCTCAAAAGCCTTAACCGCAATCGCTAGCAATGTGCCTAGTGATATTTTGTTAATAATTTCCACAGCAAAGCTAGATCTTGCACAGCAAAAAAGCAAGTGGTTTAAAACCCTTGAGCAGCATGGTGGCGTCATTCAGCATTGGGAAATCACTCGTGATCATTTGGTTGGCTGGATTAGCAACCATATGGCCGGTGTCGGCTTAGAAAGCAATCAAGAAGTTGCACAAAGCATTGCTTTTTGCACGGAAGGCAACCTTCTCGCTTCTATGCAGGAAATTCAGAAGCTTAAGATGACTTACCCAGATGGAAAAATAAACACTCAAGAATTTCTCACTCAAGCGCAAGAGCAGTCTCAATATACAGTTTACGGCCTTATTGACGCCGCTTTATTTGGCGACACCGCTCAAATTAGTAAAATTTATAACACCTTACTTAACGATACTGCTATGCCTATTTTGCTAAGCAGCTCACTGTATCGAGAAATAAAATCCATCATCAACATGTCAATTGAGATTCATCAAGGGGGTGAGATTAATGCTATTTTGCAAACCCACCGAGTGTGGAATAAGCGTAAACCTATTATGGCCAATATTCTAAAACGCCACTCTTATCAACGCCTGCAAAAACTACTATTATCACTCGGACGTATTGACCGCTCCATCAAAGGCGCGGATAATCTTAATGTAGTGGATGAACTACACACGCTTTTATTAAACCTGGCTGGGAAAAATCAATGGACTCAATAGAAAATTTAATTACCACACTAGGTACAAATGCGCGCATTGCTGCCAAAAGCTTGCGAGGTGCCACCACTCAGAAAAAAAATAGCGCACTGAAAAATATTGCTGAGCAAATTCATCAAAATAGAAAAGTCATTCTTAAGGCTAACCAACAGGATGTAGCACAAGCTAAAGATAACCAGCTAGATGATGCACTCATTGACAGACTAATTCTCGACGATACTCGCATTGATGGCATTATTGAAAGTCTTAATCAGATTGCCGCCTTGGCTGATCCAATCGGCGAAATTACCGATTTAAAATTCCGTCCAAGTGGCATTCAAGTCGGCAAGATGCGCGTACCTTTAGGGGTGATGGGTATTATTTATGAATCCCGTCCAAACGTCACAATTGACGCCGCTGCTCTATGCCTAAAATCTGGCAACGGGGTTATTCTACGTGGCGGATCAGAGGCCATACATTCTAATCTTGCACTTTATGCTTGTGTTAAGGATGGTCTAATTGATGATGGCTTAAATGAATATTGTGTGCAGCTGATTGACACCACCGATCGCGCTGCTGTTAACGCACTGGTTCAAGCATCTGAATATATTGACGCTATTATTCCGCGTGGTGGCAAAGGCTTGGTTGAGGCGATTAGCCAAAACGCTACCGTGCCAGTCATCAAACATCTTCACGGCGTTTGTCATACCTATATTGACAAAGACGCTGATGCTGATAAAGCCATTAAAATTGCGTTTAATGCTAAAACAAGGCGTTACGGTGTTTGTAATGCTATGGAAACTTTACTGGTGCACGCGTCAGCTGCTGGAAAAGTGCTGCCTGAACTGATCGCGGAATACGCACTTAAAGGGGTTGAACTTAGAGGTTGCGAGCAGACACGTCAATTTTCCAAACAAATTATTGCAGCAACCGCTGAAGACTGGGATACAGAATATTTAGATGCGATTCTTTCTATTCGTATTGTTAACTCAATGTCTGATGCGATTGATCATATTGAGCAACACGGCTCGGGACATACAGAGTCTATCGTTACCGAAAATTACACTTCAGGTCGTCGCTTCATCACCGAGGTTGACTCGGCATCTGTGATGATTAATGCCTCCACAGGTTTTGCAGATGGCTTTGAATATGGTTTTGGTGCTGAAATTGGCATTAGTACTGATAAGTTTCACGTACGTGGTCCAGTTGGCCTTGAGGGCTTAACTTCACAAAAATATATCGTCCTTGGTGATGGTCACATTAGACAATAAACCTAATTTAAAAAAAATGAATACAGAAAATACGTTAGCCATTTTTGAGCGTGGCACTGATGAAATATTGCCACTCGATGAACTAAAGAAAAAACTTGCCAAAAACAAACCTTTGCGCATTAAGGCAGGCTTTGATCCAACAGCACCAGATCTTCATCTTGGGCATACGGTTCTAATCAATAAACTAAAGCAATTACAAGACCTAGGTCATGAAATATTGTTTTTAATTGGTGATTTCACCGGCATGATTGGAGACCCGACTGGCAAAAGTGCCACGCGTCCACCACTAACCCAAGAACAGGTTATTGAAAATTCTCAAACTTATCAAACTCAGGTTTTTAAAATTCTCGACAAGGAAAAAACCACTGTCGTATTTAACTCTGAGTGGATGGGGAAAATGAGTTCTGCACAAATGATTCAGCTCGCTTCTCAACATACAGTTGCAAGAATGCTGGAACGTGATGACTTTTCCAAGCGTTACAAGTCTGGCAAGAGTATTTCTATCCATGAGTTTCTATACCCTTTAATACAAGGCTATGATTCCGTTGCATTAGAGTCAGATATTGAGCTTGGTGGTACAGATCAAAAATTTAATCTCTTGATGGGGCGTGAACTGCAAAAACAAGCTGGCATGGAGCCACAAGTTATTCTTACTATGCCAATTTTAGAAGGTCTTGATGGTGTGCAGAAAATGTCTAAGTCACTCGACAACTACATTGGTATTGATGATGCACCGGACGATATGTTTGGTAAGATTATGTCAATTTCCGATGAACTAATGTGGCGCTACCTTGAACTACTAAGCTTCGAAACACTTGAAACCATCGCCTCTTGGAAAGTTGAAATTGAGAACGGCGAAAATCCTAGAAACATCAAATTTCGCTTAGCGGAAGAAATTATCACAAGATTTCATAGCAGTGAAGCTGCCAAACAAGCGCAACAAAATTTCATTAATCGATTTGCCAAAAACAAGGTTCCTGATGAAATGCCGGAGTTTAGTTTTGATGCTGGTATTAAAATTGCCAACCTTCTCAAAGAATCTGGGCTGGTTAATTCCACCTCTGATGCCTTTAGAATGATTAAAGAAGGCGCTGCTAAGATCGAAGGCGAAAAAATATCTGATCGAAATCTCGAGCCAGAATCAGGCACAGCTGTCTATCAAGTTGGTAAGCGCAAATTTGCGAGAGTGACAATTCAGTAAAAAAATGTTATAATACACGCTCCAGGGGATGACATGGCTTCGACGAGGAGTTGGATCTCAAGGACGCATGCCGAGGATAAAGATAACTCGTAAAAATATGCTTTAAAAATATAGTTGCAAACGAAAACAACTACGCTCTAGCTGCATAGCTAGCCGCTCCCTTGAGGTTGTCTGTACTTCTTGGGTAGCGGTCGCTCACAGACTCGCTAGGATTATTTGTTCCAAATGATTCGGTTAAAACTTTCGGAAATCGCTTTGCAGATCCCTGATGGTCGGGTGCTGCGCGGCTAACTCAAGTTGACCAAGCTAAGCATGTAGACTCTTTGTTTGAAGGTTTTCGGACGCGGGTTCGATCCCCGCCATCTCCACCAATATTATTTCTTATAACTTCTCAAGATGACTCATAAGCAGTGTTTAACACTGCTATTAAGCCATTTTGTGATGTTCGCTTGTCTCACATAGAATCTTACTTTTCATGGAATCTTGACGTAAATTGTATGTATTTGATGTATGCAACATCAGAAATCAAATAATACATACAACCTACGCTGGAAACCTACATAAACACTTGCTTATTTAAGATTTGTTAATAACACCAAGAGCTGTCACTAATAAAGCAATTCGTTGCCCTTCATTATAATTCAAACCCCACCTGCCATAATATTGCCATGCATTACTGTCCATCCATTTAATAAACCTTCCATTGGTGAGTTGCCGTTTATCATTATATTGGCTATGATTGCATTCAACCGAATGCACCAGTAAATCGATATTTTTTCGAATCTCTTCAATAGCAATTTTTTTATTCTTATTGGCTAAACAGTACATACTTATAGCCAGCTTATGAGACTCTTTAATGTACTTTTTAGACTTTTTTTTATTCTCTTTATATAGCATTATAATTTTTTAAAACTATCGTCATTAGATGCATATCGGCTTCTAATCTTGTCTTCGATAAATTCCTCAACCTCATCTTTCAGCCAAGTAGCAGAGCGATCTGACATATTAACTTGCTTGGGAAATTTTCCTGAATTTACTAATCGATAAATAGTAGCTCTTGACAACATGGTTTTCTTAATCACATCGCCGATCTTAATCATTTGCCTATCGTTGGTCATTTTTTTACTCCTGTATAGTTTTAGTTAAATTTACATTGCTTTTAAGGTCATCTAAATAATTGGACCAAGCCTGCATAAGAGTAATTCTTTGCTCAAGGTACTCCGCGTGACAATAGGCAGCCTTTACTTTGTTAGTTTCAACATGTGCTAACTGCCGCTCAATGACATCGCTAACAAATCCTTTTTCATGCAAAAACGACGATGCCATCCCGCGAAATGAGTGTGTCACAAATTGATCTGCGCTGATACCTAAAGATCTAATAGCCGTAAGAAGCGCGTTAGTAGTGATACCTTTATTTTTAGTCTTCAAACTCGGAAAAATAAACTTACTTCCTGTTTCAATGCAACTTAAATCTTTCAACATGTCAAATACCTGATTACTCATAGGAATTAGGTGATCTCGCCCCGTTTTCATAATACTCCCGTCAACGCGAATAATTCTGTCTGAAAAATCAACATAATCCCAAATCAGTTTTGTTAATTCTCCGGGTCTTAAAAAGATATGTGGCGCAATTTCTAGAGCGGCTCTAACTTGATAAGTGCCTTTATGGCAGTCCAATGTTCTTAATAATTGACCAATGTCTTTTGGGTCAGTAAAAGTTGGATAATGCACTTGCTTTCTTCGTTTGAAAATATCCATTGGCAAGTCTCTAACTGGGTTTACAGTAATCTCGCCCATGCCTACTGAAAAAGAGAAGGTCCTTGATGCGATACCTTTGATTTTTCGTAATGTGTCTAGCACATCTTTTTCTTCAATCTTCTTAAGAAGCATAAGCATATCTGGGGTTGTGATTTTATCAATAGGCTTACGGCCGATAACCGGCATTAAATAACAATTAGCTCTTTGCCTTACATCATGTGCATAGTTGTCACTCCATTCACTGCACTTTTGATTATGCCACGCATCAAACATTTCCTTGAAAGTCGGCTTGCTTGACTTAATATTTTTATGCCTCGGATCAACTCCTTGCACTAATAACTGTTTATTTTTATTCACTGCCTGACGAGCGTCAAGCAAGCTAACATGAGGATAATGTCCGATCGTAATCATTACCTGCTTTTGCTCAAAGTTAAAACGCTGTTTCCAGATCTTAGAGCCTGATACAGCAACTTCAAGGTATAGCCCGCCATAATCATGCTCGCGATACACCTTGGATTTTTTCTTAAGGCTTCTTACTTTTGCATCTGTAAATGGTTTATTTTTCAATCTATCTCCTTGCCTTAATTGGCATATATTTTTATTAAAATTACTTTTTCACTGGGCGATTAAAGCCACACATAACTTAATTGCGTAAAAAAATCATTAGTTTTTTATATGGTTAAGCGGCTAGCAACCTATACACTGTCGCTTTGCTCACACCATATTCACCCATAAGCTCCCGAATCAAAACACCAGCTTTACGCTTCTTCTTTAGTTGCTCTACTTGTTCAGCGTCGAGCACTGACTTACGGCCAAATCTAACACCTTTAGCCTTTGCTTTTGCAATGCCTTCTAATTGTCTCTCTTTGCGAATTTCAGTTTCAAATTCTGCAATTGATGCTAAGACATTTAACATAAGCGATCCAACTGGTGTCGAAGTATCGATGTTTTGGTCTAGTACAATAATTTCAACCCCTTTCCGCTTAAGTTGATCGAAAATTTTAGTCAGATGCAACGTGCTACGTCCAAGACGATCTAATTTTGTTATGTATAAAATATCGCCCTCTCTAGCGTACTGAAGCATTGATTGCAATTGCGGCCTTTGATCAGTTGTTCCTGTGTGCGTCTCTTTGAAAACCATATCACACCCGACTTCATTCAACTTATCGAGTTGCACATCTAATTTTTGCCCAGAACTGGATATCCTTGCGTAGGCTATTTTGCTCATGTCTTGTAATCCTTAAACGTTATAAGAATTACATTTTAATACATAAAATAGCACATAACGACCCATACTATCTTTCATGTCTTACCATGTATACGATTTAGCACATACAATAAAACTTGTACTTATAAACCGGCTTCCTCTGCCAGCTGCTCTTCAATTTCACTCCTCCTGTTATGAGTAAGGTAAGACATTTCAACTTGATTTTTCTGATCTTCTCCATACCTTAGCTCTGTATATGCGACAAGAATTTTATGGGCTTCTTTATCAGGATCAATTAGAGTTGTGTCTTCAACACCGTATCTCTCCTTGGCATACCTAATATAATATTTGAATTTTTCTAATTCATAAAAATCATAGCCGCCAGTAGCTACTTTAATTTCATCCAACGCATCTTCAAATGCCTTGTCTATGATCTCCGGTATAGAAAATGTAAAATCAAATCTATGTGGCATTTCTGGCTTGGCAGTCTCCAATGCTTTTATCAAAATTTCAGTGACGCGTGTAGAAATTACTTTTTTCTTAGTTTTATAACCTTCAACAGGTTTAATATATTTCATCGACTCTCCGATTTTATAAAAATTTACGATTGAATTATATCATTCTATTACCATATGTCAAGTATATCGTAATTATTTAATTACATAGTGTAAAAAGTATTAAATTCTAGCTAAACGTGTTGTATATTGGTAGTCTTTATTTGTGACTAACGGCCTTGCATCACTTAACAGTTGAGTAATTCGTAATTAGATCTATCGATTAAGTGGGTAATCATCTGGATGGCCGTAACGCATCCAATCGTATTCTTTAGTTGTATGATAAAAAGCACCTGTATCAGAATCTATTTCAAATTCTTGAACATTTGTGTAGGAACCAGATGCATTGCCACTCGACATAATAAAAACCAGGCTGCGATTCTTATTGACTACTGATTGAATATTTTTAGCTGACAACTCCAATACTTCACTATTCGACTGAACCATGCCATCAAATACCTTGTACTTTGGACTTGGTACGTGTGAAACAAATGCTTTGCATAAAATGCCGTTGTTACAGTCAATTCCAAACATATGCACATCGTTTTTAAAAATTTGCACCTTGCTTTCATTGAAAACTCTTATATCAATATTATTAAGATGGGTAGCATTAAACGCTGTAAAAGCATTAAATGATGTTAATAAAAAAGTAACTAGCAATATTTTTTTCATTATTAATTTACAACTCCCTCTTTATGTCCATACTTATGTACAGTTCAATACATATATTTGCGGAAATTAGCCTTCTTTCAAGATTGCCTAAAAATAATTATAGCTTTAACATTATTCGGCAAGCAGATTGAATATCCGTTAATAGAAATAACTTACTGCCAAGAGGAAATAACTTTATCCTTATCGCCAACTAGCTGAGGATGCTGATTATGTCCTTTGGATATTGCTGTTTTTTGAACCTTATCACTAATGAATGCGTGAAGTTCGCCATTAGTAATTTTTCTATCATTGTTATTATCAGCTTCACCACCTAAACCTCGCATCATCCAGTAACTAAACAAACCATGCTTTAATGATGGATGACTGCTGGCGGTTTCATCATTACCCGCTGCAGAGAATAAGGTGAAGTTGCTTGGAAGATTGTTCAGCTTGTCTTTTTTAACAATACGTAGGCCGCGAGAATTAGCTACTAGCGTACCTTTGCCGCCCCTTGCTTTTCCTGAATAACACGTATCCATAAATAGTGTTACACTCTTAGCATCTAAATCTTTCAAACCATCAATAAGTTCGCTTCTTAGAATCGCTGTTCTTTCCAACAAATCAGTGTCGCCATCCCATGGGATTAAATATGCATTATTGCCGTCAGTAGATGCAAGCCCGTGGCCTGCGAAATAGACATATACATCACTTTTATTCTTGTCAACTTCAGTTGGTAGCCATCTTTCAATAGACTTCCATATACCAGCCTCACTCGATTCTGATCCAGTTAACAACTTTATTCTATCTTCTGAAATACCTAATGCATTTTGAACGTAGTCGTAAAACACTGAAGCATCCGATTCAGCCCATGGAGCGCTTGCTATTGATTCATACTTATCAACACCGATAATCAGGGCTACTGCGTTAGGGCTAGATCTTCTCACAGTTGTTGGTGGCGCTAGCCTTTTATCTTTATTTTTAGAGACAGCCTTCTCTCTATTAAACACAATTTTTTTAGAGCTTTTATTGCCAAATACATCTATCGAAACAATATTAAATTCATTTCTACCTAATTGTATATACTCAGGCACAACAAATTGATTGAACCCGTCATTTTTAATAGCTACTTCTTTACCATTAATGGTTACTTTAGCTATTTTAGAATCATCTTTAATATCTCCAGACAATGTAATATACTTTTCAGTAGTTGTAAATGAGTCACTATTGTAAGTACGAATCTCTGGCGGGCTTGTATCAATATTTGCTACTTTTCTAGCCCTATTAAAGTTTTGAATACCTTCTCCCTTTGATATTTCTTGTTGAGTGAATCCAAAGTTTAATGCAGTTTTTTTATTTTGAACACCTTCTGACTCTGATATTTCTTGTTGAGTGAATCCAGAGTTTAACGCCAATTTTACTAGTAATAGCTCTTTAACTTTATTACTCGCCCTTGTGTCGTTTTGTTCTGCTGCCAAACTATACCATCTAATAGCTTTTTTATAATTTACAGGAACTCCTTGGCCATTAGCATACATCTGTCCTAATTCATATTGGGCATCTACCTGATTTTGTAAAGCAGCTTTTGTATACCACCTAATAGCTTCAGAGTATTTTTTTGAAATACCCTCGCCATAATGATACATTGCCCCAACTTCGTACTGAGATTCTGCATACCCTTGGTTCGCAGATTTTTTATACCACTTAAAAGCTTCTTTATCACTGTAATCTATAGCTAAACCACCATGACTTCCATTCATAGAATACATGTCACCAAGTTTATGCTGAGCCTTATAAAAATCATAATTAGCAGCCTCAAGTATCAATTTAAAACCCTTTAATCTATTTTTACCATCTTCATAATATTTAACACCTTTGTCATACATAATTACAACAACCATATTCGTACCTGTTTTATAGATCTTATTGTTATAATCATTTTTTATTGGATGACCTTCAACAATCAGTGCCCTACTAGGACACTCATCATCCACATATGACTCAGAAATAGTTCCATCTTGACAAAGTTTTGGTTCAAACGGAAGTCCTTTGTATCTATTGAATTCATATGTGCCTATTCGACTTTTAATTAAAGCTAATTGATTTTTAGCCTCAACAGATCCAGTATTAACACACTCTTTTGGGTTTACTTTTATTGTTTCAACATACCACTTTATTGCATTCCTATAATCTGAATTAAAATGATAATTATTTGCCTTGGATAAGGCAAGCATAGGAGCTGAATCACCTAAACATAATTCAGAATAAGGCCTTTTTTTGAAAGACACCCCCTTAACCTTATCTTTATTAATCTTCTTACCTATAATGGCTGTTTTTTTTGGATAAAAAAGACCATCTTTGAAAACACCGGGGCCATGATAATAATCTTTAACCCGAGTCTCAAAATCCTTTCCATCATAACATTCATAACTTCTAATCTCATCAGGGGCGCTTGCAAATCCTGAGCAATTATATTTTTTATACGTTCTATCGCTATTAGAATTCCAATTTGCATAAGAACTCATACAAAACAATAAAGTAACTATTGGTAATAACCAAGACCTTGTCACCATGTCGCAATCACAGTATTCTTATCACCAACTAACTGAGGATGCTGATTATGGCCTTTAGATATTGCTGTTTTTTGAACCTTATCACTAATGAATGCGTGAAGTTCGCCATTAGTAATTTTTCTATCATTGTTATTATCAGCCTCACCACCTAAACCACGCATCATCCAGTAGCTAAACAGTCCATTTTTTTGAGTTGGATGACTTATTGCTGTTTCATCATTAGCTGCCGCTGAAAACAATGTGAAATTAGATGGTAGATCAGCAAGTGTATTTTTCTTGACAATTCTCAACCCTCTAGAAGCTACTAACGTTTGTTTTCCGCCTTTAGCAGAGCCAGAGTAGCATGTATCCATAAATAAGGTTACACTACGTGCTTTAAGGCTATCAAGACCACTAATAACATCTTTTCTTGGAATAGCAGTCCTACTAAGCATACTTGTATCACCATCATAAGGCATTAAATATGCGTCTTTCCCATCTTCTGATGCTAGGCCATGCCCTGCAAAGTAAACGTATACATTGCTCTTATTTTTATCAACCTGGGAAGGTAACCACTGCTCTAGAGACTTCCATATAGCTGTTCTATCTGATTCTTGCCCAGTGATTAATCGTATTCTTTCTACTGGAATGCCTAATGCATTGCGAGCATAGTCATAAAAAGTAGATGCATCTGATTCTGCCCACGGAGCATTAGGCATAGATTTATAATCATCAAGACCAATAATTAACGCAATAGAATTTGGATTGCTTGCTAGCTGTGTAGTTGGAGGTGTCAACTTCTTATCTATATTTTTAACTATAGCTTTATTCCTAACTACAGTTATTGACTTGCTTGCTTTATTGCCAAAAATATCAATTGCTTCAATTATAAATTTATTTTTACCTAGCCCAAGATACATTGCCATATCAAACTGACCAGAGCTGTTAATTGCTATCAAGCCACCATTGATACTAACCTCAGACACGCTAGAATCATCCTTAACAAATCCACTTAAATTAAAATTTGAGCTATCTACTGTTGTAAGATTGTCTTGATTTAAGCTAATAATTGGCGCTTTAGTATCGACAGAAGTGTTTGATGCGTAATTAGACTGTTGTTTTAGGCTACCTTTCGAATCCAGTACTGATCCGCCGTATTTTCCCCACAAACCAGAAAAACTATCGTCATTATCAAATTCACTATTCGTTGGATTGGCTGAAAAAAACTCTTTTGGCTTTGCTTCTGATAAAGTCGCCTTTAAAACATAACCCCATGTCTTTCTATCTACTCTAACAGGTATAAGTCCCGTACTGTTATTACCTCCATTTTTTAACCACACCATTGTCCCTTTTTTTAGTAGCTTTATTACATTATCACTAAAACCATCATTATCTCTCAACTTAGTGTCGTCACGCATAACATATCTAAAGTCTGCTCTTTTCTTACTGTATAAAGGTTTTTCTTTTAACTCTGATTTGGCGTCGCTACTTGCAATATCCTTATTTAACTCATCACTAAATTTTAATTCAACTTTGTCAACCACTCTGGTATCTACACTACTTTTGATATCTTTAAAAGCCCATGAGCGAACATCTTTTAATTCAATACCGCCTGAATTGTATTGATGTTTTATTTTAAAAAATTTATCTGAGCCAAGCTTATCTTTTATCTTGGCCATATCATTATTTAAATTCCATTCAGGTTTAAATTTATTGGTCTCCAAATACCATAAAAGGGCATTTTTATAATCCCCTTTACCAATTAAATAATGATTAGCAATACATGATGCCACCCGCCCAGGGCGATCTTTAGTTGCAAAACCGCCGCATAATCCGGGATCAATTACTTTTGTCTTTAGATAGGCATAATCTATTAAATTATCGCTGTGCTTTGCAAAAGAGTTTTGATCGTAAAGCACTGCGTCAACAGGCTGATGTTTTAAATAATGAAATAATTTAATAATTTTCTTAACACCTTTTACTTTTGCTGCAATTTTTACGGCTTTGTTACCTTCTTTCTTAGTCACTTTACCCATAAGAAATACAGTTTGGTTTGTTGATATCACTCTTACATGATTAGCTTGGAATGTATTTTGATCCTGATATAATGCCTCAACTTGAGCTTCAATAGCTGAATCTTTCATTTTGCTAAAAATATCACTATTTGACTTAACAACAGTTTCATTAATAACTCTATTTATTCTAGGGTTAATATCTGATATTTGTTTGGCAATATAGTTGCGCAACCTCCTACTTGGCACTTCTCCTGTAACAAGCACTACACGATCAAAAACACTCCATTTTATATGTGCATTTTTTAGTTTTGAATCATTATTTTCCCATTCAGAAAGGCTTACTATGATAGCTTGATCATCAGTTAATCCTCCAGTACTATGTCGATCACTATAAGCAATAGGCAGTATTAGCTGTAAAAATAATAATATGAATAATATAGTTTTACTTGAAAATTTCACCTTTCTACCATGACGCAATAATTTTATTAGCGTCACCCACTAACTGCGAGTTTTGCTTGCGACCCATTAGTGCTGCAGCCTTCTTCACATTTTTATTAATAAACTTATGAAGCTCACCATTTGTGATTTTTCTGTCGTTATTACTGTCTGCATCACCGCCTAAGCCTCGCATCATCCAGTAACTAAATAAACCATTTTCTAAATTTGGATGGCTACTAGCAGTTTGCTGATTTGAAGCTGCTGAAAAAATTGTAAAGTTTTTAGGTAGCGAAGAAAAATTATCCTTTTTAACAATGCGCAGTCCACGAGAATCAGCAACCAACGTACCTTTACCGCCCTTCGGAGTTCCAGAGTAACAAGTATCCATAAACAAAGTCACACTTTTAGCTTTTAAATCTTTTAAAACGCTGATAACTTCTTTTCTAGATATTGCTGTTCTACGTAAGCTCTCCAAATTTCCATCATAAGGAATTAGATATGCCTGCTCACCATTAGCTGTTGCCAATCCATGCCCAGCAAAATACACATAAACATTACTACGGCCTTTTTCAACCATAGTAGGTAGCCACATATCCAATGAGTCATAAATTCCACTTCTATCAGACTTATCTCCAGTGATAAGGGCAATTCTATCAGCAGGGATGCCTAATGATTGCTGTGCATAATCAAAAAATACAGACGCATCCGATTCCGCCCATGGGGCTCTAGCTATATTCTCATACTGATCAAGGCCAATAATCAAAGCTACTGCATTTTTATCCTTTCTGCCTTTGAATGATGGCAAATCTAAAGGCTTATCTAAATTTTTAACAATGTCTTTATTTCTAGTGATTGTAACAACCTTGGCTGCCTTATTGCCAAACGCATCTAATGCCACAATATCAAACGTATTCCTCCCTAAGCGCACATATCTAGATATGCTGAAATTACCATTCTCATCTATTGCAACCTTTTTGCCTTTAATAAGTAATTCTGTTATCTTTGAACTATCTTTAATCACACCGCTTATTGTTGCTTTTTTGTCATTTACCGCCATAGAGTCACTATGATTAAAACGAATTACTGGTGGCTGTGTATCAGCCTCAGAAATACTATATGAATCACCTTTATCGGAAGAACTGTTAGTGTTTGAATCTAGTATTGATCCACCATACTGACCCCATAAATCGGAGAAGCTAGACTTCTTCTGCACAACTTTTGCTGGGTTATTATTTGAATTAATTACAAAGTGAAATAATATTTCGCGATCAAAAACACTTTGGTCTGGAGCTGATGGCAATGGTGATGCTTTATATACCGCACGTTCAATCGAATCTTTAAACGATTTTGCTTTCGCATTGTTATCAATATTACAAGACTGTAAATTCACACTTTGTACATTGCCATCCACATCTTGCAAGATGTACACATCACAGCCCCAGTGATCTTTAGCGCCTTGGTAGCGCCATTTATTTTTAACTCGTGAAGCGATTTGATTAATATAATTTACTTTTAACTCGTTCAGAATATCCTCCTGAGCAATTTCCTTATTCTGGCCTAATGATGCATACCAATTTTCTTGCTCAAAAAGACAATGTGGCTCTTTAGTTGAACTTGAATAATCTTTGTTACAACTACCATAAAGTGTTTCTACTAACTTGGCATTATCATGGTTACCCTTTATCTGAAGATATGGATTTTTAGAGAGTAACGGTGACAACTTAACAAAAACTTCACCTGAAGATGAGGCTAACTTAATTTTCCAGATGTGCTTACCACTACCCATCTTGTTCCTGATCAACATCTTAATGTTGCCATCTTTTTCTTTAAGCTTATGTTTTTTATCACTATCAGAACTACTTGGTATTGATGCAGAATTATCTGCAGAAATCTTGTTAGATGTTTTGGTTTCAACAACCCCACTTAAGCGTATTATTTTTGCTTTTATACGGCTGCTCTTTCTTTCAAGAATAACTCGTGTTGAAATCTGATCAATGTAACTGCCTTTTTTTGGGTTAACTTGCAAGGCTAGCTTGCCATTCACATAAAGCTTTATTTTGTCACCACTATGTACTCGATCACCAAACACTACTGTAACTGGTACAACCGCTGCGTTTTCAACGTACTTTGGTGCTTTTATTGTTATATTCTCGCTAGTAACCGCCTTGGAATTAGAACTCACCTTTGTATTATTAGACCATCTGTTGGTGATACCAGGGCATTCATTATCAACATAGGCAGTTGCAAATACTCCATTAGAGCACACCTTGTCTCTACTTAATACCTGTGCTGTGCTTTCACGACATTTTGAATATACGCTATCAATGGCTCTATCTGCCCACTTATAACCCTGGCCTCTAGATTCTTTAAACCACTTTATTGCTTGCTGAGTTTCACCCTTCTTGCAGTGCTTTTTACCTATACGATAATACTGGTAGCCAAGACTACCCTTGTTGCTCTCAACCTCACTTTGAGAATATTGCACACTCTTTCCAGAACAAGCCTTATAAACATTCTCAACAGAACGAACATAGCCTTGTTGTTTAGATTCCCTAAACCATTTAAGTGCTTTTTGATGGTCTCCACTTTTACAGCTTTTCTGCCCTAGAACATAGTACTGATACCCGAGACTACCCTCATTTCCAGAGCTGGTATTAACACGATTATCACTTGAATAGTTTTGTTGGCTGGCATCTTCATTATTAAACTCTTGAGCTATACCCTCTATCAACTTAGCGCCTAAAATACCCTTAATAAGATCAGCTAATGCATCATCAGAATGTGCCTGCATGCCAACTTGCAACATTACAACTGTTAAGAATATTTTTAGAGCTTTCATATTAATCATACTACGCCTTCTTTTTTATAATTTCCACTTCTGTATTACTTAATTTTTAAAGCATTTGGCCCATACACAACTCTCATCTCACCCTTTTGAGTTTTAATTAATGCTGTACCTGAATACATACGCAAATCTTTATTGTATTCAGCCCTCAATACTTCGCCATCGCCATTAATTTTTCCATCAAAGCAACTTAATGAAATATCGCCTTTTGATCCGCCCTTATTAAAATCAAATCGCCCTGAACAAACGTTACGCCCTGAGTCATTAACAAGGTTAAATCTTTCTTGCTTATCGCCAACCAAACTAACCATGCCCGAAATTTTTATAGTTTGGTCGCTTTCAACAACCTCCATTACCCAGGGAAAGCTTCCTGTATGCTGTTTATATGTATTAGCGTTATAAAAAAAGGTGTCATTCAGCGCAACAAGCCTACATTTACAGGCTTTTCCTAGCTGTTCATTTATTTTCTGAGCAGTCTTGTCACAACCATCTTTTGCTCTTGTTATTGCAGCCAAGTCAGTTCTAAAATTCCAAGATGCATATCGACTACTGTCTTTACAGCTTTGTGGATCGATAGCAAATATTGCTTTTGATTTGTTACTATCTCTGTCAAGCCACCTATCAACGAATTTAATATTACGAATATCATTTATAAAACCACTTTGAGCGGGCTTTCTTTTTCTCATATACGGCCTTATCAAGTCATTAGTATTCCATGCTTGATCGTTCATACTATACGGTAATGAAACTCTATAGGCTTCAGCTGAATCAATTCCTAAAGTGCTGGTTAATTGATTGACAGGGTTGCTTACACACCCTGAAAGTAGCACTACCCCAAACAAAATAAATATAATTTTTCTCATTGTTTTATCCTTTACTACATTACCATGATGCGATAACTTTGTCTTTGTCACCAACTAATTGAGGATGCTGCTTGTATCCTGAAGTAGTTGCGGTTTGTTGTACTTTTTTACTAACAAAAGAATGAAGCTCGCCATTTGTTAACTTGCTATCATTATTCATATCCGCTTCACCACCTAACCCGCGCATCATCCAGTAGCTAAAAAGCCCATGTTTTAATGAAGGATGGCTTCGAGCAGTTTCATCATTCGCAGCTGCTGAAAACAAAGTAAAGTTAGGCGGCAGATCCGAAGTTTTGTCTTTTTTGACAATTCTAAGGCCCCTAGCATCTGCAACTAATACTCCCTTACCACCTTTAGCTTTTCCTGAGTAGCATGTATCCATAAACAAGGTAACACTTGCAGCATTTAAAGATTTAAGTGTTTCAACAAACTCACTTCTTCTTAATGCTGTTCTTTTTAGAAGTTCAGGATCTCCATCCCAAGGTATTAAATAAACATCGTCTCCATTCTCAGAAGCAAGGCCATGACCGGCAAAATAAACATACACATCACTCTTCCTTTCGTCGACATATGCTGGAAGCCATTGCTCTACTGATTTCCAAATCCCTCTCATGTCAGATTTATCACCTCTTATGAGTTTTATTCTATCTGTTGATATTCCTAACGATTTATTGGCAAAATCATAAAACATTCCTGCATCAGATTCAGCCCACTGAGCATTAGCAATCGCTTCATATTTATCAATGCCAATAATTAAGGCCACTGCATTAGGATTGTTTGCTTTACTATCTAACGGCGGTATAAGTTTTTTATCTTTATTTTTATAAGTTGCTTCTTTTCTAGTAATCGTTACACTCTTAATTGCAGTATTACCTTTAGCGTCTGTAGCGCTTACTAACACCTCTTTCTTACCAAAAGGTACATACAACTTGGCGCTAAAACCTCCTGAAGTGCTAATAGCTACCGCATCCCCGTCAACAATAATTTCTGCAATTGTTGAATCATCAATAGCCAAACCACTTAGTGTGGTCTGTGATTCAGTGATGGAGATGTTGTCACCTCGAGTTATATGTATAACCGGGGGCTGTTCATCGATGACCAGTGCAGTCTGATCATTATCATCTGTAGAATCATCAGTAGCAGTATATGAATCACCACCATACTGTTGCCATAATTCGGCAAAACTACTTTTTTCTTTGTTTGGTTTTAATTTAGCGGTTAGTTTGGCTATTTTTTGCACAGCTAAATTTTTTGAATCTGTGCTAAGACCATCGCCTTTAATAGAATTTTTATAATATTCAATTGCCAACTTATAACTCTTATCAAGCACACTATTACCATATTCATAAATCAAGCCTAAATTGTATTGGGCACTAGCATTACCTTGATCGGCCGCCTTGCGATACCACCTTACTGCATGTTTATCATCTTGTGCTACACCTTTGCCATTTGAATACATAAGGCCTAAATTGGATTGGGCACTAGCATTACCTTGATCGGCCGCCTTGCGATACCACCTTACTGCCTGTTTATCATCTTCGCCCTTTTCATACATCCAGCCTAAATTGTATTGGGCATTAGCATTACCTTGATTAGCCGCCTTGCGATACCACTTTACTGCCTGTTTATCATCTTGTGCTACACCTTTGCCATCTGAATACATAAGGCCTAAATTGTATTGGGCAATAGCATAGCCTTGATCGGCCGCCTTGCGATACCACCTTACTGCCTGTTTATCATCTTGTGCTACACCTTTGCCATTTGAATACATAAGGCCTAAATTGGATTGGGCATTAGCATAGCCTTGATTAGCCGCCTTGCGATACCACCTTACTGCCTGTTTATCATCTTGTGCTACACCTTTGCCATCTGAATACATAAGGCCTAAATTGTATTGGGCATTAGCATAGCCTTGATCGGCCGCCTTGCGATACCACCTTACTGCCTGTTTATCATCTTGTGCTACACCTTTGCCATTTGAATACATAAGGCCTAAATTGGATTGGGCATTAGCATAGCCTTGATTAGCCGCCTTGCGATACCACCTTACTGCCTGTTTATCATCTTCGCCCTTTTCATACATCCAGCCTAAATTGTATTGGGCATTAGCATTACCTTGATCGGCCGCCTTGCGATACCACTTTACTGCCTGTTTATCATCTTGTGCTACACCTTTGCCATTTTCATACATCCAGCCTAAATTGGATTGGGCATTAGCATAGCCTTGATTAGCCGCCTTGCGATACCACTTTACTGCCTGTTTATCATCTTGTGCTACACCTTTGCCATCTGAATGCATAACGCCTAAATTGAATTGGGCACCAACATTACCTTGATCGGCCGCCTTGCGATACCACTTTACTGCCCGTTTATCATCTTGTGCTACACCTTTGCCATCTAAATACATAAAACCTAAGACTGCCTGTGAAGCAGAATCACCCTGTTTGGCCATATAGCTCCACTTAACAAATGCTTGACCATAATCCCCTTCATTATAGTATTTTAGGCCATCGCTATAATCAGCATAGGTAGTGCCAATTAAACTAATTGATAGTAATAGAGTTAATATTGTGTTTTTTAGTTTCATTTTCTTTATTACTTAATCCTACTCAATACTTGATACATTAGGTCCATACAGCATTCTTATTTGAGTACTTGGTGTCTTAATCAATCCAACACCACTATAAGTGCCTTGGCTCTCATTATAAGAAGAACTTAGAACCTCGCCAGTCCCACTAAACTTCCCATTAAAACAATTAAGTGAAACACTTCCTCTTGATTTTGACCTATTAAGATTAAATTCACCCGAACAAACCTTTATACCAGAATCGTTGAAAAATCCAAAAACATCATTTTGATTTCCTAATATGTCTTTAACTATTCCTGATAATTTAAAAGTTCTTCCACTTTCGGTAACCTCTAAAACCATCGGCATATCCTTGAATTGATATATTTTTAACTGAGATAAGCGTGTTTCTGAATCTTGAGGAAACTTAAATCCCCAGCAGTTATATTCAAGCATCGATGCACAAGAATACAAATGATTACCTACTTTTGAATTATTAATTGATGTTTTGTAATACTTTTTGGCGGCATTCTTAAACCCTAAACCTTCAGCTGACCTTCCTAAAAAATAATAAGCACTATCTTGTGAGCACTCTAGTGACTTTATAAGGTTAGCTAAATCATGCCATCTCTCCCCTGAAAGATTCGAAAGAATAGCTTGATTGCTTGCCCCCCAAGTAAAGCCACAACCACCACCTGAAAGGGTTACTCTACCTTCTCTTAAATTATCAATAAAATTTGGATCTATATGTTTAACAGGCGTCATTCCACACCCTGACAAAAACACTATTCCAATAATAAATATAATTTTTTTCATATTTTCCTTACTTGGCCATACTCAACATAGGCTTTGCATAATTAATTGGAACTGCTAAGCCAATATTTTCAACACCTTCGTAACTCGTAAAGGTCACCTCTTCTTTTTTAATCTTGTATGTACTTGTTTTTGAGTCAACGGCTCTAGCTCTCATGACGCCAATTACTCTACCCTGGCTATTGAAGACTGGTGAGCCACTACTTCCTGGGTAAGATGGGATGGATAGTTGTATTGAGCCATTATGGCGATTAAAGCCACTAATAATCCCTGTGAGCACTGTATGTTCATAACGAGCCCCTAACGGGTTACCAATCATGATGATTGGCTGGCCTTTTCTTAGATTGTTACTATTACCAATCCTGTTAGCTGGAAAGTTTTTTTTTACTGTGACTAGCTTTATTAACGCAAGATCTAATTTGGCATTTGAATCAATTATTTCAGCCTTAATTCTATCGCCATCTAGTGTTGTTACGTACAATCGATCAGAGCCATCAACTACATGGGCATTAGTCATAATGTAGCCATTTTTACTAACAAAAAAACCCGATCCAGACGATCCTTTATCGCCGTCGTACGCTGAAATAAAAACAACTTGCTTATCTAACTTATCTATTAAAGACCCAGAAAAACTAGTAGACAGATCATTAGAATATGAAGACGAATCATCCGAATCTTCACTATTAAAATGATAGATTAATCTTCCGCCTTTGTCCTGGCCACGCTCAACATCTTTTAATAAGTCATCCTTAGACATTGCTAGCTGAATAGCATCTTCAAGTGCAAACATCCCATCGCCACTGTATTTAACTCTAAATGTAATTGTTTGCCTCTTTACACTGTAACCATATCTTACATGACGAACGTCTCTAGCTGACCTAAGCGCTTTAGCAAAAGCAGTCGACACGTGCTTATAATCTTTACCACTTACACCTTTCATTACAATTAAAACACGATCACTATTCTTACCATCGTCTTTTTCACTGAATAAATACTCTAGAGCATTCTCATCAATAAGACCCGCTTTAAGACCTGACAAATCTCTATTGTTTGATATGCGATCCCAAATTACACTATCGACTGCATAGGCATTTTCACCTTTATAAAAGAAAGTCATATTGATTACTTGATCCTCCTCAGAGTAATCATATTTAAACTTATCAACACCTTCAATTTGTTTAACAGTGGTAATCAGCATTCTGCCCGCTTTGGAATAATCATCCTCATTAACATTTCTAACAGTAACTTCAATATGTCGACTATCAGCCCTATCATTATTAAAGAAATAGCCAAGTACATTACCCGCACCACTATCTTGTACAATTTTTTCAAGACTAGAATTGCCGCTAATTCGCTTCCAAAGCTCTGTGTCTAGATCGACAGCTTTATCAACCGTATCAAATACATAAGTAAGCTGGAAGTCTTCTCGACTGTATGATTTTTCTAACTCTTTAACATCAAGATTCTTAATAATAGAATCCATTGCAGCACCAACAGAGCGGTAATCACTTGGAGCAATATTATTAATAACAACAGTAAGTTTGTCAGCTTGTTGCTTATTAAACTCGATCATATTGCCAGACCTATCAATATCAAAACCATCAAAGGTTTTTGAGTCTGTAGCTTTCTGATACATTGATTGAAAAAAATCAGAAACATTACTACCAGTATCACCACGAACTGTTAATACCTTACTAGCTTTATCGTAGCTTTCTCTTAGGTTGTTTGCACCGATAGGGCCCATAAAGTCAAACATCTTATTTTTCCAATCGAAATAATCTTTTTGTTTAACATCATTAACAACAACACGGAACTTGTTGCTCATGGAGTCCGAACCGTCTAAATAACTGCTTATAGAATTCTTAACCTTATCTAAATCAAATTCAGACAAAGCTTTTGCTAATGTTGCCTTTCTTGCATCAAGCTTATCATCCTCATCCTTAGGCTCAACCTTGTACCTTGGTTTATATGAAATAGACTTATCAGTAATCGTTCTGCCACTTATTGCATCGATCACTCGTAATCTAAGCTTTAAAACACTTCTTTTTAAGCCGTAAGCCTTGTAGTCTTTAACGTCTTCGCTTTCAATCCAAACCAGTGAAATCGTCTTAGGCGCATATTCATCTTTCAGCTGCTGTAAAGCCGAGCTATCTCTAAATGATTTTTGATGAAACAGGTCATCAAATGAAATCCTCGAGCCCTCTCCTGTGATTAACTGTTTTGATATGTAGTTATTTTCAACATCAGATGACATGACATTTAAAACATCAGAGAAATAACTTTTGGCCTCACTCATTAACTCCTTAGAATCAGAAATCAATAGCGTCTTAGTGCCTTCTGCCCAGCTTGCATTAGAAAATAGCGTGGCCAGTATAAGTAAAGTAGAAAATAGCTTTTTCATAACTTACTCCTTACCAAAAATAATACGGTTACGTCCAATTGAAAACTCGGGGTCGCCTAGTTTTAGACTAGAGCCTGATAAGAAGTCTTCAATAGCATCAGATAGCCCATCAATTTGTCCTCTATAACCAAGTCTAATGATTTTATTTTTAGGATCTGCTCCCTTATAAGCCCAGTCGGAACCACTTTTTACTGTTTTTCTCAAAGCGCTAAATGAGCTAGAATCTAAAGTATTAAACACTAGAGTGAATTCACGCTCTTCATCTAACTTAATACTTTCCTTAGTTTTTCTAAGTGAGATCTGTTTTCTTGCTTTTTTCTCAAGATCTGCAGCTGCTGAAAGAGCTACACGTTTTGCTATGGCAATTAAACCTTCTGTATCACCTCGAACATAAGGAATAGACCCTGTATGGTCCGTACTAGCTAACTTCATCCATTCGCCATTCTCAAATAATGTCGCATCCACTGTAAGTCTAACTTTCATCATGCGATTACTAACCTCCATAGAGTTAATAGTTACACCAATTAATAAGTCGGCATATTCAGCGAGGACTCTTTTACCATTTTCAAACTTAGAATCAATATTTCTTAATTCAAGATTTGCATTAAACCTTTCGAGTTCATTACTAGAATAGATACCTGACACTTCTTCTTTATTCAACAACTCAACTAGATCACCTTTAATCCTTTCAAATTCAACAACCTCATAACCACTCTGTGAAAATTGATCTTCAATGTTGCCAATTACAACACTCATAACTTCAGGATTAACATCTTTATCCTCTACATTCCAAAACGCTTCAACATAAGTACGATATTTTGCGACAGTTGTAATTGCACGCCCATCAACTAAAGCTCTACGTAGTTTAGTCTTATCTACTGCAAACCAGCCACTCAGGCGAACACTTTCAGTAGTGCCAAGATAAGTATTTTTCTGATCAACTACTTGATTGGTTAACTTCCACTCAGAAATATAATCTGAGAAATTCTTATTTGCCTTCGTAATAGCACGATTAAATTCATCAAAATCCATTGGCTGAGATAGTGCGTGATTAACTTCATCTGCCGCTTCATTTATTGCTTTTAACTTTAATTCATTAACAAGCTTTGTCCTCGTAGCTTCATGATTGACTGCATCATCTGGAACTCTTTTAGTCACATTATTAAACGATGCAATAAATGTATTTTTGGTGCTAGTAGGAACTGAAACTGAAAGGACATCTTTTTCACTAACAGATGTGGTTACCGTTTTTACCGTATCAACTATAAAGCTCTTCAGCGCAGCTCTGTTAATCTTAAAATAACCAGTTAAAATTACATTTTTTGGTCGAGTTGTCGTAAACAGCATTTGAGTCGAATCAGTCTCTTGCTCTAGCAACTTAAACTCATCAACAAAGTCCGCATTAATTGATGCTGCCTTCTTAATGCGTAAATCTAGCTCTTTACCTGACAAAGGACTTACAAGAATTGAATTTATCTCATTTGCTGTTTGCCTTAAAGCCTTAATTTTTAACTCTGCTACAGCCTTCTGTGCCGCTTTTTTTACAGCCTCATTCTCATCTTCAATGTCTTCTGAAACAGCTGTTTTATGGTCTTCGAAGTTATAGATAAACTGTTTTTCATTTTGTTGTGGAAATGGCTTGTCTAATAAAGTCGCCTCATTTAATTGGATAGCCGTAGTCTTATTGGCTTGACATCCCGCCATCAATATTAAGCTCATAATTAATACAATACTTTTTGAGAGCTGTGCTGTTATTGAATTCATTTTATTTCTCCTATTTAGTTACTTAACTAGTATTTTAATTTCATTTACTGGATATATATTGCGCCTCTTTTGCAATGCTTTCGCCATCCCGATCTTTAAAGATTTGTAATCATCGTCCATACAAGCATAGTCTACCCCTTCGACTCGTTTTATTGGTAAAAACCTTTCTTCAATTGGGGTTAATGATGCAAAAATCTTAATCGTTTCTTGACCTATCGTCTCATCAGTAATGATAAGTTCTTCTAATTCATTGTCAGCCTTACCGCCAATTACATGTATGGTGCCTGCCGAAAGAAACCCTGAGTCTTTTTCAGAGATTGGCTTTATCTGGCAGATTGTGCCATCAACAGTAACGTAAAACACTCTAATGTAAGCATCAACATCTGGCCTAATGCTTATCTCTAAACGATCTCCATCTCTATAAACAGCGCTTTCATGATTAACCCAAGCAGCAACAGATATCCCTCCTTCATTTGGATCAATATTATCAAATGTATCTTTAACAATATTCTTGTTACTAGGATACATTGACATACCTTGCGGAATAGATGTGCTCATTGTGAATTCAGTTGAGGCAGTTGCAATAACTGTTCCGTCTGATTTTGATAGCTTATAGTTTAAATTTACTTTGTTGCCACCCACTCTAAACCTACCTTTCAGCCTGTTTACTTGTTGATTGATATTAGACTTATCTTTAACAATGATAGAAGGAAGGTTGTTGAGATCTTCCACCATATATTGATTCATAGCAACAGTAAAATCACTAATAAATTCATCAGAATTAGATTTTCCACCTGTCAATCCAGAAATTACAGCATTAACTCTTTGTCCGGCCAACTGCTCATCAAACTTACCTGCGATTTCATAAGAAATATCTCTTAGCGATCTATTCTGCCAGTTGCTAGGCAATGCTTCTGATTTAAGAAACATTGAGCCACTAGAAATGTTTTTTCCTTCGCTATTCATTACGCTGCCATACAAAGACAACCCTTTAAATGATTTTGTATAACTAATTGCTAGCACAAGGTTGGCGTCAAAATATTTGTTAGTGACTGAAATGCCGCTTTTGATAAGCGATGAGCTTAAAACCTCATGTATTCGATTAGAAAATGGAAGATAAATTCTATTTTGTGACGAGTCAAGAATTTCACTTACATACACAGAACCTTCTTGAGGATTGACATTGACAATATCATTAACAAACTGTGAAATTTTATTATCCCAGGTGGCAAAACTCACCTGAGTGCCTACACTAAACAGAGTGAAAAATAATATTGTTTTTATATTGTTAAATTTATAAACCATATGTTTCATTATAAACCATTGAGGTTAATTTCAACAATTAGTCGCAATTTATCATCCACTCTTAGGATTAGGCATTGTCCAAACAGGTAAACAATTGTCATTATTTAGCTATTAACCACCCACTGACACAGTTAAACTATTCTTTCTAAATCTACGCTTAATTATGTCAATGTCTTTATCGCTCAGACCTTCAGCATAACACCCATCATGTACCATCAACTTAATATTATTTTGAAACCCAGCAAAAGCAGTATCCATCGCATCTCGTTCAAAATGCTGATATAAATAAGCCATTAATTTCGCCTTCTTAAATAACTTCCTATTTGTCTTGGTTACAGAATACAGGCAATCTACATCTTTTAACTGATCTTTGTTTGCCCTATAAACGGCCTTACCAATCTCAACCATTTCCTGACAATACCCCTTAATAAACCAATTCTTTGTGAACTTACTACGACGAACCCCGTTTTTTATAATGTCGTGAATAGCATTCCCTCTTATATTATTCATGCGAGCGCCAAAGCCGATAGCGGTAATGCACTGCTTGATATTATTAAATTCGTCATCTGAATAATTTTTACCAAATACATCAATAGCGATGCCTATCCTTACTAATTTTTTATGCTTACTAAACTCCGCAATCAAAGAATAATCTAAACCGTACAACTTAGCCTGTTGCATGAGCCATTCATTGGAAGCACTATTAATATCAATTTCAATAGCGTTTGGCAAAGCATCTTGTCGAATTCTCTTTGAAGCGCCTTGTAAATTAATACCGCGATAATATTTACGTCCAAATGGGCTTTCATTAATAATGTGTGGCAAGTAACCAAGCACGGTATGGAAATGTAACAAACTATTAGCAACTTTTATATCATGAGCCTTATGGTACTGAGTCACAGCATGACGTAAAGAATTGGCATCAATATAAACCTTGTCATATTTTAATGGGTCTGCCAAATCATCAATAAACTCATCAAACATCGCACTCGTTACAATCGCACTATTAGTATTTGCTTCATCAAGTATTTTTTGGAAGAAATTAGTTGCTTGCACTAATGAGGTTTTACCTGTAACTTTAGAACCAACCGCAACATCAAAAAATAAAAGGTTAATTGAGTTGACAGTCTTAAGCACACAAAATCTTTTCTTGGAAACTCTAAATGTACCTAAACTATTAGCAAGTTTCGACTTGCTAATATAACGCCTTTTTAAAGCAACTAAATCACTATCGGTACTAAGCTCACATCTAATAAATTCAAAAACAGCCAATTCTAGGAAATGGCTTACTTTCAATAAAGCCTTACTTAAAGGGTAACCGGTTTCAGCACTTAACTTACGTGCAGTATTAGAAACATATAATTCACAATTAGAAATAACTTTAGTCTTAAATTCAATCTTCTTCACAATAAACAATCCTTAGAAGGGGTTGCTACGCAACGCCCAGTAGCAACGCTAACGCTCGCTACTTTTTTTTTACAAACAAACACATAACACAACTAACATTCATACTATTATGTTATGTAACTTTTTTTAAATTTAAGAAGAGCGCTCATGTGAATTTAAAACACTGGTTATTTACAAATAACCTATATAGCTAAATGTTGAAATTTAGCCGAAAAAATGTATGTAGAATTGTATGTAAGAGCCCCAACTGAGGTCTTTTTTTAATTATAAATCAATGGGTTAAGTAAGCAGTTTAATGTACGCCATCTCCACCAAATCAATAAAAAAAGCCGTTTTTTAACGGCTTTTTTTATATTATTTTTTAGACTTAACTTTATTTATCGCCGCGGGTGCTAATGCCAAAAATCTTATAAAGTAGGCAAAAATTAACTAATGCCGTCACTATTAAAACAACACCAACCCAACCCCATACTGGAAGATTGCCTGAAGCAGTTGCAATAACAAGTGCGATTCCGACAATAAGTCTTAAAAATTTATCAGTAGTACCAATATTCTTATTCATAACTATCCTTGTTTTATTTTATTTAGATTCCCAATATACCTAAAATATTTAATAATTGTTATACAATTTATTTATTTTTGTACAACTATTAACACTTATCTAATTATTAAAAATATCTTTTAAGGTGTTTTCAATTTTTGGGTATTTAAAAATAAAACCTTGCTCAGAAAGCTTAGTAGGCTTGATCGCTAAACTTTTAGTTAGAACCTGGGATCCCTCACCAAATATAAGCTTTAATTGCCATTCAAAAGTCGTTAGATAAAATGGACGTCTTAATGTTTTAGCAAATGTCTTTCCAAATGTCTTCTGAGTAATTAAATTTGGAGAGGTTAAATTATAAATTCCAGTTAAATCTTTATTAATTCCATAAGAAAATGCACGAACTAAATCCTTAATATAGATCCAAGGAAAGCACTGCTCTCCTGATCCAATAGGGCCTCCAAGTCCAAACTTATACATAGGAAGCATTTCTTTTAATGCGCCTGATTTCTTACTTAGAACTACGCCAAATCTAAAGATTAACGCATCATTTGAAATTTCTTTAGCAAGCTCTTCCCAACGAGTAGATAGCAAAGACAAGTAGTCTGAGCCAGGCTCGCTACAACTTTCATCTAGGGCGGCGTCGCAATAAGACTCAGGGTAGAACCCTACTGCAGAAGCAAAAATTAGCTTGGGCTTGTTTTTTAATGTGGAAAAAATATCAACCAATTGCTGGTTGGTTTTAATACGGCTATCCCAAATTTCTTGTTTGTATCTTGCAGTCCATCTTTTGGCAACAGAAGCACCACTTAGTTGAATTAGAATATCTGACCATTCAATCTTCTCAGTTAAGAGTTTTGTGGAGGAGTATATACCTCTTCCAAAAGCTTGTACTTGATGATCATCTTGTAAGGTTTCATGAAGTGCCTGACCGACAAGGCCAGTACCTCCTAAAATTAAGATGTTCACTGCTTTAACCAGTCTTGGGTTTTGTCTTCAACGATACCATATAAGCAATCAATATGGTCTTGTCGGTTATTCAATGCAGGAATGTATTGATATTTTTCACCACCAGCCTGCATAAAATATTCTTTATTTTCTTCTTCGATCTCTTCAATAGTTTCAAGACAATCAGCAGAAAACCCTGGACAAATAACCTGAATATTTTTAACACCCTTGCCTGGTAACCCTTTAAGAGTCTCATCGGTATAGTCTTTCATCCACTCTTCTCTACCAAAACGAGATTGATACGTCATTTTGTATGTATCTGGCTCCATCTCTAGCTTTTTGGCTAATAGATAAGTTGTTTGACAACAATGACATGGGTAGCTATCTCCATTATTAAAATATCTTCTTGGTATCCCATGATAGGACATTAATAATAAATCGGGCTTTTCGCCTTCCTTTTGAAAGTCTTTTACGCTGTTTGCTAATGCGCTAATGTAGCGCTCATCATTAAAATAATGATTAACAAATCGCATCTCAGGAACCCTTCTCCAAGTTTTTATTTCATCGGCAACTGCATCAAAAGTTGATCCTGTAGTTGCTGACGCATACTGAGGATATAAAGGTAGTACAATAATTTTATCGCATTCTGCTTTTTCTAAAATTCTTAATGCAGATTTGATCGAAGGATTGCCATAACGCATACCTAGTTCTACTTGATACTTACCTGGATGAATTTTGTCAAATTGTATCTGGAGTGACTCTTCCTGCTGTTTAGAAATATCAAATAATGGCGAACCACTACCGAAAGCGCCCCAAACTGACTGATACGATTTGGCGGATAGTCTAGGTCTAAAATTAAGAATAATGAAATTTAATATCATCTTCCAAATCCATCTAGCTGGAGGTGGCTCAACTACTCTTGTGTCTGACAAGAATTCTTTCAAATAGATTTTAAGCCCGGATTTAGTTGGGGCATCTGGCGTGCCTAAGTTAGTAACCAAAACTCCAATTTTGTCCTGTCCAATAGGCTCATAACGTGTCGTACATTTATACATAATTCTCCTAACTAAATGTTGGCTCTAAGCGCCAACTCTTTAGGATAAGGGTTAAGATAATATTGAGTTGATAAATAATTATTTTTATACCTTCTTTGAAATAAGTTTAAAAGTGCCATAGGTGTTGATAGTGGCGCTTCATAATTTTTATAGGAATCAAAAACAGATAACAACTCTTGTTTTGAATCAGCATCTAATTCATTTTTAAAGTATCCCATTATATGTTGCATGGTATTAATATGCTTGCTTCTTGAAGCTTGAATCTTCATTATTTGCATAAACTCTTTGAAATATACATCTCGAATTTCTTCTATATTATCATGGCGAGCACTAGCAGCGATTCTTCCTAATATGGAGGGATATTGAGACCCTCTTGCCATAATAGAGTATTTATAAGATGCATGAAAGTCTAGCAAGTCACTAATGGTATTTTCAGTCATGGAAAAACGATAATGTGCGTATACCCGCTCTAAAAAATTCTCTTTAATCTTACTATCATTCAGTCGACCTTCATCTTCGATTGGAATATTTGGATTAACTTGTGTAAAAATTTGAGTGAATGCTCCAATGCCACTGTAATCAGGCATTTTATTGCCATCTTGATAGATCGGCACCCTTTCAATGCCACAGCTAGGTGATTTACTTTTAAAGATAAAGCCATTCAACTGATCGGCTAATAGTAAAGACTCCTGCTGTGCAAATTCATGCATAGGTTCACTATAATCAATAGCATGATCATCCCTATCTACTAAGAGAATTCCTTGATTAGAATTGTACAAATGTATTGGTGGTCTAGGTGTGCCCATTCCGGAACCCACTTCAGGGCAAACAGTAACAGGATTAAAATAATGGTTAGCCACTTCATTAACAAATTTATTGTTTTTATGGCTGCCATCAAAGCGAACCTTATGTCCCATTAAACAGGCGCTAATTCCTATATTTGGCTTAGTTTTATTGTTGTCGAAATTTTCCATAATTTAAATTATATACAACAACCTCGACAAATACTTATACAAAAATAAATTTATTGTATAATTAGTCTTACTATGAAAAATAATCAACTATTCCCAATTAGAGAATTGGGCTCCATTACTGGAGTAAATGCATCGACATTAAGAGCCTGGGAAAGGCGCTATGGCTTATTAAAACCCGCAAGAACACCAAAAGGACATCGGCTATATACCAAAGAAGATGTTGATATTGTGGAGAGAATCAAGCAGCTGATAAATGATGGTCATGGATTTACTAGTATTAAAAAAATCATTCAATCTGCTTCAGATGCTAGTTTATTAGAAGATACAAAGAATATTTGGCAAGCACCAATTCATGATATCAAAACAGCGGTATCTGATTATAGTTACGCGCGTGTTGATTCTGTATTTAATGAGATTAGTTCATTGTATCCAATCGAAATAGTGTTTGAAAAATTTATAAGACCGTTGCTTGAATACTATCGACAAAATGATTTATTAATCGCAGAGTCAGGATTTTTTAATAAATGGCTGCAAGTCCGATTTTCTTCAAGATTTCATCATGATAACTGCCTTTCTCATAATGCTAAAAAAATCATATTCTCTGGCCCTCCAGAGCATGAGACGGAATTAATGTTAGTGAGTAATATGATTATCTCACAGGGTTATCAGGCGATGTTTTTTGGAAGCCTTCTGCCACTAAATAACATCGCCTCAGTAGTAGAAAAGTCTGCTGCAAAGGCTTTATTTATTATGCCAAATCAGCATTTGATTGAGCAATTAGATGATTTTAGTCAATCAATTAAAAGTCTTAATATTCCTGTTTTCTTATTTGGTGAGACTATAGCTACTGTAGGGGCGTTCAATGAAGACAGCCAAAAAGCTCATTCTACTTTAGAGAATTTTACTGTTGTTGATCGAATAATCCGATCCACCTTAGAGCCTTTAGGGGTTAAATTTCTAGGCAATAATAGCGCGGTAGCTGTTAATATTTTTCGACAACAAATGCGACATCAATATCATGAATAATTTAATCTGGTTTAGAAATGATTTGCGCATTCAGAATAATATCACTCTGAAAAAAGCCATTGATTGTTCATCTAATTTAGAAGCTGTTTATATTATTCCAAAAGATACTGATTGGTATATTGGAGAGGCCGCACAATGGTATCTTCATAAGAGTCTCATTGCTTTAGAAAAGGACTTATTAGAAATTGGCATTACTTTAAACTTCTATCGAGAAGATACGGCCGAATTTTTCAAGAAAAAAATAGACCAAGATAAAATTGAACGTATATTTTGCACTGAGTCCAATAATCCTATTCAACTTAAGATTGATCAAGAAGTTAACAAGCGATTACCAAAAAACTGCCAATTGAGTTATATTGGTAGAGATACAATTATAAGCCCAGAACAAATTAAGACCAATGATGGTGGCTACTATAAAGTTTACACCCCCTTCTGGAATAAGTTTGAGCAGTTTGTGGGCCAAGAAATATTAGAAAGTCAACAATGTAATATCCCTTTAAAAAAATACTTTAATTCGGGTGAAAAAAATACTAATGTATTAGATTTAAAATTACTACCTGAAAAGGATTGGTATAAGAAATTTGATAAATACTGGCAACCTGGTGAGCGCAACTCATTAGATAATGTGGATAAATTTATTCAAACTAATCTCTTTAAATATAAAGACCATAGAGATTTTATGTCTGATGATGCAACAGCTAAAATCTCTGCAGCTATTAATTTTGGAGAAATTTCTACAGCTGCCTTGTACCAGAGACTTACCCAAGAACTTTATAGTGCTCATGAGTCATGTGAATTAAGTATTCATACGTTTATTAAACAGATGGCATGGAGAGAGTTTGCAAAATATACTTTATTTCATAATTCTGATACTTACTTTAAATCAGCCTATAGCTATTGTGACAGTGATGTTTTATGGAATGGTGATGATATATTGTTTGAACTCTGGAAGACTTCGAAAACTGGAATTCCAATCATAGATTCAGCAATGCAACAACTTCGTGAAGAAGGATGGATGCACAATAGATCAAGAATGATTGTCGCTTCATTTCTAACCAAAAACCTAGGTATACACTGGCTCAAGGGTGCTACATGGTTTTGGGATAGCTTAGTTGATGCTGACCTTGCTCTTAATTCTATGGGGTGGCAATGGGTAGCTGGAACAGCACCCTATTCGGCACAATTTAGCCGTATATTTAACCCGACAATACAAACGCAAAAATATGATAAAAAGGGCGATTATATCAATAAATATTTGCCAAAAAAAAACATACTAACCACGCCAATTGTTTCGATTTCAGACTCGGCTCATGCGGCTAAACTAAGATATAAGAAAATTATATCAATGAAATGACACAGGAGAATTTACAATGAATGCATTATTATTAGTTGCTCACGGAAGCAGAAAAGAATCTTCAAATACTGAGGTTAAGCAGTTGGCTTTACAAATGCAACGACTCACTGATGGAAAGTTTGATTTAGTTAAACATGGTTTTTTAGAATTAGCAGAGCCATCTATACCTGGTGCAATAGATGATTGCGTGAAATGTGGTGCTACTCACATTACTGTAGTACCTTATTTTCTATCGGCTGGAAGACATGTGACGGAAGATATTCCTGAAGAGATTGCAATTGGTCAAAAGAACAATCCTGCTGTTGAGATTACAGTTTCGGGTTATCTTGGTGCTCGTAGTGAAATTGCTGAATTATTAATCAAAGCAGCTGTTTATGCTCAAGGAGGACGCCAATAATGCCCAAGTCTTATAATTTACCAGATATAAAGGGTCACTTTGGCGACTATGGTGGAAATTTTTCAGCAGAAACGCTGTTTGAGCCACTGCAATCTTTAGCGCATAATTATGCTGAAGCCCTTAAAGATTCAGAATTTCAAGCTGAATTTGATGATGATTTAAAGCACTATGTTGGTCGCTCTACTCCACTTTATCATGCTAAAAATTTAAGCCAAAAAGTTGGTGGTGCACAGATTTATCTTAAACGTGAAGACTTAAATCATACTGGTGCTCATAAAATAAACAATGCCATTGGACAAGCATTACTCGCTAAGCGAATGGGGAAAACTCGAATTATTGCTGAAACTGGCGCAGGCCAACATGGTGTTGCAACCGCAACCGTTGCTGCTCGCTTAGGATTAGAGTGTGTCGTTTATATGGGTGAGGTTGATGTGGCTCGCCAGGCACTAAATGTTTTTCGTATGAAGCTGCTGGGTGCAACTGTTATTCCTGTTACATCAGGCTCGAAAACACTTAAAGACGCTCTCAACGAAGCGATGCGTGACTGGGTAACTAATGTTGATGACACATTCTATATTATCGGCACTGTTGCTGGCCCTCATCCCTACCCAATGATGGTTAGAGACTTTCAGTCTGTGATTGGAAAAGAGGCCAAGGCACAATTTAATGAACAAGTAGGCGGTTTACCTGATGCCTTAGTGGCTTGTGTAGGTGGAGGATCAAACGCAATAGGGCTTTTTCATGAATTTGTCGATGATACTTCAGTCGGTATTTATGGTGTTGAAGCATCGGGCTTCGGATTAGATACTGATCAGCATTCAGCGCCTTTAAACAAAGGAAGGCCTGGCGTTCTTCATGGAAATAGAACATATGTAGTTTGTGATGATAAAGGACAAATTGGGGCAACGCATTCAATTTCTGCCGGATTAGACTATCCAGGTGTTGGCCCAGAACATGCTTATTTAAAAGATTCTGGTAGAGCTTCATATGCATCAATTACTGATGATGAGGCATTGGCTGCATTTCACACTTTAACGAAAGTAGAGGGAATCTTGCCAGCATTAGAATCTTCTCATGCTGTTGCTTATGCTATAAAACTTGCCAAAGAGTTAGGCCAAGATAAGAATATCATTGTCAATCTCTCGGGTAGAGGAGACAAAGATATTGATACCGTCAGATCAATTATGAAAGAGTTGTAACTGATGATTAAAGTATTTTATGATGGTAAATGTAGCGTTTGCTCAAAAGAAATTAATCATTACAAAAATATTGCCTCAAAGGATGTTTTTGAATGGGTAGATGTCACTGAATCAGGCCTTGATTTATCTAAAGAAAATTTTTCACTAGCAGAGGCATTAAAAGTATTACATGTTAAAAATTCTAAAAATGAACTATCTTTAGGCTTGGATGCATTCATTTTAATCTGGTCTAAATTACCTAAGTTTAGGATATTAGCAACTATAACTTCTTTTCCGGTAATCAGATCTATATTGCGATTTGCTTATAAAAAATTTGCGAACTGGCGATTTAAAAGAATTAAATACTGCAATATGAATTAACAAGATATGAAAAAACAGTTAATAAAAATATTAATAAGTGTTAGTGGTGTTTTGCTAATTATATTTATCTTATCCGGAGTAATTATGAGTGATGTAGAGCAGCCAAAATATGATGTTATTGAGCAAAACTCACCTATCGAAATTAGGCAATATAGTGCATTAATTGTTTCGGAAGTGGTTGTTAAAAATACTAGAAAATTATCTATTAATGAAGGGTTTAAATTAATTGCTGATTATATTTTTGGCAATAACCAGCAACAAACGAAAATTAGCATGACTGCACCAGTCACTCAGCAAAAGTCAGAAAATGGATGGATTGTTCGATTTATAATGCCGGCTGAGCATTCATTAGATACCTTACCAAAACCAGAAAACCCTGCGGTTAAAATTAAAAAAATTGATCAACAGAAATTCGTTGTCATTAAATTTTCGGGCTTATCCTCTGAGGATAACATCCAGCAACATGAATTAAAATTAACACAATACATATTAGATAACGGGCTACAAACTCAGAATAGCCCTATTTATGCGTTTTACAACCCACCATGGACATTGCCATTTTTACGTCGAAATGAAATACTAATCGAACTGAAATAATTAAACTTTACCTCTAATCAGATAAACAACAATCGCAATAATAAAGCCAAGGATAAATAATTCAAACATCAGTTTAATCGTTGATTGAGTAACAAGCCACACCACCCTTTTCTGAGCCTGCTGCAAACATACAGCGGGTATCAGGGTTATCCGCCGGGATCCATTCGTAAACACGAATATTCCAACCAGCAGTTTCGATCAAATACTCAGATGATGGCTTAATAGTTGTAGCGCCCATCGTTGTCATTTTTTCCCAAATTCCTGCTTGAGAAGATACAGAAGCTGCAAATGCAATTAAGAAAGTGATTGGTTTAATTTTCATATTTTTTCCATTGTTTTTAACTAGATTAGTGCATACCACGTTGTTTTTTAATAAGTTCATAGGCACTAATAATGCCTTGTGTTTTTTCTTTGGCAATTTTCATCATCTCTTCTGGCAAGCCTTTAGCCACTAACTTGTCTGGATGATGTTGTGCTAACAATCGACGATAAACTCGTTTTAATTCTTTGTCAGTAAGATTCTTATCTGCACCAAGCACTACGTAAGCATCATCGACTGTTAGTTGGCTTGCATGACCTCTGGTGGCGTTAAATTGTTGAATTAGATTTTCTAACTCATGCAGGGGAAAATGTAGTTTTTGCGCAATATATCTAAGGGCATCATACTCTTGATCATCCAAAATTCCATCAGCATAAGTAGCTTGAATTTGAATCTCTAAAAACATACGCACCAGATGGGTACGTCTATGGCTTTCGACGCGGAACTGTTCAAGCACTTCATCTAGATTAAAGTCTTTATGCTTACCTTGGTTAAACAATTCTTTTGCAACTTTCTGCATATCATCTGCTAATTGCATATGCTGCATTACTTGCTGAGCTAAGAGAATCTCTTCTTTTGATACTTTGCCATCCACTTTGGCAATATAGCCCATCACTGAAAATAAACTGCTGAAAAATGCTGCCTGAACACGCTGCTGATCGCCCAGATGATGATCTTTATCAAATCCACCAAAACTAGACTTCCCTTTAGAGAAATTGCCCGCAAATGCCGCGCCAAGCATCGCACCTAAAGGCCCACCAAGCATAAAGCCAAACGCACCACCTAAAACTGTTGTCCACCAACTCATAACTATCGTCCTGCTTAAGTATTACTTTTTTTAGGTTTTTTCTTTGGCTTGTTATCCCAAAAGCTTTTTTTCTTATTGTCTTTTTTATCTTTAGAGTTGCTATTTTTTCCGTATCTAGGCTTGTTGCGACTGTTATCCTTTTTGGGTTTTTTCTTCTTTGGTGCTGGTTGATTTTTAAGCGACTCTGGCAGGTTGTGATCTGGCACAAAATCGTCCACCATAATACGATCCAACTTATTTTGAATTAGACGCTCAATATCAAATAACTGCTTCGCTTCATCCGCACTGACAAGCGAGATTGCCTCACCCTTTGAACCAGCGCGTCCCGTTCTACCAATACGATGCACATAATCTTCTGGTACGTTTGGCAAGTCAAAATTAACCACGTGTGGCAGCTCAGCAATATCAATACCGCGTGCGGCAATATCAGTGGCTACCAAGACATTAACCTTACCATTTTTAAAATCTGCCAGGGCTCGTGTACGAGCACCTTGAGATTTGTTGCCATGAATCGCAGCCGCACTAATGCCTTTTTTTCCGAGCTGTGTGGCAATACGATTAGCGCCATGCTTAGTACGACTAAACACTAGCACTTGATACCAAGCATGATCCTGAATTAATTGAGTTAATAGCGCTTGTTTTTTAGACTTATCAACAGGGTGAATCCACTGTTTAACCGATTTAACTGTTGTATTGCGCACCGCAGTTGAAATTTCTACTGGATTATGAACCAGAGATTTTGCCAATTTTCTGATCTCATCAGAAAACGTCGCTGAAAACATTAACGTCTGTCTTTTAGGCGGTAACGTCTTTAAAATTCTCTTAATATCTGGCAAAAAACCCATATCTAGCATTCTATCTGCTTCATCAAATACGATGATTTCAAGTTCGTCAAACTTGACAGCATTTTGCGAATGAAGATCTAGCAAGCGCCCCGGTGTTGCCACTAAAATATCAACACCGCCACGTAGCTTTTGCATTTGCGGGTTAATCTTAACACCGCCAAAAACCACAGCTGACTTAAGCGGCAAATGCTTGCCATAAGTATTCACGCTATCTTGCACTTGAGCGGCAAGTTCACGAGTTGGTGTCAGTATTAGAGCGCGAACTTGGTTTGATTTAGTCGGCTGACCTTTTGACAAAAGCTGCAAAATTGGCAAGGTAAAACCAGCTGTTTTTCCTGTCCCTGTTTGCGCGGCAGCCATCACATCTTTGCCTTCTAAAACCAAAGGAATAGATTTCTCTTGAATGGGGGAAGGTGTATCGTAGCCTTGTTTTTTAACAGCCTCTAGAATAGCATCTGATAAGCCTAATTTTGTAAAACCCATAATTTGTTGCGCATAAATATAAAGGTGCCTATTTTACATTTACCTTGTAAGAGCAATCTATAATACTTCGTATGAATAATTACCAAGCTATTAAAAGCCCTTGTATTGGAATTTGCAAATACAACAAAGACAGATATTGTGTAGGCTGTAAGCGACATAGCGACGAAATAACTGGCTGGATTAACTACTCAAATGACCTTAAAAAAGCCATCACTAAAGATCTAAAAGATCGAACTATTGATGATTGAGCTACAAGATCATTCAATTATGTGCCCTTATTGTGGGGAGTTTATCGATATAGAGGTCGATTGTTCTGAGCCTGATCAAAGTTATATTGAGGACTGTTCAGTTTGCTGTCGACCGATTAATATCACAACAACAATTGACTTTGATGAAAATGTTTATATATCAGCGAAACATGAAGACGAATAGCTATTAACTCATTTCTTCAGGTGTTCTTGCTTTAATGGTTAATGCATGTAATTCACCAGAATCAATTTCTGGACGAACAGTTGCCAGCACCATTTTCTGACGAGCTAGCAACGACATACCCTCAAAAACATTTGACACTACAACTGTAGAACAATTACAACCGTCACCTTGCATGGTGACGGTTGAGTCCTGAACACCTGCTTCTAGTTTTGCTTGAATTTCATCTAATGTCATTTTTTTAAGCTCCGAACATGCCCTTAAGCATAAAGAAAAATATGATTGACATCATTGCGCCAGCTGGCAATGTGATCAACCATGAAAGAAAAATTTTGTTAATCATGCGAGTATCCAATGCTGCCAAACCTCTTGCCAGACCAACACCTAAAACTGCGCCCACTAACACTTGCGTGGTTGATACTGGAAGGCCAGTACCAGATGCAATTACAACAGTGGCAGCTGCCGCTAAAGTTGCAGCAAAACCTCTTGAAGGGGTTAACTGAGTAATACCAGTTCCCACTGTGGCAATAACTTTATGACCATAAGTCACTAGACCAAATACGATACCACCACCACCAACTAACAACACCCAAATAGGCAAGGCACTTTTCGCACCAATTAGTCCGCCACTTTCAATAACACTATAAATCGCTGCTAATGGACCAATCGCATTAGCAACATCATTTGATCCATGAGCAAACGCCATTGCCGCTGCAGTAATAATCATTAGTACACTGAAAATTCTTTCCATAGAGGTAAAGTGAAAGTCATCATTTTCATTAGGATCAACATGAATACGCCTAATAATAAGCGTGCCGACCAACATAACCAACAGCCCAAAACCAAATGCCAACATGTAGCTAGTTGACAGATCAAAACTTAAGCCAACATGCTTAAGGCCTTTAAAAATAGTCACAAGTGAAATAACAAAACCCACTAAAAACATATAAAACGGTACGTATTTTTTAGCGTTATCAAATGGATGTTTGGTGTCAATAATCAGATTTTGCAAGCTTCTAAAGAGCATAAAAGCAATGGATCCTGCCAAAATTGGGGAAACAATCCAACTCATGGCAATATTACCAACCTTGCCCCAAGCAACCGCATCAACTCCAACACCCACAGCGCCAAAACCAACAATAGCGCCAACAATAGAGTGTGTGGTTGACACCGGCCAGCCTAAATTAGAGGCAACCATCAGCCACGTGCCTGCTGCTAATAGTGAAGCCAACATACCGTAGACCAATAAATGTGGGCTATCGGTAAAAATATTTGCATCTAAAATACCTTTACGAATGGTTGCTGTTACCTCTCCACCGGCCAAGATAGCGCCCGCAAATTCAAAAATAACAGCGATAATAATCGCTTGTTTAATAGTAATCGCACCAGAACCTACCGAAGTTCCCATGGCATTAGCCACATCATTAGCACCCACACCCCAAGCCATAAATAAGCCAAAAGCCACTGCCAACATTAATAAAATATCACCGTAATTTGCAATAATTTCCATAATAGAGTCCTTTTAACTGATTATTTTGCGAGCAATACTTCTAGTCGAGAGCCGACTTTTTGCGCCGCATCTGCTAACTCACCAAGCCACTCTACAGCGCGATAATAAAACATCACATCAACAGGAGGTAAATCAGCCTCTAATGGAAATAATTTGGTTCGGATCACGTGTTGAATTCGGTCTGATTCGCTTTCTAATTCATTAATATCACTAATGATAGAGCCAACCACTTTGCGTTCACGATTGCCAAAGGCAGTTTCTAATAGTTCATCCAGCTCATTAACCGCTTTAAGCGCCGTTGCTGAAGTTTTAATGCAAACACTGGTCAGCTCAATAACATCCTCAAAGATTTCATTTGGCAAAGTCATTTTTCGATTAATCATCAGGCCTGATACATCTTTAGTCAGGTTGGCGATAGAGTCTTGAATAAGCAACAAATCAAGCAAATCTCTACGAGAGAAAGGCATCATGAAGGTAGAGGGTAAACTTAGGCGTAGCTTTTTCTTCAAAACATCAGCCTCGCCTTCCTTATCGCCGATTTTTGAGCGAATTTCTTCAGCCTTGTCCCAATCTTGGGCATGAATAGCAACCATAAAATCTTTTAATTCGGCAATACACGAATGTACACTGGTCATATGATGCTGGAGTGGGCTAATTGGAGATTTTCCAAATAAACCATCAATAATACTTTTAGCCATATTTGCTACCTGTTTTTTTGTTGTTTAGTTAAATGCGAATTTTCTATAAAAACACACAAGTGTCAACCCCTTATTTGGATTTTTTTTTGGCGGGCGGATTATCTTGATCATCGTCAAATAAAATACGCTGACCTTCTCCTTCCAGATCTTCAAACTGCCCACTCTTAACCCCCATCATTAAAAGGATTACAAGCACAACGCCGACAAAAATCATACTCGGTATCAACCAATAAATTACATCCATTTATTCCACTCTTTTGTGTCAATCATAACATTAATTGCGTTTATTTTTTATTCAAGAAGCTCATTTTTTGGGAGCTTATTGGACATTTTCTCAAAATATGCTCAATTTTTCACTTATTTTTTTCATTAAAAATGGCTGTAATAACACCCCTTTTCCAAGTGCTAATCATGGCCTTTATTATAAAATCCAAGCTTAATATTGTTTAATATAATCAGAGCAACGATTGTCATTAGTGCGCCGAGTATGGTTGTCCAATACCAATTTTCGTTTAAAAATAGCACACTTAAACCAACGGCAAAAAATGGCACTAAAAAAGTAAATACACTGGCTTGCTTGGAGCCTAATTTTTGAATACCTAAAAAATAAACGGTAGTGGCAAATGTCGTGGAGCCAATCGTAACAATCAAAAAACTAAGCCAAAATACACTATCCATAGCCAAGATAGAGCCGTGAGTTGGCTCAAAAAAGAAGGTTAAATCAAAAAGCGCTGTCATCAAATAAATATAAAAACTCAGTGTTGCAGGTACAACTGACTTGGCATAGGTGGTAACAATAGACATCAAAGCCCAACAAGTTGCTGCGGCCAATAGATACACACTGGTACCGCTTATAATCTCACTGAGCTGAAACTGCCAAATATTCATGGTAACCAAAACCCCAAAAACACCCAACAATAAAGCCAGCCAATCCTTGTTTTGGGTTTTCTTCTGCTTACTAAACATCATCAGCAAATACACCAATACTGGCATCAGCGTCGTTACTACCGCACCTGCCAATCCTGGGGCGCCATATTTAGTACTTAAGAAATAATATTTAGAATAATAAATCAGTAGAATAGCTGCGGCACAGGCCACCAAAAAATGTTGAAAACTAATCTTAAAGCTTAATTTCATCCACCACAACACAGGCACCATAGTGATGGTTGTAATGATGTAGCGATAGCTTATAAATTCATGCACGTTAATGTAATTTGACAGCACATTCGCAATCGGCCAAGAGGCGCCCCAGAACAACATAGCAAGCACAATCCAAAGGGATAGCTGGCGATCATTACTCATGACAAGCCCAACAAAACACCAACAGAAACCATAATCGTGCCACTAATTTTATTAATACGCACATCCATTCCTGGCTTGGCAAATATTTTCTTAATCTTTCCAACAGTAATATTAATCACGCTAATACCGACAATAAGCCCCACGCCAACGGTGGCTAAAATTTCTAAAGCATAGAGTATGCTAACTTGAGATAGGTCAATAAAGGCTGGCAAAATAGCAATATAAAAAATCATCACTTTAGGATTGGTTAGGCTAATTATTAGCCCCGTTAAAAACTCCTTAGCATTCGTCTTGTGTTTAGACTTTGAGCTTAGCTTTACTTTGTGCGCATTCCAAGCGCCATAGCCTAAATAAATTAAATAAAGCCCGCCAAGAACCCTAACATAATCCATGAGTGGTGTAATAACCTCGGCAAATAAATCCAGCGAAAAAAGTACTGCGGCCAAATACACCAAATCGCCCAGCACCATACCAAGTGATAAATAAAAAGCCGGCACAAACCCTTGTGCCATACTCTTGGCAAATACCGCCAAAGTGCCCGGCCCAGGTGTAATCACAAACACAAAGGCAATTAAAAATAAAGAGGTGAAATCAAGTAATGTCATTGGCTTTAATATAATGCCACAAAAACACCGACTAACATCATAGTTATACCTGTTATTTTATTAACCTTTTGAATCACGCTAGGATCTTTGACAGATTTTCTCAGCCTTAGTCCAAGAATATTAGCCAAACTCAATACCAACAAAACTGTCACGCCCACCACCACAATAACTTGCACCTCAGTCATTAGCGTTAGATTATTTAAATCGATAAAAATAGGCAAAAAAGATAAGTAATAAATAATGGTTTTTGGGTTAGTTCCGCCCACAATAAACCCAGAAAAAAGCAGATGGATGATTGACTTCTGACTCTTGTCTTCTTTAAAACTAACCCCCATTGAGCGATATTGTTGAAAGCCAATATAGAGCAAATATGTCGCACCAAACATTTTCACAAAAACCATGCTTTGCTCGATGGTTTGCGCCAAAAATGTAAGCGCAAACATGGCAATTGAAACATACAGGATATCGCCGATCACATGCCCAATAGAAAGCCACAAAGCCGCAATAGGGCCATAACGTGTTGAGGTGGCTAATACGGCAAATATCCCGGGGCCCGGAGAGATGGCATACACAAACGTGGCAAACATTAAAGATAGTAGTGTTAATAGTTCCATCTGCTATAATTCAATCATTATTTAAACATTTATTTTAATGCCTTATGAATTTAGATTATCTTGATTTTGAACAGCCAATTGCCGAACTAGAAGAAAAAATTAATGCGCTTTACAACATTCAAGATAAGGCTGATATTGCCGATGAAATGAAGGCCTTAAAGAGCAAAAGCAGTAGCCTCACAAAAAAGATATTTTCTTCTTTATCTGATTGGCAAATTTCTCAACTAGCGCGCCACCCTAAACGTCTTTACACACTAGATTATATTGATGAAGTGTTTGAAGAATTTACCGAGCTACATGGTGATCGTGCTTATGGCGATGACCATGCTATTGTGGGCGGTATTGCCAAATTAGACGGCCAACCAGTAATGTTTATTGGCCAACAAAAAGGTCGATCAACCCAAGAAAAACTCAAATATAATTTTGGCATGCCACGCCCTGAAGGCTATCGTAAGGCGCTACGTTTAATGAAAATGGCTGAAAAATTTAATCTGCCTGTCATTACCTTTATTGACACGCCCGGCGCTTATCCAGGCATTGGCGCAGAAGAGCGCGGACAGAGCGAAGCCATTGCCAAAAATCTATTCGAGATGTCAACCCTAGCCACACCGATTATCTCCGTGGTTATTGGCGAAGGTGGCTCTGGTGGCGCTTTGGCAATTGGCGTAGCCGACACCATGATGATGTTCGAATACTCAATCTACTCAGTCATTTCGCCAGAAGGTTGCGCCTCTATTTTATATAAAGATGCCAGCCAAGCAAACATTGCTGCTGAATCCTTAAAGCTCACCTCAGAACACCTTAAAAAAGAGGGATTAATTGACGTTATTATTAATGAGCCATTGGGTGGCAACCATCGTGATCCGTCAGAAGCTCAGTCTTTATTGAAAGCTGCTTTAGTGCAAGAACTAAACGCTATTAAAAAAATTGCTACGGCCGACCTGCTTTCAGCAAGACAAGAAAAACTCCTTGGGTTTGGACAATTTAAAGACTAAAGACAGCTATCTTCAGGGCAAAAATATTGTCCTAGGCTTGAGTGGCGGCATGGATTCGGTCGTCTTACTCCACTATTTACACACCCACTTTCCCAAACAACTCAGAGTTGTACATTGCAACCATCACTTATCTGAGCATTGTGATCATTGGCATGCTTTTTGCCAACAGATATGTAAAAGCCTCAACATCCCTTATAAAAATATCGACTTTTATCTAGAAAAAACATCTAACATCGAAGAAAATGCCCGTAAAAAACGCTATTTTTCATTATCATGTGATTTAAATCAAGATGAAATTTTGTGCACTGCACATCATCAGGACGATCAAGCAGAAACTTTGCTTTTGCAATTGTTTCGAGGCGCTGGTGTTGCTGGATTAGCCTCAATGCCACCACAAAAACCTTTGGGACTAGGTGTTCACTACCGCCCCATGCTCGGGATTGGAAAACAGCAGGTGATTGACTACGCTACCCAGCACAAACTCAACTGGATTGAAGACGATAGCAACAAAGATACTAATTTTAGGCGAAATTTACTGCGTTTAGAGATAATCCCTCTATTATCAAAAATCTATCAAAATTTGACAAAATCCCTTGCTCGTAGCGCCAAACACCAGTCAGAAGCGCTCAAACTCATGCGTGAATTAGCTGAGCTTGATATTCAGACTAACAATCTGCTTGATGCTAATAATCGCCTGCAAATTGATGCATTGACAACACTTCAGCTGCATAGAATTAAAAACGTATTGCGCCATCAACTTAATCAGTTAAATTTTTTAGCGCCAAGCGACAAAATCCTCGATCAGATTATTGAGCTGTTATCTGCCAAAGCCGATGCAACGCCATTAGTTAGATGGGATGAGTTTGAAGTAAGGCGTTACCAGCAATCCTTGTATTTTATTAATAACACAACTGAAAAAATATCAGAAAAATGCCCAATTCACACTGAATTAGAAAATTTGCCAAATTTTTCCATTCGTTATCGAGCCGAAGGTCAACGCATCAAGTTACCCGGCAAAAAACACTCACAATCTCTGAAAAAGGTCTTGCAAGAAGCGGGAATACCGCCTTGGGAGCGAAATTCACTCAAAATGTATTATATTAACGATGAATTACGTGCTATGGAGCGCCTTGGACGCATGGAGCACGCTGAATAAACCTTAATTATTGATATGGATTGCTGATTTGCATTTTTTCCAAAATTTTTACTTCAAGCGCTTCCATTTTTTCAGCATCTGATTCTTCAATATGGTCAAATCCCAATAAATGCAGCGTTCCGTGAATGGCCATATGCAGCAAATGATTCTCAAAAGTTTTTCCTTGCGCTTGCGCCTCTTCAGTCACAACTGCAACACATATAACCACGTCACCTAAAATCGCCTCTTCAATTTCAATCGGCAAATCGCTGGGAAAAGACAATACATTGGTGGCTTTATCCTGATGACGATAGGTTTTATTTAACTGCTGAATTTCTATCTTATCCACAAAGCGCACGAGTAGCTCACTATCGCTTACGTTAAGCTCATCTAGTACGCTTTGTAGCGTATTGGAAAACTCTGCTTCATTAATACTATTAACGTCAATACTATTTTGAATAACAATCATGCCCAAGATTTAATTGATAAAATGATTTATTTTACGTGGTTAATATTCCAGCATTCATGCCAATCATTGAAGTTGCTATTGCCGTTCCATTAAACAAAACTTTTGATTACCAAAGTGATCATGAAGTTGCTGTTGGCGCGCGTGTTAAAGTGCCTTTTGGTGCTAAAAAAGTCATTGGAATTGCGCTTGCCAATAAAGATAAAAGTGATTTTAACAAGCTGAAATCTATCGTGGAAGTTCTGGACGAAATGCCGATTCTGGATAAACCCATTCTGGATTTTCTTTTTTGGGCAGCTAAATATTATCACCATCCTGTTGGCGAGGTGTTGTTGGCAGCCATGCCCAAAAATTTGCGTCTTGGCAAAGAAGCAAAGATCAAAAAAGTTATTGGCTTGCCGCTTAAAACCAGCCAGCCTGACTTTGAAATTACCCAGGAGCAAACACTAGCTATTGAAGCCATTTTGGCTGAACAACATAAGTATCACGGCTTTCTGCTTCACGGTGTTACCGGCAGTGGAAAAACTGAAGTTTACCTGCGCATCACCCAAGAGGTGCTTAATCAAGGTCAACAAGTATTAGTATTGGTACCGGAAATCGGCCTAACGCCACAAATGATAGCGCGCTTTGAACAGCGCCTAAAAACCCGTGTCGTAGCTATTCACTCACAACTAAATGAAACCCAAAAGCTTGATGCTTATCTTATGGCCAAAAGTGGAGACGCTGGTGTGGTTTTAGGCACACGAAGCGCCATCTTTGCGCCCATGCCAAATCTTGGCATGATTATTATTGATGAAGAGCATGACGGCTCATTTAAGCAACAATCAAGCTTTCGTTATTCAGCGCGAGATCTTAGCTTTATTCGTGCCAAGCAAGTTGGAATTCCGCTGATATTAGGTACAGCTACGCCGAGCTTGGAAACTTTAAAAAACGCTATGGATAATAAGCTCACGCGCCTAACTTTGGCCAATCGAGCTGGTGGCGTGGTGATGCCAAAAGTTAGCCTGATTGACATGCGCTCGCATACTGATGGTGCTTTGTCTAAACTGCTCGTTGAAAAAATGCAGCAATACTTGTCTAAAGGCAAGCAAGTGATGTTGTTTATTAACAGGCGTGGCTATGCGCCAGTTTACTTTTGTACAGAATGTAGTTGGAAATCTGAGTGTAACCATTGCCATGCTTCCATGATTTATCATCGACATATCAATCGACTCAAGTGTCACCACTGTGGCGATGAACAAATGCCAGAACAAGCCTGTCCTGAGTGTGGCGAACAAAGCTTAGAGGTTTATGGTTACGGTACAGAACGACTCGAAGAAACCCTAGGTTCACACTTTGCCGATACGCCTATTATCCGTATTGATCGCGACACCACACGACGCAAAAAAGCCCTAGCCGAACACTTAGAAAAAATTAATTCTGGTGAGCCATGCATTATTGTTGGCACGCAAATGTTGGCCAAAGGCCATGACTTTTCTAATTTAGCCATGGTGGGTATATTGGATATTGATGGTGGTTTTTTATCCACCAATTTCCGTGCCACTGAATATTTGGCGCAGCTTCTGATTCAAGTTTCAGGGCGTGCTGGTCGCAGTGGCGATCAAGGCGAGGTGGCGATTCAAACACGCTACCCAGATCATCCAATGTTTCATTATGTCCTTTCAAATCGCTATACACAATTTGCCAGTGGCCTACTTAAGCAGCGACAAAGTGCCATGATGCCACCATTCGCTCATCAAGCGTTGTTATGTGCGAATGCTAAAAATAAACAAAATGCTGAGGATTTTTTGCGCGAGGTGGCCGGTCTCTTAAAAAGTGTTAAGCTTGATACGGTAGAAATTTGGGGGCCTGTAGCCAATTCAATTGAAAAAAAGGCAGATTATTATTACTTCAATTTGTACTTGCAATCAAATGACAGAAAAGCACTTCATCAAATGCTCGCCACTTTTAGCCAGCACATTGATACCATCAAGCTTAAAAATAAAGTTCGCTGGTATTTAGATGTAGATCCGATTGATTAAACGACATCCGTTCAAATAACTACCAACATTATTGGTATAAGCCCTAATTCTATTATTTTCCCAGTTCTATACAATTGAAATCGGTCGAGCCATATGCTTGACTTAAAAAAGACATTTAATATAAATAGGGAGAGAAAATGAAAACAACAATAAATAAAATGGTAACAGGGCTTATAGCACTTAGCATGGCATTTGGCTTATCATCGATAGCTAATGCTGGAGATTATGGCACGCAGAGAATTGCCTACCATGTTAACTATGACGGTGCTAAGCGACAAACAGGCGCACTTAGAAATATCCAAAACCATATCAATGCTGTCGGCGCAAAAAACCTAGATCTTCGAGTTATTATGCACGGCAAAGGCTTGTCAATGTTGCTATTACCAGAAGAGGCTAGTAGCACTAAGCTTCCAGTTGGAAATGCCACAAACAAGCAGCAAGCTTCTATTGCCAATCTAAAAAAACAAGGTGTTACCTTTAAAGTGTGCGCAAATACGCTAAAAGGCAAGAAGATTGATACAGACCAACTTTACGATGCTGAAAGAACTGACATCGTTCCCAGTGGTGTTGCAGAGATTGCACATCTTCAAGCCAAAGGTTTTGCCTACTTAAGACCTTAATAACATCAACACACAGGGGTTTTACCTGTGTGTTGACACTTAAAGAGAGTGCACAATGAATAGAAGATTATTTCTAAAGCAATCTATCGCCATTACTTCAGTCGCGACTGCGGTTAGTTTTGGATTGCTGACACCTATTAAAGCCTTTGCCAATACATCAGAGTTTAAAGAACTGTCCAAAAAAACTCAACGACAATTGTCTAACGCTCAAGAGGGTGAGTTTATATTAAAGGCACCAGAGATTGCCGAAAATGGCGCCATGGTACCTATTACAATCGATGCTAGCCATATGCCCGCCGTTAAAAATATTGCGATTTATGTGCATAACAACAAAGTGCCATTATCTGCATATTTTGAAATCTTAGAGGCGTCTGCTTTTATTACAACGCGCATCAAAATGGCAGAAACATCAGTTGTAACAGCTGTTGTGGGCACAGCATCAGGAAGCTTTATTAGAAACAAGACTGTCAAGGTCACCTTAGGAGGATGCGGAGGTTAGTACAATACTCCAGAAAGAATTATGGCAAAAATCAAACTAAAAGCTAAGTCAAGAGCGGGATTTATTACTGTTAGGGTGCTAATTAAGCATCCAATGGAAAGTGGCAATCGAAAAGATAAGAGTGGGAAAATCGTTCCAGAGAATCACATCACTAACCTAATCTTAAAGAAGAATAATCGTTTGGCCGCCAAAGCAGCGATTGGTGGAAGTATTTCTGAAAATCCATTTTTTCAGTTTAAGATTCCAGGTGTAAAAGGCGATGAGATTCATTTCGAATCTATTGATAATCTGGGAAAGACACTGCAAATATCCAAAGTATCAAAATAAACAATCCGGCATTAGCGTCAATTTACTTCAATGCCTTTAACTTTCTTCTCAAGACAAGAGATGATTGCACAAACTTATTAAAAAATCATGAAAAGTCAATTATCTAAAATAGTGAAAAATCTCTGGTTTCAAGATCTAGATGCTTCTGTTATTTATATTAATGAAGTTGCTGTTCGTATTCGTGCAGGAATACTTTTACTTGTACCTGTGTATATGGGTTTGATGTTATATGATGTGGCTTACACTTCAAAGTGGGTGGTTGATGTTAGTACCGCTACTGACACCTATGACACCAATTGGGATGATCAAATTATCTACGCAGTCGAGGCGGTCAAGAGAACTTATGAGTACTCAACACAAACTTTAGTTTTGTTTTATGTCTTATTTGAAATGATCGTTAGCATGTTTGTATCTACTTCCAGATTTTCACCCAGTATTCTTATTAGTAGTTATCTTGCTAAAAACCATCCACCTGTTTGGGTGCCCATAGCTCCCAAGCGATTTGCCTGGAGTATTGGCATTGGCATGGTAATCACCTGTATTATATTTTTTAATCCCGTGGTGTTTGCACATGGATTGAACTCAGTTTTTCAACTGAATCTACTGCCGACTACAGAACGATATATGCCTGCAGGATTAGGCATTATTCTCGTTTCAGTTTGCTTGCTATTTATGTGGTTAGAGGCGATATTGGGATACTGTGTAGGCTGTAAAATTCACGCTTTACTGGTGAAGATTGGCCTGCTCAAAGAAACATGCCATGCATGCAACAATCTAAACTGGGATAAAAAATAAATTCGATAAAGTTAGTTTTTGACTAAGTATTTACCATGCCCATAACCATGGCCATTTTCATTAAATCAGAAATATTATCGGCATTCATTTTTTCCATAATTTTTGACCGTCTAGCCTCAACTGCCGATTGAGTAACAAACACTTCTTCAGCAATTTGTTTACTTAGAGCACCTTTGATAATCCACCCAAATACTTGCTTTTCCTTATCGGTCAACTGATTATATTTTTCCTTAACTTTTAGGACGCGCAATACTGCTTCCCTATTATCACTATCAATTTCAATAGCTTGGTGTACTCGGTCCAAAAGATACTGATTATTAAACGGCTTTTCAATAAAATCTAATGCGCCTTCTTTAATCGCACGCACCGCCATAGTTATATCTCCATGGCCTGTAATCATTAAAACCGGAGGTGAAATACGGTACTCTTTTAGCTTTATTTGCAAATCCAAGCCGCTCATCATAGGCATTCTAATATCGGTAATAATGCAGCCAGGAATGTCGCCATCAAACTGTTCTAAAAAACTGACAGCTGTTGCAAACAATTTCACTTTCCAGCCTACAGACTCCATTAATAAAGACAAGGCCGCTCTAACCTGTTGATCATCGTCAATAATAAAAATAGTAGCTTTATTCATGAGGCGCTTTAATGGGTAGTGTAAATTTAAAAGTAGTCATATTGTGTGTCGATTTTGCCACATATAGATTGCCATAATGTCGTTCAATAATACTTCTGCTAATCGATAAACCCATGCCCATGCCATTTTTCTTGAGCGTTGAGAAGGGGTCGAATAAATGCTCAACAATATCAGCATCAATACCGTTACCAGTATCCATAATAGCAACTTCTATCGTTTTATCTAGACATCTTGTCTTGATACCCAGGACTTTATGCTTATCACTGCCATCCATGGCATCAATTGCATTTTTACATAGATTTAAGACTACTTGATCAATTTGCACTGCTTGCGCAAATACCAAAGGCAGCGTTTGATTTAAATCGAGCCTAAGCTGAATGTTATTATCTTTAATAAGCGCTTGCAACAATGTAATCACGCCCTTAATTCTTGCGTTAATATCGATCAATGCATAATCAGACTGATCCTTATTGCTCATTTTGCGCATGTGTTTAATCACATTGGCCGCATGTTCAGCCTGCTTTGATAACATGCTAAAAATATCTAGAAACTTATCCGCATCATACTGCTTGGATTTAATGAGCCCCGCTCCTGTAAAAGCCATGGTTGATATAACTGTTAACGGCTGATTTAACTCATGCGCTATGCCCGTTACAATTTCACCCATGGTATTGAGTCTGCTTACATGCTCGAGATCCTGCTCATATTTTTTTTGTAATTTTTGATGTTCAATTTGTTGGGTGATGTCTTTAAAAACAACAACACTACCAACAATATTTCCCAATTTATCTTTAATAGGGGTGGCACTATATTCAACAGAAATACTCTGCCCATTCTTTTTCCAAAAAGTATCTTTATCAATAAACCGGGCTTCTCCATCCATAAATGTCTCATAAACTGGACATTCATTACTAGGGTGGGGCGTGCCATCTGCATGCGTATGATGAAGAATTTCATGCTGCAATTTTCCTAACATATCTTGCTTGTCCCAGCCCAATATGTCGGTTAACGCCTGATTAATAAAGGTGCATTTTCCAGCTAAATCAACACCATAAATCCCCTCAGATACTGAGTCAAGAATCATATTATTTTGCTGCTCTATAAAATAATTAATGATTTTTAGTCGATTGTTTAGTCTTAATACCCATAACCCTGTCATTACCAATACAATCAATACGATAAAAAACATGGATGATAAAACGAGATTATCTTTAATATATTGAACAAAACTAACCTTGCCAAAATCCTGATAAACACCTACACGTAGGCTTTTCATGAGATCGTGAATAGGCTGATAATTAATCGGTGTTACCCACTCCCAATAGCCTCTAGCGGTCGCCTCTTTGGAGCCAGGTGTCATCAATAAAAGCGTAGAAGCCACCTGCTTAGCAATAAGCTTAGAGGTATGGCTTGCTTTAACAAAGGCCCATTCTGGATATAACGACGTACTCAACAAACAAGGAAAATCTTTGACTTTTTTCTGATTAAGTACTCTTAGCTTTGCCAAATCTAAGTTTTTGCTATTAGCGAGTCTTTCAAGTACACCAGTACGCACAATGCCAACATCAACCGAACCATCCAAAACACGACGAACGATATTCTCTTGCACGCCTAAAAAAGATACTTTGGATTGATTAATGACGTCAACATTATGCTGCTTTAATTCGTTGTACCCGATAAGCCAGCCTCCCAATCCTTTTGGGTTGGCGCCAGCAATAGACTTGCCTCTTATATGAGGAAAATTAACAATATCGCTATCAGACCTGGAAAAAATAACCGAACCAAATTCAGATGATTTGGATGCATCTACCAAGGTGAGGATGCTGGTGGCACCATATTTTACTTGTAGCTCAACAAAAGTAACGGGCTGGGTAATAATAAAATCAACTTTCTGCTGCTGCACCAATTGATCTAAATATTCTATGTTGCTTGGCTCTATAGGGATAAGTCTAAATCGATGCTTTAATATATGAGCATTCAAATAGTCAACTGTCGGTTGCCAGGAAGTGCGTGCATATTCCTCACCTGAAAAGGCTAAAACAGCAATTGAAATATTTTTAGCAACAGCGGATAAAGATAATCCAAAAAATAGAGCGGCTAATAAAAACTTAAATCTACACACAAACAATAGCTATTCCATGACACGTTCTAAATACAAGTAAACGGCATAGGCATTTTTACGATTAGCTGCATCAAAAGCTGGCTCGTCTTCAAATTCTGACCAATCAATGGCTTGATAAGCTTCATCAAAAGGTGTCATCTCATCAACAACAGTGGTTAATTGCTTAAGCAGGAAATTTAGGTATCGGTAGGTGAGATCCATAGTTTCTTGTGGCTGATCTGAAGCAGAGCCATGTCCAGGAACAAAATATTCCATCTCAATATTGCGCACTCGATCGAGCGTTTTTGACCATTTTATAATATCGGCGTCGCCCACAAAGGGGATGCGCCCTTCAAAAATAATATCGCCACTATAGAGTGTTTGATCATTCAAACTCAATAAAGACATATCGCCTTCTGAATGCACTTTGCCAAAATAAGTCAGTAGAAATTGATGATTGCCTAAATTAAACTTTGTATCTTGATCAATAATTCGATCGGGCTTAACCAGATAAGTTTCGTCATTAACCCATGGGTAAAGTGACGTACGTCTAGATTCTAGCAAGTTGGGAGCGGTTTCAGAATCAAGATAGTCCCAAGTACCTTTAGGCGACCAGATTTCAGCCCCTTGTTCTTTAAATACTTGTAGGCCGTAAATATGGTCCGCATGATAGTGGCTCACAATCACTAGCTTAATAGGCTTGTTAGTCACTTTTCGGATTTCGTCAAGCATGGCTTTAGCGAGTGACGGTGTGCCCAAAGCGTCAAATACCACCACTCCTTCGCTGGTGACTACAAAACCGGCATTGGAGATAAAGCCCTCGTATTCAGTAGCAGCGCCGGACAAGCCAGGTATGTAGTAAGCACTACCGTTGAGTTTTTCAGCAGCCATATCAACACTAACTTTTTCATAATCATTAGCTTGGACTGTGAAGGCTAATAAACTTAATAGTAAAATGATTTTTTTCATAATTCCTCAATAACGATTTTAATGGCTTTGGTAATTAGCAACAACTCTTGCTTGCTAATAGTAAAAGGTGGCATGGTATACAGTAGCTTACCATAAGGTCTAAGCCATACGCCATGTTCAATTAGTTGATTTTGAACCTTCTCTACATCTATTTCTTGGGTTAATTCGACCACGCCAATAGCGCCCAAAATACGCACATCAGCGACCTTATCATGTGACTTCAATGAAGACAACTCACCACTCAAAACAGTCTCAATATCAGCAATATTATCCTGCCATGGAGAATTTAACAATAACTCAATACTAGCATTGGCCACACTACAAGCTAGTGGGTTGGCCATAAAAGTAGGGCCATGCATGAGTGTGCCAACCCTTTGGGAGATTTCATCCGTTGTCAGGGTTGCAGCCAAAGTCATATAGCCGCCTGTTAGCGCCTTACCTAAGCACAAAATGTCTGGCTCAACATCGACATATTCTAATGCAAACAATTCACCTGTACGTCCAAATCCTGTGGCGATTTCGTCCAAAATAAATAGCACTTGGTGTTGCTGACATAGCGCTTTGGCTTTGGTTAAATATTGAGGATTATAAATTCTCATACCACCTGCACCTTGCACCACAGGCTCTAAAATCATAGCGGCAATATTGTCTGAATGCGCTTTGAGGGTTATTTCTAAATCTGCCAAGGCCTCATCCATTGACACCATTGATGGGCTTTTGACAAAAAAATGTTGTGGTAAAACACCTGAAAATAAATGGTGCATGCCATTGTCTGGATCGCACACGCTCATAGCGCCAAAAGTATCGCCATGATAACCGCCACGAATAGTGATAAATTTGTGTTTTTTAGCTTGGCTTTTATTATGCCAATATTGCAAGGCCATTTTCAGTGCTGCTTCCACAGCGACAGAACCTGAATCTGTAAAAAAGACTTTGCTAAGATTTTCAGGCGTAATATCAACTAAGGTTTTAGCAAGCTCGATTGCAGGATCATGCGTTAAACCACCGAACATCACGTGTGACATTTTGCTTAATTGTGTTGTCAGCGCCTGGTTTAGTGTCGGATGGTTGTAGCCATGAATGGTGCTCCACCAAGAACTCATGCCATCAATAACACGCTTATCGTCCTCTAAATTAAGATAAACACCCTCAGCTGAAAGCACCTTGTGCGCTTTAACAGAGTTAGGAATTTTGGCATAAGGGTGCCAAATATGGTTTTGATCAAATGTATCCATACAGATGCATTTTACGCATGATATTTATAATACGCACGAAACTGTTGAGGTCTGTGCGTATGATCAAGAGGAGGATTTATTTTCCAAAAAATTATAAATAATTTTTAAGCTCAGCCATAGAATCAATGACTAAGTCTGGATTGGTATCGCGAATATCGTTGCCGTGGTTATAACCGTATGACATGCAGATAATATCAAACCCAGCTGCGCGTGACGCCTTAACATCACTGACTGAATCACCCAGCATAAGCGAATCTTTTGGATCGATACCGAAAAAATCAGCACTATGAAGAAGTGGCAATGGATCAGGCTTTTTCTTCGCTAAAGTGTCGCCAGACACTACGATACCAAAATAATCAAAAATACCCAAATCTTTTAAAATAGGCAAAGTGAATTGCTCAGCTTTATTGGTCACACAGCCGAGTGTATAGCCTTGTGCTTTCATATAAGCCAAGCCCTCTTCAACACCCTCATACAAACATGAACGTACCGATGTATTAACCGCATACAGCTCTAAAAATATTGGATAAGCTTGATCATATTCAGCCTGATTAGGCGTCCCTTCTAGCTCCCCTGTTAAAGATCTTTCAACTAATTTTGGCACGCCGTTACCCACCCAATGGCGAACTTGTGCCTCGCCCCAAGGCTTCTTACCCATGGCCTTCATGGTTTCATCAACACAATATGCCAAGTCTGGAACACTGTCTACCAAGGTGCCATCGACGTCGATCATAATTAATTTTGGATTGAATTTTTTTGCACTCACTTGGATACCTCTTTAGTTATTTTGGTAGAATAGTCTTTAGACTAAATTTAAAAAACATTGTAATGAAAAACTCAACAACCATTGGCTTTATTGGCGCAGGAAATATGGCTTATGCTATTATTTCTGGATTGATTAATACTGGTTTTTCTACTGAAAATATTAAAATCAGCGATACGAATGCGTCGCTATTATCCCTGCGAAAGCAAGAGTTTAACCTTGAAGTATTTACGGATAATCTAGCGCTTGCCTGTTGTTGTGACGTCTTGATATTGGCAGTCAAGCCTCAAGTATTGGCTGACGTCTGCCAGGCGTTAAAAGGCGCGCTCAAGCCCAATACACTGATAATTTCAATTGCAGCAGGCGTGCGTGCACACGACATAGACCGCTGGCTTGGTGGTGATAATGCCGTTGTACGCACCATGCCCAACACACCGGCCTTATTAAACCAAGGAGTGACAGGATTATTTGCAAACAAATGTGTGAACGATGTGCAAAAAGAATTAGCCACTAGCATTCTTAACAGTGTAGGTCAAAGTCTGTGGGTGTCGGAAGAAGGTATGTTAGACGCTGTAACCGCCTTATCTGGCAGTGGCCCAGCTTATTTTTTCTTAATGATTGAGTCCATGGCAAAAGCAGGTGTTGCACTCGGGCTGGATGAAGCAACAGCACAAACGCTTAGTATACAAACTGCTTTGGGTGCTAGCATGATGGCCAATACTAGCAATGAATCACCAAGAGAATTACGTGCCAATGTCACTTCTCCAAATGGCACTACCCAAGCTGCGATTGAATCATTTCAAGATCAAAATTTTGAAATGATCGTTACACACGCGATGCGTGCTGCGTTTGATAGAGCTGGCAAGCTAGCGTCAGAACTAAGTGATAGCGACTGAAACGGTTACGTTTAAACTTCAAACCTCGAGAATATACGTGCGTATCTCAATACTTGTGCATCTATTTGCACTCATTGTGATTTGGCTTTATAGCTTTAACAACTACGCCAGTCTTGCATTGAGTGCTGCATTAATTATGCATTTTTATTGGCTAAATTTAAATATTTTGCTAAAAAAATCAAATACCATCCTCTCATTTTCTTTAAAGGATAAAACACTCATAACAACTGATAAATTAGGCCGTAATCGCCAATATCCCTGTGTTTACTGCGCCTATCAATCTCAATTCCTGGTGATAATCAGCCTTGGTAAGCGCTCTTTGGTTATTTTTAAAGATTCACTTTCCTCTCACTCCTTGTCACAATTGAACAGACTACTAAATGCTTGAGCCTGAAGATATACTAAAACTAAACGTTTTAATTGCTACCTCGATTGCCATTCGCATCGATACTTATAAATTAGTCGTAGTTGGATTGAATACACAACTAAAAGAGCAGACTATTGAGCTAAAACCCAGTGGTGATAGTGCAGCTTATATCAAGGAGGTTAAAAAACTATTGGTTACTCAAGTACTTGGTGCCATGGGCGGCTACCCTTCTTATTTAAAGCGTTGGTCAAGAATGGGTCAGGTTGAATCTTCAAACTTGACCTCACTACTTAAACTGGGTGAGGTTGAAGCTGTTGTAGCGGTTGCCAATTCAACCAATCTGGATGATCAACTACTCAAACTGACTTGGTGGTGCGCTACCAATACTGATAATCAGGCTGAAATTGGCCGATTTTTACTCACCAAAACGTTTGTTACCCATACTGAAACAGGTCGAGAAATTGCTGAGTATTTGCTTGAATTCCTACCTTTTGTCAATGAAACCGAACAGCTAATTGACACAACCAGCTTGGTGCTACAAGACGGGTTAATTGATCAAAAAGCCAAAGCAAGACTTTGGCAACAAGGTCAAAGAAAAACAGCCTTCTTGGTAGGCTTTGTTGAGAGAATGCAAGGCAAGCTGCCTAACGAACTCAACATTCAAGCTCTTAACTATCAACATCCTGACCTGCAAATCATTAACAGCGAGCAATCACAAATTTTTTTAACAACTTTGGCGCATATTCTTAAAAAAATCAACCAGGAATACGTACTTTATAGAGCCTTGGAAGCCTTGGGAAAATATTTATCTCATGAGAAAATCATCATGCAAGATACTATTGATAAAATTAATATTCAAATTAAAAGCTTGGATTTGACATCTAACACAGAGCAAAATCAGCTCAATGCTAGATTGTTATTAGCAGGTGTGAACGAGCGTTTGGTGGTTAGCACTATTTCAGCTCATAATCTAACGGGATCTGCCATTCGTAAAAAGCTAGCCCCGGTACTCGAGCCTATTCAAAAAGCACTGGCCATTCTAACTACCCCATAGCATTTGCATATTGGCAATTGCGGCCAACGAGGCGGTTTCTGTTCTCAGCACTCTAGAACCTAGTAGCAATGGCTGCGCGCCTTGCTGCATTGTGTAAGTAATTTCATCATCACTCAAACCACCTTCAGGACCTATAAGAATCGTTGCTTGGTCGGGTTGATCAAACTCTAATAATGATTTTTGTGCTCGATGATGCAAGACAAATACATGGGGACAATTACGCGCCATTAAGTCGGTCAAATCTAGTGGATTGAGTAATTCTGGAACCACTGATCTACCAGATTGCTCACAGGCGCCAATGATAATTTTGCGCCAATGTTGCATACGTTTATTTAATTTTTCAGCTTTTAGTCTAACCACGCAACGCTCAGTAAAAATAGGAATAATTTGATTAACACCAAGCTCCACCGCCTTTTGCATTAAAAAATCCATCTTTTCACCCTTGGCCACACCTTGTGCCAAAATAAGATTTAATTTTGATTCGCTTAAATTGGGAGCACAACTATTAATACGCACTTCACATTGCTTTTTAACGCTTAGCACGCTTGCTTTATAATCATGGCCATCACCGTTAAATAAGGTGATTTCTTGCCCTTGAGGAAAGCGCAAAACCTTGGCTAAATGATGAGAGGCATATTCATCAAGAATTCTATTATCATTAATTTTCAAAGGGGTATCTTGGTACAAGCGAACGTGTTTCATGGTATCTTTGCGCTACTTAAAAGAACTGAAAAATAATGATACATCAAAACAGACGACAAGAGCTGCTAAGCCAATTTGATGATAATTGTGTACTAATTATATCAACTAATCCTGAGCAATTTAGAAATGGCGATGTGAGCTTCCCCTTTCGCCCGCATAGTGATTTTTTCTATTTAACGGGCTTTCAAGAGCCAGAGGCTGTTGCTGTTATTAGCAAAGATAGCTACTGTATGTTTCTACGCCCTAAAGACCCTGCTCGTGAAATCTGGGACGGGGCGCGTGTAGGCTTACTTGAAGCGCCGAGTGTCTTAAATCTTGACCATGCGTTTGATATCAATCAATTAGAAGTAGAATTAACACAACTTATTCCTGCCGGTCATTCTGTTTACTTTGATGCAAAACCTTGCGAATTAGACTCAAAACTGACTAAATTACTCGCTCAATACAATCCAACAAGTCTGCAAATGCCACTACATGAAATGCGCCTGATTAAAGAGGAGTCAGAAATTCTAACCATGCAAAAAGCAGCTGATATCTCTTGTGCTGCACATACCTTAGCAATGACTCAGGTGAGCCCCAATATGTTTGAATATGAATTACAAAGTGTATTTGATGCGCACTTTGCTAAAAACAATACGCAACACGCCTACACGCCCATTGTGGCAGGCGGTAAAAACGGGTGCATATTGCATTATATCGACAATAATCAAGTGCTCAAATCTGGTGATTTGGTGCTGATTGACGCCGGCTGTGAGCTTGACTATTACGCCAGCGACATCACTCGAACCTTTCCGGTGAGTGGCCAATTTAGCGAGCCACAAAAACAAATCTACCAAATTGTGCTCGACGCACAACTGGCCGCTATTGATAGCATTAAGCCAGGCGCAAATATTCACAAGCCACATAAAATCGCCTCTGATATTATTCAACAAGGGCTGGAGGCATTGGGTCTGTTATCACCTAAAGACTGTTTGTCAAAATTTTATATGCATGGTACAGGACACTGGCTGGGTATGGATGTACACGATGTGGGAAAATATCAAGATAATCAGCAACACAGGGTATTTGAAAAAGGCATGGTAACAACTGTTGAACCTGGCATTTATATTCGCAAGGATGCTAAAATCGACCCTGTGTATCACAATATCGGCATTCGAATTGAAGACGATGTTTTGGTCACCAATGAAGGTAATACCGTATTAACGAAAAATCTCATTAAAACAATTAACGATATCGAAACTCTCATGAGCCAAACAAACCTATGAACATACAGCAAGCGATTAAGGCAGTTATTGCAAAAAAAGATCTCAATGAAAATGAGATGCATGATGTGATGACAGATATTATGACTGGCAAAACCACTGATGCGCAAATTGGTGCTTTTTTGGTCGGTCTTGCTATGAAAGGTGAAACCGTTGCCGAAATTACTGCCAGTGCCAAAGTTATGCGCTCACTCGCCAAAGGTGTTGAGGTTAAAAACACTAGGCACTTGGTTGATACTTGTGGCACAGGTGGCGATGGACTTAGCTTGTTTAATATTTCTACCGCTTGTGCTTTTGTCGTTGCTGCTGCTGGTGGCTCAGTTGCTAAACACGGCAACCGCTCCATTTCATCAAAATCAGGCAGTGCAGATGTTTTAGAAGCAGCGGGCGTTAATTTAGATATGAGTGCAGAGCAAATCAGCAATAGTGTCAATAAAATTGGCGTTGGCTTTATGTTTGCACCGGCACACCATTCGGCCATGAAGTACGCTATTGGTCCGCGCAAAGAACTGGCTGTTAGAACTATTTTTAACGTACTTGGGCCTCTCACTAACCCTGCTAAAGCACCCACTCAAGTGATGGGGGTATACAGTAAGGAATTGGTTGAACCGATTGCCAATGTTTTAAAGAGTCTAGGCTCTAAGCATGTGATGGTCGTACATTCCAAAGATGGCTTGGATGAGATCTCTATTGCAGACGACACTTTTGTTGCTGAACTAAATAATGGCGTGGTCACCACTTATACCATCAACCCAACTGATTTTGGCGTGCCACTTGGTAATTTAAATGATATTAAAGCCAATGATGCAGAAGATTCTCTAGTGCTAATTCAACAAGCGCTTGATGGCAAGGAAGGCTCCGCTAAAAATATTATTGCACTCAATGCGGGGGCAGCCATTTATGTGTGTGGCCTAAGTAATTCCCTACAAGGCGGCATAGACAAAGCACTCAATATCTTAAATAAAGGCACAGCTCATCAAAAACTAGACGATTTTGTGCGTGAATCAACCGGCTGTTAAAGGACAAAAAACATGAACAAAGAAACAAATTTAATTTGGATTGACTTAGAAATGACCGGCCTATTGCCAGAGCGTGACGTGATTATTGAAATCGCCACCATTGTGACGGATAAAGATCTTAATATTTTGGCAGAAGGGCCTGCTTTGGTCATTCATCAAGGTAGTGAAATTCTAGCAGGCATGGATGAGTGGAATACCGAGCACCATACCAAATCTGGCCTAGTTCAGCGTGTCAAAGATAGTGTTATTTCCACCAAACAAGCAGAAAAACAAACCATCGAGTTTTTAGAAAAATACGTAACTGCTGGCACCTCACCTATGTGTGGCAACACTGTTTGCCAAGATAGGCGTTTTTTATACAATTACATGCCTGAATTAGAAAAGTTTTTCCACTATCGTCATGTTGATGTTAGCACTCTAAAAGAGCTTTTAGTACGCTGGAAACCTGAAGCGAAAATGATTCGAACAGGTGAGCCTGCGCACTTAGCACTACTTGATATTCGCGATTCAATTGATGAATTAAAATACTACCGAGACGTCTTTATTGATGTTTAACCCTCCTAAGGTATGGCTTGCACCGGCAAAAATTAATTTATTTTTACATATTAATAGCAAGCGCAAAGATGGCTATCACAACCTCCAAACCATCTTTCAACTGCTAGATTATTATGACGAACTGCAGTTTTCGGTAACTGACCAAGGCACTATTAATAGAGCCTCTGGAAATGAGAATGTCACACCAGAATCCGATCTAATCATACGCGCCGCCAAACTTTTGCAAAAAAACACTCATACACAGCTGGGTTGCGATATTTCTATTGTAAAGCACATTCCTGCTGGTGGCGGCTTAGGAGGTGGATCCTCTGATGCGGCAACTACGCTGGTCGCATTAAATCACCTCTGGAATACCAACCTGAATCAGCAGCAATTAATGGCACTAGGCTTAGAATTAGGTGCAGATGTACCTATATTTATCAATGCTCAGAGTGCTTGGGCGGAAGGCGTGGGAGAAATCCTAAGCCCTGTAAACACCCCAAATCATTACTTTTTAGTGGTGTTTATCAATCAACATACCTCCACATCAGAAATTTTCTCGCATAAAGCATTGACAATGAGCCCGATGATAGGGAAAATATCGGACTTCTCTGAGCTTGTAAATACTCATAATGATTGTCTACAAGCAGCCATCGAGCAAACAGATGAAATCAGGCTTGCATTAGAACAGCTTAACCACTGCACTAATCTGATAGGAAAAGCAAGAATGAGTGGAACGGGCAGTTGTGTTTTTGCTGAATTTTCCACTCAAAACGATGCTCTGGCAGCATTTAAAAAAATGCCAAAAGAATGGATGAGTTTTACTGCGCAAGCAATAAATACTTCTCCGATCCTTAAATGGGCTGTCGCCAAGCGGTAAGGCAACGGGTTTTGATCCCGTCATGCGCAGGTTCAAATCCTGCCAGCCCAGCCATTTTCAAAAAGCTGCATCTTAGCATTAAGATGCAGCTTTTTTTATGTCTTTTATTTGCCTAAATTTACTCACGTAATCCCTCAGCAAATGCTATTTTTGTCATCGTAACCTAGTATAATTTAATCAATTCTCAACAACCAACCATACCTATGTCTCTTGACACGATCAAAATTTTTAGTGGTAACGCAAATCCGTTACTTTCTGGCGAAATTATCTCTAGTTTAAATATTGCACAAGGAAAGGCTGTTGTTGGTAGGTTTAGCGACGGTGAATCACAGGTTGAAATTTTAGAAAATGTTCGTGGCTGTGACGTCTTTATCATTCAGCCAACGTGTGGACCCTCTCCCGCGGAAACGCTGATGGAATTATTAGTCATGGCAGATGCTTTAAAGCGCTCATCGGCGGCAAGAATTACGGCAGTTGTGCCTTATTTTGGCTATTCACGACAAGATCGTCGCTCTCGCTTAACCCGTGTTCCTATTACTGCAAAACTCGCCGCCAAGATGGTTGAGTCTTCAGGCATTGACAGAATTTTAACGGTTGATTTACATGCCGATCAAATTCAGGGATTTTTTGATATTCCTATTGACAATATCTACGCTCAACCTGTACTATTGGATGACATTATCAGCCAAAATCACGAAGATATTGTAGTGGTTTCTCCAGATGTAGGCGGTGTTGTGCGTGCGCGTGCAGCGGCCAAAAAACTCAATGATGCAGATTTAGCCATTATTGACAAACGTCGTCCTGCACCTAATATGGTGAAAGTGATGAATGTCATTGGCGATGTTGAAGGTAAAACTTGTATCTTAATTGATGACATGGTTGATACCGCTGGAACCTTATGTCAAGCGGCTGGAATTCTGAAAGAAAAAGGCGCGAAAAAAGTGGTTGCATACGCAACACACGCAGTGCTTTCTGGCAACGCTATTAGCAATATTAAGAATTCTGAGCTCGATGAGCTAGTCACTACAAACACCATCCCACTCACCGCTGATGCTGCCAAATGCCATAAGATCAGACAGCTGTCTATCGCACCAATCATGGCAGAAGTTATCAAACGCATCAGTGAAGAACAATCTATTATTAATATTTTTGCCGATATACAATAACCCTTCATTTTAAAAGCACACAAGGCTATGATTTTTAATAGGTAACTTTGTGTATAATCCATCATTTGGTCTGTCATAACACGTTACTCTATGAAATCTACTACAAAAGCACACAAGCAAGCACTACAAAAACTTATTACAGTTGGTAAAGAGAAAGGCTATTTAACCTACTCTGAAATTAACGACATCTTGCCTGAAGACTTACTAACGCAAGAACAAGTAGAGCCTATTGTTACCATTTTAGAAGAACTCGATATTACAGTTTCTGACTCAGTGCCCGATGCTGACACCTTGGTTGTAGAATCGGGCGCTAAAGCTCAATCTACTTCTGCAGAAGCAGCTGTCGCTGCACTAGCCGCTCTTGATTCTGAATTTGGACGAACAACCGATCCAGTCAGAATGTACATGCGTGAAATGGGTGTTGTAGATCTATTAGATCAAGAAGATGAAATTCGCATTGCCAAAGAAATTGAAGCCGGCGTGTTTGAAATTATGCAAGCCATTACGCTTTACCCATCAATCACTGATTACTTCTTCAAGGCGCATAAACGTCTAGAAGAAGGCAAGTGTAAAATGACCGATGTGATCATTGGCTACCAAGGTGACGCGGCAGATTTTGAAGCCAAAAAAGCGGCCTTCGATGCCGGCGAGTTTGATGATGACGAAGAGTACGAAGACATGGAAGAAATGGAATATACAGGCCCTGATGAAGATAAGATATATACCCGTTTTGAAACCGTTTTAAGCTGCTCTCAAGGCTACCAAGAACTCAATGAAAAACACGGCTTTCGCCACAAAAAAACCGTGGCTGCACGTGAGCAACTATCCAAAGGCTTATCGGACTTACGCCTAGCACCAAAATTGGTTTCAACCATGATGGAAGTTATTTGTGATCGTGTCGCCCAGATTAAAAAACAAGAAAAAGTTATCCAAAATGCCTGTCTTTATGCGGGCATGGAAAGAGCTCAGTTTTTCGAGATATTTGCTGGCAATGAAACCAATTATGACTGGCTCAAAAATGCAAAATTAGACGAAAAACTTGCCTCAGCACTTGATTCAGTTAAAGATGAAATCTTCTATGCGCAGAAAAATTTGCATGAGTATGAAGAAGAAATGCAACTCACAGTTGCCGAACTAAAAGCGCTTAATAAACTCTACCGCAAAGGTGACCGACGCGCTAAAAAGGCCAAATCACAAATGATTGAGGCCAATCTAAGATTGGTTATTTCGATTGCCAAAAAATACGCAAATCGTGGCTTGCAGTTTTTAGACCTAATTCAAGAAGGCAATGTTGGCCTGATGAAAGCAGTTGATAAGTTTGAGTATCGTCGTGGTTATAAATTCTCAACCTACGCAACTTGGTGGATTCGCCAAGCTATTACACGTTCAATTGCCGACCAAGCACGCACGATTCGTATTCCAGTGCACATGATTGAAACCATTAACAAGCTCAATCGCGTACGTCGTCAATTATTACAAAAATTTGGTCGTGAAGCTTCTCCAGAAGAGTTGGCTGTTGAAATGGAGTTGCCAGAATACAAAATTATCAAAATTTTAAAAATTGCCAAAGAACCTTTGTCAATGGAAACTCCAGTGGGTGACGATGAAGACTCCAACATTGGTGACTTTATTGAAGATACCAACTTATCTTCACCAGTGGAAATTACCACCAAAGAAAGTCTCAGAGAAACAACAGGCGACCTGCTAGCCAACCTATCTCCTCGTGAAGCAAAAGTACTCAAAATGCGCTTTGGTATTGACATGAACACCGATCACACGCTAGAAGAAGTAGGCCGACAATTCGATGTAACACGTGAACGTATTCGTCAAATTGAAGCCAAAGCGCTGAGAAAATTACGACACCCTTCTCGTGCCCATAAACTTCAAAGCTTTTTAGATTCTTAAAAAATCCGTTTTATCGGGCCTATAGCTCAGCTGGTTAGAGCACTCGACTCATAATCGATTGGTCCTTGGTTCAAGTCCAAGTAGGCCCACCATATTTAGTAGTATTTCTCATCCTCAAGGGTATGATAATATCATGATGTTTGATACACTGACACCCCACTTAATCACACTCACCACGCAAGTCGGAGAGATGATTATGTCGTATTACAAAACCAGTCTAACCATTGAAGCTAAGTCAGATCAAACACCTTTAACTGTTGTTGATCAAAAAGCACACCAATTATTGTCTGAAACACTAAGCCAGTTAACCCCAGGCACACCGATTCTTTCTGAAGAGTCTGAACCGGTTGATTTTTCTGAGCGCTCAAGCTGGGATGAATACTGGCTGATAGACCCACTGGATGGCACTAGAGATTTTATCGAGCAAACTGGAGAGTTTTGCATTTGCATTGCCTATATCAAGAATAATCGCCCTATTTTCGGCTTTATTTATGCGCCTCTTAGTAAAACTCACTACTTTACCAATGATCAGGCCCGAGCTTTCAAACTCAACAATAACACAACCACACTACTTCAAGCAGTTGCTCAAAATAAACCTTTAGAAGTGGTTACTGGCCATTACTCATCTCATAATTTAAAACTACATGACCATCTAAATAAACTCGGTTTATACCGCATCAATCATTTAGGTAGTGCGCTAAAATTTTGTAAAATTGCCGAAGGTGAATACGACTACTATCCACGATTTGGCCCTTGTTCTGAATGGGATACGGCTGCTGGCGGGTGTATTTTGGAGGCTGCTGGCGGGCGTGTTGTGGGTGAAGACAATAAGCCTCTGCGCTATAACACCCAAGACAGTTTAAAAAGTCCTGTGTTCTTTGCTTCAGGAAAAACGTAACGATAAATCAATCGCCTGAATGTTTTTAGTAATACTGCCCGTTGAAATAAAATCAACACCAGTTTCTGCTACCGATGCAATCGTACTCTCGTCAATATTTCCAGAAGCCTCAAGCGGTAGTTTGCCAGTAGCCATTTGCACAGCTTGCTCAAGCGCTTGATGCGAAAAATTATCACATAGTGCCCTGCTCACACCTGTCAACTCTAGCACTTCTGCTAATTGCTCCAATGTTTCTACTTCAACAATCAAATCAAGCTTAGGGTAATTATCCCTCGCTTTTTTAACAGCCTTAGCAATACCGCCCGAAGCAATGATATGGTTTTCTTTGAGCATTACACAATCATACAACCCCAGCCTATGATTCATGCCGCCACCACATTTAACCGCATACTTTTGTGCCAGGCGCAGTCCTGGCAATGTCTTTCTTGTATCTAGTAATTGTGCTTTTGTATGGGCAATTTTATCAACCAATAATCTGGTCTGTGTCGCAACTGAGCTCAATGTCTGCAAAAAATTAAGCGCTACTCGCTCCCCGCTAATAATCGATTTTGAAGAGCCTGATAAGGTGGCCAAAACTTGAGAAGCTTGCACTGGGTCGCCATCCTTAATTTTCCAGTCAATATCGATATTTTTATCCAAAGATGAGAACGCAGCCTGAGCAAATTCAATGCCGCAAATAACGGCCGATTCTCGACAAATAATCGTTGCAAAAGCTTGTTCATCAGACAACAAACTCGCCGAAACATCACCAGAGCCCAAATCTTCGACTAACGCCAAGTCAACCATTTTCTGAAATTCTTTATTCATGAATAAATTCAAGAATAAGTTTGGCCGATTCTTGGCTAGAATTTAGACATAAACTCTGGTGTATTTTTCCAAATTCACGGCTCAACTCAGCATGATCACCATCTAAAATTTGCAAAGCATGTTTAGCTATGTTGTTGCCATTTGCCTCTGTTTGGATTAGCTCTGGAACTAGAGGCTTATTGGCAATCACATTGGGCAGGCTAATAAACCGACTGGTCATCAAATTAGAGGCAATAAAATAACTCAGTCTAGATAGCTTGTACACGACCACCATTGGCACGCCAACTAGTGCTAATTCAAGTGCCGCTGTACCTGAGGCCACCAGCACTAAATCTGCACTTTGCATGCGTTCGTGTGCTTCATTAATAGACAAGCTAACATCTTGGTGAGCAATTAGCGCTTGAGCCCATTCCAATAGCTCATCATTAGCCAATGCCAAATGAAAGCTGAGAGCTGGATCTTGCTCTGCCATAGATTTTGCAGCCAACAACATTTCTGGCAATAAGCGCTTAACCTCTCCTGCTCTTGAGCCAGGCATAAGCAAAATATTCTTACCGGCTTGGTGGTTTTTTCTAGGGGTGAGCTTTTCTGCCAAAGGGTGACCGACAAATACCGCTCTTTGATTATGTTGTGTGTAAAAGTCAACCTCAAAAGGAAATAGACACAACATCAAGTCACTGGCACGTTTAATTTTTTTAACGCGTGATGCGCGCCATGCCCAAACCGAAGGAGAAACAAAATGAACTGTCTTAGCCCCTTGTTTTTTAAGTTTTTTTTCAATAACGAAGTTAAAATCTGGCGCATCTACCCCAATAAAAACATCAGGCCTATTGATCGAAAAATACGCGATCATAGCTTTTCTTAAGCTTAATAGTGAAGGTAATTTTTTTAACACCTCGCTAAAGCCCATGACATTAACCAGATTCATATTCCAGCGTTGCTTGCACCCTTGAGCTTGCATTTTTTCACCGCACAAGCCTTCAATTTGAAGTGTTGAATCTTGAGCTTTTAATGCTTGAACCAGCGTAGATCCAATTAGGTCGCCTGAGGTTTCAGCAGCACTAATTGCAATCTTGGTCATGTGGGTTATTTTCTTGGAAGGATAAGTTGAGGTTCTTTATCAAAAGCGCGATAAATAACCATAACATTACCAATCACTTGCACCAAATGCGCACGTGTTGTTTTAAGAATCTCATCGATGACGCGTTGTTTATCTTCACGATCATCACCACGAACCTTAATCTTTAATAGTTCGTGTGTTTCTAAACTCGACTCCAGCTCGGCCAATACACCCTTAGTAAGACCATGTTGGCCCAACATAACGACTGGTTTAAGGCTGTGCCCTTTAGAGCGTAAAAATTTCTTTTGATTGTTGGTAAGCTTAGTCATTGATTAGTATCTCTGTATTAAATAAATCTTGAATGGTTTCCCGCTTGCGAATCAAGTGATGTGTATTATCTGACACCATTACCTCCGCTACACGGGGTCGGGAATTGTAATTAGAACTCATGGTAAAACCGTACGCGCCTGCAGACATAATGGCGAGATAATCGCCCTCAGATAAAGACAGCACCCTATCTTTGGCTAAAAAATCACCGGTTTCGCAAATCGGACCTACCAAGTCCCAATTAGACTCAATTCCCTGAGCATTTTCACGCACAGGCAACACTTGATGATAGGCATTGTAAAAAGCGGGTCGTAATAAGTCGTTCATCGCGCCATCAATAATCGCAAACGACTTGTCTGAATTTCGCTTTAGAAACTCAACTTTGGTGATAAAGGCGCCCGCATTACCGACAATAGCGCGTCCTGGCTCCAATATAATTTCTAAATTTCCAACTTTCTTTAAAACTGCAGCAATATAAGCAGCAATATCGATTGTCGTTTCATCATCATAGACAATGCCAACACCGCCGCCTAAATCTAGGTGTTCGATGTCAATACCTTGGTTTTTAAGTATCTCGATCAAACCCAGTACCTTATCCAGTGCATCTAAAAATGGCGATACATCAGTGAGCTGGGAGCCAATGTGACAGTCCAAACCTTTAATCGACAAATACTTGGATTGTTGCGCCGTTTTATAGAGTACGAGCGCATCGTCAATATCCACGCCAAATTTGTTTTCTTTTAGGCCTGTAGAAATATATGGATGTGTTTTTGCGTCCACATTCGGATTGACGCGAATGGAAATTGGCGCTTGCACATTCATGCCACTCGCCACTTGTTCAATACGCCCTAACTCTGCAGCAGATTCCACATTAAAGCAACGAATGCCAGCCTCGAGGCCACGTTTGATTTCCACCTGCGTTTTGGCAACACCTGAAAATACACAGTTTGAGGCTTGTCCACCTGCTGCCAAAACACGTTCCAATTCGCCAATTGAAACAATGTCAAATCCGGCGCCAATTTTAGCCAGCACATTAAGCACGGCAATATTAGAATTAGCTTTAACTGCGTAACACACCAAGTGCGGATGATCGCCAAAAGCCGAATCAAACTCACGCCAATTATTTTCAATATCAGTTCGTGAATAAACGTATAACGGCGAGCCGTAACGATCCATCAAATCTGCAATATCAACAGATTCGGCGTGTAAAGATTTATTTTTGTAAGAAAAGCTCAACCGTTATTTTGAGTTGTGCGGCAATATATCCAACTCTGGCGCAACTGTAGTTTGTGTTGTAGATGCATCAATAGCTTGCGCTTTAACTGCCTCTAATTCACCCATTTTTCCACAAGCTGAAAGACCGACAACAATAAACATTAGCGCTGTTAATTTGATCATTTTAATTTTCTCTTGGTTATTTATAAAATTAGTCGCTATTTTACAGCAATTCTTGAAGACTTTGAATGAACGCGTGGCGCTCAACATTAAAGGCACCAAGGCTTTTTAAATGTGGACTTTCAACCTGGCAGTCAACCAATGAATAGCCCATGTTTTTCAGTAAATGCACAAAGGCTACTTTAGAGCTGTCCGCTACTAAAGAAAACATCGATTCACCAAAAAACACCTTGCCCAATGACACGCCATAAAGACCGCCCACCAGCCTAGACTCTTGATACACGCCAACGCAGCGAACAAAACCCTGCTGATATAGATCGGTATAGGCGTCAACCATCGCTTGATCAATCCAAGTGCCCGTCTGATCTTTGCGTTCGACCGTTTTGCAATGATGAATAATTTGCTCAAAATCTGTATCAACTTTTATTTGGAATTTATCAGAATTTAGCGTTTTTTGCAGACTTTTAGACACATGCAATCTATCTGACGTCATCACCATTCTAGGATTTGGACTGTACCAAAGTATGGGATCCTGCTCGCTATACCAAGGAAAAATACCTTGACTATAAGCCTCTAATAAACGTTGAGTTGATAGCTCACCACCGATAGCAATCAGGCCGTTAGGTTCTTTGAGGGCTCGCTCAGTAGCAGGAAAAGGCGTGCTCGCCGATGCGAGAACAAAATCCTGAGGAATATCAATCACTTAATTGCCGTTTAATTGCCTCTTTGGCCATATATAGTGCGGCAATACTTCTTGCCTCAGTCAAATCATCATCATAAACCAAGCTTTCTAAATTGCTCAGCTTGTGCTTAACTACTTCCAGCGGCTCCGGCTCGTCCCCCTCAGCTGACTCTCGATATAAATCTTGTGCCAAAACAATATGCGTTTCGCTCGACTGATAACCTGGCGCAATACTCATAGATTTCATATAAGTGAGTTTTTTAGCGCCATAACCAATTTCCTCAATGAGCTCTCTATTGGCCGCTTCTAAGGGTGTTTCACCATCATCAATTTTGCCTTTAGTGAGCGCCAACTCGTAGCGATTTGTGCCGCCAGAATATTCATAAATCATCAACACTGTCTCATCATCCAACATTGGAATGACTAAAACTGCACCGTTGCCTGGCGGCTTTAGGCGTTCATATTGACGCTTCTCTCCATTTGAAAACTCAACATCCATTGACTGAATATTGAAAAATCGAGTGGTGGCAATGTCAGTAACATTGCTTAGTATGGGTTTTTTTCGCATAAATAGAATTATAACATTAGCTATAATGGGCAATTCAACATAGAGGAGAGAGATATGAAAAAATTAGCATTACTATTTACTTTGGCACTATCGTCAACAATTCATGCTTGGACAATTGATGATGTGGGTGACTTTAAATTTGAAAAATTAAACAAGCAAGTGCATGTTATACACGGTCCTATTGCCAGCCCTAGCGAACTAAATCACGGTTTTATGAACAATCCTGCTTTTATTGAAGGTGACAATGGTTTAATTATAATTGACCCTGGTAGTTCAAAATTTGTTGGTGATAACATTCTTAACGAAATTGAAAAAATATCATCAAAACCTGTTGTAGCTGTCATAAACACGCACGTACATGGCGATCATTGGCTGGCCAATCATTCTATAAAAGATAAGTATCCAAACGCTAAATTCTACGCACATATGAATATGATTCGTGAAGCGGAATATGGCGAAGCCCAAAGATGGATAAAAGTATATAGCGATATTACAAGCAAGGCCAAAGGCACAATTGCTGTCATACCAACGTATTCAATAAGCCACAAGGACACACTAAATATTGAAGGGCAGAAATTAGTCATTCACTCACCACTTCCTTCGTCTCATTCTTCTTCGGACATCATGATTGAGCATGTAAATTCTAAAACCCTTTTTACTGGAGATAATGCTTTTACTGACAGAATGGGCAGATTTGATGGACAATCAAACATGCTAGATAATATCAAAATTTTAGATTATGCGAAAAATCTAACTATTGATACTTATGTTCCTGGACATGGCTACTCAGGAAATGTCACTCAAGCGATTGACCCATATCTAAACTACCTTAAAGTGATTGAACAAGAGTCTAGAAAAGGTTTTGAAGAGGATTTAGCCGACTATGAAATCAAACCTTTTGCTAATAATCATTTAGCAAATTATAGGGATTGGAGTGGCTATGATGAACAGCTCGGCAAGCATATCAACAAAATGCTATTGGAGATTGAGGCGCTAGATATTTAAATGCCTTTAGTTTCAAACTAAAAATGACGGCCCAATAGGTCGTCATTTTTTTTGCCATTTTTATTCTTTTAGTTGAAATTTAGGCAGGCCCAAATTAAGTCGAATGGCGATTAATCGCGTGATAAAAATACAAAGGCCAGCAATAATTGCACTAAACACCACGCCCACTTCATAGTGTACTAGCGCAATAAACCCTAAAGCACCCAGCCAAGCAGCAGTCGCATACAGTGGACTCTTAAATACAATCGGCGTTTCATTACACAGCAAATCTCTAAAAACACCGCCCATTGTGCCGGTGATAACGCCCATGAAACTCGCCACCAACCAAGGTGCGCCTGCGGTTAATGCTACCATGGTTCCGGCAATACTAAATGCTGCCAATCCAGCTGCGTCAGGAATTAGGAAAAATTTTGGCGAAATTGACACGAAACGAGCGCCAATAAATATGATCAACGCGCTGGCCAATGAAACAATAAAAAAGATCTGATCTTGTATCCAAAATACATCAATATCTAACAACATATCTCTTAAAGAGCCGCCGCCCAATCCAGTGGTAATAGCAATAATCACCACCCCAAATAAATCAAATTTTCTAAAACCAGCCTTGAGCACACCAGAAGCCGATGACACCACCACAGCTACCAGAGAAATCCAATATAAACTGTTTAATAATTCTTGCGTAACATCTAAATTCATTCGCTTAATAACTCCACTTTACCTGTGTCAATATCATAATACGCTGGCACAATTGTCAGCTGGTTTTCGTCAAACATTTTTAAAAAATGCACCCCCGTTTGTTTGAGTTTTTCTGCCACATGAACAACATTGGCCAAAGCCACATTTTCAGCCAAATTGCCCGGCTGACCTTTTACTTGCTCAAGTACTGGATTGAATGCCTGCACCAAAGCAGGCAGACTGCCCTCAAGCTGTTCATGTGCACACGCTGCCTGTACAGCGCCACATTGAGAATGCCCCATCACCATAATCAGCGAAACTCCCACATGCAATACTGCGTATTCAATGCTAGCCATAACCACCTCATCCAACACGTTGCCAGCAACACGAACCACGTACAAATCTCCCAAACCCTGGTCAAAGATAACCTCAGGTGGTACGCGCGAATCTGAGCAACCCAAAATAATGGCAAAAGGATGCTGTCCATATTTAAGCTCGAAACGCCTTTCACTGGATTGATCTGGGTGCTGAAGATGGGAGGCGATATAACGCTTATTACCCTCTACCAATTTCTTCAAATGCTTATTATTAGCAACAAAGTCTTTCATAAGCGTGAATTGTAATACAAAAAACAAGATTGAGCATTCATAATTAAAATTTCCAAAATTTTTCATCCACACGCAAAAATCAATCAATTATTGCCAATAAACAGCTAAAAACATCCATTTTTAAGCAAAAAATGGGTTTTTTTCGGGAATATATGGCAATTATTGCCCATTTATATCCAACCACTGGCTCAACTTGCGGCCATTCTTATTATTTGGCAAATTTTTCAAAATTCTTACAAAAAAGAGCGTATCGTCTTTACTTATTTTTCGACTATAGAACACTATGAAAACAGCACTTCTATTACTAACACTATTTTTATCTAGTCTTGTTAATGCTTGGACAATCGACAAAGTTGGGCAATACCAATTTGAGCCTATTGCAAAAAATGTCTTTGTTATTCACGGGCCCGTAGGCACACCCAGCGTTGACAACAAAGGCTTTATGAATAATCCTGCAATGATTATTGGCGACCAAGGGGTGATTGTGATTGATCCAGGCAGTGCTTATCATATTGGCAAAAAAGTCATTACTGAAATTGAAAAAATCACCAAAAAACCTATTATTGCCGTATTTAATACCCATGCACATGGCGATCATTGGCTCGGTAATCAGGCCATCGTTGAACGCTATCCAGCGGTCAAAATCTACGCTCACGCGCAGATGCTCAAACAAGCTCATGAAGGCGAAACTGATTTTTGGCTAGATATCATGAATGACAATACACAAGGCTATACCAAAAATACAAAAGCTGTTTATCCAACCGATAGTGTGGCACACTTGCAGAAAATGACGCTGGACTCAGAGCAATTTATCATTCACAGTCCGACGCAAAAAGCTCATACAGATACTGACATCATGATTGAGCATGTTGGCAGCCAAACTTTATTTTTGGGTGACAATGCCATTATTGATTTCTTAGGCTCTTTTGATGCCAGCTCTGACATGCATAGCAATATTAAAGCGCTAGACTATGCGGTTGACCTTAACTTTAAAAATTACGTCCCTGGACATGGTCAAACAGGCAATCCTGATGTGGCCATCAATTCTTTTTTAGACTATTTAGCTATCATCAAACAGCAGGCGGAAAAAGGCTATGAAGAGGACTTGTCTGGCTATGAAATAAAGCCTGAAGCGCTTAAAAAGCTAGAGGCTTACAAAAATTGGGCTGCATTTGATGAGCAAATAGGCAAGCATATTGGCAAAATGCTACAAGAGGTTGAAACACTAGATTTCTAATATGGACTCAAAGGGGTTTCGCTCGAATTTATTTTAAATAAATTGCTGTGCCTGATATCACTCGACTGTAATCTTCGCCACCCACAAAAAATCCACCACCATATCCATCAGAGAAGAAACTGCCAGCATAAATAAACTAAGTATTGTTTTCATATAGTCTCTTTTAAATTAATAGTAGCACTATCTCTGCTAGTCTTTCTTAGCTTTCCATGAACTATATTGTATTCTTAAATAACAGAATAAGTGGTAATTTTTATCAAAGTCGAAGCGTAAGAAATTTAAAAAGGCAGGAGCTTACATTTAGTAAGTGACTGCTTTTGAGAATTGCGACAACAAAGAATTTGGAAAAAATTACCCTTATTTAATCGAAGAAGCCGTCCATGTGTAACTCTGTTAGGTCGCTAAACCCTCCAATATGCTTGCCATCAATCGTGAGTTGTGGCACCATTCTGGCACCATTAGTCACTTTGGAAAATTCTGCCATATGGGCGCGATCTTCGTCAATCATCTTTTGCTCAAACGGTAGATTCCACTTGTTTAGTAGCTCTTTGGTTTTAACGCAAATTGGGCAAGTATTAGTTGAGTAGACGACAATTTTCATGATTATCCTTGAAGCGCTTCAACGACTAAATCACCGATTTGACTCGTGCCAATAACCGTGTCACCTTCACTGGCAATGTCTGCTGTGCGGTAGCCTTGATCAAGCACTGTATTCACTGCGGAATCAATTTTATCAGCCAACGTTACTTGATTAAGTGAGTAACGCAACATCATTGAAACTGACAAAATAGTGGCTAGTGGATTGGCAATATCTTGGCCAGCAATATCTGGAGCAGAACCATGGATCGGCTCATACATACCAAACCCATCTTTATTTAAAGAGGCGCTTGGCAGCATGCCAATAGAACCCGTAAGCATAGCGGCGCAATCAGACAGTACGTCACCAAATAAATTCGATGTCACCATCACGTCAAATTGCTTTGGTGCTCTGACTAACTGCATCGCAGCATTATCCACATACATATGTGAGAGTTCAACATCTGGATAATCTTTAGCCACTTCCTCCATCACTTCGCGCCATAACTCGCAGACTTCGAGCACGTTAGCCTTATCGACTGAGCAAACACGTGATCCACGTTTTTGCGCAATTTTGAAAGCTGAATGACCAATACGACGAATTTCAGACTCAGAGTAGGTTGCACTATTAAAGCCGAAACGCTCACCATCACGCATTTCAATACCGCGAGGCTGACCAAAATAAATGCCAGATACCAATTCACGAACAATCATTAAATCCAAGCCAGAAACGATCTCTTCTTTTAGAGTTGAAGCGCTGGCCAGTTGCGGATACAAAATAGCGGGGCGAAGATTTGAGAATAAATCCATTTCAGCACGCAAGCCCAGAAGACCACGCTCAGGACGAAGATCGCGCTCTAGCGCTTCCCACTGATAACCACCAACAGCGCCCAGTAAAATAGAATCACACTCTTTAGCAGCGTCTAATGTTGCTTGCGGTAGTGGCGAGCCAGTTTCATCATAAGCTGTGCCGCCAATGAGACCGTGCACTAACTCCATGTTCAGATTATTATTTGCGTTTAAATGGTTAATTACCTTAAGCGCTTGCTCAACAATTTCTTGACCAATACCGTCACCCGGCAATACTAATATTTTTGACATGCTTCTTCCTTTGTATGAATCTTAAAAAATGCTATTTTACTAGATTTCTTCCATTTCAAATTGATCCTTGGTCACACCACAATCTGGGCATACCCAATCCTGAGGAACATCGTCCCACTTAGTACCTGGCTCAATACCTTCTTTTGGAGAGCCTTTAGCTTCATCATAAACCCAGCCACACACCATACATTTAAATTTTTTCATTGTTATTTCCTGTTATTAAATACGTAAAAAAAGGGAGCGATTCACTCCCTTTAATCAAACTGATTAACTCTTATAGATCATCAGCATTTTTGGCCAAATATTCGGCCACACCTTCTGGTGTATCTTTCATGCCTTCGTCGCCTTTGTTCCAGCCTGCTGGGCAAACTTCACCATGCGTTGTGTGGAAATCAAGCGCATCAACCATGCGTAACATTTCATCAACATTACGACCTAATGGTAGATCGTTCACAACTTGATGACGCACAGTAAACTCTTCGTCAATTAAGAACGAAGCGCGCAGTGCAATACCCGCTGGATGTACAATGCCGTAAGCTTGCATAATCGAATGATCAGTATCAGCTACTAATGGAAAATCGATTGCACCTAGGCCGCCGTCTGCTGGCGCTGTGTTGCGCCAAGCATTATGCGTGAATTGTGAATCAACTGAAATACCGACAACTTCAACACCCTTTTCAGCAAATTGAGCCACACGGTGATGGTGTGCTAGAATTTCTGAAGGGCAGACAAAAGTAAAATCTAATGGGTAGAAAAATACCATGATTTTTTTGCCCTTTAGGCTTGATAGTTGAAAATCGTCAACGATTGTGCCATTCGCCAAAACGGCTGCAGCGGTAAAATCTGGTGCTTGTTGAGTTACTAAAACGCTCATATCTTCTCCAATAATTAATTAATAAACCCATAGATTATACAACGACGAACCTACGTATATCTTATAAAAAATAAGGGTTTAACCGTGACAAGCTAAAACATAGACAAATACTCACGTAAAATGTCAGCATGCTTAAAATCTACAATACTCTCAGTAAACAAAAAGAAGTTTTTCATCCTATCGATCCTGACAAAATAGGCATGTATGTCTGTGGCATGACGGTCTATGATTATTGCCATATGGGTCATGCGCGAGTTTTGGTGATGTTTGATGTAATCACTCGTCACTTAAGACGCAATTTTCCCAATGTTACCTATGTGCGTAATATTACCGATATTGACGATAAAATCATTGCTCGCGCGATTGAAAATTCAGAGGATATTTACAGCTTAACCAATCGATTTATTGACGCTATGCATGAAGATGAGCGCGCACTTGGCATCTTAGCGCCTGACATTGAGCCACGTGCGACCGAGGCAATTGATCAGATGTTTTACATGATCGAGGCGTTGATAGAAAAAGGCATGGCTTATCAAGCAAAAAATGGTGATGTGTATTATTCAGTGCGCAAATTTGCTGGCTATGGTAAGCTTAGTGGCAAAAACCTAGACGACTTGGAAGCGGGCGCAAGAGTTGAAATTGACTCCGACAAAAAAGATCCGCTTGATTTTGTGCTGTGGAAAATGGCCAAACCAACAGAGCCAAGCTGGGCCTCACCTTGGGGTGATGGACGACCCGGTTGGCATATTGAATGCTCGGCCATGTCGACTCATCACTTAGGCAATCATTTTGATATTCATGGCGGTGGCATGGATTTATCTTTTCCGCATCATGAAAATGAAATTGCTCAATCTGAAGGTGCCAACAATTGTAGTTTTGTAAACACCTGGATGCATGTTGGATTTGTTAATATTAATGATGAAAAAATGAGCAAATCACTCAATAATTTTTTCACCATTCGTGGCGTGCTAGAAAGCTATGACGGAGAGACTTTGCGTTATTTTATTATGAGCTCGCATTATCGCTCGCCACTCAACTTTTCTGATGTCAATCTTAATAATGCCAAATCTTCACTAACCCGTCTTTATACTGCGATTCGAGGCTTGCACGCTAGTGACGCCGCTACTGATGAAGTATCACAGCGTTTTGATTTTGAAACCCGCTTTAATAAGGCTCTCGATGATGACTTCAATACACCCATTGCTTTAAGTATTTTATTTGAGTTGGCCAAACTCATTAACTCCGAGCGCAGCAAGGATATCGATCAGGCTAGCGCTTTAGCACAGCTACTAATAAAGCTCGGTGGTTATATTGGTCTCTTACAAATGGAGGCAGATGCTTTTCTTAAACAAGGCGTGGCCTTGTCTGATGAGGACATCGATGAGAAAATTAGACTAAGAGATGAGGCGAAAGCAAACAAAGACTTTGCCACTTCTGATCAAATTCGAGACGAGCTAACGGAACTTGGCATTGTTTTAGAGGACACTTCAAATGGCACCAGCTGGCGTAGAAAATAACATCGACTGGGCGGCCATCGATACCATCTTGCTAGACATGGATGGTACCTTGTTAGATCTTAATTTTGACCTGCATTTTTGGATGGAATACCTACCTTTGGTGTACGCTAACAAACACAGTCTTACCCATCAGCAATCTAAAGATAAGATTTATCCAATGCTGGAAGCACAGCAAGGCAACTTACATTGGTATTGCTTAGACTATTGGCAAAACATATTTAAATTGGACATTGCTAAGCTTAAAGAAGATGTGTCTCACCTCATTCAAATCCACCCTTTTGTATTGGAGTTTTTAGCTCAAGCCAAAATACACAATAAACGCATTTATCTAGTCACCAATGCCCATCGAAAAACCGTGCAACTAAAGATGCAAGTCACTAATTTAGAAAGCTATTTTGACGACATTATTTCTTCACATGACTACAACGCACCAAAAGAAGATCAAAGCTTTTGGCAGCAACTAGAGCAAGCCATTGGCTTTGACAAAAAAACCAGTATTTTCTTTGACGATTCTATTAGTGTGCTTAATTCTGCTCAAAAATTTGGCATTGGCACAGTTGTTGCCATTAGCAAGCCCAGCTCCAAAATCAAAACCAAACCTGTGGACGGATTTATCAATATTGAAACCTTTGAGCAAGCAATACCATTAAAGCATCACGCATAAAAAACCCGCTTATAAGCGGGTTTCAATTGATCACAATTAGTCAGTGATTACTCGCCGCCAATCGCACCCATTAAAGCAAAACTTTTAACAAAAGGCGTTGCCATTCTTGGATCTTTGATCATTGCGCCAAAATCACCTGTTTCAAACTTTAGCTTACCCATAGTAACTGCCATACCCATGGATGCCATGCCTAACGGCTTGTCCAACCATTTCATCCAGTTTTTCTTATCGGCACGCATGTCCCAATCAACACTCTCCCCATTGTAGTCACCCGCTTTAACACACTCGCCATTTTCAACTACGAAAATACCGGTTGGTGTGCCATCGCCTTTAAAGCCACACGCAATCGTTGAAGAAAAATTAATCTCCGCCAACTTGCCTCTAACTTCTTCGGATCCATTCCACTCGTCTTTTAATTGGTTCATCCAATCGTCTGAAAATAATACTGCCATGCTAATCTCCTATTGATAGTATCAACAAAAATAAAGTCATTTTCAACGTGACTTTACCCACTCCCCTCAAGTTTATTCATTTTATGAATGGCAATATTATGCCTATTAATACGTATCAAAATTGTTTATTTTTTCACCAAATAATGGAACAAAATGTCACGACTTGATTTTATCTGAAAACTAGTTGGCGTATAATCTTACAGCATGAACCTTCCTTTAAAAATTGGCATTCTTTCAGATACGCATGGCTTTATCCATCCGCATATTGTCAGTTTATTTAGTCAGTGTGATATTGTTGTTCATGCGGGTGATATTGTTGACGAAAAAACACTATCCGTACTAACGCCCAAGCAAAAACTGGTAGCTGTTCAGGGTAATAATGATAGTCACTTAGTTCAATTAAAAACCACAGAGTTGCTTGACTTGCCAGGTGGCACGTTGGTCGTCAACCATGGGCATATGTACGGCCAGCGCCATCCTTCACATAGCTCACTCAGAGAAGCACATCCAAATGCCAAAATGATTGTTTACGGGCATACACACAAACAACTGATAGAACAAGATACAAGCCCCTGGGTTGTTAACCCGGGAGCAGCAGGCTCAACACGCAATCATGGTAGTTCTAAATGCCTACTACTAACCATAAAATCTGCACAAAATTGGCACATCGAACCTTATAATTTTAACGAGTTATAAACAATAGCCTTAGTAAAAAATCAAGTATTTCACCATATGCAATGTATAATTGACGGCTTTTATAAGTAAATAGGAACGATAATGAAAAATGCTTTTTATGCACAATCAGGCGGTGTAACTGCAGTAATTAACTCTTCTGCATGTGGTGTGATTGAAACAGCTCGCAAATATCCAGAAAAAATTGGCAAAGTTTATGCCGGTCAAAACGGCATTATTGGTGCCTTAATGGAAAACTTAATTGACACATCTAAAGAATCAGATGCGGATATTGCTGCACTTAAGCATACACCTTCAGGTGGCTTTGGCTCTTGTCGTTATAAAATGAAATCTTTAGAAGCTAACAAAGCTGAATACGAAAGATTAATCGAAGTATTTAAAGCGCACGATATTGGCTATTTTTTCTACAACGGTGGTGGCGATTCAGCTGACACTTGTTTAAAAGTTTCTCAGTTATCTGAGTCAATGGGCTACCCAATTCAAGCGATCCACGTTCCTAAAACAGTGGATAACGATTTACCAGTAACAGACAACTGCCCGGGTTTTGGCTCAGTTGCCAAGTACATTGCAGTATCTACAATGGAAGCTAGTTTTGACGTGGCTTCAATGTGTGCAACTTCAACTAAGATTTTCGTCCTAGAAGTTATGGGTCGTCACGCTGGTTGGATCGCTGCTGCAGGTGGCTTACTAGATGATTCAATTCCAGTGGTTATTTTATTCCCTGAAGTTAAGTTTGATGAAAAGAAATTCCTAGCTAAAGTTGATGCAAACGTTAAGAAATTTGGCTACTGTACAATTGTTGTATCTGAAGGTACGCAATGGCCAGATGGTAGATTCTTAGCCGAGCAAGGCACTCGTGATGACTTTGGTCATGCACAATTAGGCGGCGCTGCTCCAGTTGTAGCTCAACTAATTAAAGATGCATTAGGTCACAAGTTCCATTGGGCTGTTGCTGACTACTTGCAACGTGCTGCACGTCACTTAGCATCAGAGTCTGATGTTGAGCAAGCATACGCACTAGGTGAAGCAGCTGTCGAGCTTGCAATGCAAGGTAAAAACTCAGTAATGCCAGCTATTATTCGTACATCAAATAACCCATACACTTGGGAAATTGGCATGGGCGAGTTAAAAGATATTGCTAACGTTGAAAAAATGATGCCAATGGAATACATCTCTGAAGATGGCTTTGGCATTACTGACGCATGTCGTGAATACTTACAGCCATTAATTGAAGGTGAAAACTACCCTCCATACAAGAATGGACTTCCAGATTACGTTGTAATGAAGAAAGAAAAGGTAGCGAAAAAACTACCAACTTTCGAAGTTTAATAGCGCATAGGAAAGCACGATGAACGTTATTTTACTAGGACCTCCAGGCGCAGGAAAAGGCACTCAAGCAACTAATATTTGTGAGAAGTATTCAATTCCTCAAATTTCAACTGGCGACATGCTACGTGCTGCCGTTAAAGCTGGAACCTCTCTAGGCATTGAAGCTAAAAAAGTAATGGATGCGGGCGGGCTGGTCTCTGATGATATTATCATCGGCCTAGTGAAAGAAAGAATTCAAGAGGATGACTGTGCAAATGGCTTCTTATTTGACGGCTTTCCACGAACCATCGCTCAAGCAGAAGCTCTAAAAACTGACAATGTTAAAGTTGATTATGTTGTTGAGATTCAAGTGCCTGATGAAGATATCATTGCCCGTATGTCTGGTCGTCGTGCACATTTAGCTTCTGGTCGTACTTATCATGTTATTTACAATCCGCCAAAAGTGGAAGGTATTGATGATATTACTGGTGAAGCGCTGGTTCAGCGTGCTGATGACAACGAAGATACGGTTCGCTCACGTCTAGATGTTTATCATGAGCAAACTCAACCTTTGGTAGACTACTATCAAGCGTGGATGAAAAGTGACGATGAAGCGCCTAAATATGGTGCTGCTATTGGCGTTGGATCGCTTGATGAGGTGAGAGATCGTGTTATCGCTCAGCTAGGATAAACGCTCATTTTTTCTAGAAAAACCAAAGGCTTATGTCAAGTATGACATAAGCCTTTTTTATAATTTATTTAACACTCTACTATTATGACAATTGGCCCAAGACAAATAAGCGTTCCTTTTAGACCTATCCCACTCGATGTACCCGAAGGCATGAAGCCCAATGAGTTTTTCAACTCATCTGAGAATCTAAAAGATTTAGCGCAGAATAATGGCCTACTCACCAATAATGAAGACTTACTACTCTATCGTAAGGCACTCGGACATTCAAATTTATTTGACTGCTCCATTATTTATAACACCTCTAAAAGTGTTTTAAACCCGTTAGGTCGCCCAGTTAGACGTACGCAAGTGCCCAATAATATCAAAAATGTTTGGAACCGTATGAACCAAATTATTATTGGCTTTATGTTGGAAGAATTTCCAGATGCTGACAAACATTTAGTTCTTGCAGGCGAGGCTTCACTCGATTCAACTTGGCCGATTACCTCGCCAGGTGTCCCGAGTATTCGCATGCTGCACAATCACTTTATTGTATTTGACAAAGAACAGCTGAAAAATGCGGAACTTGCTGATCCAAAAAACCCCAACCTGACCGATGGCGGTCAGCATTCGCTGTTTGCGAATTACATGGAAGATGTTTATGCGGAGTTTCAATCTAAGCTTAATTTTGAAATTTTAAAGCCTGTCACCGGTGAGGCGTCAGGATTAGCACTAACAGGCTACCCACAAGGCTTGCCAAGTTGGGAGGTTACTGGCGGTATCGAGAGTCTTAAAAATGTCAAATTTTGGGATGAGTACGATCTAGTTTTAAAAGGTTTTCTTGATTTTTATAGAACTTTTTTTGCTCAAGTTTCTTGTCGAAACTCAGCCGTACCTAAGGAGGCTTATTTTCCTGAACTCATCGAAAACACGCTATTGTTCAATACGTGCTTCTTATCTGCTGCTAAAAAAGTGCGTGACAAGTGTATTAAAGATGCCAAATATTCCTCATCCATTCGCTGGCAACCTGCCTTTAAACAACTCATTTACCGTAATGACCAAGGTAAGCTAATTGTAACCATTTCACAAAATTCGATTGGTAACGCAATTACTGAGTTGCTTGGTGTGGTGGTTAATCGAACTCCAGATGCTAAAGCCTATGAAGCAGCAGAACCTGCTTTATTAGAAAAACTCTTAAAATTACGCTCTAGATTAGTTGAGGCAGATTTAGGCGAAGGGATTGAAACTAAGCATTGGAAAAAAGATTGACCTTAATCAAGTAATATAACAAACTAATGAAAAAAGCCCGATTATTGGGCTTTTTTTTGGATTTTAAATGCCAACTCATGTAATTTACAGTACAATTCTGACGGGAGAAAATAAAAAAACATAACAACTAGAGGAGAAAATAAATAATGGATATACTTCAAATGGCTATCGTAGCCTCCCTTATTGCCGTCTTATACGGCCTATATACTATGAGCTGGATTTACAAACAATCCCCAGGCTCAGATAAAATGAAAGAAATTTCAGACGCCATTTCTGAAGGGGCAAAAGCCTATCTTAATCGCCAATACACCACCATTGCCATGGTTGGTGTTGTTCTATTAGTCATTATTTCTCAAGCGCTCAGTTATTCTGTTGCACTTGGATTTTTAATTGGCGCTGTACTATCTGGCGCAACTGGCTATATCGGCATGAATGTATCTGTTAAATCAAATTCTCGTACTGCTGAAGCGGCAAAGAATGGTGTGAACGCTGCTTTCCAAGTAGCTTTTAAAGGTGGCGCAGTGACTGGCATGTTAGTTGTTGGTTTGGCACTACTTGGAGTGTCTGGATTTTATGCGGGACTACTGGCTAACGATGTGGCACAAGCAGATGCACTACACGCTTTAATTGGTCTGGCATTTGGTGGCTCACTGATTTCAATTTTTGCACGCTTAGGTGGCGGTATTTTTACCAAGGGTGCAGATGTTGGCGCTGATATTGTAGGTAAAGTTGAAGCAGGAATCCCTGAAGATGATCCACGTAATCCAGCTGTCATTGCTGATAATGTCGGTGACAACGTAGGAGACTGTGCAGGCATGGCAGCAGACTTATTCGAAACCTATGCAGTAACCATTGTGGCAACAATGATGTTAGCGGGCGTTTTAGGCTTGGGTAATGATGCTATTCTTTATCCATTAGCCCTAGGCGCAGTATCAATTATTGCATCAATTATTGGTACATTTTTTGTAAAAGTATCTGAAGGTGGCTCTATTATGGGTGCACTTTACAAAGGCTTGATTGTTTCTGCCGGCTTAGCGGGCGTTGCATTCTACTATGTCACCACTAACATGGGTATGGGGCTAGAGTTATTCTACGCCTCACTGATTGGTTTAGCATTAACAGGAGTTATGGTTGTGGTAACAGAGTATTACACCTCAACCGAACGTCCACCGGTACAACACGTTGCCAAAGCTTCCTTAACGGGTGATGGTACCAATGTTATTGCAGGGTTAGGCTTATCGATGAAATCAACCGCCCTACCTGTATTGGCTGTATGTGCGAGCATTTGGGGAGCGTTTGACCTGGGTGGCTTATATGCCATTGCCATTGCTGCAACTGCAATGCTTTCTATGACAGGCGTGATTGTTGCCCTAGATGCATATGGACCTATTACTGATAATGCGGGTGGTATTGCTGAAATGGCTGAACTTCCTGAGGAGATTCGCAGTATTACCGATCCTCTGGATGCGGTTGGAAATACCACAAAAGCAGTCACAAAAGGCTATGCGATTGGCTCTGCAGGTCTTGCAGCATTAGTTTTATTTGCAGACTTTACCCATGAACTGGGACAGCTTGAGCAATTTAAAAATATGGCCTTTGATTTATCTAACCATAAAGTTATTATTGGCTTATTCTTAGGCGGACTTGTGCCCTACCTATTTGGCGCCATGGCCATGGAAGCTGTAGGACGTGCTGCAGGTGGTATTGTTAATGAAGTACGTCGTCAATTTAAAGAGATGCCGGGTATTATGGATTACACGCAAAAACCAGACTACTCTAAAGCGGTTGACATGTTAACTAAATCAGCAATTAAAGAGATGATTCTGCCGTCAATCTTGCCAATTTTATTCCCAGTAGCTGTTGGCCTATTGCTAGGTGCAGAAGCGTTAGGCGGCCTGCTAATTGGCTCTATTGCAACTGGCATCTTTGTCGCTATTTCAATGACTACTGGTGGTGGTGCTTGGGACAATGCTAAAAAATACATTGAAGATGGTAACTTTGGTGGCAAAGGTTCAGACGCTCATAAAGCAGCTGTAACTGGAGACACAGTAGGAGACCCGTACAAAGATACAGCCGGGCCGGCAATCAATCCATTGATTAAGATTATCAATATTGTGGCTATTATGATTATTCCTCTTTTGTAATAATCAATAGATCACATAAAAAGGAGTGCGAAAGCGCTCTTTTTTTTCGTCTAACATAAAGTGTTGTCAATAAAAAAGGAGCGCTTTCGCACTCCTTACTTTAATGATTCGGTTTACCGAGCTAAATACCTGTACCCTTATGAAGCTGGACATTTAAGCCCTTGGTATTTTTAGTTAAGACAAAGTCAGCCTGGGCTTTAAGCAGTTTGTCAGTACATTCATGTAAATCGGTATATTCGTCCTGACCAGTATCAAAGCGCTTGTCTTTTAAATAATAGAAAAAACTCTTATATTTAAAATCATCCAGTTTAATGATAATAAAGGTTGAGTTTGGATCTTCCCACACAGCAGCAGGAAATAAGGTTGGATTATCTTCATCTTCTTTAGTGATTTCAATATCGGCCAAATGAACTTCTTTTGCTTCATTGCGCCAGCGATTATTCACATTATTTTGAATAGTTGTTAGCTCTGATTCGGTAAATTCAACACTCATATCAATTCTGCTGTAATATTTCTTCTAGGCTTGGCTCACTATCTGTTGTGCCACCCGCTTCCATTTCTTCAATGGTTGCATCTCTTACTAAAGTGATCTCCAAAACAAATTTAACGTCTCTGCCACAGAGTGGGTTGTTGCCATCGATAGTGACGGTTTTATCGTCCACTTTGGTAACTAAAAAATCTTTAGGTTGTCCATCTTTATTTTCCATTACCACTTTGGTGCCCATTTTGCGGTATTCTTGCGGTACGTTTTCGATTTTATCAATGAACACCAAAGACTCGTCGCGAGGGCCATAAAGCTTCTCAACATCAATATTAATCTCAATAATATCCCCTTGCTCACGACCCTCAAGTTCGGCTAAGACTTCCTTGCCCAGTACATCGTTTGCACCATGTACATAGCCAACAGGATATTCGATATTAGAAAACACATTGCCTGTTTTCTGATCAACAACTTTGTAGATCAGTTCAACATATTTTGACTCTTCAATAAAATCACTCATAACTTCTAAAAAATAGTTGCGCCAAAAATCTTAACCACATCACTTTCATAACCAAGAACTAGTCTACCTAGGTATTCGCCTTTTTTCTCAGCGTTAAGCTTGCCATTGTTGGTTTGTCTGTATAAAACAGTCACATGCTCGCCACGGCGAATCATGCCCAAGTAATCAGCGCCTTTTTCCAAGCCTTTAGTTAGCTCGCTACGAGCAAACTGTTTGCCCATTTCAACCTCATTCGCACCGCGAAGAAAGTCTTCTGAGAAGTTACGCGTAAAAGCGCCATAGTTTGCATTGTTAGAAAATTTTATTAGGTCATCCCACATTGGGTGAGCGATGGCCAAAATTTCTTCGTCTGTCTTATCTATAATATTCATACTAATTGTTCCACTTTTTTGCACCCCTTGAGGGTAATAAATTATTTTTTATCTATTGTAAGTCTTTTTTTTAAAACCTACAATAGATAAAAAAGACCAACCTGCAATAGGTTGGTCTTTTTATCAAAATAGAAATTTACTTTCTATTTATCTTTACTCATCGTTAACCAAATGGTAACAAGGCGCTTTAGCCATTGTGTACTCACCTGTTTCACGATCACGATGAGAAACTGTCAATACATGCCAGTTGTCATCGTCAAGCTTCATTGCATCACCACGGTAGTAGTAACCAGGCCAGCGAGTTTCCTTACGGAAGAACGTATGCTGGAATACACACTCAGAAGTACGATGACGGTGCTTAAGCTCCCATGCACGCATTAACTGGTGAATATCTTCAGCACCTAACTTCTCTAGGTCTTCTTCCATGATAGACATTTTCTGCATACCCATGTTTAGAAGCTTATCGTTAGTCATGTAAGAAACGGTTACACCACCACAGTACTCATCCATAATCTTCTGAAGACGCTGTAGACCAGGCATCGGAAGGATGTAGCTTGGAGAAACAGTACCAGCAACGATTTCGTTACGGCCAATTCTGTAAGTCTCAAGTGGACGGTAAATTTCTTCTTTACGATCAGCAATTTGCTTATCAGAAACAACAATACCTTCACCTTTGCCATCATCAATGTATTGACAAGCAGCTTTAGCAGCTAGACGACCTTCAGTAAATGAACCTGATGAGAATGCGTGTGGTGTACCACCAACTGCATCACCTGCACCAAATAGACCTTCAACAGAAGTCATACGGTTGTAGCCCCAGAAGTACTCTTCAGGAGATAGGTCTTCAGGACCTGAACACCATGCGCCACAAGCAGTTGCGTGTGAACCCATAACGTACGGCTCAGAAGTTGTTAACTCAGGGTTGATGTATTTAGGATCAATGTCTGTTGCAGCCCATAATACCGCTTGACCAACAGTCATACCTAGGAAGTTCTCCCACCCAACTTCTTCTAAATGAGGGTCTTGGAAGGCTTCCATTGTTACCATATGAATTGGACCACGACCTGCGTTCATTTCAGAAATGATAGCAGAAGTACGTAGACAAGTCGGAATTGGACGTGCTGAAACGTGAGACGCTTCAGTGTTCAAGTAACGCTTACCAACCATTTCCTCTAATGCAGGGAACCAGTTTGATTCATACTCTTCACCATAACCATTTTGAGTGTACGTATGCAAGTGTAAGAAGTATGCGCCAACAGGGCCATAACCATCTTTAAATCGAGCAAGTACAATACGATTTTCCATTTGTGTCATCTTCGCACCCGCTTCGATCAATAGACCATATGCAGAACCCGAAGACCATGGAGCGTACCATACACGACCTGCACCTTCACCTACTGAACGAGGCTTAAAGATGTTAGAAGCACCACCAGCACCAACAATAGTTGCCTTAGATTTAAAGACGTGGTAGTTACCAGTACGTACGTTAAAACCAACACAACCTGCAACACGGTTATCTTGTGCATCGTCCATTAACAAGTGAGTAACCATAATACGGTTGTACACTTTGTCAGCTTGCTTAGTAGCAGCTTCAGCAACAATAGGCTTGTATGATTCACCATGAATCATGATCTGCCACTTACCTTCACGCATGTATGCGCCAATGTCTTCTCTCTTAGGGTCTTTCATTAATGGTAAGCCCCACTCTTCGAACTTATGAACCGCAGAGTCAACGTGACGAGCCATATCGAATAGTAAATCTTCACGAACCATACCCATCAAGTCAATACGTGCATAACGAACGTGATCTTCAGGGTTGTTCTCACCGAAACGAGTACCCATGTAACAGTTAATCGCGTATAGACCTTGAGCAACAGCACCTGAACGGTTGATGTTTGCCTTTTCAGCAATTACGATTTTTTTGTTACGGCCCCAGTATCTAGCTTCATAAGCGGCACCAGTACCACCTAATCCAGCACCAACAACAAGGATGTCAATGTTGTCTTCTACAATAGTTTTATAGGCTTTCATGGTACTCTGCTCCTGCTTTTAATGATAGTTTGTTAGATTCTAGCGTGTGTAAACCACCGTCATCCATACGGATATACTTAGGTTCGAACGCTAATAACTCAGAGTTACGCATTTCAGCACTAGGCTCTTCTAAGTCTCTGAAGTCCTGAATCTTAGTTCCCCATGGTTGAGTAGTGATCGGTGATAAGAAGTTCTTAACACGGCCGTCACGGAATTTAACTCTCCAGGCGATCGTACCTTTTTCTTCATCACGAATAGTACGTACACTATGACCTAATGGTGCAAAGTCTGCGTAACCACGTACGTCAATAGCTTGGTGTGGACATGCTTTAACACATGAGTAACACTCCCAACACATATTAGGTTCAATGTTATAAGCACGACGATATTTATCATCAATGTGCATAATGTCAGATGGGCAGATATCTACACAATGTCCACAACCATCACAACGAGTCATATATACAAAAGTTGGCATATTATTTCCTCTCTTATTTAATTAATTAATTTAGTAGTGCTTAGGCGCTTCGCGCTTAATACCAAGACCCATGTCCATTGGCGCATCTTTAAGAAGCTCCATAGAGTGTCTGTTTTGCTGGAACTCATCGTCTGCAGCAGTTTTGCCGCCAAATCGAGTTTCATGCGGCAAGTTCTCGTTTGTACCGTTCGCCTTAATAACGCGCTTGTTGAAAGCAGCAGCAGGCTTAAAGAACATGTGAGAGAATTTAGACCAGTAAACGCCGCCAAATAATGAGGCTGTAGAAAGGATAACTAGTGCAAACCAAACGCCTGTACCACCGCCTGTGTAAGACCAACCGATCGCAGTAACTGATGTTGCCATTAATGCTAATGAGAACATGTCTTTTCTTAGTGTAACACTTGTCCAAGAAACACCTTCCGCTTGTCCATCTACTTTAAATGAGAACCAGAACCAGAAAGTACCGATAAACAACATAACTGCACCTGTATTCCATACTTGCGCTAATGTAGTCGTAGTTGCTTCACCAAAAATAATCATTGCAGTTGCCGCATTGAATAGGATGAAACCATACATTGTTAAGATGTGAACCAAACGACGAACTGGATTAGCAAACTCGCCAGCTGAAGCAACATCAGTTACTAACGTGCTTACAAGAATACCTGCTTTATCACCAGCGCTAAGTTGCGTTAGTCTAGTATCTTCTTTACCAACTGAACAGTCCGCGTCACCAGCAGCTAATAGAGCCTCTGCTTTTGCGCCTGCATTGTCAAAATACGTCTTACTTCCTTTATGGATTAAGTCCGCAATTGTCATAATTACCACTAGGGCAATCATAATGGTTACATAGTTTTGCATATCTGCATAACTATATCCCGCTTCTAATAATGAAGCGATTGGTGTTGTATCGAAATTGATCATAGTTTCATCCTCCTTGGGTTAAATCAATTACTTCTGTTTATGCTAATTTCTCAATTAACTCTTTTTTTTACAGTCTTTTTCTATCTCAACGTACGTTACGTTTTCGTCAAAATCCAACTATTATACTTATTTAAAAGTTTGGTTTCAAATAAAAGGCTCTTATTTGCTAAGAGCCCTTTACCTGGTGTTTATTTTACTTCGCTGAGTGGCCGCTTAACTTAACTTCCACCTTATCTTCTTCTTTGATCGTTGCGTAGTAAGCTTGTAATACTTTAGCCACTTCAGGGCGTGAGAATTCTTCTGGAAGATCTTCGCCTTCAGATAGCATCTTACGTACCTTAGTACCCGATAAAAGAACACGATCTTTGGCTTCATGTGGACAAGTCTTCATTGAAGACATGCCACCACATTCATGACACCAGAATGTCCAATCGATTTTCAGCGGTTGTGTGATTAACGCATCTTCAGCAATCTCATCAAAGATATTGTGTGCATCAAATGGGCCGTAATAGTCATCAACACCTGCATGATCACGACCAACGATTAGGTGTGAACAGCCATAGTTTTGTCTAAATAATGCGTGCAATAGCGCCTCACGAGGACCTGCATAACGCATGTCTAATGGGTAGCCAGATTGTAGAATTGTACCTGGTACAAAGTAGTTTTCAATTAATGTTGAAATTGCCTCTGAACGAACGTCAGCAGGAATATCGCCAGCCTTAAGGCCGCCTAATACTGAATGAATCATTACACCATCACAAATCTCAACTGCAATTTTTGCTAAGTATTCATGTGAGCGGTGCATTGGGTTACGCGTTTGAAATGCGGCAACTGTTTTCCAACCTTTTTCATCAAAATAAGCACGCGTCTCTGCTGGTGTCATATATAAAGCACCGAACTTTTCAGGGAAGCCACCATCTGATAATACTTTGATAGGGCCGGCAAGATTATATTTTCCTTGCGCCTTAACCATAACAACACCTGGATGTGCATCTTCAGTTGTTTTAAAAACTGTTTCACACTCGTGGTCTTTATCAATTGTGTACTTTTCAGTGACTGTCATTGTGGCAATAATATCGCCTGACTTGCTGCTAACAATAGCAATTTCATCACCGGCCTTAACCGCTTCATCATCAGTTGATAGCGTTACTGGAATTGGCCAGAATAAACCATTGGCCATTGTCATGTTGTCACAAACACCTTGCCAATCTGCCTTGCCCATGAAACCTTCTAAAGGATTAAAACCACCAATACCCAACATCACAACATCACCTTCTTCTCTAGAAGAACATGTAATTTTTGCCAGAGATTCGGCTCTTGCTAATTCTGCTGTTAGCGTATCACCTGACAATGCTAAAGCATTCAGTGTATCACTACCATGTGGTGGGACTAATTTTGACATAGTACAAATCCTATTAATGTTTTAAAGATAGAAAATTATACCTACTCTGATTTTTGACACGACCTCGATATAGAGATACGTTTATATATCCCTAATGATATATAAGCTAAAGTTTAATTTTAAACTTGACTCTTTGAGTGCCGTCTTTAGACTTGTTAGCAATGACTTTATCGTTTTTAATATCATAATCTAATGTCCCGCCACTAAACGAGTCAAAGCCTTGCACCAAATGCGCATGACCTCTTAAGCGTACCAATTCCTGACGAATTAGATAGGTAATATTATCTGCTGTCGCTTCAATAAAACGCGGCTGATTTGGTTGGCTTTGTTGGTAATGTGCGCGCTGTTTTTTATTGCCCTTGGCGATCACTTTGGTGACTTCTGTTTGATTGCTAAACAGACGGATTTTCTCAGCGCTCAAAATTAACGAACCCTGGACCACACTGGCTTTACCGGTATACACACTCAGGCCTTTTTTTTCATCAATAAGTACCGTTTGAGCCTTGACCTTGATCGGTTGTTCGGCATCATTTGACAAGGCTATGGCAATGCTAGGCATGAGGCAGAGAATCAAAAATAGCTTATTAATCATACTGCCCTACCACGCCACCTGTAAATTGGATTTTTTGTTGAGCGGCATCATAGTGCATACCTTGGGCACGAATATCCGCCACACTTGATTGGTAATGAATACTGTTATCTGTTTTATATATCTCTACATCGTTTGACTGATCAACCGTCAAATCTTTAGTATCAATAGTCGATCCTGAATTTTGCAAAATATTAACTTGCCCCAACAATTGAGTTGTTTGATTTTGCATATCCATGCCTTGTGCATAAATCTTGTTTTCTGTAGATAAGTAGGTTGTTTTATTATCTGAGTAATAGTGTTTTTGCTGATTGGATTGATCAATATGCAAATCTTTAGTGAGTACTTTTTGGCCACTGTCTTGATGAATAACCGTATCGCCAGTGAGCTGCATTTTATCGGTCTTAGCCTGCAGAGTCATACCTTCAGAGATGATTTTGGTATTTTCACCTAGATAAGTCACTTCTTTACGACTTAAAAGATTGTCCGTATTGGTGTTAACCAATAACTCTTGAGTATTCATTTTATGACTAATCCCACTACTTGACGAGATATCTACCTCTCCCTTAAAACTCACCTCACCACTCTCTAAATAATGCGCACGCTTAGAGGTTAAGATGTAATTCAGCACACCATTTTGATCATAAGTTGTCACTTTAGGATTGACCAACAAAGCTGGCTCATCTTTAAAATTATAGTAATTATCTGCCTCAACAAAATGAGATAGATGTTGTTGGATGTCAAATTCTTGCAGTGCAAAGTTATCAATTTTTTCTACATAGGCCTTCTCGACAGGCGCTTGACGCTTGTCCAATTCAATAACATCAGCAGAACTCAACTGCTCAAATGAATAAGACAGGCCGCGCATCAAAAGCCACATAGTAGCGATAGTCACTATAATGAAGACGGTAATTAATAAATTGTGCCTTAATTGAAAATTCATTATGTCAAATTCAGTTGAAAAAATCCGTGGTATTTACGCCATTACCCCCGATATTTCTCTTAACCTCGATCAAATTGAAAAAATAATAACTCAGCATCATATCAGCATTTTGCAGTATCGACGTAAGAGCATTGATGCTGATCTCAAACTCAGAGAGGCAACAAAACTACGCCAATTGTGTTTACAACATCATACTTTATTTATCATCAATGATGATATTAACCTAGCTCAAAAAGTCGATGCCGACGGTGTCCATTTGGGAAAAAATGACAGCACTATACAATACGCACGCCAACAATTAGGCGAGCGTGCCATTATTGGCGTGTCTTGTTATAACCATATTGATTTATCAATAAAGGCACAGCACCAAGGGGCAAACTACGTGGCTTTTGGTGCGCTATTTCCATCTAACACTAAGCCGGATGCGCCTAAGTGCTCACTCGACACTATTACCAAAGCAAAAGCGGTGCTCAATATTCCTATTGTGGGTATTGGTGGTATTGATTTTAACAATCAACAACAAGCGTTAGATGCAGGCTGTGATGCGGTGGCAATGATTAATACCTTGTTCAAATAAAACACGTTAATAAGATGAATTGTAAAATTTTCTAAATTTTAACGGTTAATTAATTTGTATGATTTTCTGCACAGCAGGGCAGTATAGCGCGCATTGAATATCGTTCGAATAAATATTTGCAAGCGCCTGTTTATAGAATAATAATTGCTTAGTATGCGCCAATTTTTGTCTGTTAACAAATTGATCGATTGACTCATGCTCTGATCGAATGGCGGTTTTAAAATCAATAATCCATAAAATATCATCCGCAATAAACAACCGGTCAATAATAATACTACGATTATCAATGATAAACTCAGCCTCAACTTGGGTGGATTCTCGAACTTTAAAAAGCCACTCAAACTGCGGATCTTGCTGAGTCTGATTAAGCATATGCGTAATAAGCGCTGCCTGCTGGTCTAAATCCTGTTGAGCAAATCCAGCCTCTATCAGTCGCAGTTTAATACTGGATTGATCAGGTGAGAATTGCCCTTGTTCATAATATTGATGCAGCAAAGTGCCTAACAAACTTTTAAATTGCAACTCAATACTCAGCTGTAAATCAAGACGCTCATGGGCAAAATCTTCAAGCTGTTGATAATCGGAAAGCTCTACATAACGCACTAATGCTGGCGCCACTTTTTCCACTTGATCTGTCTCGATGACTGTCGGTCTAACTTCATCAAACTGTGGCTGGAATTTCGACGCCAATAAAGCCAGAAAAGTATTTTTACTGGCTTTATTGCTTCTGCTAACAGTGCCCAACAAGTGAATAGCCTGCTTAGCACGCGTCATCGCAACATATAGTAGACGCAAGGTTTCATTGTTATTTTGCTGAGACTCAACATATTTAAGGTACTCATACGTGGCACTCTGTTGAGTGTGTACATACGACTTCATCGGGGCTAATAATAAAGATTGGTCGGGCGACTGCTGCAAATGAATAATAGGTGATTGATTGCTTTTTGAGGATTTTCCGAGTCCAGGCATAATCACCCAATCAAACTCTAGGCCTTTAGACTCGTGAATAGTCATCAGCTGAACACGAGCAGGTGCGCTCGGCGCATAAAGCTCAGCTAACATTTGATTAATGGTGCCAATATTAAGCTGTTGCTGTGATTCACATTCATGAATAATTTGCATAAATTGGTCTTTAATCATCGACTCTTTAACCGACAAACTCAACTTTGGCATAAGTTGGTATAGCGCGAATTCAAGGGTTTGCGCAAAACCAAATCTTGCACGTTGCCCAGTAGCCTGTTCTAAAGCCATGGCAATATGATGCGCACGTTTTTGCCCATCTTCACTAAGACTTTGCAATACTTTTTGATTGGAAATCAATTCTAAAATGACTTGATCATCACTTTGAGATAGTATCAATAAATCTTCTAATAGAAGCCCACACCAAGGCGCTCGTAACAAACTAAGCCAGGCAGTTTTATCACCTAAATGTAATAAAGCACGGGTGAGGCTTAATAAATCCTTAGTGAATAATTCTTCCTTGAGAGGTGTGGTTTTAAGCGCCTCAAACCCAACACCTGCCGCTTTTAGTTTGGGCACAATATGTTTTAAATGAGAGCGACTTCTAACCAAAACAGCAATCTGTTTACTTGGATTATTTTGAATAAGATCTAAAACAATTTGCGCTTCACGCTCATCTTCCTGATAGGCGCAAGCATGCATGTGAATGGCTGGATCCAGATGATCATTCGCAGCCACAGAAGGTGAATAGCAAATAGCACCCAAGTAGGCGTCTTCTTGCGCAGGAAATATTTTAGCGAAAATCTCATTGTTAGCTTCCACCACGGCTTTTGAAGAGCGAAAATTGGTGGTTAATTGTAAAAATTCAGGGCGAATATTGGCAATACCTTGGGCGCGCACCTGTAAAAACAATCCCACTTGAGATTGTCTAAATAGGTAAATTGACTGCATAGGGTCGCCCACCAAAAACAAAGTTCTGTGGTCATTTGGCTGCCAGCTTGCAATCAATTTTTCAATCAGGGAAAACTGCGTACTGGATGTATCTTGAAATTCATCAACCAGTAAATGCTGAATCTTATAGTCTAAAAATAAGGCGATATCGCTCGCTTCCTGTTGGCTTAATGCTTGGTCTGCATCAAGTGCCACTTGAATAAAATCAGTGACTTGTTGCTCATCAAATAAAACACGTAGCTGGGCAACTGCAATTTTTAAGACTTGGGCGATATCATCCAACGCTTGGATTTGTGTCGTATCAAAATTCACATCTGGCAGCTTATGCACGTTATAGAGTAGTGTTTGTAAGGCGGGTTGATTGGCTAATTCTGCCAAGACCTCAAGTGCAGCTTGTTTTTGATCCTTCAGTTCTGGTGGAAAACCGTTAGCTTTAGTGAGTTGTTTACGCCAATCACCCGAAGTTGTAAGGCAAAAATTAGCCAAAATTTTCCATTGAGGCAGGCTATCAACACTCGCAGTTGGCAGTTGGCCAATACTGGCTATATCTGCCTGCGTATTGACATCCAGTGCAGTGAAAAACTCAGTGTTAAAATGAGGCTCAGCCTGCGCTAACAATTGCTCTAAATGACGGTTAATAATAATGGCCGCACTATTTTCTAAATTTTGAATATTTAACGTATCTTGCAAATAGAGTTTGTTTAGCCACTGATCGCGCTTTTTCAGCATAGAGGTTATCAGCTGATAAAAACGATTTACATGATTATCCAAATACAATAGCGTGTTGCGTATACACGGACCAAATTCCTTAGTATCAATACTCAGTAGCGTCTGCTCAGCCGCTTGCAGATAGAGGTTATCTTGCTGCCAAACCTGGGTAATAATTTGCTTATTAACCCAGGATTTTGGCTGTGGATAGCGGTTAGTAATTAAACTCGACAAACCATCAATAGTAGAGATTTTGAGTCGCTGTGGCATGTTAATTAAATCCCAGCCATTTGCACTCGACTGGGCTAATACTGCCACAGCCAAATCGTAGGTTTTTTGTTTGTGTGCTTGCTCTGGGCGTATACTTGCAGCAGATTTGAGCGCTTCAATTACTCTGGCTTTCAGCTCACTCACCGCTTTCTTGGTAAATGTCATGGCCAATACGCCTTCTGGCGAGTCACTAATAGATAAGAGTTTTAAGTAGCGCTGCGTTAGTAACTCGGTTTTTCCCGAGCCTGCTGGCGCTTGAATTAAAAAAGAACGTGTTGTATCTAAGGCTTGAGCTCTCTGTACTTGGTCATCCATGCTCAAAGTCTATACCAGCCTACATAGAATCTGGTGCGCTAACGCCCAAAATTCCTAAACCATTTGCCAGCACTTGCTTGACGGCTCTAATTAATAATACCCTGGTTTCTCGGAGTTCAGCCTCATCCACCAAAAACTCACTGTTATTGTAATAACTATGAAATTCACCGGCCAAATCTCTTAAATAATGGGCTAGAACATGGGGCTCATAATTAACGGCACTGGTCTGCAAAACCCCTTTATAACGATTTAATTCTTTAATTAAGGCCATTTCCGTATCACTGGTTAGGCGCGATAATTCGGCAGTATCATCTTTTGTTGATTGCGCTTGTTTAAGCACCGAACAAATACGTGCATGAGCATATTGAATATAGAATACGGGGTTTTCATTAGTTTTGGATTTGGCCAAGTCTAGGTCAAAATCCATGTGTTGCTCTGATTTTCTCAGTACATAGAAAAAGCGTGCTGCATCATTACCGACCTCATGACGCAACTCTTCCAGCGTCACAAATGAACCGCTACGGGTTGACATTGCAACTTTTTCACCACCACGATATAAGTTGGCAAATTGCACCAGTAGAATTTCCAGCTTATCTGGATTATGCCCTAATGCTGCAATGGACGCTTTAACTCTAGCGATATAGCCATGATGATCTGAACCCCAGATATTAATGATTTTGTCATAACCACGCTCAAACTTTTCTAAATGATAGGCAATGTCCGAGGCAAAATAAGTATGGATACCGTTGTCACGCACCACAACACGATCTAAATCGTCGCCAAAATCTGTGGTTTTAAACCATAAAGCGCCATCTTTTTCATAAATATGGCCGGATGCTTGTAGCGCTTTAACCGTCTTTTCAGATAAACCAGAATCTACCAAAGATTGCTCTGAAAACCATTGATTGTACTCAATGCCAAATTCAGATAAATCCGCCTTAATGCCGCCCAAAATGCTATCGATTGCCAATCTAAAAATCTGCTGATAACCCTTTCCTAATTTTTTCTTACAATTGGCAATCAGCTCATCAATATGTTTTTCTTTGTCGCCACCGTCTTTTTCATCCTTGCACACGCCTTTGGCAATATCGTGTTTTTCCACACCGCTAATTTGCTTGGCGATATCAACAATGTAATCGCCTTTATAAGCATTATCTGGGAAAATATTTACCTCACAATAGCGCAAATAAACTGACGTTGTCAAAATATCCATTTGTCGTCCAGCGTCATTCACATAGTATTCGTTATCCACCTCAAAGCCAACGGCGCGCAATAGATTAGAAACTGTCGCCCCATAAGCCGCACCTCGACCATGACCCACATGCAGTGGCCCTGTTGGATTAGCAGAGACAAATTCCAGCAAAATACGCTGACCTTGGCCGACATCAGACAAACCAAAGGCATCACCTTGAGCCAAAATATCTTCCAACACCTGATTGTTTGAACCTTGAGACATGAAAAAATTAATAAAACCGGGTCCAGCAATTTCCACTTTATCAATTTCACTGGCATTGGCCAGTTTAGCCACAATCTTTTCGGCCAAAACCTTAGGAGCACATCGAGCTTGTTTAGACAAAACCATGGCAATATTCGAAGCAAAATCTCCTTGCGTTTTGTCCTTAGAATGATCCAGTCGAATCTCGCTTGGCGCACTTTCTAAAACACCCTCATCGATCAATGCTTGCAGTGCCTGGGTTAGGAGTTGTTGTAATTGTTGCTTCATATCAAACCTGTTTTTTGTCTTTTTTTTAATTAGTGTGCTTGTTGCCAAGAGTTGCCCGTGCCGACATCCACCTTTAAGGGGATATCGAGCAAAACAGCACCCTCCATTAAGTCTTTTATTTTTTGAGAAAACACCTCTACTTGATCAGCACTCACTTCAAAAACTAACTCATCATGCACTTGCATAATCATTTTGATGTCGTTATTATTTTTACCAATCCAGTCATGCACATCCAGCATGGCTTTTTTAATAATGTCAGCACTTGAGCCCTGCATTGGTGCGTTAATCGCTGTTCTTAGTGCATGCTGCTGTAGCATTTTATTCTTAGCATTAATCTGTGGCAGATACAACCTCCTGCCCATAATTGTCTCAACATAGCCTTGAATCTTAGCAGATTCTCGCGTATCTTCCATGTACTGAGCCACGCCTGGATAGTTCTCAAAATAGGCATCAATATATTCTTTAGCCTCTGTGCGTGAAACATCGATTTGCTTGGCCAAACCAAAAGCGCTCATGCCATAAATCAGGCCAAAATTAATCGCCTTAGCTCGACGACGTTGCTCCTTGGTTACTTCATCAATAGCCACTTTAAACATGGTGGCAGCGGTCGCACTATGCACATCCTGATCATGCTTAAAAGCGTCTAATAAATTAACATCTTGGGAGATATGCGCCATAATTCTTAGCTCAATTTGAGAATAATCCGCAGCAATAATCACACAGCCTTCACTAGCCACAAAGGCGCCACGAATACGTGCACCCAGCTCAGATCGAATAGGAATATTTTGCAAATTTGGATTAGACGAAGATAGCCGCCCTGTCGCTGTCACTGCCTGATGATAAGAGGTGTGTAGTCGCTGAGTATGCAAATCAATTTGCTTGGGTAGTGCTTCTAAATAAGTAGAGTTGAGCTTGGTTAGGGTTCGATAGCTCAAAATCAAATCAACTAAAGGATGGTCTAGCAACTTAAGCGCCTCTTCATTGGTAGAGGGTGCACCTTTTGGTGTTTTCTTTTTCGGCTCCAAACCCAAGCCTTCTTCAGAAAACAAAATCTGCTGTATTTGCTTAGGTGATTCTAGGTTGAACACCTCACCTGCAAGCTCGTATGCTTGCGCTTGAATGCGATCCATCTGAGATTTTACCTCTAGTTGTTGCATACTCAACGAGCTCACATCTAGCTTAACACCATTGCGCTCGACCGCCAATAACACCTTAACCATTGGCAGTTCAATACGCTGATATAGCTTAACCAACTTAGGATACTGGGCCAAATTCTCATCCAACACCTGATTGAGTAAATCTGTCACAATCACATCTTCGCAAGCATAAGGGCTAGCCACCTCTAACGATACTTGATTAAAGGTAATTTGTTTTTTACCTTTGCCGGCTACCTCAGAAAACGCAATGGTTTGGTGGTTCAGGTAATGCTCAGACAAATCGTCCATATTGTGGCGTGTTGCTACTGAATTTAACACATACGACTTAACCATTGTGTCATCTGTAATGCCGTTTAAATCAATTTGATAATTGGCCAAAACATGGGCATCATATTTGAGATTTTGCCCTACCTTGCCAATACTCGCTTCTTCCAAAATAGGTTTTAGCGTTTCCATAACCTTGGAAAAGTCCAATTGCTTAGGTGCGTCTAAATAATCATGAGCAACAGGGATATAAAAACTATCGCGTTCAATTAAAAAGACCCAGCCTACAATTTTGGCATTCATGTAATCCAGCGAGTTGGTTTCCAAATCTACCACAAAACGCTTACAGCGCTTGAGGCGCTCGACCATAGTGGTAAATATCGCCTCATCTAATACAGTGGTTTGTGAATAACCCTCTAGTAAACTTTGTGCAGGCTTAGAGACTTCATGCGGCTGTTCGGCAGTTTCATTCGCAGAAGAAGTATCCACATCTCCTAACTGCTTATGCCACATGGAAAACCCATACTGCAGATACAAATCAGCTAATTTAGCACTATCCTCACCTGGCTCGCTTTCTAAAATATTACAAGGTAAGTCTACGTCAAATTTCAGACTCACCAATCGGTGAGATAAGTCTAATAAATCGAAATTGTCGCGTAGCTTTTCGCCCACTTTACCTTTAATCTCATGTGCATTTTCTTTAATGCCGTCAAGATCTCGATATGCCTGAAGCCATTTGATAGCCGTTTTGGGGCCAACACTTGGTACGCCAGGAATGTTGTCAGCACTATCACCCGTAAGCGCCAATAGATCTAAAATCTTCTCAGGTGCGACACCCATTTTTTCAATCACACCATCGCGATTATAAGTACTGCCAGTCATATCTAATTGAGAGATATTTTCACTCACCAGCTGCATTAAATCTTTATCACCACTGGCAATCATGGTTTTAATACTATGCTGATCAGCGCAACGACTCAACGTGGCAATAACATCGTCTGCTTCTACGCCAGGTACACACATAAAATGAAAACCCATAGCGCGAATAATCTCATACAAAGGCTCGATTTGCATCACTAAATCATCATCTGCTGGCTTTCTGTGGGCTTTGTATTGCGGATAGAGTTCATGACGAAAGTTTTTACCTTTAGCATCAAAAATAGCAATTAGCTTGGCTTCAGGGTACTGTCTTTGCAAACGCTTAATGGCGTTTACCACGCCAAACATGGCACCCGTTGGAAAACCCTCTTGATTGCTTAGGTGCTGTTTGAGTGTAGAGAAGTAGGCGCGGAACAAAAAAGCCGAGCCATCTAGTAATATGAGCTTATGTGACATGCGCTAATTTTACCAATTTTTATCTGCTGCTTAAGTTGTAAAATAACATTACTTTAGCAATTTTTAAGTCTATGTCAGAAACACTCATCCATGTTGACCAAGTTAGTCTGAGCCACCACACAAAATCAGTTTTGGATCAAGTAAGTTTTGAGCTTAAAGCCGGTGAATTTATTACCCTCATTGGTCCGAATGGTGCTGGCAAAAGCTCCTTAATTAAAATTTTACTAGGCTTGATTAAGCCAGATTCGGGTAGTGTTAAAAAATCAAGCAAAGTTCGACTCGGCTACACCCCACAAAAATTTATTCCGAATGAGTTTATTCCGATTACTGTTACTGGGTTTTTAAAGCTAAATCAGAAAGTCAGTGCAGATTTTTTAGCAGATACCGCCCAATTAACCGGCATTGAGCCAATTCTTGCTAGTGAGCTAAAAAGTTTGTCGGGAGGTGAGATGCAGCGGGTATTACTTGCAAGAGCCTTACTCGCCAAACCCAATGTACTCATTTTAGATGAGCCGGCTCAAAATCTAGATGTCAATGGTCAAATGCACCTGTATAAGCTTATTCAGGATATTCATCAACAACAAGGTTGCGCAGTGCTAATGGTTTCACACGACTTACATCGCGTGATGAAAGAATCTACTCAGGTATTGTGCCTTTATCACCATATTTGCTGCATGGGCCAGCCAGAATCAATCCTAAAAGACGCTCAATTTAACGACCTATTCTCTGACCAAATGGATGAATTAATGGCAACTTATGAACATCACCACAATCACTGCCACGAGGATTAAAGCTTACTCTGCAAACATACGTGCAGAATTTTGCTGCAGAAAACTACCTTTAGATATCTCAACCAACAAATCCCAACGCCCTTTAAGTGGCAAGCTAACTTCTAGCTGATAAGCGCCGTCGCTGGTTTTAGTCATCGGCATTGAAAAATCATGCTTCATTTCCAATGGTCGGTAAAAATAAGCCGTGGCATCTGCCTTATTCAGGCGCACCGCTTGCTTGGTGCTAATGGCACGATAAGTTTGCTTAACGCCATGAGTAATGGTTTCAGGCAAGACTAGCTCTAGCTTCCAGCCTTGCTGAATGAGCTCGTTACGCTTTTTTAAGGTACTACCATAGCGTTCGCCTGTCTCATACGCATCAGCCACTACCAAGCCTGGGTGCGTCTCTAGGGCAGTTATAATGCGCCAAACTGTTGCACCAACTAAGGCAACAAACAGCACCAACATTAACATCATTACTGGGGATTTTTGTACGCTCATCGCATGCTTCTCGGAGTGAAAAATGAAGTCTTATATTCTAATGTAGATTGCGCGCCTTTAACCACAAAAGTTACCTCATAATCATCACCCACATTATTTTCATAAGCAGACAAATAAACAAAAATAGATTTAACGTTACCTGTCGGAATAGTGACTAAATCTAATGAATTTTTGAATTTCAGCCCTTTAATTGGACTTTCAAAGCTAATATCAACCTGCATATCTTTATCAGTTTTGTTCATCACTTTAAGCTCATATTTATTACGAATAGAGCCATCTGACAACTGCACAAACAATGGCTGTCTATCATGTAAAACTTTTAAATCCATTGGAGCTAAAGTGCTCATGCCATAAGCCAGTATCGATAAAGCAGCCACTAAAATTGAACCATAAACAATCACTCGCGGTCTTTTATACAGTGGCTTAGGCGCTTGCTTATACTCCAGCTCAGCTAAAGAAGTATAGCGAATTAAGCCTTTTGGCTTACCCACTTTTTCCATCACTGAGTCACACGCATCGATACACAAGCCGCAAGTAATACAACCATACTCTTGACCCTTGCGAATATCAACACCCGTTGGGCACACGGCCACACATTGATTGCAATCAATACAATCTCCATTACCGTCAACAAATTCGCCTTTTTTCAATTTGCCCCGATTTTCACCACGATAATGATCATAAGTGGGCATAACACTCTGGTTGTCTACCATCGCACCCTGAATACGCGCATACGGACAAACCCACAGACAAGTTTGTTCGCGCATAAATCCGGCAAAAATATAAGCACCTGACGCAATCGTAACGGTGATTGTTAAAGTGATGGTGCTAATATCTGCATTGAAATAATCCGCCCAAGTTACGCCAAAATACAACATCCAAGTAACGCCAGAAAACAGGGCGATGGACATCCAAATAGCATGCTTAATCAGCTTGGTTTTTAGCTTGTAAAAACTCATAGGCGCCTTATCTAGCTTGCGGCGCTTCATTGGCGTACCTTCAACCTTAGTCTCTACCCAGGTAAAAATATCTGTCCAAATCGTTTGGAAACAAAAATAACCACAAAAAACGCGCCCAAGCACGGTAGTCATCGCTGCTAGCAAAATTGCTAAGAATAACAAGACCATGGTTAACATCCAAATATCCTGTGGGAAAATGGTAATATCGAACAAATGATATTGTCTATTTTCCATATCAAAAAGGATGGCCTGCTTATCGTTCCAAGTCAAATATGGGCCGATAAAAAATGGTGTCCAAAAAATAATAGCCAACCACTTAAAGTTGCGAAATATGCCGCCCATGCGTTTTGCATGAATGGTTTCATCACCTAGGTTTTGAACCCATTGATCACCCTCTTCATACAAATTTTCAAGTTGGATTTTATTATCACTCATAGCTACTTTTTATCGGTGTTTAGAAGAACTGCAACATCATAACATTTTTCCTGTTTTTTTTCTTGATTTCAATCAATTAAAGACCATAAAACTGCCAGCACCTATTAAAAACACGCATCTGATATAATGTCCAATTTTTACGACCAAAATGACCATGAAAGAGATTATCGAAGCAGCTTTTGAAGATAGAGCAAATATCAACCCACAAAATGTCACGCCTGAAGTTAAGCAGGCCGTTAATGAAGCAATTCGCATGCTTGATTCAGGTGAGGCTCGTGTTGCTGAGCGACAAAGTGTCGGCGAATGGACAGTAAACGAATGGCTTAAAAAAGCTGTACTACTTTCTTTTAGAATTGAAGATAACACGCCTATGCAAGGTGGCTTTACTCAGTACTATGACAAGGTCCCTTCTAAATTTGCTGACATGTCTGCCGATGAATTTAAAGCAACAGGTGTGCGCGTCGTGCCACCAGCAAGCGCGCGTCGTGGCTCATACATTGCTCAAGATACTGTACTTATGCCGTCTTACGTTAACATTGGCGCCTACGTCGATTCTGGCACTATGGTTGACACTTGGGCAACGGTTGGCTCATGTGCACAAATTGGTAAAAACGTTCACCTTTCTGGTGGTGTTGGTATTGGTGGTGTTTTAGAGCCACTTCAGGCCAGCCCAACCATTATTGAAGACAACTGTTTTATTGGCGCTCGCTCAGAAGTTGTTGAAGGTGTGATTGTTGAGGAAGGCTCTGTGATTTCAATGGGTGTTTACATTGGCCAATCTACCAAAATCTTTAATCGTGCAACAGGAGAAGTTAGCTATGGTCGCATTCCTGCAGGCTCTGTAGTTGTTTCAGGCAACCTACCTTCTAAAGATGGGTCTTACTCACTGTATTGCGCAGTTATCGTTAAACAAGTAGACGCTAAAACACGCTCTAAAACTAGCATTAATGAACTGCTAAGAGGAATTTAACTTCTGTTAATGGAAGTTTTATTTTCAATAAAGAAAGCTATTGCCTTCTTTATTGAGCCATTAGGATTGATTCTTTCTCTGTCTTTATTAGGATTGTTTTTTCTATATAAATCTAATTACTCAAAGGCAAAAGTACTATTAAGCTTTTCTTTAGTCCTGTTGTTCGTTTTTAGCTATCCGCCAATTGCTAACACCCTCGTTAAACAACTAGAAAGTCAATATACCAAATATAGTGAAAGTGATGATATTCACTATATTCATGTACTGGGGAGTGGTCATCATGAAGATGATAATCAGCCTATATCGAGCCAAATTAGCTCTTCTGGGTTAAAAAGAACTCTTGAAGGCGCTAGAATTTTCAAACAGCTTAACAATCCTAAATTAAGCCTAGTTTTTACAGGCTATGCTGGACCCGGAAACCAAACACCCAATGCCATAATCAATGCTGAAATTGCAAAAATTATAGGTATTGACACTCAAAATATTATTATTAGTGGCCACCCAAGAGACACTAAGGAAGAAGCTGTTTTTATTCAAGATATCACCAATAATAAACCATTTATTTTAGTTACTTCTGCCTCTCACATGCCTAGAGCTATGATGATATTTAACAGCTTGGGCATGAATCCTATCGCAGCACCTACTGACTTTCATGGCAGTAACAAGTCTTGGTTAACACTACCAAATATCAGTGATTTCAAAAAAACACAAATTGCTATTCATGAATTTTTAGGCATTGCCTGGGCTTATTTAATTCATTAAACCAAAAAAAACCCGCCTTTCGGCGGGTTTTTTTTGGTTGTTTATGTTGTTAATTACTGGCGCGTGAACAAAGCGTAGATCACAGCAACGGATGCTAGGCCAACTAGCCCGTGTGAGCCAAGACTAGCCACGATGCCCGTAATGGTGCCGATAACATCGCCACCAATAAACGGCACACCTGTAGCACCTGTACCGAAGATTACCTGAACCACAACAGCTAAAGCGATTAACGCAATACCTGCTTCGGTTAGTTTTTTGATTGTACCTATAATAGTATCAAACATAGTTTCCTCTCTTTTTAGTTATATTAACAACCCAACCTTTATGATCGGATTGTTAACAATTTAGAGTGTTTTTTGACTAATGTCAAGCTTTTTTGATGAAAAACTGCCAAAAAGTGGTATTTATGACACTATATTTTGAAAAAATGCGAAATTTTTAACGCTGAAACAGCTATTGGTTCACAGATAGCGCTATTCCGATAAAAATTAGCAGTCCAATGTAATTATTATACAAAAAAGCTTGAAAACAGGCTGTTTTTTCTCGATTTTTGATTAAAAATTGATGATAAATCATTAATATAGCGCTCAAAACAACAGAAATATCGTAAAAAACATCCATTTTAAAAATTTCTGAAATTGTTAACAAGACACCAATAAGCGCTATTTGTAATCCAGCCAAAATCAGGCGATCGTAATGTGCAAATAAAACCGCGGTAGACTTTACCCCAATTTTTAAATCCTCTTCTCGATCTGCCATAGCGTACATGGTGTCATAAATCACTGTCCAGATAAGCGTCGCTGAAAAAACCCACCAAGCGGCGCTTGGTACCACGCCACTACTTGCTGAAAATGCCATGGGCACACTCATAGCAAAAGCCGCCCCTAGAACAAATTGAGGTAGGTGCGTCCAGCGCTTGGTAAATGGATATAAAGTTGCTAAAAATACCGCTATAAAAGCCAGTTTAATCGTCAAGATGTTGGTAAACAATACCAGCCCAAAAGCCATGACAACCAATCCAAAAAATAATAGCAATGCATTTTTCGCTGAAATTTCCCCGGACGTAATCGGGCGATGCTGAGTGCGCTTTACAAATTGGTCAATTTTTCGATCAGCATAATCATTAATCACGCAGCCTGCTGAACGCATCAATACTACACCCAATATAAAAATAACCAATAGCCTAGGTTCTGGCCAGCCATCTTCAGCTAAAAACAATGCCCACAGAGTCGGCCATAAAAGCAAGTAAATACCAACAGGCTTATCTAGGCGCATCAAGCGGAAGTAAGCATTCATAGTTTGTTTAAAAATTGTTTCAATTCAATCGACAATGGTGCACTCACTTTTTGAATATCGCCGGTTAATGGATTGGTAAAAGTGAGCTGGTGTGCGTGTAAAAATAAACGCTTAAGCCCTCGAAACTTGACTTGTCGATCAAACTCTTTATCACCGTACTTATCATCACACGCAATCGCATGCTCAGCATATTGCGCATGCGCACGTATTTGGTGCGTGCGCCCTGTTTCAATCGTCACTTCGACCAAGGAAGCAGCAAAGCCCTCTTGAGTAAAATTTTTAAGTGGCTGAAAATGACTAACCGCATGCTTGCCCTTGCTATCCACAACCGTATATCTTGAATTTTGATAAAGCGGTGCATCAATGGTGTGGCGTTTTTTTGACCAAACACCTTTCACTAAAGCGGTATAGCGTTTTTCCATCTCGTGTTTTGCCAGCTGCTCATGCAAATTTTTCAGCACACTGCGTTTTTTAGCAATCAACAGGACACCTGAGGTTGCTCGATCAAGACGATGCACCAGCTCAATAGGCTCTTTATATACTGATCTGAGCGCCTCAATCACACCAGTATCGACGCCGCTGCCACTATGAACTGCCACGCCACTTGGCTTATTAACAATGAGCAAACCCTTGTCTTCGTAAATAATAGCGTCTAATAAGACTTTCTTTAGACTATCCGAAACATGTACAGGTTTTTTCTCACTCACATTAATAGGTGGAATGCGCACAACATCATCTAGTTGCAGTTTGTAGTCTGCTTTTTTCCTGCCCTTGTTCACTCGCACTTCGCCTTTACGAATAACACGATAAATATGAGATTTTGGAACGCCTTTAAGAATCTTAACTAAAAAATTATCTAGGCGTTGGCCTTGAGAAAATTCGTCAATTGTTTGAAAAGAAACGGCCATTAGCTGGAAAAGAACAAACGCTTAAAATTTTGAGTGGTAGCGCCTGCAATCTCTTCAACACTCACACCTCGAATTTCGGCCAATTTTTGCGCAACATAATAAGTATAAGCCGGGGAATTAGGCTTGCCACGATTTGGAACAGGGGTTAAATAAGGTGCATCTGTCTCTACAAGAAGTCGATCTGCAGGTACTTTTTTAGCCACTTCGCGCAATGCACCTGCACTTTTGAAAGTGATAATCCCAGAAAATGAAATGTAAAAACCCAAATCAAGTGCCGCTTTGGCGGTTGCCCAATCTTCAGAAAAGCAATGCATAACACCCGCTTGTGCTTTTTCCTCAGTCATAATTTGAATGGTGTCGGCTTTGGCATCTCGCGTATGAATAATCATCGGTTTAGCCGATTGATTAGACGCAGCAATATGACGCCTGAAACGATCTCGCTGCCAATCTGCAGATTCTTTTTCAACATGAAAATAATCCAGTCCTGTTTCGCCGATAGCGATAATTTTCTCATGTTTTGCCAAGGTTAATAACTCATCAACACTTGGATCTTGACCTTCTTGTTCAGTTGGATGTACGCCGACAGAGGCATAAATCGGTGTATGATTTTTAGCGAGCGAAAAGACTTCATCAAAATGCTCTAAATCAATACAAACACAGAGAAACTCTTTAACAGACATTTCGTTTGCATGCGCCAGCATACTCTCAATGCTACCGCCAAACTGCTCAAAATCAACACGGTCTATATGGCAATGGGAATCGACAATATGCATCTTATAGCCCGAGTTTTTTTAGCCAATTTTTACTCTGATCATCTAGATCATCCGTTAGCGTATTTAGCTTTTTGCGCAATTGACGATTAACGCTTTCTTTAATTTCTTTTTCACTAAGTCTTAAGCCATTTTTCTCAACTTCAGCTTGAATACGCGTTAGTGCAACTTTCATAATTTCCACACCGATCTGCGTCAGCGGAATACCGCCTTGCCCGCCAAAATTATGAATAAGCACATCAGGTACCACAACAGTTTCTTTAAACCATTGTGTATCAATAAAGAGCTGAGTGTTAACAAAATTTAGCTGTTTGATGATCACACGATAAGCCTGAATAGAATCTGGGCTTTGGCTTGAGGCTTGCTTGCTAGAGATATCACGCTTGGCATTTTTAGATTGTTGGTTTAGTTGTTTTAACAACTCAACCAAATTTACTTGGCTGTTATTTTGCTCTAACGTAAATAACAGGCCGTCAAACTCAAGTACTTCTAAAACCACAAGCTTATCTTGAGTTTGCTCAGAGAGCGAGGCGCTCAGGTGATTTAAAACGAAGGCATTTTTATTGGAAAAATGCGCTGGATTTGCTACCTCAATAAAGTCAATATTTACCTGAGCTTGATCCCAGTCACTTCTAAATTCACCAACGCTGACAGTAGATCCAACTGATTTTTGTGCATAAGATTCGAGTACACCTTTAGCCAGTGTGTCAAACCAAGTCACTAAGGCGATAGCGCCAATAAGGATCAATGCTAATAAATAATAAAGGATTTTTTTCATATTTTAATGGGGCTGTATTTCTAAAAAATAACGCTGATCAGATACATAAGGCACTCGAATTTTATGCACTTTAAGGCTAAAGCCTTCAAGCGCCTCGTCGGCAAAATGATCTCCTTTCATCAGCAAATAATGACCATTATCACACAATAAATGCTTTGTCAGGCTTAAGGTTTTTTCAACTTCTGCAAATGCTCTCGAGGTAATCTGACCAAAACACTGTTCAGGCTGATAATCCTCAACTCGCTGATTCACCACAGTAAGATTCTTAAGGCCTAGCTGGGTTTTTGCAAATTGCATAAAACGGCATTTCTTACCAACACTGTCGAGCACGCTCACATTTAGATTGGGCCTCATAATACTAATAACAATGCCTGGTAGGCCCGCACCAGCACCCACATCAAGCAGTGGCTCTTGCTTAATGTAAGGAATCACCGAAAGACTGTCGAGCAAGTGTTTTTTTACACCATCCTCCAAATGACGAATAGCGCTTAAATTATAGGTTTTATTCCACTTAACAATAAGCTCTAAATACGCCAATAAACTAGATACTTGCTGATCTTCAAGCTCAATATCCATCTGTTTTGCGCCCTCTATTAGTAAGGTTTTAACACTCATAGCTTTTTATACGTTTTGAGATAAACCAATAGAATAGAGATAGAGGCAGGCGTAACGCCTTGGATTCGACTGGCCTGGCCAATGGTTTCCGGCTGGTGCTGCGTCAGCTTCTGGCGCACTTCTGCAGACAGAGCCTGAATCGAATTGTAATCCATGTCAGCAGGTAGGCGAGTATTTTCATTTTTACGGTATTTTTCAATCTCATCCAATTGGCGCTTAATATAGCCTGCGTATTTAATCTGATTTTCCACCACGCCAATTAGTTTGTCGTCAGTTAAGTACGGCTGTCCAGAATCAATTTGACTGAGAATTTTATAATTCACCTTAGGGCGTTTTAGTAGCTCCAATAACGAATATTCATGGTTAAGCTTCTGACCCAATACTGCATCCGCCTGTGTGTCGCCAGCTTGAATCCAAGTGCTTTCTAGACGCTGTTTTTCATGATCAACGGCTGCGTATTTTTGCTCAAACGCTCGGTATCTATCTTCACTAATAAGGCCCAACTTCCGAGCGATAGGGCACAACCGTTCATCGGCATTATCCTCACGCAAAAGCAATCGATATTCAGCTCGCGAAGTAAACATGCGGTACGGTTCGTTCGTGCCTTTGGTGATTAAATCATCCACCATAACGCCAATATAACTTTCATCACGCTTTGGCAGCCAAGCATCCTTACCCTGAACGGCGCATGCGGCATTAACACCTGCCAATAACCCTTGCGCTGCCGCCTCTTCATAGCCCGTCGTGCCGTTAATTTGACCTGCAAAATACAAATTTGCAATACGCTTAACTTCTAGTGTTTGCTTTAGACCGCGTGGATCAAAGAAGTCATATTCAATGGCATAACCAGGGCGCACAATCTGTGCATTCTCGAATCCCTTAATCGAATGGATAAAATCTACCTGAACCTCGTAGGGTAAGGAAGTTGAAATGCCATTTGGATAAACTTCATTCGTGGTTAAGCCTTCTGGCTCTACAAAAATTTGATGCGAATTTCGTTCTTCAAATCGCACAACTTTATCCTCAATAGACGGGCAATATCTTGGGCCAATACCTTCAATATTACCCGTGTACATTGGTGAGTCTTTTAGCCCGGCACGGATAAAGTCATGTGCCTTTTCATTAGTATGGGTAATAAAACACGAGATTTGCTCTGGATGATCTGACGGCTTTCCCATAAAAGAAAAACTGGGTAGTGGCTGATCACCTGGCTGTTCTTGCATCAGAGAGTAGTCCAATGTGCGTCCGTCTAATCTTGGCGGGGTGCCTGTTTTTAGACGTCCCACGCCCAAATCATATTCACGCAATTTTCTAGACAAAGGGTTCGAAGGTGCATCACCCGCTCGCCCACCTTGGAAATTTTTCTGTCCAATGTGAATAATACCGCCCAAAAAAGTACCCGAGGTTAAAATCACTTTATCGGCCGTAAAGGTAAGCCCCATTTGCGTTATGACACCAGTTACCACGTCATTTTCAATCACCAAATCATCGACCGCTTGCTGAAATAAAGACAGGCTTTCTTGATTTTCTAAAGTATAGCGAATGGCTGCCTTGTACAATACTCGGTCAGCTTGCGCTCGTGTTGCTCGAACCGCAGGACCTTTTGAAGCATTTAAAGTGCGAAACTGAATGCCAGCTTTGTCAATAGCACTAGCCATCGCACCGCCCATGGCGTCAATCTCCTTTACCAAGTGTCCTTTACCAATCCCGCCAATCGCAGGGTTACAGCTCATTTGCCCCAAGGTTTCGATATTATGAGAAACCAGCAGTGTATCAACCCCCATGCGTGCAGAGGCGAGCGCAGCCTCCGTGCCTGCGTGCCCGCCACCAATAACAATGACTGAATAGTGTGGTTTTTGACTCATTAATTTCCCTTAGAAATAAAAAAGGCTCGTCATAAACGAGCCCTTCTGATACTTGATCGTTAGGCGCTTACTTAACGTTTGCGTCCAACTCACCTGCTGCATACTTTTGACTCATTTCATCTAATGAAGTCACGGTAATTTTATCTGCTTGCCCTGCTGCACCAAATGCTTCAAAGCGTGCTGCAACGATATCGCTCATAGCAGTTGTTGCTTCTCTGTAGAATTTACGTGGATCAAAGTTTGCTGTGTTTTCAGCTAAGTGCTTACGAATCGAACCGGTAGAAGCCATACGCAAGTCGGTATCGATGTTAACTTTACGCACACCATTTTTAATACCTTCTTGAATTTCGCTCACTGGCACACCATAAGTTTGGCCCATATCACCACCAAAGTCGTTGATGATCTTTAACCAATCTTGTGGCACTGATGAAGAACCGTGCATCACGAGATGTGTGTCCGGAATACGCGCATGAATTTCTTTAATACGGTCAATACGTAAAATTTCACCTGTTGGCTCTTGAGTAAACTTGTAAGCACCGTGCGATGTACCAATAGCAATCGCTAAAGCGTCAACGTTAGTTGCCTTAACAAAATCAGCCGCTTCTTCAACACCTGTTAATAACATATCAAGGTCTAATTTACCTTCAGCGCCATGGCCATCTTCCTCGCCCATTTCACCTGTTTCTAATGAACCTAAACAACCTAATTCACCTTCAACTGAAACACCACCGGCGTGAGCCATTGCCACAACATTTTTAGTCACGTCAACATTGTACTCAAATGAAGATGGTGTTTTACAGTCTGCTTCTAAAGAGCCATCCATCATCACTGATGAAAAACCTGACTGAATTGAGCGCAAACAAACTGCTGGCTCTGAACCATGATCCTGATGCATAACTACTGGGATATGTGGGTACATTTCAGTGGCTGCAATAATTAAGTGACGTAAGAACGGCTCGCCTGCATAACCACGTGCACCTGCAGAACCCTGCATGATAACGGGTGAATTAGTTCTATCAGCCGCTTCCATGATCGCATGAACCTGCTCCATGTTGTTAACGTTAAACGCCGGCATGCCGTAGCTGTTTTCTGCAGCATGGTCTAATAATTCTCTTAATGAAATTAACATATTTTCTCCTTTACTTGATTACTTTTTTTTAATAGTTAGCATCGCCGACACGAAGGATCTTCATCATGTTGGTTCCACCTGATTTATCTTTATACATTCCTTTGGTCAATACTACCAAATCTCTATCCTCAACAACACTGTTTTTTATCAGTGTATCAATAACTTTTTGGTTAACATCTGACCATTCTGAGCTGGTGTCTTTATCAATACTGCATGGATATACGCCACGATACAGAGTAACCTTGCGCAACGTCTGAATATTGTCTGACATCGCATAAATTGAAATACCTGAGCTAATTCGAGACATCCACATGGCCGTCTTTCCAGTCTGAGTCAACGATACTACAATCTTTGCCCCTAAATGATTAGCGGCGTACATAGCACTCATAGCAATAGTTTCATCAATATACTCAAACGACTCATTCAATCGATGATGTGACTCTTTGGCAATTGGATTTTTCTCTGCTTCAAGGCAAACTTCTGCCATAGTGCGTACTGCATTTTCAGGAAAATTTCCAGCTGCTGTTTCTGCTGACAGCATCACCGCATCAGTACCATCAAGTACCGCATTAGCCACGTCAAAAACTTCGGCTCGTGTTGGGATTGGATTTTCAATCATGGACTCAAGCATTTGCGTCGCAGTAATAACAATGCGATCATTCGCTCGCGCCATTTGAATGAGGCGTTTTTGTTGTGCTGGTAGTTGTGCATCACCAATTTCAACACCCAAATCACCACGTGCCACCATAATGCCGGCAGATTCATTAATAATATCAAGAATGGTGTCTTTTTCTAACGACTCTGCACGCTCAATTTTTGAGATAACGCCTGCTTCACAACCCGCTTTAGAGAGTAAGGCTTTAGTTTCACGAACATCATCACCATTAATCGGGAATGATAAAGCAACATAGTCAGCTTTAGCTTTTGCAGCCGTAAAGATATCTTTTTTGTCTTTTTCAGTAAGCGCATTAGCAGACAAGCCGCCACCACGTAAATTAATACCTTTCTTATCAGACAAGATACCGCCCTGAGTAACCAGAGTGTTAATCTTATTACCGTCGATACTGCTTACTTGTAGAACAATTTTTCCGTCATCCAGGATTAAAATATTGCCTGGCTTAACCTCTTGAGGTAGTGTTTTATAAGCAATACCAACAGAAGCCTGATCGCCTGATAATTCATCCTGATCCGCATCAAGCGCAAAATGATCACCATTATTTAAGGTAATTTTTATACCATCTTTAAAAGATGCGGTGCGAATCTTAGGACCTTGAAGGTCCATCAGTACACCAATATAAGTATCGTTTGCATGCGCCCAGTCACGAACCGCTTTAACCCGGCCCAAATGCTCTGCTTCAGAGCCATGGGAAAAGTTCACGCGCACGACATTGACGCCCGCTGCCAGAATACTATCTAAAACTCCTGGTCTATCTGTTGCCGGACCTAGAGTTGCTAATATTTTAGTTCTTCTGATCAAGCTTTACTCCGCCGCTCTTTGCTCTAGAATTTCTACTGCTGGTAATTTTTTACCTTCTAAGAATTCTAAGAATGCGCCGCCGCCAGTTGAGATGTAGCTAACCTTGTCTTCAATATCATATTTATCAACTGCCGCTAGTGTATCGCCACCACCTGCAATTGAAAACGCATCAGACTCAGCAATTGCCATTGCAATTGTTTTTGTACCACCTTCAAACTGATCGAACTCGAACACGCCTACTGGACCATTCCAAACGATTGTGCCAGCATTTTTCATAATATCTGCTAATTCTTGTGCTGAATTTGGACCAATATCAAAAATCATATCGTCATCAACCACTTCATTTGCATTCTTAGTTTCAGCTGCAGCTGTCTCAGAAAACTCTTTGCCACAAACAACGTCTGTAGGAACAGGAATTTCACAGTCCTTCATTAATTTTTGTGCAGTAGGAATAAGGTCGTTTTCACATAATGATTTGCCCACATTGTGGCCTTGAGCCGCAATGAAAGTATTGGCAATACCGCCACCAACAACCAATTGATCAACAATTTTAGATAAAGATTCTAATACGGTTAGCTTGGTTGACACCTTAGAGCCACCAACAATCGCCACCATTGGACGCTTAGGATTATCGAGTGCCTTGCCTAATGCTTCAAGCTCGCCTGAAAGTAGCGGACCAGAACAAGCAATTGGCGCATACTTGGCTACACCATGTGTAGAAGCCTGCGCACGGTGCGCCGTACCAAATGCATCCATGGCAAAGATGTCACACATCGCAGCCATTTGCTTTGATAGTGCGTCGTCATTTGCCATTTCGCCTTCATTAAAACGGACGTTCTCACATAAAACTACTTCACCGTCATTCATCTCAACACCATTTAACCAATCTTTTTCTAAACGCACTGTTACGCCTAAGATTTCTGTTAAGCGATCTGCCACTGGCTGCAAAGTAAACTCATCACTATATTCACCTTCAGTCGGGCGACCACGGTGCGACATAAGTAGCACTTTTGCGCCTTGCTTCATAGCCATCTTAATAGTTGGCACAGAAGCCTTAATACGCTTATCGCTGGTAACAACACCGTCTTTAATAGGGACGTTTAAATCTTGACGAATTAAGACTTTTTTAGAGCTTAGATCTAGATCTGATAAATTGATAACTGACATTCTTTTCTCCTAGTTATTTATGCAATTGACTGATCAACAATGTTGATCAATGCTTGCTCAACTGGATCGATGATTAGAGATAAATCTAAATCCGTCAATTGAGCAATATGTTTAGTGGGTGACGCCATTCCTACTTTAGTGGCGCCATCCATTGTATATACCGAAATTCGACAAGGTAAAACACTTGCCAAATTCATATCCTTCTCGAGGATATTCTTTGCCACCACTGGGTTGCAAATTTCAAACACATGGCACTCTTCTGCCAATACTTGGCCTTTTCCAGCCAGTGTTTGTTTAATATCGTAAGAATGCAAAATTCCAAACTTATTGTTTGGAACTGCTTCTTTTAATTTTTCAATGACTTCTTCAACACTAAGTTGAGAGTCTTTGATGATTAAATCTGGCATATAAAAACACGGCCCGCCTAAGCAAGCCGTTGTTTTAAATATTAAGCTACGTGCTGTACTAAACGAAGCATGTTACATGTGTAACCATACTCATTATCGTACCAAGACACAACCTTTACAAACGTATCGTCTAGCGCAATACCTGCACCAGCATCAAAGATTGAAGATTGGCTAATGCCACGGAAGTCAGAAGAAACAACCGCTTCTTCTGTATAACCTAATGTGCCTTTCATAGAACCTTCAGAAGCTTCTTTCATGGCTGCACAAATTTCTTCGTAAGTTGCAGGCTTATCTAACTCACAAGTTAGATCAACAACCGAAACGTCAACCGAAGGAATACGGAAAGCCATACCTGTTAATTTGCCGTTAAGCTTAGGCAATACCACGCCTACTGCCTTAGCAGCACCTGTTGATGAAGGAATGATGTTCTCAAATACTGCACGTCCACCTCTCCAATCTTTCATTGAAGGACCGTCAACAGTCTTCTGCGTTGCAGTAGATGCGTGAACCGTCGTCATTAAACCACGCTTTAAGCCCCAGTTATCGTCGATAACTTTTGCAATTGGCGCTAGACAGTTAGTTGTACAAGAAGCTGCTGAAACGATTGCTTGACCTGCGTATTCTTCGTGGTTTACACCGTATACAAACATTGGCGTACCATCTTTAGAAGGCGCTGATTGAACAACTTTCTTAGCACCCGCATCAATGTGTGCCTGACAAGACTCTTCAGTTAAGAAGAAACCCGTACAATCGATGACGATCTCTGCACCAATTTCATCCCACTTAAGGTCTGCAGGATTACGCTCAGCTGAAAGACGAACTTTCTTGCCATCGATAATAAAGTTGTTTCCTTCAACCGCTACTTCACCGTCAAAACGACCTTGTGCTGTATCGTACTTAAGCATGTATGCTAAGTAATCATTTTCTAATAAGTCGTTAATACCGACTACTTCTAATTCAGGGAAGTCCTTTTTAATTGCACGAAATGCCATGCGGCCAATACGACCAAAACCGTTAATACCTACTTTAATTGTCATTTTTCTACTCCTTTACTTTGTTAATAAAATTAAGAACAACTGCCACAACAGCCGTCTTTAAAAAAGCCCATCAATAGTGTTTACAACATTTTCTACTGTGAAGCCAAATTCTTTAAATAATTGATCTGCTGGTGCAGACTCACCGAATGATTTCATACCAACGATAGCGCCATCTAAACCAACATATTTGTACCAACCATTGTCAATACTAGCTTCAATTGCAACACGCTTAACACCTGTTGGTAAAACACTTTCTTTGTATTCGCCGTCTTGCTTATCAAATCTTTCAGGACAAGGCATAGAAACAACACGAACATTTTTGCTTGACGCTGCTGCAGATTCAACCGCTAAGCCAACTTCTGAACCCGTTGCAATTATGACAACATCAGGTGTTCCAGCACAGTCTTTAAGTACATAACCACCTTTCGAGATATTAGCCACTTGCTCAGCTGTTCGCTCGTTTGGCGCTAGCGCCTGACGTGAGAATACTAAAGCAGTTGGGCCGTTATCTCTAATAACTGCCTCTTTCCATGAAACAGCAGACTCAGTTGCATCACAACCTCTCCACGTTTCAAAGTTAGGAATAACTCTCATTGTTGCTAGTTGCTCAACTGGCTGGTGTGTTGGACCATCTTCGCCCAAGCCAATAGAATCATGTGTGTAAACGTAAATCGTGCCGATCTTCATTAAGGCAGACATACGTAGTGCATTACGCATGAACTCCATAAACATGAAGAAGGTTGCACCGTAAACTTTAAAGCCACCATGCAGAACCATACCGTTCATCATGTGTGCCATACCAAACTCGCGCACACCCCATGACATGTAGTTACCATTAGCATTGTCTGCATTAACCTTAACCGTACCTGACCAGTTGGTTAGGTTAGAACCGGTTAAGTCAGCTGAGCCACCAAACATTTCTGGTAGTAATGGCCCCATTGCCTCAATAGCTTTTTGTGATGCTTGACGAGAAGCAATCTTTGGCATCTCTTCTTGAGTCTTAGCAATGAACTTATCCATTTCCATTTCAAAGTTAGCTGGTAAATCACCGGCCATACGACGCTCAAATTCAGCTGCATCTGCAGGGAACTCAGCCTTGTATGCTGCAAAAGCATCATTCCAAGCTGCTTCATCAGTAGCGCCTTGCTCTTTATGGTCCCAACCTGCGTAGATGTCAGCAGGAATCTCGAATGGTGCTGAATCCCAGCCTAATTCTTTACGTGTTGCTGCAATTTCTTCGTCACCTAATGGCGCGCCGTGACAATCGTGTGTGCCAGATAAATTTGGTGAACCAAAGCCAATAACTGTCTTACAACAGATTAAAGATGGCTTATCAGTAACAGCCTTAGCCTCAGTAATTGCTTTGCTGATTGCATCTGCATCATGACCATCAACAGCAACAACATGCCAATCGTATGAATTAAAACGTCCTGGAACGCCTTTTTCCATCCAATCACCAATATGGCCATCAATTGAAATATCGTTATCATCCCAGAATGCAATTAACTTGCCCAAACCTAATGTGCCAGCCATTGCACATGATTCATGTGACAAACCTTCCATTAAACAACCGTCGCCCATGAAGGCATAGGTGTGGTGATCAACAATCGTATGACCCGGCTTGTTAAATTGTGCGCCTAATGTGCGCTCAGCAATTGCCATACCAACAGCATTAGTGATACCTTGGCCTAATGGGCCCGTTGTCGTTTCAATACCTTCAGCATAACCATACTCAGGGTGGCCTGCAGTTTTAGCGTGTAATTGACGGAAATCTTTAATATCATCCATTCTTAATTCGAAACCCGTTAAATGTAGTAACGAATACATCAACATTGAACCGTGGCCATTTGATAAAACAAAACGATCGCGATCAGCCCACTTAGAGCTAGTTGGGTTGTACTTCATATGGTCGTTCCAAAGCACTTCAGCAATATCTGCCATGCCCATTGGTGCACCTGGGTGGCCTGAATTGGCTTTTTGAACGGCGTCCATACTTAGGGCGCGAATCGCGTTTGCTAGATCTCTGCGTGATGGCATATTAAATTTCCTTGAATGCAAAAGAGAGCAATTATACTCAGAAACTAGGAAAATTTCAAGGCTGGCGCTGGGCGTTGATGTAACGGGGTTTCTCCCTAAAAAAATAGGATAACCCAAACTTATTAATTCATTAGGTATTATAAAGTCCTATTTACAATACAAATTTAAGTGAGATAAAATGAAGTTATACGCCCCATGGGAAAAGGCCTTTGAGAAAATCTCAACACCGTTTGAGCATTTTATTCATGCCCAAACCACAACTGGAAAAATCTTAATGTTTATGACGGTATTAGCATTAATTTTAGCCAATACGCCATTAACAGAAAACTACGAACATCTATTCCATACAAAAATAGATCTTAATATTGGTTCATGGAAGCTATCACACAGCATTCATCATTGGATCAACGACGGTCTGATGACTTTATTCTTTTTTATGATTGGACTAGAGATAAAAAGAGAAATCTTAGTAGGAGAATTGTCAAATATAAAAGTAGCAGCCCTGCCTATTATGGCCGCTATTGGCGGCATGGTTTTTCCTGCATTAATATATCTCAGCCTCAATGTAGGCGAGATTGGCTCCGGCGGTTGGGGGGTGCCTATGGCGACAGACATCGCCTTTGCAATTAGTGTATTAGTCCTATTAGGCAAAAGAGTCTCTACAGCATTGGTAACATTTTTAGTTGCACTGGCCATTGTTGATGACCTAGGCGCGGTTTTAGTGATTGCAGTATTTTATACCGATCAAATTCACGTTGTGCCGCTCGCCTTATCTGGTGTTGCTTTTTTAATTTTAGTCATCTTTAATCGTTTTGGTATTCATATGATTTTGCCTTATTTTGTCATGGGCACTCTCATGTGGTTCTTTGTGTTTGAGTCGGGCGTTCATGCGACTATTGCAGGCGTTATTGCTGCCATGGCAGTCCCTTCAAAACCCAAACACACTTCCTCAAGTCTCTCTAAAGATACTAAAGAATTACTCGATAAATATGACAAGTATCCCCCATGTGAAAACCACATGCTGCATGAAAATCAAAAGGCCATTCTCATCAATCTGCAGGATAAAATTAATGCTGTCAGATCTCCAGCTGCCAGGCTTGAACACGACTTACACCTTCCAGTCGCTTTAGTAGTTATCCCTTTATTTGCACTAGCCAACGCAGGTATTGCGATAGATTTCAGTTCGATTGGCGCTGTTATTATTGAACCCATATCAATGGGAATTATCTTAGGCCTTATTTTAGGAAAAGTAGTTGGAATATTTGGCGTTTCTTGGCTCGCTATAAAATTAAAAATCGCCAAACTTCCAGATCAAAGTAGCATGAGTCAAATTTTTGGCATCGCACTTTTAGGCGGTATTGGCTTCACCATGTCTATATTTATAGCAGACCTGGCATTTCTAAAAACTCCTGAACTCATTTTTCAAGCCAAAGTTGGAATTTTATTAGCTTCCTTGTTTGCTGGATTATCTGGATTTTTATGGCTTAGATATGTGGCAAAAAGCACCTCTGAAAAGAGACGCTCAAACAGATGGTGGATATAGGCAAGCTTGAGCCACCGACCTCAGCATTCATAATGCCGGGGTCGGTGGTTCAAGTCCACCTATAACCACCATCTATTTAAAGGCTTTAAGCCATTTCACTTAAATCAAAATAATACTTGGGCTACCATATGGCTACCAGTAGGATTAACTGTGATAATTATATATTTAATATATATCTACCAATTATTTACTAGTTAACTCATTGATTTATAACGATAAATAACCACCATCACTCGCATATTTATTTAGACTTTGATACCTAGTGGGGGAGCCCAATCGATATAACAGTAGTATTTATATACTCTCCCTCACATTTTTAACAAAACTTTAATTTCTAAATGAGTTAAAATATATTTAAATTGTTTTATTAGATAAGATATGAAAAAATTCGTAAAGAAAGCTATATATATTTTTTTTGACAAATTAGGATATAAAATATCATTAAAAGATAGTGATAATGTTGAGAAATTTTGGTCAGGACTATCACCTAGTCAAATTAGACGTCTTTTTCACTACGAAATGTTTATGAAAACAATTTCTATTTCTGGAAATATTGTTGAATGTGGAGTTGCTGGAGGAGGAACTTTAGCATTCTTTAAAAATCTACAAAAGGAGTTTAATTGCTCGAGAAAGATATGGGGATTTGACTCATTTGAGGGATTCTCTTCACCAAATTCAAAGGATGGCAGTATTTTTTCTAGTTCATATGATCGCTATAATAAAAAATATGCAAAATTTACAGTTGATTGGGTAAAGCAAAATCTTATTGATCTAGGTGCTCAAAATTTAGATGATAATGACATCTCTCTTATCAAAGGCTGGATACCTGATTCATTTGAATATTATGATGAATCACCTGTTTCCCTTTTAAATCTAGATGTAGATATTTACGAGCCTACAAAGGCGATTTTAGAATTCTTTTGGCCATTACTTCAAGATAATGCAATAATCTTGCTTGATGAATATGATTTTGGCAAGGATGCCAAAAAGTGGCCAGGCGCTAAAATAGCGATAGATGAGTTTTGTAATGAAAAAAATACAAGTGTCAGTAAACACTATACTGGTAGGTTTTATATTACAAAAACTTAAAGCATTCAAAACTATACATTTTTTTTGTTGATTTGGTTGCATTTGACTCATTTTGTCTACTAATGAACTAGGCACTTTATATTCCTTCTTTTGTTAAAAGAAGGGCAATAATACAACAAGAAAACAACAAGATTTAGGGTGTAATACCTAGGTACTACGAGCACTTTTCTAGTGAAGGAATACCATTACCGCACTAGCAAAATTCGACATCCATATAGCCCTTAAATTAGCTTGAACTACCCTACACTTCCCACCCCTACCAAAAAGGGTATTTACTCCACTTTTAAAAAAAATCAAAAAGCCTGAAACCACTATTCCAATAGGGATTAATAGGGTAATGGGTGGGTAATACCGCCTACACCCCTATCGTGCGACAATATTACTATAGGCTAGAAAATTTAGTCCTATACAGCCACTCCCAACAGGAGTGATTTTAATAATATTGGAGTAAGAAACATATGACAATTAATAGACTGTTTACAACAAAGCAACTCGCAGATATTTTAGGGTTCGCACCTAAGACATTATCTAATCAAAGAATACTTGGAACTGGACTTCCATTTATCAAGATTGGTAATGCCGTTCGTTATAAAAGTTCCGACATTGAAACCTACATTGAAGAGAATACCCACGACCATAACGGTATGGTTAAGGTTAATTCAATCCGTGTGAAGGAGGAAGTGTAATGAATGGAGTAGATAATAAAAACCCCTCTGAAACGACCAAGTTGGAGAAGGGCTACCTAAAATCCGGTAACGCAAAGTATAACATTGTCGAGTATTTGAGTGATGGGAATTCTCTCACAAGCAGAGAAGCCTTTATGATGATAGGTACTACTTGTCTGAATACACACATTAGCGAACTCTGTCGCAACTGTGGTTTCATAATTCCAAGGAAGATGATAGAAGTCGATACTCGCTATGGCAAAAAAGTTAAAGTCAACGAGTACAGATTCAACAATGAAGATTGTGAATTAGCTGACTACCTACTAGAGGAAAAAGCACACGCTTTGTAATCCCCTCAATTAACCAAACAGTTTCTCCTAAGTAATTAATTTTTAATCAAAAGAGATTGCTTGGGAGCGACTGATTAATGACGGTAGTTCCTTTTATCTAATGGAGTAAAGAGTATGACTAAGAGAAACAGGAAGAAGGAGCATTATGGTTCTTTCTTAAACATTAACGGTGAGGAATTAAAAATAAACTCAACCGAAAAGCTAGGAGTTTATCCACTTATTATTGAAAAGTTTGTTGTTGAGTTGGACAAAATGATAGCGAGATATAAGCGTGTCTTTGTATTAAGGTTTGATTTACACCTTCGACAATATTGTGATGACAATAAGCAGATAACAACCTTTATAAAAGCACAAGTTCAAAGAATAAAACGAAAGTACAAGACCAAGTACGTTGGTTATGTTTGGGTGAGAGAAGTAGAAAGGTCAAAGATTCAGCACTATCATTGTGCTTTCTTTATTGATGGAGATAAGATAAGAAACTCTTTTGCTTTGAACCAACAAATCAAAGCTAAGTGGTATAAGAATGGACACCGTTCGGTTGTGCCAAAGCCTTACTACTTTCTTGATAAACATAATATGAAGGAGGCAAGGGAAGAGGTAATTTATTGACCTCCTTATAGTTTGTATTATAAGGCTATCTTTGTATCCAAGTTTGTCAGACCACTACAAAGCTGAGCGATTAAACCATCAAAGCTTTGCAAATCATTACGAGGTAGTGCAAAATGTTGAAAGTTATATTTACTTTTATAACTACAAAAGGATTCATTCAGCGATTGGGTATATGACACCCGCTCAGAAGATGGCTGAATTGGAAAAAGTGGCTTGAAATGTGTCCAAGATTAACGGACCACTACAGACTAAACCCTTTAGGTGAAGCTCAGGTAGTGAGTTATTCCAATGATAGTTGTGGGTATAGTCATTAACCAATAGTGCTATTTATCCGTGGTTGCTTTTGATAACCCCATATCTTCTAACAAGAATCCTATTGTTATACAAAAGTCCAGACTTACAAGGTTTTTACCCTTCTGATATTCGTCAGAAGCTCTTAATCTATCTGCCCTTTGCTGAATGCCTCCCTTGCCAAAGTTAGTAATAGCCTTGCCAATGAACATATGCCCAATAGAGGTTTTTTTCTTATTGCACGTTTCTACATATCCCTCTAACATTCCAACAACCTCGGTATTAGTGGCCGCATTGGTTGTTACAGATATCGCCATAAATCCCATCATTAGCATTATTTTTATATGTTTCATTGTTAATCACTCCTTTTGTAAAGAATTTACCCCATCATTTGACCAGCAATAGCCAATGCCAAGATAATTATTATTGCAATAATTACATAATCACCAGTCTTATTCTTAACTTCAATATTACTATCTATCTGCTCTCCAGTATCTGACACTTCAACCCAGCCGTTTCTTAAAAAGTGTTTACGCACAATTTCTTTACCAAAAAATGGATATATTAACCACGATATTCCCGCTGTAATAATTGCCAAACCAAGACTAATCAGTGCGTGATTCCAAATCTTTTTATATAAAAAATAAAACACTCCAAAAAACAGCACCCATAAAAATGTAAGTGACGTTTCTTCAATATAGCCATTGTCTTTATTTTGAAATTTCATAATTATTGAACGCCTTTTGAAGGCTTTGGCTTAAGCACTATTCTTGCATCATAACCCAGTTTTATAACAATTTTGGCTATGTCATCTTCGTGTTTCAGCCCTTTTGGGGTGTTTACAGAAAACCAAACAGTATCCTGTGGATTGATATATTTTTTTTCAGGATATCGTGCTATCCCACCTGTTGGCTCAAGAATATACTTTGCACCGTCTTTGGTAAATAACTCAAACTGATCTAAAAAATAATTTGAACTGATAGGCTTGTTGGACTTATTATGAACTTGCAGTTTAAAGTAATGACCATATTCACTTAAAGAAGCCCAGGCATAAATCTTTTGATTCATTACTGATGGAAGATAAGAGACGCCTCTAATATATTTGTCATCATAAGATTCACTGTCCACCTGAATGCCATAATGATGCCAAGTAAGGGGTCTTGACTCAATTGAAGCACACGAAGTAATAAATAACATAGTAAGAATCAAAATTAAACTTTTCATAATCAGTAGTCCCTTCCTTTAGCGTAAACAGAGTCATTACGCCAAACAGTTACAATCACAAGACCCTTATAGCCTGTTTGTAATTTGTAGTACCTTGCTGTTGTTGAGGCGATAGTTTTAACATCCTCTTTTGTGGTGTAAGAGTGTTTGTTGTCTGATAGGGTAATCCATAATTGCCAATCACTATCTTCAGGATAGGTGAGGCTTGTCACTTCGGTATTATTAAGCGCCCAACTTTCAAACTTGTTTTTTTGTTGGTCAGTCACATCAACCTTTTGAACTGTAGCTGCCTTAACTTGTGTAGCATCCTTATTGTCATCATCATCAGGAAACCAAGACATAACTATTGCTAATACAATTATTAACGGAAATATTCCTATATCTTTTTTAAACCAACCATTGTTTTCTTTTTTACTCATTAGATAAGAGCCCTATGTAATTTATTATTTAATAATGCGCATTTTACTGATGAGTCCTAGGTCATCATATGAACCTAAACTCCCATCTCTTTCAATTAGAAAATAATCATCATGAATTTTCTTCTTTCTCTCAAACCGAATCCTGCCTGACTGGTTTTTTTGAATCATTTCTATTTCTGAATGACTACCATCTGCAAATTTTCGCACCATGATGATTTTTTTATTTTTCTTGATTAAGGCGTACTTTGAACCGGCATAAGGAGACTCATCAATCCATTCACCAATTATTTCCCCAAGGGGAGTCTTAGACTCATTTATTAACACACTCTCTTCTTCAATTGTTAAGCCCAATATAACCACTTTCAAATCTGGATTAAAATGGGTACTCGCCCATGCGCCAAAGCCTGGCTTCATGTTTGGCAGGTAATATGTAATAAATAATCGGTCATATTTTCTTGGCTGAATTTCTCGTAATTTCAATGCTAACTTACGCAAAGAATCCTTTGAGACTTTCTTTTCAAGTCTTATGCTAATACTGCCTTTCACTTGCTCTAGGTTGGTCTTCTCAATAACTGTGTAATTTACACCTTGAGCCGCATCAATGAACATTGAATACTTGAGTGATATTTTGTCACCCTGTACTCCATTGCCTTCAAATCTAGCTAATTTAGTTAATATTTCTTCATTTTGCCAAAATTTATTAATACGACTTATTACCTCAACGTTGTAACTACCGACAAGAGGATTTCCTAAATCAGTAAAACCTTCACTTTGAAATAAGCCGCTACTATTCACATATAATTTATAGCTCTGTGCAGAATAGTCATCAGCAGCTGATGAAACCTCAACTCCAACCTTTGTGCCTTCTGGCAGATTTGTAAAACCATTAATAAATACTTTGCCATCAATTACTTTATGACTAACTTTTATATTTAGTTGTGCTGCTTGGATGCCAAGACTAAAAAATAAAATCATTAGCGAAAATATAGTTTTTTTCATAAAAACACCTTATATTAAGTAGTTCATTTTTAATTATATCCATTTACATCTCATAACTACCTATTAATTTCTGATGCTGTAATTTAATGATTAGTATTTACTGCTGTTAGCTGATCTTTTTAAGTAAGTGGTAATATTATTCTTTGAAATGATGCTTATAAATTAATGGTAAAACCTGACAAACCTGACAAATACGCAATATATATGAAAATTACTAACGAAGATTTCTGGGAATTACTAAGAATTAATAATGCTAATTTTCAAGCCACAGCAGACGCTATTGCTAAAGTTGCAGGTGATACTTATTCACGTCAAGCAGTACATGAGAGGGCAATGAAAGACCCTGACCAAGTAGACGACATTAAAGAGAGTAATTTAGACTTAGCTGAGAGAGGAATGATGGAGCTTGTAGTGTCAGATAATGAGAGTATCAAATTCAAGGCTTGCGAGACAATCCTAAAACGGAAAGGTGGCAAGCGTGGGTGGGGTGATAAGCAAGAGTTAGATATTACAGGCGGTATGGACATGAATTTTAAAGTGGAGTTCATAGACCCTGATGTAGACTTTGAGTAAAGATAAACCCGTAGAAGCGGACAAGTTCAAGGTTTGGAAAAGAACACGTACCTATACTCACACTTGCCAATTGACAAAGAACCATTAAAGTACTTTATTGATGGAGGCGGAAAGAAAGCACCATTTGGTGAACAAATAGCGTCATAACAAGGTTTTATCAATATTAATAAAGCAAGGTTAAATCTGCCAAAAGGTAGCCCAGTGGTAGCCCAATAAAAAGGGGCTTAGTGAAAAAACACTAAACCCCTTATTGTATATGGTGGTTATAGGTGGACTTGAACCACCGACCCCAGCATTATGAATGCTGTGCTCTAACCAGCTGAGCTACATAACCAAAGAGCGTGTATTATCAAGACATTTGATGCAAATGTCAATAGTCCGAGGCCAATATATTGATAAAATCAACTCTATTATGTCACCAATTAAAATTGCACTAACAGGCGGAATCGCCTGCGGAAAATCTAACGTTGCCCAATTATTTGAAAATCTTGGCACTGAGGTAATCAGCCTTGATGAGCTCTCTCGGCAAGTAGTTGTGCCTGGGAGTGCGGGATTAAGCGAACTCGTTGATCACTTTGGTGATAGCATTCTTGAGGCGGATAAAAGCCTTGATCGCAAGGTTTTACGAGAAATTTTGCTAGATAATAAAGCCAATCAACAGCTAATTGAGGACATTTTGCATCCAAAAATATTGGAAAAAATGCAAATGGCAATAAAAAATAGCAAAAAATCGCTTATTATTGTCGAAATACCGCTACTAGTTGAGAAAAATTTAGCTTATTTGTTTGATAGAGCCATTATTATTGATTGTAATGAGCAAAATCAGCTAAAAAGACTAATAAAACGTGAAAATATTGATAAAAACTCTGCAAAATCGCTTATTTATACACAAACAAGTGCAGAAAACAGGCTAAAACTAGCAGATCAGCTACCCATTGATGTGATTGAAAATAATTCGGAAATTTTCGAATTAAAGCAAAAAGTGCAAAATTTATATCAAAAATTAATCAATCTGTAAGCGTTTAACGGGTTTTCCGGCGATTAAGTGCTCATCAATGATTTCATCAATATCCTCTTCGTCAATATATTGGTACCAAACATTATCTGGATACACAACTGCCACCGGCCCATGCTCACACCTGCCTAAACAGCGTGATTCGCTAACGCCAATTTTGCCTTCACCCATTTTTCCCTCTTCTCGACACTTATCTTTGGCATAACGATACATCTGCTTAGCGCCCAACTGAGAGCAACAGCTTTTACCGTCTTTGCGTTGATTATTACAAAAGAAAATATGTCGGGTGTAGAAATCCATAATAAATCCTTATAGGTCAATTGCCCTTTGGTAGCAATGTTTTTTGTCAATACCCGTTATTTTAGCGGCCAGCTTGGCGGCTTTTGAAGCGCCCATTTCCATCAGCAAAATAGGCAGTATTTTGTCTAATTGCTCCTCGCCGATAACTTTGTTGTTTTTATCGATACTGGAAATTAAAACCACGAATTCGCCTTTTTGATGCGCTTGGTCTGCTTCTAGGTAGTTAATCAAATTAGGCAGGGTATCAGTTTTAATGGTTTCAAAAGATTTGGTCAGCTCTTTGGCAAAACACACAATTCGATCGTCGCCCAAAACGCTTTGTAGGTCGCGCGCACACGCTAAAATGCGCTTGGGTGATTCATAAAAAATAGCGGTTTGATCAATGTGTGCAATAGCCTGGATAGCTTTAATTCTGGCGGTTTGTTTGTTGGGTAAAAAACCAAAAAATCCAAATTGGTCACTGGCAATACCAGCCACACTCATGGCGCTGATCATCGCACTCGCGCCCGGAATGGGTGAGGCCATCACCCCGGCTTTTTTGGCTTCGCGTACCAGTACATAACCAGGGTCACTAATCAGTGGCGTACCCGCATCGCTAATAAGTGCCATGTTTTTACCTTCGAGCAGCTCGCTGATTACCAACTGAGCTTTTTGCGTTTCATTGTGCTCGTGAAAAGCGCGCAAATCGGTTTTGATGTCGTAATGATTAAGCAAGCGCCTGGAATGGCGCGTGTCTTCCGCCAAGATAACGTCTGCATTTTTTAGAGTTTCAATTGCCCTAAAAGTGATATCATCTAGATTTCCAATAGGGGTGGCAACAATATAAAGTGTTCCGATCATGTTTAGTATTAAAAGACAAGTTGGCAATCAAGCAGAAGACATTGCGCTGAAATATCTTATTCAGCAGGGTCTAACGTTAATTGAACAAAATTATCTTACCAAGGTTGGTGAAATAGATATTATTATGCTTGATAAAGCCGAGCAAGTATTGGTTTTTGTTGAAGTTCGTTATCGAAAAAATACACGCTTTGGATCGGCCACTGACACCGTTACCTCTAGCAAGCAGGCAAAAATTATTCGCAGTGCACAACGCTACTTGCAACAACACGATGAGTTTGATGAATATATCTGTCGGTTTGATGTTGTGGGACTAGAATCTGATTTAAAATATCCTAAAATAAACTGGATTAAAGACGCCTTTGAAGGCTAATTATTTATGAAAAAATTACTGATTTCTGCTGTATTAATTGCCAACTCATTGTTATTAACAGGGTGTTTGCCTGTTATTCAAGGTGCTTCAACGATGAGCACCATTATCACCACCACTAATGACAGACGCAGTGCAGGTGAAGTACTAGATGATAGAACCATTATGTTTAGAATGCTCGCTTGGCCAAACCAAGATAGCGCCTTAGAGGATGTACATCTTAACTTTATGGTGTATAACAAAAGCGTGCTAATTACCGGTGAAGTACCTAGTAATGCAGTACTTAAGTACACAATTGAACAAGCCCAAATTCAAGATCCAAAAATCAAACAAGTATTTAACGAAATAACCGTTGGTCCAAACAGCGGGCTGTTAAGTCGCTCTAAAGATGCGGCTATCACTGCACAAGTGGAGACCTTGTTTCATGACCAAGAGGTGTTTCATCCAACCCTTGTCAGGGTGATGACTGAGAGCCAAACGGTTTACCTAATGGGTGCGGTGACACAGCGTGAGGCGCAAAAAGCAGTTAAAGTTGCCTCTAAAGCCAAGTGGGCCAAAAAAATTGTTAAGCGTTTTGATTACTTGAAGACTCGCCCGGCCGCTGAAATTGAACGCGATCGACAAAGAGAAATAGCGGCGCAGAAAAAAGCCGAGCTATTGAAAAAACAAGCAGAGCTTGATGCTAAAAAAGCAGAATTAAAACGCCAAATTCAAGAATTGAATGGTGGTAGTGCCATGGAAGGCACGCCTTTTTAACCGATTAAACGTTTAATTGGAGCGAACGAAGCTCGGTGCTGGCCTTGAATAGCGCCATGCTGTTTGAGCGCCGCTAGGTGTATTTTAGTACCGTAACCCTTATGCTGAGCAAATCCATACTGAGGATATTGCTTATCTAGTTTCAACATTTGCCTATCACGAGTCACTTTAGCAATAATGGATGCTGCTGAAATAACAGGTTCTGTTAAATCCCCTTTAACGATTGCCGTGCAATATTGCACATCAGGGCAGCGATTGCCATCGACTAAAACTTGGTCATATTTAAGATTGAGATTTTCTACAGCGCGCTTCATCGCTAGCATTGTAGCTTGCAAAATATTAATTTCATCAATCTCTTGTACACTAGACTCGCCCACCGCCCATTGACATTGCTGAGTAATAAGGGCGTATAAGGTTTCTCGCTTTTTCTCACTGAGTTTTTTAGAATCGGTTAGTTCGGGCAGCTCAAACTTGCTTGGCAGTACCACGGCACCCGCAACCACCGAGCCCACTAATGGGCCACGACCTGCTTCATCAACGCCAATAATAATCATAGAGTTCTTGGAATTTATTGGTATCGAAACATGCTAAGACCTTCGATGTCTATCTCGGGTGTCTGCTCAGATACAAGTGAATTAATCACCTTTGCAGAACCTAAGCTCATGGTCCAGCCTAGCGTTCCGTGTCCGGTGTTTAATAATAAATTATCATAAGGTGTTTTACCAATAATGGGTGTTCCATCAGGCGTCATAGGGCGCAAGCCTGCCCAAAGTTGGTCATCTGGCACTTGATCTGTCGCTTTGGGGAATAAGTCATGGAGTACAAACTGGGTTATGCGGTCGCCAGAATCTGACAGTGTTTTGTCGTATCCTGTTAGCTCAGCAATACCGGCAACACGCACAATGTCGCCTAGCCTGGTAATGGCTACTTTGTAGGTTTCATCCATTAGTGTACCCTGTGGCGCGTCTGCATCGTTTTTAATAGGCAAGGTAATAGAGTAGCCCTTAACTGGATAGATTGGCAGATGTATGCCGAGTGGCGCCAAGATGTCAGCTGATTGACTGCCCAAAGCAATTACATATTTATCAGCCTGATAATTGCCTTGATCTGTTTGAATGCTGGTAATTTTTTTGTGCTTGGCGTTAATCTGCTGAATACTCACATTAAACTCAAACTTCACCCCCATTTGCTTACAAATTTTTGTTAAATGGTTGGCAAACAAAAAGCAATTAGCACTCTGATCTTCCAAGTAGCGCAACCCGCCCTTGATTTTCTCCTTGACATGGACAAGCGCGGGTTCGGCCTTAATACAGCCCTCTACATCTAGTAACTCATACTTAACCTGATAAGCATCCAAAACTGCCATATCTTTTTTGGCGGCATCAAGCTGCGCTTGCGTTCTAAAAACTTGCAACAAGCCATGGCTTCTTAGCTCAAAATCAAAATCATGTTCTTGAACCATTTCAACAATGGCCTGCTGAGAGCATTTTGAGACTCGAACCATACGAGATTTATTAATCTCATAACGACTGGCAGTGCAGTTTTTTAAGATTCTAAATAAAAACTTAAGCGTTAATAGGGTGAGTTTTGGGTTGATAATTAAAGGCGCATACTTTGCCGCTAGCCATTTCATGGCCTTGATAGGAATTCCAGGCCCTGCCCAAGGCGATGACATGCCGTATGATAACTGCCCCGCATTGGCAAAACTTGTTCCTAGTGCCGGCTCTGACTCTTGCTCGATGACAGTCACTTCGTGGCCAGATTTTGCCAAATAATAGGCCGAAGTAATGCCTATAATTCCACTACCTGCAACTAAAACTTTCATACGCCCTCAAGTAAAAATACCGTATCAAAATACCCGATCTAATGCTTAACATATTACACCCATCTTATCGCACTGGGTGTTAAATCAAGGGTTGACTCTAAAGCGCTTTAAAGCCAATATCGGTTCGATAATAAGCACTTGGCCAATCAATTTTCTCAAGCAGCTGGTAAGCATTAGTTTGCGCTTGCTTAGTGTCTGCACCCAAAGCTGTTGCACACAAAACTCGCCCACCACTAGTAAGCACCTTGGCGCCCTGTATTTTGGTGCCTGCATGAAATACTTTGGCGTCACTACTATCCGTAGGCAAGCCAATAACCTCGCCAGACGGGTAAGCATCTGGATAGCCATTGGCTGCTAACACTACACCCATAGCCGAGCGATTATCCCACTTAATTTCTGCTTCGTCCAATTTACCTTGGGTGGCCAATAGACATAATTCTGCCAGATTAGACTTAAGGCGCATCATAATAGGTTGAGTTTCAGGATCGCCAAAACGGCAATTATATTCTAGTACTTTGGAGTTACCCTGCTGGTCAATCATCAGCCCGGCGTATAAAAATCCGGTATAAGAATTTCCCTCAGCTGCCATGCCGTCAACTGTTGGACGAATAACACGTTCCATGACATCTTGAAATATCTCATCGGTCACAATTGGCGCTGGAGAATAAGCACCCATGCCGCCTGTGTTCGGGCCTTGATCGCCATTATCTCGCGCTTTATGGTCTTGCGAGGTGGCCATTGGTAAGATATTTTTGCCATCTACCATCACAATAAAACTAGCCTCTTCGCCAACTAAAAACTCTTCAATAACAACACGTGAACCCGCTTCGCCAAAGCGATTTCCTTCTAGCATATCGTTAATTGCAACAACTGCTTCAGCTTCAGTATTGGCAATGATAACGCCTTTGCCTGCGGCCAAACCATCTGCCTTAATAACAATCGGTGTGCCTTTTTCTTGTACGTACTTAACCGCAGGATCAACCTCAGTAAAAACATCATAATAGGCGGTTGGAATATTGTTACGATCCAAAAAATCTTTACAAAATGCTTTTGAGCCTTCGAGTTGTGAAGCGGCTTCAGTTGGGCCAAAAATAGCCAGTCCTTGCGCTTGAAAACGATCTACTACGCCAATTACTAGTGGCGCTTCCGGGCCAACAATGCTGATATCAATTTGATTATCTTGGGCGAATTTAATCAGACCGTTAATATCCTCAGCACCGATATCAACGTTGGTCAGCTTATCTTCTAGCTCGGTACCCGCATTGCCCGGTGCCACAAAAACCTCTTTAACATTATCAAACTTAGCACACTGCCAAGCTAAGGCATGCTCGCGGCCGCCTGCGCCAATTACTAAAACTTTCATATTTTTTCCTATACGTATTCTTCGATAAACTCTCTAAATTTCTTATGCGACATAATCTGTGTACCATCACAGTTAAATGACATAGAAATGGTCGAGTTAAATAAATTAATCACGGCTGAGCGCAAATAATAACCATCTAAATTTCTAAGCTCTGGAATATGATCAACAATATATCTAAGCTCACCCTCATCCGTTAGTTGTTTCATATCCTTGTTACGTTGATGAAAAGCCGCTTGCCACTCATCAGATAAATAGTCAAACGCTCGATCGTGCTCAAGCATTTGATAATAGCGTTTAATTAATGCCTCTTTTTCGTCCAAGGCAATCATACCAAAATGATTAAAGACATAATCAGGCACCAGCAAATCTTCAGCAAGGTGAATCTCAACATTAAATGGATCAAACACAGAGGAGGTTTTAATTTCGCCGTTATTTAAACCAATAACAATACGATAGATGCCGGTCGATAACAGCAAAAATAAAACCACATCCATCAACTCTTCGATATTGTCATCAACAATGCTTTGGGTGCGCTCACGGTTATACACACTGTCTTTCAGACCTTCGTCACCCTTAACGCTACGCATTAAGTTATCATCAAAGCCGTAGCCTACCAAGGCGCCTTTTTTATTATCTCCCGTATTCATAGGTTAAATTATAGATTAAACAAAAAGACGTTTGGGTGCAATGACACCATCTGGTGTTAATTCGCCAATGCCTAAAAACTGTTGTTGAGGATCAAACAATTTAACCGTATGCTGCTCAGTTTTTTGCTCTGAAAGAATGCTTCGCCCGTATTTAATATCTATAGTTTGTTGCACATCTAAGCTAACATTTTGAATATTAGGCAACATCTGTTCACTGGGAAAAATATACGCGTCGAGAGATTTAAAATCTTCAGTAACAAGCGTCTCTAGTTCAGAAAATTTAATGGTTTCACTAATATCAATATGCGCAAACCCTGTACGCCTAAGCTCAATGACATGCGCACCACAGCCCAGCTGATTACCAATATCTTGAATTAAACTACGAATATAAGTACCCTTAGAGCAACTCACATCTAGGGTGATAATGCCTTTGTCATAGCTGATAAAATCAATATTATGAATAGTTACGGGGCGGGGCGGGCGCTCAATCTCAATACCTTGGCGTGCTAGTTTATACAGCGGTTGGCCGTCTTTCTTTAGTGCTGAATACATGGGTGGAATTTGCAAGATGTCGCCAACAAAACTCATGGTGGCTTTTTTGATAGTCGCTTCGCTTAAGTGCTTATGTTCCTGGGTTTGCACAACTTCCCCCTCACAGTCGAGCGTATCGGTATTCTCCCCCAGCTTGCCACGAACAAAATAGCGCTTATTATCATCAAGTAAAAATTGAGCCACCTTGGTTGCCTGACCTAGACAAATCGGCAAAATGCCACTAGCAAGCGGATCTAAACTACCTGTATGCCCTGCTTTTTTAGCAGAAAAAAGTCGTTTAACCTTTTGTAGGGCGGCATTGGAGCTTAGTCCGGTGTCTTTATCCAACAAGACAATACCATTAATATCTCTGCCCTTTGGGTTGCGCCGTGACATGGCTAGATTTACAGCTTAGAAAGTAGGTCGTCTATTCTTGCACCGGTATTAGGTGCAGGATCAAACATAAATCTCAACGCAGGTGTATGACGCAAATCAACTGTTTTTGAAAGGCGCGAACGAAAGAATCCTGAGGCTTTATTCAACAATATCTCAACCTCTTTCTGATCTTGCTCAGATACTGTGTAATAAACCTTGGCAGCACTCAAATCACGACTAGTTAGCACATCGGTAATAACCACGTTAGCCAGTCGAGGGTCTTTAGTTTCGTTTTTTAATAACGTTACTAATTCACGGCGAACCAACTCGTTAATGCGTTCAATTCTAAAGGAATCTTGTTGTGCCATTAGGGTTATAAAGTACGAGCCGTCTCAATACGCTCAAAGACCTCAATCTGATCACCCGGCTGAACATCGTTATAACCTGCAACACCGATACCACACTCAGTACCTGACTTAACCTCTTTAACGTCATCTTTAAAGCGTCTTAATGACTCTAACTCACCCTCAAAGATAACAACGCTGTCACGCAATACACGAATTGGCGAGTCTCTTCTAACCACACCTTCTTGAACCATACAACCAGCAATATCGCCAAGTTTTTGTGATCTGAATACATCTTTCACATTGGCAATACCAATAATATTTTCGCTGAGTGCTGGGCTTAATAGGCCGCTCATAATAGCTTTAACATCATCGATTAAGTTATAGATAATTGAGTAATACTCAATACGAACACCTTCGCTATCTGCCATTTTTCTAGCCATAGTATCAGCACGAACATTAAAGCCAAGCACTAAAGCTTCTGAAGTAGCTGCTAGTGTAATGTCAGTATTACTAATACCACCAACACCGCTTGATACTACTTTAACTCTCACTTCGTCCGTTGATAACTCTTCTAGAGCCTCAACTAATGCCTGGGCTGAGCCACGAACATCTGACTTAAGTAATACATTAACCGTTGAAACATCGCCTTCTTCCATCTTCTGTAAGAAGTTCTCCATCTTCGAAGCTTGCTGTCTTTGCAGCTCTGCTTCGCGCTCTTTGGTTTTCCTAAAGTCGGCTACTTCGCGCGCTTTACGCTCACTTTCAACCACCAAGACTTCGTCACCAGAATTTGGCACACCAGACAAACCTAACACCTCAACTGGTGTTGATGGGCCAGCTTCTTTAAGAACCTTTCCTTGGTCGTTAACAATTTGTTTGACCTTGCCGTATTCTAGGCCGGCAATCATAATATCGCCTTTCTTTAAAGTGCCTGATTGTACTAAAATCGTGGTTACTTTACCACGGCCTTTTTCTAATCGAGCTTCTAGCACAGTACCGTTTGCTGGGCCTTTGGCCACTGCTGAAAACTCTAATACTTCTGCCGTTAGCGTAATTGCTTCAAGCAGTGCGTCAATACCCTCGCCAGTATGAGCTGATACTGGCACCATCATAACATCGCCACCCCAGTCTTCTGAGATCACATCATGTGTTGACAGTACTTGCTTAATCTTGTCTAGATCTGCACCTTCTTTATCAATCTTATTGATAGCAACGATGATTGGAACGCCAGCTTTTTTAGCGTGCTTAATAGACTCAATCGTCTGCGGCATCACGCCATCATCAGCCGCCACAACCAAAATAATAAGGTCTGTTGCATTTGCACCACGTGAGCGCATTTTTGAGAAAGCTGCGTGTCCTGGTGTGTCAATAAAAGTAATTTTTCCGTTAGCGGTTTCAACCTGGTATGAGCCAATATGCTGAGTAATGCCGCCCGCTTCACCATCTGCTATCTTAGCTTGACGAATATAGTCTAATAATGATGTTTTACCGTGATCAACGTGGCCCATAATAGTAACCACTGGCGGTCTAGCTGTTTCATCACCTATTGGCTTTGACTTTTCAACTAATACATCTTCAATCGTTTCTTCAACGCTGACAACTCCTTTGTGCCCCATTTCCTCGACCACTAATAAGGCAGTGTCTTGGTCAATAACGTCGTTTAAGGTGGCCATAACACCCATACCCATCAACACCTTTAAAACTTCGCCGGCCTTGGTGGTCATTTTCTGTGCAAGATCACTCACTTTAATATTCTCTGGCACAGCAATTTCATGCATGACTTTTTCAACTGGCTTTTGGAAGCCATGTTGTGCCTGCTCTTCTTGAATCTTTTGGCTTAATCGAGTTCTGTCTTTCTTTTTCAGTTTGCGATTTGGATTATGTCTGGCAACATGTAGTTGTTTACGCCCAGGGGCTTTATTGTTAGCCGTATTACGCAATCTTTGCGGTTTTTTATCTTCCGCTGGCTTTGCCTCTTTAGACTTTTCCGCTGCTTTCTCTTCTACCTTGTCTTCTGTTTTAGCAGTTTCTTGTTCTTGATTGGCCGTGTCTTTTTGCGTCTTTAATGCATCAGCTTGCTCTTTTTGTAAGCGCACCATTTCTAAGCGCTTGGCATCTTGTGCTAATAATTTTTCATCTGCATCACGTCCTGCATCTAGTGCAGCTTGCGCGGCTAATGCCGCTTCGTTGACGCCTGTTTCGGTTTCAGCTTCAGCCACTACTTGTTTGACGCGCTTTTTCTTAACTTGAACCTTAACACCGCCACTGGTGCTATTGGTGGTTTTGCCACTAGGTTTGCGAGAAACCGATATGCTAGATTTACTCGATGAGCGCTTTGATAAGCTACCCATTAAAATCTTTCTTTCCTCAGCGGAAATATCAGAATCTGCTTGTTTACCCTCAATGCCCGCATTCGTTAGAATGGTAATTACCTCATCGGGTGTCTTTTTCAGTAGTTTGGATAAAGTTTCAACTGTATGTGCCATAATGCTTGCCTGTTTTTATAATGATTAAATGAACGCTTCTTACTAATTATCGTTATTAATCAAACCATCCTTCATTTTCTCTTGCCGTCATGATAACACCTGAGGCTTTTTCTTTGTCCATAACTTGAATCTCAAGCAACTCGTCAATAGACAGCTCTGCCAAATCATCAACCGTTGTTATTTCCGCTTCAATCAAGGCGTCAGCTAAATCAGAATCCACACCCTCAACACTCGTTAAAGCCTCAGAAGCATCAGCATCGCCCAATGCTTGCACCAGTTGTGCATCTGCTGCGCGCTCTTGTAGCTCTTCAACCATAGTAGCATCAAACTCTTCAATACCTTCCAATGTTGCCGCGTCTGCATCTGCAATATCACTAACACTGGTAAAGCCCTCTTCTAATAGTACACCAGCCACTTCGCCATCAACACCTAGTTTATCAGCAAGTTTGCCACTGGCTTTTTGCGCTTCTTCAGCTTGCTTCTCATCTGCATCTGCAGTTGACATGACGTTTAGCTTCCAGCCTGTTAAGCGTGCTGCTAATTTAATATTTTGACCACCACGGCCGATCGCTAAGGCTAGTTGATCTTCTTCAACTGCAATATCCATTGCGTTACGATCTTCATCAACTACAATAGAGCTTACCTCTGCTGGCGCCATCGCGTTAATCACAAATTGTGCAGGATCTTCATCCCAAAGAATAATATCAACACGCTCACCATTCAGCTCGTTTGAAACTGCTTGAACGCGTGCACCACGCATACCAATACAAGAGCCAATTGGGTCTAGGCGTTTATCTTTTGCCTTAACCGCAAGTTTTGAGCGCAATCCTGGATCTCTAGCGCCGCCCATAATTTCAATCACACCTTCTGAAATTTCAGGCACTTCCATTTCAAATAACTGGATCATCATCTCTGGAACAGTGCGAGATAAGAAAATTTGCGCACCACGTACAGATGACTTAACCTCTTTAATATAAGCTCTTAATCGATCATTCTTACGTACTGACTCATTTGGGATTAGGTCAAATTTAGAAATCATGCCATCAACACCGCCCATGTCAACATACACATTACCGCGATCAACACGCTTAACCGTTACCATAATCACCTCGCCAACACGTTGAGTGTAATCATGAACAATAACTTCTCTTTCTGCTTCACGAACTTTCTGAATAATAACTTGCTTAACGATCTGCGCCGCAATACGACCAAACGCTTCAGTTTCAATCGGCTCGCGTACAAAATCATCTACAGCAACACCATTGGCATCTTTTTCATAAATATGCAATTCTGGATCAAATGGCGTACCATCATCATCAACAAAGTTTTCTTTGTCATCGATAACCATCCACTGTCTAAAGGTATGAAATTCGCCAGTTTTACGGTCAATTTCTACATGAGCATCAATCTCTTTGCGTTTTTTTGTAGCAACTGCTAGTGCCTCTTCTAATGATTCAAAAACATCCTCTTTTGAGATGTTCTTTTCATTAGAGATTGCTTCAACTATCAAAAATAATTCTTTACCGTCCATGTTTTTCTCCTAAAAGTCAGCGACCAAGTTCGCTTTTTCAATCATATCAATGTCCAATGTAATCGGACCTAATTCTGTTACTAATTCGATGGTATTGTTAACTTCACTAACACTACCAATAGCGCCTTTAAATTTACGCTGGCCTTCAATCGGTCTAACCAGGCGCAAGGCAACATCGTTGCCTAAAAAACGCTGGTAATGGCCAATATGAAATAAAGGTCTTTCAATACCTGGCGAAGATACTTCTAAATTGTACTGACTTGCAATCGGATCTTCAACATCAAAAATAGCGCTAAGCTGATGTGATACTTTTTCACAATCTTCAATACCAATACCCTGATCGGTATCAATAAAAATACGTAAAGTACTGTGTTTTCCACTAGCAACATACTCCACACCCACTAACTCATAACCCATATCTTCAAGAGTAGGATTGATTAAATCAGTAATTTTTTCTGTAATCTTTGCCATTTATTTTGTTTTTTATTTAATACTTCTAATCGACTGTTATCACTTTTTTTTACATAGCAAAAGCCTTTCTAAGCAACTGGGGTCATTGGTTTGTTTACCAATATCTTCCATCGCTTTATTTTTGCTAAACACTTTTCTTTGCATAACAAAAACCCCCTAAAAAGGGGGTCTTTGCTTGCTTTAATGACCATAAAGACCAAAAAAGACTTAATTTGGTAGCGGGGACAGGATTTGAACCTATGACCTTCGGGTTATGAGCCCGACGAGCTACCGAACTGCTCCACCCCGCACTAAAGTGGCGTGATTATATGCTGTTCTTACTTGTTTGTCTAGCTTAATTTTCGATTTTTCACAAATAAGACTGATTGACGCCACTAACGCCGTGCACCGTAATTTTATAACCCTGGGACAGTAAATGCTTGACGTAGAGTCGATTATAAGTAAAGAAAAACATAATATTTGCCAAGCCTAAAGTCAGCACACATAGGGGCAGCATGAGTGCGAAAGACTTCCAGTCGCGGCGATAAATTGCTGGACAGAAAAATAAGCACAATGAGGTCCATGAAAAGCCCACAGGCGCATACCGGACTTCTTTGGTTTCTGGATGTTCTAATGTTAGGGTTGTATATGCCAAGCTTTTGTTTCTCCTCAGCGTAATATTCTACACAATTTATGCTGACTTATCAACGGCTTAAATCAAGCTTAAGTAAACTCGCTGTAGATAACCTATAATAAACGGCATGAAGCCAATTAAACTCGCTGTCTTGATGGATGACATTAAAGACATTAAACCTTATAAAGATTCCTCTTTTGCCATGATGCTCGAAGCGACTAGACGACATTGGGAAATCTACACTTTTGATGCCCCGCAACTATTTGCACAAGACGGAAAAATATGGGCAACTTGCGCCAAAACCCAAGTCTTTGATACTACGACAAATTGGTATAAAAAGGAAGCAGAGATTGCGCTATTACTCGAGAGTTTTGATGTTGTTCTCATGCGCAAAGATCCGCCTTTTGACATGAACTATATTTATGCCACTTACTTTTTAGAGCAAGCGGAAAAAAGTGGCGTACTGGTTGTTAATAAACCCCAATCCTTACGTGATGCTAACGAAAAATTATTTGCACTCAATTTTCCACATTGTCTTGCCGACACCCTGGTCAGCAGCAATCCAGAACAAATCAAAGAATTCATTAAAAAACAAGGTATTAGCGTGGTTAAACCGCTTGACGGCATGGGTGGTAAAGATATTTTTAAACTTGAGCAGGGTGATGACAATATCAATAAAGTGCTTAACTATCTAACTCATCAAGGTAATACGCCCATCATGGCCCAAGAATTCTTGCCAGAAATTGCCCAAGGTGATAAGCGCATTTTACTGATCAACGGCCAACCCATTGATTACGCCTTAGCTCGTATGCCTGCAAAGGGTAGTTTTAAAGGTAATTTAGCAGCTGGTGCAACGGGTGTTGGACAGCCATTAAGTGCCAGAGATCGTTACTTGTGTGAGCAAATTGCGCCCACCCTTAGAGAAAAGGGCTTAATGTTTGTTGGACTTGATGTAATTGGTGACTATATCACCGAAATCAATGTGACTAGCCCGACTTGTATTCGCGAACTAGACGCCCAATTTAACCTAAATATTGCAGCTACTCTATTCGACGTTATCCAAGAAAAGCTTCATTCGCACCTATCTAATTAGGTAAAAAATACCGAGTCAAGATAACGCCAGCGCCTGCTGCTGTTAGCGACAGCAAGACATTTAATAAAATATTAAGTGCTGCCTGGGCATAATGACCCAGACTAATCATCTCAACTGATTCCCAAGATAAAGTCGACATCGTCGTTAAAGATCCGGTTAAGCCAATTAGTAGCATTAATCTATAAACCTCATTTAAGGCGGCTTTTTCGATCACAATGACCACCAAAATACCGGCTAAAAAAGAGCCGATAATATTAGCACTTAGCGTGCCATAAGGAAAAGCAGAGCCCATGGTTGCATTCATAAATTGCGTTAAATAATAACGCATAGTGGCGCCGATAGTAGCGCCCGCGCCAATGGCTAAAACAGTGGGTAATAGGGTCATAATTCTCCTCGTATTTTTCTAAGTTTTTCTGCAATTTTAATCTCTAATCCACGATCAGTTGGCTGATAATAGCTTTGCTCACCCAATGCTTCAGGAAAATACGCCTGGCCTTGGCTAATACCCTCTAGCTCATCATGAGCATAGCGATAATTCTGCCCATAGCCCAGCTCACTCATCAACTCTGTTGGTGCGTTGCATAAGTGTTTTGGCACGGGCAGGTCGCCTGTTTCTTGGGCTTCGGCCATGGCTTGATTGAAAGCCTTATAAACTGCGTTAGACTTCGGTGCAACAGCGCAATAAACCGCTGCTTGCGCAATCGCACGATTACCCTCTTTATCGCCCAGTCGCTCATACACGTTCCAAGCATTTAAAGAAATTTCAAGCGCTCTTGGGTCGGCATTGCCAATATCTTCTGAAGCAATCGCCAATAAACGCCTGGCAATAGTTTTTGGATCACATCCGCCCACCAACATTCTTGCCATCCAATATAGTGCGCCATCCGGAGATGAGCCACGCACCGACTTATGAAAAGCCGATAATTGTTGGTAAAAAATATCACCACCCTTATCAAAAGTAGCTACTTTATCTTGTAAAAATTGCCCAATACTTTGTGCATCTAGTTGGGTTAGTTTCGCTTGCTCAATTTTCTCAACGCTGTTAATCAAACGCCTTGCATCGCCACCACTGCTGGCCACAATTCTTTCTTGTGAAGCCTTATCAAGTGTTAAATTTAGCTGTGTCAAGCAGCGTTGTAATATTTGCATCAATCCTTTCTCATCGAGCGCTTCAAGCACATACACACTCATGCGCGAAAGTAGTGCCCGATTGAGCTCAAAGGATGGATTTTCGGTTGTTGCGCCAATCAAAGTAATTAGGCCAGACTCAATATGTGGCAAAAATGCATCTTGCTGCGCCTTGTTAAATCGGTGTATTTCGTCCACAAACAATACCGTTGACTGGCCAATATTTTGATACTTTTTAGCATTTTCAACAACCGCCCTTAGCTCTTTAACGCCATCTAATACTGCACTCAACTGCACAAAATAACCGTCAACTTGAGCGCATATAATACGTGCCAAGGTGGTTTTGCCAACACCAGACGGCCCCCACAAAATCATTGAATGTAGCTGTTTATTATTAATGGCTTGTTTAAGTGGATGGGTATCCTTTAGTAGGTGATCTTGCGCGCAAAAATCTTGTAAATTCTTAGGTCTAAGCGTTTCTGCAAGTGGTGTCATAATCCAATTTTTATAATATTTTGCGACAAACAAGGATCGCTACATTTGTTTAAAATTAATACTGTCTTAAGGTTGAGTTGTTGTGCCATTTTAATAGCCTTAACACTACCCATCGCCATCATTGCTGTGGCATAAGCATCTGCCAGCATATTACTTGGATGGATAACACTTGCTGAAAATAAGTCGCTCTCAACTGGCAAGCCAGTATGTGGATCTAAAATATGCGCATAACGCCTACCTTGCCAAACAAAATATTGGCGATAATTCCCCGATGTTGCAATCGACTCATCCATTAGATTCACAGCAATAGGTGCTTGCCCTGTGGGCGCCTCAATACCAACTGACCAGCTACCTTGAGCTTTAATTTCACCGCCAATTTCTACCATAAAGCGCTCAATATTCTGGTTTTTCAATAATTTGGCAATTTCATCAACTGCATAGCCTTTAGCGATGGCTGACAAATTCAGCTGGATATTTATCTCCTTTTCAAATTTTGATCCGCTTAAGGTTAAGTGTCGTGCGGATGATTTTGCCAATGCTTGTTCAATCATCGGCTGATTAGGATGACGCTCAACACCATCCACACCAAAACCCCAAAGATCAATTAGCGCGCCCATGGTGGGGCTGAAAAATCCTTCAGTTTGTTCATGCAAGCTAAGCGCTTGTGTCAATACAAAAGCCATTTCATCAGATAATTCTATCGGGTGATTGACAGACTGACGGTTTAATAAAGAGAGCTCAGAATTCTGATTCCAGCTAGAAAAAATTTGGTTAATTTGACTCAAGCGTCGCTCAATAGCCTGCTGATTAAGCGTATTAGTTTGTGCCTTAACAGTGTACGTCGTTCCCATCGTACGGCCTGCCACTTTCTCAGTTTGAACAATAGGCTGGCAGGCACTTAACCCCAAAAAGACAAAGATACTCAGTAGCTTAGGCATTATAATTTTGTTATGTTTAGATTGATTGTTTGTTTATTGTTTTCTTACTCGGTATTTGCCAATGATACCCTAGCGCCAAAACTTGTGCCTGAAGGCCAATCCTTTGAAGAATTTTTGTCGGATATTCGTCAACAGGCAATTACCCGGGGCGTCTCCACAGCGACCCTTAATCAAGCATTTTCAGGCTTAACACCTAATCCAAAAGTGCTTAAACTTGATCAAACCCAGGCAGAATTTAGCCAAAATTTTTGGCGCTACCTAGGCTCCAGAGTTAGTGAATATCGCCTGCATAATGGCACACAAAAACTCAAACTACATCAGCAAATTCTGCAAAATAACTATCAAAAATATGGTGTACCGCCCCATATTATCGTGGCTTTTTGGGGGCTGGAAACCAACTACGGCAACAATACGGGCAGTTTAAGCCTGGTTCGTTCTCTTGCCACACTAAGTTATGATGAGCGTCGTCGCGATTTTTTTACCGAACAGCTGCTCACCTTACTCAGCTTGATTGATGAGCATAAAATCCCAATAAATGCTCAAGGCTCGTGGGCAGGCGCCATGGGAAATGTGCAATTTATGCCCACCAATGTTGCGGCCTATGGCATAGATGCAGATCAAGATGGTGAAATAGGGTTGTGGGATAATACGGCGGATATTTTTGCCAGCGCGGCTAATTTCTTACAAAAAATAGGCTGGAAACGAGGACAGCGCTGGGGCAGGGAAGTCAGCATTCCTTCATCTTTTGATTATCAGTTAGCCACACTAAGTGTTAAAAAAACGGTGAACGAATGGCGCGCCTTGGGTGTAAAAACAGCTGATGGGCAAACCCTGCCCAACTCCAACATGCAGGCTTCATTAATATTACCAATGGGCTACCAAGGGCCGGCCTTTCTAACTTACCAAAATTTCCGTGCAATCCTACGCTGGAATCAATCTATCTTATACGCTTTATCTGTAGGCCATTTATCTGATCGATTAGCAGGTGCTAATCAACTGGTTGCCATACCCATCAAGGAGTCATCTTTAAGTCGTGATGATATTATGCACATACAAACTAAATTAAACCAACTCGGCTTTGACACTGGCGAGCCCGACGGCATATCAGGGCCCAAAACTCGCAACGCTACTCGCGCCTATCAGCGCGCCAATACACTGCCAATCGATGGCTATGTTGGCTATCAACTCCTACAACAGCTCAAATGAAAATCGAAACATATCTAGGCTTTGATGTTGGCACCAAGCGTACAGGTGTTGCTATTGCTAACAGTTTAACCCATCAAGCCAACGGTCTTGATGTAGTGTCGCATCACAAAAATGGTGCAACCAATTGGAAAGGTTTTGATGCAATTATTCAGCAACACACAATCGATTTATTTGTTGTTGGCGTGCCTTATGACCAAGACGGAAAAGAACAAGAAATGACCTTTATCGCCAAATCATTTGGCCGAAAACTGAGTGCACGTTACAACATTGACATGGTTTTTGTGGATGAGTATTTATCATCAAATGAAGCCAAAAAACAACTAAAATATAATCACCATCACAAAAATGCCAGTCGCGGCGAGGTGGACAAGCTCTCAGCAGCGCTAATATTACAAACCTGGTTAGGAGATTCATGAAAAAAGATTTGATTAGCAACCAAGCCCAACTAGACGATTCTGGCAAGTTAATCCATCTTTTAGGTCTGGAAAATTTACCCAAATCTTACTTAGTTGATATTCTCGACAAAGCTGACAATCTTATTGACAGCAAGGGCAATTTAAAAAAATCCAAAGCGCTGGATGATATGTCCGTCGCCAACTTATTTTTCGAGCCATCGACCCGAACTAGAAATACCTTTGAAATCGCCGCTATGCGTAGCAGCGCCAACGTGATTAACGTAGATCTGGCTAACTCTGCTTTAAAGAAAAATGAAGCGTTGATGGATACTATGCATACACTTAAAGCGATGCAAATTGACATGTTTGTTATTCGTCACAAACAATCTGGCTTACCGCACCATGTTGCTCAACACCTAGAAGGCGTGTCCATTCTTAATGCTGGCGATGGCATTAATGCCCATCCAACACAAGCCTTATTGGATATGCTCAGTATTCGTCAGCGCAAGTCAAATTTTGAAGATTTATCGGTTGCTATTGTGGGAGATATTACTCATTCTCGTGTTGCCCATTCAGATATTCAGGCGCTTAAAACACTAGGAACCTCTGATATTCGTCTAATCGCTCCTGAAGGCCTGCAACATGATTCAAGTCGCTGCGAGGCTGTTAGATGCTTTGATAATATTGATGAAGGCCTTAAAGATTGTGATGTAATTATTGTCCTACGTCTACAAAAAGAACGCATGATTGAGGCAGATATTCCCAACGAACAAGAATATTTTGACAATTACGGTCTGACACCTGAACGTCTAGCATTGGCTAAAAAAGATTGTTTGGTTATGCACCCAGGGCCAATCAACCGTGGCGTTGAAATTGACTCTGCGGTTGCTGATTGCCCTCAATCTATCGTCCTACAACAAGTAACTAACGGTATTGCAGTACGCATGGCTGTTATGCAAATATTGGCTCAAAACTCATGAATGATCAACTAGACTACGACGAACTTAAGTCAACCCTACATCATCTCAATACCGATGACACCATCTCTAGTGCGCACGGAATTTTGTGTGGCTTTGCCTGTGTCAGGCCCGAGCTTAACTTAGACGATTGGCTGAATGAGGTTTTGGTAAGCATTGATCTCACCAATCTTAATGAAAAATCAGCGCATGAAGCCTTAGCTCAAATCTTTAATGAAACCCTCTCTCAGCTTAATGATGCAACCCTTGATTTTCAACTACTCATTGCTGATGAGGACGCTCGATTGGGCGAGCAGGCTAATACCTTAATTGAATGGTGCCAAGGTTATTTAGTTGGATTAGGACTGCAAAAGATCTCAACCACAGATGAAGATGCACTTGAAATGATCAAGGATTTTTCTGAAATTTCTCAACTCGATGCCGATTTGATCGATACTGAACAAAATGCGCAAGATTTAAATGAAATCATCGAGTTTGTACGCATGGGAACACTACTAATTCAAGAGACATTACAACCTTCTAAGCAGGACTACATCAGCCCAGAAACACTGCATTAATCGCTTAAATACAGCTACCGTCTGCACTTAAACACTTTAAATTTTAGTAATATAACAATATCATAAAATTATGCTCTAATGATAGTATTGCAAAGCTGTTGCAAGTGTATATCATGGCACGCAAATAAGGGGATAAATCTTGAGGAGGAGGTAGCCGCCTAACTAAACTTGAGGAGAATAAAAAAAACGACTACCTAATAGAAAATCATTAAATATGTATCTCGGGGGAGAGAATAAAATGATCTTCTGTTTATTATTATACCATAATATTATAAATATATAATATAGTTTATGATTATTTTTACAAAAAAGGCCTAACAACTAATGTTAAAAAAGTCAACACGGTTATTCCCTGCTCAAAAAATTGCCACCATTGTCCTCTTATTTTTCACCTTAATCGGTGGCGCCTCGGCCACTAATCATACCACTGAAGTCATTAAGGCAGATGTAATAGGCATTGAGCCAATTTATATGAACTACACCTTGAAAAAAGTAGCAACACCCTGTGATTCTGGCAAACCTAGATGTTGGAATGTAAGCTATCAAAAAGAAGTGGCAAAGGTACTTAAAGGATATCGAGTCAAACTATCCTACAAAAACAACACCTTTACAGCCCGAATGCTCAACGAGCCAACCCAAGATTATCTTAAAATTCGAGTAAAAAGTGATTTGCTAGTTATGCCTAGCACAGTGGCTATTAACGCAGCAGTTGTCTACTAACGCTTAACGCTCTAAGCTTGCTAACTGCGTTGGTACTTTAGGTGCTAGCGCTGGCGTCGCATTGACCACAAAGTCATAACTTTGATTGCCGTAGTTGTAAAACGCTGAGTTTGTCTGGTGTGCTTGTTGGTGTGCTGACTGCTCAAACATGGCTAACGGATTAAACACGCCATAAGGCACTGACACTTCAGCGGCAACGTTGGTTGCAAGTAGTGTTGTCAAGGCAAGAATGTTTAAAATTGTTTTCATAATGTTTGTCTCAGTTAATTAGTATGTCGACACCTTATCTCTTGAGGAGAGAATAATTCTTGGGGGAGAGTGCCGACATGTGAACTATTATATCATGAAATCATAATATGTCAAGTTAATAATATAATGGTTCTATTATATAAATATTTAAAGCACTAAAATTCACCCTATTTAAAATAGAACAGCCACTAATATAGCGCCTCCCAGACAATAAGCTTTGTAACTCATTCTGCTAAAGATCGCCCAATAACCCCTTATTATTGATACCTGTTTTGAGGTCATCTATATAGCGGTATTCCACACTTTTTCAGGTAGGGTTTATTTTGAATCTTGCTCTACAATATAAACATATTATAATATATTGATTTAACAAGGTGCAAACACCTATTTATTAGACTGGAGAATACCATGAACAAATTTAAACTAATCGCATCATTAACTGTACTATTACCAACACTTGCTAGTGCACTAACCACAATCACTGTACATAGAAATGACAACACACAGAGCACTTGCTCCAAGATTTGTCCGACTGTAGAGGGCTGCATTGGCAAGGCAATGGAGTTTGATCGCAATGGTGGTAATAACGGCCGCTATAAGCATATTGTCGTTAAGCACAATGGTAGAGTTATCATGATGAGAGATTACTCATCCGTTAAAAATTTTAATAACGTAGAAGGTTTTTATAAATAATGAAACGCCTATTACTAGTATCAGCCCTATCACTATCAACACTGGTAGGTGCTCATACTCTCACTTTAACATCTTATAAGAATGACCATTCTCTTTCTAGCGGGTCTACAATTTGCAATAGTATTGAACATTGCAAATATTAATCATTAAAGACTCAGACAATAAAAAGCACCAATTAAGGTGCTTAATATTTTAAATATGGTGGCCACACCTAGAATTGAACTAGGGACACAGGGATTTTCAATCCCTTGCTCTACCAACTGAGCTATGTGGCCGTAAAAGTCAGAATTATACCAATAAATCCTGTACGTGAACTAAAAACTATTCGCCTAAAAATCTCTCAGCATCTAAAGCCGCCATACAACCTGAGCCAGCCGAAGTAATTGCTTGACGATAAATATGATCTGCCACATCTCCTGCTGCAAACACGCCCTCAACTGAGGTTTGTGTTGCATTACCTTGCGTGCCACTTTGCACTTGCAGATAGCCGTGATTCATCTCTAAATGCCCCTCAAATATGCCGGTATTTGGCGTATGTCCAATCGCAATAAACACGCCGTGTACGTCAATCTCTTTAGTGTCGCCATCGTTGCTCTTTAGGCGCAATCCAGTAACGCCCATATTGTCACCCAATACTTCGTCTAAATTTTGATTGTACTCAATGGTGATATTGCCTGTTTTTGATTTCTCAATCAGTTGGTCAGATAAAATCTTCTCACTAGAGAATTTCTCACCTCGATGAACAATGGTGACGTGGTCGGCTATATTGGCCAAAAATAATGCCTCCTCAACTGCAGTATTGCCACCACCAACAACAGCAACTTTCTGTCCACGGTAGAAAAATCCGTCACAAGTTGCACAAGCAGATACGCCCTTGCCTTTAAAAGCCTCTTCAGATTCTAAGCCCAAATAACGTGCCGATGCGCCTGTCGCAATAATAACTGAATCTGCTGTATAGGTTGTTGCACCGCCTGTTAGTGTAAATGGACGCTTTGAAAAATCAACTGTCGTAATATAGTCATTAATTATTTCGGTATTAAAGCGCTCAGCATGTTTTCTCATGCGCTCCATTAGCTCAGGGCCTTGGACGCCAGCATCATCACCCGGCCAATTGTCGACTTCGGTGGTTGTCATTAGTTGGCCGCCCTGCTCCATACCACTTACCATAACCGGATTTAAATTAGCGCGTGCTGCGTAAACAGCTGCTGAATAGCCTGCAGGACCAGAGCCTACAATTAATACCTTACAATGTTTATTTTCACTCATTTCTACTTCAATCCTTTATACTTATAACCAGACCAAAATCAGTCTTTTAGATTCAAACATTATAAAGCAAGCGCAAATCCCCTTGAAAAAAAATACCTCAATAAAAGCCAAAAAAAACCGACAAAAGCCACGCACAAAAGCCAGTAGCGAAATATTATTTATTACTTTGGTGGCAATCGGTCTGGTGTATTTTGCAGCACTTTTTACCCACTCTCCCCATGAAAACCCTTGGTCTGGCGATATAGCGCTCGACACCTCAGTCGCTAACTTGGCAGGTATATTTGGCGCTTATTTAAGTGATATCTCCCTATCCATTTTTGGCTTTAGCGCCTACATTATTCCCATCGCACTTACCTGGTTTGGCTGGTGCGTACATAAAACTGCAGAACAGCCCAAATCACCCAAGATGCTTATCGTCATTCGCAATCTTGCGCTGATAATTTTAATTGCTTTTAGCAGTGCCTTTCTAGCTCAAAATTTTACCCATACTGGCGCTTCAGGTGGCTACCTAGGGATTAGCATGCACGACTACTTTGGCCTGCTATTTGGTGGCGCTTCATTGGTTGTTTACTTAGGCATTATGATGGTGAGTTTTAGCATTGTGGCTAGCGCTTCTTGGATTAATATTTTTTCTTCGACTCATAATACTTTAGGTGCTTTTTTGGCCAAAATTCAAACGCAGCGAGCCAAGGCAAAACTCAATAAACCAGAAAAACTTAAAATCACGCCTAAGCCAATAACAAAGCCTAGCGTCGTGGCTAAAGTAAAAAACACTCAATCCAAAAAAATCAAAAAGATCGCCTCTTCAAATCTCTTTAACACTGCGACAGTTGCAGGCTTGCCAAGTTTGGACTTACTCGATGAACCAGCCAATAAGAATAGTGGATTTTCCAAGCAAGTATTGGAAGACATGTCGCGCCAAGTCGAAATAAAGCTCAAAGATTTTGGCTTCGACGTGACCATTACCACGGTCACTCCAGGACCGGTCGTTACCCAATTTGAACTCTCCTTAGCACCCGGTGTTAAGGTTTCACAAATCATGAATCTCAATAAAGATTTGGCACGTGCTTTATTGGTTGAAAGTGTGCGTATTGTGGATGTTATTCCTGGCAAACCGGTTATTGGCCTGGAAATTCCCAATGAAGTGCGAGAGATGATCAGCCTGAAAGAAGTGCTCGCTTCTGAAGCATTTGCCAACTCTAGCTCAACACTTTCCATGGGACTAGGCAAGGACATTAACGGCAACCCTATTGTTGCAAATCTGGCAAAAATGCCACATTTGTTAGTGGCAGGTGCCACAGGCATGGGTAAATCAGTTGGCTTAAACGCCATGATTTTAAGCGTACTTTACAAGGCTAAGCCGGACGAGGTTCGTATTATTATGATCGACCCTAAAATTGTTGAGTTGGCTATTTATGCAGATATACCACACCTATTAACACCTGTTGTGACCGACATGAATGAAGCAGCTTCAGCGCTTTGGTGGTGTGTTAATGAGATGGAGCGTCGTTATTCGTTGCTGGCAAAGTTTGGTGTTCGCAATATCGATGGTTTTAATGAAAAACTCAAAAAAGCCAAAGAGCAAGGCACACCATTACTAGACCCAAGCTTCAATAAAAATACCGCTGAAGAGGGTGAAGTGGCGCCAGAATTAGAAGCACTCCCACTCATCATGCTAGTGATTGATGAATACGCCGACATGCTAGGCGCTTTGGCTCAAGAGGATCGTGCCAAAGCCAAGCGCGTTGAGGCATTGATTGTGCGCCTAGCTCAAAAAGCACGAGCTGCTGGCATTCATATTATCATCGCCACACAGCGTCCAAGTGTTGATGTGATTACCGGTTTGATTAAATCCAACGTGCCAACTCGCATTGCCTTCAAGGTTTCTAGCAAGGTTGATTCTCGCACTATCCTTGATCAGGGCGGTGCTGAACAATTACTCGGTATGGGTGACATGCTTTATATGAGCCCTGGTATGGCACACCTGACTCGCGTACACGGCGCCTTTGTTGATGATGATGAAATTTTACGCGTGGTTAATTTCTTAAAGGAAAATTCAGAAACTAACTATCTTGATGGTATTTTAAACGCCCATAGCGAATCACAAGATTCGCATGAAAGCACGGGCACCACCTCAAGCTCTGGTGGGGAAATGGATCCATTGTATGATGAGGCAGTGCAAATCGTTACTTCATCACGCAGAGCCTCTATTTCCAGCTTACAACGCCGTATGCGTATTGGCTACAACCGTGCAGCGCGTATTATCGAAGACATGGAATCAGCTGGTGTTGTAAGCACCATGAATAGTGCAGGCAACCGCCAAGTATTGGCGCCAGAACCAATCAGTACCGATGGCTAATTTTCTAGGCGCACTGGCCTTATGCTTCTGTAGTATCGCTATGGCTAATAATGAATTCGAGGCGTTTTTTAGTTCGCTCGAAACGCTGAGTGCTGACTTTACACAGCAAACTTATAACGATGCTAATACGCCTATTAGTAAGACTTCTGGCTATCTACGCTTTGAGCGGCCTGCGTCTTTTATTTGGCAAACCAACTCACCCATTGAACAAACTTTATTACTACATAATCAAGAATTATGGCTGGTCGATACTGAGCTGGAGCAGGCCAGTCAGCGAGCTATTAGCGAGTTAAAGGGCACACCTTTATATTGGCTTATTAATCGCCCTGAACAGCTTAAAAATTTGCCAAAATACACCCACAGCAAACTCGGCGTTAATTGGTACCAAACTCAGCAAAGCAACCAACTTAGCTTCGGGTTTCGCAACAACTCACTACATGCGCTGCGCCTAACAAACACCTTAGGGCAAAACATTCAAGTGGTTTTTAGCGAGATGATACTCAACCCTAATCTAGAAAAAAACACCTTTGCATTGGACTTAACCAACGATTTTGATATTATTAGATCGTTTTAGAAAACTGGGTTTTACTACTAGTTAGGTAGGCATCAAATACCATGCAGATATTACGAATCAACAACTTGCCTTTTTCCATCACCTTAATTGAATGCCCGGTCAGCTCAATAAGACCATCATCATGCATCTCGCGTAAGCCTTCTAAAGAATCAGTAAAGTAGTCGTTAAAATTAATATTAAAGGCTGTTTCAATTTTGGCAAAATCCAGCTCAAAATGGCAAATCAAATCCATAATAACGGCGCGTCTAATTTTGTCGTCAGCCTGGATCATCTGACCCTTAATAACGGGTAAATCCCCCGACTCGATTCTTGCATAATACTGCTCTAGATTTTTCTCATTCTGAGAAAAGCTATCACCAACCTGGCCAATAGAGCTTAATCCTAGGCCGACAATATCACAATCAGCATGCGTGGAATAACCCTGAAAATTCCGATACAAGTGCCCTTGCTGCTGAGCAATGGCCAGAGGGTCTTCTGGCAAAGCAAAATGATCCATGCCAATATAAACATAGCCTTGATCCAGTAAAAAATCCATCGAATATTGAAAAATAGCCAGCTTTTCATCCGCATTTGGCAACTCTAGAACATCAATACGTCGCTGCGGCTTAAATAACTCCGGCAAGTGTGCATAATTAAACAAAGATATTCGATCAGGTTTCAACTCGTTAATCTGATTAAGTGTGGTTTTAAAACTTTCAACAGACTGCTTTGGCAAGCCGTAAATCAAATCAACACTAATTGACTGAAAACCGTTATCGCGAGCCAGATCAATCACAGAGCGCGTTTGCTCAAAACTCTGAATACGATTAACCGCTTTTTGCACGTCTGCATTAAAATCTTGTACACCTAGACTAATACGATTAAAACGTGCCTTTGCCAAGGCTTTAATCGTGTCTTCATCAACCCCTCTCGGGTCAATTTCAATCGAATATTCGCCGTGTTTTGAAAAATTAAAAACACTTTGAAGCTTTTCACTAAGACGTACAATTTGTTGGTTTGATAAAAAAGTAGGCGTACCACCACCAAAATGCATTTGCTCTACTTGACGCTTAGAATCAAACAGGGCGCCTTGCCTATCAATCTCTTTAAATAAGGCGTCTAAATAAGGCTCGGCTTTGCTTTTATCTTTGGTAACAACCTTGTTACAGCCACAATAAAAACACACAGTATTGCAAAATGGAATATGGCAATATAACGAAATCGGCCCTTGGCGTTCGTTACTCAACTTCACTTGATTTTGATAATCGTTTTGAGTAAATGCTGAGAAATTATTCGCCGTTGGGTAAGAGGTATACCTCGGTCCAGAGCGATCATATTTTTTAATCAGTGCCAAATCAAATAAACTCATGTTACTCTGCTCATAAAAAATCCCTGAGACATTCAACAGGGACTTGTTTTAATAGGGTGGGGCCAATTGTTCGATCAACCCCGGGGGAGAGGATTTAATTGTATCAATAATCAATAATAAACCCTTGATCTAAATCAATAAATAATAAATAATTTGAACCATATCTCCACTTCTCTGCTACAATTCCACCCATGATTCCTACTAAAAAACATCTCGAACGTTATCATAGCTATCTTCTCAGGTTGCCCATTTTCAACAACCTAACTAAAGAAGAATTACAGCCGCTATTTGACACTTTACAAATTAAACAATTTCATAAAAGTGAAATTGTCACTTTTAATGCCAAAGAGCATGCTAGGGTGTATATTAATTTTGAGGGCCTATTTAAACTCACCAAAATTGATGAGCGTGGCGATGAAATCGTGCTAAAAATAGTCGATAAAAAAGATGTCGTCTCGCCTATGCATTTCTCTCCACATTATGACGTAGCAGCAGATTTTGTAAAAAATACAACCCTGTTTTACTTTACCCAAGAAGCAATTGCCAAAATGATGGCCAGCCATCATCAGTTCTCGCTCAATATTGTTCAATTTTTAGCCGATAGCGTACAAAGTCTCATGCTTAGTGCAGAGGTCTTAAAACTTAAAACAGCCAAGGAAAAAGTTGGCTGGTACTTGGTGCACTCTAAGGTTAACGCCACTTTTGAGTTGCCATATCCCAAATCTCTAACTGCTGCTTATTTGGGCATGCAACCAGAATCATTCTCTAGAGCACTATCTGAACTAAAAAAAGAAGGCGTCTTCTTAGACAACAAAAAAATCAGACTGGATAATGGTGACGAACTATGCACTTATTGCGATCCGGTAACAGGCTCGAATTGTGCCTTTTTTAAAACCAGTGAATGCGCCCATCACTAAGCGTATTGTAAAAATTTCAGAAATAATCCAAATCAGCCTCTAATCTAACAATAATAGGGGTTTTGACACCAAAACAGGCCTTAAAAACCTTGTTTATTCGTTAAAAACGACGTTTTCTGGCTTTTCTTCTTATACTTATAAAAAATTCAGATTTTTTGATTTTAGACGGGTAAATTTAAAGTGTTAATCGCGCATAGAGCATTGGCAGCGTTTTTGGCAAGTCAGTTACCTTTCTAACCAGTGCATAGCCATTAGTGCCAAATAAATTAGGTAAATAGTCATTACCCTTTTCGTCAATTGTTACACAAAAAACTTTAAGCCCCATAGCTCGAGCAGACAAAATAGCTTGCTTAGTATCTTCAATGCCGTAGCGCCCTTCATACATGTCTAAATCATTAGGCTTGCCATCCGTTAAGATAAGTAGCAATTGCTGAGTAGCAACCTGTTCTTTTAAAAGATTGGCGGCATGACGAATGCCAGCGCCCATGCGCGTGTAATAGCCTGGCTTAATCTGTGCAATTCGTGATCGAATTTTGCCGCTGTATTTTTCATCAAAAGTTTTGAGTGTGTGAATACGAATAGGATTGGTCTTTCTAGAAGAAAACCCAACCATACCAAATCGGTCGCCTGTGGCGTTTAAACTTTCAGCAAACAAATATAAGCTATCTTGAATCACGTCAATCACGCGCGAGTCATTATTTACCCAAGTGTCCGTGGATAAGGATAAATCGGCCAACAACAAACAAGACAAATCTCTAGCGCCACTGCTCAGCTCTTTATACAGGTTTGACTTTCCATCATGTTGTCCAGCCATCAAATCTGACTTAAATTTCAAATAAGCATCCAAGTCTACTTCTTGGCCATCGCTTTGTGCGTAATGCCAAGTACGTGCTGGTGTAATAGCTTGAAATTGGTTACGTAACTTTTTAGCAGTAGCCTTTAAATGGTCTGGCAGGCTTGTGTCTTGCTGTTGGGTCGACACCATACTCACTACTTGGCACTTGTCTTGAATTAGGGTTTGTTTTTTCCAATCCCATTCTGGCAACAAAACACCCTCTTCCAGCACTTCATCATCCATGGCCTCTGAAGGCAAATCAAGATCAAATTTCATTTGTACTTTAGAGGCGCGCTGATTTCTGGCAATGGCCAGCCCATCTAAATCTTTAGCAACATCTTTGGCATTTTCAGGATCTTCATCATCATCGGTGGACCTATCCATATTGGCAAACTCACCCCAAGTAAACAGGTTTTCCATGCGCACGGTAATCAAGCCTCGAACCTCATCTGGGCTATCAACACGCTTAGCTTGTTTCTTGCCAATATCGGTGGCGTCTTTTTGCTTATCTGTTCTTTGGTTGTCGCTGTCTTTTAAGTTTTCTTGATCACCTTTTTGAAGCGCATTAGGTGGATTTGGATGCAGCCAAAGTGTGACTGGCCTAGGCATGTATTTGCTTTTTGGCAATGCAACAACACTGCCAGAATGATTAAGCGCTTGCAGGATAATACTCTCTGTTTTTTGTTCGTCTTTGGATATCTTGTCTAGCTCTGGGCGCTGCTCTAAATGTGCAGTTAATAGTCTTTGGTATAGATTTTTTAGGCCTGGAAACGCCGCTAATGCACACTGAGTACGCAATTGATTGTCAATAATCCAGCTATCGGATTGTTTAGAAATTGAGGCGAGTGCCGCCAACCAAAGATATAAATCTTTATTAAGCGCTTTGGTTGGGAAATAATCAATCACCTTAGGAAGGCGCAGTGAGTTTTCATCTATCCAAGCAAACTCGTATTTCTCACTACTACGAGCAATACGTTTTAAAAAACTACGCTCTGAGGTGTATTCACTTTCATCTGTTTGTGCCACGCTGAGCGAGCCATCTCCACCCAAGGCGCGAAAGAAAATGCCAATGGTTTTTTTAATATTAACCAGCTCAACTTCAGCATCCGGATAATTTTTATCCGCTAGACGCGTAATAAAATTATGCCAAATTTCACCAACTCGCTCTTCCATTTAATTATCCTTAGGCAAAGGCAAGCCAATGATTGGATAACGCCATGATTGCGATGACATGGCCTTTGCTAATCCCAGGGCGCCAAATACCACTAGCGTTGAGTGCGCCAAAGTGAAATACAAAATAATCCACATCCATATATAAGAGCTAGAAAATCCGCCAAACACTAATAGTAGAGCAATAACTAGAACAATAAGTGCGCCGCCAATTAGACTGGTAAAAAAAGTTTGCTGCAAGTGTGATCTAACCAAAGTAGATGGATGCGCTTTATGTTGGCGATAAAACCAAGCCAAGATCAAAAAAGCAATACCTGGCAATAGCAATAAGTTAAGCAAATACAGCACCTCAAAGCGAATCGCTAAAGCGGTGCTTTTATTATCCGAGTGTGGCATTAACAACTTCCATTAAAGCGTCGATGGTTTCTTGGTCATCAGTTAGTGGCTCAACCAACGCTGCTCTGCAAGCGTCCAATATTGGCATACCGCTGGCAATTAAGGTAGCCGTATAGATCAACAGTCGAGTAGAGGCAGCCTCTTCAAGATCATGATCCTTAAGTGCGCGCATAGAAGTAGCCAAGCCAACCAGTTTTTCTGCCGTGGCTTTGTCAAGATCAGTTTCTGCCAAGAGTACAAAAATCTCTGTTTGCACATCTGGAAAATCAAAACTCATAGCAACAAAACGCTGTCTTGTACTGGGTTTCATGCCTTTGAGCAAGTTTTGATAGCCTGGATTGTAAGAGGTAACCAGCATGAACTCTTCAGGCGCACTGAGTGTCTCACCGGTGCGCTCAATTGGCAAGATACGCCTGTCATCTGTTAAGGGGTGCAGTACAACCGTTGTGTCTTTGCGCGCTTCAACCACTTCATCCAAATAGCAAATTGCACCTTCTCTCACTGCTTTTGTTAATGGGCCATCACACCAATAAGTACCTTTGTCGTTAATTAAGTGTCTGCCCACTAAATCAGCCGCTGTCAAGTCATCATGACAAGCAACTGTATAAAGTGGTCGATCTAGCTTGGCGGCCATGTGGCGAATAAATCGAGTTTTTCCGCAACCTGTTGGGCCCTTGATCAACAATGGCAGTTGATTGTTATAAGCGTGTTCAAACAGCTCTACTTCATTACCTTGCGGCTTGTAAAAAGGAATTTTGTCTTGTTTTTGTTTATTCATAATATTTTCTCTATGCCGTAAATGCTAGGTAAATAACAATACCCAACAGTATAAGCCAAATTAAAATCATCCAGCGCCAAAGACCGCTAGCGTGTTTTAGTTGCATAAAATGCTCGCTAATTAGCGCGCCCTTAAAAAGAGCAATAGCAAACACACCTAAGGATATGTTAACGCCAGACAGCCCCATTTTGCCAACCTGATAAGTCACCAAGGTTAGCACTATCAATAGCAAAAAAACTACTGTCTCTACGATTGTTGATTGTTTTTTTATCTTCATCACATTACATAAACCAAAGGAAATAAGATTAGCCAAACTAAATCAACCATATGCCAATAACTAGCGCCCGTTTCCACACTGGAATTCTCTTTAGAAGAGTACACGCCTTGGTTCATATTGCGCGCCAATACACCTAAAATAACCAGCCCTAGAACCACATGCAAATAATGAAAAAATGCCAATGATAAATAAAACATGTAGAACGTATTGGTGCTTAAGGTAATGTCATTATCAATATGATGAGCAAACTCATCAGTCTTGATAACAATAAAAACCAAACCCATAACAACCGCTAACAACATCCATCGATAGGCGTTTTTTTGCTCATCTGCCTTGATGGCTATAACTGACCTAATAACAAAATAACTGCTGCTCAATAGCGCTATCGTATTGTATAGCGCTGCTGTTGTATCTAGATTTTGCTGATACAACTCAAACAGTTCAATATTATCAATACGGGTTATTGCATAGGCTGCAAAAAATAAACCAAACACTAGTAGCTCAGCCATAATAAACAGCCAAATGATAATCTCACCGGGCGGATATCTTGTTACTTTAGTCATTGTCGTTTACTTATATTCATTCAAAAAAAAGGCCGTCTGAGGTTAAACAGACGGCCCCTTATCCTAATTAAAAAGTTTATTTAGGCATTTCTGCTTCAGGCTGGTCTCTACCAACAAAGAAGCTTGCTACATAAACAATCAAGCCAATTAAGAATATGATGCCTGCGCCTTCACGCATCCAGTAGAAGATCTCAATCTTATCCTGAACCACCATAAATGGTAGTGACGCATCTCCATTCATTCTTTGTAAATAAACCTGCAAAATGCCGGCAGCAGTTAAGAACAAAGTAACAAACACCATAGAGATGGTCATTAACCAGAAGGACCACATCTCTACTACTTGGGCCTTCATGCTATTAGCAACCTTACGGCCATTAAGCATCGGCATAGCGTATGAAATAATTGCTAATACAATCATCACGTATGCACCGTAAAAAGCCATGTGTCCGTGTGCTGCGGTAATTTGAGAACCATGTGTATAGTAATTCACAAATGATAGTGTGTGCATAAAGCCCCAAACACCCGCGCCCAAGAATGCCATTACTGAACAACCCAATGCCCATAATACAGCGGCTTGATTAGGATGCTGGCGACGACGTTTGTTCACCATGTTGAAGGCAAAAATAGTCATCATAAAGAATGGAATAGGCTCCATAGCTGAGAAGATTGAACCCCACCACTGCCAGTAACCTGGTGTACCGATCCAGAAGAAATGATGTCCTGTACCGATTAAACCCGTAATGAGTGCCATGGCAATAATGACATACAACCATTTCTCGATTACTTCACGGTCGACACCCGTTGTCTTAATAAGCACGTAAGCCAACAATGAACCCAAGATAAGCTCCCAAACACCTTCAACCCATAGATGAACAACAAACCACCAAAATAGTTTATCAAGTACGATGTTGTCAGGGTTGTAAAAAGCAAACAGGAAGAATGCCGCCAGACCAACTAATCCAATCATTAGCACCAGGTTAATAACTGTCTTTCTACCCTTAAGAATCGTCATACCAATGTTGTATAAGAAAGCTAAAGCAACAACTACAATACCAATTTTAATAATGGTGGGCTGTTCTAGGAACTCACGTCCCATTGTTGGCAATAGATCGTTCATGGTAATCTCAGCAAGGGTTGCGTAAGGCACCAATAGGTACCCTAATATAGTTACAACACCCGCTGCCAAGAAAATCCAAAACATCACTTTAGCCAATAACGGGCTGTGCAGTTCTGTTTCAGCTTCGTCAGGCACCATATAGTATGCGGCACCCATAAAGCCAAATAGTAGCCAGACAATCAGAAGATTAGTATGCACCATACGTGCGACATTAAAAGGGATTTCTGGGAATAGAAAATCACCGACGACATATTGCATGCCCATAATAACGCCAAACAAAATCTGCCCTACGAACAGTGCAATTGCGGCAATAAAGTATGGCTTTGCAACCATTTGAGAAGTATATTTCATATCAATTCCTCTTATCCTTGAATGTTAGGCGGCCAATTTTGATTGTTGATCTCTGAAACGTATTTCAAAAACTCTGCAACTGCATCAAGCTCGTCATCTGTTAAGTTAAATTGTGGCATGCTACGTCTTCCTGGTATGCCGTTTTTTGGCCTGAACTTAATAAAGGCAATAATCGCTTCTTTACTATTTCCCATGCGCTTATAAACATTACCAAGCTCTGGCGCAAAGTACGCGCCTTCACCCATTAACGTGTGACAACCAATACAGTTATTATTCTCCCAAACATGCTTTCCTTTAGCGACCTGCTCAGTTAAATTTTCTCTGTTGTCTGTTTGCGGCAAAGACTTCACCGTGTCAAACGTCAACACCAAAAGTAACAAGAAAAAGAACATTGACCCGCCATAAAAAATATTTCGAGCCATGGACTTTGTAAATCCCTGTGACATACAACCCTCCTTTTATTAATCAAAAATAAACAATGGATAATAACCATGAATGATTTGTGGTTATTACCCGAGTTTCGTTGTCAAGTTTATAGAGGTTTGTATATAAAAAAATTGATGCAGATCAAGCAATTAGAATTATTGTTGTCAAACAACTCTAATTGCCCAATTTAGAGTCAATAATTAAGATTTAAAACGAAAAAACCCATAGTTTTAACTATGGGTTTTAGATATGGTGCCGAAGACCGGACTCGAACTGGTGACCTACTGATTACAAATCAGTTGCACTACCAACTGTGCTACTTCGGCAATAACGCAAATTATACCAATAAGTTATTGCTATTATTAAAAAATAACTCGGTATTTTGTATATTTTTAATGGCAAAAAAAAATACCTCAGTTAAGAGATATTTTCTACAACAATCCCACCCGTCTTTTCCTTGAAAAATCTAGGTGGTTTATTGCTATTTAGCTGCTGCTTTAAGCGCTGGAACGGGTGTACCGCCGCCTAGCTGATGTACATAAACAGCAAGCTTTTTAAGCTGCACTGCATCGATCACGCTAGAGTGGCCAAATGCTGGCATTATCGCATCTTGTGTCTGTGCATCATTCCCTTGGTTAACACCATGAAGAATGGTGCGAACCACTGAAGCGTGCTGATCCTCTGCTTTAAAACGGTAAATACTATCGCTTAAGTTAGCTGAGCCTAACATCTGATTACCGCCCATTGTTGGACCATGACAACCAATACAACCTTTACTCAAGTAAAGTGCCTTTGAAGCAGGATTTGGCTTGCCTTGAGCGCCTTTGCCTGTCTCAATTAAAAAGGTTGCCAATTCATCCGCTTGTGCATCGGTAATACCAAGCATACGCGCTGGCATATTACCTTTTCGACCATTAGCAATTGTTTGTTCAATCTTAGCTAGTGACCCGCCATATAGCCAGTCATCATCCGCTAAAATTGGGAATCCAGCATTACCTTGACCACCTGCACCATGACAAGCGGCACAGTTATCACCAAATAATGTTTTTGCAGTTTTGACAGCGTAAGTTCTTAGTTCATCGTCACGCACAATATCTTCTAGCGAAGAGTCTGCAATCGCCTTTTCAGTGGCTGCAAATCTTTTTTCACGATATGCTTCAAGCTCTGCCACACTCTCATTCATTTCTGTAATTTGAGTCCATCCTGCAGCGCCCTTATAATGATCGCCAAACCATGGAATACTTGGATAGTAGAATGAATAAACAACAACAGCTACAATGCCAATCATCATAGCTTGCATGTACCATCTTGGTGGACGATTATTTAACTCTCTTAAATCTTGCTCTTCATCCCAAAAGTGTCCTGTGTTGTTCTCACCTGGGTACGGGTTTTCATGTTTGCTCATTATTTTCTCCTCTTAACGTTCGTCATCATCATTGACGAAATTTCGTAAGTCTTCAAATTGCTGCTTATTTTTTGGTCTAAAAGAATAAAAATAAGCGCTTGCTAATAAAATAAATACTACTACTGCTGTAACAGCGCCAATTTTATCAACTAAAGTCATTATTCGCGGTAGGTAACGCCATCTTCAAATTTAATCATCGCGCCTAATGACTGCAAGTATGCAACCATAGCATCCATTTCAGTTTTGCCTGAAACCGCTTGTACTGCGCTTGCAATGTCAGCTTCTGTATAAGGAACACCTACCTTTGACAATCCTTTCATATGCGTGGCAATTTCCTCGCCATCAACCATTGCATCATCCAAGAACTTATACTTAGGCATAACCGACTCTGGCACTAAAGCCTGAGGATGGCGCAAATGAAGAATATGCCACTCGTCTGAGTATTTAGCACCTAAGCGCGCCAAATCAGGACCTGTTCTTTTAGAGCCCCATTGGAATGGGTGATCATACTTAGACTCTACCGCTAATGAGAAATGACCATAACGCTCTTTCTCATCTCTAAATGGACGAATCATTTGTGAATGACATAAGAAACAACCTTCGCGCTGATAAATATCACGGCCTGCAACCTCTAACGGGGTATTAGGACGTACACCATCACCTGGCTTCCAGTCTTCTAAAGATTGACCTTCAGCTCTTTGCCATAAAAGGCTCTGCGTACTGCCATCTGCCAAGGTAACTTCATCTTTAACTGCTTCTGGATTAGTAAACAAGGGCACGATTTGCACAATGCCTGCTAATGAAACTGCTAGAGCCATAAACAGGTACATAGCAAAAATGTTCTTTTCAAACTTTACTTGTAAACTTTCTTTTCCGTTATGATTTGACATGATCTATCTCCTCTTATGCGTTAGCTGTTTGCACAGAATTCGACTGGCGAATTGTGCTAACAATATTGATTAACATGATAACTGCACCGGTAAAGATTAATACACCGCCTGATGCTCTCATGACATAGTATGGGTGCATCGCAGAAACAGACTCCGCAAATGTGTACGCTAGCGTTCCGTACTCATCATAAGCTCTCCACATCAAGCCTTGCATGATGCCCGATACCCACATTGCAACAATGTATGTAACCGTGCCAATCGTATGAATCCAAAAGTGCGTTGCTAATAGTTTTTGATTCAGTCTAACGTTATACATTTTTTCGATCATGTGGTATAGCGCACCTGCCGCTACCATGATGTTCCAACCTAAAGCACCCGAATGCACATGACCAATAGTCCAGTCCGTATAGTGCGATAAAGCATTTACGTTTTTAGCCGCCATCACTGGCCCTTCGAAAGTAGACATCGCATAGAAAGCTAATGACATAATTAAAAAACGTAGAATGTAGTCTTCACGTAAACGATCCCATGCACCTGAAAGGGTCAAGATTCCGTTTAATGCACCACCCCATGATGGAATGATCATTGCCAATGAAATGGTTGCACCTAATGAACCGGCCCAATCTGGCAAGGCTGTGTATTGTAAATGGTGAGCACCTAGCCACACATAACCGAACATTAACGCCCAAAAGTGAATTACTGATAAACGGTACGAGTAAATTGGACGTTCTGCTTGCTTAGGCACAAAGTAGTACATAATGCCTAAGAAGCCAGCTGTTAAGAAGAAGCCAACGGCGTTATGACCCCACCACCATTGGATCATAGCGTCTTGTACGCCAGAGAAAATTGAATAAGATTTAAACCAATCTACTGGGATTGATAAGTTGTTAACAACATGTAAGTAGGTGACCATCACCATCATGCCCATAAAGAACCAGTTGGCAACATAGACGTGTGGCACTTTATTGCGGTCACGAATATGGATAGTCATAATGAAATTGTATAAGTAAGACGCCCATGATAGTGTAATTAAAATATCAATTGGCCATTCAAGCTCGGCGTACTCTTTAGATTGTGTTAAGCCTAGAGGTAATGTTACCACTGCCAGTACGATAACTGTATTCCAAGACCAGAACGTAAACCAAGCCATTTTGTTTGACCAAAGGCGAACCTGGTTGGTTCTTTGTACGATGTAAAAGGCTGTAGCCATCAATGCTGAGCCACCAAAGGCGAAAATTACCGCGTTAGTGTGTAGTGGTCTTAGACGGCCAAACTGGAAATATGGTAGGTCAGTGCCTAAATCATTAAGATATGGAAATGCCAACTCAGAAGCGATGTATACACCTAATAATGTACCTACCACTAAATAAACAGTCGACATAATCGTAAACCATTTAACGACACCTAAATCATACTTTTCTGTTAAATTCATGAACAGTCCTCTTTTTGAATTAATACTCTTGTTTTTTACAAGCCATAAAGAATCACAATGCAATTCTACATTTGCCGCTATGATACCGTTAATTATACGATTGTTTCTTGATATAAATCAATTTTTTGAATTTAAATGAATGGTAAGCGCCTCTATTTGCCGCCTAAAAACAGCTCAACGTTTAAAGAGCAATCTTAGAGCGATAATAAATAAAGGGTCATGACAACTTAAGCGACTCTTTTCTAAACATTCCAAGCAAAACTTTATAAATATTTTGCTTGCGATTATTAAATCTAAATTCGCATTCTTTTAAGTGTAAATTAAACATACTTTTATCCATTCCTTTAAACTTTACCAATCTATTTTTAGCATAACCCCAGAATGATTCAATTCCATTAATATGTGAATTACCTCTGGCAAATTCACTCTTACTATGATGCACTCTAAAGTGCTTCTTATAACCAAAATCTACAAGCCCATTATACCCGCGCCATCCATCTGAATGAATAACGCTATCAATACTAGTCTTACCCTTGATAATCCTTTGCAGGGTGGCGCTACTACAGTCTGGAACTATTTCAGTGTACACTTGATCGCCACGTTTCAACAAACCAAATACTATTGTTTTACCCCTGGCACCACGGCCGCGTTTTCCGCGGACGCGCCGTGCGCCAAAATAACTTTCGTCAACTTCAATCTGACCCACTAAAGGATCAGATTGAAGCAAAGATAACTCTAAAATTCTAAGTCTAATAGCAGTTAAATATTTGTTAATTGTTTGCCTGCTTAAACTTGTTAAATGAGAGATTTGAGTTGCACTCAAATCCTCAGAAAACAACAAAATTATTTGCCTAAATTTGGCCTCTGAAATACGTGAACGAATCACATACTTGTTTTTTACTTTCATGACGGTACTTTAACAGGTTTTTAAACATGCTTAAGTTGTCATGACCCAAATTTAATTAATAATATACTTGGATTATTAATTAAAAGTAGCTTTAAATTTTTTTAAAGTCGGACTTCTATTCCGTTTGCCTGCATGGCTAGTTTTGCTTGCTTTACTGTATATTCGCCAAAATGGAAAATACTAGCCGCCAAAACCGCATCAGCACCACCTTTTACCACGCCTTCAGATAGGTGCTCTAAATTACCCACGCCACCTGAGGCGATAACAGGTACGCTCACTGCCTCTGATACCGCTTTGGTAAGCTCAAGATCAAAACCTGTTTTAACGCCGTCACAATCCATAGAAGTGAGTAGCACTTCTCCCGCACCGTGCTCGCCTTCTGTCATTTTTATCGCCCACTCTACCACGTCAATGCCAGTCGGCTTGCGACCGCCATGGGTAAAAATTTCCCATTTATCAGGTGTGTTTGATACTTTTTTCGCATCAATGGCGATCACAATGCACTGTGAACCAAACTGCTGGCCCAACTCGTGAATCAGCTCTGGATTAAAAATAGCTGCTGAATTAACAGCCACTTTATCAGCACCCGCATTTAACATGACGCGAACATCTTCTGCTTTTCGAATGCCGCCACCCACGGTTAGTGGAATAAAGACTTGCTCGGCAATACTTTCAACCATATGAATGGTGGTGTCACGACCTTCGTGTGACGCGGTAATATCTAAAAAAGTAATCTCATCTGCACCTTGTTCGTCATAGCCTTTAGCCACTTCAACAGGATCTCCAGCATCCTTAATATCAACAAATTGCACGCCTTTAACCACACGGCCATCACGCACATCTAAACAAGGAATAATTCTTTTTGCTAAACTCATGGAGTAGATTTTACCTCCCAAAGTTTGTTATGTGGCCAATTATGACTCTATAGGTATAATTCTCAATTATTATGAACATTCCAAAGCACATTGCAATTATCATGGACGGCAACGGCCGCTGGGCGTCTAAACGTAGCCTGCCTCGTATTGTTGGCCATCAACAAGGTGTTAAAGCAGTACGGACTGTGGTTAAAGCGTGTGGCGCAATGGGTGTGCAAACTTTGACTTTGTTCGCCTTCAGTAGTGAAAATAAAAACCGTTCCACTGAAGAAGTGTCCTTATTATTCAAATTATTTTTGAGCGTCCTTAAACAAGAGGTAAAAAAATTAAACAAACACAATGTACGCTTAAAGATTATTGGCGATTTATCACTATTTCCAGAAAATGTACAGAAAACAGCCATTGAAGCACAGGCGCAGTTGTCAGAAAATACAGGCCTTACGCTGGTTATTGCGGCTAATTATGGTGGCCAATGGGATATTGCACACGCTGCAAAACAAGCGGCTGAGGCAGTGGTTAAGGGTGATATTACGCCTGAAGATATTACCATCGAAGGGTTTTCAAACTACCTCTGTTTGGCGAACGAACCAGCTGTTGATTTGCTCATTCGTAGTAGTGGAGAGCTGAGAATTAGCAACTTCCTATTATGGGATATCGCCTACAGCGAGCTATATTTTACAGACACATTGTGGCCAGATTTTGACGCCACCGAGTTACAAAAAGCTATTGAAAGTTTTAATTATCGTGATCGTCGTTTTGGCTCACGCAAGGAAAATTAATGTTAGTACAAAGAATCTTAACCGCTTTAATATTGGCACCGTTATTTATTTGGGCAATCTTTGCCTTGCCAACAGAGTATTTCTCTCTCTTGCTCCTGCTATTTGTTACGCTCGGCGCCTGGGAGTTTGCCCGCCTTATCAAAATTGAACAACCCCTGTATAGGACTCTAGTTGCTTTTGGCATAACTGGGTGTGCATTAATTGCAGCACAACATGCGCAAAATGTCATAAACTTACAAGCGATTTTAGTGGTCTCTGTCATTTGGTGGGGGCTAAACCTATACTGGGTTGTGAGCTATCCAAAGCACTCGCAATCTTGGTACGGATCTGGCATTGTTAGAGTCATGGGCGGCGTGATGTTACTGGTACCGATGTGGGTTGCTTTAACTAATCTACACTCAATCCATGGTGGCGCTCATTTTTTATTACTCATGCTGCTTATTTGGGGCGCTGACTCGGGCGCCTACTTTGTTGGCAGAGCCTTTGGAAAGCACAAGCTAGCGCCAAATGTCAGTCCTGGAAAATCAATCGAGGGCGTCATAGGTGGTATCGGACTCGCTCTGATCGTTATGTTGGCATTCTTACAACAGCAAAATATCAGTATCGATTTGTACCCAGGTTATTTATTGTTGGCCGTTGTGGTTTCTAGTGTCTCGGTTCTGGGCGATTTATATGAAAGCTTGTTTAAACGCACCTCTGGCATTAAAGATAGTGGCAATATACTGCCCGGTCATGGTGGAATTCTTGATCGTATTGACTCTCTAACAGCGGCTGCACCATTTTTCCTACTGGGCCTTAGCCTTATATGATTAATATCACTTTACTTGGCGCTACCGGATCCATTGGGCAAAGCACGCTGTCTGTGGTTGATTTACATCCGGATACGTTTAATATTTTTGCATTAAGTGCTCATACAAATTGGCAATCAATGTTACAACTATGTCAAACCTATCAACCCACTTTTGCGGTCATGTCGGATGCAGATGCTGCAGAAGCCTTATCAAACAAAATCCAAGGTGACACCGTGGTCCTTTCAGGCGCCAAAGCATTGGATGAGATTGCGGCACATCAGCAAACTGACTACGTAATGGCAGCGATTGTGGGTGCTGCTGGCATGGCCTCAAGTTTAGCCGCCGCCCAAGCGGGCAAGCGCATCATGCTGGCCAATAAAGAATCCTTGGTGCTGGCTGGCGATATTTTTATGCAGGCAGTTAAAGATAATCAGGCTGAACTTATTCCTGTTGATTCAGAACATAGTGCAATTTTTCAATGCTTACAAGGTGGCAGCTCAGGCCTAAGTAAAATTCAACTTACCGCCAGCGGTGGACCGTTTCTACATACACCTCTTGCCGCACTTGAGTCAATGACGCCTGAACAAGCCTGTGCCCACCCAAATTGGTCAATGGGACGAAAAATATCTGTTGATTCGGCCACCATGATGAATAAAGGTTTGGAAGTTATTGAAGCGCACTATTTGTTTGGTTTGCCTTCCCACTGTATTGACGTAGTTGTTCATCCGCAAAGTATTGTTCACTCTTCGGTTTATTTTGAAGACGGCTCAACGCTTTCGCAACTTGGCAATCCAGACATGCGCACTGTTATTTCATACGCTATGAGCTATCCTGATCGAATAATCTCTGGCGTGCCCGCACTAGATTTAACGCAAAATTCTCCTTTAGAGTTTTACACACCAGATTTTGCTAAATTTTCTTGCTTGCGCTTAGCCTTTGAGGCATTAGAGCAAGGTGGTAGCGCTATGGGGACAATCAATGCAGCCAATGAAATTGCTGTCTCCAGCTTTCTTGGTGGCCAAATAAAATTTGTCGATATCGCGAGCGTTATTGAAAAAACCCTAGAGCAAGCTCAGCACACTCAGCCAGAAACTCTCAATGCTGTTATCAGCAATGATCAAAATGCACGCGCCATTGCTACAGAGGTTGTAAAAGCTTATGCGTAGATTTTTAGCCAGCGCTTTATTATTTTTACTGCTTATTAATTCTGGCGCCGCTCTTGCCGCAAACAATGAATATCATTTTACCGTCAAGTCGGGCGACTCACTCAGTAAGTACTTCTCTCGATTGGGCCTGTCAAATCGATTATTGGCCAATCTACTCTCAGACAGCCCCAAAAACCAACAATTAAATCAGCTCAATATTGGAGAAAAAATCACCATCCAATTGCACAATAATCGCCGTTTTAAGTCGCTCAGTTATCGCCCGCATAGCAAGAAATCAATAGAGATTTTGCTCGTTGGCACGCGCTTTGTGAGCGCCGCCAACCACAGCGAAAAAAATCTCAAACCCCTTTCAATTGTTACCGTTGTTATTAATAATTCTTTCGGCCATGATGCGCAAAAAGCAGGATTAGGATTGAGCGTTGTTAATACAGTGGTTGGGGCTTTGTCGTGGCGACTTGACTTTAACTCTGATTTACACAAGGGCGATCGTTTTTTTATTATCACAGACGGCTCCAAAAAACCGATTGGCATTATTTATAAAGGCAACAATAAGCGTATTGAAGCCTTTTTGCACACCGATAAAAATGGCAAAAGTCGCTATTACGACCGATACGGTTACACACTCAATTCTTCTTTTTTAAGAGCACCTCTTAAATACAAACGCATTAGCTCCAAGTTTCAATTAAAACGCTATCATCCCATCTTGAAAACCTATCGCCCACATAGAGCTGTCGACTATGCCGCTGACCGCGGAACGCCCGTTGTTTCAACTGCTGATGGGATTGTTAAACTAAAAGGCTGGAAGGGCGCCCTGGGAAAAGCTGTGATGATTCAACACGGGGTTAATTACACCACGGTTTATGCACACCTTTCTAAATATGCCCGATCTCTGCGCAAAGGGGGCTCGGTCAAAAAAGGTCAAATAATTGGCTATGTTGGCTCAACTGGCAGGTCTACAGGTGCACATCTACACTATGAATTACGCTTCAAAGGGGAGCGTCAAAATCCATTAAGCTACAAATTACCCAAACAAAAGAAGATTACTCGCTCAGAATTGTGGCGCTTTCGTGAGCAGGTTAACAGGATTTTGGCCAGTCTATAGCGATTGAGATTCAATCCAATGGCGCCAATTTTTAGGGGTCAGGTCTGATAAATAATCTTTTTCAATATATGTGGCCTGATAAGCCTGTGCGCCAGCAACCTTGTTTAATATAGCAAAAAGAATAAGCTCATCAATACGCTGTAATTTTTTCGTGCCTGGCACTAATGACTCATTGCGAATAATGGCTGCCATCATGGCAGATTTAGCATTGCCGTGCACTTTAAACGACTCCTCAAACAGGTTAAGCGCTAAAAATTCATTTTTAATAAACCCATGTCCGCCGTCCAATAGATAGAGCGCATACTCATAAAGTGCCGCATCATAACTTCTGCGCACTAATTTAATCAGAATCTGGTTAGCTTCACGCTCCTGAGGGGCGTACCCCATAAGCTCATTACCTTGTCTAAGTTGTTTTGATGCTTCATACATAGCATCAAAATCATTCAGATCAAACGCGCCTTTTAACAATAATGATTGCCCTCTAAGAACCACATCTTTGGAGCCAATTTCACTGCCAATTTGTATTAGACGTAGAGCGCCATCTGAAAGCGGAGATGCGCCAACATAAAAGCTTAACAGTAGAATAAAAATAGGTATTTTTTTTAACATGGCATTTTTACAAGACATTTTACCACGGCAAAAGTTATCATAATTTTAAGTCAGACAATCGATTAAAATAGAGCAAATATTTATTGCAATCATTTGTCAAAGGAAACGCTGTGGAAACTCTATTCAAAACCAATTTAAGCCTACCTCTTATTCAAAAAGGCAAGGTAAGAGATATCTATGATATCGACGATAAACGCATGCTAATTGTAACCACTGATCGTTTAAGTGCTTTTGATGTGGTTTTTGATGAAGGCATTGCTAAAAAAGGCGCAGTACTAACCTCAGTGGCTAACTTCTGGTTTGACAAAACCAGCCATATTCTGCCAAACCACCTAACTCACGAACCTTTAAATAGTGTGCTAAATACTCAAGAAGCCAAACAGATTGAAGGGCGCGGTATTATTGTCAAAAAACTAAAGCCTTTGGCAGTAGAGGCCATTGTTCGTGGCTACATTATTGGCTCGGGCTGGAAAGACTATCAGCGTACTGGTGGCGTGTGCGGCATCGCCCTGCCTAATAATTTACAATTAGCAGAAAAACTCCCAGAAGTACTCTACACACCTTCTAGTAAGGCAGCTGTTGGCGAACATGATGAAAATATTGATTTTGCAACAACCATTGATATTTTAGGCGAAGACATGGCTCAACAAGTTAAACAAGCCAGTCTCGCACTCTACCAGTTTGCTGCTGAGTTTGCGCTTGAGCGTGGCATCATCATTGCCGACACCAAATTTGAATTTGGCCTAGATGAAAACAACACGCTCACTTTAATGGATGAAGTGCTAACACCAGATTCATCGCGCTTTTGGTCGGCACAAGATTATCAAATAGGTACGAGTCCAAAGAGTTTTGACAAGCAAATTGTTCGCGACTATCTAGAAACACTAGACTGGGACAAAACCCCGCCAGCCCCAACACTGCCTCAGCATATTATTAATAAAACAGCCGAACAATACCAGCAGGTGCAGCAGCTACTAACCCAATAAATTTAATGCAATTAAGTGGCACAATTCAAAAAATGCACACCCACCTCAATAAGGGGGTCGCTCAATACCAATTGCCCATTGGGGATAAGCTGCTTAATATGAACGACCTGGTGGGCGAGGAAATTACACTAAGCTTCAACCAGCTGATTCACTGCGCTCACTGTGGCAAAAAAACCAATAAAAGCTACTCTCAGGGCTATTGCTATCCCTGCTCTCAAAAGCTAGCGAGCTGTGACTTATGCATTATGAAGCCCGAAACTTGCCATCATCATCTAGGCACTTGTCGTGAGCCTCAATGGGGGCTAGATAATTGCTTCTCACCTCACCTTGTTTACTTGGCCAACTCTTCAGGCACTAAGGTTGGCATTACGCGCAAAAGCAACACACCAAGCAGATGGATTGACCAGGGTGCGCTCAGCGCTCTGCCTATTTTAGAGGTCGATACCCGTCTAAAGTCAGGCATACTTGAGATGGCACTCAAACAGTTTGTCAATGACAAAACCAATTGGCGAAAAATGCTGAACAATGAAGTGGATCCTGTTAACTTGCCCCTCATTAGAGACGAGTTACTGGATAAAATAAAAAGCACGATTAATTCTACGGGTGCCCAGGCGCTTAACAATGAAGCTTTAGAAATAAACTACCCTGTGGTAGAATATCCCAGCAAAATTAGCTCACTAAATTTTGATAAAACACCAATAATCACTGGTGTTTTAAAAGGCATCAAGGCACAGTATTTAATACTGGACTGTGGTGTGCTTAATATTAGAAAATTTGGCGCTTACAATATAACACTAACTTATTAGGAAAAAGACTATGGCAGATTTAATCATTGAAGAATTAGCACCGGGTGAAGGCGTTGCTTGCAAAGCGGGCGACCACGTTTCTATGCACTATACAGGCTGGCTAACCAACGGCAAAAAATTTGATTCAAGCGTTGATCGCAACGACCCTTTTAACTTTCAGCTGGGTGTTGGTCAGGTGATTCCTGGCTGGGATCAAGGTGTTGACGGCATGCAAGTGGGCGGCAAGCGCAAGCTCACCATTCCTTCAAAACTAGCTTACGGAGAAATGGGCGCGGGCGGTATCATTCCACCTGATGCAACATTGGTATTTGATGTTGAGCTTTTAGCCATTCAATAAAAATATTATGAACGACGACTTTCCTAGAATTAAAAGACTTCCCGCTTATGTTTTTGCTGTTACTAACGAGCTAAAATCAAAGGCGCGAGCGCGTGGGGAAGATATTATTGACTTTGGCATGGGTAATCCAGATCAGCCAACGCCCGATCATATTGTTGAAAAACTGGTTGAAGCGGCTCGTCGAAAAGATACACATCGATACTCAACATCGCGCGGCATTCCACGTTTGCGCAAAGCAATCTCCAACTGGTATAAAAAGCGTTTTGATGTTGATATCGATCCAGAAACAGAAGCCATCGTGACCATTGGATCCAAAGAAGGTTTGGCTAACTTAGCTCAAGCAGTCGTAGGCGCCGGCGATACCGTCTTAGTGCCTAATCCTGCATATCCTATTCACCCATATGGTTTTGTGATTGCTGGTGCAGACATTCAGCACGTACCTTGCGGCCCAGATGATGACTTTCTAACCGAGCTAGAAAGATCAATCAAAAATACTTGGCCGAAGCCAAAAATGTTGGTACTAAACTATCCTTCCAATCCAACCACGGAGTGTGTGGAATTAGAGTTTTTTGAAAAAGTTATTAAAATCGCCAAAGAGCACGAAATTTGGGTTGTGCAAGATTTGGCGTATGCTGATATCGCTTTTGACGGCTATGTCGCCCCAAGCATTATGCAAGTTAAGGGTGCTAAAGATATTGCTGTTGAGTTTTTCTCGCTGTCTAAAAGCTACAACATGCCGGGTTGGCGCGTAGGCTTTATGGTGGGCAATCCAACTTTAGTTGGCGCACTAGCAAAAATAAAATCTTATCTGGATTATGGCATGTTTACCCCTATTCAAGTCGCCGCTATCGAAGCACTGGAAGGCGACCAAACCTGTGTTCGAGAGATATCAGATATGTATCAAGACCGTCGTGACGTCTTGTGCAGTGGTCTAAATGGTATTGGCTGGGAGGTAACCCCACCCAAAGCCACCATGTTTGTTTGGGCCAAAATTCCTAAATTTTACCAATCTATGGGCTCACTTGAATTTACCAAAAAACTACTCAAAATAGCCAAAGTGGGCGTCTCGCCAGGTGTTGGATTTGGTGACTATGGTGATCAATATGTACGCTTTGGTTTGATTGAAAACGAACACCGAACCCGTCAAGCCATTCGTGGCATTCGCGACATGTTTAAAGCAGATGGGTTGCTATAGATAAAAAATTGGCGTTAAAATCAAAACACATGAAACTATCTGCTAACGAATTTATCAACGCTCCAGAAAAACGCCTAACCTTGCTAGGCATGTCAGGCGTTGGCAAAACACACTTGGCCAAACTCCTGTCAAAGCAAGATGCCTATTTTCACTACTCAGGCGACTATCGCATTGGCGCCCAATACCTTAATAACGACATTCTCGCTAACGTAATCGACAGAGTAAAGCAGGATGATTGGCTTAAAAGCCTATTAGAAAACGAATCAATCAGCATTCAAAATAATATCACCTTTGACAATCTATCTTCAGCGTCCGCCTTTTTAGGAAAGGTTGGAAATCCTGAATTAGGCGGACTGCCAATTGATGAGTTTACACGTCGCCAAGCCTTACACAAACAAGCTGAAATACAAACCATGTTAGATGTACCCAGCTTTATTACTAGAGCGCAACAACAAGGCACGGGTAACTTTATTAATGATGCGGGCGGCAGTTTGTGCGAATTAGACAACGAAGATGTTTATAAAACGCTGGCCAAACACACAACAATCTTATATATTCGTGCCAGCAAAACCAACGAAAGTACGCTGATTGAGCGCGCTCAAACACACCCCAAGCCTTTGTATTACCAAGGCGAATTTTTACAAGAACAACTGGCTGTTTATTTAGCAGAAAACCAGCTAACTTATGTCGCACAAATTAATCCAGATGCCTTTGTACGTTGGATATTTCCGCGCTTATTAGAACACCGTAAGCCCAAATATGAGCAAATTGCACAGCAGTATGGCTACACCATTGACAGTGAAGATTTATATCAATGTCGCCGTGCTGATGAGGTGCTTGAGCTAATTGCAGGAGCCATGTCCTAATGCCTTTAATCGCCCACTCAAAGCTCCCTTCTTTTGCACGACTCAAATCTGAAGGAGAGGTGGTTTTAAGCAAGGATCGCGCCAATCACCAAGTGATTCGTGAGCTGCATATTGGCCTGCTAAACTTAATGCCTGATGCGGCTTTAGAAGCGACAGAACGCCAGTTTTTCCGCCTAATTGGTCAGTCTAACCAAATTGCGCAATTTTATTTACATCCTTTCACACTACCCTCTGTTAAACGTGGCGACAAAGCCGCCAAACACATTAGCGAACATTATCAGAGTTTTGATGAGATCAAGGCCCAAGGCCTAGATGCGCTCATTATTACTGGTGCACATGTTGAGCAAGCTGACCTAAAAAAAGCGCCTTTTTATCATGACCTTAAAACAGTGATTGATTGGTCGTATACTAATGTCACCTCGACTTTATGCTCTTGTCTAGCCACTCATGCGGTGATGGAGTTTCGCTATCAACAAAAACGCCAGGCCATTGGCAAAAAGTGCTGGGGTGTCTTCAAGCATCAAATTGCGGACCGCAGCCATCCTCTGGTCAGTGGCGTTAACACCAATTTTAATGTGCCTCATTCGCGCTTTAATGAAATTACCAAGCAGCAGTTTGCAGCAGCCGGTATTAAGATTTTGGTTGATAGTGAGGTTGGTGCGCATTTATGCGTCAGCGAAGACTTATTGCGTATTGTCTTTTTTCAAGGGCACCCTGAATATGACACTATTAGCTTACTTAAAGAGTACAAGCGTGAAATTATGGCGTATTTATCAGGCTCTCGCGCCGATTATCCCATTGTGCCTATGCATTATTTGGGTGAACAAAACAAGGCTATCTTAAACGAATACAAAACCAAATTGATCGCTGGTGAGCTCGACATTAGCGACTTTCCTGAAGGCTTGATTAGTCAAACACTGGATAATACCTGGCATGATGCTACACGCCAAATAATTAGCAACTGGATCGGCTGCATGTATCAAACCACCCATGAAGATGTCAACAAACCCTTTATGGACAACATCGATCCTAAAGACCCTTTAAAACTTAAATAAGGCCTTGTCATCACTTGCTAGTCAGCTACTCGTTTGGTTTGATCTTCATGGACGCACCAATCTTCCTTGGCAAGCGACATACAGCAGTCCTCTGGGAGGGCAGGCGACATACAGTACATGCGATTTACAGCAGTCCTCTGGGAGGAGTCCTCTGGGAGGGCAGATAGAACAGAAAGCCAAGCCAAATGTCTATCATATTTGGCTGAGCGAAGTCATGCTACAACAAACTCAAGTAGACACTGTGATTGATTATTTTAATCGCTTTATCCACCATTTCCCCACGCTAAACAGCCTAGCCGATGCATCAGAAGATGCTGTTCTGGCTCAGTGGGCCGGACTAGGTTATTATGCTAGAGCCAGAAATCTGCATAAAACTGCCAAAATTATTATGCGCGACTATCAGGGCAATTTCCCGCAAATATTTGAACAGGTACTTGCCCTTCCTGGTATTGGAAAATCTACTGCCGGCGCCATACTAGCGCTCGGATTCAACCAAAGACAGGCTATTTTAGACGGCAATGTAAAGCGGGTTTTATCAAGAGTATATCAGCTCAAGGGGCATTACGCCCAAAGCAGTGTGCTCAAAGAACTGTGGCGCTTGGCCGAATATCATACACCTGGTGTTCGAACTGCTCACTACACACAGGCGATTATGGATTTGGGTGCAACACTTTGCACACGCACTCAGCCCAGATGTTCGCATTGCCCGATTAGTACAATGTGCGGCTCTTATAAAAACCAAACGCAGGCACACTACCCTGAAGCCAAGCCAAAAAAACTAAAGCCGAGTCGCTCTATCGCTATGCTGATTTTCACTAACGATAATAAAATTCACCTACAAAAACGCCCAAATAAAGGGATTTGGGGCGGATTATGGAGCTTTGTAGAATGTGAAGATAACGTACAATCGATTGAGAAATCCATACTACAGTTTGATCCACTCGCTGAAATTGCCAAACATTTGCCAATTTTTAAGCACACCTTTACGCATTATCATTTGCACATTCATCCAATTATGATTAACTGTTATTCGACTCAGGCAGAATTCTATCCACCCGATAACTTAAAATTTGGCGTGCCAAAACCAGTTGAAACCCTGATTTCCCAAATGACGTGCTCAGCAGACAATTGAAAATTTTGGAAATAATGCAAATGGACAAAAAATCAGTAAAAATGACTGAAAAAGAATTAAAAAATCGAGTTTTAGACTGCTAAATAAAGACTTTAATCCCTAAAAACCTTAAAAACGGCTTTATATGCCAATAACATCTTAAAAAAAACCCGCTAAAAAACGCATCGTCAAATATTTCGTAAATTTTAAGAACGGGGCGCTTTGAGCATTCATTAATCAATAAAACCCACAACTCAAACGCAAGTAAGTTTTATCAGGCAAATAGATTAAAATAGGCGCATGAATATTATTCGCGGACTGCATAATTTAACAAACCTTTCAGGCAGTGTTGTGACTATTGGTAATTTTGATGGCGTCCATATAGGCCATCAACAGATTATTTCACGCCTAGTGGCTCAAGCAAAAACACTAAACTTGCCTTCTGTGCTCATTTCGTTTTCCCCTACGCCGCAAAGTTTTTTTGGTCGTGATCAGGCCCTATTAACCGGCTTTAAGCAAAAACAGTTGCTGCTGGAAAAGCTGGGGCTGGACACTCATTTAATCATTACTTTTAATCAGCCATTTTCCAAGCTTAGTGCGGATGACTTTATACAAAAAATCTTACTAGAGAAGCTGGGAATGAAGTTTTGTCTAATTGGTGATGATTTTAGATTTGGCTCGGGAAGAACAGGAAACTTCAAACTATTACAGTCATTTGCTCAACAATATGCGTTTGAAGTAGAAAGCACACCAAGCGTTCTGTGTCATTCTCAACGAGCCAGCAGTACAAAAATTCGCACGTTTTTAGCACAAGGCGCACTCCCACAGGCCTCGCAAATGCTAGGTCGAGATTTTGCCATTTGTGGGAAAATTATTCACGGCAAACAACTGGGCAGAACCATTGACTTTCCAACCATCAATATTCCCATTAAACGCAATATCAGCCCAGTTTTAGGGGTTTTTGCTGTACAGGTTCAGCTACTTGGAAAAACCTTTAATGGTGTTTGTAACATCGGCAAACGGCCCACGGTTAATGGTGAAAACATCCTGCTAGAGGTGTTTTTGTTTAATTTTAAGAAAACAGTTTACGGTGAATTTGCCAACGTTATCTTTAAGCAGCAAATCAGAGAAGAACAAAAGTTTGACTCTTTTGAGCAGCTTAAAGAACAAATTAAACTAGATGTTGAAATCGCTAAAGATTTCTTTCAACAAACGCTAAACTAACTGCCAAGACAACACTTGCCCCGCCATAAATGGCACAATAGTTGAGCCTGCATATTCATAGCTTTCTGGCACAGTCCAGTCTTTCTTGGCTAGAGTAATAGTGCGAGTATTGCGCGGCAGACCATAAAAATCGGGACCAAACTTTGAGGCAAAACCTTCCAGTTTGTCTAATGCATTTCTTGACTCAAACGCCGTTGCATAAAGCTCGATCGCACAATGTGCGCTTAAAATACCGGCGCAACCACAAGCTGACTCTTTGGCATCTTTGGCGTGTGGCGCAGAGTCTGTTCCTAAGAAAAATTTCTCATTGCCGCTAGTAGCTGCGTCCAATAAGGCTATTTGGTGCGGATTTTCTCGCTTAAGAATGGGCAGACAGAAGTAATGCGGGCGAATGCCGCCAACCAGCATATCATTACGATTTGCCAGTAAATGATGCGGGGTAATCGTAGCTGCTACCTGCTGATCACTGGCCAAAACAAAGTCAACCGCATCCTTTGTAGTGATATGCTCAAAGACAATTTTAAGCGCCGGAAAGTCTTTAACAATTTGACTCAACACTCGATCAATAAATACTGCCTCACGATCAAAAATATCAATATCAACATGTGTCACTTCTCCATGCACCAGCAGCAGCATGCCTGTTTTGCTCATCATCTCTAGCGCTGGATAGATGTTTTTAATATCAGTCACGCCACTATCAGAATTTGTTGTCGCGCCTGCAGGATAGAGCTTGGCCGCTTTGACAAAAGGGCTTTTAGCTGCATTTTCAATATCTTTAGCGCTGGTATTATTGGTTAAATATAGCACCATCAAAGGGTCAAATTCAGTATCAGCAGGCAATGCAGCAAGGATTTCGTTACGGTATGCTTGTGCTTGCTCGGCACTAGTAACTGGTGGATTTAGGTTTGGCATAATAATGGCTCTTGCCATTTGCTTAGCACTCATACCAATAACAGACTTTAGCGCCTCTCCAGAGCGGACATGTAGATGCCAGTCGTCTGGTTGAAGTAGTTTAAATTGCATAGATCGCTCCTAATATTCTCGTTTGTTTTGCACCGGTCACCTGGGTTAAGTTTGAGGTTTTTCCGGCTAAAGTACGCTGTGCAAAAAAAGCAAAGGCAGCCGCTTCAACATAATCGACATGTATGCCTAGCTCGCTAGTATCCATGATATTACTAGACAGATTTAGATAGTTTAAACGTTCCACCAAAAAGGCATTATGAACACCACCGCCACATAAATAGACATCGACTCCTGCCGGTATATACTGAGAAACACTCAGCGCCGTCAACTCTAACAAGGTTCTTTGAACATCTGCGGGCGCCTCATCGCCCGATAAGCACTTATCCAGCCAAGTAAGGTTAAAATATTCCGGACCTGTACTTTTAGGCGGTTTTTTCTGAAAATAAGCATCTGTTAGCATTCTCTCTAACAAAGCTTGGTCAACCAGCCCACTTCTAGCCCATAAACCATCGCGATCGTAGTCTAGCGATTTACAGCGCTTGATCCAATTATCCAGTAGTGTGTTTGCCGGCCCGGTATCAAATCCGACAACCTGATTGCCGCTGAGTTGCGTTAAGTTTGCCATGCCGCCTAAGTTAATCACCATACCGGACTTACCATTAAGCAGGTGCTGATGATACGCTGGCGTAAGTGGCGCGCCCTGACCGCCAGCAGCAACATCCTGCATGCGAAAATCTGCAACCGTTGTTATCTGAGTTTTTTGCGCTATCAATGCACCATGTGCAATTTGCATAGAATATTTGCCGCCTTGATGGTAAATGGTTTGCCCGTGTGAGCCAATAGCCACAATCTGCTCAGATACAAGACCGGAATTAGACAGCAATAACAAGGCCGTATCGGCAAAAAATTCTGCCACATGAATATCGATTTCAGCTAAATTTTGCAATGAAGTTTGCCCGCTTTGTGTCAACTGACGCAAACTATCCTTAAGCTGCTCTGAATAGGGCATATACGCTTGATTAATTATCTTCTGGGTATTGCCGTCAATAATAACACCGTCAACGCCGTCTAGACTAGTGCCGGACATCAACCCAATGTAATATTGGGCGTTGTCCGTATCAGCCATGACAGTTTTTATATTTTTTGCCTGACCCACACGGACAAGGGTCGTTGCGACCCACCTTGTCATCTTCTCGCTGATAAGTTTGCTGTTCTACTGCTGCTACTTCATGATCATCAACACCGGTTGTGCCAAGCTCTTCATGCTGCGCTTCAGCGGCTTGATTGTCTTGTTGTTCAACATCAGCAGCATCGGTATTTTCATTAATAGTTACGCTTGATAAAGACTTGACGACTTCAATATCAATGGTATCCAACAGCTCTGTAAACATAGCAAAAGATTCACGTTTGTACTCTTGGGTCGGGTTTTTTTGAGCATAGCCGCGCAAGTTAACACTTTGTCGCAAATAATCCATAGCAGCCAAATGCTCTTTCCAATAATGGTCAAGCGTTTGCAACATCACTGCTTTTTCAAATCCACGCATAGATTCGCCACCAACCATTTCCTCTTTATAGTCACAAATTGCACTCAAACCTTCAATAATTCTACTTTCCAGTTCATCAACATCAACCCCTTCATCAAGCCACTGTTGCAAAGGAAAATCTGCCTTATAATCTGACTTTAAGGCGTTATGCAAGCCTTCAACATCCCAGTCTTCCTCGGCTTGTTCTGAGGTAATATAGCCTGAAAATAAAGCACTAATAACGCTCTTTCTAATACTAATAAATCGATTTTGAACATCGTCTGTATCCATCAACTCGTCGCGTAATGTGTAGATAACCTTGCGCTGGTCGTTGGCGACATCATCGTATTCTAGTAAGTTCTTACGCGCATCATAGTTCATGCCTTCAACTTTTCGCTGAGCGTTTTCAATGGCTCGATTAACCATCTTATGTTCAATGGCCTCGCCTTTTTCCATGCCCAATCTTTGCATCATTGTCGCCATTTTTTCACTGGCAAAAATGCGCATTAGATTGTCTTCTAATGACAGATAAAAACGGGTTGAGCCTACATCGCCTTGACGACCAGAGCGGCCACGCAATTGATTATCAACACGACGAGACTCGTTGCGTTCCGTGCCAACAATATGCAAGCCACCAGCAGCAATCACTTTAGAGTTTTCACCATGCCAGTCTTGTTTTTGTTGTTCTGTTGCATCATCAGGCAGTTTTCCACCTAATACAATATCGGTGCCACGTCCTGCCATATTAGTAGCAATGGTGACTGCACCAACCGCACCAGCATTAGCAATAATGATCGCCTCTCTCTCATGTTGTTTGGCGTTTAACACCTCATGCTTAATCTTTTTATTAGTGAGTAATGCAGAAATCGCTTCTGAATTCTCAATACTACTAGTACCTACCAACACAGGCTGCCCTGTTTTCTGACAACTGCCCACATCATTGGCAATAGCCTCTAATTTTTCTTCTAACGTCAGGTAAATTTGATCCGTTCTGTCGTTTCTTTGTGAGATTTCATTAGGCGGAATAACCACAGTCTCCAAGCCATAAATATCTTGAAATTCAACCGCTTCAGTGTCTGCCGTACCTGTCATGCCAGACAACTTTCCATACAATCTGAAATAATTTTGAAAAGTGATTGAGGCTAGTGTCTGGTTTTCTTTCTTGATACTGACATTTTCTTTAGCCTCAATTGCCTGGTGCAAGCCCTCACTCCAACGACGCCCCGGCATAGTTCTACCAGTAAACTCATCGACAATCACAATTTCGTCGCCATCAACAATATAGTGGTCGTCCTTTTGAAACAAGATGTGTGCTCTAAGGGCCGAATTAATGTGCTGCATTAACAAAATATTGCTTGCATCATAAAGACTCGCGCCTGCGGCTAGTGCGCCCGCATCGATCAGCAAGTCTTCTGCTTTCGAATGGCCGTCATCTGTCAAAAATACCTGTTTATGCTTTTCATCAACTGTATAGTCTCCAGCCACTTCTACGATAATTTCCTTACCTTCGCCACTCTCAACTTGCTTGGTAAAATTAGGAATCATATGATTAATGGCCTTGTACACTTCGGCATAATCTGCTGCAGGGCCTGAAATAATCAAAGGTGTTCTGGCTTCATCAATCAAAATTGAATCCACTTCGTCAACAATAGCAAAATTTAACGCTCGTTGCACTTTTTGATCCGTGGTAAAGGCCATATTGTCACGTAGATAGTCAAAGCCCAGCTCATTATTAGTTGCGTACACCACATCACATGCGTAAGCCGCCTGCTTCTCTTCTGGAGATCTATTGGAGGCAATAATACCAACGCTTAATCCTAAAAATTCAAGCACTTTGCCCATCCACTGCGCGTCACGTTCAGCCAAGTAGTCATTCACAGTAACAACATGTACGCCTTTATCACTTAATGCATTTAGATAGGCGGGCAGAGTTGCCACTAGAGTTTTGCCCTCGCCGGTACCCATTTCTGCAATATTGCCGTCATTTAACACCATGCCACCAATAAGCTGTACATCATGGTGTCTTAAGCCTAGTACTCTTGTGCTGGCTTCGCGCATGACTGCAAAAGCCTCTATTAACAAATCATCTAATGATGTCTTATTTGAGTAGCGCTCTTTAAATTCTTGGGTTTTTGCTCGCAACTGCTCGTCACTCAAGGCTTGCATATCAGTTTCTAGTGCATTAATACTTGCAACAGTCTTGCTTAATTGCTTAACCAATCGATCATTTCTAGAGCCGACAATCTTAGATAAAATTTTATTTATAATACTCATTAGAATCTAAAGAACTATTTTACAAAAAAATCCTATTTTCTCATAGATAAACTAGCCTTTGCATCAAATGTGTCCGTATAAACCAACAACTAATATTTCAAATTTTTCTCCCAATGGTGATCTTGGTCAGTTGTTTGCTCAAGCTAAAATTTACAACGAGATCAATGCACAGCTCACGCCTAAATTGCCGGAGACTTTAAAAACCCTGGAACTCTGTTTAATTAAAGACGGCGCAGCTACCCTAATCGCCAGTAATCCCGCTATCGCCTCGCGAGCAAAACAACAGACTCATGAATTACTAACGCTTTTACAATCTGTTTCTCTAGCTGGCAAAATAGACCGCATAAACATAAAGGTCTCTATCAAGCAATAACGCAATAACACGCCAATTGTTTATCATACAATAAGAATATTACAGTATAATTATTGGGTTTTTCAATGTAGATTTATTCTATAAACATTTAAAATAAAGGACTGAAATTTTATGTCGGAACAAGAAATAGACTTAAAGAAAAGGCGCTTTTTAACGGGTGCCACCAGCGTTGTTGGCGCTGTTGGCGTTGGTTTTGTATTGGTGCCGTTTTTATCATCTTGGATGCCATCAGCACGCGCAAAAGCAGCTGGCGCACCTGTTGATGTAGACATCTCAAAATTAGAAGAGGGTCAGCTTGTTCGTGTACTTTGGCGCAAAAAACCCGTATGGATCTTTAAGCGTGACACCGATACAATCGCAAGATTGGATACATTAGACGATATTTTAGTTGATCCAAACAATGACGAGCCTCAGCAGCCTGATTACGCCAAAAATACCTGGCGCTCTATTAATCCTGAAATTGCCGTTATTATTGGTATTTGCACACACTTAGGTTGTTCCCCTACTTATCGCCCTGAATTGGGTGCGGCAGATTTAGGTGGCGACGAGTGGCAGGGTGGATTTTACTGCCCTTGTCACGGCTCTAAATTTGACTTAGCAGGACGCGTTTTCAAAAATGTTCCGGCGCCAATCAACTTAGCTATCCCACCTTATCACTTTGTATCAGACACGCTTGTTCGCTTAGGTGTTGATCCACAAGCATAATTATTGGAGAGAAAATGGACAACAATAAAAACTGGATAGATCAAAGATTCCCGCTGACCAAAGTCTGGAATGAGCATTTAGCCGAATACTACACACCTAGAAACTTTAATTTTTGGTACTTTTTTGGCTCTTTAGCAATCTTAGTATTGGTTATTCAAATCCTAACTGGCGTATTCTTAACCATGCACTTCAAACCTGATGCAGCGCTTGCTTTTGCATCAGTAGAATATATTATGCGTGATGTTGACTGGGGTTGGTTGATTCGCTACATTCACTCAACAGGTGCTTCTGCCTTCTTTGTAGTTATTTATCTACACATGTATCGTGGCATGCTTTACGGTTCATATAAAGCGCCTCGAGAATTGATTTGGATTCTTGGCATGGTGCTCTACATCGCCCTAATGGCTGAAGCCTTTATGGGTTACGTACTTCCGTGGGGCCAAATGTCTTACTGGGGTGCTAAAGTTATTATTAACTTATTTGGCTCATTCCCAATTGTAGGTGAGCTAATTTTAGAGTTTATTTTGGGTGACTATGCGGTCGGAGACCCGGTACTAAATCGATTCTTCTCTCTACATGTAATCGCCATTCCTTTAATTTTGGTTATTTTGGTATTTTTGCACATTGTAGCTTTACATACGGTTGGCTCAAACAATCCAGATGGCGTTGAAATCAAACAAAATAAAGATGCTAACGGCATACCGAAAGACGGCATACCATTCCACCCATACTATAGTGTTAAAGACATTATGGGCGTGGTTGTATTCTTGATGATTTTTACTTCGATTGTCTTCTTTGCACCGGCATTAGGCGGCTACTTTTTGGAGGCTCCAAACTTTGTTGAAGCGAATCCGCTTAAAACGCCTGATCACATTGCACCTCTTTGGTATTTAACACCGTTCTATTCGGTGTTAAGAGCTATTCCACCGATGTTTGGATCGCAACTGCCAGGTGTGTTAGCTATGTTTGCTGCACTCTTAATTCTGATTGCATTGCCATGGTTGGACCGCTCTAAAGTTAAGTCAATTAGATACCGTTCATGGCCTTATAAAGCAGCATTGACAATTTTTGTCATTACTTTTATTGTATTGGGTTGGCTTGGTATGCAGGCAGTAACACCACTGTACAGTCTAATGGCGCAAATTTTCACCGCACTTTACTTTGCATTCTTTATTCTAATGCCTTGGTTTACTTCAATTGGTAAAACCAAGCCAGTACCTGAAAGAACGACGGAGCATTAATATGAAAACATTCCTAACAACACTGTCTACAGTTGCAGCAATCATTATCTCTTTTAACGTTAATGCATCCGGCGCTGGCGTTCATTTAGATCATGCTAATACTGATATAACCGATGAAGATTCATTGCAACGAGGCGCTAAATCGTTCATGAACAGCTGTTCAGGCTGTCACTCGATTGAGCTAATGCGTTACAATCGTATTGCTAAAGATTTAAACATCGATGAAGCTGATATGGCTGCAAACCTGATGTTCAATGCTGACAAAACAGGTAGTACGGTATTTTCATCAATGCCTGTTGATGGTGCAAAAGAGTGGTTTGGTACAACGCCACCTGATTTATCACTAACAGCTAGAGCAAGAGGAACAGACTGGATTTACACTTACTTAAAAGGATTTTATGCAGATGATACGCGCCCTTATGGTGTCAACAATCATGTACTAGAAAACGCCTCAATGCCGGATGTCCTATGGCAATCAAAGCAAGACAAATCAGAACAAGACTTTAATCGAGAGGTAAGAGATATTACCAACTTCCTAGACTATGTCTCGGAACCTGTAAAACTGATTAGATACGAGATTGGCGTTAAAGTCCTGGGCTTTTTATTCATCCTATTTATTCTTTCTTACTTATTGAAAAAAGAGTACTGGAAAGATGTTAAGTATGGAAAATGGCGTGCTAAAGATTAGCTAAATTATCAACATCACAACCCACAACAGTGTCCTTTAAAATAAGGGATGCTGTTTTTTTGATTTTAAAAAGGTAGAAACTTATGTTAACAAAACCTAACCCGTCTTCAACAACGCTGTACTCTTCTCCGCAAGAGATTGAATCACATGTAGTACGCTTTATTATGGCTGAAAAAAACATTGAAAGAGATGTATTTAATCTCAAGATTGATGAGATGCCAGAAGAGATTTTAGAATTAAATCCATGCCAATCACTACCAACTTTATTTGATCGCGGTATTGTTCTTTATGATCTATCTGTCATTATGGAATACCTGGATGAAAGATTTCCGTTCCCACCATTATTACCCGTTGATCCAATCGAAAAATCTGAGAAACGTTTGATGATTTTTAGATTTACCCGTTCTGCAGGCTGTTGGTTTGAATTGGCCAATACCATTGAAACAGGTAGCAAAAAAGAAGCTGACGAAGCTCGCAAAATTTTAAAGAGCAATTTAATCGAATTAGTGCCTTTATTTGCTTACAAGCCTTTCTTTAAAAGTGATGAAATGACCATTGTTGACGCTTGTTTAGCGACTTTATTATGGCGTTTAAAGAAATTAGATATCGATTTAGGTGCGCCAGGAAAAGCAGTTACCGACTACGCCAAAAGACTCTTTGCAAGAGACTCTTTTAAAGCATGCTTAACGGATTGCGAAAAAGAGTACAACTAAAAATTTAGCTGTGGTTTCTGTTACGCCTTACTTAATTAGAGCCTACCACCAATGGATGGAAGACTCTGATCTAACAGCACATATTCTAGTTGATTGTAGTCATCCAGCAGTTGTTGTGCCTAAGCAGTTTATTCAACAAGATAAGATTGTTCTTAACATTGCCAGCTCTGCAACTGAATCTCTTATCTTGGCTGATGAGAGTATCAATTTTAAAGCTCGGTTCTCAGGCCAATCTGTTGATGTTTATATACCGACCCATGCGGTACTGAGTATCTATGCAGGAGAAAATGGCGAGGGTATGATGTTTGAAACCCAGCAGCAGCCAGTAGAATCTGAGCACAAACCTGGATTGACACTACTAGACTAAGAAAGGCCCATCTAATGCTAATATTTCACTCATTTGCTGGTTAAATTGAGCGCTCAACGCCTGATTATAAAGAACAACCCTACATTGCCCATAATGCTTAATAGCACTGGCATTATTAAGCGTGTTGGGCTCAAACTGATTTAAAACAACACAGCTAATTTCAAGTTGATATTGGCGCGCCACCTTAATTGTTAGTAAGGCTTGGTTAATAGCGCCCAACCCATCCTTGACCACAATAACCAGCGGCAGTGCTAGCGACTTAGCCAAATCAATATTAAGCGTATCTTCTGCCAATGGCGACAACAGCCCGCCTGCACCTTCAACAACAACAAATGTATCGCTCGCACAAGCATCGACTAATTGCTCAAGAGATAATTTAACGTTTTCTGCTTTACTGGCGCTTTCAGCATTACTACACTGTAAAAACTTATAAGGGCACACTGTATCAATATCATCCGCAACATTACTCGCAGCTAATAGCTTGAGGGCGTCCTTGGTTACCAAGCCTCCATCAACCTTGCGGCAATCACTTTCAACAGGCTTTCTGACAGAAACCAATCTTGATTGAGTTAACAGATGTATGAGGTGTTGAGCAATAAACGTTTTTCCAACGTCAGTGCCACTCCCACTAATAAACAAGCCTTTCATAATTACTAATTTTAACAGCAAAAATGTATAATACCGCGTATGCATAAAAACTTAAAAACTCAGTTCTGCGGTCTAGATCTAGACTCCCCAATTGTTCTTCTATCTGGCTGTGTCGGTTTCGGTGAGGAATACACTAGGATCGAAGGCTTTTCTAATACAGATGTCGGCGCTATTTGCCTTAAAGGAACAACTCTAGAGCCTCGTCTTGGCAACATCCCTAGTCGTGTTACAGAAACCCCTGAGGGTATGATTAACGCGATTGGATTACAAAATCCAGGCGCTGATGTTGTGATTAATGAAATCATGCCAACACTAGACAAAGCCGAAACCCGTTTCATTATTAACATTTCAGGCTCCTCAGTTGAAGAGTATGGCGAAATTGCCAAGCGTTTTGATGATTCTGATATTGATGCAATTGAGATTAATATCTCTTGTCCGAATGTCAAAGAAGGCGGGGTGGCATTTGGTAATGACCCAGAGATGTCTTATCGAGTGGTTGACATTTGCCGTAAAAATACCACAAAACCTCTTGTTACCAAACTATCTCCCAATCAAACCAATATTGCACTCAGCGCTCAGCGCTGTATTGATGCGGGCACTGATGGACTAGCGGTGATCAACACGCTCATGGGTATGTCGATTAATACTCAAACCAGACGTCCAATTATTGGCAATAATCAAGGGGGTTTATCGGGTCCAGCCATCAAACCGGTTGCCCTCTTAAAAGTGCATCAAGTGTATCAAGTGAGTCAGCAATACAACATCCCTATTATTGGTCAGGGTGGCATTATGACGGCTAATGACGCCATCGAATTTATTATTGCAGGTGCTTCGACTGTTGGCATTGGCACAGCTCTATTTTACGATCCACTGGTTTGTCCAAAAATTAATGCCGGTATTAGTCAATACTTAATCGAGCATAATTTAGATAGTGTTAGTGATCTAGTTGGAACACTACAGCTTAATTCTGCCGTCTCACCCTGTGATACCGACTCAAACAAATAAAACCCATGAACTCAGAATACAACGCTCAAGAAATTGAAATTCAAGCCCAAAAATACTGGACAGATAATAAATCTTTTGAGGTAGTTGAAGACCCTTCCAAGGAGAAATACTACTGCTTAAGTATGTTTCCATACCCATCTGGACGTCTGCATATGGGCCATGTGCGAAATTATTCAATTGGCGATGTCATTTCTCGCTTTCAAAAAATGCAGGGTAAAAATGTTATGCAGCCGATTGGCTGGGACGCGTTTGGCCTACCTGCTGAAAATGCTGCCTTAAAAAACAAAGTAGCACCAGCAAAATGGACCTATGAAAATATTGACTACATGCGCACGCAATTATCACAATTGGGCTTTGGCTACGATTGGTCACGTGAAATAGCAACCTGCCATCCAAAATACTATAAATGGGAACAGTGGCTATTTGTCAAATTATTTGAAAAAGGTCTGGTTTATAAAAAAAATGCTGTGGTTAATTGGGATCCAGTGGATCAAACCGTTCTAGCTAACGAACAAGTGATTGATGGTCGTGGCTGGCGCTCTGATGCACTGATTGAGAAAAAAGAAATTTCCCAATGGTTTATGCGTATTACCGATTATGCCGATGAATTGCTTGATTCGCTAGATGCACTCGATGGCTGGCCTGATGCAGTTAAAACCATGCAAAGAAACTGGATTGGAAAATCAACAGGTTTGGAAATTAGCTTTAATCGCTCAAACGCTGATGCGCTAAAAGTTTATACAACACGCCCTGATACACTCATGGGTGTTACCTATTTAGCCATTGCCAGCGAGCATCCTTTGGCACTCGAAGCGGGTAAAGACAACCCAAAAGTGCAAGAATTTATTGAACAATGTCGCACCATGGAAACCTCTGAAGCTGCCATGGAAACGATGGAAAAAATGGGAGTTAATTCTGGATTAACCTGCACCCACCCATTAACAAATAAAGAAGTGCCAATTTGGATTGCAAATTTTGTATTAATGGGTTACGGTACGGGCGCTGTCATGAGTGTTCCTGCTCATGATCAGCGTGATTATGAATTTGCGCTAAAATATTCTATCCCAATGCTAGAGGTTATAAAGCCTATCAAGGGCGAGCATGATATCGATCAAAGTGCTTTTACCGATAAAGGGGTTTTATGTAATTCTGCTGAATTTAACGGTCTTAATTTTGACCAGGCATTTGAAGCAATTGCAACAAAACTACAGGGATCAAGCCTAGGTGAAAAGCAAACCAACTATCGCTTGCGCGATTGGGGCGTATCTCGTCAGCGCTATTGGGGCTGTCCCATTCCTATTGTCAATTGTTCCAGCTGTGGCTCAGTTGCAGTAGCAGAAGAAAATTTACCAATTATCCTGCCAGAGGAAGTTGCATTTGATGGTGTCGGCTCACCCATTAAAAAGATGCCTGAATTTTACGAAACAAGCTGTCCCAAATGTGGCGGGGAAGCAGTGCGTGAAACCGATACATTTGATACATTTTTTGAGTCTTCATGGTATTTTGCAAGATATGCGTGTGCTGATAATGATAACGCAATGCTTGATGCGCGTGCTGACTATTGGCTGGAAGTCGACCAATATATTGGTGGTATTGAACACGCCATTCTGCATCTTTTATATGCAAGATTTTTTAACAAATTATTGCGTGACGAAGGTTTAATCACCCATGATGAGCCTTTTAAAAACTTATTGACTCAAGGCATGGTGCTTAAAGATGGTGCCAAAATGAGTAAATCTAAAGGCAATACAGTTGATCCTGCGGAGATGATTGAAAAATATGGGGCAGACACAGTGCGCCTATTTATTTTATTTGCAGCGCCACCCACACAAGATCTTGAATGGAGTGATTCAGGCCTTGAAGGCGCACATCGATTTGTTAATAAAGTTTATCGACTGGTTAATGGTTTTATCGAGGATAGTAAAAACAACAGTATTGGTTCTTTGGATAATCTTAATAAAGATCAAAAAGACTTGCGCCATAAAACTCACCAGACACTTAGTAAAATCACTGATGACATGGATCGCAGACATTTGTTTAATACGGTTATCGCTGCGTTAATGGAGCTTAGCAATACGTTATCTAAATTTAACAACATTGATGAAAGCTCTATGGCTGTTCGTCAAGAGTCTGTTAATATTTTACTCAAAACCCTTAGTCCAATTGCTCCTCACATCTGTCATTATCTTTGGAATGAATTGGGCAATACAGAGGCTATTATTAACGAGCCATGGCCAACTATCGATAAGTCAGCACTTGTACAAGATGAGGTTCAAATAATTGTTCAGGTTAACGGCAAGTTACGTGCCAAACTCATGCTTTCTGCAAGTACAGATAAAGCCACTGTTGAAGCTCAAGCTTTAGCTGATGAGAATGTTATAAAATTCACAACAGATAAAACTATTGTTAAAGTGATTGTGGTTCCAAACAAGCTGGTCAACATCGTTGTCAAATAGCTAAAACTACAATACAGAAGATTAGTGAGGCTTGTAGTGTCTGTATATTGTTGTTGATTTTTTGACATTAAAAAACCCTAATTACTCTAAAGTAATTAGGGTTTTTATTTAAGCGAAGCGTAGCCTACTTATCTTCAATCATTTTCTTAATAATTGGATATAAAATAATATCCATTGCTAAGCTCATCTTGCCGCCTGGAACAACTATTGTATTACGTCTAGACATGAACGAGCCGTTAATCATACTAGTCAGGTAAGTAAAGTCAACTGGTGTTTTTTCCAGGTCTTTAAAACGAATCACCACAAAACTTTCGTCAGGTGTTGGAATGTCACGAGCAATAAAAGGATTTGAAGTATCAACAGTTGCAACACGTTGAAAGTTGATATCTGTTTGTGAAAATTGCGGTGTAATATAGTTAATATAATCAGGCATTCTACGCAAAATAGTATCTACCGTTTCTTCTGCTGAATAGCCTCTTTCAGCATTATCACGATGAATCTTTTGAATCCACTCAAGATTTACACTAGGTACTACGCCAATCTTAAGATCAGCATATTGGGCCATATCAACATCGTCTGTAACAACAGCACCATGCAAACCTTCATAAAACAACACGTCTGTATCAGTGCCAACTTTTTCCCAAGGTGTAAATTGACCTGGTGTTAAGCTAGTGTTTAAGCGTGCATTATGCTCTTCGGCCTCTTCATCAGAATGCAAATAATAACGACGATCACACTGGCCAGTCTGACCATAATCCTTAAATGTTTCTTCAATTTTGTCAAATAAATTAGCATCTGGACCAAAATGAGAAAAGAAATTATTGCCGAGTGCTTCTTGTTTTTTCACATTTTCTTTCATAGCGGCACGATCGTACATATGAAAACTATCGCCCTCAACAATCAATGAGTTTATTTTTTCACGTGAAAATATGTGCTCGAATGCACGTTTTACGAATGTTGTTCCAGCACCAGATGACCCGGTTACAACAACAACTGGATGTTTTTTAGACATATTATTTTCCTAAGTTTTCTAAGATATAAATTAAAATAAATTATACTTAATTACAAATAAGTGCCGCTATTTTATAGTGATACCAATCCTATCTCTTAGGGGGTATAAAGGAGTTTTTTTGATAAAGTTAACTGATTTTTGTTTATTTTTAAAAATCTAAATTATCGACTGATAGGGCGTTGTCTTCAATAAAGTTTCTACGAGGCTCAACCTCGTCACCCATCAAGGTGGAGAACACCTCATCAGCAACAATTGCATCTTCAATTTTAACTTTGAGTAGGGTTCTTTGCTCTGGGTCCATTGTAGTCTCCCAAAGCTGTTCTGGATTCATCTCTCCCAAACCTTTATAGCGTTGGAAGCTTTGCCCTTTTTTAGCATCTTCAATGAGAAAATCAACTACTTCACCAAAATTGTTTACTTGGGTTTGTTTAGATTTCTTTTCTACATATGATTGCTCATCAATAGCACTTTCTATTTCACTAGAAAATTCCTTAATGGTCTGATAATCCATTGAATCAAAAAACGCTTGACCAAGGGTAGTTTGATCAGTATCAACACCATAAACACATAGCGCATGTTTAACATCACCTTGTTCATATACAACGCTATGCTTTTGCGCAGGTGTTAAATCTTGGTTTAGTTTAGTGGTGATTAATTGACACCAATCTTCCATTGATTTTTTATTCGATAAATCATCAACTGCTGCAGAATTTGCAATAGCTTTTAATAAATCAGAATGGTAGTGTTTAGATAATTTTCCAATAATGGTAATTATTTTATAATAATCTTTGACTGCTTTCTCAAGCGCAACGCCTGATATTGCTGGCGCATCAGCACTAAAGAATAAATTAGCCTCATTAACTGCTTCTTGCAATAAATAATCGTTTAACTCTTGATCATCTTTCAAATAGCGCTCTTGCTTGCCTTTTTTAATTTTATAAAGAGGGGGTTGAGCAATGTATAAATAACCCTTTTCAATTAACTCAGGTAAATAACGATAAAAGAAAGTTAGTAGTAATGTACGGATGTGTGCGCCATCAACATCCGCATCCGTCATAATCACAATTTTATGATAACGAAGTTTTTCGATATCATATTCTTCTTTACCAATACCACAACCCAGTGCGGTAATTAATGTACCAACTTCTGCTGAAGACAGCATTTTTTCAAAGCGTGCTTTTTCAACATTTAAAATTTTACCCTTTAAAGGCAAGATAGCTTGGGTGCGTCGATCACGACCTTGTTTCGCAGATCCACCTGCAGAATCACCCTCTACCAGGAAGATTTCACTCTCAGCAGGATCTTTTGTTTGGCAATCGCTCAATTTTCCCGGTAAACCGGCGATATCTAGTACACCTTTACGTCGGGTCATTTCTCTGGCTTTTCGCGCTGCATTACGAGCTCTCGAAGCGTCTAAAATTTTTCCAACAATAATTTTAGCTTCGTTTGGGTTTTCTAAAAGATAATCTCCTAGTTTTTCATTAAGTGCTGACTCAACCGGCGCTCTAACTTCTGATGAAACTAATTTGTCTTTTGTTTGGGAAGAAAATTTTGGGTCTGGAACCTTAACAGAAACAATCGCAGTTAAACCTTCACGAGTATCTTCACCTGTAATTGAAATTTTTTCTTTTTTGGCCATGCCAGAGTTATCAATATAATTATTGAGTGTTCTAGTTAGCGCACCTCTAAAGCCAGCCAAATGTGATCCACCATCACGCTGAGGGATATTATTAGTAAAACAATAAATACTTTCTTGATAAGCATCTGACCACTGCAAGGCAACATCAATAGTAATATCGTCACGCTCTGCAGAAATTGAAATAATATCTGTATGAATAGGAGTTTTGGCTTTATTTAAATGTTCAACAAAAGCCTTAATTCCGCCTTCAAATTGAAAAATATCTTTGTTGTCAGTTGCTGGCTCTTCAATTTCAATATAAACACCAGAATTTAAAAAAGATAATTCACGAACACGATTTGCTAATGTTTCGTATTTAAATTCGGTAATTGCAAAAACATCTTTAGAAGGTTTAAAGTGAATAGTAGTACCGGTTTTATCAGTTTTACCGGTTACTTTCATTGGCTCATCAGGCACACCTAATGTATAACTTTGCTCATGAATTTCACCATGACGATACACTGTTAACTTAACCCATTCACTTAAGGCATTAACAACAGAAACACCAACACCATGTAGGCCACCTGAAACTTTATAAGAGTTGTCATCAAACTTACCACCTGCATGAAGTACAGTCATAATTACTTCAGCAGCAGATACACCTTCTTCAGGATGAATGTCAACTGGAACACCACGACCATCATCTGAAACAGAAACAGATTGATCTTCATGGATCATAATCTTAATTTTAGAACAGTGCCCCGCTAAAGCTTCATCGATTGCATTGTCAACCACTTCGAATACCATGTGATGTAGGCCTGTGCCATCATCAGTATCACCAATGTACATACCCGGTCGTTTTCTAACAGCGTCTAAACCTTTTAAAACTTTAATATTAGAGGCTTGATATTCTTGCGATTGATCTTCAGACATAAGTGCTTGAAAAAAATAAAATTATTATACCATGGGCAATGGAAATGCAGGCAACCATACATTTTTTTTTAGCCATTGAGTTGTTTATATAATTTGTTATTACGAAAGGGTTTACAGCTATAAATAAAGTAAAAATAACAATATTTATTGAGGTTTTATTATTCCTTTTTTAATTGTAAATAAAATAGGATTTTCATTTTCAATAAACGATAAATCCTTACCAATATCTGTCATAAAGGTTTGAATTTTTAAATGATTTAAATAATGCAAAATCGTTTTAATTTTCGTTGTATCTAATTCTGAAGAGATGTCATCTATTAGAACAATAGGGTGAATATTATTTTTTACTAATAACGAAACCTGTGTTAACCAAAAAACAATTGATAAGGTTTTTTGCTCCCCTCTTGATAAAAAACATTCTTCTTTTTTATTTAAAAAAAACTTAAGGCTAGCTTTATGAGGGCCATAGTTTAAGTGCTTAGATTTTAGTAAGTAGGCTTTATTTTTTAACAAATATTGGTAGATACTATCACGATCAAAAGCATCAACCTCTTTTGGCCATCCAGATTTAAACTCATAATCAAAAGAATCTATTGAATGAAATAAGCTTGATAATTCCTTAACTAATTCATTTGAATTTGTATTTTTTAATTGTTGAATGTAATCATATCGTAGCTGATTAATATTAACAGATAGGTTTGAAATTTCTAAAAACCAATTATCTAACGCTTGTGTTTTTTGTTGAGATAATAAAGTATTAATGTTTTTTAAGGTTTTGTTGTATTTTTTAAAATCATCTAAAAAACTTGGTTCCACGTGAAACACACCCCAATCTAAATAGGAACGTTTGTTTTTTGGCGTACCATTAACAACAAAACCTTTATCGGGTGTGATAATCTGAATGGGTAAAATTTTAGATAAATTACTACTATTTTTTAACCGTAACTGATCAATATCAATCGTTGTTTTTTGTTTAGATTTTTCTAATTTAATACGATAATTATCAACTTGGGCGTCAAGTTGAAATTTTTGCTGTTCAAGCTGGATTAATTCTTTAATGGATTTTGTTTTAAAAGATCTATTATGGCCTAAGTAATAAATTGCCTCAATCAGATTTGTTTTACCCTGGGCGTTATCAGCAATAAACAGATTTAATCGATTTCCTGGTTGGAGATATTGTTGATTAAGATTACGAAACTGGGTAATAGCCAGTTTACGAATAATTGCCACTGTAAAGAATAACTATAATTAAATGCGCATTGGCATAACGACATATTGGTAAGTTTCATCGTCTGGACTACTCAACATACAAGATTGATTTTCACCACCCGGCACAACCATGTTTATTTCATTTGTTTGTAATTTTTCTAAAATAGAGATTAAATAATGAATATTGAAAGCAATTTCAATTTCTTTATCAAAGTTTTTGGTACTAATCTGAGTTTTAGCTTGTCCTCTTTCAGAATGAGAAAAAATATTTAATTGTGAATTTTTAAACACTAACTTAACACCTTTTGTACGCTCTTCAACAAAAATTGAAGCCTGTTGAAGTGAGTTTAAAAACTCTAAACGATCAATAACAATTGTATTTTCAAAATCAGTTGGTAGCACTTGTGAATAATTTGGGAAATTACCGTCAATTAATCGACTAATAATTGTTGTATCATCGCTTACCAAATAAAAGTAGTTGTTTGATAAATGGATATCAACCTCATTGTGTTCGCTTTTGTTTAATATTTTGGTTAATTCTAAAACAGCTTTTCTTGGCAAAATAACTGTTTTTTTATCACTTAAACTGTTTAATTGTTGTATTTCACCAATAGATAGTCTATGGCCATCTGTTGCAACAACGGTTACTTTGTTTTGATCTACTTCAAAATATAATCCATTTAAATAAGCTCTAATATCTTGATTTCCCATTGAAAAACTTGTGTTTTCAATAAGCTCTTTAAGTTGTTGACGATTAACTTTAATAATATCGGTATTTTCAATTTTTGGTAAAAAAGGAAAATCTTGGTGATTAAAAGTGTTTAATTCAAAAGAGTTTTTATTGGTTTTTATGTATATTTTTGATTCTTCAATAATAAATTCAATTATCGTTTTTTCAGGAAGTTTTCTAATAATATCAATTAAATCTTTTGCATAAATAGTAAAAGCAATTTCCTCTTGAGTTTGTATGGGGTGAGATGCACGAATCTCAATTTCCATATCAGTTGTTGTTAGTGTTAATAGGTTATCTTTTAATTGGATAAGTACATGTGAAAGAATAGGTAGTGTTTGTTTTTTTTCAACAACACCAATAACTGTTTGCAACGGCTCGAGTAGTTCTTTAACGGTTAGTTGAGTATTCATTCTGAAAATCCTTTTAATTAAAAGTTATTGTTATTATTAGAGGGGTTGTTTTTGGTTAATAAGTGACATTTTTCTTTAAAAATTAATCATTTAAGTAGTTGATATCTTGTTAGTATTTTATGTAAAAAAATGTGTATATGGTTATAAAATTTAGTTTTCATTAAAGTTGTTAGAGTTATCCACTTATGTGTCGTTAAGTGTACTTGTGGAAATGTTTATAAGTTGGCTAATTTAAGTTTTATTAGGTCGTAATCGTTTTTTATATCGCTGTTTTCTAACTTTTCTTGAATTTTTTTGATGGCGTGTATAACTGTTGAATGATCTCTATTTCCAAATTGCTTTCCAATCTTATTAAGGGATAAAGCACTGAGTTCGTGGCAAATATAAATCGCCATTTGTCTAGCTAGTACAACGTGTTGTTTTCGTGATTTTGAACTTAAGTCAGATATGGTTAATGCGTAATGTTTGGCAACTTCTTTTTGTACATCATTCACTTCTATATTTTTAATAGCAGGTTTGATGAGGTCGCCTAAAGCGGCATCTACTATTTCTTTTGAGATAAAAGCTTGCGTGATTTTGGAGAAATCGACAAAAGCCTTTAGTTTTAATAAGGCTCCTTCTAAGTCTCTAACATTAGAAGTTATATGTCCAGCAATGTAGAGGGCTAAGTCTTCAGTTAGATTGATATTAATCTTTTTATCTTGTGATTTTTTTAATAAAATAGCTGCACGCATTTCCAATTCAGGCGGCGTTAAGTGTAGGTTTAACCCTTGTGAAAATCTTGTTTTTAGGCGCTCTTCTAAAGATTTTATATTTTTAGGTGGTTGGTCACAGGTGAAAATAATTTGTTTTTTTCCATTGAATAAAAAATTAAAAATATGGAAAAATTCTTCTTGTGATTTTTCTTTACCAGCAATTAGGTGAATATCGTCAACCAGTAATAAGTCAGCAGATTGGTAAAAAGCCTTGATATCTTCAATGGTGTTGTGTCTTAAGCTTGAGGTGATATTTCTGACAAAATCCATGAGCGGTACGTACAAAACCTTCATATCTGGATTTTGAAATCTGGCCAAGTGACCAGCAGCCTGCATAAGGTGTGTTTTTCCTAGCCCGGATCCACCATAAATAATAAAAGGGTTGTAGGGGGAGCCTTTTATGTTTTCTGCAATTTGTTTAGTAGCCCCGTAAGCCATTTGATTGGCACTTCCTAGTACTAAGTTGTCAAAAGTGTAGTCTTCAAACAAGGGTGTTGAGTGTTTTTTATAGTTTGCTTTTTCAGGGTTTGCACTGGGTGCTACCCCAATAAAAATTTTTAGATTCTTATTGTGTTGAGCAACAGCATTTTTAATTTGGGTTTTTAAGTTTTTACTAATATAATTTTTAACTTGGGTGTTGGGCGCTAATAAAGACAAGGTATGTTGGTCCTCCAGCACTTTTAATGGGTGTATCCAAACACTATATTCAGACAAAGACACCGTGTCTTTTAGTGTGCTTAAACATTGCGCCCAAGTTTTTGACATAAGTAAAATTTAAAATTAAGTAATGATATACTTAAGCATTATATTGTTTTGAGAGAGAAGTGGATGAGTGGTTTAGAAAAGTATTTTGAAAAGTTGCTGTGGAGCTCTAGATTAATGGTTTTAGCAGCCGTGGTTTCCTCACTTTTACTTTCTTTAATGTTGTTTGTTATTACCGCAATTGACGTGACTAATTTGATCGCTCATGCGAGTGATTATGTTGGGGCAACAGTTGAGGTAAAAAAAGCTTTAAAAATTGAAATGGTGGCACATACAGTAGGCTCCATTGACGGATTTTTGTTGGCAACAATTTTGTTGATTTTTGCATTAGGCCTGTATGAATTGTTTATCAGTGATATTGATGAAGCTAAAGAAAGCGGCCGATCATCAAAGGTGTTGGTGATTAATTCGTTGGATGACTTAAAGTCTAAGCTTGCTAAGGTGATCCTGATGATTTTGGTGGTGACTTTTTTTGAAGTGTCACTATCCATGACTTTTGTTGGCGCACTAGATTTGGTGTATTTCGCACTTGGTATTTTAATGGTGTCACTGGCGCTCTATTTTGGCTCTAAGTCATCACACTAAAGCTTTTGGTCATTGATTTTTATCGCTAAATAGCGTAACATTCAATCCTTTTGATTTAGAGAGTTATTATGCGTCAAGTTATTGTTGCGGGCAATTGGAAGATGAATGCCTCAAAAGAAACGGTTAATACACTAATTATGGGCATTCTTTCTGGCATGGCGGATGTTGATTCAAACGTTATTGTTTGCGCACCTTCTCCGTATATGTCACAGGTTGAGGCATTAATTACTCATTCTCAACTACATCTAGGTGCACAGGACTTAAATGAAAATGCATCAGGCGCTTTTACGGGTGAGGTGAGTGCAGACATGATTAAAGATTTTGGCGCGCAATATGTGATTGTTGGTCACTCTGAGCGTAGAAGTCTATATGGCGAAACTGATGAAATTGTCGCCAGCAAAGTACAAGTTGCACTTGACAATGGCCTAACGCCGCTTTTCTGTATTGGTGAAACACTTGAGCAGAGAGAAGCTGGCAGTATGGAAGCGGTTGTCTCTCGTCAAATTCAGGCGGTGATTGATCGTGTTGGCATTGGTGCTTTTAAAAATATTATTATTGCTTATGAGCCTGTCTGGGCCATTGGCACAGGTGTTACAGCAAGCCCACAACAAGCTCAAGATGCGCACGCCTTTATTCGTTCAATGCTAACACAGAACGACGCAAGCGTTGCTCAGACTACACCTATCCTATATGGTGGTAGTATGAATCCTGGTAATGCGGCGGAGCTAATTGGTTGTGAAGATATTGATGGTGGTCTTATTGGCGGCGCCTCATTAAAAGCAGAAGATTTCTTACAAATTTGTAAAGCGGGTTAATTATGTCATTTCAAATCATTTTAATTATTCATGTGCTATTGGCATTAGGTTTAATCGCACTTGTCTTAATGCAACATGGTAAAGGTGCAGACGCAGGCGCTGCTTTTGGTGCGGGTGCATCTGGCTCAGTTTTTGGTGCTCGAGGTGCTAATTCATTTATGTATAAGCTCACTGCTAGTGTTGCTTTTGGTTTTTTTGCCACCAGCTTGACACTGGCTTATTTGGCAACTAATGAAACTGGCGCTAGTGGCGAGCCAAGCAGTATTATGGAGCAAGCAGTTTCAATGACACCTTCAGATGTGCCAATGATTGCACCAGCGTCATCTGATTCAAGCGACGTTCCTGATTATTAGATCGCTATAATTTTTTTGCCGATGTGGCGGAATTGGTAGACGCGCTACCTTGAGGGGGTAGTGAGCTACGCTCGTGCCAGTTCGACTCTGGCCATCGGCACCATATTTCCTGTGTAACACCTCGGAAACCCGCAGTGTATCAACGTTTAACCGTTTGATTACATTAGAGGGGTATGCCAAAGTGTTGCACACAAATACATCCTATCTCCACATAAGAGGTAGCACTTATTATTACTCAAGAAGAGTTCCAAGGGACCTTCAAGAGAAATATTCTACAAAGAAGATTGTGGTCAGTTTAAGAACCAAATCAAAGAGAACTGCAGTTCTTAATTCTCCCTCTTTTTTTGATCTGTAGCACCTAATAAGTGCGGGATTCGCTACCCTAAGTGGCCCCTATATTTTGTAATCTAAGTAAAAACCTCAGGTTAATTTGGATTACAATTGCTACATTTTTGTGAATTGGAGATAGCTGTTATGAACTGGCGTCATCGAACCGAAAGAAAATTTGAAAGTTTTTCAGATTTAATTTTTACCCATAGTAAAAAAACCATTCTAGCTATTTTATTATTAGTGGCGGCTTTTGGCACACAGTTGCCAAATTTAACCATGGACACCTCTACAGAAGGGTTTTTGCATAAAACCGATTCTATGCGCGTGGCCTATGATGAGTTTAGAGATCAGTTTGGTCGGGACGAAAAACTCCTGGTTGCCATCAAAACAGAGAATGTTTTTGATCTGAATTTCCTCAAAAAGCTAGAAAAACTGCACAAAAACCTTGAGGCAGAACTGCCTTATATTACCGATGTAAACTCCCTAATTAATGCGAGAAACACTTATGGTGACGAAGAAAGCCTGATTGTTGAGGATTTATTCGAAGTCTTGCCAGACTCGCAACAACAGATTGAGCCGCAAAAACAAAGAGCGCTCAACAATCCTTTGCTAGAAAACTTATTATTTAGTGAAGATCAGACCTTTACCACCATTGTGATTGATACTCAGACCTACTCTTCTTTTGATGCAGAGGGTAAGCTAATAGTTGAGCAGGAAGAAGACGAGTTTGCAGATGAGCCGATTAATATTGCGCCCGCAGCAAAGCTCTATTTGTCAGACGCTGAAAATACAGTTATTGTTCAAAAAACTCAGGCGATTGTTAAAGAGTTTGAAGCTGATAATTTTGAGATTTATCTAACTGGTTCTGCCGTGATTGCAGGCACGCTTAAGCAAAGTATGATGGCTGATACCAAGAGCTTTATTACAAAAATGATTGTAATGATTGTGATTGTTTTAGCCTTGTTGTTTAAACGAGTTTCAGGTGTATTGTTGCCGTTGATCTCTGTTGCCTTTACCATTTCGGTTACTTTGTCAATGATGGCCATAACATCCACGCCATTTACCATTGTGACCCAAATAATGCCCTCCTTTTTATTGGCCGTTATTACCGGCGGCGCCATTCATTTGTTGGCTATTTTTTATAAAGATCTTTCCAAAACTCAAGATAGAAAGGCTTCTTTGCGTTACGCCATGGGCCACTCTGGATTAGCGATTGTGATGACATCACTCACTACAGCGGCAGGTTTGTGGTCTTTCTCATTTTCAGAGCTATCCCCCGTGGCAGATCTGGGTGTTTTTGCCAGTAGCGGTGTGTTGATTGGCCTGTTGTTTAATTTGGTGTTGTTGCCAGCACTCATTGCTAGTATGAGCATTAAGCCGCATACCGCCAAGGAAGATGCACAGGAGCATACGCAGATGGACAAAATGTTGTTGAGTATTAGTCGTATTTCAACGGGTTATCCAAAAGCTATTATTGCCATTAGTGGGTTGATGATTGTGGTGGCAATCGTCTTTGCCTCACAGCTTAGATTTTCGCATTACCCACTGGTTTGGTTTCCAGAAGATCACGCCTCAAGAGTGGCAACCGAGGTAGTGGATGATAAGCTCAAGGGTTCGATCACACTAGAGATTGTGATTGATACAGGCAAAGAAAACGGCCTATATGATCCAGCTATGCTCAATAAAATCCAAAATGCTACAGATTATTTGAACAGCATTCAAACCGGTACTTATTTTGTCGGCAAGACCTTGAGCTTAGTTGACGTGCTTAAAGAGACTAATCGAGCGCTTAACGAAAACCAAGCAGAATTCTACAGCATCCCTCAAGATAAAGATTTGATTGCCCAAGAGCTGTTTTTATTTGAAAATAGTGGCAGTGATGATTTGGAAGATTTTGTTGATGCCAGTTTTTCAAAGGCACGCATTACAGTTAAGGCGCCGTATATCGACGCGCTTGAATATAACGGCTTTATTATGCAAGTTCAACAGCAACTTGATCAAGAGTTCAAGGGTGTGGCGACAGTACAGCTCACTGGTATCACCACCTTATTGTCAGTGATTATGGAGAAATCTATTCATTCGAGTGCAGTTAGCTATGTGATTGCTTTTGGCCTAGTCACTATCATGATGGTACTGCTCATTGGTAATATCAAAATTGGTCTGATTAGTATGATTCCAAATATTTTACCAATCCTGTTCTTATCAACCATTATGGTGGTTTTCGACATGCCACTAGATATGTTTACCATGTTGATTGGTGCTATTGCCTTAGGCCTAGCAGTCGATGATACGGTGCATTTTATGCATAACTTTAGACGCTATGAGCTTGAGCATAATGATGTTGATAAAGCAGTAAGACTGACACTTATGGGTACTGGTAGGGCAATTACAGTGACATCAATTGTGCTTTCAGTTGGATTCTTAGTGTTGTTGTTTGCTTCAATGAGTTCAATGTTTAATTTTGGTATATTGACTGCCAGCGCAATCTTTATCGCGTTACTGGCTGACTTCTTCTTGGTGCCCGCTATCATGAAGCTGATGATTCACAACAAAGGAGATTTGTAATGAAAAAATTACTATTAGTAACGTTCAGCGCCCTACTAGGTGTATCTAGTGCGTTTGCCGCAGATCAGGCTCGCAGTATTATGGACAAAGCAGATGCTAGAGATGATGGTGCGAGCATGGTGTCCACCATGCAAATGACGCTGATTGATAAAAACAATAAGCAGCGTATTCGTCAAATGCGTACGTTTTCAAAAGATGTTGACGCTAATACCGAGCATAAAACCATTTTCTTTTTATCACCTAGCGACGTTAAAAACACTTCATTTTTAACCTACGACTATAGTGGCGATGACAAAGACGACGATCAGTGGATGTATTTGCCAGCCTTGAAAAAAACCAAGCGTATTCCAGCTAGTGATAAAGACGCTGCTTTTATGGGCAGTGACTTCTCATATTCAGACATGACCGATAAAGAGTTGGATGATTACAGCTACAAGTTGTTAGGAGAAAGCACCATTAAGCGTACTCAGGGTGAGGAGCAAGTTTGGAAGATTGAAGCCTTGCCTGTTAATCAAGACGTGATTGATGAAACAGGTTATACCAAGAGTGTTTTGTATGTGCGCAAGGATAATTACGTACTAACCCGTGCTAAGTTTTATCTGAAAAAAGCCAGCCGTATTAAATATATGGACGTGCGCAAAATGGAAGAGATTGACGGTATTTGGGTGGCCATGCAAACCACTATGACCACTAAGCAAGGCTCACAAACCCTGCACAAAACTATTTTGACAAATTCAGCCGTCACCGTGAATACAGCTATTGACGACGATATGTTTACCATTCGTGCTATTGAGAAAGGCTTGTAATCAATGAAAAGCTTGATCGCTGGCCTCCTATTGGCCACCTCACTAATGGTTGGTGCTGAAGACGGCTTTGACGACGACGGTTTTGACACTGACATTGTCACGATAGCTATTGATAATACCCCAGCAGCCAAAGGTGTGTTATATGGCTCAATTGATCTAGAGGCACATTACAATATAGATAATGATCAGGATTTATCGCTACTTAAGTCATGGGTGGATGTGATTGGTGAATATAAGCTGGACAATGGCAACAACATTAAGGGCAACCTTAAAGGCGCGCATGATTTCATCTATGATCTTGACGGTAGTAATTACACCGCAACCCCCAGTGGCTATGAAAATGAGATTAATCTAAATGAGCTAACGCTAGAAGGCAGTCTAAACTCGAAGCTTGATTTTAAAGTGGGCAGGCAGATTGTGGTTTGGGGCAAGTCAGACTCTATCCGTATTACTGATGTTTTAAATCCTTTGGATAATCGCATACCTGGTTTGGTCGATATTAAAAATCTACGCCTAGGTAGAACCATGAGCAAGCTGGATTATTATGTCGATGAGTATAATTTTTCAGCCATCGCCTTGCATGAAAATCGATTCACAGAAAACCCTGCCCAATACTCAGACTTTAAGTCCGCGGCTGATAAACCAACCCATACGCCAGACGACCAGCTAGACAATGCCGGCGTAGCACTAAGCCTAACTGGCGCCTTCGAAGGCTACGATATGGGGCTGTATTTTGCCGATACTTATATTGATAAAGCCTATTTAAAAGGCGATACACTTTATTATGATAATAAGTCCAAAATGGTGGGCGCTGCTTACAACCAGGTTGTTGATAGCTTTTTGCTCAAGGCCGAGGCAGCACATTTTGACCAAATTAAATACAATACCGATGCAAACACCACGGTTGATAGCGCTAGAACTGACGTGTTGTTGGGTATAGAATATAACGGCATTACTGATGGCTCAATTGGTTATGAAATCGCGCTGAGAAAAATTCATGATTATGTGGCCACGATTAATAGTGCGCTCAATGGCTATAAGCGTGAAGAAGAATATCAGCAGGTCATTCGTTTTAATCAGGCGTATTTTAATCAAACCCTAGATTTAAGCGTTATACTTAGTGCAATGGGTGACTCGGCCCAAGATGGGGGTTCGGCTAGAATCACACTTGATTATGCCATTGATGATCAAATATCTGTTAGTGGTGGCGTGATCGATTATATCGGCGGAGACAATCCAATGATCGATAGCTACCAAGAAAACGATCGAATTTTCACCAAGCTGAGCCACACCTTCTAGAGAGAATTTGGCATTTATTCTATATTATGGTATAATAATATACTTTAATCAATTCTTTAGAAGATAATGAGAAAGATAAGCCTTATATTGAGCATCCTTGGTGTCACCTCACTTAATGCTGTTGCATTTTTCGATACCAATAGTTTTTCACCGTTTGGAAATGGTACCGGTTATACCAGCACCACCCCTTGGAGCAATGGTTCGAACTGGAATCCTATGTCAACAGGTGTGCAGTACTCTCCGGCTAACGACGCTAGAAACATGAGTCGTTATGGTGCGCGCCCAAATTCGCTTAAAAGCTATCGTCAAAATCCCGAGTTTCAGCCTAATAACGCCATGAGGGTTATGCCTAATCAGATTCAACCAAGCAATTGGCTGCAAGAGACTGATTTTAGTAGAACCCTAGAGCAGATTAAAGGTTCGGGCAGTAAAACATTTTTTGTGAATGAGATGCCGGTCAACTTTAATGAGGGTTATCAGCGTATACAAACGCAGTCTGAAGATATTGAAAAGGCAGTTAGAGAGCAACTGAATCGTTATGGTGATGGTTCCCGCTTAACGAATGGTGTTTACAATGGTCTGTCGCCTGCCGCTGCTTCGACGCCGCGAGTTGGCAGCGATCAATAGATAATAACAATAGGAATTTTTATTAAAACCGCTATTATTAGCGGTTTTTTTGTTTCTGACAAAAAATACAATGCTAAAAGGCGCATTAGCAAAATCTGCTATATTTTATTAATTGGGCCATATTTGCCTGATAAAAACCCTAAATTTTTAAGAAAAGCCCCTTTTTTTGGGTTTTTTGAAGGTTTTTAGTGTTTATTTGGCGGTGATTTTCATTTTTTCTAATATTTTTTTATCGAATAAAATCCTGTTATATCAAGGAATTATAGGGTTTTTTAAAAAAAGTATAAGAATATCATTGACTTCTAATATATATGTTATATAATACTCCCCATGCAGAACACGAGTTCAGCACTTTAAACATCATCAATAATGAAGATGTTATAACTACATAATAATCTAGGAGATTAACATGAAAAAAATTATCGCAATTACTACTTTAGTAGCAGCTACTTCAGCTTCAGCTTTTTTTGGTAACAACAACAACAACGGTTGGACTAACGGTAACGGCATGTCAAACTGGGGTCCTTTCGACGGTGGTTCTAACTTCGGTCCTATGAACTCAGGTTCTAACATGGGTCCATTTACTGGCGGCCAGAACATGGGTCCTTTCAACGGTGGTTCAAACATGGGTCCTTTCAATGGCGCTCAAAACTTCGGTCCTTTTGCTAACAGCAATGACATGAACAACGATTCTGATTGGGGTTTCCATTACAACAACAAGAATAAGACTGCTAACAAATCTAACGCTACTACAGACGGTAAGTTTGCTGGTGTTGCTGACGCTAACGCTAAAGGTGTTGCTGATGCATACGCTAAAGGTCAAGCTGACGCTTTTGCTAAGGCTCAAGCTGATGCATACGCTAAAGGTTACGCAGATGCTAAAGGTAACGCTGCTGCAGACTCACGTGAAACAGCTGCTAAGTAATTAGCACTCACGTTAAGCGCCTGAGCTAGCTCTCGCGCTTTTAGTTAAAAAGCCACTCTTTTGAGTGGTTTTTTTTCGTCTAATAAAAAGTCAGATAGTTGATTTACGTCAATCCATCAAATGCCATTCACTTTTACAATACAAGCTTTAGTTATTGCGAGGGTTAGGTTGCTGTCTGATTATGTAAACACTTTAGGGCAATCCTTGTTAAGAACTTACCAAGAGCGTGTACATAAGGTGGCTATTGATGCGGGACTTAGTTGTCCTAATCGGGACGGCTCTATCGGTATAGGCGGCTGCACGTTTTGTAATAATGCAACCTTTAGCCCGAATGGGCGACAGCCAGATCCAATCTTAGTGCAAATTCAAAATGGCCGTGAAGTGTTGCTTAAGCGTACCGGTGCTAAGAAATATATTGCGTATTTTCAGGCTTATACTAACACCTTTGCAGACCTAAAAACCTTAAGAGATCTGTATGGTCGAGCACTATCTGAACAAGATGTGATCGGCTTGTCTATTGGCACTCGACCTGATTGCGTCTCCGATGAAGTGATTGATTTATTGGTTGATTATCAAAATCAGGGCTATGACATTTGGCTTGAGCTAGGCCTGCAATCAGCCTTTGATGAAACCTTGGCGCGCATTAATCGAGGCCATGGGTTTGAAGCATATAAAAAAACTTTGCTGGCAGCCCGAGCCAAAGGCATTCGAGTTTGTACGCATCTAATTCTTGGATTGCCTGGTGAAGATGAAAGTCATTTTAAAACCACACTAGAGCGTGTGTTGGCATTGGGAGTTGATGGGCTAAAATTCCATCCACTACATGTGGTTAAAGGTACCCAGCTTGCCAATGAATGGCGCAGAGGCGAGTATCAGCCTATGACAATGGCGTACTATGTAAAAGCCGTTGTGGCATTGATACGCATGGCGCCAAAGTCGATCGTGTATCACCGACTCACGGGCACAGCCAATAAGCAACAATTGTTGGCACCCGCATGGTGTCATAAAAAGTGGGCGGTTTTAAATGCTATTGAGGCAGAACTTAAGGCACAAAATCAGGAGAAAATTAGATGGAATTAGTTTGTCCTGCGGGTAATTTACCGGCACTTAAAGTGGCCATTGATCAAGGCGCCGATACGGTTTATATTGGCTTTGCAGATGATACCAATGCTCGTCATTTTGCGGGCCTCAACTTTAATGAACAGCGTGCTGCACAGGGGGTTGATTATGCTCATGCACGCGGTAAAAAGGTATACGTGGCAATTAATACCTATCCACAGCCAAATATTTGGCAACGCTGGATAGACGCCATTGATCGTGCTGCTAGAATAGGGGCGGATGCTATTATTTTGGCCGATATTGGACTGATGGAATATGCCGCTCGAGTATATCCAGATTTAAACCTACATTTATCAGTACAGGGTTCGGCTACTAGCTATGAGGCGCTTGATTTTTATTATCAAAATTTTAATATTAAGCGTGCTGTGCTGCCTCGGGTTTTATCTGTGGCGCAAGTCAAGAAAGTTATTGATTCTTCGCCTGTAGACATAGAAGTCTTTGGATTTGGCTCTTTGTGTGTCATGGTAGAGGGCCGGTGCATTCTTTCTTCTTATGCAACTGGGCGCTCGCCTAATACTTATGGGGCTTGTTCGCCAGCCTCCCATGTTGAATATATTGAGAACGATATTAAGCTAGAAACCAGACTGGGCGGTGTGTTGATAGATGCCTATGAAAAGCACGAGCCTGCAGGTTACCCGACTTTGTGTAAAGGTCGATTTGAATCTATGAACAACACTTATTATGCACTTGAAGAGCCAACTAGTTTAAATACGTTGGAGATTCTACCCACGCTGCAAGAGATTGGCGTTAAAGCCATTAAGATTGAGGGTCGGCAGCGATCTAGTGCTTACATTAAAACTGTCGCCCAGACATGGTCGGCGGCAATTCAGCAGCTAGAAACAGGCAACTATCAGACTAAATCTGAATGGAATCAGGCGCTTAGCGACATATCTGAAGGCTTTCAAACCACGTTGGGCGCCTATCACCGGAGTTGGCAATGAAGATTTCATTAGGACCTATTTATTATTATTGGGACAGACAAAAAGTTTTTGATTTTTACAAGGCGATTGCCAAAACCCCGGTTGATATTGTTTATTTGGGAGAGGTGGTTTGTTCTAAGCGTAGACAACTTAAAATAAATGACTGGTTGATGATTGCTAACCAATTGCGTGATGCAGGTAAAGAGGTAGTATTTTCAACACTCACTTTATTAGAGGCTGACTCTGAGCTCAAGCAACTGGGGCGTATTTGCCAGCAAGAAGATTATTTGATAGAGGCGAATGACTATGCCGCTATTGGTTTAAGAAGTAAACAAAATATGCCATTTGTGACGGGGCCCAGTGTTAATTTATATAATGCACCAAGTCTTAATCTGTTGGCAAAAAAAGGCCTTGTGCGTTGGTGCTTTCCGCTTGAGTTATCTCAAGAGGCTTTGCAACAAATGATGGCAGGGATAAGCCCAGAGTTGCAAACTGAGGTGTTTGTTTTTGGTCAAATGCCGTTGGCATTTTCGGCGCGGTGCTTCACCGCTAGAGCTTATGATCTTGATAAGGATGATTGTCAGTATAAGTGTTTGATGCATGAAGACGGGCTATTATTGACCACTCAAGAGCAGCAGTCTTTTCTGATGATGAACGGTATCCAGACGTTGTCAGCCAATACTTTTAATCTTATTTCCCAGATGGATCAAATGCAGGATATGGGTGTAGATGTTGTAAGAATTAGCCCTCAGTTTACCAATACGGCAGAAATTATCCAAATTTTTAAGGATAGAATTGCCCAAAATATTAGCATTCATCAGGCATTAGGGTTGCTACAGCCTTTTAGTGCATATCAGCAGTGTGACGGCTATTGGTTTGATAAACCGGGCATGAGTGGTGTTGAGTTGCAACAACCAATTTTAAGAGGTTAGCAGCTACCCTTTAAAGTCGGTGTTTGCTAGGCGGTCAAAATATCGTGCCCGATAGTAATGGCGCTGGTGTTGGGCGTCTTCTGTAAAGGCCGCCCTATCGTGTAATACATTGTTACTGATTAAACCCATGCCCGGCTCTAGCAAGCCTTTAAAGACATAGGACGAGTGTTGACGATTGAGAATTTGTTGCAGAAATTCAAGCGCCTCTTTAACAAGGGGTGTACTAGACCAGCGTATATTTTTAGTTCTTGCCGTGTAGCGCATGTGTAAATTTCCCCGACTACTGATACTAAATACAGGTCCGGAGCGATCAGGTCTGGCACTACCATCTGCATTGGTGCCTGCAGGAATGGTCATAACATCGTTTGCCATTAATGCACGAATATAATCAGGATTTTTTTCGCGTAATAATAAATAAGCAATTTCATGATCCATCAGCTGATTTTCACCGCCGCTGGCAGCTTGCTGAACAACGTGTAAGTTCAACGCATGAATTTGTTGATCAGGGGTGTTGTAATAGCCATCTGTATGCCAATGAATGAGTTTGTTGGTATAAGGAATGTATTTTTTTCTAATATCATCATTGGCTACTTTGAGAGAGGTGAGACCTGTATCGTCAGCCAGCCAATTTTTGTTGATTTGTTTGAGGCCAAATTGGTTGGCTATCGCGATGGGAATTTCGACAGAAGGGTTGTTGCCAGTATTGCCAATATAGATCGCCATATTGGTTTTTTGAGTTAACGCCAAAATGGCAGCATGTTCGCCCTTACTAAGCTGTTTTGGGTTTTTAACCTCGATAAATAGCTCAGAGATTCTATTGGGATAAGCAAAGGATTTTTTATCTCTCCAGCGTTGGTAAAGATCTTCATTGTCTAGGGCAAAAGGAGAAGTTACTGAAAGAGTCTGTTTGGCAAGCTGCATGGCGTTTATTGTGAAAAAAATGTCAGTGTAATCGGGTCGACAGCCAATGTCATTGACCAAAATCAAGCTAAATAAGGTGATTTTTTAATAATACTGCTTGAATTTTTTTGGCCATTTTTGCCAATTTATTTAAATCAGAAAAATTGGGAATAATGCCTTGGTTGAGCTGAAATTGCCAATGTTCAATTTCAGTCGATAGAAAGGTGATGAGTTTGAGTGAGCAGCCCGAACAAGTGTCAGAACAGAAGTCTGCTTTGATCTTATCCATAGGCAGAGTCTTTTGTATCTCTTTGATTAAGTCGTGCATTGCATCGACGGTGTTCGGCTTCATGCTCGAGAGTGATACTTAAGATTTACGGCATAAAAGTTTGCTGAGTATTGGATAAGTGTTTTGCAGTATTTTGTCGACGCCAGCGCTAGCCCAATGTACCTCAACATCAAAAGCATCGAGAAAGTTTTTTACATAAAGCCCCAGTTCAGTTGAACCTTGCATATTGATTTTTCGTTGAAAAAACAAGGTGTCTGGATCTTTATTTTTACTCATAAGGTCGAGGAAGTCACAACTACGGGCGCTAATAGTTAAATCAAACACTTGGTTTTGTTGAGCTTGTATCAGTCGCTGATTATTAAACCCTAGATTGAATGTTAGCCCCATGTCTAGAATCTCAATTAGAACCCAACGACCTTCTAAGAAATCTAAATCTCCTGTTTTAATTGCTTGTGAAAATATTTGGTTAAACAGGCTGACGATTATTTTGTTATTGATCGTTTTGCTGACTTGCGTGAGCGTTGCTATAGGTAAAAAAATAGGCGGACGAATAAAGCTCATAAGGCAATTTAATGGGTTTGATTGTTTTTTATTATAGGACGAAGTGGCTAGATTTTGATTGACCAAAATCAAACAATAAAAATAATTTTGGTTTATTGATTTGCGTCAATATAACACTATATGTAGTTGTTTTATAATATTCAAACACTAGATGTAGTTAATATCTTAAAAAATAGTTTTTTATTAATATGAATCGGGGGAGTAATATGGACACAACGCATACCAATATGCCACAGGGCGTTATCAAAAGAAACGGCAGCAGCGCTTTATTTGATGCCAGGAAAATTTATTTAGCCATTGTTAGATCGGGCCAGGTTAGTGAAGAGTTGGGTGACGCTCAAGCAGAATTATTAACCGAGCAGGTGCTACAGGTTTTAGATCACCAGAACAATAACAATCCAAGTATTGAGCGCATTCAAGATATTGTAGAGCAAGCGTTAATCGCTTCAAATTTTATTAAGACAGCTAGAATTTACATCGCTTATCGCCAACAACATAAAACCCTTAGAGATGATACAAAGACCTTGGTCGATGTTGCATCATCCATCAATGAGTATTTAGATAGAGCAGATTGGCGTGTTAATGCCAATGCCAATCAGGGGTATTCTCTGGGCGGGTTAATATTGAATGTATCAGGCAAGGTTATCGCAAATTACTGGTTAAGCCATGTTTATGCGCCTGAAGTTGGTCATGCACATCGTCAAGGGGATTTGCATATCCATGACCTGGATATGCTGGCAGGTTATTGTGCGGGTTGGTCGTTGCGAACTTTATTAAGAGAAGGGTTGAATGGGGTTGAAGGGCGTATTGAGGCGGGCCCGCCAAAGCATTTAAGTAGTGCGGTAGGACAAATGGTTAACTTTTTGGGTACGCTACAAAACGAATGGGCTGGTGCTCAAGCATTTAGCTCGTTTGATACGTATTTGGCGCCGTATATTCGTTTGGATGATTTAGGATATAACGAGGTTAAGCAGAGTATTCAGGAGTTGATTTATAATCTAAATGTCCCCTCTCGCTGGGGGACGCAAACGCCTTTTACTAACCTGACCTTTGATTGGGTTTGTCCTGAGGACCTGCGCGACCAAGTGCCGATGATGGGCGACGAAGAAATGCCATTTACTTATGGTGATCTGCAAGTAGAAATGGATATGATTAACCAAGCTTATATTGAGGTGATGACGGAAGGCGATGCTAAAGGTCGCGTATTTACCTTTCCAATACCTACTTATAACATGACTCCGGATTTCCCTTGGGAAAGTGAAAATGCCAAGCGTTTATTTGATATGACCGCTAAATATGGCCTGCCTTATTTCCAGAATTTTTTAAATTCTGACCTCAAGCCTAATATGGTGAGGTCGATGTGTTGTCGCTTGCAACTTGATTTGAATGAGTTGTTAAAGCGTGGTAACGGCCTATTTGGATCAGCAGAACAAACCGGATCTTTGGGTGTGGTGACCATTAATTGCGCACGCTTGGGCTATCTTTATAAGAATAATACAAAAGGCTTATATGAGCAGCTGGATAAATTGTTGCTTATGGCCAAGGACTCTTTGGAAGTTAAACGAAAAGTGGTGCAGAAATTGATGGATAACGGCTTATTTCCTTATACCAAAAGATATCTAGGAACATTAAGAAATCATTTCTCAACCATTGGCGTTAATGGTATTAATGAGATGATCCGTAATTTTAGCAACGACCAAGAGGATATTACTTCTGCGGGAGGCTATCCAATGGCTGTTGAATTTTTAGACCATATTCGTATGCGTATGGTTGAGTTTCAAGAGCAAACAGGACATATGTTTAACTTAGAAGCGACACCAGCAGAAGGTACAACATACCGTTTTGCCAAAGAAGATCAGAAGCGTTACCCGGATATTCTACAGGCGGGTGAGGCCGATAAGCCTTATTACACTAACTCATCCCAACTGCCAGTTGGCTATACCTCAGACCCTTTTGAGGCATTAGAAAAACAAGACGAACTGCAGGGAAAATATACCGGTGGTACCGTGCTGCACTTATATATGGGTGAAAGAATTAGTAGTGGCGAAGCCTGCATGAAAATGGTGAAGCGCTCATTAATGAATTTTCGACTTCCTTATATTACCATTACCCCAACTTTTTCGATTTGCCCTAAACACGGCTACCTGAGCGGTGAACACGAATACTGCCCAAAGTGTGATGAAACACTATTGGCCAATAAAAAATTAAAAAACCAAGGAGAAAACCATGAAAGAGCAAGAAGTGTTGTTAACCAATAGTGAAAGACAAGTGTGCGAAGTGTGGACGCGGGTTATGGGCTATCACCGGCCGGTGACTAGTTTTAACCCGGGCAAGCAATCTGAGCATGCGGAGCGCGTCAACTTTAAAGAGTCGGCAGACAGATAGTATGGCTATCCATGTTGGTGGCTTTGAGCCGTTAACAACGATTGATTATCCAGATAATTTGTCTTGTGTTGTGTTTACACAGGGCTGCCCTTGGCGATGTGGATATTGCCATAATCATGATTTAATTGCTGCCAACAAACCCACAGCATTTGACTGGGATGATATTCTTAAATTTATCAAGGCAAGGCAAGGGCTACTGGATGCGGTTGTATTTAGTGGTGGAGAGCCTTGCTTGCAAAGCGACTTATTGCAGGCGATAACGCAAGTTAAGGAATTAGGGTTTAAGGTGGGCCTACATACAGGAGGCGCTTACCCACAACGCCTTAGGCGTTGCTTGCCGTTGGTTGATTGGGTGGGTTTTGATATCAAGCACCTGCCTTTGCATTATGACCTTGTAACACAAACGCCACACTCAGCGCAGAGGGCTTGGCAATCTTTGGAGCTGTTATTAGAGTCGGGTGTTGATCAGCAATTGCGTATTACCAGGCACCCGAGTTTGATGAGTGATGAAGAGCTGGCGCAATTACAAAGATTGATTAGGCGCCAGTATCATCAAGAGCTGATTGTGCAAGCGTGCAATACTAGCCAATGTTTGGATGAAAAATTGCGCCTTATTTGAAGCAATAAAAAAGGCGCCAAAGGCGCCTTTTAATCACTAAATGTTGGGTATTAACCTTTCATTTGAGCGGCTACTTCATCTGCAAAGTTTTCTTCTTTCTTCTCAATACCTTCGCCAACTTCATAGCGGACAAATGAGATGACTTTAGCATTGTTTGCTTTTGCAAGCGCACCAACCGTTGTGTCTGGATCTTTAACGAATGCTTGTCCATAAAGAGTTACTTCGTTAACAAACTTCTTCATGCGGCCGCCAATCATCTTTTCAATGATGTTGTCTGGCTTGCCAGATTCGCGGGCTTGTTCAACAAAAATAGCCTTTTCTCTTTCCAGTAATTCAGGGTCAAGCTGATCTTCTGACACACACTCAGGGCGTGTTGCTGCTACATGCATAGCAACGTCCTTCGCCAGTGCTTCATCACCACCTTCTAAGACTGATAAGACCGCAATACGCTCGCCGTGCTTGTAGGCACCAATGACACCTGAGTCAACCGTAATGGTTTCAACGCGTCTGATTGAAACATTTTCACCAACTTTAGCAACAATATCTTCACGAGATTTCTCAAGAGAATCGCCGTTTTCTAATGTCTGAGTCATAAACTCTTCAATATTAGCAGGCGTTGTTTTGAGTGCTAATGCACCTAATGTATCAACAAAGCCGATAAAATCATCACCTTTAGTAACAAAGTCAGTTTCTGAGTTTACTTCTAAAATAGTTGCCGTTTTTTTGTCATCGCTGATATTTACTTTAACAAGGCCTTCAGCAGCAACACGTCCTGATTTCTTGGCAGCTTTTGCTGCACCAGATGTACGCATTAAATCGATTGCAGCCTCCATGTCGCCATTAGTTTCATTCAAGGCTTTTTTGCAGTCCATCATGCCTGCACCAGTTCTTTCTCTTAGATCTTTAACTAAGGCAGCTGTAATTGCCATAATTATCTCCTATATATCATGTCTCTACACCGATGGTGAAGAGACAATAGTTTATGAATTAACCAAGCTTTGCAATAATGTCTGCTTTGGTATCCTTGCTAGCGATTTCAACACCTTTTTCTTTAGCAAGTGCTACTAGTTCTGCTTTTAGCATGCCATTCAGATCAGTTTTAGCTGCTTCAACTTTTGGCGCCTCTACTTTAGCTTCTACTTTTTTCTCTACTTTAGCTTTTGTCTCAGTTGCAGCTGGCGCTTCTACTTTTTTAGCTGGCGCTTTCTTTTTAACAGCAGTTTTAGTGTGCGTACCCGCAGCAGCTTTTGCTTCTAGTACTGCATTAGCAATTTCTCGTGCGTAGTAACCAATGGCTCTGATAGAGTCATCGTTGCCAGGCACAACGTAATCAATACCTTCTGGATTATGGTTTGTGTCTACGATACCAATAATTGGAAGGCCTAATTTTTTAGATTCTGCAATCGCATTTTTTTCATGACCAATATCGATGATAAATACAACATCAGGAATGCCGCCAAGGTCTTTAATGCCACCAAGGCTACGCTCTAATTTGTCCATTTCACGAGTCATCATTAACGCTTCTTTCTTGCCAAATTGTGAGAAGTTTTCTTCTGCTAAAAATTCAAGATCTTTTAAGCGCTTAATAGATGCTTTAATAGTTTTGTAGTTTGTCATCATGCCACCTAACCAGCGATGATTAACATAAGGCATTCCACAACGCATTGCTTCTTCTTTCATGATGTCGCTTGCAGCACGCTTGGTACCCACAAATAGAATTGATCCGCCAGCCGCCGCTGTTTTTGATGCAAAGTTAAGCACATCATTAAACATTGGTAAGGTTTTTTCTAGGTTGATGATATGAACACCATTACGAGTACCGTAGATGTATTGATCCATTTTTGGATGCCAGAAGCGTGAGCGGTGACCAAAGTGAACACCTGCTTCAAGCATTTTTTTCATTGACGTTTTTGCCATTTTTATTTCTCCGGGGGGTTGGTAGAGTGTTTTTTTATAACACTCCCTTCCACAGCTTCTAATAATCAACCCTATTTTTTGAGAGCACCCTGATTACTATGTCGAGCTGTGTGATACATTAAAACGAGTTAGGCGCTTGATTTACAAGCGCCTAACTCAACTTTAGATTTTTTCTTAGAACTTATAATGCCCAAGTAAAATCTTAAAAAAAGTAATTATACCGAATTAGCACTGATGTATCAAGCACTTAGACGCTAACAAGCATTGACTATTTTGCCTTGGCAAGCTCTGCACGCATGGCATCAATTGTCACCTTGTAATCATCTGTATTAAAGATAGCTGATCCAGCTACAAACGTATCTGCGCCAGCTTCTGCGACTTCACGAATGTTATCAACCTTAACACCGCCATCAATTTCTAAGCGAATGTCTTTGCCACTTGCATCGATGAGTTTGCGCACTTGGCGACATTTTTCTAGTGTATGAGGAATAAAAGACTGTCCGCCAAAGCCTGGGTTTACAGACATCAGTAAAATCATATCTAGTTTATCCATCACATTTTCTAAGACATGTAGTGGTGTTGCTGGGTTGAATACTAAACCTGCTTTACAGCCACTTTCTTGAATCATGCCCAGGGTTCTGTCAATATGTTCAGACGCTTCAGGATGAAAGGTGATGTAAGAGGCGCCGGCTGCGACAAAATCAGGAATCAATCTATCAACTGGCTTAACCATTAAGTGAACATCAATCGGCGCAGTCACACCATGGTTTCTAAGCGCTTCACACACCAATGGACCAATTGTTAAGTTTGGTACGTAGTGGTTGTCCATGACATCAAAGTGAACAATATCAGCACCATCACGCAGTACATTGTCAACTTCTTCACCTAGTCTGGCAAAGTCTGCCGCTAGAATCGAGGGTGCAATAAAATTTTCTTGTTTCATGTTTTTCTCCTAAATTATTTTAATAATATGTCGTATATTTTACTTAAAAGTTAGCAAGCTTTCGCCAGTCATTTCGCTAGGCTTATCAACATCCATCATAGCGAGTAAAGTAGGCGCAATATCTGACAAAGCGCCTTGGCAAGGCTCGGCTATTGTCGCTTTTCTAGGGCTGACAAAAACTAACGGAACAGGATTGTTTGTATGGGCAGTATGCACCTCTTGAGTTTTTGGATTGACCATTTGCTCCACATTGCCATGATCTGCTGTAATTAACATTTCGCCATTAATGGTTTTAATGGCTTGATAAATAATACCTAGGCAGGCGTCCACCGCCTCCACAGATTTGATAGCCGCATCAAGCTTTCCAGAGTGTCCAACCATGTCAGTATTGGCAAAGTTGCAGATAATTAAATTATATTTTTGACTTTCAATATTTTCAACCAGCTCATCGGTTAGCTCAAAGGCACTCATTTCTGGTTTCAGATCGTAAGTTGCCACTTCAGGAGAAGGGATCAAGACACGGTCTTCGCCATTAAATGGTCGCTCTATGCCGCCGTTTAAAAAGAAGGTAACATGCGCGTATTTTTCGGTTTCGGCAATTCTAAGCTGTGTCATACCTAGGTCAGCCAAATATTCCCCAAGTACGTTATTAAGCTTGGAAGAAGGGTAGGCAACAGGCAGATTGAAGTCTTTTTTATACTCAGTTAGGCAAACAAACTGGCCAGATACAAAGGTTCCACGTGAAAACCCTTGGAAATTTTCATCGGTAAAAGCTTGGGTAATTTGACGAGCGCGATCTGCTCGATAGTTCATAAAAATAAGAACATCGCCCTCGTTAATCTTGGTTGGCGCATTAATAACAGTTGATTGAATAAATTCATCGGTTTCACCGCGCTCGTAAGCTTGATCGATGGCATCTAGGGCGGTTTTTGCCAAGAATTTTGATTTGCCCTTGGAAATAAGTTCATAAGCACAGCGTATACGTGACCAGCGATTATCTCTATCCATAGAAAAGTAGCGGCCAATAATACTGGCAATCTCACCAACGCCCAGTTCACTGATTTTATCTTCTAGTTTTTGAATATATTGTTTGGCACTCTTTTGGGCGCAATCTCTACCATCAGTAAATATGTGTAAATAGACATCTTGACAGCCGTATTTTTGCGTCATTTCCAGCATGCTATGAATTTGCTCTTCATGAGAATGTACGCCACCATCAGACAATAGGCCCATGATATGGACAGCCTTGTTGTTATCGTTGGCATACTCAAGGGAATTTCTAAGTGTTGGATTTCTAAAGAAATCACCGTTTTTTATTTCATTGTGAATACGGGTAAAATCTTGCTTGACCACGCGACCTGCGCCCAGGTTTAGATGGCCTACTTCAGAGTTGCCCATTTGCTCGCCGGGTAGGCCAACCTGCTCGCCACTGGTTAATATGAGTGAGTGCTGAAAGTCCTGATTAAACCTATCCCAAACGGGTGTTTTAGCTTGTGCAATCGCATTATTCTCTGTGACTTCGGAGTGTCCCCAACCGTCTAAAATTAATAAGAGTTTAGTGTCTTTTTTGGATTTCATCATGTGTAAATAAACCTTAAGTGTTTCGGTTAAACATTAAATAAGAAGTGTACCACATCGCCATCTTGAACGATATATTCCTTGCCTTCAGAGCGGAGCTTCCCTGCCTCTTTGGCGCCTTTTTCGCCGCCAAATTCTACAAAATCGTCAAAAGCAATAGTTTCTGCTCGAATAAAGCCCTTCTCAAAGTCGCCGTGAATCTTCCCTGCTGCTTGTGGTGCGCTATCACCAATATTAATAGTCCAGGCGCGCACTTCCTGAACGCCAGCAGTGAAATAGGTTTGCAAACCCAGTAGCGTATATCCTGCACTGATTAGGCGATCAAGGCCGGATTCTGTTTGACCCATTTCATCTAGGAAGTCTTGTTTCTCATCTGCGTCTAGCTCTGAAATTTCGGCTTCAATATCTGCGCAAATAGGCACAACTTGTGCATTTTCAGATTCTGCAAATTTTCTAACTGCATCCAAATGAGGATTGTTTTCAAAACCATCTTCACTGACGTTGGCCATATACAATACTGGCTTAATCGTAAGCAATTGAAAGCCGCGTAGTAGTTTTAATTCTTCTTCGTCAAAATCGAGACTTCGTGCGCTTTTTCCAGCTTCAAGTGTGGGTAGAATTTTTTCTAAAATCTCTCTTAGAGGTAGGCCATCTTTTTGCCCAGACTTGGTATTTTTAACGGCTTTTTGTAATAATTTTTCAACTACATCCAAATCAGCTAGAATAAGCTCTGTATTGATAATTTCAATATCGTCCAAAGGGGATATTTTGCCAGAAACATGAATAATATCCTCGTCTTCAAAACAACGAACCACGTGGACAATCGCATCTGTTTCGCGAATATTGGTTAAAAACTGGTTTCCTAGTCCCTCGCCTTTAGAGGCGCCCTCAACCAGCCCGGCAATATCAACAAATTCCATAGTTGTTGGCAATATTTTTTCAGGGCTAACGATATCAGCCAATTGAGTTAGGCGCTTGTCATTAATTGGCACGATGCCTACATTAGGCTCGATGGTACAAAAAGGATAGTTTTCTGATGCAATACCAGCCTGGGTTAATGCATTAAATAGGGTTGATTTCCCAACATTAGGCAGCCCAACAATACCACATTTAAATCCCATTTTTTTCTCCTATTAGACTAAAGAATCGCGCTTATTATTTTGTATGTAAGTGTTTCATGGCTTGATCTATATTGCCTTTAACGACCTCTTCCATGATTTGCAGCGCATCTATCATGGCATTTTGAATATTTTCTAGTTCGATTTTATTGGGTGCATGCAGAACATAATCAGCCACCTGCAGTTTATTGCCAGGATGACCAATGCCTAGGCGAAGTCGATAAAAGCTCTTCGTGCCTAAGGCTTTAATAGTGTCACGCAAGCCATTATGTCCGCCATGTCCACCCTCTGCCTTGAGCTTGGCCGTGCCAACCTCTAAATCGAGCTCATCATGTACGACTAGTATCTCATCAGCTTCGAGTTGATAGAACTTTGCTAGAGCTTGAATCGACTGGCCCGACCTGTTCATGAATGTGGTAGGTTTTAATAGGCGAACACTGGCACCAGCAATAGTGACTTGTGCCACATCGCCGAAAAATTTTGCTTCTTTTTTAAAGGTAGCTGAGTATAAATTGGCCAGCGTATCACAAAACCAAAACCCAACATTATGACGATGTGACTGATAGTCTTTGCCTGGATTCCCCAGGCCAACAATCAGTTTAATGGCCATAATTCTTTAATTAGAGATTACTCGTCGCCTTCTGCGTTGTCAGCATTAGCTTCATCGCCAGCCACTTCAGTCTCAGGCGCGACTGGTGCATCATCTTGAACTTCAGCCATCTTTTTAGCTTCTTGAACCGCTACAACACTTTGGTCGTGCGCTTCAATATCACCATGTGTTAGCGCTGTTAAGGTAACACCTTTAGGGATGTTCAGACCAGTTAGACTAATGTGATCACCTAATGTTAAGTTAGTGATGTCTACGTCAATTGAAGTCGGTAGGTCAGCTGGTAAACATGATACTTCAACAGAAGTAACAAATTGATTCAGGATAGCACCAAGACGGATGCTTTCATTTTCATCAGCACCAAGAAAGTGTAGAGGAATATTGGTAACAAGCGCTTGTTTTAAGTTAACACGCAAAAAGTCAACATGAGTTACAATATTTTTTGCAGGATGACGCTGTAAGTCTTTAATGATCACTGCCTCTTTTTTCTTGCCAACCATTAGATCTAGAACAGAAGTGTACGACTCTTCTTTTTCTAATAGGTGTGTAATTTCGTGAATACCTAGGGTAATGTTGCTTGGAGCTTTGCCAGCACCATAGATAATTGCAGGGATCTGTTCAGCGCGACGTAGGCGGCGGCTCGCACCTTTACCTTGATCTTCGCGTTTTGTTGCATTGATTGTTAAACTCATGTTTGTACTCCGTAAAATAAAAAAAACACCATAATAAGGGTGTTGACTTAGTTCATATATTTTGCGACCAAATATATCAAGGGATTAATTTTACCCTAAATACAGCACGCCTGAAAGACTATCTAGACTTGATCCAGAATAGCAGGGTCACCAAGGCACTAATACCACTGGCAAGCCATAGAGTATTTACTGCAAATACACCCGATAATATTAGCAGTGAGCCGGCAAATATAGCGGCAGTTTGTTGGTTGGCGTTGCTTTGCAGTTGGGTGACAATTTGCTCAGTTTGTTGCGCATAGAGCTTGTTAATGTCTTTCATTTTGTTAAGCTGCTTAAGCGCATTAATCGTAAGCGCAGGCAGCTCAGGAATATCTTTTAATAGTTGAGGTGCTTCTTCTTTTAGTTTTTCAAAGGTGTTTTTCACGCTATATCTCTCTTTCATTAAATCTTCTAAAAATGGCTTGGCAGTGGACCATAAGTCTAGTTGTGGGTAAAGTTGTCTACCCAGTCCCTCAATATTAAGCAGGGTTTTGTCTAATAATAACAGCTGGGGTTGAACTTTGATGTCAAAATTTTTGGCTTCTTGAATTAAGTCTAGCAACACCTGCCCAAAAGATATATCGCCTAGTGGCTTGTCAAACATTGGGTCGCATATTTTTTTAACAGCGGCCTCAAAAGCCTTCTCATCCGTATGCACACCAATCCAGCCAGAGTCAATATAGACTTGGGCTACTTTTTGATAGTCTTGATTAAAAAACGCCAAAAATATATCTGCCAAAAAGTCTTTATCATCCTCGCTTAACGAGCCCATAATGCCAAAATCAACACCAATGTATTGACCCGTGTCAGAGACAAAAATATTGCCAGGGTGCATGTCGGCATGGAAAAAGTTATGCTTGAATACTTGTGTGAAAAAGATAATAACCCCTTCTTCAGCCAAGCGTTTCATATCAATATTGTTGGCTTTGAGTGTATCGATTTCACCAACTGGTGTGCCATAAATGCGCTCAGTTGTGAGTACGTTAATCTGGCTTAAATGATGATAGACCTTAGGAATGTAGAGCAGGTCAGAATGCTTAAAGTTTTGTCTAATTTTGTCGCAATGTGCTGCTTCAATGCGCATATCTAGCTCATTGATAATAATAGCTTCAAACTCTTCCACCACTTCTATAGGTCGAATTTTTTTCGCCAAAGGGTGCTTATTAAATAGAGTTGCCAAGGCATACATTAGTTTAATGTCACGAGCAATCAGCTTATCAATATCTGGACGCACAACCTTAACAACCACCTCTTCCCCCTCTAAAGTGGTGGCCGTATGCGCCTGGGCAATGGAGGCGCTGGCAAGAGGTTGTTCGTCAAATGTTTTGAAAAGCTGTTCAATTTTCCCACCTAAAGCCTCTTCGATTAAGCGCTTTGCGTGTTGCGTGCTAAAGGCGGGGCAACTATCTTGTAATTTTTTTAGCTCTAAGCTGATGTCTTCAGGCAGCAAGTCGGGGCGAGTAGACAGTGTTTGTCCAAATTTGATATAAATAGGCCCTAGTGCCTCAAGTGCCAAACGAATTCTTTGGCCTCTTGAATACTTTTTAATCGGAAAATAATACCACGGAGTTAAATATAGAAGTGGTTTAAAACCTTTTAGAAAGGGTGTTGAAAGTACCAAGGCGTCTAATCGATAACGCATCAACACTTGAGAAATTTTTAAAAATCGAAAAAAACTACGCATGCTTAATGGCGTGGATTGGTGTATTTTTTTGAAACTTTTGGCTGAATCAATAGCTCGCTTAATCCATCTTTGAGCGCTTCGAGCGGGTTAGACGAGTGTTGGGTCATTTTCTTAATTTTTTTGGCTGTTTTTCCTACTTCATGGGCAACAATATCGCCGGTATATTGCGAGAGTAACTCTTCTAAATCCAGCTCAGTTGCGGATAGTAAATCTACTAGCAGCTGGGCGGTTTTTACATCTCCATGAATATGAATCTTATCTTGTCTGAGTAGGTCAGTTAAATCTTCGCCCTTAAATAAAGCAAAGAAAACACTAGGCTTGAGTTTAATCTCAACATCACTGCTTACGCTGGTATCGCTACTGACAAAAATTCGGTTATTAAGACAAATAAAATTAACATCCAGCCACAAGTCAAGCAGACTAAAGCGAATCACTTTTGATTCTAAAGGCTTGATATCAATCGAGCCATTTTGAATTAATAGGTTTAGTGCCTGCTCAAGAACAAAGTGCTGCATAATCTGTGTTAGGTTTTTATGCCTTTATGTAGGGCCACAATACCACCTGAAAGGTTGTGGTATTCGCAAAAACCGAAGCCCGCTTCTAACACCATGTCTTTCAAGGTTTCTTGGTCAGGGTGTTTGCGAATAGACTCTGCCAAGTACTGATATGAATCTTCATCATCAGCAATAATACCGCCTAATTTTGGCATGACATTAAAGGAATAAAAGTCATAGAATTTTTTCAGTAGCTCGGAATCTGTTTTAGAAAATTCTAAAATTAATAAACAACCGCCCGGCTTTAGAATTCTGTGCATTTCACGTAGCGCCTGGTCTTTGTCAGTGACATTTCTAAGGCCAAAAGCAATAGACACGCAATCAAACGTGTTACTTTCAAAGGGTAGATATTGAGCATTAAGCTGAATATAATCGACACCAAAAATACCCTGGTTGATTAGATTTTTTCGCCCTTCACCCAGCATTGCAGCATTAATATCAGACAAAATAACCTGACCAGACTCACCCACTTTTTTTCTAAACTCAATAGCTAAATCACCAGTTCCACCGGCGATATCGAGTACCTTGTCGCCAGTTTTTACATTGGAAGATGCTATGGTGTAGCGCTTCCATAAACGGTGGGCACCAAAAGATAAAACGTCATTCATCAAGTCGTACTTGCTAGCAACCGAGTCAAAAACCCCTTTAACGAGGCTTTGTTTATCATCGGTGGCTACATCTTTAAAGCCGAAATGTGTGGTATTGTCCATAAATTTATTTAGCTGGATAGTCTCTAAAATCGTGACCGATATATATTTGGGTCGGTCGGAAGATGCGATTATGCCCTACTTGTTCGTGCCAGTGTGCGGCCCAGCCAGCAGAACGAGCCATAGCAAAAATTGGGGTGAAGTGTTCTTTCGGAATTTTAAAAATTTCTGAATACAAAATACCCGAGTAGAAGTCTACATTAGGGTATACGCCCTTTGCAGATAGCAACTCTTCGCAAACCCGCTCAACCTCTAAGGCTGTTTCAAAGCGTTTAGATAAAGTAATACCTGATTTTTTAATGTAGGCCTCGATCATTTCTTGCAAGATGGTGGCACGCGGGTCTTTAACGCGGTATTCGCGATGCCCCATGCCCATAATTACTTGTTTGTTTTTTAGGCGGTTTTCAATATAACCACGAACATTTTTTGTATCGCCAATCTCATCCAACATATTAAGCACATCTTCGTTTGCGCCTCCATGTAGAGATCCGGCCAAGGTGCCTACTGCTGCAGAGATTGAGGCAAAAGGGTTGGTCAGTGTTGAGGCAGTTACCATAGCTGAGAAGGTGCTGGCATTAATGGTGTGTTCGGCATGCAAAATTAAACACGCATCAAACAGTTGGACAATGTCATCATCTGGCTCTTCACCAAAAGACATGTACAAGAAGTTTTTTGCATAGGACATGTTTTTGCTAGGCGGAATTGGGTCATAACCTGCGCTAATACGTGCCCACATTGCCACCAAAGTACTCATGTTGGCGATGATTTTTGTCAGTGCGCTTTGGGTAAAGGCTGAATCTGGATCTTTAGCGCCTGCACCCGGATAGAAGGTGGCCATGGCTGCAATGGCAGTTTGTAAAACATCCATTGGATGGCCAGTTGCGGGCAGTGCCCACATCATTTGTCGAATATTGCGTTTAACTTCATAACGCTTATGCAGTACGCAGCGAAATTCTTTTAGTTTGTTGGCACTTGGCAGCTCACCATCTCGAAGCAGCATAGCCACTTCTTCGAACGAAGCATTTTTAGCAAGATCTTTAATAGAGTATCCGCGATAAGCCAAGATGCCTTTTTCTCCATCAATGGACGAAATGGCAGACTCTGTTGCTGGAATGCCTGCAAGACCTGGAATGTATTCAATCATATTATCTCCTCATTTGGCTACTGTACGCGTTTGTATAGTAGGGTAGCCACAGTTTTATTAATTGTCATTCAGTAGATTACCCTTAATTGGCCTAGGTTATTCACTATATAAAAAATAACTTCATAATATAAATTCAGGTGTTAATTTATTAAACTGAAAAAGATGAGCCACAGCCACAAGTGGTTTTAGCGTTAGGGTTGTGAATAATGAATCGAGACCCTTGCAAGTCTTCAAGATAGTCAACTGTTGCGCCAATAAGGTACTGATAGCTCATTGGGTCTATCACCAGCTGAACGCCGTTATTCTCAACACCAGAATCTCCTTCTTTGTGCTCTTCATCAAAGGTAAAGCCGTAAGAGAAGCCCGAGCAACCACCACCTGTAATATAAACACGCAGACGCAAGTTATCATTTTTTTCCTCGGTAATCAGTGTCGCTACTTTATTGGCAGCATTGTCGCTGAAAATAATATCTGCTTCTTCTAATACTTCTGACATAGTGTCTCCTATAATTTAAGGCAACAGGCCAATAGACGATAAGCCTGATTTTTCATCAAGACCGAACATAATATTCATGTTTTGTATTGCTTGTCCTGCTGCACCCTTGATCAAATTATCGATCACGGAGGTGATTATTAATTTACCGCCAACCGCTTTTTGTGCAGCAATTTGACAGAAGTTGCTCGACTTAACGCTGCGCGTTTCAGGCACAACACCCGCGCCCATAACGGTCACAAAATGCTCGTCTTTATAGGCAGCTTCAAGCACTGATTGTACATCAGTATCAGTATCCAATAAGTCCACATAAATTGTGGACTCCATGCCACGAATCATTGGTACTAAGTGCGGAATGAATGTCAGACCAATGGGCTCGCCACCTGACAATAAACTTAATTCTTGTTTTATTTCTGGATAGTGACGATGGCCACTGACACCATAAGCCTTAATAGATTCACTGGCTTCGCATAATAGCATGGCTTGATTTGCACCACGACCTGCACCACTGACGCCCGTTTTAGAGTCAACAATAATGCTTGATAAGTTAATCAGCTTATTTTCAATCAAGGGTTTAAGGGCTAACAAGACAGTGGTTGGAAAACAGCCTGGATTGCCGATTAACTGCGCCTGTTTAATTTGCTCGCGATTAATTTCAGAAAGCCCGTACACTGAGGAGGCGAGTAGATCGTCTTGGAAATTTTCCAAACCGTACCATTGTGCATATTCATCTTTATCACGCAGGCGGAAGTCTGGACCTAAATCAATTACTTTAATGCCTTTGTCAATAAAGCTGCTAGCCGTCTTCATCGCCACACCGTGCGGTGTTGCAAAGAAGATTACATCACACTCATTTAAAATGGCATCACCCGGTGCGGTGAAAGCTAAATCTGTTTGTCCGGCTAGAGAAGGAAAAAAATCACCAACTAATTGCCCGGCTTCTGAGCGAGAGCTAATTGCTATTACTTCTACACCTTCATGATTATGAAGTAATCTGAGTAACTCGACGCCGGTATAGCCAGTGCCGCCAATAATGCCTGCTTTAATCATAATTTTTTAAAATCTTAGTGTGATTCGCCCAGCATTTTTTCAAGATAGTGGATATTCATACCACCTTGTTGAAATACCTGGTCTTCCATAATTCTTCTTTGCAGTGGAATGTTGGTTTTAATGCCGTCAATCACCATTTCATCTAGTGCATTTTTCATCTTAACAATCGCACCCATACGTGTATCAGCAAAGGTGATTAGTTTGCCAATCATTGAATCATAATGTGGTGGCACAGTATAGCCGTTGTAAACGTGTGAATCAACGCGTACACCTAGGCCACCCGCAACATGATACTGCGTGATCTTTCCAGGAGAAGGCATAAAGTTGTTGGGGTCTTCAGCATTAATACGACACTCAATTGAGAAGCCCTTAATCTTAACATCCTCTTGCGTAAATGATAACGCTTGCCCATCGGCAATCAGAATTTGCTCACGTACAATATCAACACCAGTGATCATTTCCGTCACTGGGTGCTCAACTTGCACACGAGTGTTCATCTCAATAAAGTAAAACTCATTATTTTCGAATAGAAATTCAAACGTACCTGCACCGCGATAATTGATCGCTTTACAAGCATCAGCACAAACTGAGCCAATCTTGTTGCGTAGCTCGGGTGTGATACCTGGTGCAGGCGCTTCTTCCACCACTTTTTGGTGACGACGCTGCATCGAACAGTCGCGCTCACCGAGGTGCACAGCATTGCCATGTTCGTCTGCTAAAATTTGGATTTCTACATGGCGAGGCGTGGTTAGGAATTTTTCCATATAGACTTCTGCATTACCAAAGAAGCTTAAGCCTTCAGACTTGGCAAGTTCAATTGAGCCGAGTAAGTCAGATTCTTGTTCTACCACCTGCATACCACGACCACCACCACCACCAGAAGCTTTAATAATAATTGGCAAGCCAATATTACGGGCAATTTCCATATTTTTGATTGGATCCTCGCCTAATGCGCCATCAGAGCCGGGCACACAAGGCACGCTTGATTTTTGCATGGCTTCAATCGCAGCAACTTTGTCACCCATAACGCGAATATTTTCAGCTCTTGGGCCAATAAAAATAAAACCGCTTTCTTCAACGCGTTGTGCAAAATCAGCACTTTCTGATAAAAACCCGTAGCCCGGGTGAATGGCATCCGCATGAGTTACTTCTGCTGCAGCAATGAGAGCAGGAATATTTAAATAACTTTCTACTGAGGGGTGTGGGCCAATACAAACAGCTTCATCAGCTAGGCGTACATGCTTAAGATCTTTGTCTGCTGTTGAGTAAACGGCAACAGTTTTAATGCCAAGCTCTTTACAAGCTCGTAAAATTCTAAGCGCAATCTCACCGCGATTGGCAATTAGAACCTTTTGAATCTTATTCATTGTAATCATTTAATAACAACCAATGTTTGTCCAAATTCTACTGCATCGCCATCTTGACACAAGATTTCAGTAACAGTGCCTGATTGATCTGCTTCGATCTGGTTCATGATTTTCATGGCCTCAACAATACAAACGGTATCACCTTGATTCACATGTTGACCGATACTAACAAAGACGTCAGAAGTTGGCGAAGCGGCGCCATAAAATGTACCTACCATTGGCGAGGTAAGTGGGTGTCCGTCAATCGCCTTGATAGGGTCAACAGCTGCAACGCTTTCAACAGCTGCAACTGGTGCAGCTGCAACTGGTGCTGGCATTGCCATAGGCGTGCCAGCCATTGGTGCGTCACCATAGCGAGAGATGCGAACGGATTCTTCACCTTCATGAATTTCAATCTCTGCCATGCCAGATTGTTCTAGTAATTCCATTAATTTTTTTACTTTGCGAATGTCCATTTTTTACCCCTTTGATTTAATATGTTTGATTGCTGCACTCATTGCAAATTCATAGCCTTGTGCGCCAAAGCCAGAAATAACCCCTTGTGCAATATCTGAAAAATAAGATTTTTTACGAAAGTCTTCACGCTTATAAACGTTTGACAGGTGAATTTCAGTAAATTCGATACCAACAGCTAACATCGCATCACGCAAGGCGACTGATGTGTGTGTGAAGGCTGCTGGATTAATAATAATATACTTTGTGCCATTACGACTGGCTGCATGAATTTTGTCAATCAGTCCCACTTCAGAATTATCTTGATGATGATCCAAGCTAAGTTTAGCGTCAGTTGCCAATTGCGTTAAGTGCTGAACAATATCATCAAGTGTTTGTGCGCCATAATGATCTGGCTCGCGTGTACCGAGCATATTTAGATTTGGGCCATTTAGCAATAAGATGTCCATAACACTGATAACAAGTTTCAAATAAAGTTGATTTTACCACCAACATCATGCACGATAGTTAGCTTTGGACGACTTTTAGCGACTAAGTTTTTTACTTGACCTTGTTTAAGTGCTCCAAAAACCCTTGAGCGTTGATTTCACCAACAATGCGTTGAGAGCGGTTCTCAACACCGGCTTTAAAAAACAAAATTCCCGGCGGGCCAATAATATTAAATTTGGCCATTAGAGCTTTATCAAGAGCATCATTTTTTGTGACATCAGCTTGCACTGAAATAACATTTTTCATGTTGCTTACAACCTCGCTATTGCTAAACACAAAGCGCTCTAACTCTTTACAAGAAATACACCAGTCTGCATAAAAATCTAGCATAACAATTTGATTATTTTTTTGAGATCTGGCTAAAACTCGATCAAGATCCTCAATGCTTTTGATTTTTTCAAACGAGATGTGTACCTGCTCTACTTGGGTATTAGATCCGCCCCAGCCTGCTAGTGGCGCTAGCATGTCGCCACCACCGCGCGCCACCAAGCCCCACAGTAAAATACCGTAGAACATAATCAATAAGCCAATCGCCTTAAAGATGCGTCCCCAGGCACTTGGTGTATCAGTGAGCTTATTAAGTACGCCCATGGCAATAGGAGAAATACTGAAGATTGCAGCCCATAATGCTAGTGAGGCAATGGACGGGATAATACGCTCAATCAGCCAAATAGCAACGGCCAACATGAGAATACCAAAGATGTATTTAACCTTATCCATCCAGCCACCTGCTCGAGGTAGTTTTGATACGCCCGCACCAATTAAGATCAGTGGTGCACCCATACCTAAACTCATGACAAATAGCGATAATCCACCCAACAAAGCATCACCAGTTTGACCGATATAAATCAGTGCGCCCGCCAAAGGAGGTGCGACACAAGGGCCAACGATAAGCGCTGATAAAAAGCCCATCACCGCCACACCGATCAGATGTCCGCCTTCTTGTTTGTTGCTCATATTGGCAATTTTGGCTTGTAGACTGGCCGGCAGTTGAATTTCATAATAGCCAAACATTGAAAAGGCCAGAGCAACAAATACCAAGCTAAAGACTACCAATATCCAAGGCGTTTGGAATAACACTTGCAGATTTTCGCCAAAATATCCAGCCAGAACGCCGGCAATGGAATAAGTAACACTCATGGCTAAGACAAACACGATCGACATAATTAGCGCTTTTCGAGTGGTGATTTCACCTTTTTGGCCAACAATAATGCCTGATAAAATTGGAATCATCGGGAATACACAAGGCGTTAATGACAACAACAAGCCAAAGCCAAAGAAACTTACTAATACCCAGAAAATATTGTCTTGTTGCAATAAGGCGGCAATCTGGTCAGTTTCATTCAGTGCATCTGACGAGTTGGCTGCTGCAGGCGTTGAGTTAGATGGCTGTTGATTGGTATTAGTTGTTAGCGTTTCATTTTGAATAGGCAGTGTTAGACCTGTTATTTTTTCTTGTGGCGGGTAACAAATTCCACCTGTCCAGCAGCCTTGGTAGCGAGCTGTAAAGCTAATATTTTGAGTTTGAATGTTTTTAAGCGGCAGGATAATCTCTAACTTACCTTTGTGAATTTGCACTTTGCCAAATAAAGGATCGTCTTTGATTTTTCCCTCGGGAAAATTAATCGTATCAAACTCTGCTCCTTGAACATCGACAAAGAATTTGTCATGATATAGGTAGTACTCAGGATGAATATCCCACGAGGCAATAAGTGTATTGGCATCAAGAGCGCTAACGCTAAAGGCAAAGGCCTGATCAGCAGGCAAAGGCTCATCAGAAATTGGCTTGATTTTATCAACCACAGACTGTGCGCTCTGCTTAGCCTGAGAGAATATATCAAAGGCATTATCCGCCAAAGAAGGCTTTTTCAAAGCGCTAATATCTAGTGCAACTGTTTTGGTAATGGGTGGATAACAAACCCCTAAATCCGCACAGCCTTGAAAAGTTACATTGAGTAATAAAGAGTCAGAATCTCCTTCTAATACAGGAATTTTTACCTTGACAGATTTTCTATAAATCCCTACTTTTCCAAAAAACTCATCGTTTTTAATTTTGGCTGGCGGGAATTTGGCAACGCCTAGTTGTGCAGAAGAATCGCTTGATATCTTGACTTTTTCTTTATAAAGATAATAACCTTTGGCAACATTCCAGTCTAGCACAATCTCATCATTAACCACGCTAGCCTTAAAGGCGAATGCCTTGTCAGCTGGCAATAACTCTTCTTGCGCTTGAGCGAAAGTAGAAAGTAACAACAAAAATAATGGCAATAAAAAACGCTTCATGAATTTCTCCTCAGGATATCTAGGTGAATTATAAGTCATATAGTGAATTAAGACAAACCCCTTTGGCACGATTCAGTAATTTTAGGCAAAAAAAAACCCTAGATGTGAATCACATCTAGGGTTTTTAGAGCTAATTAATCTATTTAAAACACAAACAGATTAGTAGTTATTGGCCAATTTTTGCCTGAATAGCATCAATAACCGCATCAGATGAAGTCGCATCAACACTCAACAACAGGCCTTCATTTTTGTAAAAACCTACTAAAGGCGCAGTTTGGTCGTTATATACGTTCAAACGATTGCTGATTGCTTCTTCTGTTTCATCTTCACGCTGCACTGCCGCACCGCCACACTTATCACAAATACCTTCAACTTTAGTCGGATTAGACTTGGTATTGTAAATTGCGCCACAACTTTCACAAGTACGACGCGTTGTTAAACGATCAAGGATTACATCACGAGGTACGTCAATTTCAACAGCTGCATCTAATTTTTCACCCATTTTTTCAAGTAAAGTTTTCAAAGCCTCTGCTTGTGGAATAGTGCGTGGAAAGCCGTCTAATAAGTAGCCAGACTTACAATCGTCTTCTTGTAAGCGCTCTTCCATAATGCCCATAATTAAATCATCAGATACCAAGTCACCAGCGTTCATTGCCGCTTGCGCTTGCTTGCCTAGTTCTGTACCTGCTGCTACTGCACCACGTAAAATGTCGCCTGTAGAGATTTGAACTGAACCGTCAATTTTAGTTAGTAATTTTGCAACAGTACCTTTGCCGGCACCTGGAGCACCTAAAAGAATTAATTTCATAATGTTTCCTTGGGAATGGTTAATAAAAAATTTAGCCCCATATTTTTTAAATGTTTTGAGGTCAAAATTGAGCGAAAATTATATCATAAACTTGCGAATAGTAAAATAGCGTTTATTTTTAACCTTTAAAAGACCCATTTGCAAAATTTCCGAAATTTTCGATTTATGGTGTTAAAGCGCCTTATTTTAAAGTTAAATTGATTTTATTTGTACTGTAAATAAGGTTTTTTAGCGATTTTAGCCAAGTGAATTTGATATTTTTCAAAATTATTTGTTTCTAAATAACCCTTGCTTTTGAATCATTAATTAATTAATGTGGAGTACAATTGAAACTAGTCGATAAAAAAGGATTAATTATGAAGAATACTATTAAAAATATGTTTGCATTATTATTTTTAGCTATGTTACTCTCTGGGTGTCAAACAATACCACCACTAGATTTTAATGTTCAGGATGTGGGTATGGTGGATCATAGAAAAAATGCAGAACTAAAATCTTTGACAGTTGGATTCGCCCCACAAGCTCAGCAAAAAACCATGGAAACAAACTCTACATTACCACCAATTTGGAAAAGTGGATTAACCGATGCATTAAACAGATCCCTAGTGTTTCAGGATGATCAATCGATAAAAGTTAATCTGTCAGTGCGTATTGTTGAAGTTGACGCCCCAGATGCTGGTTTTGACATGGAGACAAAGGTTGGTGCAATTTATGAAGTAATAGATAGGGGTAATGGGGCTATGTTGTATTCTGAATTAATTGAAAGCAAAGGTGTTGTACCAATGGATTATGCATTTATGGGTATTGTGAGAGCGAGAGAATCAGTAAACCGCGCAATTAGAAACAATATAGCTGATTTTATTCATAGTTTAGATCAAGCTGATTTAGCAAAGCCTGTATTTGCAGGAAAATAGATGAAAGTTATTTTAAAATTATTTGTTACCACAATAACCCTGTTATATTTATCAGCATGCGCAACTATAGATGGTCAGGGAAAATATAGAGTCGAGACAATTGGAAATGCAAAGCGCTCAGTTGGAGCGGTGGTAATATCTCACCAGATGGTGGTTGTTCAGGCTGATATATCTGGAAAAGGTTCACTTATTGGTGGCACTACTGGAGGATTGATCGCAGATAACAATAGTGATAATGCTGGCGTGGTGTTTGCTGGAATAATTGCAGGTGCAATTGTTGGGGAGATGGTAGAACAAGATTCAAATACTCATGAAGCAACGGAATATGTAATCCAGACTGAAACCGATATGCTATTAACTGTTGTGCAGATTAATAGAAACAATCCTATATTTAAGACAGATGAAAGGGTGATTTTAATACATGGATACCCAAGCAGATTAATAAAAGATACTAGAAAATTTTAACTACAACAGAGGGTTATTGATGGAATGCAATATTGGAAAAATAGATAAAACTTTTAGAATTGTGCTTGGTGTATTCTTAATTCTAGCTGGCTTACGATTAAACACATGGCTAGGGGCAATTGGCGTTATTCCAATTGTGACAGCATTATTTTGTAAATGCCCCTTGTATTCTGTTTTTGGAATATCGACTTGTAAAGATAAGTAAAAAAGCAGCATTATAATTTTTTGTCGAAGCTTGACAAGCTGACCAGGCTTTTTTATTGTTCTTTATAAAATTTACTAATAAATACTTATCGAGATGAATGGTGGCACTCTCGGTGTTTGAGTGTAGCGAGTTTAGAAAATACAACGAATGAGATTTAGTGTGAATTGGTAGATTTATGGAGAGGTGTTACCTTTTTGATACTCTTCTAAACAAGTAGAAAAGTATCAAAACGAAAATCGAAGATTTTTGAAAGATATTTAAAAAGGAATTAAATCCAGATTTTACTGAACCACCACCACCATAGCTGGACGCACTAAACGACCGTTTAAAGTGAAGCCATGTTGTACCACTTCTAGTACTGAGTTAGACTCTTTATCCGGCATTGGGATCATGGTCACGGCTTCGTGGAATTCTGGATTGAATGCTTCGCCCGTAGGGTTGAGCAATTCAACGCCGAATTTTTCAAGCGTTGATAAAAAGACTTTGTCTGTCATTTCTAAGCCTTCGGTGATACTATCTACCGAAGCGTTGTCATCTTGAGCGGTTTTTAGCCCCATAGTTAGGGAATCTTTAACCTCGAGCAGTGCTTTGACAAAACCATCGAGAGCGAATTTGTGAGCGTTTTCAAGATCTTTAGCATTGCGACGCTTAAGGTTTTCCATTTCCGCTTGAGCGCGAAGTACCTTGTCCCAGTTGTCTTTAGCAGACTGCTGTGCAGTTTCTAGCTGGGTTGCTAGATCATCCTCTGGCGCTTCTTGCTCGGTTGCCTCAATGTTTTCATCGTCGATTTTTTCAACACTTTCGTCTTGGTCTTGCTTTTTTGTCATTTTGTTGTCCAATTAATGTATATTTGTAGCTAATTATTAGTCGATTATATAGTGGCTATTTTAAAGAATTCAATAGCAAAATATAACAATGTTTAATACAATCGGCATTATCACTAAACCCAATGACTCTGTTAGCGACGGTATCGCTGAAGAGTTGAGCGCATTTCTACAAAATAAAGGTGTAGGCGTTGTGCTTGGCAATGAACTAATTGCGGAGCAGGCAGATTTGATTATTGTGGTGGGCGGCGACGGTACTTTGCTTAATACAGCGCGTACTTTTGTGGATAACAATATTCCTATTTTAGGGGTTAACTTAGGCCGTCTTGGATTTTTGGCAGATGTGTCAGTTGGTAAGATGCTTGACATTGTTGCGCAGGTTTTACAAGGTGAATTTACCAAAGAGGATCGCTGCTTGTTATCTTGTCAGATAGAGCAAGACGGGCAAGTTATTCATCAGAGTGTGGCACTTAACGACGCCGTTGTCAATCGCCAAGACGCACTGAAAATGATAGAATTTGATGTCTATATTGATGATAAGTTTGTTAATAATCAACGTGCAGATGGGTTGATTATTACCACGCCAACAGGCTCTACGGCCTATGCTTTGTCGAGTGGTGGGCCGATTATGCACCCAGGCGTCAATGCAATTGGTTTAGTTTCTATTTGTCCACATACGATGAGTCATCGACCACTATTGGTGCCAGGTGGCAGTGAGGTGGTGGTTCGAGTTAAGGACGCAGGCGCAGGCGTGAGTGTGCATATCGATGGACAAGCATCGTTTCCAATTGAGCTAGGTCAAGAGGTTCGTGTGCGTCAGCATGGCAGTTTTGTGCACTTGCTACATCCGAAAGACTATGATTATTTCGAAATTATTCGTTCAAAACTACATTGGGGATCAAAGCTTTCATAGGCGTACATAGTTTATGTTGTCGCAGTTATCCGTTAAAAATTTAGCCGTTGTTGAACGACTTGATTTATCTTTTGAGCCAGGCATGAGCGCGGTTACGGGTGAAACGGGCGCGGGAAAATCCATTCTTTTACAAGCATTAGGCTTGGCCTTGGGTGCGCGCGCTGATTCTAATTTGGTACGCCACGGCAAAGATAAAGCTGATATTAGTGCAGCTTTTGCGCTAGAACACAATCAAACCGTGCAGGATTTTTTGACTGAGCACGCTTTAGAGGATGAAGGCGAATGCATTTTGCGCCGAGTCATTACCAGCGATGGCCGCTCGAAAGCTTTTATTAATGGCAATAGCGTACCCTTGTCTACCGTGCGTAATGTGGGCGACTTACTATTAGATATTCATGGTCAAAACGAGCACCAATTGTTGCTACGACCAGATCAGCAAATGCGTTTGTTAGATGGATTTGCACAGTTGGACGCTGATAAGCAAGCGCTGAATGAAGTGGTTATCGCGCATAAATTATTGAATGAAAAAGTCAATAATTTGCTGAATAATCAAGATATTATTGAGCAGCAACAAGCACTATACTCGCATCAGCTGGAAGAGCTAAATGAAGCAATGTTGGATCAAGACGAGCTTAACACCATTGAGGCTAACTTTAAAACCAGTGCTAATGCACAAACGATCACTGAAAAAACATCCAGTGTTCTGAATCAGCTAGAAAGTGAGGTGGGCGCCAATGCGCAGCTTTTAACACTCAGCTCACAACTATCCGAAGCGCTGGAAATGGACGATAGGCTTCAGGTTGGATTTGAATTGTTGAGCTCTGCACAAGTGCAAACTCAAGAGGTTGTGTATGAGCTAACGCAATATTTGAGCCAATTATCAACCGATGAGCAAAGCGCCCAAGAAATGGAAGATCGAATTTCTGAGTTGTACGCTTTGGGAAGAAAGCATAATTGTACTATTGAGGAATTGCTAGAAGTGCGTGATCAGCTAACTCTAAAACTAGAAGAGATTGGTGGTGGTGCAAGTTCTATTGATGAAATGACCAAGCAGCTCGATGCACTGGCTAAAAAATATCAAGGTAAGGCCAATAAGTTGTCTAAGGCTCGACAAGTAAAAGCAGGTGAATTGTCTCAACGAGTTAGTGAGGCGATGCAGGTGCTAGGTATGCCAGGCAGTGAGTTTAAAGTGGGGTTGAATGAGAAATCTGACGGAGTGCATTTGAATGGCCACGAAGCCGTTGAGTTTTTGGTAAAAACCAATATGGGCCAAGATTTTAAGGCGCTTAAAAAGGTGGCTTCGGGTGGTGAATTGTCACGTATATCATTGGCTATTTCAGTGGTGAGTAGCGATAGCGAATACACCCCAACTTTAATTTTTGATGAGGTTGATGTGGGTATTAGTGGTGCAGTGGCTGAGGTTGTAGGTAGAAAACTACAGGAACTTGCTAAGCATTATCAGATTATTTGTATTACTCATTTAGCGCAAGTGGCAGCTTTTGGACATCAACATTTACGAGTGAGCAAGTCTCAAAATGAAGAGGGTGCACAAACTACGGTTGAGCAACTTGATCATCAACAAAGGACCGAGGAGGTAGCGCGTATTTTAGGTGGCGCTACTATTACTGATAAGGCCAGGGTAGCGGCGGCTGAAATGATTGCTAGTAGTCAAGCTTGACAAAAATTAACCAATAAAAAAGCCGCGAAAGCGGCTTTTTTATTAAACGTTTATTTCTTTTTGAGGCGCTCAATGCCTAACATTTTAAAGATGTATTTTTGATAGGCTGGCTCTGAGTTTCCAGTTTTCATATTACGAATAAAGAATTTCTCAAAGGCGATTTTGGCCAAATGCATCATTTTACCTTTCTTTGCCCAGGTGACATTTCTGGGTGGAATTTGTGGCATGGCAACAAAGGCGGCGCCAGTATCACCCATGTCGGCAATACAAACTGCATTCCAAGTTGGAATGTGTGAGGGTGCATTGCCCGCAATCATGTCTTCAATGTTGTGCACAATAGCAGTCACCATGGATTCAATCATATAGCCTGTTTTTGGCGTACCACACATGACTGGCGTAGCTTCTACAGGTGGAATAGCAACATTCACACCGAGTGAAAATATATTATCTTTAACAGGAGATTGTTGATGGCTATTAATCATGACAAACCCGCGTGGATTAACGTATCCTGCGTCAACTTCTGCAAGTTTTGCGACTGCATCTACGCCTTTAAATGCTGGTAACAGCATGGTGTGTTTGGTGGCTACTTCATGGGTTTTAATGGTTTTGCCGGCATCATCTACCTCGTCAACAGTGACCGTGTCAGCACTTACAGAGGCAACTTTTGCATTGGTAATCCATTTAATATGACGTTGTCTGAATTCTGACTCTAGTAAGCCTTTAGAGTCGCCAACACCACCAAGGCCCAAGTGGCCAATATATGGCTCAGCAGTCACAAACGTCATAGGACATTTATCACGAATACCACGTTTTTTCAAATCTGTATCCATGATGGTTGCAAATTCATAAGCCGGGCCAAAGCATGAGGCGCCTTGTACTGCGCCAACCACAATTGGGCCGCCACCATTATTACAAAAAGTCTCCCATTCACTAGAAGCAACTTTTGCATGTGCTGTTGTACAGATAGATACGCTGTGTCCATCAGGACCAAGACCTTCTACTTCATCAAAAGCCAGCTTAGGGCCAGTAGCTAAGACTAAATAATCATAATCAACAACTTGATCGCCAACCATGACTTGATTATCGTTCGGCTTGATTTTGGTTGCTTCACCAACGATTAGATTAATATCTTTACGTTTAAGGCGTGGCTCTAATTCGAAACTAATATCCTCTTCACTTCTCCAGCCAACTGCAAGCCAAGGGTTAGAAGGGATAAAGTTAAAGTTTGGGTTATTAGAGATAACAGTCACTTGGTGACCGCTTCCTAATGTTTTTTTGATATCGTAAGCAAAGGGCAATCCACCCGTGCTCGCGCCAATCACAACAATGTGCGCCATATAATTCTCCTCAACAAGATTTCGCGTAAAGGGTTCATTATTCGCGGGTCGTCAGCCAATGTCAAATGCATTAGAAAACCCTGATATTAATAGTCAATTCGAACCTAATTAAAAATAATCCCTTGTAAAAATATTCATAATATAAAAATATTCATAATATAAAAATATTCATAATATAAAAATATTCATAATATAAAAATATATTTCACGATGGTGTATCGGTTTATGTATAATCACCAAACCTATGGAAATTGTTGTTGGGGGCTTGATTGCTCTTATGAACCAAGGCTTGTTGTATTGGCGTATGCAGCAACTTAAGCGCAAAAATATTATGGATCCTAAGCAGGTTGTTAACTTGGCTAGGATTTCCTTAATAGAGCGACTTATGTTGGTCGGTATTTTGCTGGTATTTGCCATGCAACGATTAGATCCATTGAGTGTTATATTGAGTTTTTTTATTATTAATTTGAGTCTTGCTTTTTACAAACAATGTCAGTTGAAACCATAACATCATCAGAATATATTAAGCATCATCTACAGAACCTAACTTATGGTCAGGTAGATGGTCATTGGGGCTTTGCCCATACAGCAGCAGAAGCGCAAGCAATGGGCTTTTGGTCGATCAATGTTGATTCAATGTTCTGGTCATTAGTAACTGGACTAGTATTTTATTTTGTATTTCGTTCTGCCGTAAAAAAACCAGCAACAGGCGTACCTTCAGGCTTTCAAAACTTCATTGAAATGATGATTGAGTTTATTGACTTCAGTGTTCGTGACTCTTTTAAGCACAAGAATAAATTAGTAGCACCCATGGCGTTGACGATTTTTTCTTGGATTTTCCTGATGAACTTTATGGATCTTATCGCAGTTGATTGGTTACCACAACTTGCTGCTATTTCAGTTGGTGCAATGGGCGGCGATCCGCATGCTGCATTCTTTAAAGTAGTACCATCAACAGATCCAAACATTACATTCGGCATGGCGCTGTCTATTTTTATACTAATTTTGTATTACAGTGTTAAACATAAAGGCATAGGTGGATTTTTGTCAGAGTTATTGTTCCACCCATTTGGTAAATGGCTATTGCCGGCTAACTTATTGTTAGAAGGTGTTGCACTTATCTCTAAGCCCATCTCGTTAGCCCTACGTTTATTTGGTAATATGTATGCTGGCGAGATTATCTTTATTCTAATTGCTATTATGTATAGCGTCGGTATTGGCTTTGGTGTGTTTGGCGGGTTACTACAAGTAGGCTGGGCATTGTTCCACATCTTGATTATCACGTTACAGGCCTTTATTTTCATGACACTAACCATTGTGTACATGGATATGGCTCATGACAATGAGCACTAATTTTTAATTTTTTTATATAATTTCACAGGAGAAATGATATGGTAATGGAAAGCGCAATTTTATATGTTGCAGGAAGCATCATGATGGGTATGGGTGCATTAGGTGCAGCGATTGGTATTGGTCTATTAGGTGCTAAAGTACTAGAAGGTGCAGCACGTCAGCCAGAGCTTATCCCAATGTTAAGAACTCAGTTCTTTATTTTCATGGGTCTTGTAGATGCGGTACCAATGATTGCTGTTGGTTTAGGTCTATACGTACTATTTGCTGTTGCATAAGTTTTTAACGTTTTAATCTAAGTACAAGGTAAGTCTTATGAACATAAATGCTACATTAATTGGTCAATCAATTGCATTTTTCATTTTTGTCTATATGGTCAAGCAGTATGTGTGGCCACCGCTTATTGCGGCCATGGAAGAGCGTCAAAAGCGTATCGAAGGTGGTTTGCTAGCAGCGGAACGTGGATTGTCTGAGCAAGCGGAAGCCGAGCAAAGAGCACAAGAATTAATTAGCCAGTCTAAAGACCAGGCTTCTGAAATTATTGCTAATGCCTCAAAGCAAGCTTCTAATATGGTTGAAGAGGCCAAAGATGTTGCTTTGCAAGCGGCCGAGAAGGTTAAGTCGCAAGCAGCAGCAGAGCTTGAGCAAGATAAAGTGCGTGTTCGCAATGAATTGCAAGATCAGGTATCTACTTTGGTTATGCAGGGTGTGAACGCTGTTTTATCTAAAGAGGTTGATGGCAAGACGCATAAAGCCATGTTAACTAAATTGTCACAAACCCTATAGTAATCAATTATGGAATTAGTTACAATCGCCAAGCCATACGCTAATGCAGTTTTTGAAATTGCACAGCAAGACAAGTCACATAATGACTGGAAAGCGGTATTAGAGGCAGCGGCATCTTTAGTTATTGATGAGCAATTGCAAGACTATCTTGAGTCTCCAAATGCGACTAAACAAGATAAAAGTAGCACTATTCAAAAGCTTGTTGCCAGCGTGGTTAACAGAAAGCTAGCCACTAAAGAAAATGAGTTTTTGTCATTAATTTTGGACAATGGCCGTACAGAAGCGTTACCAAGTATTTTGTCTTTATTTGAAGACCGCTCTAATGCATTTGATGAAGCGAAAGCTTTCCATGTGATTAGTGCTTATAAGTTAACAGCTGCTGAAGAAAAAAGTATTGTTGCCGATCTTAGTGAAAAGTACAATGCCGGTGTTAGTATTGAAACAACTATTGATGATTCGCTGATTGGCGGTCTGATTATTAAACTAGGAGACAAGGTGATCGACATGTCGATCAAAGCTCGAACTGATGAGCTCAACTTGCTTCTTACAACACATTAATTATAAATTTATATAAAAGGAAGAGTTATGCAATTAAACGCCAGTGAAATTAGTGATTTAATTAAAAAACAAATAGAAGGTTTTGACTTTGCAGCAGAAGCGCGCACTGAAGGCACAATTGTTAGTGTTAGTGACGGTATTGTTCGAATTCATGGACTGGCTGATGTTCAATTTGGTGAAATGCTTGAATTTCCGGGTAATACTTTCGGTATGGCGCTTAACCTTGAGCAAGATTCAGTGGGTGCAGTTGTACTAGGCGCTTACCTTCACTTATCTGAAGGTGATGTTGTTAAATGTACCAACAGATTGGTTGAAGTTCCAGTTGGTGAAGCGATGCTTGGTCGTGTGGTTAATCCATTAGGTCAGCCGATTGACGGTAAAGGCGCTATCGATACTAACAGCTCTCTTCCATTAGAGGTTATGGCACCAGGCGTTATTGAGCGTAAGTCAGTTGATCAGCCAATTCAAACAGGTGTTAAAGCGATTGACGCAATGGTTCCAGTTGGTCGTGGCCAGCGTGAACTTATTATTGGCGATCGTCAAACAGGTAAGACTGCTGTAGCAATTGATGCAATTATTAATCAAAAAGACACAGGCATTCGTTGTGTTTATGTTGCTATTGGTCAAAAGGATTCTTCAGTAGCAGCTGTTGTACGTAAACTAGAAGAGCATGGCGCATTAGAAAATACAATTATTGTTAATGCTGGCGCTGCTTCATCTCCAGCACTTCAGTACATTGCACCATATGCAGGTTGTTCAATGGCAGAGTACTTCCGTGATCGTGGCGAAGATGCACTAATCGTTTATGATGACTTAACAAAACAAGCCTGGGCTTACCGTGAAGTATCATTGCTTCTTAAGCGTCCACCAGGACGTGAAGCGTACCCGGGTGATGTATTCTACTTGCACTCTCGTTTATTAGAGCGTGCATCGCGTGTGAATGCTGAGTACGTTGAGCAAATGACAAATGGTGAAGTTAAAGGTAAAACAGGTTCACTAACAGCATTGCCAATTATTGAAACTCAAGGTGGCGACGTATCAGCGTTTGTACCAACGAATGTGATTTCAATTACAGATGGTCAGATTTTCTTAGAAACTGACTTGTTTAATGCCGGTATCAGGCCAGCGATTAATGCGGGTCTTTCAGTATCACGTGTTGGTGGTGCAGCGCAAACAAATATTATTAAGAAGTTAGGCGGTGGTATTCGTCTTGACTTGGCGCAGTACCGTGAATTGGCAGCTTTTGCTCAATTCGCCTCAGACCTTGATGCAGAAACAAAGGCGCAAATTGATCGTGGTCAACGTGTAACAGAGTTGATGAAGCAAGATCAATACCAGCCATTATCTGTAGCAGAATTAGCGACTTCATTGTTTGCTGCAAACTCTGGATCTTTAGACGATCTTGAGGCAAACAAAGTGGTTGACTTTGAAAGAGCCTTGCTAACATACATGGGTTCTAATCAATCAGCATTAATGGACAACATTAATGAGACGGGTGATTATAACGATGATATTGCTGGCCAATTACAAGCAGCAATTGATGATTTTAAGGCAAACCACACTTGGTAAATAAATAATATGGCAGCTGGAAAGGAAATTAGAACGCAGATCGCGAGTATTAAAAATACTCAGAAGATCACATCGGCCATGGAAATGGTGGCAGCGTCTAAAATGAAAAAGGCCCAAGATAGAATGATTGCGTCACGCCCTTATTCTGAAAAAATCACCAAGGTGATTGGTCATTTGGCGAACGCACACCCAGAGTTTGAGCATCCTTATATGAAAGAGGTTGGTGAGCTTAAGCGTATTGGTATCATTATCATCTCTAGCGATAGAGGCTTATGTGGTGGTCTAAATACTAATTTATTCAGAAGTCTATTAAAAGAAGTTGCTGATTATCAAGCGAAAGGTATCGAAGTTGATATTTGCACCATTGGTAAAAAAGCCACTTCATTTTTCAAGAATTCAGGCCTAAAAATTAATTCTGTCTTAACAGGCCTTGGTGATGCGCCACACTTTGACGACCTTTTAGGTACGGTTAAAGTGATGCTGGATGCCTATGATAATGATGAAATTCAACAATTGTCAGTTGCCTACAATAAATTTGAAAACACCATGACTCAGGTGCCGACAACGGCACAATTGATTCCAATGGTTGCTTCAGAAGCAGAAGGCATGAGTCATCGTTGGGATTATATTTACGAGCCTGATGCAGAAGAGGCGCTAAGCGCTTTGTTAGTTAGATACATTGAGGCAATCGTTTATCAGGGTTTGGTCGAAAATATTGCTTGTGAGCAGTCATCACGAATGATCGCCATGAAGAGTGCGACTGATAATGCTGGTGATATGGTTGATGAATTAGAATTGGTTTACAATAAGGCAAGGCAAGCGGCAATTACTCAAGAAATTTCTGAGATTGTTAGTGGTGCAGCCGCAGTATAGAATTAAACAAATAGAGTTTTAAAAAAGGAAAAGCAAAATGAGCAGCGGAAAAATTACACAAATTATTGGTGCGGTTATTGATGTCGAATTCCCGGCAGACAATATTCCAAATATTTATGATGCCTTGGTTGTTACCGAGACAGGCCTGACAATTGAAGTGCAGCAGCAATTAGGCGATAATACAATTCGTGGTATTGCGATGGGTGGCTCTGAAGGCTTAAAGCGTGGCATTGAGGTAACTAACACAGGCGCTCCTATTCAAGTTCCGGTGGGCACTAAGACACTAGGCCGCATCATGAATGTATTAGGCCAGCCTATTGATAATGCAGGTGATATTGGTGAGGAAGCTAATTGGGCTATTCACCGTCCAGCACCCGCTTATGATGAGCTTGCTCCTGCTGCAGAATTATTAGAAACAGGTATTAAGGTAATTGACTTAGTTTGTCCATTCGCTAAGGGTGGTAAAGTTGGTTTATTTGGTGGTGCGGGTGTTGGTAAGACCGTTAACATGATGGAGCTTATTCGTAACATTGCGATTGAGCACTCAGGCTACTCTGTATTTGCCGGTGTGGGTGAGCGTACTCGTGAGGGTAACGATTTCTACCACGAGATGAAAGAATCAAACGTTTTGGATAAAGTATCTCTAGTGTATGGCCAAATGAATGAGCCACCGGGAAATAGATTACGTGTTGCTCTAACAGGTCTAACAATGGCCGAGTATTTCCGTGATGAAGGTCGTGATGTCTTGTTATTTATTGACAACATTTACCGTTACACGCTTGCGGGTACAGAAGTATCAGCATTATTAGGTCGTATGCCATCAGCGGTAGGTTACCAGCCAACATTGGCTTCAGAAATGGGCGCATTACAAGAGCGTATTACTTCTACTAAGAAGGGTTCAATTACTTCAATTCAAGCGGTATATGTACCTGCGGATGACTTAACTGACCCATCACCTGCAACAACCTTTGCTCACTTAGATGCAACTGTTGTATTATCACGTCAAGTAGCTGAACTAGGTATTTACCCTGCGGTAGATCCACTAGATTCAACTTCTCGTCAGCTTGATCCGTTAATTGTTGGTCAAGAGCATTATGATATTGCGCGTGGCGTTCAAGGTGTTTTACAGCGCTATAAAGAATTAAAAGACATTATTGCAATTTTGGGTATGGATGAGCTATCTGAAGAAGACAAACAAGCGGTATCCCGTGCTCGTAAAGTACAGCGTTTCTTATCTCAACCATTCTTTGTGGCAGAAGTGTTTACGGGTTCTCCAGGTAAGTATGTATCACTTAAAGACACTATTTCTGGCTTCCAGGCAATTCTTAATGGTGAGTTAGATGATATTCCTGAGCAGGCATTTTATATGACGGGCTCCATTGAAGAAGTTCGCGCGCGAGCTGCGGAGAGTGCGTAAATGTCAATGATCCAGGTTGATATCGTCAGCGCCACTGAATCCCTGTATTCAGGTGAAGTTAAGTGTGTGTTTGCACCGGGTAGTAATGGTGAGCTAGGTATCTATCCTCAGCATTTACCACTATTATCAACGCTACGACCTGGTGAGGTGCGTGTTGAAACTGAAAGTGGCTTTGAGTCTATTTATGTATCTGGCGGTATTGTTGAAGTGCAGCCAACGGTCGTAACAATTTTCTCGGACACGGCTATTCGTGCACATGATTTAGATGAGTCAAAAGCGTTAGAAGCGAAGCAAAGAGCAGAGGAGGCAATGGAAAATGCTGATACTGATCAAGATATCTCTTCAACACAGGCTGCGTTAGCTGAATCAATGGCTCAACTACAAATGATTTCGAAGATGAGAGGTAAAAAGATTTAAAGACAGATATCTTTAAAGTTGACAATCTTGTTATTAACGACCTGAACGCCTTCTTCTTGAAGGCGTTTTTGTTTTAAGTTTGAGCCAAAAGCATAATCACCCAGTTCGCCATTAGACTTAACCACTCGATGGCAAGGTACCTCAGGCGCATTAGGATTTTTATTCATGGCTGTGCCCACTGCTCTATAGGCTTTAGGGTGTTTCATGAGTTTAGCTAAATTACCGTAGGTGGTAACAGACCCTGCAGGGACGTGGTGCTTAAGTGTATCGTAGCAGAGTTTTTGAAAAGCAGTCATACCAAGTAAGCACCCATAGCTGAATCGTAATTATCCTGTGCTTTTAAAATAAAGTCACAAGCTTCTCTAACAGCACCATGTCCGCCACGCTTTTGCGTGATTAGGCAGGCGTTATCTTTAACTAAGTCATGAGCATTAGCAACTGCAATTGGTAAGCCAATATTACGCATAACGGGTAGATCAATTACATCGTCACCTACGTAAGCCACTTGTTCAGCCTTAAGAGAAAGTTTTTTTAAGAGTTCGTTAAAGGCAATCAGCTTATCATTTTGACCTTGATAGAAGTGTTCAATACCTAGATTGTTCATGCGATGGGCCACATTTGGCGTGTCTCTTGCGCTGATTACAGCTGGCTCAACACCACTTTTCTTTAAGAGTTTGATGCCCAAACCATCTAGCGAATTAAAGCGTTTCAGCTCGATTCCTTCATCGGAAAAATACAGGCCACCATCGGTTAGCACGCCATCAACATCAAAAATGATTAGCTTAATTTTTTTTGCACGAAGATAGGCTTTGTTTAATAATTTCATTTTAATTTTCTCCAGTCAAATGCAGGGCCAGGGTCAGTTTTTCTGCCTGGCGCGATCTCACTATGACCTCGAATGTCTGTAATGGGATAGTGCGCTTTTAAAATTGATAATACTTGATTTAATGACTGATATTGTAGCGTTTCGTAAGGGCTATTATCTGTACCTTCTAACTCAATACCAATTGAATAGTTATTGCAGTCATCAATTTGGTTAAAACTCGAGCGCCCTGCATGCCAAGCACGCTGATCAAAATCTACAAATTGAATAATGCGACCATCACGTTTAATTAACAAGTGTGCAGAAACTTTAACCTCTTTTAGTGTTTCAAAATAGGGGTGTTGATCAGTTTGTAATTGGTTGGTAAAAAAGTCCTCAATATAGTTATTGTTAAACTCCCCCGGAGGTAGTGAAATATTGTGAATAACGACCAGAGTGATGTTCGTGCCATCTGGGCGTTGATTGAAATTATCAGAGGGTCTTTGTGTTGCAATATCTAGTTGATGGCCTGAAATCATAATTAAGATTGTACGCGATTAAAATAGCGCCCTCTCAGCATTAATCTGGGTGTATCTTGCCGGTCGGTAAAAGCCGAGCGTTTATGCAAAACATTGTTGCACAAAATCCCTTGATTGGCGCTCATGGTGTGAGTGAAATGATAAGGTGTGCTACTGGCTAAAAACAGGTCTAAAATTTCAACCGCTTGCCTGATTTCAGCAGAATCATAAAAGTCGATATTTTTCTTTCTTTGAGTGTAGCGCATATAAAGTTGACCAGTCATTTCATCGGTGAAAAAAATAGGCCCAATGGAAGTTTTTCGCCTAGTTTGGCCATTGACCACATGTTTGGGTATGCTCATAGCTTGAGCATGGGTCAGTGCTTTTGTCACATCTGGATTCTGTTCTCTCAAGAGTAAATAGGCCATTTGTTGATCAATCCATTGATTTTCGCCTCCCATTTGCGCTGGCCTAACACAAAATAAAGAGAACGCACGAATGCGTTCTTCAGGTGCATTGTAATAGCCATCTGTATGCCAGCCAATAGCACGGCTTGTGTAAGGAATAAACTCCGCTTGATCTGCTTGATCACTTTGAGTGATATGAGCCAAGCCCTGATTTTGAACATATAAATGCTGATCAAATGCTTTTAAGCCAAACTGCTTATTAAAGCTGACCATGCTAGATTCGTAGTTTGGTTGAGTAGGCGTGTGAAATAATGCAAAATTATTAACACGACATAAATAGGCGATTTGTGATTTTTCAGCCGTTGATAGTTGAGCAGGGTTACTGACTTCTATTAGGCAGCTTTCAATATCAGTCTGAGCGTTGGCAAGCTTTTCATCTCGCCAAAATTGGTAGTCATCCGTTGAGGCGATGACGTTAGCCATTAATGCGCTTATTGATAAACCACTGTTGTGCAATTGACAAGATATTGTTAATCACCCAGTAAAGAACCAGTCCTGATGGGAACCACAAGAAGAAGATGGTAAAGACGAATGGTAGTGCCATCATAATTTTGGCTTGCATTGGGTCAGGCGGCGGCGGATTTAGCTTTTGCTGTACAAACATAGAGGCACCCATGATGAGTGGCAAAATGTAGAATGGGTCTGGCGCAGCCAAGTCAAGCAAGTACCAAAAAGGGGTTTGGCGTAATTCAACCATTTCTAATAGCACCCAATAAAGAGAGATGAAAACTGGAATTTGCACTAAGATTGGCAAACAACCAGCCGCTGGATTGATTTTTTCTTTGCGGTATAGCTCCATGGTCTTTTGACCCATTTTCTCTTTATCGTCGCCATACGTTTCTTTTAACTTGGCCAACCTTGGGGAGAGTTTTCTCATGCCTGCCATTGAACGGTAAGATTTTTCACTGAGTTTGTAGAAGGCTAGCTTGATCAAGATGGTGAGAATAATGATGGCATAACCCCATGACCCGACATAGGCATAAATCCAGTTCAATACTTCTGAAAGTGGCTTGGCAATAATAAACAAAATACCGTAATCAACGGTTTTGTCGAGACCGGGCGCTAAATCATCAATATGTGCTTGTTCTTTAGGGCCAATATATAAAGCATTCTTTCCAAGTGTGGCAGTTGCGCCAGGGGCAATATTTTGAGCAGAATTAACAATCGTTAGTAAGTATTTTCCGTTGTTGACTTTGGCAGAATAATTGTGTGTATTTTGGGCTTCAGGAATCATGGCCACAAAGAAATAATGCTGGATCATTGCTGACCAGCCACCTTTAGAAGTGGTTTCTGGTTGTTCGTTGAATTCATCAAACTCAATTTTTTCATACACTTCTTGGTCGTCATATTTAGCACCACCGGTATAGGTTGGCATCATCATGTTTGACTGGTCTAGTGCATTGCGCACTAATTGAGTGTAGCTGGTAACATCCAGCGGATTATTTGAGTTATTGCTTACTTGGTAATCGATATTGACCATATAACTACCTTTGCTAAAGTGGTAGTTTTTAGTGACGACAGCGCCGTTTTCACCAATCCATGTTAATGGCACTACCAGTGTATCACCTTGCATTTGGTAGTGTGTTTGAGCTGCGTTAAAGACAGAGTGATGTGTTGGCATTTGCTCACTTGGCAATAAACCACTTTGCGCCTGGAATAGTTCATTAGGCGTATCACTTAGTAGTTGAAAATTGGCAATAGAGCCTAATTCAATTGGATAATCATTGAGCCAAGCGTTAGTAATAGTACCGCCTTTGTGGCTAATTTCTAATGTTAGCAAATCAGTAATGACCGTTACAAACTCGCCATTATGAGTAGTTTTTGTCGCTGGAACGTTAGGGGTTGGGTTGGTGCGAATCGCACTTGGCACGTTAGCATTTTTGCTAATAGAGGCGTCTACAGTGTTTTCAGTTTTTGCTTGATAGATTAAGTCACCATTGGCATCAGTTGCATGTTGTCTATCCCACTGCTCATTGAGTAAGAAAATACTAAGAAGTATGGCAATAATAAGGAAAAATTTTTGATTATTCATCGGATTTATTTTTAATTAAAGTTAAGTTATTTTTTAGGTACTGGGTCAAGGCCACCCTCGTGCCAAGGATGACATTTGCCGATACGTTTTGCAGCTAATATAAAGCCTTTTATCAAGCCATGATCTTTGACAGAATCGTAGGCGTATTGAGAACAGGTAGGCTGAAAACGACAATTAGAACCGAGAAAAGGGCTGATCAGTAGCTGATAGAGTTTAATCGGTATTAATAATAGATAGCGCATTATTTGCCAACTACTTTATTAAATAAAGTAGCCAAGTCCTGCGTGATAACGGCATTATTAGCAGGCTTCGAGCGCTTAGCCATGACCACAAACTCCCAATTCCCTAGCTGAGCTTGTCTAAGCCTAAAGGCTTCACGCGCTAATCGTTTGAAGCGATTACGTTGAACCGCTAAACGATGTACTTTTTTAGAAATTGCCAGACCAAGTTTGGCCGGAGAATCATCCGTCTTAATAGACATAACTTGCCAATATTTTCCCCTAGTCATTTTTCCATGATTAAAAATGGATTTATAGTCGCTAGGTTTTAATACTTTAGATTGGCGAGTTAATCTAAAAGACATCTGAATGGTTTAAGCTGTTAAGCGCTTACGTCCCTTTCTTCTGCGCGCATTAACAACTGCACGGCCTGCTTTAGTACTCATTCTTGATCTGAAACCGTGCTTACGCTTACGCTTAATAACACTTGGTTGAAAGGTTCTCTTTTGCTTCATAACGGATATTGTTCAATAAAATCTTGCAATTTTACCATAACTTACTGCGCTTGGCATTAACTGTGACGAATATAGCTTGTAGACTAATATAGATGCTACAATGACCCCTATTCAAGATTTTAGATAAGGTCGTTAATGGATTTGGTTTATTGGTTGTTATTGTTAAAAGCGCCACATTTAGGCATTAAAACATTCTATAAAGCGTTGCAACATTTTGAAACGCCACAACAAGTGTTTCTTGCCAGCCATAGTGACAGACTCAATACTGGTTTGTTTAAAAAGCCAACACTGACTTATTTGGCGTCTGCTGATGTGGCCCTTGTGCAAGCGGATCTTGATTGGATGCAAAAAGAGAATTGTCACATCTTAACCTTAATTGATAAACGTTATCCATCCCAATTAAAAACCATCTCTGATCCGCCACCGATACTCTATGTTAGGGGTGATGTTGATTGTCTTCAGGATCCTCAGTTGGCTATTGTTGGCAGTAGAAATCCCACCACAGGTGGCGAGCAAAATGCACAACAATTTGCAGCTGATTTGGCCAAACTGGGCTTGGTCATTACCTCTGGAATGGCTAGTGGTATCGATGCACAAGCACATATCGGCGCATTAGAGCAGGGCGCCAAAACCATTGCTGTGTGTGGTACAGGGCTTGATAGAATCTATCCAGCAAAACACAAGTCTTTAGCACACCAAATTTCTATGCAGGGCGCACTTATATCTGAATTTTTTATTGGCACATCCCCCATGGCCAGTAACTTTCCTAGGCGTAATCGACTTATTAGTGGTTTGAGTCTGGGCACGCTAGTGGTTGAGGCAAGTATTAAGAGCGGCACGATGATTACTGCCAAACTGGCCGCCGAGCAAGGTAAAGAAGTATTTGCTATTCCCAGCTCAATTCACAACCCTTTGTCTGAAGGATGTCACTATTTGATTAATCAAGGTGCTAAGCTGGTTAGCAGTGTAAATGACATTGTTGAGGAGCTACCAAAGGACTCATTGAGTGATATACTGCCACAGAAAAATACCGATTCTATAAAAGAGATGGACAAAACTGGGTCTAAAGTATTAAAATGTCTCAGCTATGAACCTTTGAGTGTTGATCAGTTGGTTGAAAAAACCCGACTCAGCCCACAGGTAGTATCTCAAGAGTTACTCTTGTTAGAGTTAGCAGGCAAGCTAGAAAAAACGCACGCACAAGGCTACGTATTAATTAAATAAAATTTATAACATGACACATAATATTCTCGACGTTCTTACTTATATGTTCGATTATCTTTTCGAAGAAGCGGAACAGAACAACGCACACGAAATTAACGATAGTGAGCTAAAGGCTCACCTATCAGATGCCGGCTTTGATGTTGCAGGTATTGATAAGGCGCTAAGCTGGTTGGAAAATATCGCCACCTTGCAAGACGGAAAAATTAAGCCATTTGATTTAATTCATCAAACCAGCATGCGTATTTATACAGATGCTGAGCAATCAAAATTGGATGCTAAGGCGCGTGGTTTTTTACTGTTTATGGAAAATGTAGGCCAGCTAGACGCTAATCAACGTGAAATGATTATTGAGCAAGTAATGTCACTGGGCGACACTGGCATTGAATTAGAAGATCTGAAATGGGTAGTTATGATGGTATTGGGCAATAGTGTCGACGGCGAAATATCGGCTCAATGGCTTGAGTCTATTGTGTTTCTTGATGAAAACCGTACCTTACAATAATGGCTAAGAACTTAGTTATCGTTGAGTCCCCTGCCAAGGCCAAAACGATTGAAAAATTTTTGGGCAAAGATTATGTTGTTAAGTCAAGTATTGGCCATATTCGCGATATGCCAAAAAAGAACATGGGTATCGACATTGAAAATAACTTCGAGCCTACCTATGAAGTAACAGCTGATAAAAAGAAAGTTGTTGCCGAATTGCGCAAAGCGGTTAAGTCAGCAGAAAAAGTGTACCTAGCAACGGATGAGGATCGCGAAGGTGAGGCCATTGCTTGGCATTTGCTAGAAGCACTCAAACTTCCAAAAGATACCGCTAGAATCGTTTTTCACGAAATTACTAAAGGCGCGATTACTAGCGCCATTACCGCACCAAGAACGGTGGACTATCATTTAGTAGATGCGCAACAAGCACGCCGAATTATTGATCGCTTAGTAGGTTTTGAAATTTCGCCGGTATTATGGCGCAAAATCTCAGGGGCGCGTTCAGCGGGGCGTGTACAGTCTCCGGTGATGCGTCTTGTGGTTGAAAGAGAAAGAGAGATTACTCAGCACACCTCGGTATCAACTTACAAAGTTAAAGCTGAACTGGTAAATGCAAGTGGTGAAGTAGTTGATGTTAAGCTCAATAAAGATTTTGACTCTAAGACAGAGGCATTCGCTTTTGCCACCAAGTTATTATCAGCAGAATTGAAGGTTATCTCGATTGAGAAAAAACCTTCAAAACGTTCGCCAAAAGCGCCCTTCATCACCTCAACTTTACAACAAGAAGCCTCGCAAAAATTGGGATTTTCGGTTAAGCAAACCATGACCATTGCCCAGAATTTGTATCGCGAAGGATCGATTACGTACATGAGAACAGACTCGTTCACCCTATCAGAAACTGCAATTGAAGCAGCAGGCAAGGTGATTGAGCAAGAGTTTGGTGAACAATATCACCATACCAGACGCTTTAAGACTAAAGATTCAGGTGCACAAGAGGCGCATGAGGCAATCCGCCCAACGGATCTGACCAAACCAAGTATTTATGGGGTAGATGAGCAAACGGCCAAACTATATAGCCTTATTTACAAGCGCACACTTGCCTCGCAAATGAGCGATGCACAATTACAAAAAACCCAGATTAAAGTCGTGGCATCCAATGCAGATGAGCAATTTGTGGCCAACGGTGAAATCTTAACATTCCCAGGCTTTTTAAAAGTTTATGATTATCTGTCTGCTGACGATAAATTGCTACCTGACTTGAGTGAGGGTGATGCTTTAACCCTTGCTAGCTTCTCTGCAAGAGAGAGTTTTTCTCGCGCCAAGCCGCGTTATACCGAAGCCTCGTTGGTTAAAAAAGTGGAAGAAATGGGTATTGGTAGGCCGTCTACCTTTGCCACTATGGTCTCCACGGTTCAGGATCGTAATTATGTCAGCAAAGAAACTCGAGAGGGTTATGAGCGTGAGTACGAACTGATTGAGATACAAGACAATACGGTGGTTGAGTCAAGGCCTAGTGAAACAACAGGTGCTGAAAAGAACAAACTCTTTCCGACGAATGTTGCTTATTTGTTAAATGACTTTCTAGTGAAAAACTTTAGTAATATTATTGATTACGAATTTACCGCCAAATTAGAAAGTGATTTTGACACGGTTGCGACGCAAAATGTGCCTTGGAAAAATGTGGTGAAAAACTTCTATGATCCATTTCATGCGCAAATTGAAGCAGCAGCAGATATTTCTAGAGAAGAAACACATGGTATGCGTGAGTTGGGCGAAGATCCAAAATCTGGAAAACCGGTCAGTGTTCGCTTTGGGCGTTATGGTGCATTTGCACAAATTGGTCATAAAGACGATGAAGACAAGCCTACTTTTGCAGCACTGAGAGGTACGCTTGACATTGAAACCATTACTTTGGATGAGGCGTTAGAATTATTCAACATGCCGCGCACCGTTGGTGAAACAGATGATTATGGCGTGATTAAAGCCAACTATGGACGTTTTGGACCTTACCTTCAATACGGTAAAAAATACGTCTCTCTAAAAGAACATATACCAGAAGAAGTGGATTTGACAACGGCGTTAGAACTAATTGCAGCCAAGGAAAAATTTGATGCAGAGCGCATTATTAAAACCTTCGATGAGTCTGAAATTCAAGTCCTAAATGGTCGCTTTGGACCGTATATTTGGAATGGTAAAAAGCGTGGAAAAGGGCAAAAAAATATTACCATTAAAAAAGTATTTGGTGATAAAGAGCCTGTTGATCTAACCCTGGAAGAGTGTAAGAAGGCTATTTCTGGGAAGCTTAAGCCAAAAACCAAAACACGCAAAAAAGCTGCGCCAAAAAAATCGACAGTTAAAAAATCTACGAGTAAATCTACCAAAAAGCCCGCTAAGAAAAAGTAATAGGGCGCCATAGCCTTATTATCACACAGCCTTTTTTCACCTTGTCGGTGTAAAATGCAAAGCATTTATTGTTAAATATCAAATGTTATGTTACTAATTAGCGAAATAATGATCGGAAATCCGCAAATTGATAGCTTTGAAGAGCTAGTGGTAGTACTTAAAACCATCTCAAAAGCTTCTGATGAGCGCTTCTTCCGTATGGATGTGAAGCCCGATTATGCAGATGTGCCAGATAACTGGGAAGACCGCCTAGAAGCGGCCTTTTACTAAAGGAAAAGCCATGGGAAAATACCTAAATAAAGAACAAATATTTGACGCAGAAGACGGCGAAGATTTGTATGCTAACGAAGAGCAGCTGGTCGCACGCCTAGAGTTTTTTGAAAAACAGCTTTCTGAGCAAACGCCAGACACGCCAGTTGAGGAGCGTATTAACACCTTGCTAGAAATTGCCCGCATTCAAGTTGAGCGTTACAAGGGGGCGGATGCTTGGGAAAAGGCGATGGCAGCCTTTGATCTGGCGAAAGACAACGAGCTTTGGGAATTGGCAACAGAAGCTTGTGATGCGATGTTTTTATCAGAAGGTCCTGATGCATTAAAGGCATTGGGCCATGCTTTATGGTTGAGCGTTACTTTCCCAATTGATCCAGAAATTACCGTGGCCATGCTACAACATTTAGTAGAGGAGTCGCCAAAGGGTGCTGATACTAAAGCCTACGCTGCTGCAGTAGCTCACTATATTGTTTCTATTCGTCGCGGTGCAAATGACGACTTAACGTTCTTTGCCTCACAGATGATTGCCTCGGTTGCCGATGAGCATTCGCATGTGACTGACCAATCAACCTTTGATTTATGGCGTAAAACCCTGCAATTAGATAAGCCAGAAGTATTCTTGCCCAAGCTTTCTAGCGCGGTTGAGCAGCTCGTTGGTGACAACTGGTGGGTTGATCGTGATACCATTAGAGCCAAGTTAGACGCTGAAGGAAAATAAATGAAAATCAAAATTTGTGGTTTTACTCAGGCTCAAAATGCACGTGATGCGTCCTTGCTGGGTATTGACGCAATTGGCTTGGTTTTTTATCAAAAATCTCCGCGTTATGTTGAGGTTGAGCGCGCCCTAGAAATTGTTCAGGCATTGCCACCTTTTATTAATCGGGTAGGCTTATTTGTTAACGCCGATTCATATTTTATTGATGAGGTGTTGTGTGAAGTGCCACTGGATACTTTGCAATTTCATGGTGATGAATCGCCGCTAGAATGCGCACAATATGCTATGCCGTATATTAAGGCTTTGCGGGTCAATGAGCAGACAAACATTCCCCAACTCGCACAAGCGTATCAGCAGGCCAGCGGTCTGTTATTAGATGCTTACCACCCAACGAATTATGGCGGTACGGGCGAGCGTTTTGATTGGTCGTTGGCTCAAGTAGATATTGAGTTGCCGATTATTTTGGCAGGAGGGCTTAACCCTGAAACTGCTGCTCAGGCGGTGAATCAAGTCAATCCTTATGCGCTCGATGTATCCAGCGGTGTAGAAAGCGCAAAAGGCGTTAAAGATCTTGAAAAAATACAACAATTCATTCAACAAGCAAACTTATGAGTAATTACAATTTACCCGACGATAAGGGTCATTTCGAACAATATGGCGGCGCATTTATGCCAGAAACACTGGTTACAGCTGTTACCGAACTTAAGGATGCTTATGAAAAATTTAAAGATGATCCAGATTTTATAGCCGAGTTTGAGCACGATCTCAAGCATTATGTGGGGCGTTCTACGCCACTATATCATGCGCAAAATTTAAGCCAAAAACTCGGCGGTGCGCAGATTCACCTCAAACGTGAAGACTTAAATCATACCGGTGCACATAAAGTAAACAACACGATTGGTCAGGCTTTATTGGCAAAGCGTCTAGGAAAGACACGCATTATTGCTGAAACTGGTGCAGGCCAACACGGCGTTGCAACAGCGACCGTGGCAGCTAGGCTAGGGCTTGAGTGTGTGGTTTATATGGGTGAGGTGGATGTTGCGCGCCAAGCTTTGAATGTTTTTCGTATGAAGTTACTCGGAGCAACAGTCATTCCAGTAACGTCGGGCTCAAAAACTCTAAAAGATGCGCTTAATGAAGCTATGCGCGACTGGGTTACTAATATTGATGACACTTTTTATATCATTGGCACCGTCGCAGGTCCGCACCCTTATCCAATGATGGTGCGCGATTTTCAAAGTATTATTGGCAAAGAAGCGAAAAAGCAGTTTGCCGATCAAGTGGGCGGTTTGCCAGATGCATTGGTAGCTTGTGTGGGCGGTGGATCAAATGCAATTGGTCTTTTTCATGAATTTATTGATGATAAATCAGTTGAAATCTACGGTGTAGAAGCAGCAGGGCACGGCCTTGAAAAAGGTCCAACTGCACATGCGGCACCTTTATGTGCAGGCAGTGTTGGTGTGTTGCACGGTAATCGTACTTATTTGATGGAAGATAAAGACGGGCAAATTATTGAAGGCCACTCAATCTCTGCCGGGCTAGATTATCCCGGTGTTGGGCCTGAGCATGCCTATTTGAAAGATTCAGGTCGCGCACATTATGTTGCCATTACTGATGACGAAGCGCTAGACGCCTTTCACACGCTAACCAAAGTTGAAGGTATTTTGCCTGCACTCGAGTCTTCTCACGCGGTGGCCTACGGCTTCAAGCTTGCGCAAACATTAACACCCGATCAGCATATTATCATCAACCTTTCAGGGCGTGGTGATAAGGACATCCACACGATTGCTGAAATTGAAGGCATCGAATTTTAAAGGGTACTTTTTTCCAAACGCTTTGTTGTCGAAATTTTCAAAAGCAGTCGCTTATAATTTATAAGCTCCTGACTTTTCAAATTCCTTACGGCTTGATTTTGGAAAAAATTACCACTTTAAAATCTGGTAAAAATCCAATTTATCATTAAAATTTCGCAGATTTTGCGAATGAGTCCAGATATTGGTATATTTTTTATAGTTTTTAGCGATAAACAGCCTATTTTTTGTTAAAAAATCGATATTTATCGTAATTATTATCTATTTTTACCCTAAAACTACCTATTTTTAGCATTTTTTACTAATATAAGCCCATTTGGGAAATTTCCAAAATTTTTAAGCGATTAAGGCTATTGGCTTAACATTCAGTCATGCTGAGCGCTAAGCCGCCAAGAGAAGTTTCTTTGTATTTGCTAGACATGTCAAGTCCTGTTTTTTTCATGGTTTCGATACAGCGATCTAGGGAAATTAAATGCTCTCCACTTTCTCTTAATGCCAGAGAGGCGGCGAGATAGGCGCTAATTGCGCCAAAGCCATTGCGCTCAATACACGGAATTTGCACCAAGCCTTTAACAGGATCGCAGGTTAAGCCTAGGTGATGCTCTAGGGCAATTTCTGCAGCGTTTTCAATTTGTGCACTACTGCCTTTTTTAGCAGCGCAAAGTCCAGCCGCTGCCATCGAAGAGGCCGAGCCAACCTCACCCTGACAGCCTACTTCGGCGCCTGAGATAGAGCTTCGGTGTTTGATTAATCCGCCAATTGCAGCGGCGGTTAGTAAAAAATCATAGATTTGTTGCTGCTCAGCATTTTGATGATGCACCAAGTAATATAAAACAGCCGGAATAATTCCAGCGGCGCCATTGGTTGGCGCTGTGACTACCATATGACCTGAGGCATTTTCCTCATTCACAGCCATTGCATAAGCACAGAGCCAATCATTTGCATCTGCATTGTCTGGATCTCGTGTTAGCTGCTGATGTATATTTTTAGCGCGCCGAGGTGTGTTTAAGCCACCAGGCAGTATACCCTCGCCTTGCAAGCCTTTTTCGACACAGATCTCCATAGATTGCCAAATTTTATCCAAGCCCTGTTCTAGTGATTTTTTGGAAAGGCTCTGGGTTTCGTTGGCATATTTCATTTGCGCAATCGATAAATTGCTCTGTTTTGACATGAGCAGCATAGCATCGGCTGAGTCAAATGCATAGGGGCATTGTGCGTGAGTTTTGCTGAGCATAGGGGCTTGAAGCTGATCAATGTTTTCCAATGTGGTGATGAATCCACCGCCAATAGAAAAGTAGGTTTTTGAAAGTAGTATTTTTTCTGAATTGTCCAGCCAGTTAAATACCATGCCGTTTGGATGCTGAGGTAGTGAGTGCTTCTTGTCAAAAATAAGCGATTTTTCAGTATCAAATCCCACGTTAAAATTCTCTGTTAGTTCAAGCGTTTTTTTGCGTCGTAATTGATGGCTGAGCGCTTCCACATCGATCTGGGATAAGCTTTCAGGCAAGTAGTCATGTAGGCCCAATATAATGGCCAAATCAGTTGAATGGCCAATACCTGTGTGCGCCAAAGAATCCTTTAATGTGCAGCGAATGTGGGTGTCGGTCTGAGTGGGCTGTGCACGTACGTGATTAATAAAAGCATGCGCAGCTACCATGGGCCCCATGGTATGAGAGCTTGACGGTCCAATGCCGACTTTGAATAATTCTAAAACACTAATAAACATATAAAATATTTGCTAATAAAGTTAGTTATTATGGCTTAATCATACTAGTATATTTATAGCCACACCAGATTAATTCGATTGATTATACACATACTGATTTTATGCAATCAGCACTAAAATAAGGGGTTAAGCATAGACTATGCACTGGCTGTTTTTAAGGTGAGGCTGAGATTGTTTGGGATAGACAAAGCTTAATTATTAAGCTTTAACCTTCAGCCACCAAAGTAATAATAGTAGTTGTACTACCAATAGGGGTACGACAGATAACAACACACTTTCCCAGCCAAAGTTAAACACAAACCAGCCGGCAGAAAGTGAGGCAACGGCTTGTAGGCTGAAAATTAAAAAGTCGTTAACTGACTGGACTTTGAATTTTTCAGAATCAGTGTAAGACTGGGGCAGCAAGCTAGTGCCGCCAATGAATAAAAAATTCCAGCCCAGTCCTAGCAAAATAAGCGCTATCCAGTAGTTGTCTAGTGCATGACCTGAGAGGGCAATGGCAACACAAATAAAATACAGTAAAACGCCGACAATCATCATTTTACTTAGGCCTAATAGCTTAACAATCCAAGGAGTAAATAGCGAAGGAAGGAACATCGCAATAACATGCGACTGAATAACAAACTTGGTATGCTCTAAAGAGAACCCATCGATCACGTGCATGCTCATCGGTGTTGCTGTCATGATGTAGCTCATTACCACATAGCCAACGGCTGCGCTCGACATGGCGACGATGAAAACGCGTTGTCTGATGATATTGCGTAACTCTCTGCCTGAGGATGAATGGTTTGTTGAAGTGACATGATTGGGCTTATAAAACCACAGTAGTGCAAAGGCCAGAACAAAACAAAGACTCAGTAAAGCGAAAGAGCCAGCAAATTGAATGCTAAATAGGTCTTGCCCTAATAGAGCAATCTCTGGCCCCAAATAGGCGGAAACTAGGCCACCAATCAGCACAGCTGAAGTAGCTGTCGCGCTCAAGTGACGATCAACACTTTCAATCGCAGCAAATCTAAATTGGTTCATAGTTGCTGTGGTAATGCCAAATAAAAAAGTGGCTGTGCAGAATAAGTAAAAAGACTGACTATTGAGCGCCACAATGGCCAGTGTAATAATGCCTAGGGTGTAAATACAAACACCTAAAAAAGTTCGACGTCTGCCAAAGATAGACATAATGCGGTTAATAGGGATGATGCCACTGGCTGTGCCAACCACTAATAAAGCAACAGGTAAGGTTGACAGGCTATCCATGGGTGCTAAATTTTGACCAATAATACCGCCTAGAAAAATCACAAAGACACTCAGTGACATGAACAGCGCAAGTCCGGCTGTGAGTAGCCAGACATTTCTAGGTAAGGTTAGCATTTATTGTTTGACTGGTCTTTTCCAGCTTGGAAAAAGTCTTTGTTTTGATCTGCTTAAGGTTAGTTGGCCTTCTGGCGCACTTGAAGTGATGGTTGATCCTGCGCCAATCGTGGCGTTCTTGCCAATGCTAATAGGTGCGACGAGCTGCGAGTCTGAGCCAATAAAGGCACCGTCACCAATGATGGTTTGATGTTTATTGACGCCGTCATAGTTGCAAGTAATGACGCCTGCGCCAATGTTAACGCCTTTGCCAACTGTGCTGTCGCCCACATAGCTAAGGTGTGACACTTTTGAACCTTTACCGATGGTAGATTTCTTAACTTCGACAAAATTACCAATTTTAGCGTTTTCTCCAATGTTAGCTTGCGGGCGAATGCGTGCAAATGGGCCGATTGAAGCGCCATTGCCAATGACAGCATCTTCAATCACTGAATTTGCCAATATTGTGACGTTATCACCGATTTTAGAGTTTTTTATACAGCAGTTCGGCGCAATTGTTGTATTATTGCCCAGTGTGACTACACCTTCAATGAGGGTGTTAAAGTCAATTTCGCAATCTTGTCCAAAGCTTAATTCGCCACGACAATCAAAGCGCGACGGATCTTTTAGACTCAGGCCAAGCTGCATGTATTTAGCGGCTTTTTGTTGTTGATAGATACGTTCGAGTTCGGCGAGTTGAGTTTTGTCATTGACGCCAGCCACCTCAAACTCGTCGGTGGTAATAACCGAGGAAATAGTTTTGCCATCATTAACGGCAGATGCAATGATATCAGTGAGGTAGAGTTCGCCTTGGGCATTGTTTGTATCTAGACTATTTAAATATTTTTTAAGCAGTGTTGTTCGAACTGCCATGATGCCGGTATTAACTTCACAGACTTTGAGCTGTTCAGCGCTTGCATCTTTTTGCTCGACAATGGCTTGAATGATGTTGTTGTCGCGAATGATGCGACCGTATCCTGTTGGATTTTCTAAAATCACGGATAAAAGAGCAATACCCGATGTTTTGCAAGCGCTAATTAGCTGCTCCAGTGTTGCGCGTTGAATAAGTGGCACATCGCCATATAAGATGAGCGATATTGAATTATCTTCAATATGGGGTGTTGCTTGTTGCACCGCATGTCCTGTGCCCAATTGCTGTTTTTGTTCAACCCAGTTAATATGGTTATCATTAATAGTTTGCTGAACTTGTGCACCGCCAAATCCATACACTACATGGATTTTCTGACTGATTAATTTGGCTTGTTTGAGTACATGACCCAAGAGTGTGTTATCTGCTAAAGTTTGCAAGACTTTAGGCTTGGATGAGTTCATGCGCGTGCCTTTGCCCGCTGCCAGAATAATGGCGTGAATATTAGTCATTTAAAAGTCTTCAACAATTGGATTTTGATCAAGATAGCTTTCGGTAATACCCGGCACAATAAAGCTAATGGTGGCGATAACTTGCCCGTCTTTACGTCCAACGCTGTAAGTGGCAGCGCGCATTTGTAGCGGTGCGTTTTTAAAAATATCAGCAAAATTATGAGATTTTCTAGATTGTGCTACAAATTCTTCTTTGCTGATAAAAGTGTACTTAATGTTATGATTTTGATATGCCTCATTTTCAAAATCGGCAATCATTTGGGTAAATTCATCTTTATTAAAGGTATTGGCACTGACCTCGAGGATGTCGAATTTTTCTTTCCCATCTTCAATTAAAACTAAGTCAAATTGGGTTTTAAGCGCATGGAACATTTTTTTAACTTTGCTGACATCTGTTAGCGGTAGCATCAATACGGTAGAAACCAGGCGATCATTTAGAAAGCGAAAGGCCAGCTCAGCTTCTTCACCTGCTAAAGAATGGTTTTTTAAGCACAAGGTGCCTTGTTCGTACCTAGCAGAGCAGTCTTCTAATGGATGGGCTTTTTGTAAAAAAACTTTAGGCATGCCTACCACGTACTGCTTGTAGAGTCGAATTTGCTCGCCTGCTATACTAGAGGTGCCAAGGGCGCTAAGTAGAATTAATAATAGGATGCGTTTCATACAGAAAAAATCGTTTTAACTTGGATCATATTGTAAACGCATAAGCCTTTAAATACAATAAAATTGCGTCGTATGAGTAACACGTGTTTTCATTGCGGACTGGAAGTCACTAGCCATAACCGCATTCAGGCAAATATTGAGCAGGCGCCCCAAGATTTTTGTTGTGCTGGGTGCGCCAGTGTGTGTCAAATAATTCATCAAAGTGGCTTAGGTGCGTTTTATTCTCAGCAAACTAGTTCGATGTTACCTGCGGTGACACTCGAGTATCCGCTTGAGTTTTATGACGCGCCAGCTTTTCAGCAGCCTTTTTTAGAATCTGCACCCGAGGGTGAAAAAATTATCACCTTAATTAGCGACACCATTCACTGCGCGGCGTGTGTATGGCTGATTGAAAAAGCCCTTAACTCTTTGACGGGTGTGAACTGGGTGCGCGCCAATTTAACCGACAAACGCATTCGACTTAGTTGGAATGAGGGCGATATTCAGCTGTCTCAGATTATGCAACGTTTGGCAGATTTGGGCTATAGTGCCATGCCATTTGAGCAAAATATAGCGGAGCAGCTCGCCAATAGATCGAACAAAGCCATGCTATATAAGATTGGATTTGCCGCCTTTACCATGATGAATTTATTGTGGATTTCTATTGCCCTGTATACCGGCGCTAGCGAAGGTAAGTATCATCAGTATTTTCAGTGGTTAGGATTTGCCTTGGCGACACCTACGCTGTTTTACTCAGGCTCTGGATTTTTAAAAAGTGCTTATACTGGGCTTAGAAACGGCCTGATGAATATGGATGTGCCGATTAGCATTGGCGCATTGACGACGTATTTTTACTCGGTCTATGTACTGCTCGGCTTCTCTGCTAAAGGCGAGGTGTATTTTGATACGGTGGTGAATTTTATTTTCGTCATTTTGATTGGACGCTACCTAGAAAGTTCAGCCAAAAAATCCTCTATTTCAGCGTCTAGCTCACTGCAACAATTACAACCAAAAGTCGCGTTAGTGATTAAAGATAAAGACGAAATTATCACTCCAATTGCCGCGATTAATATTAATGACCAGGTGTTAATTAGACCGGGTGAGCGCATTCCAGTTGATGGCTATGTACGCTCAGGCGCAAGCGATACCGATGAATCGCTACTCAGTGGCGAATCTAGGCCTGTGGCTAAAAAGATAGGTGATGAAGTATTTGCCGGTTCGGTGAATGGCCAAGGCGCTTTAGAGATTGTGGTGAGCCAAACACTCAAACAATCTGTGCTGGGTAAGATTGTGAGTTTGGTTGAAAACACTCAACATAATAAAAGTGCTGTGGTTTGTAGTATCGATCGAATTATTCCGTATTTTGTTGGCGTGACTATATTTCTCGCGCTTGCCACTTTTGTTTATTGGTATCCAGAAGACTTTGACTTAGCCTTATTAAGCGCGACTAGCGTGCTGATTATTACCTGCCCTTGTGCTTTTGGATTGGCCACGCCAATGAGTATTGCGGTGGCGAGCGGTGCGGCTATTAAAGAAAAAATGCTGATTAAAAATAGCGATACGTTAGAGGTGCTAAATCAGGTTGATTGGGTTGTTTTTGATAAAACCGGGACACTAACGTTGGGCGAGTTTAAGGTTGAACAGGTTGTCTATTCTCCCGCTCAACAGCAGGCTAAAAAATCTGATTTAATGCAAATTATGGCCAGCATTGAAAAATATTCAGAGCACCCTTTGGCGCAAGCCATCGTCGTTGAAAACCAACAGGCATTGTTAACAACGAACGACTTTCAATCCACGCCGGGCCAAGGTGTTAGTGCCAGTATTGATGGAGTTGCTTATAAAATCGGCAAATTGTCGTTTGTGGACAGCAGCCAACAGGTGGACGCTGACATGCTAAAAAATTCTCAACAAATTGAGTTGCAAGGCTCTAGTTGTATTTGGTGTTCGACTCAAGACCAGGTGCTGGGGTTTGTAGCCTTATCTGATCAGATTAAAGCAGATGCCAAAGCGACGATTGCCCAACTGTTAGCCACCGGAAAACAAGTTAGTATTCTGAGTGGTGATAGCCAAGTAGTGACACAAAAAGTGGCTGATTATTTAGGGATTAAGCATGTGGTGGCGCAAGCATTACCCGAGGATAAGGCAAGCTATATTAAGCAATTACAACAACAACATCAGGTATTAATGATTGGCGATGGGGTGAATGATGCACCGGCGTTAGTGCAGGCTGATACCAGTATGGCGATTGGCTCAGGTAGTGACGTGTCAGTTAATCATGCTGACGTGGTGTTGTTAAAATCAACTTTATCGCCAATTTTGGCCATGATTACCCTGGCTCAACGCACCAGTCGAACCATTAAACAAAATATTACTTTTGCTTTATTATATAACGCACTAATGGTGCCATTGGCGATGATGGCCAAGGTCACACCGCTGTTTGCCGCTATTGCTATGCCAATTAGTTCACTCATCGTGATTGGCAATGCGGCGCGTCTTCGAAAGAAATAAAAACAAACTGATAAAAAATAAAGCGCTATAGATGCAAATAGTATATAATTTGCTCTCTTTTGAGATTTAAACTTACATACAAACATGAAAACAGATATTCATCCTAATTACGACGCCGTTAAAGTAGTTTGCTCATGCGGTAATACATTCGATACTCGCTCAACGGTAGGCAAAGAAGAATTACACCTAGATGTATGTTCAAGCTGTCATCCTTTTTACACAGGTAAGCAAAAAATTATGGACAGTGCTGGTCGTGTCGAGAAGTTTAAATCACGTTTTGGTGCATTCAAGCGATAATCCTAACAGATTTAAACAAAAAGCCACATTTATGTGGCTTTTTTTATGCCCGATTGAATAGGATGTAAAGCTAAATATCGTTATAATTATGGCATTCAATTTTTATCCTTAATTCTATGTCATTTGATTATATAAACGCCTTATTAAAAAAGCCTACAACACGCACGCCGATTTGGGTTATGCGTCAAGCAGGGCGTTATTTGCCCGAGTATCGAGCAACGCGTAAACAAGCCGGTGATTTTATGAGTCTGTGTAAGAATCCAGAGCTTGCCTGTGAAGTAACGATGCAGCCGATTGATCGTTTTGATTTGGACGCTGCTATTTTATTTTCAGATATTCTCACCATTCCTGATGCCATGGGATTGGGGTTGTATTTTAGTGAGGGTGAAGGGCCAAAATTCGAACGACCAATTCAAACTTTGGCGGATATTGAGGCTATTCCTGCAGAAGTTAACAACGATCTGACTTATGTATTTGACGGCGTTTCCACTATCAAGTCTGCTTTGGGCACGCGCGCGCCACTCATTGGCTTTAGTGGTAGTCCTTGGACTTTGGCCACTTATATGATTGAAGGCGGTAGTAGTAAGACTTTTGCCAAGATTAAGGCCATGCTTTTTAACGAGCCACAAATGCTGCATTTATTGCTGGATAAACTCGCCAACAGCGTGATTGCTTATCTGGATCAGCAAGTACAAAGTGGCGCCGATAGCCTAATGGTGTTTGACACTTGGGGCGGGGTTTTATCCAAGCAAAATTATCTAGACTTTTCGTTGGACTATATGCAAAAAATTGTGAGCGGTGTTAAGGCCAAACATCCTAATACGCCAATCACTTTGTTTAGTAAAAATGGCGGCAAACACTTAGGCGAAATTTCAGCGACAGGTTGTGATGGTGTTGGCATTGACTGGACAGTAGAGTTGGGTGATGTTGAGCGCCAAATTGGCGATAAGGTGGCTATTCAGGGTAACTTGGATCCGGCTGTTATGTACGCAACACCTGAGATTATTAGAGCAGAAGTGAAAAAAGTGTTAGACCAATTTAAAGGAGATACAGGCCATATTTTTAATCTAGGTCACGGTATTACGCCAGATGTTGATCCGGAAAATATGAAAGTTCTTGTTGACGCCGTGCACGAATTTAGTGCCAAATAATCATGTCAAGATTAGCCTCAGTATTTGCCAATCTACCTCAAGGTCATAAAGCTTTTATTCCTTTTATTACCGCAGGGGATAGTGGCCTGGATAATACCTATGAGCTAATGTTGACTTTGGTGGCCAACGGCGCTAATGTTATTGAACTTGGTGTGCCGTTTTCTGATCCCATGGCAGATGGGCCGATGATTGCCAAATCGCATGAACGTGCGGTTGCAGCAGGAGTTAGCTTAAGGGATGTATTGGCATTGGTTAAAAAATTTAGAGCTGTTGATAACACCACAGCGGTGGTGTTGATGGGCTATCTTAATCCAATTGAAGTCTATGCTGCGCACAGCAACGCAGAAAAAAGTGGCTATCAAGCATTTGCCACGGATGCAAGCGCAAGTGGTGTAGATGGCGTGCTGGTGGTGGATATGCCGCCGGAAGAGGCGCACGATCTTAAGCAGAGTCTTGATGCGACAGGTGTTGATTTTATTTTCTTGGTAGCACCAACCACAACCGATGCACGCATTGAATTTTTAGCAACAATCGCTTCTGGTTTTGTGTATTTTGTATCGCTCAAAGGCGTAACAGGCGCTGGGCATTTGGATATTGACGTGGTTAAAAATAACCTCTCTAGAATTAGACAATATATTAATTTACCTGTGGGCGTAGGTTTTGGTATTAAAGATGCGAAAACGGCCAAAGCTATTTCTGAAAATGCCGATGCGGTAATTGTTGGATCGTCATTGGTTGCATTTGTTGAACAATATGCAGACGATAAGGCTAAAATGTTAGAAAGTGTTGGAAATTTAGCAAATGAAATTTCCTGTGCCATTAAATAATTAGAACAAGGATTTAGACATGAGCTGGCTAGAAAAAATCTTACCCTCAATCACTAATGTTGTTAAAAAGAATATTCCAGAAGGTTTGTGGAGTAAGTGTCCAAAATGTGAGGCAACGCTTTACGTTGAAGAGCTAAAAGAAGCGACCTATGTTTGCCCAAAATGTGACTACCATATGCGTATCTCGGCTCGAGTTCGACTTGAGAGCTTTTTGGATAAAAAAGGTCAAGAAGAAATCGCGCCTAATTTAGTTGCTGTTGATCCATTAAAGTTTAAAGATCAGAAAAAATACAAAGATCGTTACTTGCAAGCGCAAAAGGCTACCAATGAAAAAGACGCTTTAGTAGTTAAAAAAGGCACTTTAAATGGCCTGCCTGTTGTTGTCGCTGCCTTTGAGTTTAAATTTATGGGCGGTTCAATGGGCTCTGTGGTGGGTGAGAAGTTTGTGCGCGCCGCTCAAGAAAGTATTAAAACCAAAGCACCTTTAATTTGTTTTTCTGCCTCTGGTGGTGCACGCATGCAAGAGGGTTTGTTCTCGCTAATGCAAATGAGCAAAACTTCTTTGATGGTTAAGCTATTAAATGACCAAAAAGTACCCTTTATTTCCATCTTAACTGACCCAACTATGGGCGGCGTTTCAGCCAGTTTTGCGATGTTGGGCGATGTCCATATTGCTGAACCGAATGCTTTAATTGGTTTTGCTGGCCCTAGAGTGGTGGAGCAAACTGTGCGCGAAGAGCTTCCTGAGGGTTTTCAGCGCAGTGAATTTTTATTAGAAAAAGGCGCTATTGATCTCATTGTTCATCGCCATGAATTACGCCAACAAGTACACACTCTATTAAGCGCCATGACGTTTAATAATGGCTAATTACACCATTCACTACAAACTCAGTCATGCAAATGGCGCTTTGGTCGATGAGGCTTGGGATGAGCCTTTAGTATTCGAGGTGGGTGATGGGCAGCTTGATCCTTGTCTAGAAAAATGTGTGCTTGATGCCAAATTGGGCGAATTACAAACTTTTTTGCTTAGCGCTTCTGAGGCATTTGGTGAGCGTTATGATGAAGCTTTCCAGTTTATGTCGCGTGACGATTTCCCGTCAGATTTTAATTTTGAGCTAGATGCAGCAGTTGAATTCCAAACGCCTGCAGGCGATGCTTATGTTGGCTGTATTGATCAAATTGAAGATGGGCAAGTGCGAGTTAATTTTAATCATCCACTTGCAGGCGCCGATGTGTCGTTCCAGGTCAAAATTCTTGATATAGCCTCGTGAAAATCCTGTTAGCTAATCCACGTGGATTTTGCGCGGGCGTGGATCGCGCTATTGAAATTGTGGAACGAGCATTGAGCCTGCATGGCAAGCCAGTATATGTGCGCAATGAAGTTGTGCATAATAAATTCGTCGTTAATGATCTCAAAGCCAAGGGCGCTATTTTTGTTAAAGAGATTAGTGAAGTGCCTGAACAGCAGGTGGTTATTTTTAGTGCGCATGGGGTCTCTCAGATGGTACGCATGCAAGCCCAGAATATTGAGGCAACTATTTATGACGCTACTTGCCCTCTAGTCACCAAGGTGCACAAAGAGGTAGCGCGCAAACAAAAACAAAATCATCAAGTTATCTTAATTGGACATAAAGGCCATCCTGAAGTGGAGGGAACTTTAGGTCAATCAAGCGCAGGTCAGCAAGTGGCTTTGGTGGAAAATACAGCTGATATTGATCAATTAACGATTGCAAAAAATAGCGATATTTCTTATACGACGCAAACCACTTTATCGGTGGATGATACCCAGCATATTGTTGACCACCTAAAGGGTAAATTCCCTCATATTCGTGCCCCTAAAAAGGATGATATTTGCTATGCAACGCAAAACAGGCAAGATGCGGTTAAATCCTTAATGCGTTCAGCCGACGTCTTGTTGGTATTGGGATCTAGCAATTCTTCTAATTCAAATCGATTGCGTGAGATTGCCGATAAAATGAGTATCCCTGCTCATCTGATTGATGGGGCGAATGAAATTGAGAAAGATTGGATAAAAAATGCCAATATTGTAGGGGTAACAGCGGGTGCTTCGGCGCCAGAGGTGTTAGTGCAAGAAGTGGTTAACTATTTATATGATCACGGTGCAGATGAATTGCAAGAAGTCAGTGGCGCACAAGAAAACGTACACTTTCCAGTGCCAGAAGCGTTAAGATAAAAAAATAACAGGTTAAATCCTACTGAGAAATAAAAAAAAGGAAATAAAAACATGGAAAAAACAGCACTTATTTGTGGGTCATACGCCTTTGATTCAATCATGGTCTTTCACGATCAATTTAAAAATCATATTCTGCCGGATAAGGTGCATATGCTGAACGTCTCGTTTTTAGTGCCTACCATGCGCAAAGAGTTTGGTGGTTGTGGTGGCAATATTGCCTACAACTTACATTTACTCGGTGCTAATTCTATTCCTATGGCAACGGTGGGTGAAGATTTCACCCCTTATATGAATTGGATGGAAAAACACCATATGAACACCACACATATGAAAGTGATTGAGGGTAGTTATACTGGCCAAGCTTTTATCACAACGGATATGGATGATAATCAAATTACCGCCTTTCACCCGGGCGCCATGAGCAATTCGCATGAGAATAAAGTCAGTGATGTGAGTGTGGCAGATATTGGTATTGTTTCTCCAGATGGGCGTGACGGTATGATCGAACATGCCCAACAATTTGCAGAGGCACAAGTGCCTTTTATTTTTGATCCAGGCCAAGGCATGCCAATGTTCTCCGGTGAAGAGCTGATTAAATTTATTGAGCAAGCAACTTATGTGGCAGTTAATGATTATGAATCGCAGATGTTGCAAGATAAAACCGGGCTTAGTTTGAGCGCCATTGCTGCAAAAGTAGAAGCTTTGATTATCACCAAAGGTAGCCAGGGTAGCGAGATTCACGCCAATAATAAGCTCACACAAATCGCACCTGCTAAAGCGGCTGCTACTCAAGATCCAACGGGCTGTGGCGATGCCTATCGAGCTGGTTTGTTATACGGTATTATGAATGACCTAAGCTGGAAAGCCACCGGACAGTTGGCAGGGCTTTTGGGCGCGATCAAGGTTGCACACCTTGGTACTCAAAATCACACCTTTACCTTGGCAGATATCGAGAAACTTTATCAGGATAATTATGGTGAAGTGCTGTTACCATAAGGAATTTAGCCAGTTTTAATAACATAGTAAAATAATAGGTTATACGAAAAAAATAATAGGTTATAATACCCTTTGTTATTAGATCCTTTGAGGAGAGGTGGAAAAAAAATGAAAGCATTAGAAAAATTATTTGAATTAAGACGTTCACTAGATACTTACGAGCGTGAAATGGGTTTTGACAAATTGTCAGAAGTAGAAAAATCCGTATTAGAGTTTGTGGTGCATTCTAAGGATGCTAACATCACTAGAATTACCAAAGACGCATACTTTTTTAAGTATTCACTCTCTACAATCAAGAGAGCTGTGGGTGTTTTACTGAGTGAAAATATTATTACTGCGACACAATCTAGCCTTGATAAGCGCTCAATGATCCTAACTTACAATAAGTAATCTACACTTCTTTGGTGAGAATGCCATTTCCCAAAATTGTAAAATTGGCGTTAAACAGGTATCATTCTCACCATGACTGAAAAATTTCAAAACTACTTTATTGAAAACCTCATAGCCTTTATGAGTGTTTTTTCAATGGCGTATGTGATGACGTGGGCTGGTACGTTTGAAAACAGTGGTGAAATTGTATTGAGTCATTATTTGTATTTACCACTCGGTGCAAAAATATTGATGTATTTGCTATTTGGCTATCGTGTATTTCCAGGTGTTATCGCCGCTTGTTTTGTTGGCGGCGTTGTTTTAATGAATTCTTGGAATGGCCACTTCTTCATTGGCATGCTGTCAGCTTGTGCGGGTGCAATTGCTCCAATTGTGGCTATGTGTATCATGAAACAAACTCGGGTGAGTAATTTTTCCAATTTAGGCCAAGTTGATTTTCGACATGTGCTGTTCTTAATTGCATTTACATCAGTGATTAGCGCTTTATTAAAGTTTTTTGCTTATACACAAGATCTCACCCTCAATATTAACGCTGTGACCTTTATCACCCATTATATTACGGGTGACGCTCTGGGTGGCCTGGTGGTTATTTACTTAACTTTGCATGTTATAGTGCCAATACTTAAAGGGTTTTTCCCACAAAAATCAATCTAATTTTCTAGTATAATTTGAGCCATATTATCCTTAGGTTCCATGTGTGTTAATTTTTAAGTACAATCTAGTCGCCCTTACCTTGTCTCTTACCTCTTTATTAATGGTAGAGGGTTTGGCGAATGACAGCTTTGCCAGTGGCAATTTGCTATTTTTACCGATAGGTGCGAGTATTTTTTCTTACCTGTTGTTTGGTTTTGGCGTTCTGCCCGGGATAGCAATCGCCAACACTTTGTTCGGATATTTCTTTTGGGACAGTTGGTCTGGCTTAGGTTTTCCAGGGTTTACAGGTCATGTGGTAGTTGGCTCTTTGGCGCCAATAGTTGCCATGTTAATGATGAGACTATTCAATCTATCAAAATTCTTTGATGGCCAAAAGCTGAATTTTCACCACGTTGTTTTTCTGATTATCCTCACCGCTTTCATTAATACCTTATCTAAATTTTTTATCTATATGAGTGTGTTACCAATTGCTCCAGATCCTGCTATATTTTTCTCAACTTATCTGATAGGAGATATGCTGGGTGGTTTGGTGTTTGTTTATGTGGTAAGTAGAATATCAACATTTTTAATTAAACAATGAAGCAATTTCTCACTTACAACCTAATTGCCTTTGTGGCGGTGCTCATCTCCAGATTAATCATTGTGCCTTTTGATCACGTGGATATTTCCATCGGTAATTATATTTGGCTGCCAATGGGCGCGGCTATACTTGCGCCTTTGTTATTTGGTTTTAAATCTTTACCAGGCGTGGTGGTGGGCTATTTTCTAGCCACTTTTATCAGTAAAGGCGGCGTTTGGGAAGCAATACATATCTATAGCTACTTAGGAAAGCTGATTGATAGTGTCGCACCGATTGCCTCAATTTTAATGATGCGATTTTTTCATTTGTCAGATTTCTTTGATTCTGGCAAGATTAACTACGCGCATGTCATGTTTTTGGTGATTTTGGCCTCGCTTGTAGCAACAGTGGCTAAGGTGTTTGTTTATCCAATGAATGGCAAAATTATCCCCGATCCCTCGTTATTTATCCAAACCTACTTAATGAGTGATATCTTGGGTGGCATTGTATTTATCTACCTAATATTTAAATTTTTCACCCCGCAATTGATAAAAAACAAGCTAATTTAGCTTTTTTAACAAATTTTCTACTAGCTCGATACGCCTGATATCTTCAGGCATGCTTTCTTTCACAATTAACTGGTTTTGACCCTTGAGTTGGTAATTTTTAGGCTGTTTTTGGATCAATTGAATGATTTTGATTGGCTCTATGGTGTTTTTAGTACCAAAAGTGATGATGGCCTTGTCATCATAAAGATTAATTTCATCAATTCCGATTTTTTCGCAAAAAAGTTTGAGTCGTGTATTGGCAAATAAATGCTTGGTAGAGTCTGGCAATAATCCAAAACGATCAATCATCTCAATTTGTAATTCTTTTAGTTCGTTATTAGTCTTACAACCGGCGATGCGCTTATATAAAACTAAGCGTTCATGCACATCTTCCAGATAACTCTGAGGAATAATGGAAGGCAATCCACAGTCTATTTGGATTTCATGATTAATCGGATCATCCAGGTTAATCTTTCGCCCTGCACGCATTGCCTCAATCGTACGCTTGAGTAAATCGTGGTAAAGATTAAAACCAATTTCGCTAATTTTCCCTGATTGATTGTCGCCGAGCAAATCGCCTGCGCCACGAATCTCCAAATCATGATTAGCAAGCATAAACCCAGCGCCCAGCTCTTCTAAAGATTCAATGGCAGCAAGGCGTTTTTTGGCATCTTTAGAGAGTGATTGATGCGATTTAATAATCAAGTAGGCATAGGCCCTGTGATGTGAGCGTCCCACACGCCCGCGCAATTGGTGCAATTGTGCGAGGCCAAAATTTTGGGCATTATTAATGATGATGGTATTGGCATTAGGGATATCAATACCGGTTTCAATGATGGTGGTACACACCAAAATTTGGAAACGCGCATGATAAAAATCACTCATGATGTGCTCAAGTTCACGCGTTGGCATTTGCCCATGGGCGATTCGAACGTGTACATTTGGCATGAGTTCTGACAAACTTTGCGCCATGTTGTCAATCGAGTCAATATCATTATGTAAAACAAAAATTTGCCCACCACGGTGCAACTCACGGCTGATAGCTTCTTTGATATTATCATCCTGCCACTCTTGCACAAAGGTTTGAATAGCACTACGCTTGGCAGGCGGCGTAGCAATAATGGATAATTCTCTGAGTGAACCAAGTGCCATATTTAAAGTACGCGGAATCGGTGTGGCCGTCATGGTGAGGATATCACTCTGTCCACGAAGTTTCTTCAAAGCTTCTTTTTGCTTAACACCAAAGCGATGCTCTTCATCGATAATGATCAGTCCAAGATCTTTGTATTTAATACTGCCTTGGATAATCTTATGGGTGCCAATGACAATATCCACTTGACCCGTGTTGAGCTTTTCAATAATGAGTTTTTGCTCTTTTGGCGTTTGAAAGCGTGAGAGTGCGGCAATTTCTACTGGGTAGTCGCTAAATCGATCAACAAATGATTGATAGTGTTGATTGGCTAGTAATGTGGTGGGCACAAGAATGGCTACTTGCTTACCGGCTTCCACAGCTAAGAATGCAGCGCGCATGGCAATTTCTGTTTTGCCAAAGCCTACATCGCCACATACCAAACGATCCATCGGCTTGTGTGAGCGCATATCTGCCAAAACCTCGCCCATAGTTTTAAGTTGGTCAGGCGTTTCTTCAAAAGCAAAACTCGATACAAAAGAAGAATAAGCATCATTTGGCTCTGGAAAAGCAAAGCCAGTTTGTGACTCACGTTTAGCATAAATCTCTAGCAATTCGGCGGCCACATCGTGCAAGGCTTCGCCGGCTTTTTGTTTGGCCTTGCTCCATTGCGGCGTGCCGAGTTTGTGCAAGGGTGCGCTTTCTGGCGATGCGCCGGAATAACGGGAAATAAGATTTAGTGAGGTCATGGGCACCATCAGCTTGGCACCGCCAGCGTACTCAAGTTGTAAAAAATCTTGAGATTGACCGTCATAAGTTTGTGTTTTTAAGCCTAAATAACGTCCCACCCCGTAGTTTTCATGCACGATTGGGTCGCCCGTTTTAATCTCGACTAGACTTTTAATTGCCTCGTCAAAATCTTTATGTTTAGCACGGCGCCTGCGTTGTTGTTGTACTACTTCTTGGCCAAATAAATTGTCCTCGGTAATGACGGCCAGTTCAGGACTTAACAACCCTTGAGAAAGTGCTTGATGGGTAATATTAAGTAATTCATCACTGGCTAAAAAATGTTGCCAGTCTTGGGTTTGGTGCGCCTCAAGATGATGATTTTTTAGCAACTCTTCTAAGACACTTTGCCTACCTTGAGATTCGCAAACGATGAGTATTTTTTGTTTAAAGCGTGCTGTAAAGCTAGCTAATTTGGCCAGCGGATTTTTAGCCTGCGGGTCAATGCGTAGTGGCGGTAAAAGTTTTGAGGAAAAATTCAGATTCCCAGCCTTGTCTTCGAGTTTTGAAGGGCTGATAATCAGTTGTGGGTGTTGCTTGATGGCAGAAAATAGACGCTCTTTACTTAAAAATACACGATTAATAGCTAGAGGAGGACGATCTAAATCTTGTTTGGCATGATCAAATCGGGATTGGATATCAGCAAAAGTCTGATCTACCAATGTCGAAAATCCAGCAGTGGTGGCAATGGTGAGCGTGCTGGGTAGATAGTCAAACAGTGTATTGGTGGCATTAAAAAATAGCGGTAAATAAAACTCAATTCCGCCAGGCAGTCGACCTTCGCTAATTTCGGTATAGATAAAGCCTTGTTTACTAAAAGCTTGATTGTAGTTGTGCTTGAATAATTCAATACTTGATTCATCCGTGGCAAATTCTCTTGCTGGCAATAGTGCAATTGCGTCCACCTGTGATTCACTACGCTGGGTTGAGGTGTCAAAGGTGCGTATGGTTTCTACTTCTTGGTCAAATAGATCGAGTCGATAAGGTTTGCTTGCGCCCATTGGGTACAAGTCAATTAATGAGCCACGAATATTAAATTCACCATGTTCCATCACAGTTGTGACACGGTTATAGCCAATTTTTAGCAGTTTTTCGCTGAGTGAAACAGGATCTATGTTGTCACCTATTTTCAGATCGAAGCTGTACTTTTCACTAAACTCAATTGGACACAAATGGGAAAATAGAGTCTCCAATGTGGTGAGCACAATGCCGTGTTTTAGTTGCCTAAGTTTAGATAGAGTAGCAAGACGGTTTGAGGTGATATCTGGATGTGGTGAAAATTGATCATACGGCAATACTTCCCAGTTATCAAATTTGAGAATCTTCAACGTATCATTGTAAAAATTTAGAGATTGGTATAGTGTGTCAAGGTGAGCAATATCATTGGCGATAAGCAAGACAACCTGAGACTGTTGCTGAGCATACTCGATTAAAGCCAGCGCATCGGCACTGCCATACAAAGAGCCCCAATAGGTTTTCAGGCCAGAATTTAAAGGGCTGGCATTATTAGGATATAAGTAGGGCATTGATGCTAGGCTTTTGAGCTAAGAATATCGATGCCTTCATTTTCCAAGAATTTAATGAGCTGAATGAGCGGCAGACCAATTAAAGTATTGGGATCGTTGCCCTCTAGACGACTAAACAAACCAATACCCAAGCCCTCTGATTTGAAGCTGCCCGCACAATTATAAGGCTGTTCTTTTTTAAGATAATTGTCGATTTGTGCACTGCTTAAATCTTTAAAAACAACTTTAAAGTTTTCAACAAGGGTTTGTATATTTCCGCTATTTGTATTTAAAAGACATAAACTAGTTCTAAAAGTCACGATATTACCAGAACAAGAACTTAACTGTTTAATGGCATTTTCATGGGTATGGGGCTTACCCAGTATTTTCTCATCTGTCGCCAAGGCACCGGGCAACGTGGCCACTTGATCAGAGGCAATAATGAGCCCGTCATGAGATTTAGCCACTTCGCGAGCCTTGTCCTGTGCCAATCGATAAACTAATTGCTCTGGTGTCTCCTCTGGTTTTCTGGATTCATCTACATTGGGAGACACGACTGAAAATTCAAGACCTAGCTTATTAAGTAGTGTTTGACGAAAAGGAGAAGATGAAGCGAGAATTAATGCCACGAGTGTTTCCGGTGTTTGTAAAATAGAGGTTATTTTACGTTATTTAAGGCTTTTTCATGCGCTTATCAATTATTGTGGCAATGGATGATAATCAGTTGATTGGTAAGGATAATGCCTTGCCCTGGCATTTGCCAGCTGATTTAGGTTATTTTAAAAAAACCACCACCGGTAAAACCGTACTTATGGGGCGTAAAACTTATGAATCCATTGGCTTTGCCTTGCCTAATCGTCGCAATGTCATTGTTAGTCGCAATGCTGGTTTTAGTGCTGAGGGGTGTGAAGTGGTAGATAGTATTGAGCGCGCACTTGATCTGGCCAAAGGTGATGAGGAAGTGATGATTATGGGCGGCGCTTCTTTTTATGAGCAGATGTTGCCGAGTGTTGATCGTTTGTATATTACTCAAATCGCAGGCTCTTATCAGGGCGACGCCTATTTCCCTAAGTTTGATCGTAGTAATTTTGTGGAAAGTTTTAGAGAGTCGCATCAGCCAGATGAAAAAAATCAGCATACTTATCATTTTACAATTCTGGATAGAAAGTAATGCTATTTAAAACATTCGCTTTATTGTTATCAGCTCTGATGCTATCAAGCTGCGTACTAACCAAAGTCGTTACTGTGCCTATGCGCGTCGGTGGCGCGGTGATTTCTATTATCCCAGTGGTGGGTGAGAGTATTGACGAGGCTATTGATGAAGCGGCTGATGTGATTGACACGATACCGATTTAGTAAAAATTTTAACAATAAAAAAGGGCTACTTATCTAGTAGCCCTTTTTTGTTTTAGCTATTTCTCAGCATTTTCAGCCAGCACTCGTTTGTAGTCCTTAGGCATAACTTTAATGAAATGCTGAATCTCCTCATCCCAATGATCAAGAATACGTTGGGCTACTTTTGAGCCCGTGTATTGAGCATGATTAGAGATAAAGCTTTTTAGCTCGGTTTGAGCTTCAGCATCCATTGAATCTAGGTCGATCATGATCGGGTTGACCATATCTTTGAAAGTATCGTGTGGATTGTAAACATAAGCAATACCGCCACTCATACCTGCACCAAAATTACGACCAACTTCTCCTAAAATAGCCACACGCCCACCAGTCATATATTCACAACCATGATCACCAATACCTTCAACCACGGCTGTTACACCTGAGTTACGCACACAGAAACGTTCTGATACACAGCCTGATAAGTAGATTTCACCGCCTGTTGCGCCGTAGCCACATACATTACCGGCAATGATTTCATCTTCAGCGTTAAAGGTTGAATTTTTAGGAGGATAAACAATAACTTTACCGCCTGACAAGCCTTTACCGACATAATCATTGGCATCACCCTCTACTTCAAGCGTGATACCTTTAGCAGTGAATGCACCAAGTGATTGACCAGCAGAGCCAGTAAACTTAACCTGTACGCTGTCATCTGCTAGTGTGTTTCCACCACGAGCTTTTACTAAGCGTGACGATAACATAGCGCCAACAGCACGATCGACGTTGGTAATTTTGCTGGTAATTTTCACGGCCTTAGTACCATCAATCACTGCTTTAGATTGTTCAAATAGTGTGTTATCAAGATGTAGTTCTAATTGGTGATCTTGAACTTCAGTTTGGTAGGTACTGGTATTCGCATGCGGCTTTTGTGCCGGCGTTAATAAGGCATCTAAATTAATCGTGCCTTGTTTCCAGTGCTCGATTGCTTGATTCATCTCCAACATATCTACGCGACCAATCATCTCATTGACGGTTTTAAAGCCAAGATCAGCCATAATAAGGCGTAGCTCTTGTGCCACCATAAAGAGGTAGTTCACAACATGTTCTGGCTTGCCAGTAAATTTCTTGCGCAATGCTTTGTCTTGTGTTGCAATGCCTACTGGACAAGTATTAAGATGGCATTTACGCATCATAATACAACCCATAGTAATCAGTGGCGCGGTTGAAAAGCCAAACTCTTCTGCGCCCAATAATACACCGATGGCTACGTCACGACCTGTTTTCAGTTGGCCGTCTGTTTGAATCACCACGCGCGAGCGAAGATCATTCATGACTAGAGTTTGGTGAGTTTCTGCTAGGCCTAATTCCCATGGCAAGCCCGCATGCTTAATACTCGTTAGCGGTGATGCACCAGTACCGCCATCATGGCCAGCAATCACAATGTGGTCAGATTTTGCTTTAGTCACGCCAGCTGCAATCGTACCTACGCCCACTTCTGCCACCAGCTTCACACTAATACGCGCCTCTGGATTAGAACGTTTAAGATCAAAGATTAATTGCGATAGATCTTCAATAGAGTAAATATCGTGATGCGGTGGCGGGGAGATTAAACCCACACCTGGTGTTGAGTGACGAATAGCAGCAATACCTTCGTCTACTTTTGATCCAGGTAGCTCACCACCCTCACCAGGTTTAGCACCTTGCGAGACTTTAATTTGGATTTCGTCTGCATTATTTAGATAATCAATGGTGACACCAAAACGCCCTGAAGCAACTTGTTTGATGGCGCTACGGCGCGAATCACCATTGGCATCAGGCGTCCAACGTTTTGCGTCTTCACCACCCTCACCAGTATTGGATTTACCCCCTAAGCGATTCATGGCAATCGCAAGCGATTCATGAGATTCAGCAGAAATTGAGCCAAAGCTCATCGCTCCTGTGGCAAAGCGTTTGACAATTTCTTGAGCAGGCTCAACCTCATCAATAGAAATTGATTTTCCTTGCTTAAATGACATGAGTCCACGCAGAGTTGAATTGCGCGTACCTTCTTCATTGGCGTGTTTGGCAAAAGCCCAATAAGCTGACTCGTCATTATTTCGAGCAGCTAGCTGTAAATTAGAGATGGTTTTTGGATCCCACATATGTTGTTCACCGCCACTACGCCAGTGATATTGGCCTTTGTTATCCAAAGAAATAGCTTTATAAGCGTGCTGATGGCGTTTTTCACCCTCTGCTTGCAGAATGTCAAAACCGACACCATCGATACGTGATGCGGTTTCAAAGAAACACTTATCCATGATTTCAGGTGCCAAACCCACTGCTTCAAAAATTTGCGCCCCTTTGTAAGACTCTAAAGTAGAGATACCCATTTTAGCCATGACTTTTAGCATGCCTTTGGCAACACCTTTGCGATATGAGGCAATGATAGCGTCGTCACTATCAGCATCGATCATGTTGTCACGACGTGCTTGCCAAAGCGCTTCAAAAGCTAGATATGGATTGATTGCATCTGCACCAAAACCAGTCATTAGACAAAAATGATGCACTTCACGAGCTTCGCCCGTTTCTACAATGATTCCTACTTGAGTACGCTCAGAGCTAGAGACTAGATGACGATGAAGCGCTGAAGAGGCTAAAAGACTCGAAATGGCGACGCGATTACTGCCAATATTGCGATCTGATAGGATAATTAAACTATGTCCGTCTTTAATAGCTTTCGAGCCTTTGGCACAGATCTCATCAAGCAATGTGGAGATTTTCTTGCCACTGTTAATATCGTAAGTAATATCAATAGTTTTACTGGTCCAACCTAAATGATTGCAATGTCTAAGTGCTGCTGTTTCTTCATTGGTAAGGATGGGGTGGTCTACCACTAAACGGTGCGCATTTTTTGGATTGTTGGCTAAAAGATTGCCTTCAGGTCCAATGGAGCAGCGCAGTGACATTACAACCTCTTCACGAATGGAATCAATAGCTGGGTTAGTTACTTGAGCAAATAATTGCTTAAAGTAATCATAGATAATACGTGACTGGTCAGATAAGCAAGCAAGCGCTGAGTCGTTACCCATGGAGCCAACTGGATCGCGCAGTTCATTGACCAGTGGCAATAGCATAAATTGCAAGGTTTCAGTGCTATAGCCAAATGCTTGTAGACGGTGAATTAAAGAATCGGGATGAAATCCATGAGCCTCTTTTTCACAGCCTAAGTCTGACAAGTGAATTTGTTGAGCGTTGAGCCATTCTCGGTAGGGGTTTTTAGCAGCAAAGTCGGCCTTAATGGCTTCATCATCAATCAGCACACCTTTGTCAAAATCAACCAAGAACATTTTACCCGGGCGCAATCTGCCTTTGGTTTTGACATTGTCTGTTGCTACATCAACCACGCCCACTTCTGATGCCATAATGACACGATCATCATGGGTTAGGTAGTAGCGTGAAGGGCGCAGGCCATTACGATCCAATACCGCACCAATTTGATGACCATCAGTAAAGGCGATTGAAGCAGGACCATCCCACGGCTCCATAACGTTGGAGAAATATTCGTAAAACGCCTTCTTTTCATCACTCATGTTAGCGTCATTTTGCCAAGCTTCAGGCACCATCATTAGCACCGCTTCTTGCAAAGTGCGCCCATTCATCATTAAAAATTCTAAGACGTTATCAAAACTACCCGAATCAGACACTTCTGTTTCAATAACAGGTAGTGTTTTTTCTAAATTATCTGCAAAAAATTCACTCTCAAGTGTGCCTTCACGAGCACGCATCCAGTTGAAATTTCCTTGGCGTGTGTTGATTTCACCATTATGAGACATGTAGCGACACGGTTGTGCGCGATCCCACGATGGGAAAGTATTGGTTGAGAATCTTGAATGCACCATGGCCAGATAAGTTGAATATTCAGGATTCGATAAATCTGAATAAAAATCCAGAACCTGCGAACCCATTAACATACCTTTATAGATAATAATACTAGTTGATAAGCTACATACATAAAACAGCATGGCTTCAGTCAGTGTCTCGTCAGTACGAATGGTATGCGATGTTTGTTTTCTAATAATAAATAAAGCACGCTCAAAGGCTTTGGTATCGATACCTTTGGCTTTACCAATAATCAATTGTTTAATAATCGGTTGAGACTCTCGAGCAATATCGCCAACATCAGCCTTTTGAGTATCAACAGGTACATCTCTCCAGCCAATAAATACTTGTCCTTCATTGCTAATAGCAGCTTCCATTAGGCTCATGCAATGAGCGCGTTGTGTGCTATCTTGTGGCAAAAATATGTTACCCACGCCATAGTCACCTTGTGCAACAGTCTGGCCAAATAAAGTTTGGATTTCGGCCGTAAAGAAATCATGTGGGATGTTAGTTAAGATACCCGCGCCATCGCCTGTATTTGCTTCACAACCACAACCACCACGGTGATCCATTCTGCTGAGCATTTCTAGTGCATCTAGCGTAATCTGGTGTGAAGGCTGACCCTTAACATGGGCAATAAAGCCAACGCCACAGTTCTCCTTTTCATTGTTAGGTGAGTAAAGACCGTGAGCTTTTGGCAAGTGTAATAATGGGGTTTTCATAGGTATAAATTTACAAAATAAAAAATCAAAAAAACCTCATAATTATAACCTAAAACAGCTATTCATTTCGCCTGAAATCCCCTAGTGTCAAAGTGCATTTGCTTGGCGTTATCAGGTAGAATATTTACCTATTATGGATCAAAAAAAATACAGCCATGTTAGCGGTTATCTCCCCCTCTAAAACTCAAGATTTTTCCACGCCTGATATACAAGATCGTACCTTAACACGTCAATTAGACGAATCAGAGGTATTGGTTAAAATCCTTAAACAGAAAACCCGGGAAGAGCTTTCTAAGCTGATGTCTATTAGTGAAAAATTGGCCCACTTAAATTACACACGCTTTCAAGACTTCTCCACGCCATTTGATTTTAGCAATGCCAAGCAGGCACTTTTAGCCTTTAAGGGCGATGTTTATACGGGTATTGATGTGCCTAATTTATCAAAAAAAGACCTAGAATTTGCACAAGATCATTTGCGCATGCTATCAGGCTTGTATGGCGTGATTAGACCACTAGATTTGATTGCACCTTATCGGCTAGAAATGGGTACCAAGCTCAAAAACCCCAAAGGCAAAAATTTGTATGAGTTTTGGGGTAGTAAAATCTCCGAATTACTCAATGAAGACGAGTCAGAAGTGATTATTAATTTAGCTTCCAATGAGTATTTTAAAGGCATTGATCAAAAGTCCCTAAAAGCACAAATTATTAATATCGTTTTTAAAGAGTTTAAAGGTGATAAGTATAAGATTATCGGCATTTATGCCAAGCGAGCTCGTGGCTTGATGGTGCAGTATATGGTTAAAAATCGCATTGAAAATCCACAAGATCTCAAAGCTTTTAGTCTGGAAGATTATCGTTTTCAACAAGACATGTCAGATGATACAACATGGGTATTTACACGCGGATAAAGCCCTTTATTCCTAAGCAGACTTGCATGTTGTGTATGCAATATTCAGATTTTTGCGTGTGCACAGAGTGCGAGCAAAGCTTAGTGAGTGCTAAGTACCGATGCCAGTCTTGCGCCACACCAATAAATACTCAGCTGCATTTTTGCACTACTTGTTTGGCACAAGCACCCCTTTTCTCCAAAGCCTATACTGTTTATGATTATGCGAGCAGTTGCACAACACTTATCAAACGCTTCAAGTTTGATCATCAACTGTGTATTGGTGATTTTTTTGCGCATAAATTGCACAATAAATACTTGAGCATTATTCGTCAACAAGGTGATTATGACGCCATTATTCCGCTACCACTCAGCAAACAGCGCTTGCGTGAAAGGGGCTACAATCAAACGCATGAGCTATTAAGAATTATTGCTAAAAAATCCAATATTTTGATTGATCAAAAAAGCGTAAAACGAACCAAGGCAACTCGAGCCTTATCCACGCTAGACCTTCAAGAGCGACAAAGTGAAATTAAAAATGCCTTTAGCGCAAAGCTGCTAAACTATAAAAAAGTCTTGTTGGTTGATGACGTCATGACCACCGGATCAAGCCTGAATGAACTGGCAAAAACTGTACTTAAAGCAGGCGTTAAATCTTGTGATGTACTCACTTTGGCTAGAGCCTAACTTGATACAAAGATTAAAAAGCACTTACCCCAGCTATACCTTGGGCACCCAGTTTTAGAGTTTTATTTAAATCGTTAATCGTCATACCACCGAGAAAGTACACAGGAATGTTGAGTTTTTTGATGACTTCTCCAGCAGCTTCCCAGCCTATTGGGGAGGTATCTGGGTGAGTTTGAGTGGCTTGAACGGGTGAGATAACCACAAAATCTGCACCGATTTCTTGAGCTTTTAAGGCTTCTGTTAAATCGTGTGTTGAAACCCCAAGTATTTTATCGTTAGCACAAGGTCTATTATGTATTTTAAGCATTTCACCGGTGGTGAGATGCCAGCCGTCACAATAGGACTCATTGAAGGTTTTGTTTGGAATATTTAGGAGTAATTTGACGTTATTTTGCGTGCATTTGTTGTAAAGTTCTGCGATAAAGTTGCTATTTATATCAACTTTGCTTCTAAGTTGAATAAGGCCAATGCCTTGTTTAAGTTTTTCGTCAAATTTTCTCGTCCATGCTTCGCTTTGATGATTGCTTGATGGAGTGATCCAATATTTGTTAGGCAGAGTGATAGAGTTAATAAAGGCTGTCATGGTTGGTAATAATTTGTATTGAGACAGGTCTTTAATGTTTGTCCAAACTATTTCTTGACCCTCAATGCCTTCAGGGGTGTTTTGATATTGATTAATAGTGTAAATGCTTAATTCCACTATTCTATCCGTGTATTGATAAACCATGGTTTGGTGGATCGATAAATCCGTAACGATAATGCCCAATTCTTCTTTTAACTCTCTAATAATGGCTTGTTGTTCAGACTCGTTGGGCTCAATTTTTCCGCCGGGGAGCTCCCAAAATCCAGACATAAATTGATGTGCTTGACGCTTGGCAATGAGTATTTCGTTGGCAGAATTTTGCAGTACACCGACGACGGCCTTGATTGTCTTCATTTAAATCAGCTAATGGTAAAATAAGCTTTATTTTAATTTGTAAGTCCTTTGAACATAGAGCAAAAAATTCAATTACTCAAGCCTCATGCGCAATTACTTTCGGGTAATTTAATGGGTATCGAAAAAGAAGGTTTGCGCGTCTCTAAAAAAGGCGGGCTGTCGCAAGCGCCACACCCGAGCGCTTTGGGTTGCGCACTAACGCACCCGAATATCACCACGGATTTTTCTGAGTCTTTGTTAGAATTAGTCACGCCACCGTTATCCAGTGCACGCTCTGTGCTGGATTTTTTGCAAGATACTCAGCATTATTTGTATTGTCGCTTGCCTAAAGATCAAAGTTTTTGGCCGGCGAGCATGCCGTGTGTGATGCGTGGCAAGACTTATATCCCTATTGCTCAGTACGGCTCGAGTAATCGCGGCAAGATGAAAACGGTTTACCGCCAGGGTTTGGCGAATCGCTATGGTAGCGTGATGCAGGTGATTGCTGGCATTCATTTTAATTACTCATTTTCTGAAGAATTTATTGAAAAATTCTGTGCACTATCAGAAAATGACCAAAATAAAGATGGGGCCTATATGGCGCTCACTCGAAACGTGGTACGCTATGGCTGGATTGTGCCTTATTTATTTGGCGCTTCGCCGGCTGTTTGTAAATCATTTTTAAAGGGTTATCATCAGCATTCTTTGGTAGAGTTTAATGACTCAACTTTATATAAGCCTTATGCAACTTCCTTGCGTATGGGTGATATTGGCTATCAAAATTTGCGCGAAGATGAGGCGGGCGTAAAAGCCAACTATAATTCATTAAGCCACTATGTAAATTCACTTAAAGCAGGTATGGCAACCCCATGCAGTGATTATGAGAAGTTTGGCCTTAAGGCTGATGGAGAGTATCAACAGCTGAACGCTAATACACTGCAAATTGAAAACGAATATTATGCTTCTGTTAGGCCCAAGCCTCTAATAGAGTCTGGCAAAAAACCACTGGATAGTTTGAGCGCTAAAGGTATTGCTTATGTTGAGTTAAGATCGCTAGATATTAATCCTGCATTGCCAATGGGCATCGACGAGACGCAAATTCATTTCTTGGAAGTATTTTTACTATTTTGTCTCTTAAAAGATTCTCCTGCTATTTCCACCAGGGAACAATTTGAAATTGACAGTAATGATCAGCTGATTGCGCACGAAGGTCGCAAGCCAAATATAAAGCTTAAACATCAGGCTAAAGAGATTTCAATTGCTGAATTTGGCGAACAACTTGCTGTAGATTTGAGTCTGTGTGCTACGTTGTTTGGTGCGCCATACGTCCAAGCAGTAAGTGATATTGTGAAACGTTTTGACGATCCGGAGCTAACTCCTTCTGCACAAACACTCAACAACATGAAAAGCCAAAATCAGGGATTTTTTGATTATATTAATCAGTATGCTAAGCAATATCGTCAAGATTTTTTAGTTCAGGATGTTAATCAGGCGCATTTTGATTATTTAGACGGACAAGCGCAGACATCTTGCCAGCAACAGCGTGAAATAGAAGTGGCAGATACCTTGAGTTTCGATCAATATTTAGCGCAATACTTTAATCAGGTTTGAGTATGGATAGTAACGAGTCAACCATTTGTGCATTGGCCAGTAGTATTGGCAAGGGCGGTATTGGCGTCGTGCGTGTTTCTGGCCCACTTAGTCAAGCCATTGCTCAAAAAATGTTGGGGTTTGTACCCAAGCCTCGTTATGCACATTACGGGTCATTTTTTGACAACAACCATGTGGAAGTTGATCAAGGTATTGCATTATTTTTCCCAGGGCCAAACTCTTTTACTGGTGAAGATGTGCTTGAATTTCAAGGCCATGGTGGCTTGAGTGTCATGCGTTCTTTAATCGAAGCTAGTATTGCTTTGGGTGCTAAGCCGGCCGAGCCAGGCGAGTTTTCCAAGCGCGCTTTTTTAAATGGAAAAATGGATTTGGTGCAGGCCGAAGCCGTGGCAGATATTATTGATGCTAATTCTGAGCAGGCTTCTCGCTCTGCACTCAGGTCTTTATCGGGGGTGTTTTCAAAGCAAGTAAACGCCCTAACTCAATCCATCATTAATCTACGTATTTTTGTAGAAGCGACGATTGATTTTTCAGACGAAGAGATTGATTTTTTGCAATCTGAGCAAGTGCAAGTAAAAACTCAAGCCATTAAAGCTGAAATTCAACAAATTTTACACGCCGCTACGCAAGGCGCTATTTTGCGTGAAGGTCTCAATGTCGCTATTGCAGGTAAACCCAATGCGGGCAAATCCTCTTTATTGAATGCACTTACTCAACGTTCCAGCGCTATTGTGACAGATATTGCCGGCACCACCAGAGACGTGCTGCGCGAAACCATACATATTAATGGTATGCCACTTAATATTATCGATACTGCAGGATTGCATGAGAGTGAGGATGTGGTGGAGAAAGAAGGCATTAAAAGAGCACGCGATGCGATTGCTCAGGCGGATGTCGTGCTATTAATGTATGACGCGCAAGATCAAAGTCCTGATTTTTCGATATTGCCCGATGCTATCGATGCGAAAAAACTACTGATTATTAAGAATAAAATTGATCTGACGGGCGAAGCGGTTGAAAGACAGGTTGAACAGAATAAAACCCAGCTATCTATTTGTACTAAAGATATACAAGGTATTGATTTGTTAAGGCAAGAATTAGCAGATATGGCCGGTTTTGATAGTGGTGCAGAGGGTGTGGTATTGGCCCGTAAGCGCCATATTATCGCACTTGAAGAATCGTTAAATGCAATTGATAACGCTCTAATCCAACTTGATGGCGGTGCTATAGAGCTGATGGCAGAGGATCTTCGTCATGCTGGTCAAGCCATGGCTAGCATTACCGGCGAGTTCTCCTCAGACGATTTATTGGGTGAAATTTTTTCCTCTTTTTGTATTGGTAAATAAGATCATGAAAATTCAGTATAAATTTTATCTTTATTTTATGGTGACGGCGCTATTGTCACCATTTCTACTGACTGAAATTACGCTGCTTTATGCGACTAAAAATATGATTGACGCACTTTTGGTAGCTTTGATTTTGTTTGTCTATCTTGGTTTATACCTCTCAATTCGTAAAGATTTTCTATTGCCTTTTTCCAATTTACAAGCCTGGGTTTCAGGCTTTAAAGCCAATCAAAGCATGCGCTTGGACGAAGATCACGATACAACGTTTCAACCAGTAGCAACCGCTATTAATCATTTGATTGATGAAAATCAGCATCTTTATGATGACATGGAAAATATCCTTAAGAAGCAAATTCAGCGTCTTAGTCATAAGTCAGCCTCTCTGGAAACACTTTATAGTGTGTCATCAAAGCTTAATCAACTGCATTCGACTGACGAGTTGTTTGAGTATTTTTTAGGCATGTTTGTCAGCATGACCGGCGCCAGCTCTGGTGCCGCCAGAAGTTTGGCAGAAGATGGAGAGTTGTATCTAGTTGCCCAGCATGGAGTGATTGATCCACAAGGCCAGGAGCTGCAAGTATTAAGCAGTGATTGTTTTTGTGGTGAGGTGGCCATGGCTAAAGAAGCAGGTGTGCAGTTTAGTGTACATTCTTGTGCCAAATGTGTGGGTCAGGAGTCTAGAAAGGTGGCCGATGTTGGTACCATTTTTATTCCGTTACGTCATCACGGGAAAACACTGGGTATATTTAATTTATTCTTTGATAGTGAGCCTTCACTTTCTTTTGATGAAAGGGCATTGTTAGAGTCTATTGCTGAAAATATTGCCATTGCGTTAGACAAATCTACTTTAAATGAGCAAACTAAACGCATGGAGCTGTCACAAGAGCGACTGTTCTTATCGCAAGAAATTCATGATTCTTTGGCGCAAACCATTTATAGTCTTAAGCTGCAGGTTAGTGTATTGGGTAATTCCTTAAAGCAGGCGAAACAGTTAGATGCACATCATCAGATTGAAGCTTTACAAACTAATATTACCCAAGCAAATCAAGAGTTAAGAGAGTTGATGTGTAATTTTCGAGTGCCACTAGATCCTAAAGGCATTGAAGTTTCATTAGAGAATCTGGTGAATCGTTTTAAATCAGAAGAAGGTATTGCAACATTCTTGCAAATTAAAGGCAAGATTAAGGTTGATCCTGAAGTAGAGATGCAGATCATGCGTATTACTCAAGAGGCTTTGTCTAATATCCGCAAGCATGCTGGTGCTCGCAATGTGAGAATTTTACTAACCGCCAAACCAAATTGTCAGTTGCTTATCGAGGATGATGGCATTGGTTTTGTAAAAGACCAAGGCGCTAGTGAAATAATGGGGAATAATATTGGTATGAATATTATGAAAGAGCGCGCCCAGAGAATTGGCGCTAAGATCGAGGTTGAGTCCGAGGTTGATGAAGGCACCCGAATTACTGTTAATTTTTCTAAGTAAAAGACTATGAATATATATATTATCGATGACCATGCTCTATTTAGAAATGGTTTGATTGCTTTATTGGAGTCAAAGGATATCTTGGCTAGTGCCGCTTCATCGCCTACGCAAGGTTTAGAAGAGATTGCATCGCTAGAGGTGGATATTATTTTGCTAGATCTACGTATGCCACAAATGTCAGGTATTGAGGTTTTGAAGATCTTAAAAGAGCGCCAGATTTCAGCGCCAGTGGTTATGCTCACAACCAGTACCGAAGAGACGGATTTACGAGATTGTCTTAAATACGGTGCCCAAGGCTATTTACTAAAAGACATGGACCCTGATGAGCTCGTTGAAGCACTGAATGAAATCGCCAAAGGTTCAATTGTTGTGGCACAAGATATGACGCATATTCTGGCCAAAGTCCTACGCAATGAGCTAACTGAGAGCGAAACCTCATTTGAAGTTTTAACCAATCGTGAAAAGGAAGTTGCCTGCCAGGTATCAATTGGCCATAGTAACAAAGTCATCGCTAGAGAATTAGGCATTTCAGATGGTACGGTCAAATTACATGTTAAATCAATTTTAAAGAAGCTTTCTCTATCCTCGCGAGTCGAGGTGGCAGTTATGGTGACTGAAAAGGGTTATTGCAAATAAAGTAGAATATGACGGATCAATACCAGCAGTTAGTTGAAACAGCATTAACAACAGTCGATGAGGTTTTTCCTTGGGACTTAGAAGAGGAAATTGAAAGCACGCCAGAACTTATCTTGTTAGATATTAGAGAAGCAGACGAATTTCAGAAAATGCACATTAAGAATTCATTGCATATTCCTAGAGGCGTACTCGAAGGTGCCTGTGTTTGGAATTATGACGATACTGTGCCAAAGCTGGCTAAAGCACGCGACCAAAATGTCGTGGTTATTTGTCGATCTGGCAATAGAAGTGCCCTAGCAGCGCAAACAATGCAAACAATGGGGTTTGAAAATGTGCGTTCATTAAAAATGGGTATCAAGGGTTGGAACGATAATGACATGGAAATGATTGACGCACAACAAAATATTGTTGATATTGATGAGGCCGATGAATGGCTTAATAGAGCGGTTTCAAAGGATAAACTGTCGCCTCAATAAATTAATTTAAGAAATAAATCAAATAACACTTGACCACAGGGAAATACTTAGTATAATTCTGCGCTTTCACTGCACCAAAACAGTAAAAAGTTTATTGCAAAGAAAGTTGAAAATAAGTGTTGACAAGAAGATTTAACGCTGTATAATTTCCATCTTTCACTGCATAACAATTACATTTTTTTGCAGTAGCTCTTTAAAAAACTATCAAATAACTTGTGTGGGCACTCGTACATTAAATTGTGCAAGTGCACATAAAAAACTAAAGCAATTAAGCTTTTAAAAAAATTGAACGCAAAGCGCATTTATTTATAAATGTTGCCAATGTTCTAAATAGTTAGAATTAAACTGAAGAGTTTGATCCTGGCTCAGATTGAACGCTGGCGGTATGCTTAACACATGCAAGTCGAACGGAAACGATGTTAGCTTGCTAACAGGCGTCGAGTGGCGGACGGGTGAGTAACGCGTAGGAATCTGCCAAGTAGTGGGGGATAGCCCGGAGAAATCCGGATTAATACCGCATAATCTCTACGGAGTAAAGAGGGCCTCTATTTATAAGCTTTCGCTATTTGATGAGCCTGCGTAAGATTAGCTTGTTGGTGAGGTAAAAGCTCACCAAGGCGACGATCTTTAGCTGGTCTGAGAGGATGATCAGCCACACTGGGACTGAGACACGGCCCAGACTCCTACGGGAGGCAGCAGTGGGGAATATTGGACAATGGGCGCAAGCCTGATCCAGCAATACCGCGTGTGTGAAGAAGGCCTGAGGGTTGTAAAGCACTTTCAATTGTGAAGAAAAGCTAAAGATTAATACTCTTTAGCCTTGACGTTAACTTTAGAAGAAGCACCGGCTAACTCCGTGCCAGCAGCCGCGGTAATACGGAGGGTGCAAGCGTTAATCGGAATTACTGGGCGTAAAGCGTGCGTAGGTGGTTTGTTAAGTCAGATGTGAAAGCCCCGGGCTCAACCTGGGAACTGCATTTGAAACTGGCAAACTAGAGTATAGGAGAGGAAAGTGGAATTTCAGGTGTAGCGGTGAAATGCGTAGATATCTGAAGGAACATCAATGGCGAAGGCAGCTTTCTGGACTAATACTGACACTGAGGTACGAAAGCGTGGGTAGCAAACAGGATTAGATACCCTGGTAGTCCACGCCGTAAACGATGACAACTAGCCGTTGGGAGGGTTTACCTCTTAGTGGCGAAGCTAACGCGTTAAGTTGTCCGCCTGGGGAGTACGGCCGCAAGGTTAAAACTCAAAGGAATTGACGGGGACCCGCACAAGCGGTGGAGCATGTGGTTTAATTCGATGCAACGCGAAGAACCTTACCTGGTCTTGACATACACGGAACTTTCCAGAGATGGATTGGTGCCTTCGGGAACCGTGATACAGGTGCTGCATGGCTGTCGTCAGCTCGTGTCGTGAGATGTTGGGTTAAGTCCCGTAACGAGCGCAACCCCTATCCTTATTTGCCAGCACATCATGGTGGGAACTATAAGGAGACTGCCGGTGATAAACCGGAGGAAGGCGGGGACGACGTCAAGTCATCATGGCCCTTACGACCAGGGCTACACACGTGCTACAATGGGAAGGACAAAGGGTTGCTAAGCCGCGAGGTGGTGCTAATCTCATAAACCTTTTCGTAGTCCGGATCGGAGTCTGCAACTCGACTCCGTGAAGTCGGAATCGCTAGTAATCGTGGATCAGAATGCCACGGTGAATACGTTCCCGGGTCTTGTACACACCGCCCGTCATACCATGGGAGTGGGTTGCACCAGAAGTAGCTAGTCTAACTGTTTACAGGGGACGGTTACCACGGTGTGATTCATGACTGGGGTAAAGTCGTAACAAGGTAACCCTAGCGGAAGCTGGGGTTGGATCACCTCCTTAAGAAAAGTATGAGTGTCCACAACAAGTTATTTGATAAAATTTAAAGAAGATAGACTAAGTGTTCCCTAGAAACGTATTTACGTTTTTTCAGGGTCTGTAGCTCAGTTGGTTAGAGCGCACCCCTGATAAGGGTGAGGTCGGTGGTTCAAATCCACCCAGACCCACCATTTTATGATATTATCATAACTTATTTGGGGCCATAGCTCAGCTGGGAGAGCGCTTGCCTTGCACGCAAGAGGTCGGGAGTTCGATCCTCCCTGGCTCCACCACTTAATCTAAAGTTTAAAAACTTAAACAAGTTAACGTTACTGTTACTTTGTTTAAGTTTTTATACCAAGCCCTCGGGTTTGGAGCTCTTTAACAATTTAATACATGAAGTAAAGTTTGTAAATATACAATATAACAACGCGATAACTGTTGTGATGACAGTTATCATTGGTGTATTGCATTGACACAACAATTTCAAAAAAAATGGATTCTCATTGAGAGATTAATTTCTCTCTTTGATAAATAAATATAGAATTCACCGATTGTGATTTATCACAATTTGTGACTTCTTGGTGAATAAGAACCATGTAACTCAGATACTTTGGGGTTATATGGTCAAGTGAATAAGTGCATACGACGGATGCCTTGGCATTAGAAGGCGATGAAGGACGTGATAATCTGCGATAAGCTTCGGTTAGCTGATAAATAAGCTTTAACCCGGAGATCTCCGAATGGGAAAACCCAGTGGTCATCAGACCATTATCTTTGACTGAATACATAGGTCACTGAAGCTAACCTAGGGAACTGAAACATCTAAGTACCTAGAGGAAAAGAAATCAACCGAGATTCCCTTAGTAGCGGCGAGCGAACGGGGAACAGCCCTTAAGCATTTTTTAAATTACTAGAATGTTCTGGAAAGTTCAACGATACAGGGTGATAGTCCCGTATAGGAAAATTTAATTAATGTGAAATCGAGTAAGGCGGCGCACGTGAAACGCTGTTTGAATATGGGGGGACCACCCTCCAAGGCTAAATACTCTCTAATGACCGATAGTGAACAAGTACCGTGAGGGAAAGGCGAAAAGAACCCCGGGAGGGGAGTGAAATAGAACCTGAAATCGTATGCATACAAGCAGTAGGAGCGGATTTATTCCGTGACTGCGTACCTTTTGTATAATGGGTCAGCGACTTACTTCTCAGTTGCAAGGTTAACCAATAGGGGAGCCGTAGGGAAACCGAGTCTTAAATGGGCGATTAGTAGCTGGGAGTAGACCCGAAACCGGGTGATCTATCCATGGCCAGGGTGAAGGTTAGGTAAAACTAACTGGAGGCCCGAACCCACTTATGTTGAAAAATGAGGGGATGAGCTGTGGATAGGGGTGAAAGGCCAAACAAACCCGGAGATAGCTGGTTCTCTCCGAAATCTATTTAGGTAGAGCCTCATGTATTACTTCAGGGGGTAGAGCACTGTTATGGCTAGCGGGTCGTCAAGACTTAGTAAACCATTGCAAACTCCGAATACCTGAAAGTATGAGCATGGGAGACACACTGCGGGTGCTAACGTCCGTAGTGGAAAGGGAAACAACCCAGACCATCAGCTAAGGTCCCAAAATTGTAGTTAAGTGGGAAACGATGTGAAAAGGCCCAGACAGCCAGGAGGTTGGCTTAGAAGCAGCCATTCCTTTAAAGAGTGCGTAATAGCTCACTGGTCGAGTCGGTTTGCGCGGAAGATTTAACGGGGCTAAAACTACATACCGAAGCTATGGATCGCAATTTATTGCGATGGTAGGAGAGCGTTCTGTAAGCCGTTGAAGGTGTCCTGTGAGGGATGCTGGAGGTATCAGAAGTGCGAATGCTGACATGAGTAACGATAAAGGGGGTGAAAAACCCCCTCGCCAGAAGTCCAAGGTTTCCTACGCAACGTTAATCGGCGTAGGGTTAGTCGGCCCCTAAGGCGAGGCAGAAATGCGTAGTCGATGGGAAACAGGTTAATATTCCTGTACTTCATATAACTGCGATGGGAAGACGGAGAAGGTTAGCTCAGCTTGGCGATGGTTGTCCAAGTTCAAGCGTGTAGAAATGGTTCTTAGGAAAATCCGGGAACCTCTATTTCAAGGCGTGATAACGAGCCCTCTTTTGGGCGAAGTGAGTGATACCATGCTTCCAGGAAAATCCTCTAAGCTATAGGTTATATGAAACCGTACCCCAAACCGACACAGGTGGACGAGATGAGAATTCTAAGGCGCTTGAGAGAACTCGGGTGAAGGAACTAGGCAAAATGACACCGTAACTTCGGGAGAAGGTGTGCTCTTTGTAGGTGAAATCACTAGCTGATGAAGCTGAAAAGAGTTGAAGATACCAGGTGGCTCCGACTGTTTATTAAAAACACAGCACTCTGCAAACACGTAAGTGGACGTATAGGGTGTGACGCCTGCCCGGTGCTTGAAGGTTAATTGATGAGGTTAGGATTCGTCCGAAGCTTTTGATCGAAGCCCAAGTAAACGGCGGCCGTAACTATAACGGTCCTAAGGTAGCGAAATTCCTTGTCGGGTAAGTTCCGACCTGCACGAATGGCGTAACGAGGGCCACACTGTCTCCACCCGAGACTCAGTGAAATTGAAATTGCTGTTAAGATGCAGTATACCCGCGGCCAGACGGAAAGACCCCGTGCACCTTTACTACAGCTTTGCATTGAACTCTGATCCTACTTGTGTAGGATAGGTGGGAGACTTTGAAACTTTAACGCTAGTTAGAGTGGAGTCATCCTTGAAATACCACCCTGGTATGGTTGGGGTTCTAACCTTGGTCCATTATCTGGATCGGGAACAATGCATGGTGGGTAGTTTGACTGGGGCGGTCTCCTCCCAAAGAGTAACGGAGGAGCGCAAAGGTACCCTCAGCACGGTCGGACATCGTGCAATGAGCGCAAAGGTAAAAGGGTGCTTGACTGCGAGACTGACACGTCGAGCAGGTAGGAAACTAGGTCTTAGTGATCCGGTGGTTCTGAGTGGAAGGACCATCGCTCAACGGATAAAAGGTACGCCGGGGATAACAGGCTGATACCGCCCAAGAGTTCACATCGACGGCGGTGTTTGGCACCTCGATGTCGGCTCATCACATCCTGGGGCTGAAGCAGGTCCCAAGGGTATGGCTGTTCGCCATTTAAAGTGGTACGCGAGCTGGGTTTAGAACGTCGTGAGACAGTTCGGTCCCTATCTACCGTGGGCGTTGGAGACTTGAGGGAAGCTGTTCTTAGTACGAGAGGACCGGAATGGACAAACCTCTGGTGTTTCGGTTGTGACGCCAGTCGCATTGCCGAGTAGCTATGTTTGGAAAGGATAACCGCTGAAAGCATCTAAGCGGGAAGCCCCTCCCAAGATAAGGTCTCCCTGAGAGTTTAACTCTCCTAAAGATCCCTCGAAGACTACGAGGTTGATAGGTACGGTGTGGAAGAGTAGTGATACTTGAAGCTAACGTATACTAATTGATCGTGAGGCTTGACCATATAACACCCAAATTATTTGAGCAGTTACTGTTCAATCCATAATTTTTGTGTTGATGTGTCATGCAATACACTGAGTAAGTGTTCAAACTTTATAAATGTATTAATTGTTATATCTCAGATTGATTTTTTAATCAAGATATAAAAACTTTTAAATTCGCAAATACTGTATTTATTACAGTGTTGCAACCAGTTTGCTTAGTGACAATAGCAAGTGTGACCCACCTGATCCCATTCCGAACTCAGAAGTGAAACCACTTAGCGCCGATGGTAGTGTGGGGTCTCCCCATGTGAGAGTAGGACATTGCTAGGCTTTAATTCTAAAAAACCCCAGAATCGTTATGATTCTGGGGTTTTTTTTTACTTTTTTTACACCTTATCCTTGATTTAGGATATAACTATCCAGAATTTAAATAAAGGGTCATGACAACTTAAGCATGTTTAAAAACCTGTTAAAGTACCGTCATGAAAGTAAAAAACAAGTATGTGATTCGTTCACGTATTTCAGAGGCCAAATTTAGGCAAATAATTTTGTTGTTTTCTGAGGATTCGAGTGCAACTCAAATCTCTCATTTAACAAGTTTAAGCAGGCAAACAATTAACAAATATTTAACTGCTATTAGACTTAGAATTTTAGAGTTATCTTTGCTTCAATCTGATCCTTTAGTGGGTCAGATTGAAGTTGACGAAAGTTATTTTGGCGCACGGCGCGTCCGCGGAAAACGCGGCCGTGGTGCCAGGGGTAAAACAATAGTATTTGGTTTGTTGAAACGTGGCGATCAAGTGTACACTGAAATAGTTCCAGACTGTAGTAGCGCCACCCTGCAAAGGATTATCAAGGGTAAGACTAGTATTGATAGCGTTATTCATTCAGATGGATGGCGCGGGTATAATGGGCTTGTAGATTTTGATTATAAGAAGCACTTTAGAGTGCATCATAGTAAGAATGAATTTGCCAGAGGTAATTCACATATTAATGGAATTGAATCATTCTGGGGTTATGCTAAAAATAGATTGGTAAAGTTTAAAGGAATGGATAAAAGTATGTTTAATTTACACTTAAAAGAATGCGAATTTAGATTTAATAATCGCAAGCAAAATATTTATAAAGTTTTGCTTGGAATGTTTAGAAAAGAGTCGCTTAAGTTGTCATGACCCTAAATAAATATTGGGAAAACAAAACCATGCTCAACAAATACTTTGATATTGTCAATCGTGGCAGTACGATTAAAACCGAAATTATTGCCGGCATTACAACTTTTTTAACCATGTCTTATATTATTGTCTTAAATCCAGACGTGTTAAGCATGGCGGGAATGGATAAAGGCGCTGTGTTTACAGCGACTATTATTGCCGCTATTGTAGGTTCGTTAATTATGGGCTTGTATGCAAACTATCCAGTTGTTCTAGCACCTGGTGTTGGACTAAGTGCCTTTTTTACCTTTGGTGTTGTTATGGGAATGGGCTACACTTGGGAAATTGCTTTAGGCGCCGTACTGTTTTCTGGAATCATCTTCTTTTTGATTAGTATCTTTAAGCTAAGACAGTGGGTTGTTGAAAGTATCCCAATGACATTGCGCTATGCGATCGCTGCTGGTATTGGATTTTTCTTAGCACTCATTGCTTTGAAAAATTCAGGACTGGTGGTTGATCATCCAGCCACTTTTGTGACACTAGGTGATGTCACTAGACCGGAATCATTGTTAACGTTATTTGGCTTATTAATGATTGCTATCTTGGCTTATAGAAAAGTCATTGGCGCGGTAATGATTACTATTATCGCCATTACTATTGTGGCTTTAATGATGGGTATGGTTGAGTTTTCTGGGTTTGTTTCTATGCCACCATCACTTGAGCCAACTTATATGAAGCTTGATGTTGCCGGCGCCTTTGACATAGCAATGATTGGTGTTATTTTTGCCTTTCTTTTTGTTGATCTTTTTGATACATCAGGCACCTTAATTGCAGTTGCGCATCAAGGCAATATGCTTGATAAAGATGGAAAGCTGCCGAACATGAAAAAAGCCATGACTGCCGATAGTGTTGCAACTATTGTTGGTGCAGGTTTAGGCACTTCAACCACCACCAGCTTTATTGAATCTGGTTCAGGCATTAGTGCTGGCGGACGTACCGGCCTCACGGCTGTTGTGGCAGCGGGCTTATTCTTTGTTGCTTTATTTTTTGCACCACTGGTTTCTATCGTGCCTTCGTATGCAACAGCACCTGCACTATTATTTGTGGCGGTATTAATGTCTGCTGGTCTAGCTAAAATTGACTGGGCTGATTTAACAGAAGCCGTTCCAGTGCTAGTAACCGTACTAATAATGCCGTTTACTTTTTCAATTGTTCAGGGTATTGCTTTTGGTTTTATTAGTTATGTGGTGATGAAACTATTCACAGGAAAAGCGGACGCTTTAAGTTCTGGCATGTATGTGGTGAGTGCCTTATTTATTGCTAAGTTTATATTTTTATAAAAAATGTCTATTGAGAAAACCTACATCTCCGCTGATGAATTGCTGCTAGATTCATTTAGATTGGGCGTTGCGATTCATAATAGCGGCTTTCGCCCAGATTTTATTGTTGGTGTTTGGCGAGGCGGAACGCCTGTGGGAATTGCCATTCAAGAAATATTAGCTTATCTTGGCAATGATACGGATCATATCGCTATTCGCACTTCCTCTTATGAGGGTATTAATAATCAAAAAGACCAAGTTCAAGTGCATGGTTTGGATTATTTAATTCGTCATATTAATGCTGAAGATAAACTGCTGTTGGTTGATGATGTGTTTGACTCTGGGCGAAGTATTCAAGCCATTATTGAGACGCTACGTGAAAAATCTCGAAAAAATACCCCTGATGATATTCGCATTGCAGTGCCGTGGTATAAGCCAGATAATAACAAAACAGAGATAACGCCTGAATACTTCATGTATCAAACTAATGATTGGCTTATTTTTCCACACGAGATGGACGGTTTGAGCAAGGAAGAGATTTTTGCTAACAAGCCCGGGTTAAAAGCTATCTTAGCGACGCTTAATTAATATACTGTGAACCAACAAATTTTTAAAAGTAGCCTGCCAGTTTTGTTTGGCTATATGCCACTAGGCGTGGCTTTTGGTATTTTATTTAACGACCTGGGCTACGCCTGGTATTTTGCCACACTGATGGCGGTTTTTGTTTACGCAGGTGCCGCACAGTTTATGGTGATTGGCTTATTGGCAGCTGGTGCCGGTTTGTTTGAAATTTTTATTGCTACTTTTTTGTTAAATTCTAGGCATATTTTTTATGGTCTGTCGATGCTTAAAAAGTTTGGAGACTGGAATCTTAAGAAAATCTACCTAGCTTTTGGATTGACCGACGAAACTTACTCGCTAGTCACAACTATAGAGTCGCCACATGGTATACAGCCTATCGATTATTATTTTAGCATTACCGCATTAAACCATAGTTATTGGGTTATTGGCTGTACACTTGGCGCTTGGATTGGCGCCAGTATTCAAATTAACACCCAAGGCATGGATTTTGCGCTTACCGCTTTATTTGTTGTTTTACTGATAGAACAATGGAAAAAAATAAAAGAGCCTTTGCCATTTATTGTTGCGATTTTTTCTTCACTTTTAGCGATTTATTTTTTTTCAGAGCAAATGCTGCTACTCTCAATTGTTTTATCTATTGCGTTATTAATAACAATCAAGCTAAGCCAAAAAGACACTTATGAATGACATAAGCTACATACTATTGGTGATTGTGGTTATGGCGCTAGCAACTTTCGCCACACGCTTACTGCCTTTCATTTTCTTTCATCAGCGACACAATCATCCACTGATGGATATGATTGCCAAATACACCCCGCCGATGGTCATGAGCATCTTGGTGATTTATGTTTTAAAAGGGGTTGATTTTCAGGCTTATACAGGTCTTAGTACTATTGTTGCGGTTTTCATGACTGCGGCTATTCACCTGTGGAAAGGTAATCCTCTGGTGAGTATATTTACAGGCACTTTTTTCTATATGTTTTTGGTGCAAACTGTATAAAAATTTTGGGAATAATGCAAATTAGCTTTAAAAATCCATTAAATTATCCAAAAATGCCCATTTTTTAACGATATTTGTCTAAAAAACAGGTGTTTATTCCCACTTTTGTATAAATTTCGTAAATTTTCAGAATAGCCAGTTTAGCTATGTTGATTGATCCAATTAGTGAGATCTGGTGCACTTAGTGCGCCCGAAACACGATCAATTTCTTGGCCATTTTTAAACAGAACCAAAGTAGGGATTGAGCGAATTGAATATTTGGCGGCAATCGCCTGTTCAGCTTCGGTTTCAATTTTGATAAAGCGTGCTTTTGGCTCTAGCTGATTGGCAGCCTGTTTAAAAGTTGGGGCGAACTGTTGGCATGGGCCACACCAAGTTGCCCAAAAGTCAACAACCAGAAGCTCGTCTGTTTTTTCAATAGCACGGGTGAGTTGTGTGCCTGTCATTGAAATTGGCTCGCCTGTATATAGTGGATTTTTACATTTGCCACAATTTGGATTGTTGTTAAGTTTGTCAAGCGGTATGTTGTTGAGTCCGCCACAATGTGTACACATGGTAATCATTCGCACTTCCTAATTTTTATGAACTATGGTTAATATCTAGGGGCGACTAGGTGAGATTGCAAGCTAAACGATATGATCGCTGGAAGATTTGTTGTTATAGGCGATATCTTGACGAGTAGATTCACGTTTAGAGCGCGGGACTTTGTTCTTTTTTTGCGCCACTTTCTCTTCTTTTGAGATAATCTGTTTGACGGCCACCAAATCATTGACGCTTTTTTGGATAGCTTTAAAAGCTTTGGGCGCTTGAATTTCAACCATTTGCTGAATAATCCATTTGTCATCTGCTGCTGTCATAGCCTGTTGGATTTTTTCGCCAAAATAGCGCATGAACAAATAATTAGGTTCGCCATCTTGAAAGCCGTAATCGCTATAATCTTGAGAGCGTGAGTTGTAGGTTTGGATAAACTCCTGCCAATGGTCGCCCGGGCCAATACGCTCGCCTTTATTTTCATGATAATAATCAGCAGATTGTTTGGCGAGTGCAATGATTAACTCTTGGCGTTTTTTCGCATCAAGGATGTCAAAGGTTAATCTATCGACACATTGGATTAAATAGCACAAATATTCTTGAATGACATTAAACACTTGTTCTTTTTCAATTACATAGGCCTCATTGATTAAATCAGTCAGTTGATTTTTAGTGATGCGCCAAGCATTAAATGCGAGTGCACCAGCGATATCGTCAATGGTTTTTACTTGGGTTTTGTGCCAGGTGCTTTTAACTCTCATTTAGCATTATTACTGATTCTGAATAAGAGAATTTTAACAAGCAATGTCGAGGTAATTGCTTGTAATTACAAAGGGAAATTATTCGCAGTTGTAGTTTTTAAAAGAGCCGAGGTCGTGGACTTCTGCAAAACCCATTTGCGTCAGATAGTTTTTAGCTGTGGCTGAGCGCGCACCACTTAAACAATATAAGATAATTGTCTTGTCTTTGTCGATGACATTCTTAGCATTCATGATGCCTTGAAGTGGCAGGCTGATTGCGTTAGGCAGGGCGCCACGAGAAAATTCTGCGGTGGTGCGAACGTCTACAAGTTGTGCGCCGTTGGCCAATAGTTTGCATGCATCAGCAGCTGAAAAAGAGTTAAACATAGTATAATTTCCGTAATAAATTTTATTTGAAATCTTAGGTCTAAAAGAATTTCAAACCAATATAAGGAAATCATTATATAACAATGCTAAGTAGAAAGCAACTAAGAAATGATGTGGAAGCAGTCGCACAGGCACTTAGTAGACGTAATTTTTCTTTTGATATCAAGGTGTTAACTGAATTAGAAAATAGTCGCAAAAAAAATCAGGTTAAAACCCAAGAGCTGCAAAGCTTGCGTAATACGCAGTCTAAATCTATTGGTAAAGCTAAGGCCGCTGGTGAGGATATTAAGCCCCTGCTAGCTGCGGTTTCAGACCTAGGCGATGAGCTGGACGCTGCTAAATCTGAGCTGCAAGAAATTCAAGCCCAGATTGATGAAATTGCCTTATCAATGCCAAACATTCCTCATCAGTCAGTACCTGCTGGCAACTCTGAGGACGATAATGTTGAAGTGGCGAAATGGGGTGAGCCGGGCGTGTATGATTTTGCCGTTAAAGATCATGTTGATCTGGGCGAGATGCACGGACTTGATTTTGAGACAGCGGCAAAAATTTCAGGCTCGCGTTTTTCAGTTATGACTGGCAAAATGGCTCGCCTTCATCGTGCACTCACGCAATTTATGCTGGATCAGCACAGCGAAGTGAATGGCTATGTTGAGGCTTATGTGCCGTATTTGGTGAATGCCGAATCTTTAACGGGTACGGGCCAACTACCAAAGTTTGAGGCGGATTTATTCAAAACCCATTTGCACGGTGAAGAGGGCGAGGCTAAAACATTGTATTTAATTCCTACGGGTGAAGTACCAATTACCAATATGATGCGTGACAGAATAGTGAATGAAAAAGATTTACCCTTGAAATTTGTTGGTCATACGCCTAGCTTTAGATCTGAAGCAGGTGCTTATGGGCGTGATACGCGTGGTTTAATCCGGCAACATCAGTTTGAGAAAGTGGAGTTGGTGCAGGTGGTCAAAGCTCAAGATTCTTACCAGACTTTGGAAGTTTTGACCTCTCATGCTGAGGGTATTTTGCAGGCTCTAGAGTTGCCTTATCGAAAGGTAAATTTATGCACAGGTGATTTGGGTTTTTCAGCGGCCAAAACTTATGATTTAGAAGTGTGGCTGCCTGGTCAAAGTGCTTATAGAGAAATTTCTTCTTGTTCTTGTTTTGAAGATTTTCAGGCGCGTCGCTTACAACTCAGATATAAAAATAAAGAAACCAATAAATCAGAGTTATTACACACCCTAAATGGCTCAGGCCTTGCGGTGGGTCGAACACTGGTAGCTGTGTTAGAAAACCATCAGCAAGCTGATGGCAGTATTAAAGTTCCAACCGTGTTGCAAAGCTACATGGGTGGTTTAGAGATTATTAATTAATAGGAGAAAAAATGAATTTATTAGACTTGATTATTACCCCTGCCTTTGCAGAAGAAGCGACTACTGGTTTAGGCGATCCAATGGGTGGCCTACCATTTTTGATTATCATGTTTGTGCTGATGTATTTTTTACTCATCAGACCTCAACAAAAGCGTGCAAAAGAGCACAAAACTTTATTGGGCGCTTTAAAAGCGGGCGATGAAGTGGTCACTAATGGCGGTGTGGTCGGAAAAGTTATGTCGGTTGATGAATCTTTTGCAACTTTGGAAATTGCTCAAAATGTCGTGGTTAAAGTGCAAAAGCAAGGCATTAATCAAAAGTTACCTAAGGGTAGTGCCAAAATTTAATTAATCAAAGGCTTTTCATGAATCAATTTTCTGCACTTAAGAATACGTTAATCGCATTCTTTTTATTGTTGTCAGCGTTATACGCCCTGCCGAATGTTTTTGGATCAGACTTAGCGGTGCAAATCTCTGCTGCGGGTGACGCGGCTGTTGTTGAATCTGACTTAGACAAAGTTAAAACGATACTTGATAGCCAAAAAGTGAATTATAAATCACTTGAGTTGGTTGGGCGTCGAGTGTTGGCAAGGTTTGAGGATAGCAAATCCCAGCTCAGCGCTAAAGAGATTCTAAAGCAGGATTTGGGGCGTAACTACGTAACGGCTCTTAATTTGGCACCATCTGTTCCATCATGGCTATCAGGCCTTGGCGGCAAGGCAATGTCGCTTGGCTTGGATCTTCGTGGTGGCGTGCATTTTCTTCTAGAAGTTGATATGCAAGCAGTGGCAAATACGTCGCTTGATAAATCTTACAATGAATTGCGTACATTATTGCGACAAGATCGACTCTATAAAAGTATCAAGAAAGAAGGCAGCGCGCTATTGGTGCATTTTAAAACGCCAACAACAAAAGCAGCGGGACTAGATTTAATCAAATCTGAATTAGATGATTTGCTGGTTTTGGATATTGCTCATGAAGATGACTTATATGTAAGTATTGGTATTAGTGATAGTGCTTTGGCTGAGGCCAAGAGTCATGCGCTGAAGCAAAATATTACCACATTAAGAAATCGAGTGAACGAGCTGGGTGTGGCGGAGCCTATTATTCAGCAACAAGGCCTAGAGCGTATTGTTGTTCAGCTTCCAGGTGTGCAAGATACAGCGCGTGCAAAAGAGATTTTGGGTGCGGTAGCCACATTAGAGTTTCGTCTAGTTGATGAAAAAAATGATCCACAAACCGCCATTCAATCTGGCCGAGCACCAATTGGCTCTAAGCTTTATTATTTTAGAGACGGACGCCCGCTACTGTTAAAAACACGTGTTATTGCAACAGGTGAGAATATTACAGGCGCTGCTTCTGGTGTGGATTCAGAGAATGCCACGCCTATGGTTAATATCACACTAGATAGTGCAGGTGGTCGAGCCATGCTAGATACAACCAAAAGATATTTACATCATCGCATGGCGGTAGTCTTTATTGAAAACAAAGTTGAGACGGTGTTGAAGAATGGCAAGTTGGTTAAAAATCGTTCGAAAACACAGGATATTATTAATGCCGCTACTATTCAAGGCACCTTTTCATCACGTTTTCAAATTACCGGTATTGATAGCGCACGTGAGGCCAGAAACTTGGCACTTTTATTAAGAGCGGGCTCACTTTCAGCGCCAATTGAAATTATTGAAGAGCGCACTATTGGCCCAAGTCTGGGTGCAGATAATATTGCCAAAGGTGTGATGAGTGTGATTGTTGGTTTTATTTTGGTATTGATCTTTATGGCAATGCGTTACCGTGTTTTTGGCTTGGTAGCAAACATTGCCTTGACGCTTAATTTGGTCATGATTGTGGCTTTCTTGTCATTATTGCAAGCAACGCTAACCTTGCCAGGTATTGCTGGCATTGTGCTAACTGTGGGTATGGCAGTTGATGCGAATGTGCTTATTTTTGAGCGTATTAAAGAAGAGCTGGGCTCAAATGGTAATATTCAAAAAGCCATTGCTGCTGGTTATGATAAGGCGGTGTTAACGATTGCAGATGCTAATATTACCACGCTAATTGCCGCCTTAGTGCTGTTTAGTTTCGGTACAGGCCCAATTAAGGGTTTCGCTATTACTTTGTCTATTGGTATTGTGACTTCTATGTTTACGGCCATTATTGTCTCACGCGCCATCATCAACAAGATTTATGGCGGTAAAAAATTAGAGGAGATATCAATATGAGCCTAAAAGCTTTAAATGTTCCAAGCATTGATTTTGTTGGCAAGCGTACCTATGCTATTATTTTTTCAGCGATGCTGGTTGTGCTTAGTATTTTTACATTAACCACCAATGGCCTAAAACTAGGTATCGACTTTACGGGTGGAACTTTAATCGAGGTTGGCTACAAACAAGGTGTAGATCTATCTGAAGTTAGAGCGACAATGGCTGAGGCTGGCTTTAATAGGGCTAATGTTCAGTACTTTGGTTCTACCAATGAAATATTAATACGTCTTGAGCCGCAGTCAATTTCAAGTGCTAAGCTAAGTACTAAGATCATTCAATTACTAGGTAGTGATGTAGATATTCGACGTGTTGAATTTGTTGGCCCTAAGGTTGGAGAGGAGTTGACCAATGATGGCGGCTTGGCAATGCTATATGCATTGATAGGTATCTTAATTTATGTCGCATTTCGCTTTGAATATCGTTTTGCACTGGGCTCTATTTCTGCCCTTATTCATGATGTTATTATCACGCTGGGCTTCTTTTCGCTATTTCAATTTGAATTTGATTTAACGGTTTTGGCGGCAATTTTGGCGGTGATCGGCTACTCTCTTAATGATACGATTGTGGTGTTTGACCGAATTCGCGAAAACTTTCTTTCGACTCGCCATGTAGATCCAGCAACTATTATTAATGGTGCGCTTAATCAAACTTTATCTAGAACAATTATGACGTCATTAACGACTTTGTTAGTGCTAGTAGCCTTGTTCTTTTTGGGTGGTGAGATTATTCATAGCTTTGCAATGGCGCTATTAATTGGCGTACTTATTGGTACTTATTCTTCGATCTACGTTGCTAGCTCAATGATTCTTGCTATGGGTATTACAAAAGAGGATATGCTTCCTTCTGAGAAGGAAAAACAAGAGGTTGACACTAGGCCTTAGTTTGTTAACTGGTATTCCATCTATTAAAAAGGCCGCAAATTAAGCGGCCTTTTTTATCTATTTAGTTAGATTGATTTATGCTTTGAATTTTTCAAATACTAAGCAAGCATTTGTGCCTCCAAAGCCAAAACTATTCGACATCACTCGATTAATTGATTGAATGGTAGTTGACTGAACAATAGGAACACCTTCAGCAGCTTCATCAAGGTTTTCAATGTTAACAGATTCAGCCATAAAGCTATTTTGCATCATTAGTAATGAATAAATAGCTTCGTTAACGCCAGCTGCACCTAGTGCATGGCCCGATAAAGATTTGGTTGAGCCAACATTCGGAATATTATCGCCAAAGACTTCCTTGATAGCACCAAGCTCTTTCGTATCACCAACTGGTGTCGAGGTACCATGTGCATTGATATAATCAATTGGACCATTAACAGTAGAAATAGCAAGCTCCATACAGCGCTTTGCACCTTCACCTGATGGTGCAACCATGTCAAAGCCATCGGAGGTGGCGCCATAACCAGTCAACTCGGCTAAAATAGTCGCACCACGTGCCTGAGCATGTTCTAATGATTCAAGAACCAATGCGCCACCACCGCCAGAAATTACAAAGCCGTCACGATCAGCATCGTAAGCACGCGATGCTTTTTCAGGCGTTTCATTGTATTTAGAAGATAGTGCGCCCATGGCGTCAAATAACATTGTAAGCGACCAATCTAGCTCTTCACCGCCACCCGCAAATACGATATCTTGCTTACCCATTTGGATTTGTTCCATCGCATTACCAATACAGTGGGCAGAAGTAGAACAAGCCGAGCTGATTGAGTAATTAATGCCTTTAATTTTGAACATGGTTGATAAGCAAGCTGAAGTTGTTGAACCCATGGTGCGTGGAACACGATAAGGTCCAACACGTTTAATACCTTTCTCTCTTAAAATATCTGCTGCTTCAACTACATTTTGGTTAGAGGCGCCACCAGATCCCATAATAAGGCCGGTACGTGGGTTTGAAACTTGTTCTTCAGTTAGGCCAGATTGTTTGATGGCTTGATCCAATGCAATAGCATTGTAGATAGCAGCATCTGCCATAAAGCGCATCATCTTTCGGTCAATAATTTCACTAGGATTGACTTCAGCCACTTGTCCAGAGACATGTGATCTAAGTCCCATTTCAGCTTGTTTTTCATCAAACTTAATGCCAGATTTTGCTGTTTTTAAAGATTCTAAAACTTCATTGCAATTTGCGCCCAAGCTAGAAACAATTCCCATTCCGGTGATGACTACTCTATTCATTAGAAAGCACTCGTATCAGTGAACAAGCCTACTTTTAAATCTTTGGCTTCATAAATCACCTTGCCATCTACTTCCATGACAGCGTCGCCAATACCCATGTAAAGTTTACGAGCAATGACACGTTTAAGGTTAATACGGTAAGTAACTTTTTTAGCCGTTGGCAAAACTTGGCCAGTAAATTTAATACTACCACCCAGTGCACGTCCGCGCCCAGGGCCACCTAACCAACCCAAATGGAAGCCGATTAACTGCCACATAGCATCTAATCCCAAGCAGCCCGGCATGACTGGATCATCGTTAAAGTGACAACCAAAAAACCACAAATCAGGATGGACATCTAATTCTGCGATAATCTCACCTTTGCCATGCTCTCCGCCCTCATCTGAGATGTGAGTGACTCTATCAAACATCAGCATCGGTGGTTGTGGTAATTGGGCATTGCCTGGGCCAAATAATTCGCCATTACCGCATTGAATTAATTCTTCGTATGAATATGAGTTTTGCATAGATCTACCTTATGTCATTTTTGATGAAATTATACATCAAAGTCCTTTGTTTATATCTGCTATCAAGTCGTTGACATCTTCAAGTCCAATAGAAAGTCTGATCAACCCTTCGGAAATATTAGCACTTGATTTTTCTTCATCTGTTAAGCGACCGTGTGTTGTGCTTGATGGATGTGTAATAGTAGATTTTGTATCACCTAAGTTAGCAGTGATAGAAAAAATTTCTGTAGCATTGACAAGTTTAAATGCCGCTTCACGGCCACCTTTAATTTCAAACGAAACAATACCGCCAAAGCCAGATTGTTGGTGTTTGGCCAGCTGGTGATGTGCATGTGACTCCAAGCCTAAGTAATGAACTTTTTCTACAGTTGTCTGTTGCTCTAACCAAGTTGCTAATTTCATGGCATTATCTGAGTGTGCCTTCATTCTTAAGCTTAGTGTATCCAGGCCTTTAAGTACAATCCAGGCGTTAAAGGCACTTAAACTCGGGCCTGTGGCACGTACAAAGCCATGCACTTGTTCAATAATATCTTCAGTGGCTAATACCGCGCCCGCTAAACAACGGCCTTGGCCGTCAATATACTTAGTGGCAGAGTGAATAACAATATCCGCGCCCAGATCGAGTGGCTTTTGCAGTGCAGGTGTGAGGACAGCATTGTCAACCGCCAATAAGATATCGTGCGCTTTAGAGATTTTACTAAGGGCGCTCATATCAACTACTTGCCCCAAGGGATTAGAGGGTGTTTCTAATAAGAAAAGTTTTGTCTTGTCATTAATCGCTGCCTCCCAAGCAGACAGATCTGATAGATCGACATAACTGATACTGATGTTGAATTTTGTAACAATGGTATTTAATAAGACAATGGTTGTGCCAAACATGTTGCGAGAGGCAATAATATGGTCGCCTGATTTTAAGAGCGCCATAAGTGTGGCAAAAATAGCAGCCATGCCAGAAGCGGTGGCCACACAAGCTTGAGCACCCTCTAGTGCTGCTAGTTTTCTCTCAAAAGCATCGACAGTTGGGTTGGTAAAGCGCGCATAGATATTGCCAGGCTCTTCTTTAGAAAATCGATTGGCCGCTTGTTCCGCTGAGTTAAACACAAAGCTTGAAGTCATAAATATGGCTTCAGAATGCTCTTGTTCGCCCGTTGTCCGATAGCCCTCTCGAATTGCTTTAGTATCGAAGTTTAGAGTTGTCATTAGATTTAAAAATTTAACAAATAAGATTCATTCTACATCATTGCAGATGAGTTCAGAGCTTTCGTTGGTGTGGTTTTTTTCTTTCACAGTGTCCGCTCTAATGGCTTCAATGTTGTCTAAGTATTTTTGGTTGATATCACCGGTGACGTATTCCCCATTAAAGCAAGAGCAATCAAACTGGGTAATTTTTTTATTACCTTGTTGAACACACCAAATTAAGTCATCTAAGTCTTGATAAATCAAGCGATCAGCGCCAATAGCTTGGCAGATTTCTTCCGTGGTTTTGTTGTGGGCAATAAACTCTTTTTCGCTGGCCATGTCAATGCCGTAAACATTAGGATGGCGAACAGCGGGAGCGGCAGAGGCAAAAAAGACTTTTTTAGCGCCAGCATCTCGAGCCATTTTTACAATTTGTTCACTGGTAGTTCCGCGCACGATTGAATCATCTACTAGAAGGACATTTTTGCCTTTAAACTCAAGTTCAATAGCACTGAGTTTTTGTCTGACAGATTTTTTACGTAGCTTCTGTCCAGGCATGATAAATGTTCGGGCAATATAGCGATTTTTAATTAAACCCTCAGAGTATTTAATCTTAAGTTCGCTAGCAAGCTGCAATGCTGAAACACGCGAAGTATCAGGAATAGGGATGACAACATCAATTTTTTCACCATCCCATTCTTTATGGATTTTGGCTGCTAAGCGTTCACCCATTCTCAGTCTGGCCTTGTAAACAGAAATATCGTCAATGACCGAGTCAGGTCTGGCAAAGTAGACAAACTCAAAGATACAAGGCGAATATTTTGGTTGTTGCGCACATTGCTGCACCATAATATTACCTTCTCGATCAATAACCACCGCCTCCCCAGGCTTTATATCTTGGGTTATTTCGTACCCAAGCGCTGTTAATGCAACACTTTCTGAGGCAAGCATATGTTTTGTACCGCCTTTAGTGGTACGCTTTCCAAGAATAAGTGGGCGAATGCCATTTGGATCTCTAAAGCCGAAAATACCAAATCCTGGAATAATGCCGATGGTGGCATAAGCGCCACGAACACGCTGGTGAACTTTTTTTACCGAAGCAAAAATATCTTGTTCGTTTATGTGCTGCTTTTTTTGCTTGTCAAGTTCACTGGCAAAGATGTTTAGTAAAATTTCAGAATCAGAATTGGTGTTAATATGTCTTCGGTCTTGTTCGAATAATTCTTTGGCCAACTCTTTGGTGTTAGTTAGATTGCCATTGTGAGCAAAGGCAATGCCGTAGGGAGAGTTAACATAAAAAGGCTGTGCTTCTGCACCACTTGAACTGCCCGCTGTCGGATAGCGTACATGACCAATACCCATATCACCTAACAAAAAAGCCATATGCTTGGTTCTGAAAGTATTTTTAACCAGGCCATTGGATTTACGCATGTAGAATCGACCTTTGTGTGCGGTCACAATGCCTGCAGCATCTTGGCCACGATGCTGGAGAATGGTTAAGGCGTCATAGATATAAACTGCCGTGTCTTTTTTAGTAGTAGAAAGAATGCCAACAATGCCGCACATAGAGTTTTCCTTATTCGTTTACGATAAATAGTAAGTGTTCTGATAAAGCAGGCTTAATATCTGAGGCGATATCTTGAAAAAACCTTAATGCACCGTTTGCTTCAATCCAATAGTGTTGTTGCGAAATACTGTCAATGCTTTGAAAGACGAGCACCATGATTAGAATGGCCAAACTACCCTTAATCAAACCCACCAGCAGACCGCCAAAATTATTACTATTGCCACTAATATTTTTAGCATTTAACAAGCGGTCAAGAGCATGTAGCGTATCAAGAATTTTTTTAAATAAGGTTGATAAGACACAAGGCTTTGAGGAGTCAATCGAAATATTAAGCATGTTAGACAGACCGACGCAGGCGCCAATAATAATGGCAAAAGTAATGGTAAAAGCTAGGCCGACTCGTGTTGAGCTATTGGTGACGACAATCTCCATAATGCCTAGATTTGCAATAATATCTAAATAATACCAACTGAGTGTTGCTGTAATACTTAGGAATACAAAATAGGCAAAAAGCTTATTTAAAGCACAAGGATTGCTAATTTGAGAGGAGATGTTGGTGAGTTTATAAAGAGATTTTTTAATAAGTAGTACGCCAACAAAAAGAATGCCAAAGGCAATGGCCATATGTGATTGGTGAGAAAGTAGCAGCCAGGTGACGGCTTTACTTGTCGCTAAAGGCTGGTAAAACAACCAAGCAAGCACAATTGCCAGTAACAAAAAAGCAAGATTAATTAACTCTTTGGCCATGCCTCGCTTAAAGCCTAATACTAAGAATGTGATTAAAATAGCGAGCGTTGCCCAATCAGACCAAACCAATAGATCAATTACATTCCAAATACTGGTAAAAAACTCATTCATCGACTCTCTCCGGAGAACACTTTGTGATATGCGCCAATTTTACAAGATTTTACAATCAAGCATCACTTAAGTATTTTTAATGCAGCTGATACAACGTGAAAAGAGCCAAAAATAACAATACGTTGACAAGAGTGCTGTTGCAATGCGCGCTCAATAGCTGCACTCATACTGCTACAAGCACGGGCAGTTTCTTTAAGTGAGAACTGATTGAGTAAAAAATTCATGTCAGTTGCCCTATGCACTTCCAAAGGCACAAGTAGCCATTGCTCAATCTGAGGTGAGATGGCATTAATCATATGCGCAATATTTTTATCTTTAAGGGCTGCAAATATGGCCAGTGTTGGCTGCTGGTCTTTGGCTAGCTCTCGGGCCAAGGCTTGAACGGCCGCTTCATTGTGCGCAACATCAAAAATGACCAACTTGTTATTGATTGTTTGAGTTTGAAAACGCCCTTCGATTTGAGCAGATTTAAGACCTTGGGAGAGTGCCTGATTATCAATGCTAAACTTTGCCTGAAGTTTATGGACGCATAGTGCAGCCAAAGCGGCGTTTTGTCGCTGATGATCACCAGTAAGTAATAATTCGCCAGCATAAGGCTGCTGTACAAATTCCAATAAGGCGCCAACGGTATTGGCGTGTTTAGCGAGAGACTCTGGTGGGTTGGTGTCACCACAAATACAAGGTATATTGGCACGCATAATGCCTGATTTTTCATGGCCAATGAGCTCGCGCGTAGCACCTAAATAATCTACATGGTCAATGGCGATATTGGTAATAACGGCCATGTCGGTATCAACCACATTGGTTGAGTCTAAGCGTCCACCCAAGCCAACTTCTAAAATAGCAACATCAATTTTTTGCTCGGCAAAAATAAGTAGCGCAGCTAAGGTTGAAAACTCAAAATAGGTTAGCGAGGTGTTATTACGAACCTGTTCTATTGCCTCAAAGGCTGTACAAATTTGATCATCCGTTGCTTGTATGCCATTCATAACAAAGCGCTCGTTATAGCTTAGGATATGTGGCGAGGTAAATTTGGCCACTGTAAAAATACTTTGTTGATAAATACTTTCAATCAAAGCAATGGTCGAGCCCTTGCCATTGGTGCCAGCTACCGTAATAGTGGTAAAGGGAACGCCCTCGGGAAAGAGTCTTGAGTAGACGCTTTGAATACGCTCTAAACCGAGATCTATTTCTTGAGAATGTAGAGATTCTTGCCAAGCAAGCCATTGCTCAAGAGTTTTTAATCCTCCCAAAATTCACCCTCAAGGGTTTTATTTTTTTGAGTATTTGACTGTTTATCTGCTGGCGATTTATGTACAAACGAGGCACTATTTTTTGTAAATATCTTTTGAGCGTTTTTCTTTAATAGATTATCAATAAAATAAGCCCTAGAAAAAGGTATTAATCCCAATAGACCAATGGCGTCAGTGATAAACCCAGGGGTTAATAGCAAGACGCCTGAAATAAGTATGACTACACCTTCTAGCATTTCAAATGCTGGTGTTTGACCATTGGCCATGGCACTTTGTGCTTTGGCCATGGTTGACCAACCTTGTTGTTTGAGTAGAATTGAGCCGATCAGTGCCGTGACAACGACTAGTAAAACGGTTGACAGTCCGCCGATGGATTCGCCCACTGAAACCAGTACATAAATTTCAAGCAAAGTCATGATTACAAATAAAGGAAAGATCATATTATTTCTCGCAGTCAAAAATTAAATCCCAAACACCGTGCCCTAATCGCTCGCCACGCCTTTCAAACTTTGTAATTGGACGACGTTCAGGTCTTAATGAATAGGTATGGGCGCTCAGTGTGTTTTTAAAGTGCGGGTGCACTTCGAGCACTTCCATCATGTGTTCGGCATAATTCTCCCAATCAGTTGCCATGTGGACAAATCCACCGTTTATCAACTTACTAGAGATAATATCCATAAATTCAGCTTGCACAATACGGCGCTTATGATGCTTTTTCTTATGCCAAGGGTCTGCAAAATATAGCTGAAATCCAGACAAGCTATCATCAGCAATGTTGTTTTTTAATATTTCTACCGCATCTTCCTTGATAACTTTTAGGTTGGTTAAATTATGTTTATGTGCTTCATTAATCAAACGCCCAACGCCCGCTTCATAAACCTCAATACCTAAAAAATTATGCTCAGGCTCGTTGATGGCCATTTGCAATAATGAATCGCCATTGCCAAAGCCAATTTCTAAGATAACATCTTGGCGTTTTGCAAATACCGTTTGAAAATCAATAATCTGATCAGCTATTGGATCAAGGCCGTATTTTGGCCAAAGATCATTAAGGCCATATTTTTGCCCTTCAGTTAATCTGCCAGAGCGCTTAACGAAACTTTGAATTTTTCTAATGGTTTTATTATTATCTAAACTCATAAATCGTAATCAATAATTAGGGGGGAATGGTCTGAAAAGCGCTCGCTTTTGTATACACTGGCATTCTGAACGCAGCCTTGTAAATTGTTACTGAGTATTTGATAATCAATGCGCCAGCCGGTGTTATTGGCCCAAGCTTGTCCTCGGTTTGACCACCAAGTGTATTGCTCGGCTTCTTGGTTTACTTCTCGAAATGCATCCACAAATTTTTCTTGCGTAAAGAGTTGATCCATAAAGTGGCGTTCCTCAGGCAAACAGCCAGAACGATTTTTATTACCTTTGAAATTTTTGATATCGATCTCTTTATGCACAATATTGATATCGCCACAAATCATATACTGGCGCCCATCTTTTTGTAAATCTTGAAGATAAGGTAAAAAGCGCTCTGTCATAAAATCCATTTTGTAATCTTGACGCTCTTGCTTGGCCGAGCCAGAGGGGATGTAAATTGAGATAACACTCAGATTGCCAAAATCGGCTTGAATAAAGCGTCCTTCAAAATCAAAATCTTCCCAAGGGCTGAAAATAACTCGATCGGGTTTTTGCTTGCAATATAAGCCTGTGCCACTGTAGCCTTTGCGCTCAGCTGGCTTGTAGTAGGTGTGAATATTTTCAGGATAAAAACGCTCATCCAATTGGTCTTCTTGCGCTTTAATTTCCTGCACACAAACCACATCAGCGTCTTGAGTTTTCATCCAGGCAAAAAAACCTTTTCGTTCAGCTGCACGAATGCCGTTGACATTAGCCGTTATAATTCTCTTCATTGGAAATATTTTAATGATTTAGAGGAATGTATGGAACAGTATCAAAAAGACTTTGTAGATTTTATGTTGGAAATCGGCGCACTCAAGTTTGGTGAATTTACCCTGAAATCAGGCAGGGTAAGCCCTTACTTTTTTAACGCTGGCGCTTTTAACACGGGCGAGCATTTATCAAAGTTGGGTAAATTTTATGCCCAAGCTATTCAAGCAAGTGCGCTAGAATTTGATGTATTGTTTGGCCCGGCTTATAAAGGCATCCCACTAGCAACCGCTGCGGCTATGGCGCTTAATGATTCATTCGGGATGAATGTGCCTTATAGTTTTAATCGCAAAGAGGCTAAGACTCATGGCGAGGGTGGCGATATTGTTGGTCATGCACTTGAGGGTGATATTTTAATCATTGATGATGTGATTACTGCAGGCACTGCCATTCGTGAAGCGATGGATATTATTACTGCCAATGGTGCAACTGCCAAAGGTGTGATTGTGGCAGTTGACCGTCAGGAAAAAGGTAAGGATGATAAGTCAGCCATTCAAGAGGTGGAAGAAAACTTCGGTATAGCAGTACTGAGTATTATTAACCTAGGTCACTTAATTGATTACCTAAAGCAAGGCGACGATGAAGTGTTAATTGAGCGTATTGAGGCTTATCGAAGTCAATATGGTGTTTAGTTAACAAAACCATATTTTAAGCTTGCTGTAAAGGCTAAGAAAAAGCGACATTCGTTGATGTTGTTTCTTGTAAGATTTCTATAACCATGCTAGTATTGCATTGGAATGTCGTGTTATAGGAGTTTGGCATGATCATCAAAATCAACGCACAAGAAGCGCTCGAGGGTGAGGGTGTTGTCGTTAATCGCTTGTTTCCTATCAGTGGGCGCATGAACTGTGACCCATTTGTATTATGGGATAACTTTAATATTGCCACCGGCCAAGGCTTTCCTGATCACCCTCATCGAGGCTTTGAGGCCATTACTTACATGTTGGAAGGCGGTATGCGCCATCAAGATAATTTAGGTAACAATTCCTTTGTCAGTACAGGCGGTGCGCAAGTTTTTTGTGCAGGAAAGGGAATAGTGCACTCAGAAATGCCTGCAGAAAAAGAGCTAAATGCAGGCATTCAATTGTGGATCAATCTACCTAAACGTTTAAAAAATATTGACCCAAGTTATCAGGAAGTTTTAGCCAAAGATCTTGCTGTTACCACTTTTCAGGGTGGCAGCTATCGAACGATTGTTAATACAGAATCTAAGATTACATTACATACTGCTATTAACTATCAGCATTTTAATCTATTAAAGGATCATCATTATCAACTACCGCTTGATCAGGGTTTGCAAGCAATAATTTATGTTCTATCAGGTAGCTTACTGCTTGGCGAGCATACAATTGAAGCCACTCAGGCGCTATTAATTGATGCTGAAACACAGCAAGATTTATTGATTAAAGCAACAACAGATAGTGAATTTATGTTTTGTAGCGGGCTGCCACATAAGGAGCCTATTTACCAACACGGGCCTTATGTTGATTAAGGCGTCCCACCTTCAATAGTTTCTTCGGTAAAGACTAAATGATTGGTTTTGGCAAAAGACACAAGACGCTCAAATGTAAAAGCACAAGCGTATTTTAGTTGATCATCAAAAACGATAGATTTAATACCGTTAATTCGTCGAATTTTTAAGTGCCCGCTATAGCGTTTTAACTGTTCGGGTTGGGTACAAACTAATCGCTCAGTCCAATCACTCGGTCTAAATTTTTGACCGCTTTGAGTCATACCAGATATAGTGTATCGAGTGGTTGTCATCTAACTCCCCAGAAAAAGACAATGATCAGAATATAAGGGGGTGTGCCCCAGTTTTTAATGACAGTATAAGCTAAAAAATTTCTTAATGAGAAAAAACGCCCAAGCATTATTTCATCACTTGAAAATCAAGAAACAGTTGGTATTTTCAGTTTAAACAGTGAAGGCGATAAGCCAGAGTTTCTGGGTTGCTGATAAAGAGATTATTGGGAGTTAATACTCTCAATGTATAAAAGCAATAATATGGTGGAGGGACAGGGATTTGAATCCTGTTTTCAATGTATTGCACAGTTAAATACAGCGCTGTATAAGGGTTTTTGAAATTGTTATTGCCTGTATTTAACTATGTTTATGATAGATGTAGTGAAAATGTAGTGAAACTTTTTATCGAATTTTATAGTGAAAATAGCTCTTGATAAAAAGATCTGTCAAGAAATCGAGAAACGGGGCTCGAACCTGACTTGTATAATGCTATATCCCAGTATACACTGCCACTAAAGTATTTTTAAAATTCAACTTGGCGTGTTTTGGTATGATTTGGAATGCATGTTGTCAAAATGTTGTCATCGATTTTTAGATGAATAAGGTGAACAAATTAAACCCAGTTATTAGAGTGATGAGTAAGCCTAAAGATAAAAAAGGAATAAATGGGGTTTCTATTTCTTTCTTGACTATCAGTCCATAAATAGCAGGAATAAGCGCAAGTATAGTGGCGAGGAATATGGCAGAAATTCCTAAGTGAACTCCTAGTAAGCCACCAATTACTCCAGCAATGGGCATATCACCTTCACCGAGTGCCCTTTGATTTTCTAGCTCCTTGTTTTTGGTAATTTTTGCCTTGATGGTTTGAATATAGAAAGTTAGAATGAGTTCTAATAAAACAAAGCCACCCATAAAGATTAAGGTATTTTTCCAATCGCCAACAATCAAAGTGAGTAGTAGTACGATGATGAGTAAATAATCAGGCACAGCTTTATATTTAAAATCAATGAATGAAAGTACAATCAGTGTGTAGAACAGCACAATAGTTAATATCAGATCTACATCAAACCATTGATGTTGGTAAAGTAATACAGTGACTACACCAGTAATTAGCTCAACAATAGGATAAACAATAGATATCTGTCCAGAGCAACTAGAGCACTTTCCTTTTAAAAACAAATAAGAAATAACAGGGATATTTTCATACCACTTAATTTGATAATGACAGTGTGGGCATTCAGAACCAATAGGATCAAACAGAGAAACACCTAGAGGAAGTCGGTGAATCAGCATATTTAAGAATGAACCAAAAATTAGTCCGACTGCAAATGCAATTAAATAGATGCCCATATGAGCCATTTTAGCTGAATAATGCTCAGTTTAATGCTACAATAAAAATTCATATAAATAGTAAGTCATTTTTTTTGGGGAATGTGATGTTTGATGTTATAGAGCGATATGCTAATGAATATAAATTTTCTGATATTCATCTTAAGGAGGATCAGCCGTTAATTCTGCGTATTAATGGCGAGATGACTAAACCGAGTGAAGATATCATATCTGCACAAGCACTTAAGGAGTTCGCTAATAACGTGCTCACAGAAGATCAAAAAACTCACCTTGATGAAATTCGCGATGTCGATTTAGCCATTGAAGTTGGAAATTATCGTTTTCGTGTCAATTTCTTCTACACCTCTGATGGCCTTTCAGCCGTACTCAGAAAAATTGAAACTGAAATCCCCACCATGGAATCGCTTAAATTACCATTCATTATGCAAGAAATGGCTGAAAAGCCCAATGGCTTAATCTTGGTTACTGGGCCAACAGGCTCGGGTAAGTCCACTTCTCTTGCTGCTATTATTGGTGAGATCAATGCAACACGTAAAGGTCATATTCTTACTGTAGAAGATCCAATCGAATACATCCATCATTCTAAAGAATGTACAGTATCTCAACGTGAAGTGGGGCGTGATGCGCAATCATTTGCAAGTGCACTTCGTGCATCATTGCGTGAAGATCCTGATGTAATTTTAGTAGGTGAAATGCGTGATCGTGAAACCATTCAGCTGGCGCTTACCGCCGCTGAAACGGGGCATTTAGTATTTGGCACATTGCATACTTCTGGCGCGCCAAATACCATTAACCGAATTATCGATGTATTTCCCGCTGAACAACAAGGTCAAGTTCGGGCGCAACTTTCACAATCTTTGCAAATGGTGGCGACACAGCGCTTATTTAAAACTGCAGATGGACAAGGACGCGCAGCAGCCTTTGAAATTATGGTGTGTAATCATGCAGTTAGAAACCTTATTCGTGAAGGCAAGATTTTCCAAATTGAATCTATTATGCAAACAGCCCGAGGCGAAGGCATGGTGACAATGGATCATGCTATCGAGCAATTAATAGCAAGTGGACAGGTAACCCAGGAAGGCGTTGATGGCGCCCATTAAGGGTGATCGACTTTCATTTACACTAATTGAATTATTAGTAGTGATCGCTGTGTTAGGTATTTTAGCAGGGGTGGCAGCCCCTAATTTAAATGGCTGGTATTGCCGTCAAGATGTCAAAAATGATTTTTCTAAGTTGAATGGTTTTTTATCTACGCTTCGCTCAGAAGCTGTCAATCGTAATAGCTCCATTATGGCTGTTGTTGATAGAAGTGGTGTTAATGCTTTGGTATCTGTCAAGGTGGGACCACAAGGTATAAAAAGTAGTTGCGGAGCTGACATTACAGGAGTGGGTATTATCGATACATTTACTACTGATATTGGCAAAAGCTCTTTAACAGATTCCACAATTAATACGTGCTTCCATGCGGATGGTAGTGCAACTACTGCAAGCTATACTATTACTCGTCAATGTGGTGGAGAGTTTGACAATGGTGGAAAAAAATATGAATATAAAAATAATATCTTTGGTGCAACAGGCTTTATTCAAGAGTTTAAAAGAGTGAAAATCTCTGAAAGCGCTAGTCTGCCATGGCAGGAAATGTAGGATTATTTAAATATGAACAATAAGTCAGCATTTACACTCGTTGAGGTACTGGTTTCAGTGGTTATTCTGGCCATTGGATTTGCGGGAGTGTATTCTCTAGTTGCTACTTCTAATCGAGTAATGAACGATTCTATTGATAAAGAAAAATCTAATTACCACGCCAGTGAAATTATTGAAACACTACACAGTGAAAAGAAAGACTTATCTACTGTTGCTAGCTTTTATGAAGGTAAAGATCTTGTTACTAGGTGTGATGATATGACACTAACAGCATCAACCGAAGATCATCTTAACCGATTAAAAAGTTGGTGCAAAAAAATGGGTGAAAGAACCACGGGTGATAGAAAAATTCGTGTTGTTAGAAAAACAATTGATGGAAAAGATGTTTATGTCGTGCTGATAAAATTAAGTGGTAAGCGTGATAAAAATACGGTTGTAATTAAGAGGGTGTTCAATGTTGCTGAATAGAAAAGCCTTTACTTTGGTTGAAATGCTAGTGGCACTTGCTGTTAGTTCAATCGTTATTATTGCTGCTTATGCCTCATACGATATGGTGAAAACCCAATATGAAAAGAACATTGGCATTGCTGATATGCATACCTCGGGTAGAGCTATTATGCGAATTATTGAGCGCGATATTCGTATGGCAGGGTATGAGCATCGAGACTCTTCAGGAAATAAGATTTTGGGTCATGACAACTTAAGCATGTTTAAAAACCTGTTAAAGTACCGTCATGAAAGTAAAAAACAAGTATGTGATTCGTTCACGTATTTCAGAGGCCAAATTTAGGCAAATAATTTTGTTGTTTTCTGAGGATTCGAGTGCAACTCAAATCTCTCATTTAACAAGTTTAAGCAGGCAAACAATTAACAAATATTTAACTGCTATTAGACTTAGAATTTTAGAGTTATCTTTGCTTCAATCTGATCCTTTAGTGGGTCAGATTGAAGTTGACGAAAGTTATTTTGGCGCACGGCGCGTCCGCGGAAAACGCGGCCGTGGTGCCAGGGGTAAAACAATAGTATTTGGTTTATTGAAACGTGGCGATCAAGTGTACACTGAAATAGTTCCAGACTGTAGTAGCGCCACCCTGCAAAGGATTATCAAGGGTAAGACTAGTATTGATAGCGTTATTCATTCAGATGGATGGCGCGGGTATAATGGGCTTGTAGATTTTGATTATAAGAAGCACTTTAGAGTGCATCATAGTAAGAATGAATTTGCCAGAGGTAATTCACATATTAATGGAATTGAATCATTCTGGGGTTATGCTAAAAATAGATTGGTAAAGTTTAAAGGAATGGATAAAAGTATGTTTAATTTACACTTAAAAGAATGCGAATTTAGATTTAATAATCGCAAGCAAAATATTTATAAAGTTTTGCTTGGAATGTTTAGAAAAGAGTCGCTTAAGTTGTCATGACCCAAGATTTTTTCTACCGGTATTACCAGTCAACTAGTATTAAGTGAAAGTAATAACGTTTGTTGTGACGGTGTAAGTGTTATTTATGATCATTCCACAGATGCAGAAGATGGTGTAGAGCGTAAAAGAATCGCTTATTCAGTAAGAGAGTTTCCAGGCAAAGAGAAGGTTGATTATGAGCTTTTAGATAGTGACACCACTCGTTATCGTTTGTATAAAAAAATTGACGTACTTGGAAGAGATGGAACAATACTTGCAACAGAAGAAAGTGGCACTGAACAAGTGTTAGCTGATTTTGTTGAGGATTTACAGTTTTCTAATATTACTAATATTTATAATTTATATACAGGATCAAATACAGGCATTATAAGAGCATATAACCCGGTCACAGGTGAATGGGGCATTCAAGAGATAAATAGAAATACTAGAGGAACGGTGATTGATGTAACCGCATTGGCATTTGGACCTGATGGCCTCCTTTATACAGGCGCATCAATTGGCGGCATTATACGGGTATACAATCCATCCACAGGTGAATGGGGCATTCAAGAGACAAATAGAAATACTAGAGGAACGGTGATTGGTGTAACCGCATTGGCATTTGGACCTGATGGCCTCCTTTATACAGGATCAAATACAGGCATTATAAGAGCATATAACCCGGTCACAGGTGAATGGGGCATTCAAGAGATAAATAGAAATACTAGAGGAACGGTGATTGATGTAACCGCATTGGCATTTGGACCTGATGGCCTCCTTTATACAGGCGCATCAATTGGCGGCATTATACGGGTATACAATCCATCCACAGGTGAATGGGGCATTCAAGAGACAAATAGAAATACTAGAGGAACGGTGATTGGTGTACGCGCATTAGCGTTTGGATCTGATGGTTTACTTTATACAGGATCAAATACAGGCATTATAAGAGCATATAACCCGGTCACAGGTGAATGGGGCATTCAAGAGATAAATAGAAATACTAGAGGAACGGTGATTGATGTAACCGCATTGGCATTTGGACCTGATGGCCTCCTTTATACAGGCGCATCAATTGGCGGCATTATACGGGTATACAATCCATCCACAGGTGAATGGGGCATTCAAGAGACAAATAGAAATACTAGAGGAACGGTGATTGGTGTACGCGCATTAGCGTTTAAAAATAATAGAACTGGCAAAGAATCATTGGTCAATATTAAGCTTACTCTCAGGTCAAAAAATAAGCTTCATTCTGATAATAAACCCTATACCAAAGTGACAGATGAAGAGCATCATATTGGCAATTACAACTTTGAGTTTAATGACAAGTATAAACGCAACGTTTTTTTCTCAACGGTTGCAGTTAGGAATATTCTTTTATGAAACCTATAGTTCAACATTCATCACGAGAAGGCTTTGTTATCATTATTACACTGGTGTTACTGCTGGTGATGACGACTATGGGGATTGGGTTATTTTATGAAACAAAAAAAACAGCAAATCAAGTAAGGTCGAACAACAGCAACAGCGAAACACTTTATTCGGCAGAGTCTTGTATTGCTGAAGCTAAGCGCTGGTTGAACGCGGAAAAAGAAATTCGCACCCCTTGTGAGGGCTTTGCAGAAGGTTCAGTCTGTAAGGTTATTGGTGAAAAATATATGGGCGATTCTCCAATACGAATAGATAGTAGCGTGACGAGTGATAGTCGATTGAGTACCCATTATTATCGGTGTGAAGTTATTCGCTTAAGTACAGTTTCAACTGAGACTGAAGGCGGTAGTGTTAGTGGTAGTGGCTCAGGCGACGGAGAGGAGGGGTACGATGTTAGTGATGATGCTGGAACAGGAGTGATAATTTCTAACATTTCTTATTACAAGATTCGATCAAAAGCATGTGTGACTAGTTCGAGTAGTTGTGACTCAGATAACCCAAATGTAACCATTGTTGAAGAAATAGTTAAAATTAATTAGAAAGGTAATTATTATGAAAAATTTTAAAATTTATCAAAATATAATTTTATTAGTGTCTTTGTTGTTACTATCAATGCAAACTTATTCGTGGCATCGATATTCTGATGTAACCACAGGAGCAATTATTTACAACTCTGTTGTTTCTGAAAGTCGAACAATAGCTTTGGGCGTTAATAAGCATGGCCATCTAAATACACGAACTGGAAATATAGTCTCTAATGCCGGTGCAACAGGGTTGGCGTATAAATGGCCAAGTGGAAAAAGCAGGGCAGTGGGTAGTTGGCAAGATGCCACCTCTCCTGGCTGTTTGTGCGAAGGCTGGGGCGTAAGCGGCAATGGTTATGTCGGGAGAGCGGCTGTTGATACGGGTGGTATTTACGGCTTAACGCTTGATTCATTTGAGCCTAGTATCGCTAATATTAAATCGGTAACTAAGATGGGCCCGACTGGATATGGGTCAACGCCTATTAAAGACAGTGAAATATTACAAATCACTCATGATTATGGGCCTGCACCAGAAGCACAACATACGCTTTTTCAAGGGCTAGTTACCATTAGCAATATCTCAGATGGGGTGGTAAACAATGTCCGTTATAGAAGAACCATGGACTGGGATATTCCACCTACGGAGTTTCGGGAGTATGTAAGTCATGGCGGTGTTAGTAAATCTATAGCAGCTTCAAGCTTTCCAAAGCTAATTGAGTCATGTGATAATGGTTTTGAGACCCCTGATCCGTTACGAGGATGTAGAAATTTATCATGGAGAGGAAGCACAAAGAATGTTGATTTTGATCATAATGGACCTCAAGATCATGGATCTTCTTTTACCTTTCAATTTCCTGATTTAAAGTGTGGTGAGTCTGTTTCATTTATGATGTATTACGGTGTGGCTAATACACGAGTGAAAGCACTAGAAGCTATTAAGGCCGTTGGTGCTGATCTTTATTCATTAGGAGCATCTAGAGCTTCAAGAGATGGAATTACCTTTATTTTTGCATTTAAAGGGGTGAGCGGCGTTAAGCTGGCTACCGATTTACCACCAAAGGCTGCAACTTTGCCAAGCCTGGATAGAGTGCAAGCGACTGGAAAAATTTTAGCTTATAAGGATAGGTTGTATAACACAACTTTTGAATACAGAAAAGATCAGCAGTGGAAGGGACACTTATATAGAAGAGATTTAATTACTGATGGCGATAATAAAGGCGATGTATCAACATCTATTGCGATTGATGCGGGTGTTTTATTAAGAGATAAAAAACCCTCTAAAAGAAATATTTGGACAGCAACAAATGGAGTGCTAACCTCTACAAAAGGTAATGACAATTTTACAACAACTAATCGTAGTGTTCTTAAAACTGCCTTATATAGAGATACCGAAATAGCAGTTGATGATGAAGTGGATGATATCGTTAATTTTATAAGAGGGCATGATTCTTATGATGAAGATGGAGATGCTAACTTTACAGAAGAACGAGACTGGAAGTTAGCCGATATTTATCATGCAAATTTAGTGCTTTCCATACCGCCTAGTAATTCTGATACAAGCACCTCTGAGAAGTCTAGAGCATATTATAAAAAAACCAGAACTAAGCCATATTCTGATTTTATTGCTGCCAATGTAAGTAGAAAAGAGGTGATTTATGCAGCTGCTAATGACGGCATGCTGCATGCTTTTGATACCGAATCTTTAGAAGAATTATGGGCCTTTGTGCCACCACCAGTACTAGACAAATTGCGACAAATGCATAAAACCAAAGGTAGTGATGGAGTCAAAGGTAAGAGCAACTCCATTTACCTTGTGGACGGCACACCCACGATTAAAGATATTTATTATAAAGATCAATGGCGAACCGTTTTGATGGCTGGTCTTGGTTATGGCGGCAAAGGTTATTATGCGATTGATATTACAGATCCTGACAGTCCATCGCATTTATTTTCGTTTTTACATGACGGCTCAAAGAGAGTAGTTGATTACTGGGCTTCTGATGGCACATTAACGACTTATGACTATGTTAAAGAGGTTGTTCCAGACGGACTTAATTACTCTAAATTAAGTGAAGCTTGGACGCGACCATTTATTACATTAATACCTTATAACGATGAATTAAAATGGGTGGCAGTTTTGGGTGGCGGTTATGCAGGAGCTGATGAAGAGTCTGCTGGCTATGCAAGATATATATATATTATTGACCTCGAGCCAAGCGCCTCTTTGCCAGATAAGCAAGGAACAGTACTTAAGTCGATCGAATTAGCTAGCTCCTCTGAAAGTGATATCGCTAATGGTGTAGTTGCTGCTATTTCAGCAATTAGTGCTGATAGTGCCAGTGGTGCGAATTATTACGGTATTTTGGCATATGTGTCTGATTTACAAGGAAAAACATGGAAGCTAGATCTTGCGCATTCTGATAAAAATCCAGATGTAGATAAGGTTGATTCAGACATATTTATTGCTGAAAATCACCTTAATGCTCAAGCTACACTGGCAAATGATCGATTAATGTACCACAAGTTGACTAATAGTTTTGTCGATGGTACTCCATATCATTATACCGGCACTGGGGATATTATTAGATTACAACGAACGGACGATACAATCAATAATAGGATATTTGGTATTCGAGACACGGATTTTCCTAAGCATGTAAATACTGACGGTACCATCTCTTATACAGCATCTTCGTTAGAAGATGGCTTTACAGGCAGCTGCCCTGGAGAAGGTAAAAGAGGCTGGTATCGGGATTTATCTAACATCCTACCAGATAGGCAATGGTCTAAGGTTACAGCAGAGGCCGCTGTGGATGCAAAATATGCATATTTTTCAGTTTATAGTCCAGTTAAGAGTGAAACATGTCGAGTGGATGGCGAATCAAATTTAATAAAACTTGAAAAAAAATGTGGAACTTCACTTACTGACGGGTCGAGTGTTATCGATCTCGGCATTGGTATTGTAGGAGAAACCACTATTTACAAAGGAAATTTTTACACAATTGTTAGTAATCGAAAAGAGAGTGAGGCTGCTTTTGAAGGTGGAGGACCAGATATTTATAGGGGGAAGGTAGAAGGTGGTGATGGTGGTGGATCAGTGACCACTCCACCATCAAGTGTCTCTACAGAATCTTGGAGACAGGTATTTTAAATTGTATTATTATAATACTTTAATATAAATAACTTACAAATGATAATGGTATACAATGGATCAAAATGCAGTATTTATAGTGAATTATTTAGACCAATCAAAAGTAAAGCAATATGTTTAAAAAGTTAATTAAAAAGTTAATGAACTACCTAAGTAAGCTTAGCGTAGAGCAAGAAGATCTTGTGGGTGTAGATATTACTCCTGGATGTATTCGACTGGCTCAGTTAAGTGGCAATGATGATAAGTGGTTACTCACAAAATTAGGTTATAAGTATATTGATGATGCTACAGATACGAACTCTATTAAAAGTCAAGCCGAACAGTACGTTAATAAGCTTGTTCAAACTATAGCATCAGCTAAAATAACCACCACCAATGCTGCGGTTTCTATTCCTGTTAGTAGTGCGATTATTAAGGTGGTTACCCTGCCACTCATGAGCGATGAAGAGCTTCAAGAGGCGGTGGACACAAATTCTCTGTGGGAGAATGCTGTGCAACTTACCGATAATTTAGAAGACTATTCCATATTTTGGCAGGTTCTTAAGCGCAATACAGCTGAAAATCAAATGGACTTGTTATTTGTAGCTTCTAAATTAGATGATATTGATCATTATTTGGATATTGTTAGGCAGGCGGGACTCAATCCCGTAGTAGTGGATGTTCGTTGTTTTGCAATTCGTAATGCATTAGAGCTTCGCAAGGACTTAACTAAAGGAGATGCGCCAATCGCAATTTTAGAGTTTGGTCTTAATGAGAATTACATATTGATTTTGCATGAAGACTCTCCATTTATTTCAGATATTTACCTTTCTGACAAAGATAGAAGCTTGTTGGCTACTTCTGATATTGACCCTTTATTGCAAAAAAAGATTATCGATCGATTTGCAATGCAAGTTAATCAAATGCTTTCTTCATATCAATCAAAATATAAAATTCAGCCAATTGACTCTATATTGATTTCTTCAACAATATCTAATATTAATAATATTATTGATAATTTGCAAGAAGCATTGCCCAATATTAGTATCAAAATATTTGACGCTCTTAAAACAGTCACCCTACCTGAAAATTTAAAAGAAAAAATATTGGCAGAATCTAATTTATCCGTATTCTCTTCTGTATTAGGCCTGGCAACTCGTAAGCTTGACGTGTTTGGTTATTATGAGTATGTCACAGGTACTAATAATATTAACTTACTACCTAATAGAGACGGTGTAAAAAATCAAGAAAAAATGAAATTTCTATCTCGCTGGGGTGTTGTAATATTTGTAGCTCTTTCTATTTTTACTGCTGCCTGGAGTTTTTTCAATGATGATGCAAATATTGAAGAAGGTGAAAAACAATTAATTGAGTATCAAGAGCTTAAAAAACAAAAGCAAGCCAAATTGACAATTCTTAATGAGCTCAAGAGTGATAGGGAAGAGCTTAGCGGAATGCTTGAAGCTAGCAAGAATATTACCTCTAACCAGGCTTTTATGTATTCTGTGTTGTTAGATGTTAATGCTTCAGTTCCTCAGGGCGTGTCATTAAATAGAATAAATTATACTGGAAGCAATATATTAACCCTTTCTGGATTGTCAATCAGTGATCAAAATATATTACAGTTTATTGAAAATTTGGGAGAATCTAGCGTAATAGATAAAGCTTCTTTGTTAACAATGTCGATACAAGTAAAAAATAAGCGAAATTATAAGTCATTTTCTATAAGGTGTGGATTGGTCAAGCAGAAAACACTTGAAAATAAGGAGAAACTCAATGGCAATTAATATGGATATGGATGTTGGTGAGTTGATTAAGAGTTTGTTTGCCAAAAAAAGATCTAAAAGAGGCTCTTCATCTGCTCTAATGGATGGCCCGTATGCAAAAATTATAATTTCCGGTGTATTGGTGCTATTGGTGATTGTCTTGTATGTAGTATATGTGTATGTGCCAATGCAAGAAAAATTAGAGCAACAAAAAAGGCAAATTTCTCAAGTTAATAATTTAAAAAATGATATAGCAGTTTTATCCGTTAGAATTACTAAAGAGGAGATCAAACTCAAAGCCTCAAAAAAAGATTTTAACAGTCGAACTAAGTTATTCCATACTGACAAAGAATTGGAGGATTTGTACCGCCATATCAGTATGTTGGCACTTAGTAATCAGCTTATGATTTCAAAGCTAGAAAAAGTGGGTGAAATTCCAGTTTTTGAAGTACAAAAAGGACTCAGTTCGAAGAAAAAGAGTGCGAAGGATGAAGTAAAAAAAGTAGCTTACTATGAGTTCAAGGTAAGATTTGAAATTAGCGGCAATTATTCTAACTACACAAGGTTTAGAAAGGGTCTGGCAGAATTGAAGAAAATTATTAATATTGATGTAGAAAAAATTATTGTATTAGAGTCTAAAACTAAAAAAGGTGAAGTTAAGGTTTCTGCCACACTGGCAACTTACCGATTACCAGCTAATGAATCTGAAAAAACTATAAATTCTGGAGGGTAGTGTTATGAAAAATAAATTATTTATTATTATTTTAAGTGTTTTTTTATCAACGGCAGTAACCGTGGTGGCAAATGAAAGTAGGAATCCGTTTGAAGATATCACATCTGGATCAGGCGGAGGGGTTAATGCTTATCCTAATGGTGAAGTGTTAGAAGGCGTACATCCACTAAAAAAATACCCAGTTAATAATTATATATTGATGGCATTGATTGCCTCAAATGAGGGTGATATTGCCATGGTTAAAATAAAAAATGGAGAAGATTTTTTTGTTAGAGTGAATGATACACTCGGCAATGCTAATGGAAAAATAACAGGCATTAATAAGCGCGGCATTGAGGTTACAGAAAAAGATAAAGTAGTTTCTTTATTGGTTAGAAATAGGAGTGTTAGCAATGATAAGAATTAGTAGAGTATTTTTTATTTTATTTTTTGTAGTATTGACATCATCATGTACTACAAATGAAATGAGAGGGCAAAAAGCTCTTCTTGAGCCTGAAAAATTTATGAAAGAAAGGACTGAAAGTGTTGATAGAACTGTTTCTCTTGGCCCTGTGATTCAAGTAGACTCTGAACTTGAGAAAAAAATTCGCAATAATGAAAGAAGGCAAATTAATAAAGAAGAAAGAAAGAATTATATTAATGTTAGTGATGCTAATAATAGCGTGTTTCCTATTACTATTAATTTTGAAAATGTAAGCATTCAAGATATGGCTGTTATGTTTTCAGAGATTACAGGTAAAAATATCCTAGTGGGCGATGAGGTTGATGGAAAAGTTACCGCAAAGTTGGTAAATGTACCATGGGATAAAGCCCTAGATTCAGTCCTAAAAACTAAGAAATTAGCTAAACACGTCGATGAGAAGGCGAATATTATTCGTATTCATAACCAGGGTGTACTAGTGGCGCAAGAGGAATTTGATCGCAAAAGAATTGAAGACTTGCAAAAGACTCGTGATGCGCAGCGCGCTATTGAGCCAATTTATACTGAAATATTTCGCTTATATTACACCAAAGCAGTCGATATAAAATCTGAAATTGAGAGTGTAATGGACTCTGTTGGAAGTAGTGGCCCCGACTCTGTTAGTAAATCTAAGAATATAAGGGTTACCATCGATGATCGCTTAAATTCACTTATTGTTCAGGCAACTAAATCAGAGTTAAATCTGATTGCGCGTTTGATTAAAGAAGTGGACGTCCGCACGAGGCAAGTTTTAATTGAGGCTTTTATTGTTGAAGCGACAGATGACTTTAGTAAAGAGTTGGGCGCTAAATTTGGCATGAGTGCCAATAATCTAGGCAATGTTGATGGTGATCGTTACGCACTTACAGCGGCCGGAACTGGAGGTGGTACGCAGGCTGATGGAACCGCAAGTTCATATAGTAGTGGTACAGGATTATTATCAAATAATGGTCTTACATCTCCATTGGGTGGCATAGGCTTTATGTTGGCAACATCTTCAACTAATCTAAAAATAGAATTATCAGCCTCTGAAAAAGACGGCGTTACAAAAGTATTATCTAACCCAAGGGTGTTTACACTTGATAATGAGGAGGCCATTGTTATTCAGGGTGATGAGATACCTTATCCATCATCAGCAGATGGCGGTGGAACAGATTACGAGTTTAGAGAAGCAGGAGTTAAGTTAACGGTAACACCATCTATTGTTGGTGATGGCAATGTAATTTTAAAAGTAAAGGTTGAAAAAAATTCACCTGATTACAGTAAGAGTAATACAGCCCCTGCAATTAATAAGCGTGAGATCATCACTACGTTATTAGTTAAAGATAACACTGTTGTTGTAATTGGCGGTGTGTTTACACAGACAACAGTTGATGCAACTAATAAAGTCCCATTTTTTGGAGATCTTCCTTTAATTGGCGGTCTATTTAGTTATAAAAAAGATTCCGATGTTCGAAAAGAGCTGCTTATTTTCTTAGCCCCTCGTATTATTTAAGCTTATGAAGTTAGGCATTCCTATTGAAGCAGCAAAGCAAATAGCTTCTTTTTTAGTTGGTTATGGCTTGATTACTGATGAGCAGCTTTCGCATGCCACTATCTCCAGTAATGAGGGTGGTAAAGGCTTGATAGATACAATAATTGAGCACAATTTTACTAGTGAGAAGTTAATTGTTAATGCGCTTTCTGAAACTTATGAACTGGACTACATAAATTTATTAGATGATAAGATTGTGGATTCATCTGTTATTAGCATACTACCTAAAAAGTTTATTTGTGAAAATAGGGTAATTCCTATCCGTGATAAGGGTGGAACGTTAGATGTAGTGATTTCAGAGCCTTCTGCTCTGAACATTATGGCAAGTATTAGACTCCTAACTGATAAAAAAATACATGCCTATATTACTACTTTTAGCCAGGTTGATGAGTTTTTAGCAAATTTAAACGATATTCCTTTAACTCAAAATGAGAAAGATAGGGAGAGTATTGTTGAGGAAGAGGTTAGTCAAAATCAAGCGCGCTCAAGTATTGTTATTGATTTTGTAGATAAGGCTTTGAAAAGGGCAATTAAATTGGGAGTGAGTGATGTACATCTAGAGATTTATAAAAAGTTTGGTAGGATGCGTTTTAGACTGGATGGTGTATTGATAGATCAAAAAGATCAAGATAAAGACCTTTTTGAGAATTATGCCGCTATTGTGACGCGTATTAAGATTATGTCAAAGCTTGATATTGCTGAGCGTAGGTTGCCGCAAGACGGTGCAATGAGTTTACAGGCTGGAAAAAAAGAAGTTGATTTTCGTGTATCGGTATTACCAACAAGCTTTGGTGAGCGAGTAGTTATGCGTATTTTAGATACCAGTTCTATTTCCTTAACCATAGAAACATTAGGGTTTTTAGAAGAAGATGAGCAAGCTTTTAAAGATGCAGTAGATGCGCCACAAGGCATGGTGTTAGTAACAGGCCCTACTGGTAGTGGTAAATCTACCACTTTATACGCTGCACTAGGTAGAATAAATAAAGATGATATTAATATACTTACTGCGGAAGACCCTGTGGAATTTACTATCGATGGCGTAGGGCAAGTGCATGTCAAAGAAGACATTGGACTGACATTTTCAGCAGCATTGCGTTCATTTTTACGCCAAGATCCAGAAGTAGTAATGGTGGGCGAAATTCGTGATAAAGAAACTGCTGATATCGCTATAAAAGCTGCATTAACAGGGCATTTAGTGCTTTCTACATTACATACTAACGACGCTATTAGTACAATCACCCGTCTAATTAATATGGGGCTAGCACCTTACTTAATAACGTCATCTTTAACATTGATAGTGGCGCAAAGATTAGCACGTAAAGTTTGTGAAGCTTGCAAAACCCAGGACGAGTCTGTCACACAAGGGCAATTAATGTCAATTGGCTTTACTCCAGAGGAGGCATCTAGAACACAACTTTGTTATGGCAAAGGGTGCTCTAAATGCAACAAAACAGGCTATAAAGGGCGTAAAGGTATATACGAAGTACTTAGAGTGACTGATAATATTAAACAAGGTGTTTTGAGCGGATTAACCACACCAGAACTTTTAAAAATTGCTAAAGAAAAGGACCATTTTTCCACTATGCAAGAAGTAGGCAGAGGATTTTTATTAGAAGGGGCTATTAGCTTAAAAGAGTATCAACGCATACTCATGTCTGAATAAGCATTAAAGGTGATTTATGGCAGCAGTATATAAATATAAAGGAATACAAGGTAATCAATATACTGATGGCAAGGTTGAGGCACTCAATAAAGATGAGGCAGCATTCAAGTTAAAAGAAGACAAGATCATTATCACTTCTTTGGAGAGGGTTTCGGGGGAAGAAGTTGAGTTGGATGATGGCGCAGGTAAGAAAGTTAAACGAATTAAGAAAAAAGTCCCCATTCATGAAGTTATTGCTTTTACCAAAAAATTAGAAACCATGATACGTGCAGGTTTGCCGATTTTAGAGACTATCTCTATGATTGAAAAACAAACGATAAATCCGACTTTAAAACAAGTTATTACTCAGATACACAATGATGTTGAATCCGGCACACCACTTTCAGACTCCTTTGCAAAACACTCTTATGTGTTTAATAACGTTTACATTAATCTATTAAGAGCGGGCGAGTCGAGCGGCAAGGTTGATTTATTTTTAAGTAAATTAGTGATTGGTATGGAGAAGGATGAGAAGATTCGATCTAGCATTAAAGGCGCCTTGACTTATCCTATAGTGCTACTTGTAGTAGCAATGGCAGTTATTATCTTAATGATGGTGTTTGTTGTTCCTGTATTTCAAGATATGTTTAAAGGTGTTCCAGGTGGATTGCCGGCAACTACGCAAATAGTGGTAGATATTAGTGAATTTATGCGAAATCCAATGGGGGGAGGATTGCTAGCAGTTGTATTTATGGCGATAAGTGTTTCTTTATCAGCCCTTGTTAAGAGTAATTATAAGATTAGACGTAGCTGGCATAAATTTATTTTAAAACTCCCTCTTTTTGGTGAATTAATTCAAAAATCAGCGCTATCTAAAATTGCAATGATTCAAGGCAACCTAACTGCTGCAGGCGTACCAGTAATCGAATCTTTGGATATTGCTGCCACTTCTAATGATAATATTATTATCAAAGAAGCCATGATTGAGGTTAAAAAAGGGGTTTTCTCAGGTGAGCCGCTATCAGTACTTTTTGAGAAGAATCCTTTTATTTTTCCAGCTACTTTTACCGCAATGACTTCAGTCGGGGAAAGGACCGGCAACATGGAGGAGATGTTTGAATCAATTGCCCGTTATTATGAAGAAGAGATGGATGTTACTATTACTCAGCTAACCTCAATGTTGGAGCCGATCATGATTGTATTTATGGGTGTTACTGTTGGTTTTATTTTGGTAGCGATGTATACTCCAATGTTTCAAATGGGACAAACTCTTTAAGTTATTAGCAAGAGAATGGCGGGCCATCAGTGTGATCAACACAATATGGTGTTAAGTCTGACGATGTGTCTTTTGGCGTTGCTTTTGCTTGATACCCACCTGGTGATTTAGTAATAGAATATTGATATCCTCCTTCAGATTCATTTTCATTTAAGGTTTTTTTACCAAAGAGATTGTCATTAATCTTTACTGTCGTATCTACGCTTGTTAGTAAGTAATTACTGTTTTCAGAAAAATAATCTGCCTGAACTAAGCAGATATTACGAAGGCTATTTTTTGCGGTAATTTCCTTGCTAGAGCTAATAAACCCATTGTAAATAGGGGTTCCAATAGCAGTAATAACGCCTAATATTGCAACAACAATAAGTAATTCAATTAATGTAAAAGATGGTTTTTTAGTTTTTAACATGGTTTTTTTGAAGTTAAAAAAAGCAGAACAAATTCTAAGACTTATTCTGCTTTTTGTTAGGTTAACAAAGAGAGGTGTACTACTCTTTTATAACGGTATTGGTTTTGTTGTCATCTGTTCCATCCTCTTTACCTACATTTGTCTTTATTGTTAAGATGTTTCCAGAGGCTGTTATTTGTGTATTTGGACCACTTTTTAATTTTGGCGCAGCGGCGCTACAGCAGAATTGATTACCATCATGAGGATTTTTCCAACCGTCACTTTTAAAGTGAAGTATAAATGCACTTGCAAAATCTGCTGCACTCTCACTACATAAAACATCAGTTGTTGCACCTGCGTCATCTGTTTTTAAAGGAATTCCCGTTGTTGGTCCTGTTGCACACTTAGTAAATGATGCTGCAATAAAATCACGAGCTCTGGCATGATTCTCTTTGGACGTATTAACCTTTGCAGTTGCAATATAACCTTGATACATAGGCATTCCTACTGCAGTTAAAACACCGATAATCGCAACTACGATTAATAATTCAATTAATGTAAAACCTTTTTTATTCATTCTCATTTTTTTATTCCCAAGTTAAATTAAATCTAGTTCGATTATATCTATATTTTTGTTGTATGTATTGATTTTGTAGTTTTTTTAAAATTAGAAAGAATAGTATTAACACCTACTCATAAAGCTAAATTTGCCAAAAAGTTGTGCTCTGCATTTCCAGAACATTCGCAGTGTCTAATGACGGATGATGATGAATGCATGCCTCAGGTTAATCCTCACATTAAGGAAGAGGTGAAGGATGAGATTGGTAAAGTAGTTTAAAATAGTATTGTTTTACAATAGTATTTCAATACGATACTATATAACAAAAATATGATAAAAAGTTACGCTGACAAAAGAACTGAAAAATTTGCAACTGATGGCAAGCATAAATCGATTCCTAGCCATATTATTAAAAGAGCATTAATGAGATTGGTGCAAATAGACAGTGCTACTTGTTTAAATGATTTGTGTTTGCCATCATCAAATCACTTAGAAGGATTATTTGGCGATAGAAAGGGGCAGAGCGGTATAAGGATTAACCAACAGTACAGGGTATTTTTTATTTTTATAGGCGGCAATGCTTATGATGTTGAAATTGTTAATTACTATTAAACGGAGAAATAACCATGATTAAAAATAACTTCCATCCAGGTGAATTCTTACAAGAGTTGCTAGAAGATTACAACATTACTGCTTATCGCCTATCTAAAGATATTTTTGTGCAACAGACGCGCATTAGTGACATCTTAAAAGGAAGGCGATCAATTAGTAGTGATACGGCAATCAGACTTGGTAAATACTTTAACAACTCCCCGCAATATTGGCTTAATTTACAAGACAGCTATGATTTAACTAATTGTAATGTTGAAAATTACCACAGTATTAATCCTATTCAAAGGGTTGTGTAAATAATGACGTTAATGAGGTAAAAAATGGTCAGAAAAAATCCAAATGGCACATTTACCGTTGATATTACTCAAGGGCGAAATAAACGCATACAAAAACGCTTTAAAACTAGGCAAGAAGCCCAAGGCTATGAGCGTAATTTTATTACGGAGGTCTATCAAAACAAAGACTGGGCAAGCGTAAAAAAAGACAATAGAACGTTGTTAGATTTAATTGAAGCATGGTACGCAATGCACGGTCAAAGCTTGAGAGATGGAGAGCAGCGTAAAGCGCTATTAAAGAAGGTAGCTAATGATTTGGGCAACCCTATTGCTTCAGATTTTTCTGCTAAAGATTTTGCACATTATCGAGCTAAAAAACTAAAGGTACACAAGCCAAAAACAATTAATAACAAGCAAACTTATTTATCAAGTGTGTTTAATGAATTGAGACGCCTGAAAGAAGTAAATTATCCAAATCCTTTGGCAGAAGTTCGCACTATCAGGATTCCAGAGAGGGAGTTGTTTTATCTTGATGATGAAGAAATAAAAAAATTATTTAAAGAGCTTAAACAATATAAAGATACTTACCTGTGTGCTTTGATATGCTTAACTTGCGGCACAAGGTGGGGAGAGGCTAGAAGCTTGCAACCTGAGCATATTAGAAACGGCAAGATTTGTTTATTTAATACTAAAAGTGGTAAGAATAGATATATTCCAATTAATCCAAAATTAGAAGCTCAATTAGATCTACCATTAGCGGCTAATAAGAATACTTTTGCGAGTTGTTATGAAAGATCGGGCATTAAAAAAGCTCAAGGACAAAGTACACATATATTGAGACATACCTTTGCCAGTCATTTTATTATGAATGGTGGCGATGTTTTGAGCTTGCAGAAGGTGTTAGGCCATAGCACCTTAACAATGACTATGAGGTATGCCCATTTATCTCCAGACCATCTAAATGATGTAATAAAGTATGCACCTGTGGTTGATTTATAACTATTTATGCTTTATTCATAAATAAGGTATATCGTTATCCATATGCATTCTTTCAAATCGATGGAAAAATCTCTCAGCCAGCAAATTAATTCTTAACAAAAAATAACAATATCTAGAGCTAAAAAAGCTAGTGAATTAATGGGGTGTTTTTTTTGTATGTAGTGAAAATGTAGTGAAACTTTTAAAAAATTACTTGGTAATCGTTGCTACATAAGGGGTAATGTGGTGGAGGGACAGGGATTTGAACCCTGGAAGGAGATTAATCCTTGCTGGTTTTCAAGACCAGTGCATTCAGCCGCTCTGCCATCCCTCCGAAGTGGGGTATGATACAGCCAATCAAAGCAATAGTAAATAGAATTTTTATAAAATTTAGCCTGGAAAGTGAAATAATTTTAAGTATAATTCGTTTCTTTTAGATTTTTGAAAGGTGAGTCATGGCAAAGATATGTCAAGTAACTGGTAAGCGCCCAATTAGTGGTAATAATGTATCACACGCAAACAACAGAACGCGTCGTCGTTTTTATCCGAATCTTCACACACACCGTTTTTGGGTGGAAAGTGAGAATCGTTTTGTTAAACTAAAGCTAACAGCTAAAGGTTTACGAATTGTTGATAAAAAAGGCATTGAAGTCGTGCTTAAAGAAATCCGCGCACGTGGCGAAAAGGTTTAGGAGTAAGATATGAGAGAGAAAATTAAATTAGTATCATCGGCTAAGACAGGCCATTTTTACACAACAACTAAGAACAAGCGTCTTCACCCAGAAAAGGTTGAGGTTAAGAAGTTTGATCCTGTTGTAAGACAACACGTTATCTATAAAGAGGCTAAGATTAAATAATCTTTCCCTTTTTACAGACAATAAAAAAGCCGCTTAAATAGCGGCTTTTTTATTGTCCTAATGAAAACAGCATGCCATTTAAAACATGCCGTTTGATTTTATGAATTTAGAATATTTTCTACAGGCACGGTAGTTGCTTGCTTTTCGTATTCATCAATTTGATCAAAATTTAGATATTGATAAATTTGTGCTTCCATTGGCTCAATACCCTTCATTGCAGATAAGTATTCTTGCGCAGTTGGAATATAGCCAAGTTTTGCAGAAATAGCGGCTACTTCGGCAGAGGATAAATACACATTAGTTTCATCACCTAGACGATTTGGGAAGTTTCGAGTTGAAGTCGATACGACAGTTGCGTTAGTTTTAACACGCGCTTGGTTACCCATACATAGTGAACAACCAGGCATTTCAGTATGCTCAGTAATAGCACTAAAGGCATCATATACACCTTCTTGTTTTAATTGTTTTTCGTCCATACGAGTTGGCGGTGCAATCCAAAGTTCGGTGTTTATTTCAGACTTGCCTTTTAATAGCTGGGCTGCTGCTCTGAAGTGGCCAATGTTGGTCATGCATGAGCCGATAAACACTTCATCAATCTTGGTATTAGCAACGTCAGAGAGTGTTTTAACGTCATCAGGATCATTAGGACAAGCCAAAATTGGCTCTTTAATGTCGCTCATGTTGATTTCAATGACTTCTGCGTAGTCTGCATCAGCATCTGCTTTCATGAGTTTAGGGTTGGCCAGCCATTTTTCCATGGCTTGAATGCGACGTGCAATGGTTCTCTTATCGCCATATCCTTGTGCAATCATCCATTTGAGCATGACTACGTTAGAGTTTAAATACTCAATAATTGGCGCTTCGTCTAAATAAATAGAACAACCAGCAGCCGAACGTTCAGCGGCAGAGTCGGATAATTCAAAAGCTTGCTCAACTTTAAGATTAGGCAGGCCTTCAATTTCTAATACTCGACCAGAGAAGGCGTTAACTTTGCCTTCTTTGGCAACGGTTAGTAAGCCTTTTTCAATAGCTTTAAGAGGAATAGCGTTAACCATATCACGCAAGGTAATGCCCGGCTGCATTTCACCAGAAAAACGTACCAAAATTGATTCTGGCATGTCTAGTGGCATAACACCAGTGGCAGCGGCAAATGCCACCAAACCAGAGCCTGCTGGGAAAGAAATACCAATAGGGAAGCGTGTGTGTGAATCGCCACCTGTACCTACTGTGTCTGGCAATAACATACGATTTAACCAAGAGTGGATAATGCCATCACCTGGACGTAGAGAGATACCGCCACGGTTCATAATAAAGTCGGGCAGCGTGTGGTGTGTTTCTACATCAACTGGCTTTGGGTAGGCGGCTGTATGGCAAAAAGATTGCATGGTTAAGTCTGCTGAAAACCCTAAACACGCCAGATCTTTTAATTCATCTCGTGTCATTGGCCCGGTGGTATCTTGAGAGCCTACTGTTGTCATTTTTGGCTCACAATAAGTACCTGGGCGAATACCTTCAACGCCACAGGCCTTGCCCACCATTTTTTGTGCTAATGAGTAGCCTTTACCTGTGTCTTGTATTTCTACAGGTAAGCGGAATAGGGTTGAAGGCTCAAGCTCTAGCGCTTCGCGAGCGCGGGCTGTTAGGCCGCGACCAATGATTAGAGGGATTCTGCCGCCAGCCTGAACCTCGTCAAGAATCACATCTGACTTTAACTCGAAAGTGCTCAAAACTTTATCAGTGCCATGCTCTTTAACAACACCTTCATAAGGGTAAATATCAATCACGTCGCCCATATTAAATTGAGCGACATCTAGCTCGATTGGTAGGGCGCCAGAGTCTTCCATGGTATTAAAAAAGATAGGTGCAATTTTTCCACCCAAACAAACGCCACCGTCTTTTTTATTAGGTACGTAGGCAATCTCATCGCCCATAAACCATAAAACTGAATTGGTCGCGGATTTGCGTGAGGATCCCGTGCCGACAACATCGCCCACATAAGCAAGTGGAAAGCCTTTTTCTTGCAATGCTGCAATTTGGCTAATTGGACCTACTTTGCCATGTTCTTCTGGATTGATGCCGTCGCGTGTCATTTTTAACATCGCTAAAGAGTGCAACGGGATATCAGGTCTAGACCAAGCGTCAGGTGCAGGAGATAAATCATCCGTGTTGGTTTCTCCAGTTACTTTAAAGACTGTTACTGAGATTTTTTCAGCGACTTTGTCACGACTCGTAAACCACTCGGCGTCTGCCCAAGATTGTAATACTTGTTGGGCGACCAAATTACCTGCATCTGCCTTGTCTTTGACATCATAAAACGCATCAAACATGAGTAGTGTATGAGATAAGCCAGTTGCAGCAATCGGTGCCAATGTATCGTTATCTAGTAAGCCAACCATTGGCTCAATATTGTAGCCACCCACCATGGTACCTAATAAGAAAGTAGCTTGTTTTTGGTCGATTGCATTACAAGGCTGATCACCTTTGGCAATGCTCGCTAAAAAGCCCGCCTTCACATAGGCAGCCTCATCAACACCTGGTGGCACACGGTTAGTGAGCAGGTCTAAATAAAATTCATCTTCATCGCCCTGAATTAGGTGCTGAACCACTGAAGCAACTTGCTCAGCATTTAATGCTAAAGGTGGTAAATTATCTTGTTGACGTTCGTTAACGTGTTGAAGGTAGGCTGATTTCATTGTGTTTTCTCGTCAGTAATAAAGCGTATAATTCTATCATTTTATTACTACCAAGTTTTTCATATTATAGTTTTTATTTGTCATATTATGAAATACAAGGCAGTTTTTAGCTAATAGGCACGCTTATGAACCTGACTCACCTTACTGCCATTTCCCCAATTGACGGGCGATACTTCGATAAAACCAATGCGCTTAGCACTATTTTTAGTGAATTTGGTCTGATTAAATACCGTGTTTTAATTGAAGTTAAATGGCTGCAAACCCTGTCTAATAATGCAAATATTAAAGAAGTGCCTGCATTTAGCCCAGAAGCAGCCCAATTTTTAAGCGATATTGCGACCAATTTTTCATTAGCCGATGCACAAGCTGTCAAGGATATTGAGCGCACGACAAATCATGATGTTAAGGCAGTAGAGTATTTTTTAAAAGAGCAAATTAAAGAGAATGCAGAGCTCAATGCAGTGAGCGAGTTTTTTCATTTTGCTTGTACATCAGAAGATATTAACAATTTATCCCATGCGCTAATGCTCATTGATGGGCGTCAAGTAATGCTTGAGCAAATGCAAACTGTATTGTTGTTGATTGGCAAGATGGCGAAAGATAATGCGGCCATTCCAATGTTGTCACGCACGCATGGCCAAACTGCTTCTCCAACAACAGTCGGCAAGGAAATGGCTAACTTTGCGTATCGCTTAAAAAGACAAATTGAGCAGTTAGAGAATGTCAAAATTATGGGTAAATTTAATGGTGCAGTAGGTAACTTTAATGCACACTTGTCCGCCTATCCAACACTGGATTGGCAGAGTATTTCTCAGCAGTTTATTGAAGGGCTGGGCGTAAATTATGCCATGTACACAGCTCAAATCGAAACGCACGATTATATGGCTGAATATTTTCATTCAATGAATCGTTTTAATACAATTTTGATTGATTTTTGTCGTGATATTTGGGGTTATGTGTCTTTGGGTTATTTCAAGCAAAGAACCATTGAAGGTGAGGTTGGCTCATCAACTATGCCGCATAAGGTTAACCCTATTGATTTTGAAAATGGCGAAGGAAATTTAGGACTTGCCAATGCCATTAATACACATTTGGCAGATAAATTAGCCATTTCTCGTTGGCAGCGTGATTTATCAGACTCAACCGTACTAAGAAATCTAGGGGTTAGCTGTGCACACTGTTTAGTGGCTTACGCGTCAATTGCCAAAGGCATTGGCAAATTAGAAACCAATGAAGCACGCCTACATCAAGATCTAGATTCGTCATGGGAGGTGTTGGCAGAGCCTATTCAAACAGTGATGCGTCGCTACGGTATTGAGAATCCATACGAAAAGCTAAAAGCGCTCACACGTGGCAATAGTATTGATGCACAAGTTTTAGCAGAATTTGTAAAAGATTTGGATATGCCAGAGGATGCTAAGCAAGCGCTCGCCGAACTCACCCCGATGAACTACACAGGTGATGCACAAAAACTAGCAGAAGCACTAGAAAAACTGATATAATCTCGCGTCTTATACCTTTTCGGTGTAAGCTTTTAATAAACACAGGAGCAAAAAACCCATGGTTAAAATTAGACTAGCCCGCGGTGGAGCCAAGAAAAAACCTTTTTATTCAATTGTAGCAACAGACTCTAGAAAGCGTAGAGACAGTGGTTATATCGAGCGTATCGGATATTTTAATCCAGTTGCTCGTGGACAAGAGGTTAGGCTTACTATCGAAGAAGACAGATTAGATTACTGGGCATCAAAAGGTGCACAAGTGTCTGATCGTGTTAAACAACTTGTAAAAGAATTTAAAGATCCTTCAATTCGTGAAAAGCGTGTTGCGGCTCAAGAAGCTAGAGCGGCAGCAGTTGCAGCTAAGCTAGCAGCTGAAGCTAAGGCAAAAGCTGATGAAGAAGCGAAAGCTGAGGCTGAAGCGAAAGCAGCTGAAGCTGCGGAGGCTAAAGCGGCTGCAGAAGCAGAAGCGGCAGCAGCAACAGAGGAAGAGACGGCTGCTGAGTAAGTAGTGGACCAACCTCTCGACAATAAAAGGCTATTGATCGGACAGATTAATGGCCTTTTTGGCGTCCAGGGATGGGTGAAAATATTTTCTCACGCCCATCCTAGAAAAAATATTCTTTCTTATCAGCCTTGGCACATTAAAGTAAATGGCGCCTGGACTACCTTAGAAATTGTCAAAGGACGGGTTCAGGCCAAAACGATTGTTGCACAGCTTAAAAACGTTAATGATCGCGAGGTAGCTAGAGACTATATCGGCACTGAGCTGTATATTGAAAAATCGCAATTACCCAAGCTGCCAGAAGGAGAATATTATTGGGATGAATTAACAGGGCTAGAAGTTGTTAATTGCCAAGGGATTGTTTTGGGTGAGATTGCTTATATGGTTGATACCGGCTCTAATAAAGTCATGGTTGTTAGCGCTGGAACAGAGTCCTCGTCAAGCAAGGACAATAAAGAGCACTGGGTGCCTTATATTGAACCATTTTTAATATCAATTGATATGGATAAGCGCCAAATTTTGGTTGACTGGGATGAGAATTTCTAGCAGAGATTATTGATTTTTTTAATCTTTAAAAACTTGACTCTCTAGAGACCATTTTTTCAGCATCATCGCTATTGTCAATAGTGACATTTAGATTGTGTAAGTGTCCGTCCTTAATATCATAAATAAAGCCGTGAACAGACAAAGCTTGACCATCTCTCCAAGCTTTTTTAATAACCGGAATATGGCATATATTGCGCACCTGTTCAACCACATTAATCTCACAAAGCTTGTCAACCTGCTCCTCTTTAGAGAGGTTTTTTAGCTCATTTTTGGCGCGTTGATAGTACTTACGTATGGCTCTAATCCAGTTGTCAATGAGATCAGGATTACTAGTATTGATAGCCGCTTGGACGCCACCACAGCCGTAATGTCCATTAACAATAATGTGTTTAACTTTAAGAATTTCAACCGCATACTGAATGACAGCCAAGATATTCATATCACTTGAGTTAACCAAGTTAGCGATATTACGATGTACGAAAATAGTTCCAGGGTCCATTTTTACTAGTTCATTGGCTGGGACTCGGCTATCAGAACAGCCAATCCACAGGTAATCAGGTGCTTGTTGTTTAGAGAGGTTAGAAAAGAATGACGCATCGCGCTGATTGATTTCATCTACCCATTTATTATTGTTAATAAACAGTTGATTAATGTCTTCGTTACGGTCGTGTTGATTACACATTTTTCCTTGCTTGGTTGATTCAACTTATATTTTTGACAAAATTTTATCATAATCATGCCAGTAAACATTTAAAAGTATGGATTTAAAAAATGAATAATTTGCCATTAAAATACAAATAATAGGCACTTCTTTGGCTTTAATTGGGAGTTTTTAAGAATGTTAGCAATCAATAATATTATAAATACATTATAATAATAGGCTTATTATCTGATCTTAAGAGCGAGGGAATTCATGTTAAATAAAAAAATAATTGCAGCTATTATATTTCTAGTCTTTGGCTTGTGGCTCGCTCTTGTTGCTCCTACAGCGCCAATTGCTTGGATGCTAGGTATTTTATTATTAACCATTTTCCTTTTTGCCTTTGAAGTGGTAGAGGTGGATGAGGCAGCTATTACGATTATGGTTGTATTAGGCTTAACATCACTGCCGTTGGTTTATACCCTAATGGGTCTTGAGAGTGGTTTGGTTGATAATGAACAATTATTTGATGGATTTTCATCGAATGCAGTTATGTCAATTGTGGCCGTGATGATTATTGGTGCCGGTCTTGATAAGACAGGGCTTATGACTAAAGTGGCTGCTTTTATTCTGAGAGTAGGCGGACGCTCTGAAACAAGAATTATTCCGATTGTTTCTTCAACGGTGGGATTTATTTCTTCCTTTATGCAAAACGTGGGCGCAGCGGCCTTATTTATTCCAGTAGTGAGCAGGATTTCTTCTCGCTCAGGTGTTCCAATGTCTAGGCTTTTAATGCCAATGGGTTTCACGGCGATTTTGGGTGGTACGATGACCATGGTAGGGTCAAGTCCATTGATCTTGCTGAATGACTTGATTCTAACAACGAACCAAGGTTTGCCTGTTGAAAATCAGATGGAAACTTGGGGTTTGTTTTCAGTGACGCCAATTGGTATTGCTTTAGTGGCAACGGGTATTATTTATTTTGTGGTAGCTGGGAAATGGGTATTGCCAACAGTTAAAGAAGATCAGTCAGAGTCAGTATCTGCGATTGAGCATTTTCAAGAAGTTTATAAAATTAATTACGATTTATTTGAAGTAAGCGTACCTGCAACCAGCGATTTGGTGGGCATGAAACTTGACGATATTGAAACCATTTCACGCGTCAGAATTGTTGCCATTCAAGATGCTAATAATAATAGCTTAGTTGGGCACGATTCAGTTGATCGTAGTACTGCTATTGAAGCCAATATGACGCTTGGATTACTAACCTCTAAAGAAGATTTAGATAGCTTTGTTGAAGGCTTCAAACTAGATCTATCCGATAAAATTGAAAAATTTTCAGACCTTCTGTCAACACAAAACTGCGGTACTGCTGAGCTGGTCATTCCACCAAATTCAACACTGATCGGCAAAACTGCACGAGATGTTTGGCTTAGAAAAACTTACGGCCTTGCCATGGTTGCACTCCATCGTGGTGGTAAAACTTTAAAAGAGGGTGAAGGGATTCGTGACCTTCCATTTCAATCAGGCGATACCCTGGTTTCGCATGTATGTTGGGAAGACTTAGAGCGCCTACAAAATAACACCGATTTTATTGTTGTTACATCAGAGTATCCTGTGCAAGAAGAGTCTCGCCCTGAAAAGGTTAAATGGGCTGGTATTTTCTTTGCTATCGCCCTATTTTTAATTTTATTTACAGATATTAGACTCTCTATTGCATTAATGACTGGTGCACTAGGCATGATTCTGACGAAGGTGCTTAAAATTGAAGAAGCCTATAGAGCGGTTTCGTGGAAAACAGTATTTTTGTTAGCCAGTTTAATTCCACTAGGCTTGGCTGTTTCTAAAACAGGTACGGCTTTATGGATTGCTCAGGAAACTGTGAAAGTGGTTGGCGATATGGCACCTTGGGTTATTTTGGCGTCGATTGCTGTACTAGCAACTTTCTTCACTTTGGTTATGTCCAATGTTGGTGCTACTATTCTTTTGGTGCCAATTGCAGTTAATATTGCTATTCAGGTGGGTGCAGATCCAGCCATCTATGCACTCACAGTAGCTATTGCAACATCTAACTCGTTCTTGATTCCAACGCACCAAGTTAATGCGCTCATTATGGGTCCAGGTGGCTATAAGGTGGCTGACTTTATTAAGGCAGGTGGTGTAATGACGGTCTTATTCTTGATTGTTATGATGACAATGATGAACCTTGTGTTCTAGATTCGTAAAACGCTTTAACAAAATATAAACCTTGAGGCTGGGCTGTTGCACCAGCCTCTTTGCGTTGTTTCGAGGCTAATACGGTTTGCACCCATTCGACAGGGCGCTCACCCTTGCCCACCTTGAGTAGTGTGCCAACAATGTTTCTAACCATATGATGTAAAAACGCATTGGCTTTAATATCTAGTAATATTTCGTCATTGTGCCTACTTAAGCGAATAAATTCAATGGTTTTAATAGGAGATTTCGCCTGGCATAAGCTCCCTCTAAAAGCAGAAAAGTCATGCTCTCCTAGAAGGTATTGTGCTGCTTCACTCATATCCTCAATATTAAGTGCTCTTGGCTCCCAGAGAGAGTGTCGGCCAATAATGGCAGAGCGCACTTTGGCATTATGAATTTTGTAATGATAGCGCCTGGCATGCGCATTAAAACGAGCATGAAAGTCATCATCAACACGTTTTGCCCAGGTGAAATTCACATCATAAGGCAAGTTGACATTACCCCCAAACAGCCAGGCCTTGTCTTCGCGATCAACGTGAGTTTCAAAATGAATAACTTGTTCAATAGCATGCACACCTGCATCAGTTCTACCCGAGCAAAAAACCCTCACTGGATGATCAGCAATTTTTGAAAGTGCTTTTTCAACCACCTGTTGCACAGTACGAATGCCTGACTTTTGCAATTGCCAGCCATGAAAATCAGTGCCCATGTATTCAACGCCTAATGCTATTTTCATAATTAAACTTATGTGTAAAATTGATTTAACTATTTTAACCATCTAATGAGCCACTTGTGAAAAATGAAGCTGTTGGTCTTAAGAGAATTTTTAAGGCGTTTGAATTTTCAATAAAAGGCCTTAAAACCTGCTATCAATCTGAAGCCGCTTTCAGGCAAGAAGTCTGGTTGGCGTTTGTTTTGATCCCGTTAGCATTGATTTTAGGCAGCTCTCCTCTGGAAAAATTCGCACTCATTGCTGTTGTTTTTTTGGTGTTAATTGTAGAAATGCTTAATTCTGCCATTGAGGCAGCAATAGATCGTATTGGAGACGACTATCACGCCTTATCAGGCGCTGCTAAAGATATGGGTTCAGCGGCAGTTTGGCTTTCATTAGTATTGCTGGTTATCACATGGCTAATTATTCTAATCTAGCCGCTCAAATTAAACCAGCAGTTGAGTGTTTTGCTTTTGATTCAATAGCGAGTACGAATGACTACCTGTCGGCGCTCGCATTTTCACAAACCACCCAAATTTGCATTACTAGTGAGCAAACACAGGGGAAAGGTCAGTATGATCGTAGCTGGCTGAGTCAAAAAGATGCTAGTGTGTTGTTGTCTATTCGCCATGTTTTTGGCGTAGATTTATCGCTGAACGGCTTGAGTTTAGTGATTGGGCTTGGTGTGGTTAGCGCACTGGAAGCGCTCGGTATTAGCCAAGTAAAGCTTAAATGGCCAAATGATGTATTTGTTGGTCAGAAAAAACTAGCGGGTATTTTAATTGAAAATACATTACAAGGCCAATATCAATCTGTTGTTATCGGGCTTGGTTTAAATTATGATTTGAGGCAAAATTTTGAATGCGACTCCCCTTGGATTGATTTAGCCAGTATCATCCAAAAGCCGCCAGCTATTGAAGATTTATCCGCTTTATTAATCAACCATATTTTAAAAAATTGCCAATTATTCGCCTCTCACGGCCTTGCTTATTTTCTAAAGTCATGGCAACAAGTGGATTATTTAACAAATAAGCAAGTAGAGTTGGATATAAATAATCAAAAATTGATTGGCGTAGTCAAGGGTATTAATTCCCAAGGAATGCTAATAGTAGAGGTGAATGGACAGTTGATTGAGGTCTGTAGCTCTAAACAAATCCGACTTATTTAGGGTAAGATATCTTATAGAAAATAAATCAATTTATCATGTCATCAAGCACACTCACTGTTACCCATATCTCTAAAAAATACGCCCGACGTGAAGTGGTTTCCGACGTCTCGTTTGAGGTTAAGTCCGGTGAAATTGTGGGCTTGTTAGGTCCTAATGGCGCTGGTAAAACGACCTGTTTTTATATTGCATGTGGCTTGGTTCGGGCAGATAAAGGCCAAGTCTTTATTGACGGGGTTAAGGTGAGCAAAATGCCTATGCATAAACGCTCTAAATTGGGCTTAGGATATTTACCACAAGAGCCTTCAATTTTTCGAAAGCTGTCAGTTGAGGATAATATTTTGGCTGTTTTGGAATTAAATAGTGCCTTAGATAAGCCGCAAAGAAAGCATCGTCTAGAAGAGTTGTTATCTGAATTTCATATTGAACATATTCGTCATATTGACGGCCTGAGTCTTTCAGGTGGAGAAAGGCGTCGAGTTGAGATTGCTAGAGCGCTAGCAATGGATCCAAAATTTGTCCTACTAGATGAGCCATTTGCAGGGGTGGACCCAATTTCTGTGGGCGATATTCAGCAAATTATTTACCATTTAAAGGATAAAGGTATTGGCGTGTTAATTACAGATCATAATTATCGAGAAATGCTTGATACTTGTGATCACTCCTATGTTTTACATGGTGGGAATATTATTGCCAGGGGCGATAAACAAGCTATTCTTGATAATTCAGAAGTTAAAAAAGTCTATTTAGGCGAGTCTAGTGTCGGCTATTAAGCCCTTTATTACCTTAGGTGTTGAAAGCTCTTGTGATGAAACAGGCATCGGCCTATATCATAGTGAAAAAGGCCTGATTGGTCACCAGTTGTTTTCTCAAGTAGAGATTCATTGCGAATATGGCGGCGTGGTTCCTGAGCTAGCATCTCGCGATCATATTCAGCGCGCCCTGCCATTAATTAAATCAGTGCTTGCTGATACACACTTAACATTAAGCGATATCAGTGGCGTTGCGTATACGGCAGGCCCTGGTCTTGCCGGGGCTTTGTTGGTGGGTAGTGCAGTGGCAAAATCATTGGCCTGGAGTCTTAAAATCCCTTCACTTGGTGTACACCATATGGAAGGGCATTTATTGGCACCTTTGTTAGAAGAGAAGGTGCCTAGCTTTCCGTTTGTGGCTTTATTAGTATCGGGCGGACACACTATGTTGATTGATGTTAAGGCGATTGGTGAGTACCAGATTTTGGGCGAATCTCTAGACGATGCAGTTGGCGAAGCCTTTGATAAAACGGCCAAAATTTTAGGCTTGGGATATCCAGGCGGCCCAGCTTTAGCCGAACTCGCCCAGCAGGGTGATGCAAATGCTTTTAAGTTTCCAAGACCTATGATTGATCGTCCAGGGCTGGATTTTAGTTTTAGTGGCCTGAAAACATTTGCACGCAATACGTTTGCTAAATATCCTGAGCAAAAGGCTAATATTGCCAAAGCCTTTGAGGTGGCAGTAACCTCAACCTTGATGATTAAATGTCGCCGCGCTTTAGAGCAAACAGGCAGAGCAACATTGGTAGTAGCAGGCGGTGTTAGCGCTAATCTAGCGCTACGCCAAGAGTTAGATGCAATGGGTTTAAAGCAAGGTGCTCAGGTGTTTTATCCGCGCCAAGAATTTTGCACTGATAATGGCGCTATGATCGCGCTTGCAGGGCATCTTCGCCTAAGTAAAGGACAGGCAACAAACAGTGATGAAATCACCATTCAACCCAGATGGAGTCTAGAAGATTTGGAGGCGGTGTGAGTCAACTGGCTAAAATTTTTACGCGCGCCTCAACAGGGCTTGATGCGCCAATAGTTACCATTGAAGTGCATATTTCTGGTGGCTTGCCTGGGTTTTCTATTGTTGGATTGCCTGAAGGTGCACTCAAAGAAAGTAAAGATCGAGTTCGATCTGCTCTGATTAATTCACGTTTTAAATCCCCCAAAGGGCGTATTACTGTTAGCTTGGCACCGGCCAACCTGCCCAAGCGTGGTGGACGCTATGATTTGCCTATTGCACTTGGCATACTGCTGGCCTCTGGCCAAGTTAAACCTGAAGTTGATATAACAAAGATTGAATTCTATGGCGAGCTAGGTTTGGACGGCTTGTTGCATACGACTGAGGGCCTACTGCCGGCTATTATTGAGGCGCACAAGGCCAAACACACACTGGTTATTCCCGCTGATGATTATGCACAATGTGCTCTGGCTGAACAGGCAAAAATATTTCCAGCTAAGCATTTGTTGCAAGTTTGTGAATTTTTATCAGGTGTGGGCGAGCCTGAGCAGTGCTCAACCCCGAGTGAATTTCAAGCAATTTATGCGAATGATTTTTCGCAGGTTAAAGGCCAATATCAGGCTAAACGCGCATTGGAAGTTGCGGCTAGTGGCGGGCATAATATTTTATTGCGCGGTACACCAGGCTCTGGCAAAACCATGTTGGCAGAAAGGCTGCCTTCGATACTACCACCCTTGAGCACTGAGAAAGCTTTACAAAGGGCTTCTATTTATTCCATTGCTGGAAAAATACTAGATAGCTCGCAAATGTATCGTCGAGCATTTCGAGCGCCACATCATTCATCTTCAGCCGTCTCATTGGTTGGCGGCGGCTCTTACCCTAGGCCGGGAGAGATTTCTCTTGCGCATGAAGGGGTGTTGTTTTTAGATGAGTTGCCTGAATTTCCGCGCCAGGTTTTAGAAACTTTAAGACAACCCTTAGAGAGTGGCGAGATACATGTTTCACGGGCACAACAACAAGTCACTTTTCCGGCTAATTTTCAGTTGGTTGCTGCCATGAACCCTTGTCCGTGCGGGTATTATGGCGATGGTACTAGCAAGTGTCATTGTACGCAGGATCAAATTCGAAAATACCAAGTTAAAATTTCGGGCCCATTATTAGACCGTATTGATATGGTATTAGAGGTTCCACCTTTGCCAAAAGAGCTGCTATTAGCTCAAAAAAGTGAGTCAATAGAAAATAGCGAAACCATTAGAGCACGTGTATTAGATTGTTATAATATGCAGCTAAACAGACAGGGTAAATTAAATGATCGTCTAAGTCCAGACGAGATTGATAACCTGATTATTTTAGATAAAGATAATAAGCAATTATTAGAGAGTGTGATTGACAAACTGCACCTTTCGGCAAGAGCTTATCACCGAATTTTAAAAGTGGCTAGAACCATTGCTGATTTAGATCATGCCCAAGAAGTTGAGCAGCGCCATCTAATTGAAGCCATTGGGTATCGGCGACATAACGGATAAAAAAATGGTAATTATTCCCGCAATTGATTTAAAAGATGGACAATGTGTACGCCTAAGACAAGGCTTAATGGACGACACCACAGTGTTTTCAGACAATCCTGTTAAAATGGCTGCCCAATGGGTTGATCAAGGTGCAAAACGTTTGCATTTAGTTGATTTAAATGGCGCTTTTGAAGGTAAGCCTATTAACGCTGCCAGCGTCACAGAAATCACCAAAGAATTCCCAAATCTTCCTGTGCAGATTGGTGGCGGCATTCGCAATATGCAGATTGCCAATACTTATATCGAAGCTGGCATTAGCTATCTAATTATTGGCACCATGGCGGTGACGCATCCTGAATTTGTTTCTGAATTATGTCGCGAGTTCCCTGGGAAAGTGATTGTCGGCTTGGATGCTAATAATGGCCTAGTTGCCACTGAAGGCTGGGCTAAACAAACCGATTTGCATGTGGTCGAGCTTTCTAAAAAGTTCGAACAAGATGGCGTCAGCTCAATTGTTTATACCGATATTGCACGCGACGGCATGATGCAAGGTGTCAATGTTGAGGCAACTGCCGATTTGGCCAAGCAAACTTCAATTGATATTATTGCTTCTGGCGGAATCACCAATATGGACGATATTACTAATTTATTGGCACAATCACATCACGGCATTGGCGGTGCTATTACTGGGCGCGCTATTTATGAAGGTACGCTGGACTTTGCCAAAGCACAACGTTTATGCGATCAGCAAAGTTAATGCATATTGAAGTTGCCTACGCATTAGAAAACAAACAAACGCTATTAAATATAGAAGTTGATGCAGGCACAACGCTAAAACAAGCAATCGAACTTTCAGGCCTGTTAACGCTTTACCCTCAAATTAATTTAATGAAAGATAAGACGGGTATTTTTGGGAAAATTGCCAAATTAGATACAATTCTGCGTGAAAAAGACCGTGTTGAAATCTATAGGCCACTGATTGCAGATCCTAAGCAAGTGCGTAAAGAGCGCGCCGCCCAAGGCAAAAATATGCGTAGTGGTAAAAAATCCTAATTTTTGGTAAAATACTCCTTTAACTTAAAGCTCTAATACATGTTTGACGACCAACCTCCCTCGACAAAGTCTTTTCTAAAACGACTTATTAAGAAATTTTTCCACACGCCTCTTGGTTCAAACGAAGAGTTATTGCAAGCTCTTAAAGAGGCTGAAGAAAGCCATATTATCGACTCTCATAGTCGAAGCATTATCGAAGGCACGATGCAGCTGGAGAATATGGAGGTGCGCGATGTCATGGTGCCAAAATCAAAAATGGTGACCATCGAGCATAATGCTGATACCAAAACGCTGCTTGATATTATGATCAAATCGGCGCATTCCCGTTTTCCAATTATTAACTCTAAGCGCCATAAAATTCAAGGCGTTATCTTAGCCAAAGATTTGTTGAGTTATTTAGCGGGTGATAAGCGTGCTGAGTTTAACTACAAGGAATATCTACGTAGTGCCATTTTGGTTCCTGAGAGTAAAACATTGGGCGCTTTGCTGAGAGTATTCCAACAAAAAAAATCACATATGGCTATTGTCATGGATGAGTATGGCGAAATTGCTGGCTTGGTAACGCTGGAAGATGTATTAGAGCAAATCGTGGGAGAAATTGAAGATGAGCACGACTTTGAAGAAGACAATATTATTGATTTTGGTGATGGGCGTTTTTTGCTAAAAGCCAACACACCAGTCGAAGAGTTTGAGGCATTTTTTGACATTAAGCTCATCGCTGAAGATATTGATACAATTGCTGGCGTGGTCATCTCTGGATTCACCCGCTTGCCTGAACAAATGGACGAAATTAGCTTGCAAGGGTTTAAGTTTAAAGTCTTAAAAACTGATTCACGCCGCATTCATTTGCTAGAAGTTGAACGCTTAGACAGTCAAAACGCCAGTTAATGGATGTTCTGATTAGTGTTTTTTTGATGGGCTTGCTAGGCGGTGTTCATTGCTTAGGTATGTGTGGTGGTGTGGTCGCCATGCTAACAGCAGGTCTAGATCCACAAGTGAGATCAAATCCTAGCAAAGTGGCACTTTTTCACCTAAATTACAACCTTGGTCGAATTCTAAGTTACATCCTAATGGGGGTTGTATTTGGCCTATTAGGCGCAGTATTGGCGCAAACTTTGCAAATGAGCTCCTTTGATAAAGCGCTGAGAATTTTTTCGGGCGTGCTTATGATTATGGTGGGTTTGTATATTGGTGGCTGGTCATCAGGCATTCAACTACTGGAAAAATTTGGCGCAAAATTTTGGGCATTATTACAACCACTAACTAAGCGTTTTTTGCCTGTTAAAGACTTAAAATCTGCTTTTTTCACAGGCTTGTTATGGGGCGGTATTCCTTGTGGCTTGGTTTATGGGGCACTGAGTTTTGCCATTGTATCGGGCTCAGCTACTCAAGGCGGTTTGATTATGCTGGCATTCGGCCTAGGTACATTACCCAGTTTATTGTTAATGGCTAGCCTGTCTAACCAGTTAACACATCTTGTGCAAAAGCCTTGGGTTAGAAAAACATCAGGATTATTAATTATCGGCTTGGGTGTGGCGGCCTTATGGATGCCGATTAATTCCATGTTGGACGCTAAGTCGCCCAGAGATAATAACCCTCAACCACAAAGTATTAATACCTTTCAACAACCAACTGATTTAGATTACCTAACCTAGCCTATGATGTCGTTAGAGCAAACCGCACAACAAGTTATTCAAGTCCTTAAACGCCACAACGTGAGCGATTATGAGATGTCCTTAAGCGCCAGCTCAGGTGTCTCTACCGCTGTGCGTTTAGGCAAGGTTGAGACTCTGGAATATCACCTTGATAAGTCTTTGGATGTTAATGTTTATATGGGCCATGCCAAGGGTCATGCATCAAGTGTCGATTTAAGTGAAAGCGGTATTTTAAAAACCGTTGAATCTGCCTGTCTTATTGCTAAATATACCCAGCACGACCCATTTAGCGGTCTAGCACCAAAAGAGTTAATGGCCTTTGAAGTGCCTGATTTGGATCTATACCACCCTTGGGAGTTAGATCCTAGCCATAGTATCGATTTGGCCACACGCTGTGAGTCGCAAGCTTTGGAATATGGCGCTATTGATAATTCTGATGGTGCTGAGGTGTCTAGTTATCAAGGCGAAGGTTTATATGCAAATTCGAATGGCATGATGAGCATACAAAAAGGTGCCAAACACTCGTTGAATTGTAGTGTTATTGCCAAGCAAGGTATGGACATGCAAACAGCTTATGAATACACAATAGCACTTGATGCACAAGATTTGCAAACACCAGAATGGGTGGGCGATCAAGTGGCAAAAATTGCCATAAGCAAGCTCGGCGCTAGATCTTTAGCGGCACAAAAATGCCCTGTTATTTTTTCACCCAGAGTATCTGGCGGGATTTTTTCACAATTAATAAGTGCGCTGGGCGGCTCTCGTCAGTACAAAAAATCAACTTTTTTATTAAACAGTCTCGACCAATTGGTATTGCCAGACACACTTTCCATTTTAGAAAATCCATTCGCTCAAAAAACCATTGGTGCCAAAGCTTTTGACCGTGACGGTGTACTTAAAAGAAAACAGCATTTTGTAAAAGATGGACGAGTGCAAAGCTATGTCCTAAGCCAATATTCGGCCAATCAATTAGGCTTGCAAACTACCGCTAATGCGGGCGGTGTTAACAATTTGATTATTGAGCATCAATATTCAGGGGATTTAAATGATATGATTAAATCCATGGATAAAGGTTTGGTGGTGACAGAATTAATGGGTCAGGGTGTGAATGGCACGACGGGAGATTACTCTCGAGGTGCAACAGGATTTTGGGTAGAACATGGTGAAATCCAATACCCGGTATCAGGCATTACCATTGCTGGTAATTTAAAAGACATGCTCTTAGGTATTGAGCATGTTGGTACCGATGTAGATCATCGAGGTAATATTAAGGTTGGTTCAGTACTGATTAATCAGATGACAATTGCCGGAGAGGGCGAGTGAGCTACGATATTATCATTGTTGGCGGTGGTATGGTGGGTCAGGCCTTTGCTTTATCAATGGCGAAAACTGATTATAAAATTGCCATTATCGAGCCTAATAATCCCAATCCAGAGTTGCAAGCTGATTATCATACCCGCGTGAGTGCCATCACCCCAACTTCAGAAAAACTGCTGAAAAATATTAGCGCTTGGGATTTAATCAAACGCAAGCATGCTTTTAGCCATACCAGCGTGTGGGATCAGAATTCTCATGGCTCTCTAGATTTTCATGCTCAAGATGAAAACCTTGATCATCTAGGCCACATTATTGAGAATGACGTTATTCAGTCAGCTTTATTTTCAGCGCTAGAAAAGACCGATGTTGAATTTATCAATGCTAAAGTCACCACCCTTGAAAAAACAACAACAGGCTATCAAGTTCAGCTAGATAACAACACTGCGTTAGCTTGCCAACTACTGATTGGTGCAGATGGCGCTAGATCACGCGTGAGAGATCTAGCCAGTATTGAATTTAGCGAAAATGACTACCAGCAAAAAGCCATCGTTTGCAATATTAAATCTTTACAAGGTTTCAAGGATACGACTTGGCAGCGATTCTTGTCTGATAGTATTATTGCCCTTTTGCCACTCAGTGAGCATCAGGCTTCGATTGTTTGGTCCGCTGAAAATACATTGGCAGACGAGTTAATGCAGTTGTCTAAAGAGGCCTTTGCTAAGCGATTATCAGCAGGTGTGGAGTATCGTTTTGGTGAGTTTGAGCTAGTGAGCGATATCCAAGCCTTTCCACTGATTGAGCGCAGCGCCAAGGACTATGTGCAAGAAAATCTAGCCTTGATTGGCGATGCGGCGCATAATATTCATCCGCTTGCTGGTCAAGGTGTTAATCTTGGTTTTTCAGATATTATTGAATTATCACAACAATTACAGTCTTCATCGAAGCCATTAGGCGATTATTCTACATTAAGAAACTACGCTAGAGCTAGAAGGCTCGATAACGAGCTAATGGCAAAAACCATGACAGGGCTAAACTGGATTTATAAAGAAAATAATGAGCCACTCAGATGGCTGCGCGGTTTCGGCATGAATATTATTAACGAAAATCCTACGTTAAAATCGTTTTTACAAAAGCACGCATTAGGAAATTCTTAAAGAATTTGACTGGGTGTAATAATCACATCGAGTGGAACGTCCCATTCTTGTACTTCTAACTGCTCGACTTGTTGACAATCAAAAGCTAACCCAATAAGCTTGGGATTTTTAGCCATTTTTTGCTGTTTTTTAAAGGCTAGTGTGCGATCGTAAAAGCCACCACCCATGCCAATGCGATTTTTATCTTTATCAAAGCCTACTAATGGCATAAATAGAATATCGAGCTGATCTGCGTTAATAATATCAGTAGAAATTGGCTCTTTAATGCCAAATCGGTTTTTTCTGAAATTTTCCCCAATTTTTGCAAAATTAAGACTTTTGTCGTCTAATATAGGCAAATAAGTGCTAATTCCTTGATTTTTTAGGAAGTTTTCAATGTATTTTGGGTTAATTTCACCGTTATTAGGTAAATAAAGAGCAACTTTTTGGTCATTCTCAAAATTTGCTATTTTTTGTAATTGAGATAATAACTGTTTGGCAAATTTGACACGATCGGAAGGGTTGATGTCGAGTCTTTTTTGTCGAAGGAGTTGGCGTAGTGCTTTCATATTTGCATTATAGCCGAAGAAGTTAAAATCCGTTGTGCCGTGATGGCATAAAACCTGAACCAGTAAGGTTCAAGGCGGAAATTCGAAGTCTACCGCAGGCTTCCCACTACGTGGTGGGCTTGCACAATAGCAGCCTATCTCATATCCTTAGTTGTTTATTTATCGGCTCAGGGGACGTAGCCAGTCACAAACACAACAGACAATCATTATTATCACCTTTTGCACTGGCAATATTAAACTTTTTTGTTTTAATAAAGGCATATACATAGTTTTAATAGGTGTAATATTAGACGGTTGAGTTTTTAAACTAAGGTTATTTTATGGTATTAATGCGTCGAATTTTTATATTGGTTATTGCATTTTTTTTATCAATACTTATGCTGATTCAGGCAAGGTTGTTGGGGGTGCGCTTTACGATGTGCCTAGCTGGTTTACCGATAGTTTTTTGGATGTGGCTGAAGATGCACAGGATGCACTTGATGAAAACAAAACGGTTTTATTGTATTTTCATTTAGACGGTTGCCCATATTGCGACGCCATGCTGACGCAAAATTTTAAAAGTGGTGAAAATTTAGCTTTTATTAAAAAACATTTTTCTGTCGTTGCGGTGAATATCAGGGGGTCGAGAGAAATTACCATGAGTGAATCTGAAAGCAAAACTGAGCAAGCACTCAGCGAAATGCTGGCGGTAAAATATACGCCAACCATTATTTTTTTTAGATGAGAGTGGCAAGCAAGCCTTTAGAACAAATGGCTATCGTGATGTTGCCGCTTTTAGGCAAGTGCTAGAATATGTGGCTAGTAAATCTTACAAAAATACGACGTTATCAAATTATATCGAAGCCCAGCAAAATGCCAGCCAAGCCTATACTTTTATTGATCATGCGAGCTTGCAAGTGGCGTCTAATTTCCAAGAGTTTGATCAGCCAGTGGCGATACTATTTGAAGATAAAGACTGTACAGCGTGCGAAGATTTTCATCAAAATTTGATTAATCGAGCAGATGTTAAAGCTGAGCTGGATAAATATTTGTTTGTGCGTTTTGATGCTTACTCGGACCAGAAAATTATAGGCTTTGACGGCAAGCTCACCTCACCAAGGCAAATGGTTAAAGATTATGATTTAAATTATCGCCCGGGTATTTTGCTGTTTGATGAGGGTGAAAATATCACCAAAATTGATGGCAAGCTCTATAGCTTTCATTTTAATACGGTGTTGAAGTATGTCCGTGGTAAGCATTATCAGTATTATCCAAAATTTAGCACTTATCTGCGCGCTAGACAGGCCGAGTTGTTAGAAAAGGGTGTCGATATTAATATCGTTGATTAAGAAAATGATTATGTATTCTGGAGAGGGTTTATGACGATTGCTTCTGCTATTTTTTTGCTGTTTTTGATTATGGATCCTTTTGCCAATGTACCTATTTTCTTGGGCTTGTTGAAGAATCTTCCAGCAACAAGACGTCGAGCTATTATTATTAGAGAGTTGTTAATAGCTTTTCTGATTTTGTTAATATTCATGTTTTCAGGCAAATATATTTTGCAGTTATTGCAAATATCAGAATCTTCATTAGGTGTAGCGGGTGGCGTTGTATTGTTTTTGATTTCTTTAAAAATGATTTTTTCTGGCTCTGAAGATATTTTTGCCAATACCCCAGAAGGTGAGCCGTTAGTTGTGCCTTTGGCTGTACCATTAATTGCAGGCCCTTCTGCGATTGCTGCGGTAATATTGATTATGGCAAACGATCCAAGCCGGTGGATGGATTGGAGTGTCGCTTTGTTGGTGGCTTGGAGCTTAGTGGGGATAATTTTAATTTTTTCTGAAAAATTTAGCCAGCATATTAGTCATAAAGCTTTTGCTGCTATTGAGCGACTGATGGGGATTTTATTAACCATTATTGCTGTTGATATGATTTTGGATGGGATTAAAAAGGCCTTTGGACTTTAGCAGGCATTTAGCGTGTAAAATTCAACACATATTTATTTTGGCATTATTATTGTGAGTACATCAGATTTTTCCTCGTTAGGTCTTCAAGCTGGTTTGTTAAAAAACCTTAGTACCCTAGGTTATGAACAAATGACCCCGATTCAGGCGCTTAGCCTGCCTTTGATTCTAGAGGGTAAAGATGTGATTGGTCAAGGCAAGACGGGCTCTGGAAAGACGGCGGCTTTTGGTTTGGGGCTTTTGCATAAGTTGAATGTTAAGTCATACAAGATTCAGTCAATTGTTTTGTGTCCGACTCGAGAGTTGGCCGATCAAGTGGCAAGTGAAATTCGAAAATTAGCCAGAGCCATTCACAATATTAAGATTTTAACGCTTTGTGGTGGCGCGCCATTTGGCCCGCAAATTGGTTCGCTAGAACATGGTGCACATATTGTTGTGGGTACGCCTGGGCGTATTGAGGAGCATTTACGTAAAAAAACACTCAAGCTTGATCATGTTGAAATGTTAGTGCTTGATGAGGCAGATCGCATGCTGGATATGGGCTTTCAAGATGCGATTGATGACATTGTTGAAAAAATCCCTAGCAATCGACAAACTTTGTTGTTTAGTGCGACTTATCCGCAAGAAATTGAAGATATTGCTATGCGTGTGATGAATAATCCAGCCGTGGTGAATGCGCCCTCAACGCATGAAGCTTCAACCATTAAACAATATTTTTATCAAACCAATACAGATGACGAGCGTATGAACGCTTTGCGTATATTGCTAGCAAAGCATAAGCCTGATTCAGCTTTGGTTTTTTGCAATACTAAGCTTGACACACAAGACGTGGCTGATGAATTAGCTCATTACGGCTTTTATGCGCTGGCCATTCATGGTGATCTTGATCAGCGTGAGCGCGATCAGGCATTGATTCGATTTTCTAATAAGAGTGTATCAGTTTTGGTGGCTACCGATGTGGCAGCACGCGGCTTAGATATTGATGCATTAGATATGGTGATTAACTTTAATCTTGCTCATGATCCTGAGATTCATGTTCATCGTATCGGCCGTACTGGGCGAGCGGGGCGTAGTGGTATTGCAGCCACTCTTTATAGTGACAGAGAAACTAGAAAATTAGACGCTTTGGAAATTGATATTAGTACAGATGAGCTGCCGAGTGATACTTATCTTGATAAGCCGATTAAAAAGCCAGCAATGACCACTCTAAAGATTGATGGCGGCAAAAAACAAAAACTCCGCCCTGGCGATATTGTGGGCGGCCTAACAGGTAAGGGCGGCATTCCTGGCGACAAAATTGGCAAAATTACAGTTTCTAGCAATTGGTCTTATGTTGCAGTAGAGTCTGCATTGGTAAAGCCCGCTTTAAAGAAAATTCAAAGCGACAAGCTTAAAGGTAGAACATTTAGAGTGAGAATTCTTTCTTAACTAAATTGCTTGCTTTAATAAGACAATAGTCTGATCCATAGCTGCATTAAGGTTTTTGAATAAAACTTCTTCACTGGCACCATTAGCATCATCAGAGATGCCTTTAATCATGGTAATGGGCAGCTTATATTTGTTGGCCACATAAGCAATAGCAAACCCCTCCATATCAACCATATCAGCATCGCTATTGGCATGATGCATGTTGTCAATAAATTGATCACCTGTGGTTAGAGTCATGGCGTTGGCGGCATTTGTTGGTACCATGCAATTGATGCTTTGATACATGTCAGCTTGATATTGCTCAAAGGGGATGAACGCATCATGCTGCGTTACTGAGCTGACAAAATAAGCCGATCCAACAGGGGTTGTTTTTAGTGCACCTGCAAGACCAATATTGATCAAACGATCAATATTATAATTTTCGATTAAAGTGCAAGTGGCCAGAGTACTGGCAACTTTTCCAATGCTAGATTCAATCAGTGTTATTTGCTGATTTTGATAAATAGCAAAGTTTGAATTTGTTGTTAGTTTTTTAAGATTCAGCGCAGTGACAATTTTTTGCACTTCTTCGTGCATAGCGCAGACAATGCCGATACTAGCCATAGGTAATTTGCGCATTAATATCGATGCCTAAGCTATTTCTAGCGTTCAAAAAAGACAGTTCAATGACACATTCCAGGGCAATTACTTCTGCCTTTAACTCTTCAATCAATTGAACAACCGCTTTAACTGAGCCGCCTGTGGCTAATAAGTCATCAACAATTAATACGTTGTCATTTTCATGGATAGAATTTTCATGAATTTCAAATGTGTTTTGACCATATTCAAGTTGATAATCAACGCTGATACATTGATCTGGAAGCTTGCCAGGTTTACGAACCATGACAAAAGGCACGCCCATTTTATAAGCAACTGCCGCACCAAAGATAAATCCCCTGGCATCTAGGCCAACAATTTTATCAATTGAATTGGTGTTGTATTTGTTAGCAATATTATCAACCACATATGCAAAAGCTTCTGGATTGGCTAATAAGGGTGAAATATCCTTAAAGACAATGCCCTTTTGTGGAAAGTCAACAATATCTTTAATGTGATCGGTTAAGTTCATAATTATGCCTCTAGTTGAACAATATCTAAAATTTCCCAGGTTTCTGAGTCGTATTCTACTTCATAGCCAACCAAGGATTTTTCAACTTGATCTCTGAGTACCAACGGAAGCTCCCATACACGCGTGCAACCAAGATAGCCATTAATCTCATGATAAGTATTATCCGAAATAGTAATGTGTCGGCTAAGCCCCATTTGTGCAAAGCTACCCATAACATCTTCAATAAAAGTGGGTGGCGCTAATGGGTAGAATTTTATTCTTTCATACATTCTAACCGTGGCAACAGATTCTAATAAATTCTGTCGAATACCTTCTGCATCATTAATATCTTGTACCAACTCAGTCACTAAATCATTTTCTTTATCGATGGTAATTGAATGAATCATTGGAAAAACATTCATAGTTTCTATTGGCATAATTTCTCCTAGTGCTTGAAATGACGCATGCCGGTAAAGACCATGGCAATGCCGTGTTCATTAGCTGCTGCAATCACTTCGTCATCGCGCATTGAACCGCCTGGCTGAATAATAGCTTTAATACCAGCTTGGGCGGCGGCGTCAATACCATCTCTAAATGGGAAAAAGGCGTCTGATGCCATCACCGAGCCTTGGACAACCAAACCCTCGTCTGCAGCCTTAATGCCAGCAATTTTGGCCGAATAGACGCGTGACATTTGCCCGGCGCCAACACCAATAGTCATTCGGTTTTTAACGTAAACAATGGCGTTTGATTTAACAGTTTTAGCCACTTTCCAGGCGAATAGTAAGTCTTGAATTTGTTCAGCGGTTGGCGCTAGTTCGCTCACACATTTAATGTCAGTTTCGGTAATAATACCAAGATCTTTATCTTGTACCAATAAGCCACCTGTGACACGCTTAAAGTCAAGTGAAGCTTGTGCTTTTGCCAAGTCGCCACATTCTAGTGCACGTACATTTTTCTTGGTTGATAGCGCTTCTTTGGCATCAGTATCTACACTTGGGGCAATGATCACTTCTACAAATTGACGATCAATAATAGTTTGTGCGGTTTTAATGTCAAGATTACGGTTAAAGGCAATAATGCCGCCGAATGCTGAGGTTGGATCGGTTTTAAAAGCGTCATCATAGGCGTCAAAAATATTACTACGAACGGCGACACCACAAGGATTGGCGTGCTTAACAATCACACAAGCAGGCTCATCAAAACTGCGTACACATTCTAGTGCAGCGTCTGCATCTGCCATATTGTTGTACGACATTTCTTTGCCTTGGAATTGTGTGCTTGAGGCGACACAGGTTTCGGTAATGTTGCTCTCTTTATAAAACGCAGCAGATTGGTGTGGATTTTCACCATAGCGCATTGATTGGGTTTTATGAAATTGTAGGTTCATAGTATTAGAAAACCCATCCTCTTCTTTGCCTAAATAGTTGGCAATGGCACCGTCGTATTGCGCCGTGTGTTCAAAGGTTTTAAGGGCAAGCTTAATACGAGTTTCAAGAGTTGTATTGCCATTTTCGTTAATTTCATTGATAACTGTTTGATAATCTGCAGCGTCCACAACAACGGTTACTGATGCATGGTTTTTAGCGCTTGAGCGCAACATGGCAGGGCCGCCAATATCAATATTTTCAATCGCATCTTCTAGTGTGCAATCTGGATTGGCAATGGTTGCTTGGAAAGGGTAAAGGTTAACGATGACCAAATCAATTGGATTGATATCGTTCTGCGCCATCACATCTTCATCAAGCCCTCGGCGTGCTAATATGCCACCATGAATCTTTGGATTTAGGGTTTTAACACGACCCGCCATCATCTCAGGAAAGCCAGTGTAGTCTGATACTTCAATAACAGGAATGTCGTTATCTGCTAGGAGTTTAGCCGTACCACCTGTTGAAAGAATTTCAATATTTTTGCTGGCTAATGTTTGAGCTAATTCAAGAATACCAGTTTTATCAGAAACACTGATTAAGGCGCGTTGTATAGACATATTGTTCCTTTGAGAGAATGGGTTTTAATTACAAAGGTTATTATAGAGTTTTAGAGCTTATAGAGTTCGATTTTTTTCTTGAGTGTGCCGCGATTCATACCTAAGATGCGAGAAGCTTCGCTTTGATTATGATTAACCAGTTCCAAAACAAATTTGATTGTCACAGGTTCTACTTCATTCATCACCATTTTATAGACGCCAGATGCTTGCTCGCCATCGAGTTGTTCGAAGTAACGAGCTAATTTTGCATTGATACAAGCCGGTAAATCAGTGGGGTTCATAGCTGGTTTAAATAGTTCTCAAAAAGTGTAAATTGCTGTTCACGATCGGTAATTTTGTTAATGGTTTGCCAAAATTGCTGCATGTGGTTTTTATCAAGGTGCGTAGCATACCAAAGAATGTGCTTCCTGGCGAGCCTCAATCCCAAAAAATCACCATAAAACACATGAATTTGTGCAATATGCTCAAGAATCGTGGATTTTTGCTCTTTAAGTGGGACTGGATCTGAGATTTTCCCACTGTTAAGATAATGATTAACCTCAGAAAATATCCAAGGATTGCCTTGAGCGGCCCGCCCAATCATAATACCAGCAGCCTGCGTATAGTCCAAAACTTGTTGCGCTTTTTGGGCGCTGGTGATATCGCCATTAGCAATCACAGGAATGCTGACTTGATTAACCACAGATTTGATGGTGTCATACTCTGCCATGCCGTTGTATTTGTCCGCCTTAGTACGCCCATGTACACTAAGCATTTGAATGCCGGCTTGCTCGGCAATTTGAGCAATGGTTGGTGCATTTTTATTATCAGAATCCCAGCCAGTGCGCATTTTTAAAGTTACTGGGATGCTAACCGCCGAGACCACTGATTCTAAAATATTCTTAACCAATGTCTCGTTTTGCATGAGTGCTGATCCGGAGGCTTTATTGCAGACTTTTTTGGCAGGGCAGCCCATGTTAATATCGATAATATCGGCGCCAAATTCAACTGCTTTTTGTGCGGCTAGTGCTAGTTCTTGCGCTTCTGATCCTGCGATTTGAATGCTAATCGGTGTTTTTTCACCTTCAAAATTAAGGCGATATTTAGATTTATTGGTGTTGAGTAAATGATCTTGTATAACCACCATTTCTGAGGTGGTAAGCCCTGCGCCTAGAGATCTGCATAGCATTCTAAAAGGTTTATCACTGGTACCCGCCATAGGCGCTAAGAGTGCGATAGAATCAAGTTTGTAGGGACCGATTTGAACTGACACGAGCGGGGTTATTTTTGTGCTTTTTTGGTTTTCTCAAGTAAGCGTCTTTGTTTGAGTTTGGAAAGGTGATCGACAAATAGAATGCCGTCTAGGTGGTCGATTTCATGTTGAATACAAACGCCTAGCAATTCTTCTGCTTCTAGCTCGAATATTTCACCGTGTTCGTTTAAAGCCCTTACTTTAATATGATTAGCTCGCGTCACACACTCATAATAGTTTGGCACTGATAAACAGCCCTCATCCCATTCGAGCTCACCATCTTTTTCAATAATCTCAGGATTGATCAGGCATAGGGGTTGAGACTTATCCTCTGAGGTATCAATGACAATCAGGCGAACATGGTGATTAACTTGTGTCGCCGCTAGCCCAATACCGGGCGCATCATACATAGTTTCAAACATATCTTTGACGAGTGAGCGAATCGTCTCATCAACGTTTTCAATCGGCGTGGCTTTAGTTCTAAGGCGCTTGTCTGGGTAATGTAGGATAGGGAGTAGCATGGTTATATTATAGTGTTTTTTGCTTGCTCAGACTGCTTGGGATGATCTTCGTTGAAGTGTAGTCCCCGACTTTCTTTTCTAGAGAGTGCTGATTTAATGATAATTTGAGCTGTTTTAACTAAGTTTCTTAGCTCAATTAAATCACTCGATATGAGATATAAACTGTAGTATTCATCAACTTCTGTTTCAATTTGTTCCAGTCGATGTTGAGCATAATTTAGGCGCCTATCAGAGCGTACAATGCCGACAAAATTCCACATAATTAAGCGCACTTCATCCCATAAATGTGTCACCACGACTTTTTCTTTAGAAGGGGCGACACGAGAAGCGTCCCAAGGATCGAAGTGACAATGATCGCTCTGCAATTTTTTCTGGTTAATATCTTGAGCGCACGATTTGGCAAAGACAATACACTCTAAAAGAGAATTACTAGCCATGCGATTAGCGCCATGTACCCGCGCATGAGCCACTTCACCAATGGCGTACAAGTTAGCAATATTGGTTAATCCTTGGAGGTTGGTATCGATGCCACCACAAGTATAGTGCGCCGCTGGCACCACGGGAATAGAGGTCTTGGAAATATCTATGCCAAATGTTAAACATTTTTCATAAATGGTGGGAAAGTGTTGTTTGATCCAGCTTTCGCCTTTAAAGGAGATATCTAAATAAACACAATCTAGGCCGCCGGATTTCATTTCTGAATCAATGGCTCTAGCAACAACATCCCTAGGTGCTAGCTCACCCCGTGAATCATATTTTTGCATAAACATCTCGCCACTAGGCAAGTGTAATTTACCACCTTCTCCGCGAATGGCTTCTGAAATCAAAAAAGATTTCGCATGGGGGTGATAAAGACAAGTAGGATGAAATTGAGTAAATTCCATGTTCATAATGTCACAACCTGCACGACTGGCCATAGCAATACCGTCTCCAGTTGAGGTGTCTGGATTAGAAGTATACAGGTAAGCTTTGGAGGCGCCTCCGGTAGCTAGTATGGTTTTATGGGCGATAAAACTCTCAACTTGATGAGTATTCTTATTAAGAATATAGGCGCCACAACATTGCTTATTTTGTATAAGTAGATCAATGGCAATGTAGTTTTCAAACAAAGTAATGTTGGCGCATTGTTTGACATTATCTAAGAGATTTACCTGAATAGACTGACCTGTTTTATCTGCAACATGAGCCACGCGCCTATGTGTGTGGCCGCCCTCGGTCGTGAGATGGTAGCGGTCGCTATCTTTAGTAAAGCGAACACCTGAGCGCTCTAATGAAGCAATGGCAGCTGGCGCGCTTTCTACCATAAATTTTACCGCTGTTTTTTCAGCCAAACCAGCAGCCGTGGCAAGTGTGTCAGCAACATGGGAATCAAAATTATCATGCGCATCTAATACCGCTGAAATACCACCTTGAGCATAAAAAGAGCTACCCTCTAGTAGGTCGTCTTTGGCAACAAGTGCAACAGAAAGGTTTCTTGAAAGTTGCAGTGCACTCATTAACCCAGCGCTACCTGTGCCGATAATTAAGATGTCAAATTGATGCTTTTTAGACATTGAAAAGAAATTAAATTTTTGGCTTAAATATTAATATTAATTTAGGCAATAAAGTCAGATTTACAAACATTGCACTAATCATTGCAATCGCAGTAAATATACCAAAATAGATACTTGGAATAAAGTTTGAAAGCACTAAGATTAAAAAGCCCAATGTAATTGTCAACGAAGTATAGAACATTGCTAAACCCACACTATTGTGTGCACGATACATGGTTGCTAGATAATTACCATCTTTTTTAAATTCTACTTTAAAACGATAGACATAATGAATAGCATCATCAACACCGATTCCAATTGCAATTGCGGCAATGGTAATGGTCATTAAATCTAGCGGTATGTTGAATAATCCCATGACGCCCAAAATTAGTGTCGATGGGATAATATTTGGAATAATTGCTATAATGGATAAACTAAATGATTTAAATATAAACCAAAACATTAAGAAGATCATTGCAAAAACCATGGCAATGGTTTTAATTTGAGAGTCAAATAAACTTTGAAGCATGTTGTTATATAGAACAAGCATGCCAGTTAGATGAAAACTATCCTCTTTAAAACCTAGATTATTAGCTATATGGTGTTGAATTTTATTAATAAGATCATTGCGATTGAGATTTTTATTAGTTTCCAAAACTCTAATAACTATACGCAATTGACCATTATCTTCAGATATGTATGGGTAAAGTACATGTTTTTTAGCGCTTTCAGGTATTTGTCCTCTTACAATATTTAAGAAAAATCCATTAAGCTTGTCACCATCATTAGCTTGCGTTAAGACTTGCATTAAAGTATCAATAGACAATACTTTTCCAGTTTCATCTAATGAATCAAGATAAGTATGAATTTCATGAATTTCTGCTCTAAGATCTTCATCAAACCAGTAGTCTTCTGCTAAGTCATCAAAAATAATTTCCAATGGAATGGTGCCACCAAGCTTTTCATCAATCAATGTGAGCCCTTGGTTAATTTCAGTGCTTTCTTTAAAGTAATCAATAAAACGATTCTCTACTGTTAGCTTGCTAATACCAAGGCCAGAGATGCCCATAATAACAATTAGAAAGATAATTAAATGGCTGCCAAAATGTTCAGTGAACTTAGCCAGTGAGTTTGTGGCGCCAATTTTAGTTTTATGTGTCTTGATTTTTGCTTTTGGCATTAGACTCATTAATAATGGAAACATCAAAAATGATATTGCTAAAGCAATAGCAACTCCAATAGACATCATCCAGCCAAAGTCTATAACAGGCTTAATACCACTAACTAAAAAAGAGCCAAAGGCAACAAATGTTGTTAGCGTTGTGAATAAACAAGGCTTAAACATTTTTTGCACTGTGCCTTTGATGAGAAATTCTAGTTCAGCATCTGGATTGTTTTGGGCAGATTCTCGATAATGTACAACTAGGTGAATGATCACTGAGAGTGTTAATACTAATAAGAGTGAAAAAAAGTTGCTAGATATAACTGTAACTTTCCATTCTAATAATGAGATAACACCAGTCATAATAAGTGCAGAAGTAAGACTGACAAAAATAGGGGTAACCACCCAACGGACACCTCTAAAAATAAGCGCAAGCACAATGGTCATTAAGCCTATAACTGCCAAGCTAAAAACAATTAAATCATTACTAATATAGCTAACAATATCAGTGGTAATCATAGGTAGTCCACCTAAAAATAACTGCGCCTTGTCTCTATAATTGTTAATGGTTGAGCGAATTTCAGCAATGGTTTGTGCTTGCAGGCCACTTTGTGTAGTGGTGTTACGCAAAACTTGCCTTTCAATGGTTTTCAGCTTGTTTATATCGTTAGCACTTAAAGTGTTGTTTGCTCGCTGAATGCGCATTTGATCACGAGTTGCACGAAGCTCTTTAAATCTTTGGTTGTCTTTAAGGGTGACTAAAATAGCGGTTGTTTTGCCATCTTTACTGACTAGGTTATTGGCATATAACGGCGATGTTATGAATTCATTGGCGGCCAATTCTAGATTGGCATTACCGTTTTCAATGGTGATATTCTCATCGGCTAAATTTACTAACGATAAAGGCGGTGAGCGAAATAGTGGTACATCTAAAATGCTGGTGACAGACTTAACTTGCTCAATGGCTACCAAATCTTGTTTAAGTTTGGATAAGTGGGTTAGTTGTTTTGGATCAAGTAGATCATTTTTTACCTGATAGGAAATGACTAAATAATCATCCGATCCATAATTTTTCTTAACACGCTGATAAAAAGCCAGATTCTCATCACCTTCAAGCACCAAAGAGTCTGAAGAAGCATCGAGTTGAAAATTGGGTATTTGAGAAACAAAAAACCCTGCAATAATAAGTAGCAGGGTTATGCCTAAAATAGACTTTTTTAAAACAAAGTTAAAAAACATATTCATAGTATTGGTTAATTTTTAAAACAATTAGAACTCAAATTTTGCCGGCGTCTCTAGACCTCGCATAACATCTAGCTGCGTTTCAAACAGAGATTTGGTTTCCCATTTGTGCTCGCTGAGACGAGTAACAACCTTTGCACTCATGGCTTTTCCGGTACCTTCAACCACAAAAATACGCCCACCAACATTAAGTAGGTGAAAAAATCGCCCGGTGATTTTTGGCACAGAAGTGCTGATTACAACCACATCGAAAAAGTCTGTAGAGCGTCTCCAGCCTTTTGAGGCATCACCAACCTCTAATGTGACATTGTTAATATTAAGCTGCTTTAACTTCTCTTGGGCGCCTTGACTGAGTGTTTCATTAATTTCAATACTGGTAACAGACTGACATAATTTTGATAAAACAGCTGTTAAGTAGCCGCTACCTGTGCCCACTTCTAACACGGTTTCATTTTTTTGGATGTTGAGCGCATCTAACAAGCGGCCTTCCATTTTCGGTGAAAGCATTTTTGCTTTGTCTGTTAGCGGGATTTCAATATCAGCAAATGCAAGATTTTTATAATGATCAGGCACAAACTCCTCTCTGGGGATAGATTCTAAAGCATTATTGGCAATATAATCTAAGCCTCCCCAGGGACGAATTTGGTTGTCAATCGAGTTTTTTCTAGCTTGTTTGATATCCATTTTTTTATCGTTTTTTTGGTGGTAGTAAGTCGGTAATCGTACCTTCAGCCATTTCTACAGCAAATGCTGTGGTTTCACTTAAGGTTGGGTGGGCATGAATGGTGAGCGCAATATCTGACATATCGCAACCCATTTCAATGGCTAAAGTTGCTTCTGCAATTAGCTCTCCAGCATTTGTACCACAAATACCCATGCCTAAAATTTTGCCTGTTTTAGCATCAAATAGTCCTTTAGTCACACCTTCAGACCTGCCAATACTTAAGCTGCGACCACTTGCTGCCCATGGAAAGACGCCTTTTTCATAATCTGCACCTTCGGCTTTTAGCTCTTTTTCAGTTTTGCCTGTCCAAGCAACCTCAGGGTCTGTATAGGCAACCGATGGAATGGTGAGTGCATCAAAACCAGATTTGTGGCCACAAATAACTTCAGCGGCTACTTTCGCCTCGTGTACGGCTTTATGAGCCAACATGGGTTGGCCGATAATATCGCCGATTGCATAAATATTTTCTACGTTGGTTTTCATTTGTTTATCAACATGGATAAATCCCCAGTCGTCCACTTCAACACCTGATTTTTCAGCATCGATAAGTTTGCCATTAGGCGTACGACCAATAGAGACCAGCACCTTGTCAAAGGTGTCAAATTCTGGTGATTTTTTACCTTCAAAGCCAACTTTTATGCCTGCTTCTAGTGCTTCCATGCTCGTCACTTTGGTATTTAGAAAGATATTTGCATAGCGTTTTTTAATACGTCTGAATAGTGGATTAACAATGTCTTTGTCAGCACTAGCAATGAGTTGCTCGGATAGTTCAACAACTGTAATTTCACTGCCTAGCGCTTCGTATACAGTCGCCATTTCTAAACCAATAATACCACCACCCACAATTAGCAAGCGCTTTGGTACATCGGTAAGCTCTAGAGCGTCTGTTGAGTCCATTACTCGTGGATCGTCAAATGGGAAAGCGGGGATTTTGGTCACTCTAGAGCCTGCAGCAATAATGCACTGTTCAAACTCGATAATCTCGTCACTATTCTCAATAGCAATTTGATTATTGGAGATAAATTTTCCATAACCCGTCACAACGTTTACTTTTCTCGCTTTAGCTAAAGCCTTAATGCCACCCGTTAGTTTGCCAACAATATTTTCCTTATTGCTGCGCACGCCATCAATATCAATCGTTGGCTCGTTAAAAGTAACACCCAAATTCGGTGCTTCATGTGCCTCGTTAATCACTTGAGCGGTGTGCAAGAGTGCTTTAGAAGGAATACAGCCTACGTTTAAACAAACACCGCCAAGGGCATCATAACGCTCAATTAATGTTACTTGCTTGCCAAGATCTGCCGCTCTAAATGCTGCAGTGTAGCCGCCTGGGCCTGATCCGATAACAACAACTTGAGTTTTGGTAATCATAATAAAATTTCTCTAATGTCACTTAATATTGAGTGTAAATCCGCCATAAAACGCCCGCCTTGAGCGCCATCAATTACACGATGATCGTAAGATAGGGCGAGCGGCAAGGTTAGTGTTGGAATGAAGTTCTTACCATCCCATACAGGTTTGGTTTGTGAGCGCGACACCCCTAAAATGGCGACTTCTGGCGCATTGACAATCGGTGTGAATTGCGTGCCACCAATGCCACCTAAGCTGGAAATAGTAAACCCTGCACCCTGCATATCTCCAGGTTTGAGTTTGCCATCACGTGCTTTGACCGAGGTTTCTGCGAGCTCTGTTGCTAATTCGGTTAATGATTTCTTCTCAACATCTTTAATAACCGGAACAACTAAGCCGTTTGGAGTATCCATGGCAATACCTAAATTAAAGTATTTTTTAATAATAAGGTTTTCACCAGATTCATCCAAAGAAGCGTTAAAGCGTGGGTGTTTTTTGAGTGCTTGAATAACCGCTTTCATAATAAACACAAGCGGCGTTAATTTGACGCCTTTGCTTTTTTGCTCTTGTCTGAAGGCTTCCATTTGATCAATATTAACTTCATCAAATTGAGTGACGTGTGGAATGTTAAGCCAGCAAGCAGTTAAGTGTTTGCCAGAGAGTTTGTTGATTCGAGATAAGGCGAGTGTTTCAGTGTCGCCAAATTTAGAAAAATCAATCACAGGTGTTTTAGGTAGAGCGCTACCACCACCAGAGGTAAGAATCTGTTTTACATAAGCCTTAAGGTCTTTATCTAAGATTCTACCTTTTTGTCCTGTTCCAGTGACACGACTTAAATCAACACCGATTTCTCTAGCCATTTTTCGAATCGAGGGAGAGGCGTGAGAGTCGCCTTTTGGCTGCATTGAGACAGATTGATCTAGTGCTGGCTTAGCTGTTTTTGCAATTGGAGCGGCAACTGTAGCAAGTTTTTCAGGTACGGCAGTCGGTGTTGAGGCGGGTGTTGTATCTAGTGTTGCAGATGAAGACTCACCACCGATTGTTTCAATATTAAGAATAAGGTCGCCCAAGCTGAGTTTATCGCCTAAGTTAACACTGATATCAACAATTTTTCCAGCAACTGGTGTCGGAATCTCCATAGAAGCTTTGTCACTTTCTAGCGTTATAATGCTATCTTCTTGAGATACTTCATCACCAACAGCGGCTAATATTTCAATCACTTCAACTTCATCAAAGTCACCAATATCAGGCACATTAACTGCTACTATTTCGGATGTTGTTTGCTTGGGTTTGTCCACTTTTTGAGCTTCTGGCTGAGTGGTTTTTTCATCCGCTTCGCTATTTTCTAGCGCAATAAGTATGTCGCCTTGTTTAATTTTGTCGCCAATATTGACATTAATACTAGCCACTATACCTGCATGAGGTGTGGGAATCTCCATAGAAGCTTTATCGCTTTCTAAGGTTATAATGCTGTCTTCAGCTGCGATTTTGTCGCCAACACTCACTAAAATCTCAATAACTTCAACTTCATCAAAGTCACCAATATCAGGTAATTCTATATTTTTCATCGCAGACATAATGCAAATTTCATCACTCAATTAAAGGTGATAATTATCGCAAAAACAGCCGATAAAAGGGGATAAATGTTAAAATACTTTTAATCATTCACTTGAATGATTTTTTACTGGACTCATATTGCATGCTAGAAGCACTTTCAATTTCTAATTTAACTAAAACGTATGCCAATAATATACAGGCATTATCGAGTGTGAATTTAAGTATTAAGCAGGGCGATTTTTTTGCATTATTAGGCAGTAATGGCGCAGGTAAAACCACCATGATTGGCATTATCTGCTCTTTACTGAATAAGTCTTCAGGCGAAGTGCAAGTGTTGGGCAAAGACCAGTCAAAATATCTAAACGACGTTAAACGACTTATTGGCCTGATGCCACAAGAGTTTAACTTTAATCCGTTTGAACCCATTGAAGAGATTTTAATTAATCAAGCGGGATATTATGGCATTGATCGCCCTCATGCCAAAGCTCAGGCAGAGATTTTATTAAAACGTATGGAGCTTTGGGAGAAGCGCTCGGATATGGCAAAATCATTGTCGGGCGGCATGAAAAGGCGGCTAATGTTGGCAAGGGCTCTAATCCATCAACCTAAAATTCTGATTTTAGATGAGCCTAGTGCTGGTGTGGATGTTGAGATTCGTCGTTCAATGTGGAATTTTTTGCGAGAGTTGAATGCGCAAGGTATGACAATTATTCTTACTACGCATTATTTAGAGGAGGCGGAGTCTTTGTGTCGTAATATTGCCATTTTAGATAAAGGTAAAATTATTGAACAAACCAGTATGAAAAAACTATTGGCTCGAGTCTCACAACAGACTTTAATTTTGGAAAGTGTTCAGCCGCTGCCTGAGACACTACCTGAATTTGGTTTTAAAATAGAGCAACTAGATACGCATTCAATACAAGTGATCTTAGAGCACGAGAGTATTAGTCAAGCGCTGAGTGCGCTGAGTGCTCAGTCGATTGAAATCGAACATGTTAGAAGTGCACAAAATCGACTAGAAACGTTGTTTTTGCGCTTAACATCAAAGGCCAACTGATTATGTGGATTGCTTATAAAACTATTGTTGTTAAAGAGATTTTGCGTTTTTCTCGCATTTGGGTACAAACCATTTTCCCACCGATTATTACTACGTCTCTATATTTGCTTATTTTTGGTGGTCTAATGGGTGAGCGCATTGGTGATATGCAGGGGGTTGACTATCTGCATTTTATTATCCCAGGGATTATTTTAATGACGGTTATCCAAAACTCTTATGCCAATACAGTGGCTTCTTTTTTCTTGGCCAAATTTAATCACAGTATTGAAGAATTATTAATCTCACCGGTGTCTTATTGGGTAATTTTACTGGGTTATATTTCAGGCGGTATAGCTCGTGGCTTTACAGTCGGACTGGGAGTTTTTATCGCTATATCTTTCTTTGTAGATTTGCATATTGACAACGTTTGGATTGTGCTTATAACCTTTTTATTAACTGCTATTTTGTTCTCATTGGCCGGATTTATTAATGCGGTTTTTGCTCAATCATTCGATGATATTTCCATTGTTCCAACTTTTATTTTAATGCCCATGACCTATCTGGGCGGTATGTTTTATAGTGTTGAAATCTTGCCAGAATTCTGGCAAGATTTGAGCAAATTTAATCCAATCTACTATATGGTAGATAGCTTTAGAATGGGGTTTTTGGGGAGCTCTACTACAGATTTTTGGGTGTCGATGACTGTCTTATCTTCGATGATTTTAGTGCTGGCAGTGGCGGCCTTTTATTTACTCAAACGGGGCGTTAATATTAAGACTTAATGGAGTCTTCTTCTCCAGAAAGCATGCGTTTAATATTGCTCTTATGCGTATAAAAAATCCACAGACACAGAATGCCTACAATAAAGGTTGCTTCAATATCGCCGTCTATTAGGTAAAAATAAAGTGGCGTTAGTAAGGTGGCAATTAGTGCTGATAAAGATGAAATTTTGAGCACTTTGGCGACAAATAGCCAAGTTACGATGAATGCTAAACCAGCAAAATAACTAAGCGCTAACAAGCTACCAATAAAGGTGGCCACACCTTTACCGCCTTTAAAACCGAAAAATATTGGATATACATGGCCTAAAAAAGCGCCAAGTGCAATCAGTGCTAATGCTTGAGTCTCCAGACCCAAATATTGGCCAATGGCAACTGGAACAAAGCCTTTTAGTCCGTCTCCAACAAGCGTTGCAGCTGCTGCTTTTTTACCGCCAATTCGAAGCACATTAGTGGCACCTGGGTTGTTAGAGCCTTGGGTTCTTGGATCGGGTAAATCGAGCGCTCTACAAATAATAATAGCCATAGAAATTGAGCCGATTAGATAAGCAGAAATGATGAGTAGGGGTAGCATATAATTTTCAGTATTATTTATTTGGAATTAATTTAAGCATGGATATTGTATTTATACAAGGATTAAAAATTGATTGTGTGATTGGTATTTACGATTGGGAGCGTGAAATTCGTCAAGATATGACACTAGATCTTGAGATGGGTTTTGATATTTTCCCGGCCAGCCAGACCGATCATATCGATCAAACACTCGATTACAAAGCAGTTTCAAAGCGTTTGATTGATTTTGTTAAAAATAGTGAATTTCAGCTAGTAGAAACGCTCGCTGAAGAAATTTGCCAAATTATTTTGAGTGAATTTCCTGTTGAGCAAGTTAAGCTAACTTTAAACAAAGGTAAGGCAGTTACAGGCGCCCAAGGCGTAGGTGTGATCATTAATCGACGTAAAAATGGCTAAAATTCACATAAATATTGGCTCAAATCAAAATCGAGAGGCGAATATTGCCGGTGCGATGGATTATTTGCGGCTAAATTTCACCATTATCAAAATTTCCGATATTTTTGAATCACCCGCTGAAGGTTTTGATGGTGACGATTTTTACAATGTGGGCGTTAACGCCAGTACGCAGTTGAGTGTTGAAGATGTTAACGCTGTTTTAAAAAATATCGAAAAAACTTTTGGTCGAGATCGCATCCAGCCTAAATTTTCTTCTCGGCTGATTGACCTTGATTTGGTAACTTATGATGATGCTGTTGATGCAGATGCCAACCTCCCTAGAGATGATATTTTAAAATATTCGTTCGTATTAGCGCCTTTAGCGCAGTTGAGTGGCGGTGAGATTCATCCGTTAACTAATCAGACTTACCAGCAATTGTGGCAGTCTTTTCAAACAGACAATCAGTTTGAGTTATCGCAGTATAATATTGAAAAAATTCTTCCATAATTTAGAGAAATTTATGCCAAAAATAAGACTCATTCTATCGATATTTTTACTCAGTTTTTCCACAGCTATTTTTGCCGAAACATACACGGAAGGCGAACATTATATTGCGCTGGATAAGCCAGTTAAAACCACAACGGGCGCGAAAGTCGAGGTGCGGGAATTGTTTTGGTATTACTGCCCACATTGTTTTAATGTGGAGCCTGTATTAGATAGTTGGGTCAAAAAATTACCAAGCAACACAGCTTTTGTTCGCCAGCCAGCAGTTTTTTCAGACCGCTGGATGAATGGTGCTATTTTTTATTATGTACTAGAGCAATTGGGTGAAGTTGAACGTCTGCATGGGCAATTGTTTGAAGCGATTCATTTGCATAAAACCGCTTTTATTGATCAGGCTGATTTTGTCGATTGGTTGGTTAATCAGGGTGTTGATAAAGATAAGGCAAATGGCGCATTTAAATCTTTTTCGGTGCGTATTAAGGTGAATAAATCAAAAGTTAATACAGTGAAATATCATACTTCTGGCGTGCCAGCCCTTGTTATTAACGGTAAATACTGGACAGATGCTTCTCACGCAGGTGGTGAGCTAGAGATGTTTAAAGTGGCTGATTATTTAATTGAAAAAGAGTCAAACTAGCCCGGGTGCTTGATCGTGTTTTAGTTTTATCGGGCTTGGATCCTTGTGGTGGTGCAGGGATTGCTGCTGATATTGAAACTATTAATCAATTTGGTGTCACGCCACTACCCATCATAACCACACTAACCGTCCAAAATACACAGCGTGTTAGTGAGATTCAGACGGTAGATCAAGATTTAATCGTTAAACAATTAAATGCACTAGTAGAAGATATTGATATTCATGTTATTAAGATTGGTTTGTTATCTTCTATTGAGCAGATACAAGCTATCGCCAGTTGGCTTAACGAAAATCATACTGTTATATTGGATCCCATTCTTAAAGCCAGTACTGCGGATGAGTTGTTAGCGCCAGATTCTCTGCATGCGCTTAAGCAGGTATTACTGCCTAAAGTTTTCTTATTAACGCCAAATGTCGCAGAACTAGAAAGATTAGCTCCTGGTCTTAATGAGCAGGAGGCGGTTAAATCTTTGCCTTGTGAGTGGGTACTACTCACCACAACAGACGCCTCTGAGAAAATGATTGAGCATCGTTTATATCATCAGGGCGAATTGTGTGAGCGTTTTTCGTATCATAAACTACCTGGGGATTATCATGGATCTGGCTGTACATTGGCCAGTGCAATCAGTGCGCTCATCGCCTCTAAACTTGATGTAAGCGTTGGCGTTAAGCGCGCCCTAGACTACACCTATCAAACTTTGTTAAACGCTAAACGAATAGGTAAAATGCAATATCATCCCAATAGAATAAGGCCTTAACATGAGTTTTATAAGAAAATGGCTAAGAGCTGACATTCAAGCAATTAAGGCTTATCATGTGCCGCCGGCAGAAGATATGATTAAGCTTGATGCGATGGAGTCACCGTTTGCACTACCTGATGAATTGATTGGCCAATATTTGGCATATTTGGCCGATGCACAGCTTAATCGCTATCCTAATCCAGGTGCTGAAGAGCTAAACAAAACGCTTAGGGATTTGATGAGTATCCCTAAGGAGTTTGGTGTTTTATTGGGTAATGGCTCTGATGAGCTAATTCAATTGTTAGCACTGGCTTGTGAGGCTGATGACACTATTTTGAGTGTTGAGCCAAGCTTTGTAATGTACGGGATGATTGCTAAATTTACCCATCTGAACTATCAAGGTGTGGCGCTCACGCAAGATTATCAGCTTGATTTAGATAAGATGCTTGCAGCAATCAATACGCACACACCTAAGTTGATTTTTATTGCTTATCCTAATAATCCAACTGGCAATACATTTGATCGAAAATCAATTGAGACGATTATCAGCTCGACTAAAGCTATGGTAGTGTTGGACGAGGCGTACTACGCTTATGCGGGTGATAGTTTTATGGGCGATATTGAAAAATATCCTAATTTAGTGGTATTGCGAACCGTCTCTAAAATCGGCTTTGCTGGGTTACGCCTGGGTTTGTTAATAGCTGCTGAAGAAACGGTTGCAGAATTAGACAAACTGCGCTTACCATACAATATTAATACCCTCACCCAGGTGAGTGCGAATTTTTTATTAACAGAAAAAGATGAAATCAATCGCAATGCGGCTATTATTATTGAGCAACGACAAATCCTATCAGAGGCATTGACGAATATTGAAGCGTTGCAAGTTTATCCATCACAGGCTAATTTTATTTTATTTAAAGCGCCCCAAGCCCAAGCCCTGTTTGATTATTTAAAGGCTAATGGCATACTAATTAAAAATTTGAGTAGTGCACCAAAGCTTGCAGATTGCTTGCGAGTGACAGTGGGCGACCATGCTCAAAATCAGCAATTTTTGCAAATTGTAAAGAGGTTTTATCATGAACAATAAAACACTGGAAAAATATTTAGATAAGTATCTAAATGTCTCTAACTTCTCTGATTATTGCCCAAATGGGCTTCAAGTTGAAGGGAAATCAGACATTAGTAAAATTATTGCGGGTGTTAGCGCCAATCAAGATTTAATTGAGCGTGCTATTGATGAACAAGCAGATGCATTATTTGTTCATCATGGATTTTTTTGGAAAAATGAAAGTTCGGTCATAACTGGTATTAAGAGAAATAGAATTAAAGCCTTGCTGGATAATAATATTAATTTATTTGCCTACCATTTGCCCTTAGATGCACACCCGATCGTGGGTAATAATATTCAATTGGCTATGCGTTTTAATATTCAAAACCCTGAGCCAATTGGCGATACGCTAGTGTGGCAAGGCGAAGTAGATTCAACCCTGGAAGATGTGGCTCAATCTGTTCAAAGCATTACTCAGCGTACGCCACTGGTGTTTGGACCAAAGCGTAAATCAATCAAGAAAATCACTTGGTGTAGTGGCGGCGCACAGAGCTATATTGAGCATGCGATCGATGTAGGCGCAGATTGCTTTATAACAGGTGAAGTATCAGAGCAGATCCCAGCCATTTGTAAAGAAAACGATATTGCTTTTATTTCAGCAGGGCATCATGCTACCGAGCGTTATGGTGTGCAGGCATTATGCCAACATCTCAGCCAAGAGTTCGCGCTTGATTATCAATACATCGATATTGACAATATTGTTTAGATAAAGGCTAAAGCGGCACTTGTTTCAAGCCTGATAGCATTTGTTAAAATCACGTATAATATTGGTTTTATTTTTTTGATTTTATTTCAATACTTATGAGCAAGAAATTTAATGTTGCTGTTGTTGGCGCAACAGGCGCTGTGGGCGAAACCATCCTTTCTATTTTAGAACAACGTGATTTCCCTATTGATAATCTATATCCACTTGCAAGTGCCAACTCTGCGGGCAAGAAAGTGTTTTGTCAGGGAAAAAGCTGGACAGTTCAAGATTTAGACACCTTTGATTTCTCACAAGCTCAGGTGGGTTTATTTTCAGCAGGTGGTCATATTTCTGAAAAGTATGCGCCAATTGCAGCTGAAGCAGGTTGTATCGTTATTGATAATACCGCACATTTTCGCCGTGACAAGGACATCCCGTTAGTAGTGCCTGAGGTCAATCCTCATGCAATTGCAGGCTATACACAGCGTAATATTATTGCCAATCCTAACTGCTCAACCATTCAAATGTTGGTGGCGTTAAAGCCAATTTATGATGCAGTGGGTATTGAGCGTATTAATGTAGCGACTTATCAGGCAGTATCAGGCTCTGGCAAAGAAGCGATTTCTGAGTTAATTGACCAAACAACAAAACTCCTAGGTGGTAATACCGATGTGGATGTTGAAGTTTATCCAAAGCAAATTGCTTTTAATGTGATTCCGCATATCGATGTTTTCCAAGACAACGGCTATACCAAAGAAGAAATGAAGATGGTATGGGAGACTCAAAAGATTTTTGAGGATGAAAATATTCTGGTTAACCCAACCGCTGTACGTGTGCCAGTTATTTATGGCCACTCTGAAGCAATTAATATTGAAACAAAGAAAAAGATTAGTGCCAAAGAAGCAACTAAACTTTTGTCAGAGGCAAATGGTGTAACGGTGATGGATAAGCGTGAAGATGGCGGCTATGCAACCCCGTTTGTGGAAGCAACTAATCACGACGATACGTTTGTGAGTCGTATTCGTGAAGATATTTCTCATGAGAAAGGCCTAAACTTATGGGTAGTTTCTGATAATATCCGTAAGGGAGCAGCATTGAACACTATTCAAATTGCTGAAATTTTAATTGAAGAATATTTATAAACAATAATAAGCATGATTAAAGTATCAAGAAAAACTAATGAAACCGACATTGCGGTAGAGCTAAATCTATATGGTACTGGTAAGTCAAATATTGACACAGGCGTGCCATTTTTAGACCACATGTTGGATCAAGTAGCGCGTCACGGATTGATGGATTTAACCATTAAATGTGATGGCGATACCCAAATTGATGATCACCATAGTGTGGAAGATATTGGCATTACTTTAGGTCAGGCTTTTTCACAGGCAGTGGGCGACAAAGCGGGCTTAACTCGTTATGGGCATTCTTACGTTCCCTTGGACGAGGCTTTGTCTCGTGTCGTGTTAGATCTTTCTGGCCGCCCCGGATTAGATCTTAATGTGAGCTTTACACGTGCTTTAATTGGTACATTTGATGTAGATTTATTTTCAGAATTTTTTACTGGATTTGTGAATCACGCGCTAGTGACACTGCATATCGACAACTTAAAAGGGGTTAACTCGCACCACCAAGCAGAAACCATTTTTAAAGCATTTGGACGCGCACTGAGAATGGCGATTACAGTTGATGAGCGTCAAGCAGGTGCGATCCCTTCGACTAAAGGCTCTCTTTAGGCAGCCACTCTAATGCAAACTATTGCGATTATTGATTATGGCATGGGTAACGTGCGTAGTGTGCAAAAAGCCATTGAGCATGTCGCCCCAAACGATACAGTCTTAATTACAGATAATGCTGAGTTAATTAATGAAGCAGATAGAATTGTTTTCCCAGGTCAAGGGGCGATGGGTGCATGCATGCAAGCGCTTAATGAACATGGTTTGACTGATATTATTAAAAAATCTGCCCATGAAAAACCTTTTTTGGGAATTTGCCTAGGCATGCAATTACTGTTTGATCATTCTCAGGAAAATGGCGGCACAGAAGGCTTGTCGATTATTCCTGGCAATGTGGTTAAATTTGCCAAAAGTGATCTAAAAATCCCACATATGGGATGGAATACCGTGAAACAATCGATGGATCATCCACTTTGGCACAATATTGATGATAATTCACGTTTTTATAGTGTGCACAGTTATTACGTGTCAGAAGCAGACGTCTCAACAGTGGCTGGCACGACTCATTACGGCATAGACTTTACCTGCGCCGTTGCCAAAGATAATATGTTTGCAGTGCAGTTTCATCCTGAAAAATCTCAGCATGATGGCTTGCAAATGTTAACCAATTTTGTTAATTGGAAAGGCTAAAGCGTTGCTAAATTCTGATCAGCATTAACAAATTTTTAACGGCAAATAGACTTTAAGCATTGCAGGTAGGCTTGGTGATCCATAGGCGCATTATTCTTTTGTGCTGAAAAAATCATCTCAGCAATACAGTCCATCATTTGGTGCTCTGTTTGATGAGAATCTTGATTCTTTTTTAGAATTTTTTGATAAATCTCTTGAATACCATGTGGCTGATTAATTGATAACTGCTCTCGCAATGACAAATGTAGATTGATGTGCAAGAAAGGATTAACTTCACCTTGCTCTGGAAAATAATCAGATTCTATATCTTTAATCAGCGAGTGATATTCAGGATGAATTTTAATCACTTGCGTGAGCTGATCTTCTAAAGGATCTAGTAGTTGCTTGGCTAAAAATTTCTCCCAAGCAGCGGCTAAAAACTTCCTTTGCTCTGTTCTATCTTGGGTGTAGAGCACTACTCAGATTAGAGGTTTTTTTCTTCGTATTCACACAAATCAAGCAAGATGCATTCTGTGCATAGCGGAGAGCGAGCTTTACACGTGTAACGACCATGTAGAATCATTAAGTGATGTGCAGGCACTCGGTATTCATCAGGAATAAATTTAACCAATTTCTTTTCTACCTCAAGTACCGTCTTACCACTGGCAATCGCGGTGCGATTAGCAACACGATAAATATGGGTATCAACTGCGATGGTAGGGTGGCCAAATGCCGTATTTAAAACAACATTTGCCGTCTTGCGACCAACGCCTGGAAGTGCTTCTAATTCTTTGCGAGTCTCAGGTACGTTTGAGTCGTATTTATCGATTAGAATTTTACAAGCTTGGATAATATGCTTGGCTTTTGAGTTAAACAGGCCGATGGTTTTAATGGTGTCTCTAAGTGTGTCTTCACCGAGCTCAAAAATCGCCTCTGGTGTATTGGCAATAGGGAACAGTTTGTCTGTTACTTTGTTAACACTTTTGTCCGTTGCTTGAGCAGATAAAGTGACTGCTACTAATAGCTCAAACGGGGTTGAGTAGTTTAATTCTGTGGTTGGATTAGGTATCTTTTTTAACAGCCTTTCAAACATTTCAAAACGAGTCTCAGCGTTCATTTTCTTCTCTGTGTTAATTTCTCAATAGCCAAAGATTATACCCGATATCTGATTTAATAGCAAAAAGAGCGAGATAATAGCTCAAGCTGTATTGGTATTAAAGATCAGAAGAAGGACTCTCCATAGCTTTCAAGCTGTTTCCAAAGATTTTCTTTTTCTGGATGTTGCTCGCGCATGGCATTAATACGTTGAAAATACGCATCAATTGATAAATAGCCATTTTCACCAGCTTGCACTCTACCTTGTACTATTTCAAACCATTTTTCAGCCTCATTCTCTGTTAAAGATTCTGGATAATTTCTCGCTTTAAAATATATAAGCAAGTCTGAGAGTTTTTTATCTTTAAATTTTGGATGAAAATCTTGAAGCTCTGTTTGACTCAATCTCTGAATTTGCTCGCCAAGGCGTTTGTCCGCATTATCCATAAAACCACCGTACAAAGATTGGTCAACATCATCATTGCCAGCAAAATCTTGGTCATTTCGGTATAGATCATGGATTACTTTTTCTATGGCCACTTGGTTGTTTTTAATAAAATTTAAATGTTGCATGCAGGTATCCATATCAATTTGCAATTGTTCAACAACCTTGGGCTCTATTTTGTAGATATTAGGTACAAACATGGGGCTTTTATTAAAAATCAAGTCTTTGATTTGTAAGCGTTCGACACCATTGGGCAATTCTGATTGCTTGGTAAATATCAGTGCTTTTAATTCTTCGGTGTTTAACTCTAACAGTATGGATGGATCTTGGTCTAGATTGAATACAATCGCACGATCTTTATATTCTGGATGATAAGCCAAAGCAACTGATAAGCGTGTGCAAGATTTTTGCGCTGGATACATGCCTGATGTATGTAGCATTGGCTCAAACAGTTTGATTTTTTTCTCCACAGTCTTTTTCTCGCGCAAACTAAAGGCGTAATCAAATAGTTGCGGTTGTGTGTCTTTAATAATTTTGGCAATGGCAATGGTAGCACGCACGTCGGCTAGCGCATCATGCGCATTAGTATGCTCAATACCATTGGCAGGGGAGAGTTGGTCGAGTTTAAAAATCGGCTTGCCGTTATCATCGTGAACCCATTTAAGACTTGCGTCTTTTTTAAGTGCGTAACACAGCCGTACTACATCGAGAATATCCCAACGGGTGTTGCCATTTTGCCAATGCCAAGCATAAGGGTCTAGAAAATTACGATAAAGCGTGTAGCGGGTAAATTCATCATCAAAGCGAATTGAATTGTAGCCAGCAATACAAGTATTAGGTGTTGAAAACTCTTGATGAATTTTTTTAATAAACTCATGCTCGATCATGCCTTTTTGCTCGCACAATTGCGGGCTAATACCAGTAACGGCGCAGGCTTCAGGCGAAGGTAGGCAGTCATGAGTTGGCTTACAATAAAACATATGCTCATCAAGAATATTGAGATTTTCATCTGTTCGAATGCCTGCAAATTGAGAAATTCTGTCTGTTTTTGGGCTAATACCAAAAGTCTCGTAGTCGTACCAATAAAATGTTTTCATAGGCTTATTTTAACGAATTTTTGGCAATAAAAAACCCAGCGTTTATGCTGGGTTTTTTAGTTTCAATAGTTTAGTGAAAAACTACTGAGGATGTACGTTAGCCGCTTGAGGACCTTTAGCACCATCTTCTAAGTCAAATTCTACTTCTTGACCTTCTTCTAAAGATTTGTAACCGTCGCCTTGGATTGCACGGAAGTGAACGAATACATCGTCACCACTTTCTTGCTCAATAAAACCAAAACCTTTTTTAGCGTCAAACCACTTTACCTTTCCTGTTGTAGACATGATGTCTCCTATAAGTTTAAAAAAATACCGAAAAAATAGACCACATTTATAACTTAGAAAAGATGAGAACATCAGTCAAACAATATAAATAGCAGCTGTATACTTTACCAGCACGTGTATTTTAACGTAGTTTCAACCCTTTAAAGGGTTAAATTAGTCTAGGGTTTATTTTTTAGGTTTTGAGCGTGAAAATTTAGGCTTTCGATTTCCTCTATCATCCCTGTTGCCTTTGCCTCTACTATCACCTCTGCCACCATCTTTAGAGCCTTTGTAGCCGCCTCTCGAGTCTTTAGAGAATTTCTTGCGACCAAAGTTGCGCTTACCTTGATTAGAGCCGCCAACGGTTGCTTTGTTGTTTTCCTCAGTGAGTGCTTCAATATTTAAACGATTGCCATTAACAATGGTTTTTTTCAATACCTCAAAAGTCTCTTTTGGCATTTCATCAGGTAGGTCTACCGTTGAGAAGTTGTCAAATATTTGAATAGAGCCGATAAATTCGCTATCCATGTCTGCTTCATTGGCAATAGCGCCAAGAATGTTGCCGGGCTTAATATTGTTATTGTTGCCTACTGCAACTTTGTAGCGGCGCATTGGAATTTGCGGGTTATTTTTTAGCGAGTTAGCTTGTACAGGAACTATCTTTTCTTCGCCAGGTTTTTGGTCTCTGCCAAAGCTAGGCTCTTTTTCAGATAAAAACAAAGGCTCATTGCCTTGGGCGATATGTGCCAATGCTGCGGCAATTTTGATATGTGTTACTTCTTCATTAGCTTCTTGGAATTCACCAACTAACTTCTCAAAAACACTTAAATCTCGATTGCTAATAGTTTCAGTAATTTTCTTTTTAAAATCATTAACACGCTTTTCATTGATGATTTTTGCTGTTGGCAATTCAATTGGTGTAATTTTTTGACGAGTCACGCGTTCAATATTGTTGAGCATGCGACGTTCGCGATGTGATACGAATAAAATCGCCTCACCTGAACGACCTGCACGACCTGTACGACCAATACGGTGTACGTAGGTTTCAGCGTCTTGAGGGATGTCGTAGTTCACTACGTGAGAGATGCGCGGTACATCTAATCCACGTGCTGCAACATCAGTCGCAACTAAAATATCAATACTACCTTTTTTAAATTTGTTAATGATTTTCTCTCGCTGGCTTTGCTGAATATCGCCATTGATAGCTTCTGCAGTAAACCCTCTTGCAGCTAATTTTTCCGCTAATTCAACCGTTAAAGTTTTAGTTCTAGCGAAAATAATCATTGCGTCAAATTCTATTACTTCTAGAATTCGAGTTAGTGCATCTAATTTTTGACTGAGGCCACCCACCAAGCAATATTTTTGCTCGATGTTCGTTGCAGTTTCTGTTTTGGTTTTAACTTTAACAACTTTAGGCTTGTTTAAAAATTCTTCAGCAACACGCTTGATAACCGATGGCATGGTGGCTGAGAAAAGTGCAATTTGACGCTGCTCTGGAATGCGCTCCATGACCCATTTAATATCATCAATAAAGCCCATTTTCAGCATTTCATCAGCTTCATCAAGTACAAAAGACTTGAGTTTGTCTAATTTAAGTGTGCCTTTTTTAATATGATCCATAACACGACCTGGCGTGCCCACCACACAATGCACACCACGCTTTAGGGGGCGTAATTGAATGTCGTATGATTGACCGCCATAAATTGGCAATACGTGAAAACCTTTCATGCCGCGTGCATAAGTCTGAACTGCTTCTGAAACCTGGATAGCTAGCTCGCGCGTCGGCGCCAAAATTAACAGCTGAGGCGCATTAAGACTTAGATCAATGTTGTCTAATAATGGCAGTGCAAAAGCGGCCGTTTTTCCTGTGCCTGTTTGCGCTTGTCCGATAATATCTTCGCCATTTAATAAGTGCGTAATACACTGCTCTTGAATGGGGGATGGCGTTTCGTAACCAATTGATTCTAGTACACCTAGAATTGAATCAGAAAGGCCTAGGTCACTAAATTTTTTGGGTGACGCGGTGTTGGTGTTTTGTTCAGACATGGGGAAATTATAAGACAAGCAAAGATCGCAATTATACCTATTAAGAGCTTTAGGTTCCTAATATATATTAGCTATTTATTATGTTTAAGGTATTGAGTTGTGTCAATTTAATGCCACTTAATTGAACAGCCCATTGATGGGATTTGCACTAGAGGGCCTTTGCTTGTTTTGGCTATTTGAGTCATGGCGTCAAATAGATCACGTTTTACATCGATAGCAGCACTTTCTTTGCGAGAGGCATCTAATCGACCCCGATATTGCAATTCTAAATTGGCATTATAGCCAAAGAAATCTGGCGTACAGACCGCACCGTAAGCCTTGGCAACCGCTTGTGTTTCATCTATTAAATAGGGGAAAGGGAAGTGCATTTCTGCAGAAATTTTTTGCATATTTTCAAAAGAATCTGCCTCATACTCATCGGGGTTGTTAGACATGATGGCGACGGTATTTATCCCTGTTTTTTTAAGCGCCTGAGTATCGCGAATAATGCGATCAATAATGGCTTTAACGTAAGGGCAATGATTGCAAATAAACATAATAAGCAAGCCTTTTTTACCCTTGCAACTTTCTAAGCTATGCCATTGATTGTCAGTGCCTTTTAATACAAAGTTAATTGCTGGCGTGTTGAAATTGCAAACTGGGGTTTCGGTACTAACCATTTTTTCTCCTTGTTATTCACTTAAGCGGCAAACAAAGCTTTCCTTTATTTAGATTTTAATAGGGTTTGAATAATATGTCCTGCCATCATCAGTCCAAAAATATTAGGCATATAAGAAATAGCGCCATTTACGGCTCTGGGTCTGCCAGCAGGCGCGGTATCTGTAACAGCGACTGCTTTGTGGGGCAGGGCTTTGATTGGTAGCTCTGTGGAGTGCACCACAGGAAACTTCATTGAAGCCCTGATGTTTCTAAGCTGTTTACGCATTTCTCTTGCTAAGGCGCAGTTTTGCGTTTTATCCATGCGTGAGATTTGCACTTGGGTGGGATCAAGCCGCCCGCCTGCACCCATGCTGGATATAATCGCCTTTTCTGCTTTTGTGCAACTATCAATGAGCACAGTTTTGTAAGCAATAGCATCAATACAATCTGCGACAAAATCAAATTCATTTTCAATGGCAATCGCTTCCGCTTTTTCCAGATCGATAAATTCATCGCGTTTAATAAGAACGGTATCGGAGTTAATATCATGAAGCCTAGCTGCCAATGCATCTACTTTTTTAAGCCCTAAGGTTGAGTTAAGGGCGATGACCTGGCGATTTAAATCGGTTTTTTCAATAATATCAAAGTCTATTAAGGTCAGTGTGCCAACACCTGCACGGCATAAGCTTTCAGCGCAAGCGCCACCGACGCCGCCCAAGCCGACAATCACAACATGAGATTCGGCTAATCGAGCCAAACCTTGTTGACCTAATAAAATTTCAGTACGAGCACAGCTTCCAGCCATTATTTTAAGTTGAACAATAAAATGGCATTATTATCACATTGAGTGATGATAGTGTCTATCGATATTTGTTTAAGCAGGGCAATTTCTGCTGCAACTAATTGCAAGTCGTTTGGATTTTGATCATCGGTTTCAATCAGTATAAATTCGAGTGGACAATTAGCAATAATTTGTCGAATTTTGGCTGATTTTTGATTAGTTATTTGTAAGCCAAATCCTAGATAAAAACCCATTTTTGTAAGCTGTTGCGCCTGAACTTCACTGCCAGAAAAGCCATGAATCTCGCCTTTTAATTTGGGATATTTTTTAAGTAAAAAAATAATATCTTCAGTTGCTTTGACGCTATGAATAACAAGGGGTAAATCATATTTTTCAGCAAGTTCCAATTGAAAGTTGAAAAAATACAATTGTGTTTCCTTATCAATATCTTTAAGATAATCTAGTCCACATTCACCAATAGCAATCGGGTTGTTGCATTTAATTAAATATTCTAAATAGTCAAGATCTTGCTGTGAATGTGATTCGACTTCCCAGGGGTGAACGCCAAGCGCAAAATACGGATACATCTGCACATCAATCCAGTTTTGTTTGCCAATACTAGGCACAATAGCAACGGCATTTTCTGCAATGATGTTCATGCTGTCAAAATCTAAATGTGCGTGAGAATTAATCATTATTGTTTTTTTAAGAAGTTTGTAAGTGATATCATAATCTCCAATCATTAACTTTGGTACTAAGTTTTTAACAAGAATATTCATCGATAAGCTAACATCACAACTTAAAAGTGATTATAATAGTCCGATTATTCTGATTGAAGATAGACACGCATTATTATGAAAACATTTAGCGCTAAAGCACACGAAGTAAAAAGAGATTGGTTCTTAGTAGACGCCGATGGTAAGACGTTAGGTCGTTTAGCAACGGAAGTTGCATCTCGCCTTCGTGGCAAGCATAAGGCTGAGTACACGCCACATACAGACACAGGTGATTACATTGTTATTGTTAACGCTGAAAAAGTTAAAGTAACGGGCAAGAAATTTGATGACAAGATGTATCATCACCATACGGGTTATGTTGGTAACTTGAAGTCAATTGCATTCAAAGATTTACAAGCTAAAAAACCAGAAGAAATTATCAACAAGGCTGTTAAAGGCATGTTGCCAAAAGGTCCTCTAGGCAGAGATATGTTTAGAAAGATGAAAGTATTTGCAGGTACTGAGCACACACATGGTGCACAACAGCCGCAAGTTTTAGATATTTAAGGTAAGAATTATTATGGCAAAGACAGAAACATTTTACGCAACAGGCAGAAGAAAAACATCAGTAGCTCGTGTTTACATGACAAAAGGTAAAGGTGTATTTACAGTAAATAAACGTCCAATGAACGAATATTTTGGTCGTGAAACTTCTTCAATGATTATTAACCAACCATTAGATACCGTTGAAATGAGAGATAAGTTTGATTTCAACATTATTGTGACAGGCGGTGGTGACACAGGTCAAGCGGGCGCAATTCGTTTGGGCGTTACCCGTGCACTAATGGAGTACAACGGCGATCTAAGAGCTGATTTACGTAAAGCAGGTTTTGTAACACGTGATGCAAGAGTTGTAGAGCGTAAGAAAGTTGGCCGTAAGAAGGCACGTAAGAGCGAGCAGTTCTCAAAGCGTTAAACCTTTTTCGACAAACAATAAAAAACCCGCATTTAGCGGGTTTTTTATTGCCTAGGATTTATAGTCATACTGGGATAACTTATTGTAGCGAATAATAGATTGCACGGTTTCAACATACTCGTAACCAATTTCAGCATAATTTTCCAATCCTTCAGCTAGCGCAAGTCCTGTAATGTGAGCTTGCTTATCGCGTTTATTTTTTCGAATTTTTCTTAGCGTTGCATAGGCAGAGTTACGGTTAATAGATCGCATGTAATATTCGACACTTTTGTCTAAGGATGAAAATTTGGCCACTTCATGCGTGGCCGCTTTGTCGCGTTTCAAAGGAACAATACCACAGCCTTTTTCAAAGCACCAAAGACCAAAAAAATTATGATAGTATTTCGCAAAGCGTGATCTTCCCCAGTTAGACTCATAAGCACCTTGTGCCAATATGAGAGAGGCTGGTATTATGTCTACACGCATCAAAAGTGTATCAATATCCCCTTCTTTAACGCGATAGCGGTTGTAAATTTTTTGTAATTTAAACGAATTTATATTGTCCGTTTTAAGAGCATGCCTGAGTTGAACTATTTTTTCATTTTGCTTGTTAATCTCTGGCAATAAATATTCAAAAAAAGCTTGTTTGCGCTGGTTAACATCTTTAATTTTTGTAAAGTCGGGGGTTTTAAGAGAATTCATCCATGACTCAAGCCCCCAGAATTCATTCGCTTGAATGGGCGAGGTAAATAATAAGAATGTTAGTAATGCAGAGTTAAATTTCAAAATTTTCACAAGAAGCACTAAGGACTTCTATTGTAAACATTTTTTCGATCGGTAAGTTGAGTAGATGAGATTTAATCACTCGTATCACGCCGGCGTGGGCGACAATAAGCATAGATTGAGACTGTTTGGCGATGATTGTATTAAAGGCTGTCAAGACTCGATGCTGGAAATCATAGAGATCTTCCGCATTTGGCGGCGGGTTTTTGACAGGATCTTGTTTGAAATTATCCACCAGATTTTGTCCAATGGCTGCTGAACTTAAGCCTTGCCAATCACCAAAGCCTAATTCTGAAAAATGCTTAATAATCTCGAGCGGTATTTTTTGTTGTTCGTGTAGATGCTGAGCAAATGCTTGGCAGCGTATTAGAGGCGAAGATAAGATTAAATCCCATGACTGATGTCGAGTGGCATCAAGCATTTGTTGCCAGCCTTTCTCAGTGAGTGGATCGTCTTGATTGCCACGATAAATACGTCCGCCAATGCTCTCGCCATGACGTAGAAGACTAAGCTTCATTCATCAATTTGCTCTCGTGACATCAGGTAGTTAACAGCCTCAGTAGAGCTTGATTTTCCTTGAGTCACGTAGGATACTTGCTCACAAATTGGCATCTCTATTTGCTGTTTAGCGGCAATCGAAAGAATTAAATTTAAGGTGTTAAGCCCTTCAACAGTTGCGCCTACATTACTTAGTGCGAGCTCTATATTATGACCTTTGGCCAGCTCTTTACCAAAGCGCCTATTTCTAGAAAGATCATCAGAACAAGTGAGTACTAAATCGCCAAGACCAGATAGCCCAACAAATGTGGATTCATTGGCGCCTAGGCTTACGCCCAAACGTGTCATTTCTGCTAAACCTCGAGTAATAAGTGCTGCTTGTGTATTAATACCGTAGCCTAGACCCGAGGCTATGCCAGCAGCAATAGCTAAGATGTTTTTAACACTACCGCCAACTTCGACGCCAATTATGTCGTCATTGGTATAGGCGCGCAAGGTTTTGGTGCTGATTAAATCAGCCCAATGTTGTCGAGTTTTTTTGTCTTTAGAGGCAGAAACTAGGGCGGTTGGTTTTTGACTAGCAACTTCAAATGCAAAGCTAGGCCCAGATAAAATACAACCTTGGTGATTAGGCAATATGCGTTCAAAGCTTTGATATAAAAAGCACTGGGCAACGGTATCAAAACCCTTGGTTGCCCAAGCGATTTGCTGCTCATTATTGAGCAAAGGTTTTAAAGTTTGTAAGACTTCACTAAAAGCATAGCTTGGTGTGGCAATCAGAATATTGCGACATTGGGTAATTTCATGATAACCATGTACAATTTGAATGTTGTTGCTATAAGGTTGGGGTAGGGCGGGGTGTTGAGGTTTTAATGAGGTCGATTCAAGCGCTGTGTGTGCATGCAAATAAATGCTATCAAATTTTTCATTTAAAGCAATGGCTAACGCACTACCCCAAGCACCTGCACCAATAATACTAAGATTGTTACTCATTACTGAGCTAATATTTTATCTAGCTTGCCTGATTGGTCAGCCGCGCTTAGATCGTCAAAGCCACCGACATGCACACCATTGATAAACACCTGTGGCACAGTGCTTCTGCCTGTTAATTCCATCACTTCATCCCAGTCACTCGGGCTTTTGACATGGTGTTTTGTAAAGGGAATACCGCGTTTTTCTAATAGCTGATAAGCGCGCTGACAAAAAGGGCAGGCATCAGAGCAATAAATTTTATTTTTCTTCATTTTTTATTTCCTCAGGATTAGGTTTTTATAGGTAGTTTAGCTCTTTTCCAAGCTTGAATGCCGCCTTTTAGGTTGTACACATTTTCGTATTCATTGCGGGTTAATAAGCCAGCAATATGGGCTGAGCGAGATCCGCTACGACAATAAACCAAAATAGTTTTGTTTTTATCAAGCTGGTCTAATTGGGACTTAACTTTGCTTAAAGGAATGTGAATATCGTGATCAATATAGCCTGCTTTTCGCTCTTTTTGCTCTCTTACATCCAAAATAATGAGATTGTCGTCATCCATTAGAGAAGTAGCAGCATTGGCGTCAATATCTTCGTATTTTTTTAATTTATCAGTGACAATATTGCCGACTAATAGAGCAATTAAAACAAGTAAAGTGATGGTTGTAAACAGCTGATCCTCAGCGAATAAAAAATCGATAATTTCCATAGTTATAGTGTTTTTCCTTGTAAAAAGTTATTTAACATCTCATGACCTTGTTCGGTCAAGATAGATTCGGGATGAAACTGCACACCTTCTAGTGCAAATTCTTTATGACGAATACCCATGATTTCATCTAGGGTATTTTCGTTATTTTCGGTCCAGGCGGTTATCTCAAAACAATCTGGCAAGGTGGTTTGATCGGCGACCAAAGAGTGATAGCGTGTCGCATTGAGTGGATTTTTAAGATCAGAAAACATGCCTTTGTTGGTATGGTGAACCTTTGAGATTTTACCGTGCATAATTTTCTTGGCACCAATAACATCGCCGCCAAAAGCCTGAACCATAGCTTGAAAACCAAGACAAACCCCCATTATTGGGATTTTCCCACTAAAGTGTTGAATGGCATCAATCGAAATTCCAGCTTCATTGGGCGTACAAGGGCCAGGCGAAATAACCAAAAATTCAGGCTGAAGCGCTTCAATTTCATCTAGCGTTATTTCATCATTACGGTGCACTTCAACCTCTTGTCCAAGCTCGCCAAAATACTGCACCAAGTTGTAGGTAAAAGAGTCGTAATTGTCAATCATGAGTAACATAGTGAGGCCTATTTTACCGCTAAAAAGCAGGCAAAGTTAAGACACTGAAAATGACAAGCTTGGGTGCTAAATCCTGCAAGCTGAAGGCGCTCCAAGTGTGTTTCTTGACTATCAGTAATTAATACATTTTCAATTGATTGGCGTTTGGCGGCAATTTCTAGTTCGCTATAACCATTAGCGCGTTTGAAATCCAGGTGTAATTCCGTCATTTGTTGTTGTTTTTGCGGATCATTGAAATGAATTTTTTCAGAAATAATGAGCGCACCGCCTTTATTTAGGCCTTGGTAAATTTTATCAATCAAGGCTTGTCTGTTGTCTGGCGCTATGAATTGTAGGGTTAAATTTAGCACCACAAGCGAGGCATTTTTAATCTCAAGTGTTTCAATATCAGCGCAAATTACCTGCGCATGATCAACTTTGTTGTTGAGTGTTTTTTCGCATTTATCCACCATGCTTGGAGAATTGTCTACAGCAATAATTTGGGTGTTTTGATGGGTATTATTAACACCAAGTGCAACAGCAGTAGCCCCCGTTGAAGTGCCTAAATCGTAGTAGTTGGTATGGTCTTGGCCGTATGTTTTAACGCATAAGCCAATCATCTCAATCATTGATTGATAGCCAGGGACGCTGCGTCTCACCATATCATCAAAGACATTAGCTACGTTAGTATCAAAGGTGAAATCGACCAAGTCATTGTCTTGGCTAAAAATTTGATCACGCATATAATTTTTCCATAAAAAATTCACTCACTAATAACGAGGTTTGACCAATGGTAAAGGTAGATCTCCTACCCCAAATATGACCAATTTGGGTAATTTGCATCGCGCCGCGTTTGATATTTGGATTGTTAAACAAAATCTCGCCCAGCGGTTTGGAGCCAATATCCAAAATCTCTTGAGTGTCATCACTCAAAGGAATGATGGAGCGTGCAAAAACCACCACCGCGCCATTGCCCAATAATTCCACCTCTCGAATGGTGCAAGTTTTAGAAGTGTTAATAATACTGGCTTCATGTGCATGCGGAGTGGCTTGTTGTTGAGACAGGACGCGCACCGAAAAATCTGAAAATTGTTGCTTGAGTTTGGCCGTTAACGAGGTATTGTCATCTAGCCAAAGTTGTACGGCAGCGGGCGCTTTTTTGCTCAGCGCTAAATCTTGCCAAACGAGTGTTTGAGTATCAATCATACTAATATTTTAAGCTAAGTATTGGCGTATTGTGACTTGTCGTGTGTAATCCAGCGATGAATAAGCGCTTGTTGTTTTCCCTCATCAAGGCGCAAAAGCTCGGCTGCATAATAATTGACCTGTTTGAGTAAGTAGCCGTCACGCACAATATTGGCAATTTTCATCTCTGCAATACCGGTTTGCTGGGTGCCTAATATCTCACCTGGGCCGCGTAATTCTAAATCTTTATTGGCAATTTTAAAGCCATCATTGGTTTGTCGTAGAATATCCAAGCGCTCAATCGCGTTGCTGCTGAGCGGTGCTTGATACATAAGAATACAAATACTTGCATCAGATCCACGTCCAACACGACCGCGGAGTTGGTGCAGTTGCGCTAAGCCTAGTCTTTCTGCATTTTCAATCACCATGAGTGAGGCATTTGGCACATTAACACCGACTTCAATGACCGTGGTTGCTACTAGTACATCAATCTCACCCGTGCTAAAACGCAGCATAATATCGTTTTTTTCTTGCTTGTTCATTCTTCCGTGAATGAGCACAACACAAAGATCCGGTAGATTTTCTGTCAAATATAGCTGTGTGTTAGTGGCGGATTGGGCACGCAAAACTTCGGACTCTTCAATCAAAGTGCAAACCCAATAAACTTGATTGCCCTCATGGCAAACTTGTCTAATTTTATCCAATACTTTTTCTTTTTTGTCATTGGCTAGTGCCACAGTTTGAATAGGGCTTCTGCCGGGTGGCAGTTCGTCAATGATGGATGAATCTAGATCTGCATAGGCGCTCATGGTTAGTGAACGGGGAATGGGTGTGGCCGTCATCACTAGTTGATGTGGCGTATTGCGGGCTTTTTGCGCCAGCGATAATCTTTGATGCACGCCAAATTTATGTTGCTCATCAATGATAACCAAGCCCAGATTATCAAACGCCACTGCTTCTTGAAAAAGCGCGTGTGTGCCAATCACAATTTGAGCCACACCAGAGCGAACGAGCGCTAATTGCTCATTTCTTTGTTGGCTATTTTGCGAGCCTGTTAAAAAAGCAATCTGTATACCGAGGGGCGTTAAATAATCACTAAATCCATGCAAATGCTGATTGGCTAAGATTTCTGTTGGCGCCATAATGGCCGTTTGAAAACCATTTTCAACGGCTTGCAAACAGGCAAATACTGCAACAATGGTTTTTCCAGAACCAACATCGCCTTGTAAAAGCCTAAGCATTGGTTGATTTGTTCCTAAGTCTGTATTAATCTCATCAATGCAGCGTTGTTGAGCTGTTGTTAAATCAAAACCCAGGTTGGCGGATAATTGAGTGGGTAAAAATTCAGAAATTTTGAAAATATTGGAAATCGCTTGTTTTCGCTCATTTTTCAGCTTTAGTAAGCTCAATTGTTGGGCGCAAAGCTCTTCAATAATGAGTCTTTGTTGCGAAATGTGCCTAAAATTAGCAATTTGGTCAATATTATCGGTAATTTGTGGGTGATGTAGGGTATTTAACGCTTGCTTTAAAGTCGGCATAGAATTTTTTGCCAAATTTTCAAAATGGTCAAATAAATCTGTTTTTTTCAAGGTTTCTAAAGCAATATTAATCCATTTTTTAATTTGTGGCTGATGAATACTGCCTGTTAAAGGATAAACTGGCGTTAGGGTTTTTTCGATAAGAGTTGGCTGGCCTTTGGAGATAAGTCGATATTCTGGATGGTGAATTTCTAAGCCATCTCGCCCAATCTTTAATTCTCCAAAACACTGAATCAGCTCACCTCGAGTGAGTTGTTGTTTTTGGTGCTGATTGAAGTGAAAAAATCTCAGTAGTAAAGTACGCTGATGATCATCTGACAAATAACAAAGTAATTGACGCTGACGCGTCGGTACCTCTTCGATACGATCGATAGTTAGCTCGACTAATATATCTGAGCCAACTTGCGCTTCGTTGAGTGGGGTAAATTTGGTTTTATCTTGATAACGATTGGGCAGGTGAAATAAAAAATCTCCCAAATTATAAAGACCAATTGCATTCAGCTTTTCCTGTGCCTTAGGGCCTAATCCGTTTAGACTGATTATTGGATCATCTAGGCTATGCATAGGTTAAATAGATGAATGCTTGAGTATAGAGCTAACAATACAATTGGGCAAAGATTTAATTCTAGAAATATATTTTAGTAGCTGTAGTCGCATGGTTCAATGACCATAACCCCGTCCATTTCTACTTGTGAACCTTTGGGTAATTCTTTAATACCAACGGCGGCGCGAGCTGGATAAGGCTCGTCAAAGTATTGCGCCATAATTTCATTTACTGTTGGAAAATTGCTCAAATCTGTTAAGAAAATATTAAGTTTAACAAGGTCATTCAGACTGCCACCTGATTTTTCACAAACAGCGGTTAAGTTCTTAAATACTTGGTTAATTTGTGCACCAATATCGCCTTCTACCATTTCCATAGTTTCAGGAATTAGTGGAATTTGGCCTGACAGATAAATTGTTGAGCCACCCGTTACACAAACTGCTTGAGAATAGGTACCAATAGCTTGTGGCGCTTTGTTAGTGGAAATGATGTGTTTTTTCATAATGGTTAATTTAGAGGGTTAATCATAGGTTGATTATACGAAATATTTTATAAATGCACAAATAAAAAAACCCAATCAAACCTAGAAATTTGATTGGGTTTTTAATAAATATGGTGCCCGGGGCCACCACTACCAAAAATATTCCCTTTGTAGGAATCAGAAACACCTTTTACGTGTGGAAATCATTGTAACAAAAGCAACCAGTTAAATCAATGAGGATTTCTGTGGTCTGCAGTATGGTCATCATTCAACGTGCAGTCAAACATTCCACGGTGGAAACCGTTGCCTTTTTTACGGTGTCAACCGTATCACCCACGTGTAGCCAGTAATAAATTATCTTTGACTGAAGTAGTCATTTAGGCAAAACGTACCAAGAATTAATTATTCAAATCTGTATTATTCACATCTTTTGAAAATTATTAAAAGTTACATAACTAAATAGTAATGATTTATATAAATAACTTATATAGATGATATGACTTCAAAGTTAACACTATGCGAGTTGCCTTGCAACTCGCGAATAGTACAAGTCTTTGCCCGAATATTTGAGTGAAACTTTGTTATGTATTTATTGAATCATCTGTTAACTGCAATGCTGTGGACACAATTGTATTTGTTATGTCTGTAGGTGCACGAAGTGCAGTTCCCGTATGCGGGAACTTCCTATGGACATACCTTGTCCATGGCATTGTTTGTTTATGATTACTAAGGAACTGATATGAAAACCAATTACGAATTTAAGACCCAAGTACTAACTCATTGGGAGTTGTATGTGAAAGAAACAGCACGTCTACTTCATGTGAATACTGGGTACCCAATTAACAAATCACTTACCAAGGTTGCAAAGTTCTATGATGTCGTCATTAATGAATTTATCAAGCAAACCATATACAACAAAGATGCTCTGCTTAGCCTAGGTATTTACAACATCTACCTTACTGGATTTGCTAAAGAACTAGGCACCTTCAATGTTAACAAGACCCGACGTTGTGTTTATAAATCCATCCTTGCTGTTTGTCCTTTGTTCCGTGTTCTTGGTAAAGGCGATGGTTTATCTAAGAAATTATCATCAGTTGTTGTTATCCCTTCATTCAGGAAAGTTATTAATGAAGGTATGACTAATAGTTATCTTGTATCTGATTGCATCTTCAGGGATTATCTTGATGAGATATCTGACCCATCAAGACATGAGAAGGTATATATCGATGCAGATTCATTACGTAGTGCTCGTAGTGGCTTCAAGAAGAAGCATACTGTTAGAGTGGCTAATTACCTATTGCACGTACATAAGGTGTTTGGTTATCTACCGCATATCCCTAATGAAAGCAATTTTGGACGTTTGTATTACAGGTGTCTTAACTTACAAGGTGCTCCTAAGGAACTACGTAAAGCAGCACTGCCTAATGCAATTGAGGTGGATATTGATAGTTGCTCTAATGAGTTCCTTATGCGACAAGCAAATAAACATGGTGTGGGTTGTAATTACTTGAAGTTATTCAGTGATGAGAAGGCAAGTATGCGTGTTGAAATCACCAAGAAAGTATTTAACGTGGATGAGTCCGATGCTAACTTTTATTGTGATTTTGGTACTGAATGTGAATGTGATAGCAAATGTGATTGTAAACCCGTTACTGATTCTTATCTTAAAATCATCAAACAGTGTATTACATCAATTGGTTTTGGCGCCCGTATTATTGATTACAAAGATAATGCTATTAACACTTTATTACAAAACAAAATCCATCGAGCACGCTTTTTGAATCACGAATTCATCACTGGGTATTCATCTGATATGAAAAAAATTACTACTGCTGTTGTTAAGGCACATCCTGAACTTCATGATTTGCCTTATCTTCATAGCAATAGTGGTAAGTTAAGTTCTTCTAAATTGATGGCTTATCAGTTCCAACATTTTGAACGTTACGCCATGGATACTGCTTTTTCTGGGTTCGATGAGTACGTTAAGTTGAGAATCCATGATGGGCGTTATATTGAAGGCATGAGCGCTGATGATTTGAACGTGGTCAAGCGCCGTTTTGCTGATATGAAATTGACTGTATCTGTTGAATTTAATAACAACCTAAAGGAGGTTGCACATGCATCAAACGTTTGATGAAGACGAATACGGTACTAGGTGCCCTGATAATTTTACTAAGGCAGAGAAGGTTGAATATATGCTTGATTTAACCATGCTCAATTCATTGTGCATGAAGTCCTCTGTCTTTATGAATGACTCTTGTAATGGCAAATACACGGTTAAGTTCGTTCTGAGTGAATCTGACTCGTACATACGTACTGAAGCATTCTTATATTGCGGAGACGAGACGTTGTGTTGGTTAAGTGGTGCAGAAGTTGATTGGTTGTACAATTGTGGTGAACACGTTGAAGGTTATGATGAGCACAAGGTTGGATTTGTGTTTAAGATGGATAAGGTGAATAATGTATAAAGAATATACACCTGAAGAGCGTAGAGCGTGGGCTAAGAAGAACTTTACTAAGTCACATCGCAAAGCATGGGCTAAAAAGAATTTCACAAAGAAACAACGTGATGCATGGCTTGCGAAGAAAGTTTTGGAAAACCATAAGGCGCAATTTAAAAATGAACACCATAAAGAAGAGCGAATAGCATGGGCAGAAAATAATTTTTCAAAAGAAGAACGTATTGCTTGGGCTAAAGAAAGGTTTACCGATGAAGATAGATACAAATATGTTTACGACATGAGAATGCTTAATAATTTGTATGCTAAGTCTGACCATTTGAAGAGCAATTATAAAACTCTTCACTTGACTCTTAAGCAGGTTAAATATAATAACAGTATATGTGGTCGCCATATTGGACTTTATGGAAACTATAAGTGGCTATGCTGGGTTTCTGATAGTGAATATGCTTGGTTACTGGATAAAGGGATTAACAAGTACGGGTATATTTCTAGCACCTGGTGGGGGTAATTTTTTTTAAAAACTAATACCCACGTTTCAACATTAATACTGCATCATTGAATCCAAGTTTTGCCGACTTCTTGAACCACTGCTCAGCAACGTCCTCGTCTTGCATCAGCCCATCTTCAGTAAGCAATCCGCGAGCGTTTATCCAACCCATGTTATAGGCAGCCATGGCGTTGCCGTTATTAGCAGCCTGCTCCATCTCACCCATTGTATCTCTATGCTTTTTATCGTACAAAATTGCTAAATTTGGATATGCTTTATCATTTCCGTTATAGCCTGCACGCTCCATCCAATAAATTAGTTCAACTAATTTTTCAATATCTATCTTTATCCAGTTTTCTGACAAGTCCCATGCGATACTGTATTGCGCATCCGCATTGTTATTATGTGCGGCTTTGAATAGCCATTCTTTACCGATTTTAGGTTGATTTAAACCGTTAGAGTCTGTGTAATATAATGACAAGATATTCTGTGCATTGGGATTGCCGTTAGTTGCCAGTTCTTCGATTAATTCTCTTGCTTCATTGAATTGACCTGAACTTGCTTTGTCGAGACTTTTTCTAATTAAGCCATCTTTGTCTCTCGCATAATTTTCTTCGTCCATTAAATCAAGTAAATTACTCGCATCATCTGCAAAACCACCTCCGCCTTTGACTGCTCTGTTTAACCAGTAACGTGCTTCAATAACGTCTTTTTTAAGACCAATGCCTGAGTAATACAGGGTTCCGAGTACTAAATGTGACTTCTGCATGTCATTTTTTGCAGCCTTATGATGCCAAAATGCTGCCTTTTCCAAATCTATATCAACGTTTCTTCCAAATTGATATGCCATTGCAACTGCTAGTTGTGCAAAGTCCATTCCTTGTTCGGCCGAGATTAGTAGAAGACTGAATGCCTTTTGCTTGTCTTGTTTCACGCCGTGACCGGCTTTATACATATTTGCCAGGTCGAAGATTGCATCTTTGTGCCCATTTTCAACTGCTACAGATGTCCACTTAAATGCCTTGTCGTAATCCTCAAGTTGGTACAAGTACAATTGACCTAGGAGTGCTTGTGTTGGTAGGTCACCAGATTCTGCTATTGGTATTAATAGTTTTTCTGCTTGTTTGAATTCGCCACTTTGTAGCAATTCTAGTACAGTGCTACTGGGCTCAGCATTAACATGGGAGAGCGATAGTGTCGATAAGATGATTAGTGCTAATAAGTGTTTTAAATTCATTGGTATAAATGATGATATTTGAATATACCAATTATATATTTTTGAATTCATCGTAAAGATGAAGGTTGAATGTTTTATTTGTGTTGGTAATTAACCCCTATCAACAAATACAAACTTATCCTTATCAATTCTCTGTTCGCCATCCCATCGATAAGAAACTAACTTTCCACCTGGCTTTGCTACACTGTAATCAAGGCAGGCAATGTTATCGGTTAAAGGTTTAATTTTACCCTCCATCCAGTAATGACCAAAGAATACTGGCTTATCCTGAGAGTCATATTCAAGCAAATAGTCACCAACAACAGGGATATCAGGAATATCATTTAGTACATCACTAGGGCCCATAAAGTAATCTTGATAAGTAACTGCATCTTTTAGCCAGTATTTAATACGTATGTGTGTTCTTGGGTTGCCATCCTTATCATTAAAGCCATATCCATCTGGTAACGGGATTTCTTTGCCCTTTAGAATGGTTTCAATTGCATCATTCTGCCATGTGCCTGTAATTGCCGATTGGTGAAGTAAATCATCGGTTAATTCTGAACTGCCCAGTTTGCTAATTAAGTCAAAATCCCAACAAGCATGTACAACTCGTATGCCGTCTAAATCTAGCCATAGAGGCAACGTTTTAAACCATTCAATAACATCTTCCTTTTCACTGGAATCGTTGTCATAAGCGCTTAAAAATGCCTTGTGTTGATTGGTATGTTTGTTATTGTGAGAGCGTAAGTGATTGCCATCACTATCTTGAGTGTAGTAAGCAATAGCATTGTATTCGTGATTACCCATTACACTTAGTGCATGGCCTTGTTCAATCATGGGGCGTACAATATTAATCACTTCTTTTTGATACTTGCCTCGGTCAACAAAATCACCTAAAAATATCATCTTACATTCAGTGTGCTTCCACACGCCATCAGTCTTTGTATAAGACAGTTTTTCTAATAGTTTTTCCAACTCAAGTGCTTGGCCATGAATGTCACCCACTAAGTCATAACTTTGTTTTTTCATAATGAATTTGATTGCTATTCGAATAAATCTCTCTGAGGATTTCTAAGTAAATTTATTCGCCTTGTTTTTGAATTTTGACACTTTAGTAACGCTTTGACTTTTTTATATTGGCTCGTATCCATCCATTCGGTGCTCATTATCATCTCTTGTTGGATGCACTTGCAAGAGGAGTTTTCGAAGTCGTTTGGTACCTTAATCGCCCTTACAGGTCTTGTTTTGAAGAGGTTAAACATAATCAAAGTGCAATTAAATCTTTAATCTTTTCTTTTAACGTTGTGCGCTTCGTAGTGCTTCCTTTTGAAGTGTCAACAGGATACTTTTCGCCATTCTTAACAATCTTATCTGTAACTGCATCCTCAATGTCTACGTTTAATTTATCTGCCAAACGAATCAAGTAAATCATAACGTCTGCCAATTCTTCTTTGACATGCTCGTTTTCATCAGTACCCATGATTGCTTCGGCTTGTTCAGGCGTTAACCACTGAAAAATTTCAACTAATTCTGACGCTTCAACAGACAGTGCCATTGCTAAGTTCTTTGGATTGTGAAACTGATTCCAATCACGCTCATCGGCAAAATCTGAAAGTTGTTTTTGTATTTTTTTGATGTTCATAATTAATTTGGTAGGTATGGATGGATTTAATGCGCTGTTTGGCATCATTAAAATCTATACTAAAATGGCTCTTTATCATCCACCTTTGATGATGCGCCAAAAAAACTTGTAATATCAAACCAATATTCGGTTGTATAACTAATCAATTTTTCTCTTCTCTTCTCTTCATATGCATCCACCCCTGAAGGGCCGCCACTCTTTAAGTCTTCTTTTAATTCATGCCAGTCTGACTTAGGGAGTGCGGTAACTTCATATGTCAATATATCGTAATCACGCTCGTTGTGTGTCTCCAACTTTTGACTAAGTTGCTTCCATCCTATGCCAGCATGTGGCTCACCAAGTAGACTAAATACAATCAACTCTTCGTAAATTCTTTTTTCAACAAAAGTATACTCAATATCTACACCATCAAAAGGCAAGCCTTTTGAAGCGGTAGGGTCATTTTTATCAATAATTACAGCATCTTCTTTAGTGTATCCCCAACCACCTAATATGGGCAACTCCCCATTAAGTGACTTGTAATCCTCGAATATAATTTGTCTAGGCGCCTCTTTAGAGTAAATTATTGGTTTTTCAATTTTAGTGGTCATAAGTAGTTTTATTAATAATTATATTGGAAAGTAAATTACCAAAAAAGAACTTCCATCGCCTTTGTAATCCTTAACCTCATCAATATCCTCTCTAAAAAATGTACATTCCAGGAAGTGAGGTTCGCGATGGGGGCTATGCAGAGACTGTATGCATGAAGAACTAATTTTCAAAAAATATTAAAAGCGTTAATATTCCGATAGTTTGTATTTCTCTATATTTTCAATTGCTTTCTTTGTAACATATTTATCGGAATTATCACGTGCTTTCTCATACCAAAATTTGGCTTTTTTGTAATCCTTTTCAACACCAAGGCCGAAAATATACTTAGAGCCTAAGTTATGTTGTGCATTAGGATTGCCTTGTTCTGCTGCTTTTTTATACCAATAATAAGCCTGTTTATAGTTCACAGGTGTTGACTCGCCTTTATCGTACATAAGCCCTAAATTGAATTGGGAAGGAGCGTGCCCCTGTTCTGCTGCCCTCTCAAACCATAAAAACGCCATTTCATCATTTTTAATAACATCCTTGCCTTTATGATACATACGGCCCAAATAATATTGAGCATCAGTATCCCCTTCCTTTGCAGGTTGTATATATTTTTCGTAACTATTAAACGATTGCAACATTTTGTCCAAAACATTTTTATCAATGCCTGCCGTTGTAAGGTTTTTCTTGATATTGTTATAAATATCTTGTTCAAGTACAAATAATTCTTTAACTTTTACGCTAGATAAGAAATTACGCATAGAATTAGTAGGATAATTTACACTTTTACTTGCAACCGTAAGAAATAATAATGATTTCTTTTTATAATAAGCATAAACATTAAATGTTGTAGGTGTTTCTGCTATATTTTTATACCCTCTCATTTTTGAAGATATGTAACGAGCGTCTTTTAAGTCATTAATAATAGAAACATTTTTTAATCCATCAGCACTTCCTAGAGCCTCAAGAGAGGCTCTTATTTCTGTAATAGGGTTTTCTAGCGTCAAACCAATGCATTCCGTTCTAAAAAAAGAATCTTCTGTTACTAGTTCAGCCTGCTCATATTCAGTAACGGCATTACTAACTTTATTTATTACTGGCTTTTCTGGGAATGTAACTTCAAATAAACAGTTATCAGGGCTATACACGTATGGTTGATATTTCTCTTTTAACCCTGGATATCTTTTATACATAAGGTCTAAATTACGCTGTGCATTATTAGCAATGATATCGTCTCCTTGTGCAATAGATTTTTTATACCAATAAACTGCCTGTTGATTATCCTTAGGGGTGCTTCCTTTGCCTTTGTCATACATAACGCCAAGAATGAATGGAGCGATATTATTACCATTCTCAGCCTTTTGCTTCCAGTACATTGGTGTGCCTTGCCAACTCATATTCAACACATAAACGAATATTGGTATAAAAATCACAAGAAAAACCTCTCTTGTTAAGGGTTTTTTAGAGAAAATTCTTGAAAGAATATCTATAACTATAACTATAAATAAAGGAATTCCAATTAAGAATGAAACCCCTCCTAAAATAAAGGCATAAGAAGCATCACCTTCAGTAACTTTATATGAATACCAAATACATACTATCAAAGACAAAACTAGCCATGGCCATACGGGTTTCCTTTTATTGTGTAATTTTTTTTGCAGCATCCTTTCTTTTCTTATATCGAATTAATAATACGTTGATAATCTTATATAGTAATAGTGCCAATAAAGCAAATACAGCCCAACCCGCTGCCGCCATACCTTTTTTAGCGCCTTCATATGCAATTGAAGCATCATCATATTTAGTGCTAACATAACCTTGTTCTTTTGCCTTACGGTACCATTCAGACGCTTGTTTTTCGTCTTTAAGTAAGCCGCCTCCGCCACTTTCATACATAACACCTAAATGATGCTGAGCATTGGCAAACCCTTGTTCAGCAGACTTTTTAAACCATTCAACTGCTTGCTTATCATTTTTAGGCACACCTTGACCATTAGCATACATTACGCCTAGGCTATCTTGAGCAGCGGCACCTCCTTGTTTTGCAGACATGCGATACCAGTAAGCCGCCTGTTTATAATCTTTAGGTGTACCTGTACCATGTTCATACATCATGCCCAAATTAGTTTGAGCGCCAATATTCCCTTGTTCTGCAAGATGTTTAAATTCTTTAAATGCTGTGTTATAGTTGCCTTTATTATAATTACTTACAGCACTAGTAAAATCTGCAAATGAAGTGTTTGCATAACTAGATAGCAGTAAATATAGCGATATTATTATTGACTTCATTGCTTAGTTAGGTATTTTTTTAATGGCATAAATTAGTAACTTAGATATCTTAATGGTATATTAATTTTATCACTTCAACATATAGGAACTATGTACAAAAAAACTATTAATTTACTTGTACCAACACTTTTGTTGTTTATCCCATTTAATACAGTAGCATTTGAGAGTGATGTTACAGTTAATGATGCCGCAAGAAAGGGGGATGTGCCACTAGTTGAGAAATTATTAATCCAAGGGTACAAACCAGATAAACCCAACAGACTTGGATTTGTTGCATTCTGAATTCCATTTAGCGCATAATTAATTACCTAATTTATACAAGTTAATATGAGTCACATTATTAATATTATTCGGAGTCCTTATGCAAGCAAGTGACAAGTCTTTAGTTGAAATAATACAAGGTCCAAAGCAGTTTTTAATACCAATCTTTCAGCGTACTTACAACTGGAAAGAAATTCATTGTGCGCTGCTATATAAGGACATTATAAGTCCAAGACAGGCTGGTCATTTTATTGGTTCAGTTGTATTGATTTCCAATTTAGAAACAACAGCAAGCATTCCTAAATGGCAGGTTATTGACGGTCAGCAACGACTAACCACGATTACATTATTAATAATTGCTTTATTAAAATGTGCAAGTGAGTTGGGAATGGAAAGTGTTTCTGCAACATCATTGGATGCAATTGAAGAATATTTTCTCACCAATAGATTTGGCGATGGAGATATGCACTACAAACTTTTGTTGACCAAACGTGATAAATCATCCCTTCGTGCATTGGTTGATAAAAAATATGATTCAGAAGATGTTTCAGATAATATGAAACGTAATTTTGATTACTTCTGTGACCAATTTATTGATAAGGAATCCATTGAGACTGCATATCAAGGACTGCAAACACTTAAGGTTGTTGAGGTTCTTTTGCAAATCAACCAAGATGACCCGCAAGCAATATTTGAAAGTTTAAACTCTACTGGCGTTGACCTTAGTCAGGCTGACTTGATTCGTAATTACGTACTCATGAACCAGCCACAAGATATTCAAACAGAACTATATGAAAATACATGGTTCCCTATGGAACAACTGTTCGGTGGGTTTTATGAGAAGAAATTTGACCGTTTTGCACAAGACTTCTTAACACTTGCGACCAAATCCAATATTCTTGTTAGGGCAGTTGATGTCTATGTTCTGTTCAAGCAATGGTTTTCAGAGCAAATAAATGATAAACCAATTGATGAAATACTCAACAATATTCATAATCAGGTGCGTTTCTATACTAACTATTCATTATTGCAAGAAAGTGACAATGAACTTAAAAATGCCTTTAGTGACTTAAAACGATTAATTGACGTTGCAACACCTGTCATTATTCGACTGTATCAATTACACGAAACAGACAAATTATCAAAAAATGACTTCATTAAATCTGTCAGATTGTTAGAGAGTTACATCCTAAGAAGGTCGGTTTGTGGAATGCAGACACGCTCGTATGGCAATCTATTTGCATCTCTTGCTCAAAAGATAACCGAAGAAAAGCCATTAGAGAGTCTATCTGTTGCAATTGCACGCTTCAGCAAAAATAGCAGATTCCCTAATGATGTTGAATTTATTGAATCGTTAAAGAATAACGATTTATATGAGTCGGCAAACTGTCGACTCATATTAGAGCGAATTGAGAATGATAGTAAAGAAAAGATTGATACTACTAAGTTCAGTATTGAGCACATCATGCCTCAAAATGAGAACTTGCGTAAAGAGTGGAAAGATATGCTTGGAGATGATTGGCAATTAGTGCATCAAACATGGCTACACAGACTTGGCAACTTAACGCTCACAGGTTATAACTCTGAATACAGTGATAAAGACTATCAAACCAAAAAAACCATTAATGGCGGGTTTGATGTGAGTCCACTTAGACTTAATCGGGATATGCGAGAAAGTGAAGTTTGGACAGAAAATGAAATGATTGCTAGAGCGGAAAGACTGGCAAATCAATCTATTCAATTATGGCCTTTATTGAAAATTTCCTCAAAATTAATATCAGAATATGCTCTAGATGAGCGCAAACATCTAAGTCATGGAAAAACAACCTCTGATGTTGATGGATTTAAGGAAAATACTACTGAACTCTTCAGTCAATTAAAATCATATATTGACAGCATAGCATCCGACTCATCATTAATTATTGGCAAAAAGAATCTCACATTCTATACATTGGAACCATTTCTTCAAGTAATACCAAGAAGTGGAAAACTTGCTATTGTTATGTCACTTGAATACGACCAAATACCTACTGAGATGCAAGAAATTTGCTCAGATACTCATGAATGGTCTTTTATTGTTTATGCTGATTTAAGTGGTGTGTATTGTGAAATAGAGCAAAAAAGTGATTTAAATAAATTCAAAGAATTGATTCGTCTTGCGTACGAAGAAGCCTTGTCATAGCAGTAAACGTGGATAACAAGTTTGTACAACAACTAAAAAACTTCATCAAAGAATCCAATTGGATTTTTGCCAAGACCTATGCCAAGACGTGGCCACATGAATACATTGTTCGAGACAAAGTTGATAAGGGCTTGTTTATAAAAATGGTTGAGCATATAAGAGCAAATGGTTATGTTGGAAAGTTTTATAAAATGGATATTACATATTTTGATGAAGATGGCATGGTGTACTGGACTATGGGGGCACCTATTGACGACACTACAATTATTAACAGATGTGCCAAGGAGCAATCGTATGAATATCGATTGGCACACAACGATTTACCGAAATAACTTATGAATAAAATAAACGCACCATATAAAAAACTAAAGGAAATTATCATTGGCAAGCACAACGGTAGAATGGAGTTCAGAGACTTTGACAAAAAATGGTTCATTGAACTAAATGGAAAAAGAACAGTAATTGAGTCTATTGGCAGTTGTTTCTTTAAAGAGATTGACACCCTGTATAAGCCCAAGAATCCGTTTCCATCACACTCTGACCAATTTACCAATGAACTTATTGATGATGTTGAAGATGAGATTATAAAAAGGTTTAGTAGAAACAATACATGAAAGATAGAGATTGGACATCACAATATTACGATACTGCAGAGTTCTATTATTGGGAGCCACAGCACTTAGGGAAAATCAAGAACCCTAAGAGCAGATACAACAATCAACAAGATGTACTAGACCATATACAAAATATGGAAGTTTCATTGAATCACATGTTCAATGTATTTTTTAGAATAGTTCCATCTCAATTTATTAATACACTGCTCAATGAAACGTGCAATATCAATACTGACTCTATTATTCGTACTGATGTACAAGATAATTTCTACATGCAAGGAAGATACGATGTATTGAAGTTTAGCAAGTTAGTTCAACCTGATTTACTCTTTACATCTGAAATCACCAACTTTAGTATTGAGATGAAAATTGGCGCCAAATCCTCACTTGAGCAGGTGTACAAATATGCTCTACTTCATTGGTTAGAAGAAAAACACACAGTAATAAAGAAAGAGTCGGTGTTGTTGTACATGGGGGTCAAGGAGGAGTTCTCTAGTTTATGGTCTGAGAAATTTTCAAATCCATATGAGGCTATTCAAGCGGCGCTTGAACTCGATATTGATAACTTAAAAATCAGAGCATCAAAAACTGAATCAATACAAATTAATTGGAGCGAGGTTAAAGATATCTTAAAAAGAACTACTATTAGTTATTGTAGTTATCCAACATTCTGCACCATGCTGAATGTGCAGAGCCAAAGAATGCAAAGCGAGGCAAGTAGTCTCGAATGCAAAGAAATGACAAGAAATTTATTTGATGGTATGTGGTCTGAGTTATCTAGGAGAGGTCTGAGTGAAAGTTAGTAACGTCATGCCTTCACATCAAGCATTCTCAGATGTAGTTAAAAATTGCCCAATTAGTAGAAAGGAAATAAAAAAACTTGCTAACAGGCATATTAAGAATAAATTTCCATACACACTAGACTTTATTAAAAGCCTATCGTACAAAGACCACAACTACTGGTTTTACAACTATCTTATGGAAGGTCATAAAAAGGACGGTAGTTATGTTGCTATCAGGCAGCAGATTTATGTAGTGCAAACACCTGATGGTGAATCTCACTATGAATGGTCAAGCATTCCATACAATGCTGTCATTAACCCTGAAGAGGTTGCCATAAAAGACGAGAGTGATAGAGTAGAAAAATCATACATAATAAACCCACTTCAAGCAGTTAAAACAGCAAAGAAAACAGGCAAAGAGCCATTTGTATTCGATGGAATGAAATGCCACTAAATGTACTTTCATTTTGGCAATGGTCTAGTTCTGAGTTACTAGGGAATGCGCTTAGGGGCGTACTTGCAGAGTTTATCGTTGCATCAACAATAGATGTACTAGAACAACCAAGGGAAGAGTGGGATGCGTATGATTTAATAACAAAGTCAGGACTCAAGATTGAAATTAAATCATCTGCGTACCTGCAAAGTTGGAATCAACAGAATTATCGAAAATCATATTCGGCATACAGCCAACAGTTCTTTGGGATGAAAACAATAAACGCAGTGAAGAGGCAAAAAGACAAGCAGACGTGTACGTGTTCTGTGTACTTGCACATAAGGATAAAGGCACTGTAAACCCACTAGACTTATCCCAATGGGATTTTATGTACTAGACACTAAAGTGCTGAATGACAAAGTTCCAAAACAGAAAACAATAACATTATCAAGTTTGCTTAAGTTGAATCCAAGTCAGATAAAATACGATGGACTAACAAGCGAATTAACAAGAGGCAATAACATGAAGAAAATTATTATATTTAGCACTAGCATTATCAGCAACCTTTGCCAACGCACAAACATTGACACAAGCAGTTAATAAATTCAGTGGTACAGAAATCACGTCATCAGGTGAAATTGGAATTGGCGTTATGTCTGAAACTGATTTAAGTTTTAAATCAGCAGATGGTACGTTTGATGTTTTATTGGATGCAGGCAGACAAGCGCGTAAATCACTAGCAGGTTGTAAATTCACTATATTCTCAGGTGCCAACTGTAAAGCCGATATAAAGGCAGAGATTAAGGTCAAAGGTAACAGTGTTAAACTAATTGTTTATGAAATCAATAACTTAATGAGAATCAATAAGCAGCCTTATTGATATGGAAATATCAGCGTCTTTAGATTGTTAAGGTTAATTAAATCTAGTTAACACTTCGAACGTCTCGAATTACTAATTTTATTGGCAAATTAAACGTTTCAATGACTCGTCTGACCTTACGTATGTATTTATCAGAGTTTTTCTTCTTAATTAACAACAGTATTCCTGGTTGCTTTCCAGTTTCAGCAGAATAGTACAGTGCTTGTCCGATAGATTCGTACACTTTCAAACCTTGAGCCCAATCTGCTTCGAAAGCATGGGTGCCCGTTAAACAATCAACACGCGACCTGTCAGAAACAGCACTAATAACGCCAACAGTTGTATTGGTGTTATTAAGTTGAGAATCCATGATGGGCGTTATATTGAAGGCATGAGCGCTGATGATTTGAACGTGTCAAGCGCCGTTTTGCTGATATGAAATTGACTGTATCTGTTGAATTTAATAACAACCTAAAGGAGGTTGCACATGCATCAAACGTTTGATGAAGACGAATACGGTACTAGGTGCCCTGATAATTTTACTAAGGCAGAGAAGGTTGAATATATGCTTGATTTAACCATGCTCAATTCATTGTGCATGAAGTCCTCTGTCTTTATGAATGACTCTTGTAATGGCAAATACACGGTTAAGTTCGTTCTGAGTGAATCTGACTCGTACATACGTACTGAAGCATTCTTATATTGCGGAGACGAGACGTTGTGTTGGTTAAGTGGTGCAGAAGTTGATTGGTTGTACAATTGTGGTGAACACGTTGAAGGTTATGATGAGCACAAGGTTGGATTTGTGTTTAAGATGGATAAGGTGAATAATGTATAAAGAATATACACCTGAAGAGCGTAGAGCGTGGGCTAAGAAGAACTTTACTAAGTCACATCGCAAAGCATGGGCTAAAAAGAATTTCACAAAGAAACAACGTGATGCATGGCTTGCGAAGAAAGTTTTGGAAAACCATAAGGCGCAATTTAAAAATGAACACCATAAAGAAGAGCGAATAGCATGGGCAGAAAATAATTTTTCAAAAGAAGAACGTATTGCTTGGGCTAAAGAAAGGTTTACCGATGAAGATAGATACAAATATGTTTACGACATGAGAATGCTTAATAATTTGTATGCTAAGTCTGACCATTTGAAGAGCAATTATAAAACTCTTCACTTGACTCTTAAGCAGGTTAAATATAATAACAGTATATGTGGTCGCCATATTGGACTTTATGGAAACTATAAGTGGCTATGCTGGGTTTCTGATAGTGAATATGCTTGGTTACTGGATAAAGGGATTAACAAGTACGGGTATATTTCTAGCACCTGGTGGGGGTAATTTTTTTTAAAAACTAATACCCACGTTTCAACATTAATACTGCATCATTGAATCCAAGTTTTGCCGACTTCTTGAACCACTGCTCAGCAACGTCCTCGTCTTGCATCAGCCCATCTTCAGTAAGCAATCCGCGAGCGTTTATCCAACCCATGTTATAGGCAGCCATGGCGTTGCCGTTATTAGCAGCCTGCTCCATCTCACCCATTGTATCTCTATGCTTTTTATCGTACAAAATTGCTAAATTTGGATATGCTTTATCATTTCCGTTATAGCCTGCACGCTCCATCCAATAAATTAGTTCAACTAATTTTTCAATATCTATCTTTATCCAGTTTTCTGACAAGTCCCATGCGATACTGTATTGCGCATCCGCATTGTTATTATGTGCGGCTTTGAATAGCCATTCTTTACCGATTTTAGGTTGATTTAAACCGTTAGAGTCTGTGTAATATAATGACAAGATATTCTGTGCATTGGGATTGCCGTTAGTTGCCAGTTCTTCGATTAATTCTCTTGCTTCATTGAATTGACCTGAACTTGCTTTGTCGAGACTTTTTCTAATTAAGCCATCTTTGTCTCTCGCATAATTTTCTTCGTCCATTAAATCAAGTAAATTACTCGCATCATCTGCAAAACCACCTCCGCCTTTGACTGCTCTGTTTAACCAGTAACGTGCTTCAATAACGTCTTTTTTAAGACCAATGCCTGAGTAATACAGGGTTCCGAGTACTAAATGTGACTTCTGCATGTCATTTTTTGCAGCCTTATGATGCCAAAATGCTGCCTTTTCCAAATCTATATCAACGTTTCTTCCAAATTGATATGCCATTGCAACTGCTAGTTGTGCAAAGTCCATTCCTTGTTCGGCCGAGATTAGTAGAAGACTGAATGCCTTTTGCTTGTCTTGTTTCACGCCGTGACCGGCTTTATACATATTTGCCAGGTCGAAGATTGCATCTTTGTGCCCATTTTCAACTGCTACAGATGTCCACTTAAATGCCTTGTCGTAATCCTCAAGTTGGTACAAGTACAATTGACCTAGGAGTGCTTGTGTTGGTAGGTCACCAGATTCTGCTATTGGTATTAATAGTTTTTCTGCTTGTTTGAATTCGCCACTTTGTAGCAATTCTAGTACAGTGCTACTGGGCTCAGCATTAACATGGGAGAGCGATAGTGTCGATAAGATGATTAGTGCTAATAAGTGTTTTAAATTCATTGGTATAAATGATGATATTTGAATATACCATTATATATTTTTGAATTCATCGTAAAGATGAAGGTTGAATGTTTTATTTGTGTTGGTAATTAACCCCTATCAACAAATACAACTTATCCTTATCAATTCTCTGTTCGCCATCCCATCGATAAGAAACTAACTTTCCACCTGGCTTTGCTACACTGTAATCAAGGCAGGCAATGTTATCGGTTAAAGGTTTAATTTTACCCTCCATCCAGTAATGACCAAAGAATACTGGCTTATCCTGAGAGTCATATTCAAGCAAATAGTCACCAACAACAGGGATATCAGGAATATCATTTAGTACATCACTAGGGCCCATAAAGTAATCTTGATAAGTAACTGCATCTTTTAGCCAGTATTTAATACGTATGTGTGTTCTTGGGTTGCCATCCTTATCATTAAAGCCATATCCATCCTGGTAACGGGATTTCTTTGCCCCTTTAGAATGGTTTCAATTGCATCATTCTGCCATGTGCCTGTAATTGCCGATTGGTGAAGTAAATCATCGGTTAATTCTGAACTGCCCAGTTTGCTAATTAAGTCAAAATCCCAACAAGCATGTACAACTCGTATGCCGTCTAAATCTAGCCATAGAGGCAACGTTTTAAACCATTCAATAACATCTTCCTTTTCACTGGAATCGTTGTCATAAGCGCTTAAAAATGCCTTGTGTTGATTGGTATGTTTGTTATTGTGAGAGCGTAAGTGATTGCCATCACTATCTTGAGTGTAGTAAGCAATAGCATTGTATTCGTGATTACCCATTACACTTAGTGCATGGCCTTGTTCAATCATGGGGCGTACAATATTAATCACTTCTTTTTGATACTTGCCTCGGTCAACAAAATCACCTAAAAATATCATCTTACATTCAGTGTGCTTCCACACGCCATCAGTCTTTGTATAAGACAGTTTTTCTAATAGTTTTTCCAACTCAAGTGCTTGGCCATGAATGTCACCCACTAAGTCATAACTTTGTTTTTTCATAATGAATTTGATTGCTATTCGAATAAATCTCTCTGAGGATTTCTAAGTAAATTTATTCGCCTTGTTTTTGAATTTTGACACTTTAGTAACGCTTTGACTTTTTTATATTGGCTCGTATCCATCCATTCGGTGCTCATTATCATCTCTTGTTGGATGCACTTGCAAGAGGAGTTTTCGAAGTCGTTTGGTACCTTAATCGCCCTTACAGGTCTTGTTTTGAAGAGGTTAAACATAATCAAAGTGCAATTAAATCTTTAATCTTTTCTTTTAACGTTGTGCGCTTCGTAGTGCTTCCTTTTGAAGTGTCAACAGGATACTTTTCGCCATTCTTAACAATCTTATCTGTAACTGCATCCTCAATGTCTACGTTTAATTTATCTGCCAAACGAATCAAGTAAATCATAACGTCTGCCAATTCTTCTTTGACATGCTCGTTTTCATCAGTACCCATGATTGCTTCGGCTTGTTCAGGCGTTAACCACTGAAAAATTTCAACTAATTCTGACGCTTCAACAGACAGTGCCATTGCTAAGTTCTTTGGATTGTGAAACTGATTCCAATCACGCTCATCGGCAAAATCTGAAAGTTGTTTTTGTATTTTTTTGATGTTCATAATTAATTTGGTAGGTATGGATGGATTTAATGCGCTGTTTGGCATCATTAAAATCTATACTAAAATGGCTCTTTATCATCCACCTTTGATGATGCGCCAAAAAAACTTGTAATATCAAACCAATATTCGGTTGTATAACTAATCAATTTTTCTCTTCTCTTCTCTTCATATGCATCCACCCCTGAAGGGCCGCCACTCTTTAAGTCTTCTTTTAATTCATGCCAGTCTGACTTAGGGAGTGCGGTAACTTCATATGTCAATATATCGTAATCACGCTCGTTGTGTGTCTCCAACTTTTGACTAAGTTGCTTCCATCCTATGCCAGCATGTGGCTCACCAAGTAGACTAAATACAATCAACTCTTCGTAAATTCTTTTTTCAACAAAAGTATACTCAATATCTACACCATCAAAAGGCAAGCCTTTTGAAGCGGTAGGGTCATTTTTATCAATAATTACAGCATCTTCTTTAGTGTATCCCCAACCACCTAATATGGGCAACTCCCCATTAAGTGACTTGTAATCCTCGAATATAATTTGTCTAGGCGCCTCTTTAGAGTAAATTATTGGTTTTTCAATTTTAGTGGTCATAAGTAGTTTTATTAATAATTATATTGGAAAGTAAATTACCAAAAAAGAACTTCCATCGCCTTTGTAATCCTTAACCTCATCAATATCCTCTCTAAAAAATGTACATTCCAGGAAGTGAGGTTCGCGATGGGGGCTATGCAGAGACTGTATGCATGAAGAACTAATTTTCAAAAAATATTAAAAGCGTTAATATTCCGATAGTTTGTATTTCTCTATATTTTCAATTGCTTTCTTTGTAACATATTTATCGGAATTATCACGTGCTTTCTCATACCAAAATTTGGCTTTTTTGTAATCCTTTTCAACACCAAGGCCGAAAATATACTTAGAGCCTAAGTTATGTTGTGCATTAGGATTGCCTTGTTCTGCTGCTTTTTTATACCAATAATAAGCCTGTTTATAGTTCACAGGTGTTGACTCGCCTTTATCGTACATAAGCCCTAAATTGAATTGGGAAGGAGCGTGCCCCTGTTCTGCTGCCCTCTCAAACCATAAAAACGCCATTTCATCATTTTTAATAACATCCTTGCCTTTATGATACATACGGCCCAAATAATATTGAGCATCAGTATCCCCTTCCTTTGCAGGTTGTATATATTTTTCGTAACTATTAAACGATTGCAACATTTTGTCCAAAACATTTTTATCAATGCCTGCCGTTGTAAGGTTTTTCTTGATATTGTTATAAATATCTTGTTCAAGTACAAATAATTCTTTAACTTTTACGCTAGATAAGAAATTACGCATAGAATTAGTAGGATAATTTACACTTTTACTTGCAACCGTAAGAAATAATAATGATTTCTTTTTATAATAAGCATAAACATTAAATGTTGTAGGTGTTTCTGCTATATTTTTATACCCTCTCATTTTTGAAGATATGTAACGAGCGTCTTTTAAGTCATTAATAATAGAAACATTTTTTAATCCATCAGCACTTCCTAGAGCCTCAAGAGAGGCTCTTATTTCTGTAATAGGGTTTTCTAGCGTCAAACCAATGCATTCCGTTCTAAAAAAAGAATCTTCTGTTACTAGTTCAGCCTGCTCATATTCAGTAACGGCATTACTAACTTTATTTATTACTGGCTTTTCTGGGAATGTAACTTCAAATAAACAGTTATCAGGGCTATACACGTATGGTTGATATTTCTCTTTTAACCCTGGATATCTTTTATACATAAGGTCTAAATTACGCTGTGCATTATTAGCAATGATATCGTCTCCTTGTGCAATAGATTTTTTATACCAATAAACTGCCTGTTGATTATCCTTAGGGGTGCTTCCTTTGCCTTTGTCATACATAACGCCAAGAATGAATGGAGCGATATTATTACCATTCTCAGCCTTTTGCTTCCAGTACATTGGTGTGCCTTGCCAACTCATATTCAACACATAAACGAATATTGGTATAAAAATCACAAGAAAAACCTCTCTTGTTAAGGGTTTTTTAGAGAAAATTCTTGAAAGAATATCTATAACTATAACTATAAATAAAGGAATTCCAATTAAGAATGAAACCCCTCCTAAAATAAAGGCATAAGAAGCATCACCTTCAGTAACTTTATATGAATACCAAATACATACTATCAAAGACAAAACTAGCCATGGCCATACGGGTTTCCTTTTATTGTGTAATTTTTTTTGCAGCATCCTTTCTTTTCTTATATCGAATTAATAATACGTTGATAATCTTATATAGTAATAGTGCCAATAAAGCAAATACAGCCCAACCCGCTGCCGCCATACCTTTTTTAGCGCCTTCATATGCAATTGAAGCATCATCATATTTAGTGCTAACATAACCTTGTTCTTTTGCCTTACGGTACCATTCAGACGCTTGTTTTTCGTCTTTAAGTAAGCCGCCTCCGCCACTTTCATACATAACACCTAAATGATGCTGAGCATTGGCAAACCCTTGTTCAGCAGACTTTTTAAACCATTCAACTGCTTGCTTATCATTTTTAGGCACACCTTGACCATTAGCATACATTACGCCTAGGCTATCTTGAGCAGCGGCACCTCCTTGTTTTGCAGACATGCGATACCAGTAAGCCGCCTGTTTGTAGTCCTTAGATACACCTTTTCCAGATTCATACATTAGGCCTAAGTTAAACTGTGCATCACTATAACCTTGTACTGCGGATTTTTTATAAAATTCAACTGCACGCTTATAGTTTTTAGGGATATTTCGACCTTCAGAGTATATCACCCCTAAATTATATTGGGAAACTGAAAAACCCTGTTTAGAGGCTTTTGTATGCCAATAAACTGCTTTATTAACATCCTTAGGCAGCCCCCCTCTGCCGCTTTCATACATTAAACCTAAATTATATTGCGCTATGGAATAGCCTTGCTCTGCGGATTTTTTATATAATTCAACTGCTCGCTTATCATCTTTAGGTAGGCCACCTCTACCCTTGGCGTGCATTAAGCCTAAATTAGATTGCGCTATAGAGTAGCCTTGCGCCGCTGCTTGTTTATACAACTCAACCGCACGTTTACTGTCTTTAGGTAGCCCACCTCTACCCTCGGCATACATGAAGCCTAAATTAGACTGAGCATTGGCAAACCCTTGTTCAGCAGACTTTTTATACCATTCAACTGCTCGCTTATCATTCTTGGGAACGCCCCGACCATTTGTATATAGCACACCTAAATTATATTGAGCAGCGGCACCTCCTTGTTTTGCAGACATGCGATACCAGTAAGCCGCCTGTTTATAATCTTTAGGTGTACCTGTACCATGTTCATACATCATGCCCAAATTAGTTTGAGCGCCAATATTCCCTTGTTCTGCAAGATGTTTAAATTCTTTAAATGCTGTGTTATAGTTGCCTTTATTATAATTACTTACAGCACTAGTAAAATCTGCAAATGAAGTGTTTGCATAACTAGATAGCAGTAAATATAGCGATATTATTATTGACTTCATTGCTTAGTTAGGTATTTTTTTAATGGCATAAATTAGTAACTTAGATATCTTAATGGTATATTAATTTTATCACTTCAACATATAGGAACTATGTACAAAAAAACTATTAATTTACTTGTACCAACACTTTTGTTGTTTATCCCATTTAATACAGTAGCATTTGAGAGTGATGTTACAGTTAATGATGCCGCAAGAAAGGGGGATGTGCCACTAGTTGAGAAATTATTAATCCAAGGGTACAAACCAGATAAACCCAACAGACTTGGATTTGTTGCATTCTGAATTCCATTTAGCGCATAATTAATTACCTAATTTATACAAGTTAATATGAGTCACATTATTAATATTATTCGGAGTCCTTATGCAAGCAAGTGACAAGTCTTTAGTTGAAATAATACAAGGTCCAAAGCAGTTTTTAATACCAATCTTTCAGCGTACTTACAACTGGAAAGAAATTCATTGTGCGCTGCTATATAAGGACATTATAAGTCCAAGACAGGCTGGTCATTTTATTGGTTCAGTTGTATTGATTTCCAATTTAGAAACAACAGCAAGCATTCCTAAATGGCAGGTTATTGACGGTCAGCAACGACTAACCACGATTACATTATTAATAATTGCTTTATTAAAATGTGCAAGTGAGTTGGGAATGGAAAGTGTTTCTGCAACATCATTGGATGCAATTGAAGAATATTTTCTCACCAATAGATTTGGCGATGGAGATATGCACTACAAACTTTTGTTGACCAAACGTGATAAATCATCCCTTCGTGCATTGGTTGATAAAAAATATGATTCAGAAGATGTTTCAGATAATATGAAACGTAATTTTGATTACTTCTGTGACCAATTTATTGATAAGGAATCCATTGAGACTGCATATCAAGGACTGCAAACACTTAAGGTTGTTGAGGTTCTTTTGCAAATCAACCAAGATGACCCGCAAGCAATATTTGAAAGTTTAAACTCTACTGGCGTTGACCTTAGTCAGGCTGACTTGATTCGTAATTACGTACTCATGAACCAGCCACAAGATATTCAAACAGAACTATATGAAAATACATGGTTCCCTATGGAACAACTGTTCGGTGGGTTTTATGAGAAGAAATTTGACCGTTTTGCACAAGACTTCTTAACACTTGCGACCAAATCCAATATTCTTGTTAGGGCAGTTGATGTCTATGTTCTGTTCAAGCAATGGTTTTCAGAGCAAATAAATGATAAACCAATTGATGAAATACTCAACAATATTCATAATCAGGTGCGTTTCTATACTAACTATTCATTATTGCAAGAAAGTGACAATGAACTTAAAAATGCCTTTAGTGACTTAAAACGATTAATTGACGTTGCAACACCTGTCATTATTCGACTGTATCAATTACACGAAACAGACAAATTATCAAAAAATGACTTCATTAAATCTGTCAGATTGTTAGAGAGTTACATCCTAAGAAGGTCGGTTTGTGGAATGCAGACACGCTCGTATGGCAATCTATTTGCATCTCTTGCTCAAAAGATAACCGAAGAAAAGCCATTAGAGAGTCTATCTGTTGCAATTGCACGCTTCAGCAAAAATAGCAGATTCCCTAATGATGTTGAATTTATTGAATCGTTAAAGAATAACGATTTATATGAGTCGGCAAACTGTCGACTCATATTAGAGCGAATTGAGAATGATAGTAAAGAAAAGATTGATACTACTAAGTTCAGTATTGAGCACATCATGCCTCAAAATGAGAACTTGCGTAAAGAGTGGAAAGATATGCTTGGAGATGATTGGCAATTAGTGCATCAAACATGGCTACACAGACTTGGCAACTTAACGCTCACAGGTTATAACTCTGAATACAGTGATAAAGACTATCAAACCAAAAAAACCATTAATGGCGGGTTTGATGTGAGTCCACTTAGACTTAATCGGGATATGCGAGAAAGTGAAGTTTGGACAGAAAATGAAATGATTGCTAGAGCGGAAAGACTGGCAAATCAATCTATTCAATTATGGCCTTTATTGAAAATTTCCTCAAAATTAATATCAGAATATGCTCTAGATGAGCGCAAACATCTAAGTCATGGAAAAACAACCTCTGATGTTGATGGATTTAAGGAAAATACTACTGAACTCTTCAGTCAATTAAAATCATATATTGACAGCATAGCATCCGACTCATCATTAATTATTGGCAAAAAGAATCTCACATTCTATACATTGGAACCATTTCTTCAAGTAATACCAAGAAGTGGAAAACTTGCTATTGTTATGTCACTTGAATACGACCAAATACCTACTGAGATGCAAGAAATTTGCTCAGATACTCATGAATGGTCTTTTATTGTTTATGCTGATTTAAGTGGTGTGTATTGTGAAATAGAGCAAAAAAGTGATTTAAATAAATTCAAAGAATTGATTCGTCTTGCGTACGAAGAAGCCTTGTCATAGCAGTAAACGTGGATAACAAGTTTGTACAACAACTAAAAAACTTCATCAAAGAATCCAATTGGATTTTTGCCAAGACCTATGCCAAGACGTGGCCACATGAATACATTGTTCGAGACAAAGTTGATAAGGGCTTGTTTATAAAAATGGTTGAGCATATAAGAGCAAATGGTTATGTTGGAAAGTTTTATAAAATGGATATTACATATTTTGATGAAGATGGCATGGTGTACTGGACTATGGGGGCACCTATTGACGACACTACAATTATTAACAGATGTGCCAAGGAGCAATCGTATGAATATCGATTGGCACACAACGATTTACCGAAATAACTTATGAATAAAATAAACGCACCATATAAAAAACTAAAGGAAATTATCATTGGCAAGCACAACGGTAGAATGGAGTTCAGAGACTTTGACAAAAAATGGTTCATTGAACTAAATGGAAAAAGAACAGTAATTGAGTCTATTGGCAGTTGTTTCTTTAAAGAGATTGACACCCTGTATAAGCCCAAGAATCCGTTTCCATCACACTCTGACCAATTTACCAATGAACTTATTGATGATGTTGAAGATGAGATTATAAAAAGGTTTAGTAGAAACAATACATGAAAGATAGAGATTGGACATCACAATATTACGATACTGCAGAGTTCTATTATTGGGAGCCACAGCACTTAGGGAAAATCAAGAACCCTAAGAGCAGATACAACAATCAACAAGATGTACTAGACCATATACAAAATATGGAAGTTTCATTGAATCACATGTTCAATGTATTTTTTAGAATAGTTCCATCTCAATTTATTAATACACTGCTCAATGAAACGTGCAATATCAATACTGACTCTATTATTCGTACTGATGTACAAGATAATTTCTACATGCAAGGAAGATACGATGTATTGAAGTTTAGCAAGTTAGTTCAACCTGATTTACTCTTTACATCTGAAATCACCAACTTTAGTATTGAGATGAAAATTGGCGCCAAATCCTCACTTGAGCAGGTGTACAAATATGCTCTACTTCATTGGTTAGAAGAAAAACACACAGTAATAAAGAAAGAGTCGGTGTTGTTGTACATGGGGGTCAAGGAGGAGTTCTCTAGTTTATGGTCTGAGAAATTTTCAAATCCATATGAGGCTATTCAAGCGGCGCTTGAACTCGATATTGATAACTTAAAAATCAGAGCATCAAAAACTGAATCAATACAAATTAATTGGAGCGAGGTTAAAGATATCTTAAAAAGAACTACTATTAGTTATTGTAGTTATCCAACATTCTGCACCATGCTGAATGTGCAGAGCCAAAGAATGCAAAGCGAGGCAAGTAGTCTCGAATGCAAAGAAATGACAAGAAATTTATTTGATGGTATGTGGTCTGAGTTATCTAGGAGAGGTCTGAGTGAAAGTTAGTAACGTCATGCCTTCACATCAAGCATTCTCAGATGTAGTTAAAAATTGCCCAATTAGTAGAAAGGAAATAAAAAAACTTGCTAACAGGCATATTAAGAATAAATTTCCATACACACTAGACTTTATTAAAAGCCTATCGTACAAAGACCACAACTACTGGTTTTACAACTATCTTATGGAAGGTCATAAAAAGGACGGTAGTTATGTTGCTATCAGGCAGCAGATTTATGTAGTGCAAACACCTGATGGTGAATCTCACTATGAATGGTCAAGCATTCCATACAATGCTGTCATTAACCCTGAAGAGGTTGCCATAAAAGACGAGAGTGATAGAGTAGAAAAATCATACATAATAAACCCACTTCAAGCAGTTAAAACAGCAAAGAAAACAGGCAAAGAGCCATTTGTATTCGATGGAAATGAAATGCCACTAAATGTACTTTCATTTTGGCAATGGTCTAGTTCTGAGTTACTAGGGAATGCGCTTAGGGGCGTACTTGCAGAGTTTATCGTTGCATCAACAATAGATGTACTAGAACAACCAAGGGAAGAGTGGGATGCGTATGATTTAATAACAAAGTCAGGACTCAAGATTGAAATTAAATCATCTGCGTACCTGCAAAGTTGGAATCAAACAGAATTATCGAAAATCATATTCGGCATACAGCCAACAGTTCTTTGGGATGAAAACAATAAACGCAGTGAAGAGGCAAAAAGACAAGCAGACGTGTACGTGTTCTGTGTACTTGCACATAAGGATAAAGGCACTGTAAACCCACTAGACTTATCCCAATGGGATTTTTATGTACTAGACACTAAAGTGCTGAATGACAAAGTTCCAAAACAGAAAACAATAACATTATCAAGTTTGCTTAAGTTGAATCCAAGTCAGATAAAATACGATGGACTAACAAGCGAAATTAACAAGAGGCAATAACATGAAGAAAATTATTATATTAGCACTAGCATTATCAGCAACCTTTGCCAACGCACAAACATTGACACAAGCAGTTAATAAATTCAGTGGTACAGAAATCACGTCATCAGGTGAAATTGGAATTGGCGTTATGTCTGAAACTGATTTAAGTTTTAAATCAGCAGATGGTACGTTTGATGTTTTATTGGATGCAGGCAGACAAGCGCGTAAATCACTAGCAGGTTGTAAATTCACTATATTCTCAGGTGCCAACTGTAAAGCCGATATAAAGGCAGAGATTAAGGTCAAAGGTAACAGTGTTAAACTAATTGTTTATGAAATCAATAACTTAATGAGAATCAATAAGCAGCCTTATTGATATGGAAATATCAGCGTCTTTAGATTGTTAAGGTTAATTAAATCTAGTTAACACTTCGAACGTCTCGAATTACTAATTTTATTGGCAAATTAAACGTTTCAATGACTCGTCTGACCTTACGTATGTATTTATCAGAGTTTTTCTTCTTAATTAACAACAGTATTCCTGGTTGCTTTCCAGTTTCAGCAGAATAGTACAGTGCTTGTCCGATAGATTCGTACACTTTCAAACCTTGAGCCCAATCTGCTTCGAAAGCATGGGTGCCCGTTAAACAATCAACACGCGACCTGTCAGGCAGAACGTACTCTGCCTGACCGCCCATCTCTTTGCAGAACAATCTATTGTAGTAATCTTCATTTTCTACGGCAAGCGCATTACCTGACAATAAAGTAAGTAATAGTACTGCTAGGTATCTAATGTTCTTGCTCACGATAATGCTCTTTAACTGATATGTTGTACTTTTTCAGAAATTTAATACGATGAACGATGTATTTCGTAATTGAAACTGCTTCATGTATTTCTGAACACTTCAGTTCAACAACTGTGCCAAATCCAGCATCTTTATTTCTACCTTCATAAATATTGAGCCAGCAAACACCATTTGCCTTAGATACGATTATCTCTTGTCGCTTACTAGGGTTGTACCTACAGCCACGAACTTGAGCAACGTACTTAACAATATCATCATGTGTCTTTATACGACTTTGTAATTCTGATATATAATCTTTACTATCATGCGTACCTTTTTTAATTCCAAATACTTTTGGTGTTTTAATTTCTATATCGGGTTTTTTCAGCAATAACTCCGATAGAAATTTCTTTTTTTCAAATGGTGATTCAACAGAATAATTGACAACATTGTCTTGCTCTTCATAGTGTTGTGCAATGTCCTCATCACTCATAATAAGGCTACTAATCTTCATCTTTCATCTCCCTAAATTTTCTAACTAACTTAATCTTTGCAATAATTGATTGACGTAACAACCAAACTGTAAATAACAAAATAAATGCATATGAAATTGCTGGCGCACTTCTTGGCCATGCTTTATATTTGATTAAAGATGAAACCCCACTCCAACCATCCTCTTTGACAATGTCTTCAATTGAGAATGTGATACTCCTTCGTACACTGCTCCAAATTTCAGGAACGGCATTTGTACTAACCCTTATGTCTGAGTCTAGTGCATTTAGTTTTGACAAATAATATGTAGGCACTCTCTCATGGTCTTGGTACTCTCTATTGTCACTCTCTAGCACTCCATATTTACCTTTAATTGTAACTTTAGCGCCATAGTGGGTTCTTGTGTTTTTAAGTAAATCAGTGACTCTATGCAGGCAACTTTTTCCATCTTGATTGGTTAGTTCCATACAAACTGATGTTGATTCATCAATTACACTTATAAGGTTTTTTAAACGATTTGACTCTATAAAGTCGATGCTTTTGTAATAGTAGTTGTTATTAACATAGACTGAACCAACGAACGCAGCAAAGACAATCGACCAGAATACCAACGGCCTATCTAATTTAATTGTTTCAAAAAATTTATCAATCATATTAATTTCCATTTTAGTTTTATAAAATTATAGGCCATATAAATATTTTTTTCATTAATTAATATTTAATGGAATATATTGATTTGACGGTACTTTATCGGTATTTTAGATAAGATTATCTTGTATTGCTATTGTGTATTACAACATATACACTTTATAAAAATGATTTTCATGGTATGATGGTTTCCAAGTTAACAAAATAAACAGAGAAATGAGTTATTTAGAAAAACGTGTGCCGTACAGAACAGATGGAAAGAAAGTTGCAAGTGCAAGAGTGTCAGAGGTTGTTATGACAGCATTAAGTGATGCGTCCAAAGATGCAGATATATCAGGCTACTCTTTCACAGTATCTAAGATTATTGAAAAAGCATTAAATGACACGCTGGTTGAACTTCGTGAAAAAACATTTATTGATTACTATAAGTTAGTTGGCTGGAAAAGAGAAATGGAGCAATTACAAACAGAACTTTCAAATGATGGACTTGCACTTTTTTTTGATTTTGACAATGAACTTAAAAAAATTAAAAGAGATACTGTTGTTGAGGGGCAAAAAACAGATTACGACTTGTTTAATGATAATTTATAACACCCCAATAAATTAAGACAACAATTTAAGATTTCTTATTTCGAACGAGTTAAACTTAACCCAACAATTCGGAGTAAAAAATTATGAGTAAAAAACGTACAACCTACAGCTCAGCATTTAAAACAAAATTAGTACTTGAACTATTACAAAATGCAGATACCCTGGCAGAGATTGCCAGCAAGCATAACATTCTTCCACAAAACCTAGTGAACTGGAAGAAGACCTTCCTTGCCAACGCAGAGATTGCTATGGAGCCCTCTAAAGCAGTTAAAGAGTACAAGGAGGAGCTTATTAAATCACAAGAGAAGAACGAGCGCTTAACAGCGCTGGTAGGTAAAGTAACCGTAGAGAAGGAATGGTTAGCAAAAAAGCTAAAAAGCTTGGGCTCATCTAAACTAAAACAATTAGTTGATCTCAAGCCATCACCAGCATCTATCTCTATTAATCATCAATGTCAGCTGCTTGGCATTAACAGAAGTGGCTTGTATTACAAGCCACGAGTTAACCACGCCAAGCAAACAATTAAGAGTCATATCACCAAGGTGTTTGAACAGATACCCATTTACGGCGAGAAGAAGGTGCATCAGCAACTGCTTGAGGATGGTATCAAGGTCAGCTTAAATACGGTAGCTCGCTACCGTCAAGAGTTGGGCTTAAAGGCTGTATTGGCCGTTAAACAAGTCAATACAACCATGCCAATCAAAGAGCATAAGAAATACACCTATAAGCTCAGAGGGCTTAATATTAGCCATGCTAATCATGTCTGGAGTACCGACATCACCTACATCAAGATTGCCGGTGGCATGGTCTATATGGCAGCCATCATTGATTGGCACAGCAAAGCTGTGCTATCACACAGAATATCTAACACCATGGATGTTCAGTTAGTGATGAGTGTGCTCAATGATGCACTAGCTAAGTATCCATATCCAGAGATCTTTAACACCGATCAAGGTAGCCAGTACACCAGTGAGATACACACTCAAAGGCTTAAAAATCTAGGTATTACTATATCCATGGATGGTAGGGGTAGAGCCACAGATAATATCTGCATTGAGCGCTTCTGGCGAAGCGCCAAATGCGAAAGAATCTATTTGAACGAATACCAAAATATCAATGAGTTAACCACTGATGTAGATGACTATATTGAGTTTTACAACCATCGAAGATTCCATCAAACGCTAGACTACAAAAAACCAATGGACGTGTACCAAGAAAGTATAAAATTAAACCAGAATAAGAAGAAGGCCTCTTAGGATGTTCTATATAAGAAATTTTAAAAAGTTGTCAGAGGTTTTGGGGTGATAAAATTTGATAGGTTTGCAAAGTGAAATATATGAGAAATGGAATAACAATATGAAAGAACAGAGTATTGATTTGGCTTTGAGTTTGCCAGTTATGAATTCCCCAAGCCCTCATGATATTTTTATTCCATCAAAGATTTCACCCTAACAATGACAAATAAAATACTCGCCCTCTGATGAGTAGGCAGCCTGTAATCTTTCAGTAGGATTGTCTGTCCCTATGCTGCGAAAACAAACACTTTATTAAAAACAACAGAGATATAAAAATGAAAAAGAAAATATTTATGTACAAAACAAAACATACTGAAGCAAGACAACAGCAACGAGGCATTAAAAATGAAACAGTTGATTTACTACTTCAGTATGGAAAAAAGACATATAGGAATGATGGAACGGCAATATTGTCCTTTCCAAGGAAAGTGCAGGAAAAACTAGAGCAAGAACACAAAGGTATTAAAAATCTTAGGAATGCTTATGCGCTTATAACGACTAACGAAAATAGAATTATTACAGTTGGTCACAGATACAAGAAATCATTAACTCACTAATAAAAAAACAATAATTATGATAGTAAAAGTACAAGGCAACGGACACGCAAACTTAGATTCATTTCCATTTCGATATGGATTTACATATAGTACTACTGAAAGATTAGAACTAACTAACGTTAAGAATAAAAGTGAAGTAGTTGATAACAGATACCATGTCGATGCTAGTTTTAAAAACCCTGAGACCAATAAAACTGAAAAAGGACACTTTGTTCTGCTTAACGACAACGAAAGTACAGTAGTAACTGTTTGGGGTTTTGGTATGGATAACAAAGATGAGACACGTTTATCTGAAACACTACGTTCGGCTCGAGTTCGTGGAAAAATTACCACTAATGATATGATGATGATGCACAGTCAAAAAATACGTTCTCTAGATGAATTTATTGATTACTTGGCGGACAAGTACAGCAATACAGAAGTTGCACTGATTACTGAAGATGCAAACAAGAAAGTTGAGAACTTAAGTAAGGCATTGAGTAAATTACATCAAGAAAAGCAATCCCTACAATCTGATATTGACAAGAAAGAATCTGAAGTTAATGAATACAAAAAAATAATTGCAGAACTTAAGTCAGCAACAAGCAATGCTTACGATAATCGAAATAGTGGTGGTGTATGGAATCCCGGTGTTTACACGGTAATTAGCGTAGATTGGGGTAACAAAGGTAGAAATAACCAGAGAGCGGTTTTTGTTAGACTTCGAGACAAAAATGGCGTTGAATTCGAAGTTGCTAATAACTGGATACGTGGGCTTGAAGATAGATTTAGACAAGCAACGATATTAGTAGGAGAAACCATCAAGTACTCAACCTTGGGTAGTTATGGTCGAGACTGGTTTATGAATATCAGTACTGATATTAGTGAAAGTGACTTATCAAATAGACCAAAAACAGTTATGAGACAAGTTCAAACAAACAGTCCTGGATACTACATTGAAGATGTTCAAGTAGTATCTGGCAGTGAATTCAATAGCAATTGGCGTGGCAATATGCAAAAAGTTACCACCAATAAAGGCATCTATATCGATAACATTACAAACCCTGAAAATCCAATGCTAACACCTGGGTTTGACTGGTCTTCAGTTATTAATAATACGGTTTATGACGCCGTTATAAGACATAGTCGCGGTTGCGATTGGATTAACAAGCGTTAAGGATGAGACATGGGTAAATATTTAAGTATAAAAAGTGACCCTTCATATCTTTTGGCACAAAGAAAATTCTATATTGAAGATATCGAAGTAATACCAGGAAGTGAATTAAATAGCAATTGGCAAGGTGATATGCAAAGAGTTTTTACTGATAAAGGTATTTTTATTGACAACATTGTCAACCCTAGAAATCCAACATTAACACCTGGATTTGATTGGCCTTCAGTCGTTGGAAGAACTATTGAGGCAACTATAAATCAAAGTAAAAACTATTATTGGATTAGTAAAGAATGAACACGGAGTAAAAAATGGGTATAAGCAGAATGCAAGCATCAAGACAAGGCAAAGCAACATCTAATATAAAGGCAAAAAAATTAATCCAAGGCAGACAGATGCGTAGAAAAGTTGCTAGACTTGAAGCAAAGGGATATAAAGTCACTGTTAACGACAATGATGGCAAGCCAAACTTTCATGGAAAACTAGGAAAATAATAAATTATGGATAATACATACATAACTTTTCACATTTACGTAGCAATTGGGTTAGTAATCTTACTGCCACTATCAGGGGTTGTAGCCTGTTGGGTTTTCAGAAAAATGCGTGACAAGAAACATGAATTAAACCACTTATGAGATTAATAGCAATATTTTTACTAATAAGTTTTGCTGGTGCAATTAATGCGGACTTTGATGATGCATACGGGTATTTAAAGCAAAAAGAATACATAAAAGCACTTAAAGAATTCAAACCATTGGCAGAGCAAGGTCATGTTCCATCTCAGATGAACCTAGGTTGGATGCATCATAAAGGATTGGGAGTTGAACAAAATTATAAAACTGCTATCAAATGGTATGAAATGGCTGCAAATCAAGGTGACAATGAAGATGCACAACATACACTTGGCAATCTGTACAGAAATGGAGAAGGTAAAAAAGGTGCTGTTACTAAAGACCTGAATAAAGCAATGTACTATTATAAAAAAGCATCTGATAATGGATTTCCATATTCAACTTTTACTATCGGTCTTATGTATGAAAAAGGTGAAGGCGTAGATAAGAGTGTTAAAAATTCTGCTAAATGGTTCAAAAAAACTTATGAGCATGGCAGTATTCAAAAGAAAGTACTCGGACTTTGGGACTCATTTAGAATTGCTTTTTTGTTAGATAACTATAAGGATATTCATTACAAATATCGTTTATTGGCAAACAAGTCACTTGATTTAAAGGAATAGAATGATTAAATACGTATTACTACTTTTTATACTCACTCTAAACGTCGCACAAGCGAATGTACAAGCAACCTATCGCAACGGTTTACTAATAAATCCAAGCACTAACCAACCCTACACAGGCAACCTAGAGACCATTAATAATGATTGGGGTAAAGACTCTATTGAATTCTCTCAAGAGTACGTAAATGGTGCCATGCATGGTGCCGATAAGGTCTTTTACAAATCAGGCAAGTTGAAAACTATTGGTTATTTTGAAAATGGATTGTTAGAAGGCACAACAAAAATCTACTTTGAAGATGGTTCATTAATGGGTAGTGTAGACTTTAAAAAGCATCAGAAGCACGGTCGAGGTGTTAGATTTTATCCCAATGGCGTTAAACAATTAGAACGTTTTTTTGTTAATGATAAACTAGAGGGTGTATCTAAGACTTGGTACGATAGTGGTGTACTAATGCTAGAGGAAAACTACAAAAATGGAATGCTTCACGGAACGTTAAAAAACTACTACGAGGATGGCGGTATATTTGAAGAAGTTAAGTACAACTTTGGCACACCTAAGACCATGATTATCTATCATGAAGACGGCTCTATTGCTGACAAGAAAGGGTTTTTGAATAAAAAGATAATTGATAGTATTATAGGTTGACCTTTTCTCAATATTGAATTAAGCATATAATCGAGGCATGTGCATTATTAACACAAGAAAATTATGATACAAAAGGTTGTAAATTCTCTCAAATTAGATAGACCACTTAGGTACTACGCATTTCTATATTTACTTGTAATATTGCTAACTTATGCTGGAAATTTCTTCTTCTACCAAAGTGTAGGAGCAAAAGAATGGGCTAGTATTGGTAACCACATTGAGTCAGCGAATAAATACGCATCATTGTGTATAAAACTGACAAAAGGCAACACTAATAAATGCATTGAAGAGGTAGAAGAATTTGCAAAAAATACCTCGGATTATTATGGGTACAAAGTCTTAATAGACGGTAAAGAAATAACAGATAGCAGGCGATACCCTGACGAACGTGAGCCAATCGTTAGAAGTGGACACCTGTCATCATTAAACACCTCTATAGAAATCACTAGAAATTCTGTACCCAATATTTGGTACAGCGTATGGAGAAGTGCAACATTCTCTGCTAGTGAAATTATAAACAAAATTCAAGATGGTAAATCTAATGAAGAAATTGAACGATTTATTACACGAACAGCAATGTGGCGTAGTTTTCCCCATTTATCATTTTTATTCCTAGTGTTTTTTGCTAGTGGTTTTATGAGAAGGTCAATCATTGCACAAAAGGAACTGATTAACGAACTTGAAGAACTTGAAGCAATAGAACTTGAAGAATTGGAAAATGAATTCGATAACAAATCTAATGACTAGGTGGATGCTATGAATGAGAAAGACAAAAGGAACGCTCAAAAGTATAGAAGCAAAAGCGTACATAAAGACAAATTTTCCAAAGAAGCAAGGCAAGATAAAGATATAAGAAAATTTGGATATCACATTACAGACCATGCAGTGGTTCGCTACTTAGACCGTGTAATGAACCAACCAGTTGAACGTTACAGACATGAAAGAATTGTGCCTACTGGAAAAGAAGACGAAGTAAGTAATTGGAAAGAAGGCTATGAGAAGTACATTGAACTGAATAACTATCAGTTGGTAATAAAAAACCAAACAGTTGTAACAGTATTGCCACCTAAAGGTGGTTGATTAAGAAAAAAACATGAGTAAAAATTACAATATTATGGCACTTCAAGGTTATACCGACATGTCTGACCAAGACTTCGTTGAAGAAATGGGAATGCCACAAGAATTAGCATTCAAACCAGACATGAATCTATGGATGACTTATCATGTTTATTTAAAGAACAAGAAACTTGAAACTCCTGAAGAAACTGAAAGATTGCTGATGGAGCAATTTATGCAGATGAGAATAATCATTTCACCACGTATATGGGTGGACATGAATGTTTTTCCTGAACGAAAATTGATTAGCCAAGATGGCGAGGATTGGTGGATGAATGATTCAGACCTAATGGAAGCCTGTAAACAGACTTATCACAGGTATTAAAAACCTCTTAAAACTAAAAAACCATAACTGTTCCCCACGGAACACTTTATCAACTCAATAATCAATCCTATCTGAGGTGCATGTAGACGTTATCTTAGATAGTGTATCTTTAATTAAACAATTTAACTCTGTCTTATTAACAATCTGATTATCAAGTACACGTGCTCAATAGTACAAACAGTGGATAACAACTTCTTGATTGTATTGAACTGATATTCATTTGAAGTTCAACGATATGTACTTGAAGTGCTTCTCTGTGTATTCAATAACATCTATGTACTTGAAGTGTTTGGTATTAACCTTGATTCGTTGATATTCAATTAATGTTCATTTAAGTGGTATCAATTACAATCAAGTGAAGTATCTTTATATTGTGAATGCTTTGGTTATCTTACTTGTTCTATCTAATTGATAATGATTCTCATCTAATTTACAATCAGACACTCTGAGGGTCTAGACATCGTATTTTTTTAAAAATTACAATACCTTTCAGAGTTTGTAGAGCACAATCAAAATATGAATACTAGAACGCCATAAAGGCCGAGGTCGCATAGGACGGAACTAATAATTCAAACACTCCACTACTAACGGGTCATTATCTTTACGAGTTTGCTTGGTTACGTATATCGCAGAACCATGCAAACTATTTATCTTTTCAAACCAATCATCATTTTTGCCCAATGTAGCAAATCCATGACCGTAGATTTTTTGCCACTTTTCTTTAAATATTTCTTTTACGTTGCCTCTGTTCTTCTTGGGCAACACGTTTACTTTTATTAACATATGAAAATGCACGCCAAGATTAATGCCGTGCTTTTCAAGGAATGGGAATACCATTAATCGATTTTTTTTATTTTTAGAGCCTTTTCCATATATACCTTTATTAACCATTTTTAATAATTTTATTAATTTGTGAATTGCATTCACTTCTTTAGTCAGTGGGTCTTCAAACGTTAAAGTTACAATCCATTCTGGTTTGTGCTTCTTTATCATCTTTACATAGCCAGACCTAAGTCTTTCGCAGTGGTATACAGTTCGATTTATTAAACGTTCAAATTCATCTGAAAGTATATTTATACTACGTATTTCCCTATCAGTTTTTTTCCGTCTGAACGTTCTTTTAGTTGGTATGTTTCTTTTGGTTAATGCTTTTCTCCTAGTTGGTTTTTTTCTTCTTATTAGTCGATTGATTTTTATTAGTTTTCTTCTTAGTGTGTTTTTCTTGGCTGTTCCACTAATGCCATCTAACAGTTCAATGTATTTATTCTCTAAAGACGTTAATCTGTCCTTATCAGTTAATGAATCGAACCAATGCTTATTGAGTTGTTTTATTTCTTCCATACTTGCTATTTATGAAACGTACGAGACGTTCGTAATTAAACTTGCAAGTAGTTATTCTTTATTGGAAGGTATGTATAATCCTAAATACAGTAATTATTAATAGGAAATAGCATATTTTTTTATATGAAATAATTAACAGAAGTGTACATAAAGTGTACAGAGTAGCACTATATAATATTATTTTTATAGAGTAATCAATGACTTATAAAGCAAGTTAATTGTACGCCATCTGCATCGATATATACCTTCTCATGTCTTGATGGGTCAGATATCTCATCAAGATAATCCCTGAAGATGCAATCAGATACAAGATAACTATTAGTCATACCTTCATTAATAACTTTCCTGAATGAAGGGATAACAACAACTGATGATAATTTCTTAGATAAACCATCGCCTTTACCAAGAACACGGAACAAAGGACAAACAGCAAGGATGGATTTATAAACACAACGTCGGGTCTTGTTAACATTGAAGGTGCCTAGTTCTTTAGCAAATCCAGTAAGGTAGATGTTGTAAATACCTAGGCTAAGCAGAGCATCTTTGTTGTATATGGTTTGCTTGATAAATTCATTAATGACGACATCATAGAACTTTGCAACCTTGGTAAGTGATTTGTTAATTGGGTACCCAGTATTCACATGAAGTAGACGTGCTGTTTCTTTCACATACAACTCCCAATGAGTTAGTACTTGGGTCTTAAATTCGTAATTGGTTTTCATATCAGTTCCTTAGTAATCATAAACAAACAATGCCATGGACAAGGTATGTCCATAGGAAGTTCCCGCATACGGGAACTGCACTTCGTGCACCTACAGACATAACAAATACAATTGTGTCCACAGCATTGCAGTTAACAGATGATTCAATAAATACATAACAAAGTTTCACTCAAATATTCGGGCAAAGACTTGTACTATTCGCGAGTTGCAAGGCAACTCGCATAGTGTTAACTTTGAAGTCATATCATCTATATAAGTTATTTATATAAATCATTACTATTTAGTTATGTAACTTTTAATAATTTTCAAAAGATGTGAATAATACAGATTTGAATAATTAATTCTTGGTACGTTTTGCCTAAATGACTACTTCAGTCAAAGATAATTTATTACTGGCTACACGTGGGTGATACGGTTGACACCGTAAAAAAGGCAACGGTTTCCACCGTGGAATGTTTGACTGCACGTTGAATGATGACCATACTGCAGACCACAGAAATCCTCATTGATTTAACTGGTTGCTTTTGTTACAATGATTTCCACACGTAAAAGGTGTTTCTGATTCCTACAAAGGGAATATTTTTGGTAGTGGTGGCCCCGGGCACCAAAATTATCAAAGAAATACCTCTGAAACCCTTACTGTGTAAGGGTTTTTTTATATCTGAAATTTGAGGTGCAGACCATAGTGCAGACCACAGAGGTGTTATATCTATTCAAAAGATGTGGTATTTACTACTTCAGTAGACGTGTGCCGCTTGATATACAAGGCGAATATTCAACGAAGAGAATTTCATTTAGTTTACGTACCAGGAATAAGCGGACTGCATCGCTCGGCGCTGCGCACCTCGCATCTGAATTAGATAGTTATTGGTCAGGTATCCGTATTAAACGCATGGTGAAGAAACACATTCATCGTTACACTAAGAAGCCTGACGCAACGTTGTCAGATTGTATTGCTCAGGCTTTAACATATTTAAATTTAGCCTTAAACCATTTTAAGCATCCACTTGTACAATACGTCTAGCGTATACCCTGTACCGTAATTTTCACCGATAGAACCCTTGCTCCAGCCACCTATACTGTCAATTACATCACTAGGACATTCAATTTTTCTTAGGCGGTCGCGCAGGGCATGCCTAAAGGAGTGTATAACCATGTCATCTTCAACGTAAGGTTTTAGCCATTTGTTTAGCGCTGCTGAAGCAGAGCCAGCATTACTTTTTTCTGTACGATTATATCTTTTGAATATGTATTCTTGCTCATCTGTATGATTTTCCATCAGTCGTGTTGCAGCCCACAGGGATGAGCCTACTAGTGGAATAGTCCTTTCACTTTGTTTGGTTTTTAATCTTCGCTTTGCATTGGGACGAATGATTATATGAGGAGTTACATTGTCTAGTACTATATCTTCAGCCATTATTCCCACCGCTTCAGCCATTCTTACTCCTGTGTCTGAAATTAAAGCAATCATGTGTCGCAGTTCATCATCAGTTGATACGCATATTTTTTGTATCTTATGGATTGTGTGAATTGGAATTGGCTTACGTGCTATCGTGTCATCTAGGTCAGGTACGTATACGCCAAGGAATGGATTGATGATATTTAATCCATTTTCCTTAATTGAAAAGTTAACCACTGATTTGATTGAGGAAAATACACGTTTGATACTGCTCGTTATTAGACCTTTTTTCAATAATGCATCTCTGAACTTGCCAGCATCTGAAGATGCGTATTCTCCTAAATCACGGTCACCAAGTTCATTGATGATGTATGTGATGTTTCGAGTGGCAGTCTGATGAAATAGTTGGGGTTTAGTTTGTCCTTTGATACGTAAGTAATATTCTAGCGCCTCAGAGATACTTACTCCCACTAGTATTGCGTCAGGCTTCTTAGTGTAACGATGAATGTGTTTCTTCACCATGCGTTTAATACGGATACCTGACCAATAACTATCTAATTCAGATGCGAGGTGCGCAGCGCCGAGCGATGCAGTCCGCTTATTCCTGGTACGTAAACTAAATGAAATTCTCTTCGTTGAATATTCGCCTTGTATATCAAGCGGCACACGTCTACTGAAGTAGTAAATACCACATCTTTTGAATAGATATAACACCTCTGTGGTCTGCACTATGGTCTGCACCTCAAATTTCAGATATAAAAAAACCCTTACACAGTAAGGGTTTCAGAGGTATTTCTTTGATAATTTTGGTGCCCGGGGCCGGAATCGAACCGGCACGCCCGTGAAGGCGCAGGATTTTAAGTCCTGTGTGTCTACCAATTTCACCACCCGGGCATGAATTGTGTAATTACTATAGACACATTAAAAAGAAGCAATTATATACTAAGCATCGGTAAAATTCTATTTTTTTAAGGTGGGGTTTTATGGGGATTATCAAGTTAATTATTATTGTTTTGATTGTTTGGCTAGGCATTAGTGTGTGGCGAAAATTTAGAAAAACAACTGATAATAACCTCTCTCAGCCTTCCACTAGTAAGATGCTTTCTTGTAGCGTTTGCAAGACGCATATTCCTGAAAATGAAGCCATTTTGCAAGATGGTAAAGTTTATTGTTCAAAGAGTTGCTTATGAAATTTTTACTTGATTTTTTCCCGATTGTCCTGTTTTTTATTGTTTACAAAACCCTGGGTTTGTATGCGGCCATTTACGCCATGATTGGTGCAACTGCGCTACAAATGATGATTACACGCTGGCAAACGGGCAAATTTGAAAACACTCATTTAATTACTTTTGGCTTGCTGGTAGCTCTAGGTGGTGTTACTTTGGCGCTTAGAGATCCAGCTTTTTTAATGTGGAAAGTGAGTGTGTTGTACGTGGTTTTTGCCGCAGTATTAATCGTCAGCATTTGGGTTGGAAAAAAACCACTACTTGAAAGAATGCTTGGCAAGGAGCTAGACTTGCCCAATGCTGTTTGGCAGCAAATGAGCTGGATTTGGGGCTTGGGTTTTGTTGGTATTGCTTTGGTTAATGCTTATTATGTGAATCTTGCTTTGGGTGCGAGAGAATTGCTTTTTTCATCCACTGATTTGGATCCTAAAATCGAGCTAACCGAGCTTGATTGCACAACAACAACCACGCAAGATTTATGTTTGGCGGCACAATACACAGAAGAATCATGGGTAAATTTCAAATTATTTGGTACCATGGGTCTTACCTTTATTTTGATCATTATTACGGTTATGATGATTAGTAAATATACGAAACAAGAACAATAGGAAAATATCATGAAACATACTCCTTTATATCAAGCGCACGTTGATGCGGGCGGAAAAATGGTTGATTTTGGTGGCTGGGAAATGCCGCTTAATTATGGCTCTCAAATTGAAGAGCATCATCAAGTTCGAACAGACGTAGGTATGTTTGATGTGTCTCATATGACAGTGGTAGACTTTAAAGGTATTGAAGCTAAAGCTTTTTTGCAAACACTTATTGCCAATGATGTTGACAAGCTAAAGACAGAAGGTAAGGCGTTATATAGCTGTATGTTGAATGAGACTGGTGGCGTGGTTGATGATTTAATTGTTTACTATTTGAATGAACAAGATTATCGTATGGTGATTAATGCGGGCACCACAGAAAAAGATATTGCCTGGATTAATGCTCAAGCTGATGGCTTTGATGTCAGTGTTGAGCCTAAATTTGATTTGGCGATGATCGCTGTTCAGGGGCCAAATGCACGTGAAAAAGTCTTTGCAGCAATGTCAGGAGTTGAGGAAGTGGCTGGAGAATTAAAGCCTTTTAATGCGGCTAGTTTGGGCGGCTTATTTATTGCTCGTACAGGCTATACTGGTGAAGATGGATTTGAGATTATGCTGCCTGAAAAATCAGCAGAATTTACTTGGAAAATGTTACTCGAAGCAGGTGTTAAGCCGTGTGGACTCGGTGCGCGCGACACTCTGCGTTTAGAAGCGGGTATGAGCTTGTATGGTTCAGAAATGAATGATGAAGTCTCTCCACTTGAAGCGGCACTCACTTGGACCATTGATTTAACCAATGAAGATAGAAATTTTGTTGGCCGCAATGCCCTAGAAGCACTTAGAGATGAAGGCGTTAAAAAAACCATTGTTGGCTTGATACTAGAGGGTAAGGGTGTTATTCGTGATCATCAAAAAGTGGTAACCAGTGTGGGCGATGGCGAAGTAACTTCAGGATCTTTTTCACCGACAATGGGCAAGGCAATTGCATTAGCAAGGGTGCCAATGGGCGCAACAGGATCGTGTGAAATTGAGATGCGAAATAAATTAGTTTCGGCTAAAATAGTCAAGCCACCATTTGTTAGAAATGGCAAAGTATTAGTTTAAATAATAGATGAAACAGCCTTGCGAGTATTTTATTATTCCGCAAGGCAGATTTAGAAAATATGATAGGAATTTAGCTAATCTAAATGACTAAATATTTTATAAATATAACGTAGTCAGAATGACAAAAGACGAAGTAAGGAGAAGAATATGAGCGAAGTAAGAGATGATAGACAATACACTGAGACCCACGAATGGATCTTAGATAACGGCGATGGCACTTATACAATGGGTGTTACTGATCATGCCCAAGCATTATTGGGCGACATGGTTTTTGTCGAATTACCAGGTGCAGGCGATGAGGCTTCTCAAGAAGACGAGTTTTGCGTGGTTGAATCTGTTAAGGCGGCGAGCGGTGTTTATGCCCCTGCTGATCTTGAAGTGGTTGAAGCAAATGAAGAATTAGATGGCGAGCCTGAGTTGGTTAATTCAAGTTGTTATGATGATGGCTGGTTAGTTAAATTTAAAGCAGACGGCATTGAAGGCTTAATGTCTGCAGAAGATTACGCAGATACACTCGATTAATTTTTATTAGTCTTGATTAATTCACTGGTTGCCTATAAAGGCAAGCCTGCACGTATTGCTAGTGTTACGACACACAAGTTCGACTTAGAATTTGCAGACGGCGCTACCCTTAAGGTCAGAGAAAAAGATTTTCGATTCATTCACCCTGAATTTGTCAAGGTGAATGAAGCCTGTGCGCACGCAGATATTAGTGTCTTGGAAGAATTTCAAGAAGAAGTCTTAACCCTGCAAGAAATTACCGAATGGTTGTTCGATGAATACACTGCCCAAAGTGCTTGGTGTACGTGTCTTTTGGTAGAAGAAGGTTTGTATTTTTACTGGCAAAAGGATAGTGTTTTTGTGCGCCCAAGTACCCAAGTGCAAGGTATTTTAGATAAGCGCATGGCAGAGAAATTAGCCGCTGAAAGTCTACAACATTGTATCGATAATCTAAACAATAATACCTTTGACGAACAAGATATTCCTTACTTGCAAGAAGTGGCTAAAGTAGCATTTAACCAATCTAAACACGCCAAAATTTTGGACCATGTTGGGGTGGAAAATAACGAAGCAGCCGCGTATAAATTCCTGCTAAAAATTAAATATTTCACTGATAGCTTCAATCCATATCCAGCGCGATTTGGCATTCCAGAAGATGAGGAAATTGCCACCAGTTTGCCAGAAATTGAGCGCGTTGATTTAACCCATATGACCTGTTACGCGATTGATAATGAAGGTTCTAATGATGCTGATGATGCGATCAGTGTAGATGGCGATAAGTTGTGGATTCATATTGCTGATGTGTCTGTGATTGTTGATTCTGGCTCAGAGCTTGACGAATATGCACGTGAACGTGGCTCTAATTTATATTTGCCAGAGCAAATTATTCACATGCTACCAACTTCTATTACCAAGGCATTGGCGCTTGGTGAAGACGAAACATCGCCGGCTTTATCTATTGGGCTTAATATGAGTGAAGGCATTATTAGTAATATTGAAGTAGTGCATAGTCGTATTAAAGTGAGCAACACCACGTATGAGGCAGTTGATCAAGAGTTAGAGCTCAATCCAGATTTTATCCAGATTCAAACCTTTGTGAGTCAGCACAAAGCCTTCCGTGAAAAAAGTGGCTCGATTAGCCTTAACCTGCCTAATGTTGATGTTAGATATATTGATGAGAAAGTGCAGATAGAGCCACAAAAGACTAGCCCTAGTCGCGACTTTGTGGCAGAAATTATGATTACTGCAGGGCGCACCATTTCACAATATGCTCAAGAAAACGACATTGTGATGCCGTATGCGCTGCAAGATGAAGGTGATTTCCCGCAGGAAGTCTTAGATAAAAAAGAAAATCTAAGTACAGCTGAATCATTTAAAGCAATTAAGTTTTTCAAGCGCTCTGCTACTTCCATTAAGCCATTACCTCATTATGGTTTGGGCTTGGATTCTTACTTAAGAATTACCAGTCCACTAAGACGTTATTACGATTTATTGGCGCACCAGCAATTATCGAATTTTATTGCCGGCAAGCCGACGTTGGATAAAACTCGAGTTAAAGAAATTATTGGTATTAATAACAACGCCTTGGCTAGTGTTGGCCGGGTAACGCGTTTTAGTAATGATCATTACAAGTGTTTGTTTTTAAAACAAAACCCTAGCTGGACTGGTGAAGGCGTTGTGGTTGATATTCGTGGTGATAAAGCTTTATTTATGATTCCTGAAGTGGGGCTGATGGATCAAATCAAATTTAAAGAAGATCAAATTCCTAAGCCAGATGACAGAATCATGCTGAAAGTTGCTCGCATTGATATGATGGAGCGTTCAGCGAATTTCAAGCCGGTTTAACTGATCAGTTATTTCGATCGCATTGCCTTGAGCGGCAGACCAATCTCCTAAAACATAGCGAGTAAAAGTTTTTTCCACGTGAGTATTGAGTCGGTGCGTATGCCCGTGAATAAGATCTGCACCAGGATATTTTTTCATCAACTCATTAACCGCACTCGGATTAACATCCATAATCTCCTTAGACTTATTTTGTTGAGCATTTATACTCTTTTGGCGCAACTGGCCACTTAGCTTGAGGCGCCATTTTTTTGGCAATCGAACAAAAATAAACTTGGTAATTGGATGTTGCAAGATAGACTTCATCTGCTGATAAGATTCATCATCCGTACACAACTCATCACCATGGGTTAGCACATATTGGTGCCCACTGGTTTCTAGCAAATAAGGCGAATCAATCAACTGACAGTTGGTTTGACGAGCAAACTCATGCGCTAGTAAAAAATCACGATTACCTGTCATAATCAAAACCTTGGTTTTGCTACTTAAGGCTTTAAGCGTTAATAGGGTTTGTGCGTAATGTGGCGCAGATAAATCATCCCCCAGCCAGGTGTTGAACAAATCACCCAAAATAAAAACCTGGTCAGCGCTTTCTGCTTGCTGACAGAATTTCTCAAATAGTTGATTTTTTTCCACCTCGTGACTCACCAGGTGTAAATCCGCAATTAATAAAGTGCGGATAGTCATTTGATTACTTAATGTAGGCTTTGGTAACGATTACTGCATCATTTGGTACGTCGCCGTGGCCTGCTTTGTTACCGGTGGATACTTCATTGATTTTATCAACCACATCAAAACCTTCAGTAACCTCGCCAAATACACAGTAGCCCCAACCATCTTGGCCTGGAAAATCTAAAAATGCGTTATCTTTGGTATTAATAAAAAATTGTGAACTGGCAGAATGAGGCGCAGCAGTACGAGCCATTGACAAAGAATACTTGTTATTCTTCAAGCCATTTTTAGCTTCATTTTCAATTTCAGCATTGGTAGGTTTTTGGGCCATATCTTCATTAAAGCCACCACCTTGAATCATAAAGTTTTTAATCACACGGTGAAAAATAGTGCCATCAAAAAAACCTGACTCAACGTAGTCAGTGAAGTTTTTAGCACTGATTGGTGCGTTCTCAGCATCTACTGTTATATGAATATCACCCATGTTTGTTTCAAAAATAATCATCACTCTCTAATCCGTATCAATAAAAATACAAATTATACTTAAAACTCTCTTTCATAAATAGGCTCAAAGGCGTATAATTGCGTCTTTTTACGAATTCATATTTAGGTTTTATTATGTACGCAGTTTTTAAAACAGGTGGTCAGCAGTTTAGAGTAGCCGAAGGCACAACGCTTAAGGTTGAGAAATTAGAAGTTGAGCCGGGCAAAAAAGTTACTTTTAAAGAAGTGCTAATGGTTGCTGATGGTGACAATGTTCAAGTTGGCGCACCTTTAGTTGCTAAGGCAACAGTTGAAGCAAAAGTTATTTCACAAGGCAAGGGAAAGAAAGTTACAATCTTAAAGTTCCGTCGTCGTAAGCACTCTATGAAGACCCAAGGTCACAGACAGCTTTACACTGAAATTGAAATTACAAAAATTAAGGCATAGGAGAATAACCCATGGCACATAAAAAAGCAGGTGGTAGTACTAATAACGGACGCGACTCCCAATCAAAACGTCTAGGCGTTAAAAGATTTGGTGGTCAAGCGGTATTAGCAGGCAACATTCTAGTACGTCAAAGAGGCACTAAAGTTCACCCAGGTACTAACGTACGTAAAGGTAAGGACGACACATTATTTGCAACAGCTGACGGTAAAGTGGTTTTTGCTAAAAAAGGTAAATTCATGCGTCAAACGGTTTCAATCGAAGCGGTTTAGTTCTCGTTTAAGAATTATCTTAAAAAGCGCCTTCCGGGCGCTTTTTTATTAATTAAAATAAAGCTATTTCGGTCATTAATATTATTATGAAATACGCAATTGTTTTTCCAGGTCAAGGCTCTCAATCTCTAGGTATGCTAGCTGACTTGGCTGATAACTTTCCCATCGTTAAAGACACTTTTACTGAGGCATCAGACGTCTTAGGCTTTGATTTATGGACGCTTACACAAAATGATCAAGAAGCGCTTAACCAGACGCAAAATACCCAGCCTGCGATGTTGGCGGCCGGTGTTGCTACTTATCGTGCACTAACGAGTGAAACCGATCTATCGCCAGTCTGCATGGCGGGCCATAGCTTGGGCGAATATAGTGCTTTAGTAGCGGCAGGCGCGCTTAATTTTAGTGATGGTATTAGCCTGGTTCGTACACGTGCACAGCTTATGCAGTCGGCCGTGCCAGAAGGTGTGGGCGCAATGGCCGCTATTCTAGGTTTGGAAGATGAAGTGGTGGTTAAAGTTTGTAGCGATTATGCAGGAGAGGGCATCGTTCAAGCGGTGAATTTTAACTCGAACGGCCAAGTCGTTATTGCTGGCAATAAAGCCGCAGTAGACGCAACGTGTGAAGCCATGAAAGCAGCAGGCGCCAAACGCGCCGTGGTGTTGCCAGTGAGCGTGCCTTCACATTGCTCTTTGATGGACGACGCAGCAGCTGAATTTAAAATAGCCGTAGATGCGGTGGCATTTAACATGGGGAGTATCGACGTATTGCATAATGTTGATGGTGCAAAAGCTAGCAATGTTGATGACATGAAGGCTAAATTGGTGGCACAATTACACAAGCCAGTGCTTTGGACAGGCAGTGTCAGGGCCATGCATGATGCTGGTGTTGAAAAATTGATTGAAGCAGGACCAGGTAAAGTATTGGCCGGACTAACTAGAAGAATTGAAAAATCATTAACAGCAAATGCCGTGCTAGATTCGGCTAGCGTTGCAAGCACTTTAGAAGAAATTAAATAGGGGAATAATATGTCAGATTTATCAGGAAAAATTGTCTTAGTTACAGGTGCTTCTAGAGGTATTGGCCAGGCCATTGCACTATCTTTAGGTGGTGCGGGTGCAACAGTTATCGGTACAGCAACCAGTGAAAAGGGCGCGGATGCTATTAGTGCCACCCTTAAAGACAACAGCGTTTCTGGCGCTGGCATGGCGCTGAATGTGACTGACAATGATCAAATCGCTGAGGTAATGAAAAATATTACCGATACTTATGGTGCAGTTGATATTCTCATTAATAATGCAGGCATTACTCGTGATAATTTACTCATGCGTATGAAAGAAGATGAGTGGGATGATATTATGAATACCAACCTTGCATCAGTTTATAAAATGTCAAAAGCAGTATTACGCGGCATGATGAAAAAGCGCGCTGGTCGTATCATCTCTATTGCCTCAGTTGTGGGCGCGATGGGTAATGCCGGACAAACCAACTACGCTGCTGCTAAAGCAGGCATTATGGGCTTTACCAAGTCACTTGCGCGTGAAGTTGGTCCGCGCGGTATTACGGTTAATTGTGTGGCGCCAGGTTTTATCAAAACTGACATGACCGACGCCCTACCCGAAGAGCAAAAAGAAGCATTGGCTAAGCAAATCCCCATGGGGCGTTTAGGCTCTGTGGAAGAAATTGCAGGCTCGGTGTTGTTTTTAGCTGGTGATGCAGGTGCGTACGTGACTGCACAAACGCTTCACGTCAATGGCGGCATGTACACCGTTTAATTTCATCTTTTTGCGACTTTCTAGGCAAATATATTTTCTACTGGGTCGCATACCGAGATGTATGCTCTCGGCGATAGAAAATATATTTGCCTAGAAATTCACTAAAAGTACTCGCTAAATAGGTAAAAAAAACAACCTATTTCAAGAATTTCCAAAATTGTCAATTTATGGCTAAAAATAGACTGTTTTCATTATTTTCAAAATCCCCAGCCGATTGAAAATACGGAGCTAGAAGTGCTACCAGATGAGGATCCTTTAAACTGATAAATAATATCAGCTTTATCATCATGATGAGATATACCAAGTGCGATGGCTGATTGCCCATTAAAGTTTCCAGAAGCGACACTTATGTGTGATTTTCCATTTTGTGCACTGGTTAATCCGCTCATCGCGGCAATTTGCGATATACCATTTTTATTTAAATTGATATTAGCCGTATTTGTGTTTATTAGGCTTGTGTTGTTTTGAATATTATTTGAGTTATTTAAAATATCAGTTGTGTGCAGGTTGATGGCACTCGTATTGTTGTTAATATTAGTGCTATTTGCGCTGGTTGCGGTATCAACATAGGTTTTGGTAGTTGCATGATTACCACTAGTTGGCGCTTGTACGCTAAGTGTTCCGAGCACAGTGGTGTTGTGAGAGCTGCTAGTGCCAATTTGCAATTCGTTAATGCTAGAGGCAATTTCATCTTTGCCACTGCTAGCGGTTGAACTATCTTCAATCGTGAAAGAGTTTTTACCAATATGCACAACATCACCCACTTTACGCAGTACATTATTGCCAGATGCATCTTTTAAAGTATTGACAGTTAAGTTGCCGTTAATCGTTACCTCTTGTGTGGAAAAGTCACCTTGAATTAAAGGCGATGAAGTGTCACCATTAGAGATATAGAGTTTATTAGATCCAGTTTCATTGTAGCCTGCTTTGTGCCCGATCATCACATTACCCGATCCAGTTGAATTAACGTAGCCTGCTCGATAGCCAACGGCTGTATTGTTGCTGCCATTGCTACTGTTGAGGGTGCCGTTACCATTTGATACATTGTAAGAGCCGGTAGTGTTAGCCAGTTGAGCATCATCACCAATTGCGGTGTTAAATCCACCGGTAGTATTGGCTTTCATGCTTTGATTGCCGAAAGCTGTATTGTTTGAACCGGTCGTATTATAGCGCATTGCATAATTGCCACTGGCGGTGTTATCAGAGCCAGAAGTGTTGGCGCGCATGGCGTAGTTGCCCACTGAAGTATTGTCATTTCCTGAGGAGTTTGAGCGCATCGAGTAACTACCTATTGACGTGTTTTTGTCGCCTGAGGTATTGTCACTGAGCGAGTAATTACCAATGGAGGTGTTGTTTGTTCCGGTGATATTATCTTGCAAGGCGTAGTTGCCCACCGCGGTATTTTTATCACCGGTGGTATTATATTTGAGTGACTCAAAACCCACTGCAGTGTTGTCATCTCCCGTGGTGTTATAGCGTAGAGAATAGCTGCCAATGCCGGTATTTTGTTTGCCTGAGGTGTTGTTTCGCAGGCCAAAATAACCGATCGATGTATTATTAAGACCACTAGTATTTTCTTTCATGGCAGAGTCACCAATAGCAACGTTTTTTGTGCCTGTGGTGATGTTTAAAAGCGCATTGGTTCCGGTAGATGTATTGTCTGCCAGGAGTGGCATAGGCAACAACAAAAACAATAAAAAACCAATTTTCATACTTCTCCCCCAAGAATGTAAGGGAGCTAGTATAGTTCTTTATTATCTACTTATTTCGCCTATTTTTAAAAAATCGTTGCAATAAATCTTTGCATTCATCGGCAAGAATACCACCTTGTGTTTTAATTGAGTGATTAAAACAAGCGCTGGTGGCAAGGTCTTGACAAGAGCCGCACACACCTGTTTTTGGATCATATGCACCAAATACCACGCGTGATACACGTGCATGAATCATCGCTCCTAGACACATGGTGCAGGGCTCTAGAGTTACATATAGAGTAGTATTGGGTAGGCGGTAATTATTGAGTTTTTTGCCTGCAGCACGCAATACTTGAATTTCAGCATGAGCGGTTGGATCGTTGGTTGAAATAGGTTGATTATGTGCACTGGCAATGAGTTGTTCATCGCGCACTAGTACGGCGCCTACTGGCACTTCATCTATATTTTTAGCCAGCTTAGCTTGCTGAATTGCAAGCTCCATCCACTCTTTATCAGTCATAATTTTGGTTATAGGCAAGGCCTATAATACTTACTATTCCCACTCGATAGTGGCCGGTGGCTTCCCTGATATGTCGTACACCACGCGAGAAACACGAGAAATTTCATTCATGATTCTATTAGAGACAACATCTAAGAAATCATACGGTAGGCGCGCCCAACGAGCGGTCATAAAATCAATAGTTTCAACGGCACGCAGAGCGATAACATAATCATAACGACGTTCATCACCCGTGACTCCGACTGATTTAATCGGTAAGAAAACCGCAAAAGCTTGATTGACTTTATCGTACAAGTCATTTTTATATAATTCGTCCATGAAAATTGCATCTGCTTCGCGCAAAATTTCAGCGTATTCCTCTTTAACTTGACCTAAGATTCTTACACCTAAGCCAGGACCGGGGAAAGGGTGACGGTAAAGCATGTGCGCCGGAATACCCAGCTTAACGCCAATAGTGCGTACTTCATCTTTAAATAATTCTTTTAAAGGCTCGACTAATTCAAACTTTAGATCTTCTGGTAGACCGCCAACATTATGGTGTGATTTAATAACTTTGGCCTTGCCAGATTTAGCGCCAGCTGATTCAATCACATCTGGATAGATAGTGCCTTGCGCTAAAAATTTAATATCGTCAAGGTGATTAGCTTCATCTTCAAAGACTTCAATAAAAGCATGACCAATAATTTTGCGTTTTTTCTCAGGGTCTGCTTCATTGGCAAGACCATCATAAAATTTCTTTTGTGCATTAGCACGAATCACTTTAACACCCATGTTATCCGCAAAGGTTTTCATCACTTCATCGCCTTCGTTAAGGCGCAAGAGGCCGTTATCCACGAAAACACAGGTGAGTTGGTCGCCAATGGCTTGATGTAGCAATGCAGCCACAACGGATGAATCAACACCGCCTGACAAGCCTAGCAAGACGTTGCCATTGCCAATTTGATCTTTAAGACTTTGAACAAGATCGGTGATGATATTTTCAGTGGTCCACTGTTTTTCGCATTGGCAAATGTCAGCCACAAAGCGCTCTAAAATACGCTTCCCTTGCTTGGTATGAGTCACTTCTGGGTGGAATTGTAATCCGTAATAATTTTTACTCGTATTGGCAAAGCCAGCAATGGCGCAATTATCGGTATTAGCAATGCGCTCGAAGCCCTCTGGCAATTTTGTTACTTCGATACCATGACTCATCCACACGTCAAGTAAGCTGTGGCCTTGGTCATTCACATCATCGGTGATATCACTTAATAGTGGAGAATGGTTGCGTGCACGAATTTGGGCAAAACCGTATTCGTGTTTATTAGCTGATGTAGCTTGACCACCGAGCTGCATGGCCATAGTTTGCATACCGTAGCAAATACCCAGTATAGGCACATCTAAATCAAATACGATTTGTGGTGCTCTAGCAGAGTCGTCGGTGGTTACTGTATCAGGACCGCCGGATAAAATAATACCCTTAGGATTGAAATCCTTGATAAAAGCCACATCTACATCGTAGGGGAATAATTCACAATACACGCCAATTTCTCGTACGCGACGGGCAATGAGTTGCGTATATTGAGAACCAAAATCAAGAATAAGGATTCTATCGCTGTGAATATTTGTCATAATAGTGCCATTGTTTAATTAAACCTAGAAGAACCTAGTATTTTAATGAAAATTTTAGACCGCTACATTATTAAAACCATGGCTTTTTACACGCTGGCAGTTATGCTGATTTGGCTAGGTGTTTACTCATTCTTTGGTTTTTTAAACGAGGTCAATGAGATTGGCCAAGCAAACTACAGCTCTACTGAGGCGATGATCTATATTTTTTTGAAATTGCCAGAGGTTATTTCTGGACATTCTTCTGTGGTTATTTTATTGGGATCGCTATTGGCATTGGGCCATTTAGCGGCAACGTCACAACTGATTATTGTCAGAGGTTCGGGTGTTTCAATTATGAATATCACTAAAGTTGTCCTTAAAACAGCGCTCGTGTTTGTGGTGATAGCAATACTGGTGGGCGAGTTAATTGCGCCGATCGCCAGTCAAACTGCAAAAAACTCTCGAGCGCAAGCCTTGGGACATAATATTCAAGCTAAAAATCAACAAGGATTTTGGGTGAAAGATAAAAACTCAATTATTCATGTTGGTAAAAACTTTGATGGGCGATCATTTGCTGATGTTATGCTGGTTAATCTTGAAAATAATAAAACATTGGCCTCAGTTGGCCAAGCTGATAATGCACTATTTGATGGCCAGAACTTAACACTAGATAGTGTTAATTTTTATAAAATTCATCGTAAAAATAAAAATCAGTTTTATCAATTTGAAGCTGAGAAGCTCAGTCAATACAAGCTTCCTGTTGCATTTGATCAGGAGTTTGTTGGCAGTTTGCGTAAAGAGCCTCGTGATTTATCCAGCTGGAACTTGGTTAACCAAATTAGTTTTTTAGCGAAAAACGGCCTAGCGGTAGACGCATTTGAAGTTGAGCTGTATCAACGTTTGGTTAAGCCCTTTACTTTGATGGCGATGATTGTGTTTTCAATGTTGTTTATTTTTGGCTCATTGCGTGACGCTTCACTTGGTAAGAAGATTTTTCTGGGATTAATGCTGAGTTTATTTTTTGAATTATTCTCAAGAATTGGCGGGGTATTATCGCTTCGATTTGATTACAATCATTTCTTGGTTGCATCGATACCAACGCTCATTGTTTTGGTCTTTGCCTTTATCTTGCTTAAAAGAAAATCAGCTCAATAATATGGAAGAATTAAAAACTCAAATTGCCAAGCCAAAACTAAAAAAACCCAAAAGGTTTCAAGTTTTGCTACTCAATGATGACTATACAGCCATGGAGTTTGTGGTGGTAGTATTGATGCGATTTTTCTCCAAAGATGAAGAGGCGGCCAATGCGATTATGCTTAAAATTCATATGGATGGTGAGGGAGTATGTGGCACCTATTCGCATGATATTGCCCAAACAAAAGTAACCCAAGTGACAGATTTTTCCAGAAATAACGAGCAACCATTGATATGTGTTTTGCGTGAACTCAGCGACTAATTTATAATAGAGATACTATGATTGAATCAGGACTACAACAAGAGATTAACTTTATCATGACTCAGGCGCGCAATAACCGCCTAGAGTTTGTTACTGTGGAGCATCTATTGCTTGCTCTACTTAACATTGATGAGGTGGTTACTTTTTTGCGCAATAAACGTGTTAATATCGATGAGATTCGAGAGGAACTAGAGGAGTATATTGATTCGCATACGCCACTCATTGCACAAGATTCTGAACTTGATATTGTGCCAACAGTGGGCTTCCAAAGAGTCTTGCAGCGTAGTGTTTATCAGGCGCAATCAGCTCAAAAAAATACCGTTTATGCTATGAATGTATTGGTGAGTATTTTGTCTGAGAAAGAGTCTCACGCCGTGTATTTGCTCAAGCTGAATAATATTTCTCGCCTAGAGGTGATGGAGGGTATTGCCAATCACGAGCCTGAAGCGCTTGAAGACAGTACGACAATCGAAACTGAAGCCAAAAAACCTAAAAAAACTTCGCTTGAAACCTACACCGTTAACTTGTGTGAAAAAGCCAGAGCTGGCAAGATTGACCCGCTACTTGGTAGAGAAGAAGAGGTATTGCGCACGGTGCAAGTATTATCTCGTCGTCGTAAGAATAACCCATTGTTTGTTGGTCAAGCAGGCGTTGGAAAAACGGCCATTGCCGAAGGTATTGCCAAAAAAATTGTAGATGGAAAAGTGCCAGAAGTCTTGAAAGAGGCGAGTATTTATTCGCTGGACATTGGTGTTTTGATTGCCGGTACCAAATATCGAGGTGATTTTGAAAAGCGTTTAAAAGCTGTTCTAACAGATTTAGAAAAAATCCCTCACGGGATTTTGTTTATTGATGAAATCCACACAATGATTGGTGCGGGTAGTGTTTCGGGTGGGTCGTTAGATGCTTCTAATTTGCTTAAGCCCGCTTTGGCAGATGGTTCTCTTAGATGTATGGGCTCCACTACGATTGAAGAATTTCGTAAAGTTTTTGAAAAAGACCATGCATTGACACGTCGCTTTCAGAAAATCGATATTGAGGAGCCGTCAGTAACAGATACGGTTAAGATTTTGCATGGATTGAAAAAATATTACCAAGATCATCACAAAGTAAAATATTCAACCGCAGCGCTAGAGTCAGCAGTGGAGCTATCACATCGTTACATGAATGATCGTCGCTTGCCGGATAAAGCCATTGATGTGATTGATGAAGTAGGTGCTTTGCAACAAATTCAGCCTAAATCTAAGCGCAAAATTAATATTGGTGTCAGTGATATTGAAAATATTGTTGCTAAGCTTGCGCGTATTCCATCGCGTCAAGTGAATAATGATGATAAATCACTACTTAAAAATTTAGCCGCTGAATTAAAGCTGGGTGTATTTGGCCAAGACACTGCTGTGGATAGTCTTTCTACAGCTATCAAGTTGGCACGCTCAGGCTTATCTCAAGAAGATAAAACCATGGGTTCATTTTTGTTTGCCGGCCCAACTGGCGTGGGTAAAACTGAGATTTGTAAGCAACTGGCGCGCATTATGGGCGTTAAGCTTCTGCGTTTTGATATGAGTGAATATATGGAACGTCACTCTATTTCTAAGCTTATCGGCTCTCCTCCAGGCTATGTGGGTTACGATGAAGGTGGATTATTAACAGAAGCAGTCAATTCCAACCCGTATGCAGTTTTACTACTAGATGAGGTAGAGAAAGCCCATCCAGATTTATTTAATATTCTATTGCAAGTCATGGATAACGGCAAAATGACCGATGCCAACGGCCGAGAAATTGATTTTAGAAATGTTATTTTGGTGATGACATCAAACGTTGGTGCACACAGTGTCCAACGCGCATCAATTGGTTTTAGTGAGCAGGACCATGCGCTAGATTATGAAGGTGAGTTGAAAAAGACTTTTACTCCAGAATTTAGAAATCGCCTGTCTGAGGTGATTTATTTCAATTCACTCAATAAAGAAACTATTGTATATGTGGTGAACAAGTTCTTATTTGAGCTGGAGTCTACTCTGGAAGATAAAGGTGTTTCGCTCATCATCTCTGATGCAGCGAGAAAATGGTTTGCGATTAATGGCTATGATGCGCAAATGGGCGCTCGCCCAATGGCGCGCTTGATTGAGAAAGAGATTCGAAAACCGTTAGCAGATGAACTGCTATTTGGTAAGCTAGTAAATGGCGGCACAGTTAAAGTGGGCATTAAACAAGATAAAGTTATACTCAATATTTCAAAATGAGAATTCTCATTAGCAATGATGATGGTTACTTAGCGCAAGGCATACAAGTCTTAACCAAATATTTATCCATAGATCATCAGGTAGTGGTGGTAGCGCCGAGTGAAAATAAATCGGCGGCTAGTAGCTCTCTGACGCTTGATAAACCTTTAAAACCAATCAAGATCAATGCAAATACCTACAGTATTGATGCTACACCAAGTGATTGTGTGCATTTAGCTTTGTGTGGATTTTTAGAAGATAAGTTTGACTTAGTGGTAACCGGGATTAACTTCGGGCCTAATTTAGGCGATGATGTAATCTATTCAGGCACGGTTGCCGGTGCTATAGAAGGGCGATTTTTAGGCTTGCCTTCTGTGGCCGTTTCGCTTGCTAGCTGGGAAGGGAAGAATTTTGAAACAGCAGGAAAAGTTGCTCAACAAGTCATCAACAAAATCCACATCTCACAACTTTCACACGATACTGTGCTCAATGTGAATATTCCAGATGTGGCATATGAGGATATTCAAGGGTTTCAAACCACTCGCTTGGGCAAGCGCCACATGTCAGAAAAAAGCACTCAAGATAAAGACGATGCTTCTTTATATTGGATTGGTGAAAATGGCAAGGAAGCAGATAATGGTGTAGGCACTGATTTTCACGCTATTGATAATAACTACGTGTCTGTCACTCCACTGCAGATTGATTTAACTAAATACAATGAGATTGATACCGTTTCCCAATGGCTTGATAATTTATAGATCTTATATTTATTTGTCAACTTGACAAGTTGTGTTACAATTAAATCATATTTATAGATAGAGGCTCATAATGCAAACTGTGCAAGTAGGACAATTTAAAACAAATTTTTCTGATATTTTAAAACGAGTTTCTTCTGGAGAAGAATTTATTATCGAGTATGGTAAGCGTCACAAAAAAGTTGCTAAAATTGTGCCTTATAAAGAAAATACTGAGCAACGAGTTTTTGGTCAAATGCAGGGAAAAATAAACATTCCCAAAGGCTTTAACGATGATTCACAAGAAGTTGACGAGCTGTTTTATGGTGTTTAATTATGAATATCATTATTGATACACATATTTTTCTATGGCTTTTAAATGGCCCATCTAAAATAGACAAAAACTATCTACAATATCTAGAAAATACAGATAATAATATTTACTTAAGTTCGATGAGCATGGTGGAGCTTATTATTAAATCTTCCATTGGAAAATTAAAAGTAGATTTTGATATTGAGCAGGCTGCTAATACAATGGGTTTACAGGTTATGCCTTTCGATTCAAAAGATGCTTTGCAGTTATCTAAACTCCCATTACACCATAAAGACCCATTTGATAGAATGATAATCGCCCAAACAATCAGTAAAAACTATTCATTAATTAGTGATGATTCTAAGTTTAAACAATATACAGCTAACGACTTAAAGCTTTTGTAGTTTAACTATTCCAAGTATCCCGCAAACTGACCGTCTTATTAAATACGATTTCGTCAGGTGATTGATTATCACGACAAAAATATCCTTCACGTTCAAACTGATAAGCCACTTCCGGCTCAGCATTAGCCATACTAGGCTCAATAACACCATAGGTACTCACAAGTGAGTCAGGGTTAATTAACTGCTCAAAATGATCATTTTTGCCCGGATTTTCAAGTGTAAATAGACGATCATATAGTCTAAATTCAGCTTTTAAAGCTTTAGTAGCTTCTACAAAATGAATAACCCCTTTGATTTTTCGACCATCAGCAGGATTTTTACCCAATGTATCTGCATCATAAGTGGCATACACTGTTGTAATATTGCCATCAAAATCTGTGTCAAAAGTAGTAGCATTAATGACATATGCATTACGCAGGCGTACTTCTTTATCGATAGCTAGGCGTTTGAATTTTTTGTTAGGTGCAACTTCTTCAAAATCAGCTCTGTCAATAAATAACTCACGTGAGAAAAATATTTCACGCTTGCCCATGGATTCATTTTGAGGATGAATAGGCGCTTGTAGAGTTTCTATTTGATCTTCAGGGTAATTCTCAATAATCACACGTATCGGATCAATGACGCCCATGGTTCGCGGTGCAACTGTATTAAGATCGTCACGTAGCGCATCTTCCAAGATTTTCATGTCGGTCATACTATCAACTTTAGAAATACCAATACGGTCGACAAAATCACGAATACTGGCCGGCGTATAACCGCGCCTACGCAATCCTGAAATTGTCGGCATGCGTGGATCATCCCAACCAGTAACAAGATTATCTTCTACTAATTGTTGAAGCTTGCGCTTTGACATAACTGTGTATTCAAGATTAAGCCTTGAAAACTCATACTGATGCGGTCGATTAGGTTTGTCAAAATCATCTAAATGCTCAAGAATCCAATCGTACAAATGTCGATTATTTTGAAACTCTAATGTGCATAAAGAGTGGGTGACATTTTCAATTGCATCAGAAATACAGTGTGCAAAATCATACATCGGATAAATACGCCATTCATTGCCCGTTTGATGATGCTTATCAAAGCGAATGCGATATAGCGCTGGATCACGCATGCACATAAACGAGCTGGCCATATCAATCTTGGCGCGCAGCACACATTCGCCCTCGGAGAATTTGCCGTCTTTCATTTTAGCAAGTAACGCTAAGTTTTCTTCAACAGAAGTTTCACGATACGGACTATCTTTGCCAGCTTCTTTTAAGGTGCCGCGATACTCACGTGTTTCTTCAGCATTTAAAAAACATACATACGCCAAGCCTTTATTAATCAGTTCACGTGCATACTCATAAAATTTTGGGAAATAATTAGAGCTGTATTGAATTTCACCATCCCATTCAAAACCCAGCCATGCTACATCAGCCTTGATCGATTCTACAAACTCTATATCCTCTTTCGCAGGATTTGTATCATCAAAACGCAAGTTACACTTACCGTTGTAATCTTGAGCTAGGCCAAAATTTAAACAAATAGATTTTGCATGGCCAATATGTAAATAGCCATTTGGCTCAGGCGGAAAGCGCGTTTGAATAGATGAATGTAAGCCAGAATCCAGATCATCATTAATCTGATGACGAATAAAGTTAACAGGCTTATCAGTTGGTGTATTTTCGCTCATAAATCATGGGTAAAAAAATAATGCGAGAATTATATCATTAAACACTCATACTGATATATTGAGCGAAGGTCGTAGTAAAATCTGTTTTATGAGAATTGCAATCGTTAAACTTTCTGCCTTAGGGGATATTATCCACGCCATGGTCGCGTTGCAATTTATCAAGCGCCATTTGCCTGACTCAAGTATTGACTGGATTGTTGAAGAGGGTTTCAAAGATATCCTAATAAATAATCCTGATATTGATAATATCCACACGGTTAATATTAAGCAAGCTAAGCACAAAAAATCATTCAAACTCTTATTCTCAGAATTTAAAAAACTTAGAAAATTACCAAGGTACGATCTGGTTATTGATTTACAAGGATTGATTAAATCTGCACTTGTATCTCGCATAACCCCATCAGATAAAACCTTTGGTTTTGATAAGAATTCCTTACGCGAGTCATTTGCTGCTTGGTTTTATACCGATACTTACAATATAGATTATGATGAAAATATTATAATGCGTAATATAGGCCTGATTTCCAGCGCGTTAGATATAACAATTTCACACGATGAAATTTTAAATAAGAAGCTATTTTTGTTTTCTAATAGCAAAATATTACCTAGTGTGATTTCTGATAATAAGCCTAACATTGCATTAATCCCTGGCGCATCTTTCAAATCTAAAATTTATCCAGTAGAGCAATATGCACAAATTGCGCAAGAATTGGATGCTAATTTTATTGTGCTATGGGGCAATGAATCAGAAAAAAATATGGCGCAACAAATTCAGAAAATTGCGCCAGCAGTCCAGATTGCAGATAAATTAACGCTAGATGAGTTAAAAGTATTTATCGAAAAAATGGATCTAGTAATTGGCGGCGATACCGGGCCAACTCATATGGCTTGGGCACTCAATGTTCCGTCTATTACGCTATTTGGCTCAACACCCGGTTATCGTAATACTTATACAACTAACATTAATCACATCCTTGAGTCTGAATCTAAAGTCAATCCTTATAAGATTGACAAGAATGATTTTTCAATTAAAACGATCAAAGTGAGTGATATTGTTAAAATAACTAAAGAATTATTAAAGGACAAACCATGAAAATAGCTATAGCCGGTACTGGCTACGTAGGCCTTTCCAACGCCATGCTTTTATCTCAACATCATGAAGTAATTGCGCTTGATATCATCCCTGAGAAGATAGAGCAACTTAACAACAAAATCTCCCCAATCGTTGATGCTGAGATTGAAGATTTCTTAGCTAATAAAAGCCTTAACTTTACTGCCACACTAGACAAAGAATTGGCTTATAAAGATGCTGATTTTGTTATCATTGCCACACCTACTGATTACGACACCACTAACAACTACTTTAATACTTCATCCGTAGAAGCGGTTATTCAAGATGTTATCAATATCAATCCTAGTGCAGTGATGGTTATTAAGTCAACCGTACCGGTTGGCTACACACAAAGCATTAAAAATAAGTTTAATATCGATAACATCATTTTCTCACCAGAGTTTTTAAGAGAAGGCTCTGCTCTTCATGACAACCTATACCCATCACGCATTATTGTCGGTGAGATATCAGACAGGGCTAAGGCATTTGCAGATCTTTTACAAGAAGGCGCTATTAAAGAAGATATAGATGTCTTATTTACAAATTCTACTGAAGCAGAAGCGGTTAAGCTTTTTAGTAATACTTATTTAGCTATGCGCGTGTCATACTTTAATGAGCTTGATTCATACGCAGAAACGCACAATCTAAACTCAAAACAAATTATTGAAGGTGTGGGCCTTGATCCAAGAATTGGATCACACTACAACAACCCATCATTCGGCTATGGTGGCTACTGCTTACCCAAAGACACTAAACAACTCAAAGCCAATTATGCAGATGTACCGAATGCTTTAATAAGTGCTATTGTGGATGCTAATGCGATGCGTAAAGACTTTATCGCAGATTCTATCATTGCCAAACAACCGAAGGTTGTTGGCGTTCATAGACTAATCATGAAGACAGGTTCTGATAACTTTAGAGCGTCTTCCATTCAAGGTATCATGAAACGCATTAAAGCCAAAGGTATTGAAGTGGTTATTTATGAGCCAGTACTATCGGAACAAGATGAGAATGAGTTCTTCCATTCAAAGATTATTGATAATTTAGAAGACTTTAAACAAATCAGTGATGTGATTGTTGCTAATAGAATGGTGGGTGAATTACAAGATGTTAAAGCTAAGGTTTATACAAGAGATTTATTTAACTCAGACTAGTTAAATAAACAACAACACAACACATTAAAAATAAGAATTATTATATGAAAGTATTAGTAACAGGTTCGGCAGGTTTTATCGGTTCAGCACTCTCAATTAGATTACTTGATAGAGGTGATACCGTTATTGGTATTGATAATCATAATGACTATTACGATCCTGCTCTAAAAGAAGCGCGTCTTGCTAGGCATGCTGATCATCCAAACTATACTCACATTAGAATGAATCTTGAAGATCGCGAAGCCATGGCTAAGCTATTTAAAGACCATCAATTTGAAGGTGTGGTTAATCTAGCAGCGCAAGCAGGTGTTCGATATTCTATTGAGAATCCTCTAGCTTATATTGATACTAACTTAGTAGGCTTTGCCCATATCTTAGAAGGTTGTAGGCATAGCAAGGTAGGGCACCTTGTGTATGCTTCATCAAGCTCTACTTATGGACTAAATACCAAACAGCCATTCTCAACGCATGACGCTGTTAATCATCCAGTTAGCTTATATGCAGCCACTAAAAAAGCTAACGAGCTAATGGCTCATACTTACTCACACCTTTATGATCTACCAACAACAGGACTAAGATTCTTTACCGTTTACGGCCCATACGATAGACCTGACATGGCATTACAGAAGTTCACCAGAGCTATTATGAATGATGAGCCCATTACAGTGTTTAACTACGGCAAGCATAGAAGAGACTTTACTTACATTGATGATATTGTTGAAGGTATTATTAGAGTGCTTGACAGGCCGGCACCAATAAACCCTAACTGGGATAGTAATAACCCAGATCCTGCCACCTCTAGTGCTCCATACAGAGTTTATAATATCGGTAATAACAATCCAGTAGAGTTGATGGATTACATCGAAGCATTAGAAACCTCACTCGGTAGAACTGCAGAAAAAGAATTATTACCACTCCAACCTGGAGATGTACCTGATACTTATGCTGATGTTGATGACTTGGTAGAGGAATTTGGCTACAAACCGAGCATGAGCGTTAAACAGGGTGTGGAGAATTTTGCGGCTTGGTATAAGCAATATAATAATATTAAATAGGAAGCATGAATAATAAAAAAATAGCGCTAATAGGTCTTGGGTACGTAGGGCTGCCACTTGCAGTAGAATTTGGCAAAAAACGTAAAGTTATTGGTTTTGATATTAATCAAAATAGAATTAACGAGCTTAAAGATGGCATAGATGTAACTCTTGAGACAACAGCACAAGAGCTTAAAGAAGCAGATCAGCTTAGTTACACAAGCAATCTTGATGATATTAAAGATTTCGGTATTTACATTGTTACTGTGCCCACACCAATTGACAAACACAAAAGACCTGATCTAACTCCTTTAGAGAAATCTAGTGAATCAGTAGGTAAAATCCTTAAAATAGGCGACATTGTAATTTACGAATCAACCGTTTATCCAGGTGCCACTGAGGAAATTTGCGTGCCAATACTTGAAAAACAATCAGGCTTAAAATTTAATCAAGATTTCTACTGCGGTTATTCACCAGAACGTATCAATCCGGGAGATAAAGAGCATAGGGTGACCACTATTAAAAAAGTTACCGCAGGCTCTACACCTGAAATCGCCATTCAAGTTGATGAACTGTACCAAGAGATCATTATTGCGGGCACACATAAAGCTAGCAGCATCAAAGTAGCAGAAGCCGCCAAGGTGATTGAAAACACCCAGCGTGATGTGAATATTGCTCTTATTAATGAATTAGCGCTTATCTTTAACAAATTAGACATTGATACTGAAGCAGTTCTAGAGGCCGCAGGCACAAAGTGGAACTTTTTGCCATTTCGCCCAGGCTTAGTTGGAGGGCACTGTATCGGTGTCGATCCATACTACCTAACCCACAAGGCTATTGAAGTGGGTTACAATCCAGAGATGATTCTTGCAGGTCGTAGACTAAATGACAATATGGGCTCTTATGTTGCTGATCAAGTATCAAAACTTATGACTAAAAAGCGCATCCATATTGTAGATGCAAATATTCTAATTATGGGTTTAACCTTTAAAGAAAACTGCCCCGATCTTCGTAATACTCGTGTAGTAGATTTAGTTGAAGAGTTCGAAGGGTTTAATTGCAATGTGGATGTGTATGATCCATGGGCTGATAAGGATGAAGCTGTACATGAATATGGTATTAAGCCAATCGATCAACCGGTAGAGGGTAAATATGATGCAATATTGTTGGCAGTTGCACATGATGAATTTAAAGAGTTATCATTAGAGCAAATAAAAGCCTTTGGTAAGGGTAATCATGTGCTTTATGATATTAAATACTTGCTAGATGCTAATGAAGTGGATGGAAGACTATAAATGACTAAATATATGGAAGACTATAAATGACTAAATATGAAGAATTACAAAAACACTTAAAAGACAACCAAAGTACTTGGCTAATTACTGGCGTTGCTGGCTTTATTGGCTCCAATCTTTTAGAGAAACTACTTATCCTTAATCAAAAAGTAGTAGGGTTAGATAACTTTGACACTGGTCATCAGCACAATATCGATCAAGCCATTGAAGATGCTAATAAGACTACTGGTAAAAACTTAAACAGTAATTTTAACTTTATCAATGGTGATATTAGAGAATTAGAAAATTGCAAAAAATCCTGTATTGGCGTTGATTATGTGTTGCATCAAGCGGCTTTAGGATCAGTCCCCAGGTCAATCGAAGATCCGATTAACACCAACAGAGCAAACATTGACGGCTTTTTAAATATGCTAGTTGCCAGCAAAGATGCAAAAGTAAAGCGTTTTGTCTATGCAGCGTCAAGCTCCACCTATGGTGATCATCCGGATCTGCCAAAAGTGGAAGATAAAATTGGCAATCCTTTGAGTCCTTATGCAGTCACTAAATTAGTTAATGAGCTTTACGCTCAAGTCTTTGCAAAAACATATGGTTTTAAGACTATTGGCCTTAGATACTTCAATATCTTTGGTAAAAGGCAAGATCCTAATGGTGCTTATGCAGCCGTTATACCAAAATGGGTAGCAGCTATCTTAAATAAGGAAGATGTGTTTATCAATGGCGACGGAGAAACCAGTAGAGATTTTTGTTATATTGATAATACGGTGCAAATGAATTTATTGGCAGCAACTACTGATAATAATAAGGCTACTGACCAAGTATACAACGTAGCTCTGAATGACAGAATAAGTCTTAATAAGCTTTATCAAATGATAGAAGAAAGACTTATTCAGCGAATAGAGGGGCTAAAAAATAAAGAGCCAATTTATAGAGACTTTAGAGCGGGGGATGTTAGGCATTCTCAGGCTAATATAGACAAAGCACAAGCATTATTAGATTATCAGCCAAAATATATGATATCCGAAGGAATGGATGAAGCGATGGATTGGTATGTGGATAGCTTATCGCAATGAAACTACTAATCACCGGCGGCGCAGGATTTATTGGTTCTGCGGTAATTCGTCACATTATTAACAATACTAACCATAGTGTTGTTAATGTTGACAAGCTTACTTATGCAGGAAATTTAGAGTCTTTAGTCTCTATTGAAAATGATCCAAGATATGCATTTGAACAAGTAGATATTTGTGACGCTGCTGAAATAAGACGTGTATTTAGCAAACATCAGCCTGATATTGTTATGCATCTTGCAGCAGAGTCACATGTTGACCGATCAATTGATGGCCCTGGTGAGTTTATTCAAACTAATATTGTTGGAACCTACGTATTACTCGAAGAAGCTAGGGATTATTGGAATAACTTAGAAGGCAATAAAAAAAAATATTTTAGATTTCACCATGTATCCACTGACGAGGTCTATGGTGATTTAGAAGGTACAGATGATTTATTTACTGAAGAGACATCTTATGCACCAAGCTCACCTTACTCTGCTGCAAAAGCAAGCTCTGATCATTTAGTACGCGCATGGCAACGCACTTTTAAATTCCCAACATTGATTACCAATTGTTCTAACAATTACGGCCCTTATCAATTTCCTGAGAAACTTATTCCGCTCATTATTCTTAATGCGCTAGAAGGTAAAGGTTTGCCAATCTATGGCAACGGTAAACAAATACGCGATTGGCTCTATGTTGACGACCATGCAAGAGCACTGCTACATGTAGCGCTTACAGGTAAAATTAGCGAGACATACAATATTGGTGGACACAATGAACTTCAAAATATTGAGGTTGTAGAAACTGTTTGTAGTATTTTAGATGAGCTAGTGCCAAGTAAGCTTAATGGTATTACTAAATACGAACAACTTATTATCTATGTCGGTGATAGAGCAGGACACGATGTAAGATATGCAATTGATGCCACCAAAATTGCTAATGAATTAAATTGGACGCCTGATGAAACATTTGCAACAGGCATTAGAAAAACTGTGCAGTGGTATTTAGAAAATACTGTTTGGTGTGATCGAGTTAAGGATGGAAGCTATCAAGGGGAAAGGTTGGGAGTGATCAAAACATGAAAGGAATAATTCTAGCAGGTGGCTCAGGTACACGCCTCTATCCCCTTACTAAGGCTGTGTCAAAACAGCTAATGCCAATCTACGATAAACCGATGATTTATTATCCATTATCGATTTTAATGCTTTCTAGCATTCAAGAGGTACTTGTTATTTCAACTCCTGAAGATCTACCAAGATTTGAGCAGCTTCTTGGTGATGGATCTGATATTGGTATGAAATTTGAGTATATTGTACAACCGTCTCCTGATGGCCTAGCTCAGGCATTTACCTTAGGTAAGGATTTTATTGGCAATGACGATGTTTGTTTAATTTTGGGTGACAACATCTACTACGGCCACGGCATGACTGGTATTCTGGCTAATGCCGTATCAAATGCAAAAGATAAAAGCATGGCGACTGTATTTGGTTATCACGTGAACGATCCTGAGCGTTATGGGGTGGTTGATTTTGATAGCACTGGCAAAGCGCTTAGTATTGAAGAGAAGCCTATCAACCCTAAAGGCAACTATGCAGTTACAGGTTTATACTTCTATCCAAATGATGTGGTTAAAAAAGCTGTTGAAGTTATACCATCTGACAGAGGTGAGCTAGAGATTACTACCGTTAATCAAATGTATTTAAGTGAAGAGCGCTTAACGGTCGAACTGATGGGTAGAGGCTATGCCTGGTTAGATACTGGCACCCATGAAAGTCTACTTGAAGCTTCAACTTTTATTGAAACCATTGAAAAAAGACAAGGACTAAAAGTAGCTTGTATTGAAGAAATAGCCTTTGAGCAAGGTTATATTAATAAAGAGCAACTTATAAAACTAGCGCAGCCTTTAGACAAAAATCAATACGGACAATACTTACTTAGACGTGCAAAGGAGGTCGTTTGAAATTCACACCTCAATCAATCCCTGAGGTAATACTTATTAAGCCAACTGTGCACGGCGATGATCGGGGTTATTTTGTAGAAACCTTTAGGCAAGATTTATTTGAAAAAGTTCTAGGCTACAAAGTTAACTTTATTCAAGACAATGAATCCAAATCAACTAAAGGCGTATTAAGAGGACTTCATTATCAGCTGCCACCTTGCGCTCAAGCGAAGCTAGTTAGGGTTATCAAGGGTAGTGTGCTGGACGTAGTGGTTGATATTAGAGAATCTAGCTCTACTTTTGGCCAGCATGTCGCTGTAGAGCTCACTTCAAAAAACAAACATCAATTATTTGTGCCGCATGGCTTTGCCCATGGATTTGTTGTACTAAGCGATAGCGCTACGTTTACTTATAAGGTGGATAATTACTATGCACCAGAGCATGATCAAGGAATTGCTTTTAATGATAGTGATCTAGCCATTGATTGGCGATTGCCACTCGAATTTTTGCAGTTATCAGATAAGGATAAAGTCCATCCAACTTTAGTAAATACTAAAGAGTTGTTTAAATAGCTAACAACCATGAGAATATTAGTTACTGGTAAGAATGGGCAATTAGGTAAGTCTATTAATAAAGTTGTTAATCAAACCAAGCAAAAGCATAAGTTTTTTTTTACTGGCAGGCAAGAGTTAGATTTAAGTGATAATGATAGTATTGATAGTTACTTTAATAACAATAGTTTTGATGTCATTGTTAATTGTGCTGCTTATACCCAAGTAGATAAAGCTGAAGAAGACTTAGATTTAACAAAGAAAGTTAATTATTATGCAGTTAAACAATTAGCGACAATTGCACGAAAGAAGCAAATTAAACTAATTCATTTGTCAACTGATTATGTGTTTGATGGAACAAGTAAAAGGCCTTATATAGAAACAGACATTCCTAACCCTATCAATGTTTATGGTAAGAGTAAGTTATCTGGAGAACAAGCTATAAAAGAAATTATGCCAGTAAATGCAATAATCATAAGGGTTAGTTGGCTTTATTCTGAGTATGATAATAACTTTGTCAATACAATGCTTAGAATTGGCAAAGAAGGAAAGGGTGTCAAGGTAATAAGTGATCAAATTGGCTCCCCCACATATACTGTAGATGTCGCTAAAGTGTTATTACATATTATTTTAAGTAAGAAAATTAAAATGAATTTTAATTCAGAAATTTATCATTATTCTGTCAAGGGCTCATGTAGTTGGTATGATTTTGCAAAAAGTATATTTGAGTATAAAAAGATAAGTTGCAAGACTGTTCCAATAAAAGAGAAAGAGTGGGGTAGTAAGGTGCAAAGACCTAAATATAGCGTATTAGATCATCATAAGATTCAAAGACAGTTTAAGATAGCAGTACCGTTTTGGCTCGATTCTTTACATGCATGTTTGGACGCAATTGAAAATGAATAAATTGAGTATTGTGGTTATTACTAAAAATGAAGAAAGTTTTATTGCAGATGCGTTGAAATCAGCCTCATTTGCTAACGAGGTGCTGGTTTTAGATAGTGGTTCAATAGATAATACTTGCACAATCTCAGAAGAGCTTGGGGCTAAGGTATTGCATCAGGATTGGCTTGGATATGGCATGCAAAAAAACAAAGCCGTAGGATTGGCAAGCAATGACTGGGTATTTGTTCTAGATGCTGATGAGAGAATTACCTCTAAGCTTCAGGCAGAAATTTTAACCACACTGCAGAATCCCTTGTCAGATGGTTATTATGTTGCTAGATTGAATAAATTTTTTGGAAAATATATCCATCACTGTGGCCTATATCCAGATTATAGTATTCGTCTTTTTAACAGGCAAAAAGGCAAGTTTAGCAACGACACTGTGCACGAAAGTGTGAACATTAAAGGCACGACTGAAAAATTAAAAAATCATATGCTTCATTTAGCATTTGATACGGTTAGTGAATTTACCAACAAGCAAAGAAAATATGCCACATTAAGTCGAAAAAATAAGAATTTAATTAAGGCATTTATTTCACCTATATGGACTTTTATAAACATTTACTTCTTTAGACTAGGCTTTATTGAAGGTTGGCGTGGCTTTATTATTTCTAAGGTGTATGCGAAGTATACCTTTTGGAAGTATTTTAAATGAAAATTTTAATTCTTAAATTTAGAAATATTGGTGATGTGTTACTGGTGGAGCCACTTATTTCAAATTTAAAACTAAACAATGCTAATATTGAAATAGATGTTGCTATAAACAAAGGTTCGGAGGATATGCTTACTTTAAATCATAATATACATAATATAGTTACTTATGATAGGGCTTCAATAAAATCACTTTCTTTAATTCAAAGAATATTTAGTGAGATTAATTTTTATCTTTCTTTTAGACAGAGAAAATATGATGTTGTGGTAAATTTAACCGAAGGCGACCGAGGTAGTTATATTTCATGGTTTAGTGGAGCAAAAATACGTATTGGATATAAAAAAAAAGGCTGGCTATCTAGAAAAGCATATACTTACCATTTACCAAAGCAAATGTTTAGACATACACTTGAAGCTAACCTGGATCCATTAAAAGTACTTAATATCCCTATAGTTAATAAAAAAGTTCATATTTTTTGGAGTGACAGTGATAAAGATATAGTAGACATAAAATTAAATAACATTAAGAAATTTGTACATATACATCCAGTATCACGCTGGCTATTTAAATGTATCGCAGACCAAATAATGGCAAAAATTATTGATTTTTGTGAAATGGAGCTAAGTACTAAAGTGGTTATTACTGCTGCTCCTGACAAAGTTGAGTTGGGTAAGGTTCATAATATTGTAAAACTATGCAAATCTAATCCGATTAATCTGTCTGGCGAATTATCCTTAAAGCAAACAGCAGCGCTCAATAAGAAAGCCAAATTATTTATTGGTGTCGATACTGCAATCATGCATATTAGTGCTGCCAATAATACACCTGTGTTAGCTTTTTTTGGTCCAAGCGGTGCCAATCATTGGGGCCCTTGGGATAATAATATGACACAATCTTCTTACACTCAAAATAATGGCTTTCAGATAATGGGTAAGCACAGGGTTTTTTCTGAAAGTAGAAAGTGTCAGCCTTGTGGAAAGGATGGATGTAATGGTACTAAAGTTAGCGACTGTTTAATGAATTTAGATGTCGATATAATTAAGGAAAATATTCAGGAGATGATGGGTGAAAAAAACAGTTAAAGTCTTACATACTGAATGGTCAGATGGCTGGGGTGGCCAAGAAATTCGCATAATCAATGAAATGATCGCTGTTCGAAAATTAGGTGTTGATGTTTTCCTTGCATGCAGAGAGCATGCTATGATTAAACACAAAGCTATTGAACATAATATTAAAGTTTTTTCTATGCCTTTTAAAGGTAATGCTGATCTCAAAACTTTGTTTAAAATTAGAAAAATTGTTAAAGAGTATGGTATCAATATTGTTAATACTCATAGCGGTAAAGATACTTGGGTTGGCGGCTTAGCAGCAAAATCATCAGGTGTTAAATTTATACGAACTAGGCATCTTTCTAATCGTATCCGATCTTCACGTACTAATTTTATAAATGAATTGGCTGATTATATTTTTACAACTGGAGAAAGTGTAAAGACTGATATGATTAAATACAATCGCATCAAGCCAGAATTGATCGAGTCTATTCCAACTGGAATTGACACTAATCTTTTTTACCCAAAAAAGTATAACAGGAGTAAGTGTCGTGAACAATTTCATCTGAAAAAATCTGAGATTATAATAGGTATTGTTGCAGTATTAAGGCAATTTAAGAGGCATGATTTATTTATTGAAATGGCCAAACAATTGATAAATAAATATCCAGATAAGAAATTAAAGTTTTTGATTGCTGGTGATGGACCAGGTAAAGAAAAAATTAATAAGTTAATTTTAGATTACAATTTGTCTAATAATGTTGTTATGCTTGGATATATAGAGCATGTTCCTGAATTATTGTCAGCAATAGATATTTTTGTTCTAAGTTCAGACTCTAAGGAAGGGGTGCCTCAGTCTGTTATGCAAGCCTTGTTTATGAAAAAATTTGTTGTTGCAACTAGTAGTGGCAGTACAAAAGACTTGTTAAATAATAATAATTTTCAGTTGGTTGGTGTAAATTCTAGTTTGGAGTTAGTAAAAGGGGTATCGAATTATATAGATAATGATAAAATCAATGTGACTGGGCCACTGATAGATGAAAAATTTTCTCTTGATTTGATGTCTAAAAAAATAGTTGATATCTATAATAAGCTATTAATTCAACACTAATAAAATATTGGAGTATTTACTGTGAAAGATTTATTTATTGATATTGACGGCAGAAAGGTTTCTGATTATCACGACCTTTGTCATCAAAGCGACCTGTGGCCAAATAAAAGCCCTGTTTCTCATGAAGAAAATAGTATCTGGTTTTGGCTTGAAAAAAATCACCAATACAACTGCCAGCTATGGGACGAGGAAGATAAAGCAAGGCGTATTAATGTGAGTGATAGTGATATTGCCTTAAATAAGCGCAATATCGATGGATATAATCAAAAAAGAAATGATGCAATTGAGGAAATTGATGAAAATATTCTTGATCGATTAAAGGGCGTCAAAGTTTCAGAGTCTGCATGGTTTAATAGTGAAACAGCGGGCTCTATTATTGACCGACTTTCAATAGTCAGCCTTAAAGTTTTGCATATGGGTATTCAGGCAAATAGAGCTGATATAGATGTAACACAAAAGAAAGAGGCAAAAGATAAGCAGAATCGCCTTATCATTCAAAGAGATGATTTACTATTTTGCCTTAATCAGGTTCTTGATGGCTGTTCACAGGGGCAAGGGTTTTATCGCATATATCGACAGTTTAAAATGTATAACGATCCAAGAATGAATCCTTACCTTTCTGGCTTATTAAAATAATTTTATATGATTATCCCAGTCATACTTTCAGGTGGAAGTGGTACGAGACTCTGGCCTTTGTCAAGAAAATTGCATCCTAAGCAGTTTATTGAATTAATGGGTAAGACTACATTATTTCAAGAAGCAGTTCTTAGGCTGCCAGAATCTATCGAAAATCCGCTTATAATTTGCAATGAGGAACATAGGTTTTTGGCAGCTGAGCAGCTTCGTAAAATTAATAAGGAGCCTAAAAATATTATTTTGGAACCTGTTGGTAGGAATACTGCGCCAGCAATTGCATTAGCTGCACTTAAGTCTATTAAAGAAAGTGAAGACGCTATTTTGTTAGTATTATCAGCAGATCATTTAATTCAAGATATGGATAAATTTCATCAAGCAATTGCGCTTGCGACAAAACAGGCGGAACAAAATAAGTTGGTAACATTTGGTATTGCACCTAATAAAATTGAAACAGGATATGGCTATATTAAAGCTAACATTTCTAAAAATAAGAATTATTATGATATTGATGAATTTGTAGAAAAACCAGACTATAAAACTGCAAAAAAATATGTTGATTCTGGAGGGTATTTTTGGAATAGTGGCATGTTCATGTTTAAAGCATCAGTATATTTAAGTGAGCTAGAAAAATATGAGCCAGAAATTCTTAGTGCATGCCAAAAGTCATGCCAAACAGAATTCTATGACTTGGATTTTATTAGGTTGAATGAACAAGAGTTTTTAAAATGCCCAAGTCAGTCGATTGACTATGCCGTAATGGAAAAAACTAAAAACGCATCTATGGTTATTTTAGATGCTAATTGGAACGATGTAGGGTCTTGGACAGCGTTGTGGGATTCTCAAGTTAAGGATAATGATGATAACTTGGTTGTAGGTGATGTTATCTTGGATAAAGTAAGCGATACATACGTTCATAGTACATCTAATCGTTTGGTGTCTGTAATAGGATTGTCTGATTTGATTGTAGTGGATACACAAGATGCAGTTTTGGTAACTAATAAAGAGCATGCACAAGATGTTAAAAATATCGTTGAGAAAATCAAAAAAAGTGGCCGATTAGAGTCCGACCAACATAGAAAAATCTTTAGGCCTTGGGGTTATTATGATTCAATTGATCGTGGTGAGGGCTTTCAAGTGAAGCGAATTCTGGTTAATCCAGGTCAAAAGTTGTCTCTACAAAAGCATAACCACCGTTCAGAACACTGGGTAGTTGTAAAAGGCAAGGCTCAAGTGACTTGTGGAGAAAAAACTTTCCAACTAATTGAAAATCAGTCTACTTATATTTCTCTTGGTAAAGTGCATCGTCTAGAAAATATTGAAGACACACCGTTAGAAATTATTGAAATACAAACAGGTAGTTATTTAGGTGAGGATGATATTATTCGTATTGATGATGACTATGAGCGAGCATAGTTTAGGCGTGCATATTTTATTATGAAGATAGATCTACCAAGGTTGTTTTTTCGTTGGTTTCTAAAGGGAAAGAGCGTCTCAAAAAAAGAGATTGATATTAAAAAGATAGACAATATTCTAATCATGTCAAATACTGCTATTGGTGACACTTTATTTGCCACCCCGGCTCTTCGGTTAATTAAAGAGCAATATCCACATGTAAAAATTACCGCACTTTTAAATCCAAATAATTATCAGTTGTTTAAAACAAACCCTTTTATTGACGATGTTATTTTATATAGAGGGAAATGGAGAAATTTTCTTCAGACAATTGTTAAGCTTAAAAATTGTAAAATTAATCTAACTTTTATTTTACATTCTAATGAACCACAAGCCACTCCTATGGCATATTTAATCGGTAGTAAGTATATTATTAAAATACCCAACAATGCTAACGAATTTAAACACTTGCATTTTAATAAAACAACCCCAAGAGTTGCCGGTGAATATGCAATTGAAAACCAATTAAAACAATTAAAGTATATTGGCATTGATAGTGTTAATTTTAATATGGAGCTATTCCCAGCAGAGAGTTGGTATCAAGATGTTGTAAAAGTTATTCAAGATGATATTATTTATGTCGGCCTCCAAGTTGGCGCAACAACAAGAAATCGAATGTGGTTTGAGGAGAATTGGAGTAAATTGGCCAGCCTAATTTTGACTCATAAAGAGAATATTAATATTATCTTAACCGGATCTCCAGCAGAGGTAAAATTGACAGATTCCCTTGAAAAAAGCATAAATAACAAAAGAGTCTTAAATTTAGCGGGAAAGTTTGATATTTGTGGTGCGGCAGCTTTAATTGACAAGTTGGCCGTACTGATTACACCAGATACTGGACCTTTGCATATAGCTGCGGCTTTAAAAACACCAACCATTACGATTTCTGTAACTGGTTTAGAGAGCGGTAGCAAGCCTAGGGATTCAGCTGTTAACCACCAATATATACAAAAACCAAAGACGTGCAACCCTTGCTTAGATAGACAATGTATATACCAGAAATGTATGTGGCAAATTACTCCGAAAGAAGTGTTTGAGGCCTTTAAAAAATCGATTTAATCATAAAATTTTTAGAATGAAATTTAAATTTGTAATCACCAATTTATCAGGAGGAGGGGCGGAAAAGGTTTTGCTCATTTTGGCAGAATCTTTAGTTGAACGCGGGCATGAAGCAGAGCTTATCATATTTGAAGATTTAATTGAATATGAAATTCATGAGGGTATCAAAGTAACAGTTCTAACGGAAAAATTAACAAGAGGATGGTTAGGTAAGCGCATTATGGCGTTTCACCTTAAGAAATACATTGCTCGGTCAAATGATACCGACCTTATTATCTCTGCTTTGTCTTTTTCTAACGAGGTGGCTTGTCTTGCTAATCTAAAAAATCATTGGTGCCGTATAGATAACACTCTTGGTGCAGAGATTGATACTTTATCTATCAGAAGTCCTCAGAAAGCAAAAAGACGATTAAAAAGATATTTAAAAATATATAACAAAAAACCGTTGATAGCCATATCTGACAGAATGATTAACGATTTGAGGGGTATTGGCATTACAAGCAAGATTATAAGAATATATAATCCATTTAATTTTAAAGACATTCACCTTGCCTCAGAACAAAAAGATTCTAGTATTCCTAATAAGCCTTATGTTATTCATGTAGGCAGGTTTAATCATCAAAAACGACATGATATTTTGCTAGATGCATGGCAGTTAGTTGATGCACAATATTCGTTAATCCTTCTTACATCCTTTAATAATGAATTGCAAAGAATGATTGATGATAGGGGGTTAACCGCTAGTGTAACTATTGCTGGGTTTAAAAAAAATCCATATCCATGGATTTCACATGCTAATTTACTAGTATTAAGTTCGGATCAGGAGGGTTTTGGGAATGTTATTGTTGAAGCACTTGAATGCAACACTCCAGTTGTGAGCACAGACTGCCCATCTGGACCAGCAGAAATACTTTCCCAATTGCCACAATGCCTAACTCCAGTTGGCGATGTTGAAAAATTAGCAACCAAAATATCAAAGTGCCTTAAAGATCCGCCAAATTTGGATTGTGTCGATTTATCAATATACGATGTTAACTCTACAATAGCACTTTATGAGTCTTTAGCTAAAGATGGAAGTGCTTATGATTCTATGTCATGATATAAAAATCCACACTGAAAATTTTTATGTATAAGTCAATTGGTTACATTAAAAATAGATTAGAAAATTTTGCTTAGAATTTTTAGAAAAGATCCGCTTAAGTTGCTATAATCCTATTCTATTTATCAGCATCTTAGTCTTATGAGTAAGCTTTGATTTCAACACAAATCACCCCCTCAAAAATATTGATTATTCGCCGTGATAATATCGGCGATCTATTATGCGTCACACCTTCAATTAGAGCGTTAAAAAACACATATCCAGGTTGCAATGTAACACTATTGGTTAATAGCTACAATCGCAATGTAATAGCAAACAATCCAGATATTAACAAGATAGAGGTTTACACAAAAGCAAAACATAAAGAAAGTCACGTATCATTATTTTTAATATTTCTTAAAAAATTTAAAATGATCTTACGCCTACGTAGATCAAAATTTGATTATGTAATCATTGCCTCTGCAAGTGAAAGAGTTAGGGACTGGAGGTTGGCAAAGCTATGCAAACCAAAATCTATTATTGGTTATTTAAACAATAAGAAGGGTGCCAAGAAAGAAGATATTGCTTTAGATGTTGAAAATAAAAACAGTCATGAAGTTGAGCGTGTATTTAACTTGTTTAAACAAGTAGGCGTACATGGCATAATTCCACCCATGCAGCTATATCCAAGTGATAATATTAATATTCAAGATATAGATGACTCTAGAAGAGTGATTGGAATTAATATAAGTACCAGAAAAGAAAGTCAACGCTGGCCGCTTAAAAATTTTTTTAAGCTTATTAAAGAATTAAGTAAGAATCAAAAATTTACTTTTTTAATTTTCTGGTCTCCCGGCTCTAGAGATAATCCAAAACACCCTGGAGATGACGAAAATGCCATAGAGCTCATCAAGTTATGCAAAAATCTACCTGTTAGCCTATATCCAGAAACCTGGAGAGAGTCAAATACACTGCAGGAACTCATAGATGGTTTGTCCTTATGTGATTACGTTGTAACTCCTGATGGAGGTGCGATGCATATTTCAGCAGCACTCCAAAAGCCTATCGTCTGTTTTTTTGGAGATGTCGATATTCAGCATTGGTATCCGTGGGGAGTTAAATATAAATTACTTCAGGCAAAAAGTTACAGAGTAAAAGATATATCTATAGATCAAGCTGTAAATTCAGTTATTAAATTAATCAACACTTAAGTATTAATAGTTCTGTTCATTATTAGATTTAGCTCTTTATTAATAACGTCTTTAGGGATATTGTTAATGTCATTATTATCCATTAATAATTTTGCCTTATTGCTTATTGGCCCCCATTCTTCAACAGGGGTTTTTGCAAACAAAACTAATTGATTTTTATTAAGTGCCGCAGCTAGATGCATTAAGCCGCCATCTCCAATAAATAATGCATCAACCATATCCAATAGGCACAAGAAATGCCCCATACCCTGGTTGGTAACTATCTCAGAGGTAGAGTTCAGTAATTTTTTTAACTCTTGGGCCTGGTAAATGTCGTCGTGTATATAAAAAATAATAATGTGTAAATTGTTATGTTGTTTGTGTAATCTATTTAGAATTTGACAGAGATTGTCATTTGTAAGTATGGAAGTTTTCCTATTGTTGCTGATTGATATAAAAAGATTAAAACAATTGGGCTCTAAAATTAGATTAACCTTATCTTTAAAGTTTGTTATTGAATTTTGCTTGGCGTTTATCCGCGGATAAATATTATTTGGTATTTCTTTAAATTTAGGGCTAATTATTTTTAGAATACTTAATGCATTGTGTTGATTTTTATTACGTTTATATAGTCTAGGGCTATTAATTAAAATGCTACTCCAATGATTATCTGTATAGGCAATACGTTTTTTTGCACCTGTTAGCCATAATGCAAGATTCATTAATTTTTGAGGGGCTGCTTTTGCAGAAAAAGCCAAATCAAACCCTTCCTTGCGTAGTGATAAGCAGACTTTTAGGGTTTGTATGTATTTATTGCCTTTTGGTATTATAAAAAAAACATCAATAGTGTCAATATAAGGAATGAGTTTTTTACCTCTGAAACTACCTACTAATGTAATTTTTGCCTCAGGGTATTTATTTTTTAGACTTTGAATCATAGGTAATGTCACAATAAGGTCGCCAAAACCATTGCGACGTAATATTAAAATTTTTTTTATTGACAAGAGTATCCTTTTGTTAGTTTGTTATTTTTTTATTTTAAACATTATTTTATTACAAGCAAACAGTTAAAATTTACTCAATAAATTCAAGGCATTAATAATGAGAAAACTTAGTTCATATCAATTCATTAGCTGGGTTAAATTGGAACCAATTAAGTACTTGATTAAATATATTAGGAATTATTTTGTTACTACTTTATATGTTGCTAAAAAAGGTAAAAATCTTGATTCTTTTTTAAAAAAATGTAAGCACCTTTCTGGAAAAAATATCATATTGATTATTGCATTTGAGCAGCCTTGGGTAATCGAATGGCAGTTGAAAATATCAAAGGAAAATATAAAGGATGCTACAATTATTATTTTTGATAATTCTAGGGACCAATCTAAAAAGAATAAAATAAAGAGCGTTTGCCATGATTTGAACGCATTATATTTTTCATTACCTAAAAATAAAACATTACATGTAAACAGATCTCATTCGCTGGCTATGCAGTGGGTGTATGAGAATGTAGTTAAAGCTATTAAACCAAATATTTTCGCATTTATTGACCATGATCTAATTCCGATAAAAGGTTTTAGCCTCTTGAATGCAATTAAAGATCAAGATTTTTATGGCTGGCATAGAGAAGGATTACAAAGGAAAAACCCAGATGCATGGTATTTATGGGCAGGCTATTGCATGTATAACTACACAAAAATTAAAAAATCAAATTTATATTTTATGTATGATTTTGCAAACGGATTAGATACTGGTGGCGGTAACTATGATTCTTTGTATCATGGGTATGATGATAGAAACATGAATTTCTCATCGGCGTCCCAGGTAAGCATCAACATTCCAGGTGTCGGTGTAGTGGAGGATTTAATGGTGCTCGATGATAGCTGGTATCATATTGGAAGTGTTGGGCATAATGACAATTCAAAGTTAAAGAAGGACTATGTTACGACATTATTTAATAAAATAGAAAAAGGAGATTCTTGGGATGATTTTGTTATAAGTCGTAAAGCAATTCAGAATAAGTTCAATTCATGAAAAAAACTGTAAACACTATATTTTTTGTACGAGCAAACAAAACTAAGCATGGAGGTGCTGAGAATTACTTGCATCGATTATCTGAGTTATTGACCAAGAAAAATATTAATCATGAAATTATTAATTCTATATTTCCTAAATTTCTGCCGTCATGGTTAAGGGTCATTTTATTTAATTTACAAGTTTGTTTGTTTAGAGATAGTAAGTTTTACTTTTCCTTGGAAAGGATTACTTGTCCAGATATATATCGCGCTGGTGATGGCGTTCATAAGGTATTTTTAAAGACTCAAAATAAATCAAGGCTAAATCTCTTACATCCAATATATCTTTTTATAGAAAAACAATGCTTTAGTAATGCTAAAAGAATTATTGCAAATTCCAAGATGATAAAAAAAGAAATTGTCGATATCTATGCTATCGATCCAAATAAAATTGATGTGATCTATAATGGCATTAATTATAAAGACATGGATTCAATCCAGGCATTTCGTAAGTTATCTAAAGAGTTTAAAATTAATAAAAACCAGCATTTTTTGTTATATGTCGGTAGCGGATTTAAGCGCAAAGGCGTAGAAGAATTCCTTCAAATTGTGCATAATCTTAAACATTTAGATTTGATGGCTTTTGTAATTGGCAAAGAAAAAAATATGCGCCATTATTACGCCCTATCTAAGCAATTAGGTATAGAAGATAAAATAATATTTACCGGTGCTAGAGATGATGTTGATGATTTTTATTCTATAAGTGATATTTTTATTCTACCTACGCACTATGAGCCATTTTCGAATGTCATACTTGAGGCCATGAGTTTTGGCAATGTAGTATTTACCACTAAACAAAACGGTGCTTCTGAAGTTTTAAGTAAAAATCGGATTATGGAAACCTCCAATGACTTTTCTATTGTTAAAAGTATTGAAAAATTATTTTTAGATCCAGAATTATTAGAAAAGGAAAAGAATAACAATATTAGAAAGTCTAAAGAGTTTTCTGTTGATAAAAATTTATCCAAGACTCTTAAGGTAATAAATAAAGTTTATTTGGAAGGAGAGTTTTAGCACTATGCAGTATAAGCATTGGTATACTTTATTATTTGTAATCAATTGACTACTATGAATTCAAATACTTTCCGCATTGATCAAGTGTATCAATATTTACTGATCGCTTTGGCTTTTTTATTGCCATTAACGGTGGCTGGCGGCAATTTGATGATGGTGAGTATTGTCCTGTTGTGGCTTTTTTCAGGTGATTATAAAAATAAGCTTAATAAAATCCGGTCAAATAAAGTTTTAGTTGCATCAATTATTTTCTTTTTTTTACATGTTGCTGGACTATTGTGGACTGAGGATATTAAATGGGGTTTACATATTGTTAAGAAAATGATAGATTTTTTCATTTTTCTTCCAATCTTATTGACAGTTACAAAAAAAGAATACATTAAGTATTATGTGTCAGCCTTTTTACTAGCCATGACAATTTCAGAAATAACATCCTATCTAATTTGGTTTGAGGTTATTGACCCTTTTAAAACAGCTAGCGTTCTAAATCCAACCCCTTTCATGAGTCATATTTCTTATAATCCATTTTTGGCATTTGCAATTTACCTGTTGTTACATGAAGTATTTTTCAACACTAGTATTAATAGTATGGCCAGGTTTATATACTCTTTTTTTGCTATTACTATGAGTATTAATATGTTTATTACTGGCGGTCGTGCAGGACAAGTTGTATTTTTTGTAATGATTATTTTGTTATTTTTTCAATATTATCAGAAAAAACTCTTAGCTCTAGTTGTTTCAACTGTGGTTGTGGCTAGTATTTTATTTTCTGCTTATCAGACAAGCGAGATTTTTCAACAAAGGACTGATCAGGCTGTTAAAGAGGCCCTAAATCCCGACTTGTGGAGTGGATCTAGGTCCTCTATTGGTGATAGATTTGTATTTGCCATGAACTCTTGGGAGATATTTAAAGAGAATCCTTTGATTGGCATTGGTACTGGAGATTTTCCTAATGAGTATAAAAAAGTTAAAGCCCTTAATACACCCAATTCTTTAGATACGGTGAATCCACATAATATGTATATACTCGTATTAACGCAATTAGGCGTATTGGGCCTGATAAGTCTCTTGTCTATTTTTTATTTCCAGGTGCAATTTGCTAAAGAAAATAAATCTACTTTTTTAAAGAACACAGGTATTGCTTTACCGATACTTTTTTTAGTAATTATGTTGAGTGACTCTTACCTCCTAGGCCACTTTACAACATTTTTATTTGTATTTTTTAGTTCATTCTTGTATAAAGATTTTGCAAGAAAGTAAAAAAATTCTAGTTATTATTCAGCGATCTAATGGGGATGTGTTCCTCAGCAATACTCTAATACAATCACTTTATCAACATTATAAAAATTCTGAAATTGATTTATTGGTGAATGATGACACATTGCCAATTGCAAAAACTATTGCCAATATCCGTCAAATACACACCTTTTCATACCGTCAAAAACAAGAGAATAGATGGAGGCAGGAAAGAAAGTTGATTTCTAAATTATTTAATAAATATGATATAAGTATCAACTTAACAGCTAGTGACAGGAGTGTTCTGTACGCACTATTATTTGCCAAGCATTCTATTAGTGCTATTGAGCCTGATAATGGTAAATCTTGGTGGAAGAGGCGATTATTAAGCCAATTTTATTTTTTTAATTTGAGTGATCATATCTTAATCAATAATTTAAAACCGTTGCAACTATTAGGAATTAGGCATAATAAAACGGTTATCCCAATAAAATATAGCAATTTATCGGGAAAGATCGTTAAAGAAAAATTAGCATTAAGAAATATTCGTCATTTTTTAATATTCCATCCATCAGCGCAATACGAGTATAAAGTTTATCCTGTTGATTTACGCAACCAATTATTGGCTTTATTAAATAATCTAAATACCCCCATTGTGATAACCGGAGGTAAAAGCAAAATTGATAATAAAATCAAAAAAACCCTACCCCTTTTGAATAATATTTATGATTTTATTGGAGAGACCACAATAGAAGAATACATGGCATTAAGTGACTTATCGAGTGGTTATATTGGTGTAGATACTTTAAACATGCATATATCGGCCGCTCAAGACAAATCTGTGTTTTCTATATTTGGCCCTACAAATTTAAGAATGTGGTCACCTTGGTGTAATCAATTACGCAAAGCAACAAGCCGAGATACACCAATACAAACTTATGGGAATATCACCATATTTCAAGCTAATATGCCTTGTGTAGCATGTGGCAATGCTGGTTGTGATGACAAGCACGGACATAGTGAATGTCTCGATAAAATCAACCCTAAGATTGTATTTGAACAAATAAGAAAATGGCATGAAACTCTCTAGTTTTAAGCGGACATACACTTTCCCTTTTCGATATGATATTCCAAGCTATACGACAGAATTTATTAAAAATACATCTATCGTTAAGCGTTACATTAAGTTTGTTAAGCGTTATTTGTACCTCTTGCTTAAGGGGCAAAATAATTTAGAAGTTGATCAAATTTATCAGCGGCATCATCGAATTTTGTGGATCAATAAATCAGCCCCAAGCCTTGGGGATAGTCTTATGGACCTTTCTAGTAGGGCGATGTTAAGCGACAAAAAGGTTGTTTTATTTACAGACATTAAAAATGCACATATTTATCAACAAGATCACATTTTTTCAAAAGTTGTAACGAACATAAATCAATTGAAAGATCATCAATATGATTTGGTGATTATTGATTCATACAGTACTAAGAGTATGAAAATCAAATCAGAAGTGCAACCGAAGACACCTTTTGTCGGTATGTATGGATATTACAATGGTCCAGAGGTGAATAGGGCTTTATTTAGTTTTCATCGAATGAATCAATTATTAGGGTATTCGGAGTCAGAAACTGAAATAAATTCAACTGCCAGAGCAACAATGAACTTTTCAAAAGATGCTGTCGCTACACCTGTATTTCAATCTCTAAATAAGTATATTGCTATTGCATTAGGCGGTGAGTGGGATTATCGAACCTACGACAAATGGTCTGATGTAATTGATGGGTTATTTGCAAGGTCAAGCGCACTTAACATTGCCTTGGTTGGATCAAGTAATGCTATGGAAATTGCTAACGAGTTGATAAGTGCACACGGCAAAAAAAATATTGTCAATATGGTAAACCAATTAACATTTGTACAAACAGCAAGTGTTATTAAAGATTCCCAGGTGTTATTGTGCTGTGATGGGGGATTGATGCATGCAGCTAACGCCGTAGGTACGCCTATCATACCTTTGTTTGCCAGATTGACACCTGAAATGCAATTGACACATTCTGTCGTTGCTTTCTCAAATTTTGACGAGTTAGATGTTAAGAAAATTTCAGTTGAAAGTATTCTAACTCAATATGATAATGCCTATAAATTCCTAAACATCTAACTAGCCTTGTTAATAGGATTTATTGTTGGAGGTTTTTCCCATTTGAATTGTATTTCTGACAGTTTAAGATATCGGTAAAAAGTTCCTTCAAAATTACCAAAGGCAATAACAAACCCTGCACCGCCATCTAAGAATCCAAATTTAAAAATATAGTGCTTTATAAAAGCCCAGAGACCGTGAAAGAAAGCCTTATTAACGCTACCTACAGTACCTTTTGAATTTAATTTTCTTGCGCCTAATGTTGAATATCGATTGGCTTTATGCATAATTTCTTCGGTGTTCTTGAAGGGGAACTGCCAGATAAAGCTTCTAGTAGTTTGAACATCTTTGTTACTATTTTTAACATACCCTTCATGGACAGGATCCAAAGTGTAAGACATTTTTCCATTGCGAAAGAGTTGTGGTTGTCTAAAGTTGGGGTACCAACCGGAGTGTCTTATCCACCGACCCATAAAGTAATTCTTTCTAGGCACTTTGTAAATATCATAGTTGCTATTTTCCGTGATATGCATGACCTCGTCACGAAACTCTGTTGTGCACCTCTCATCAGAGTCCAAGCTTAGAATCCATTCGCCTGAGCAGTGTTTAATTGCCTCATTTCTAAGTTTCCCATACCCTTCAAATGGAATATGAATGACTTTGCACCCCAATTTTTCAGCTATTTCAGTGGTACCATCAGTACTATGAGAATCAATAACAATAATTTCATCTACCCATAAAACACTGTTAATACAGTCAGTGATTTTATCAATTTCATTGTAAGTAATAATATAGGCAGATATTTTATACATGCATTTTTTTTGGTGTTTAATTGTGGTTAAATGTTACCTAAATTCTTGATCCATAAGGCATGTAATAAATGAAATGCAGTTTGATAATAACGACATACAATCGCCCCAAAGCACTCGAATTAGTATTATTAAGTGTGGAACGACAAACTGTATTACCTGCAGAAGTTATTATTGCTGATGACGGTAGTGATGATAAAACTCAAGCTATTATTGATAATTTTCAGAGTAAAAATATTTTAAATATTCAGCATTCTTGGCAAGAAGACAAGGGTTTTAGGGCTGCAAAATCTAGAAATAAGGCCATTGCCACTTCAACACAAGAATATATAGTGTTGATTGATGGCGATATGGTGCTCCATACTCATTTTGTTGCAGATCATCTCGAGCATGCGCAAAAAGGATATCTCATCCAGGGTAAGCGATCTTTATTGACAAAAGAAAGAACTGATTTGGCGATAAATAATCAAACAACCTATTTTTATTTTCTTGATAATGGACTTAAAAATCAAAAGAACAGCTTGTATTCTAATCAATTATCTAGAATTTTCTCTTCTAAAAAAACACATCTTAAAGGTATAAAGACATGCAACATGTCTTTCTTTAAGAGTGATTGCATTTCAGTTAATGGATTTAATGAAAATTTTGAAGGCTGGGGTAGAGAAGACAGTGAATTTGTTGTGAGATTATTTAATTATGGAGTTTTTCGTAAAACATTACGTTTTAAGGCCATTCAATACCATTTGTTTCATCATGAAAGCTCTAGGGGGAGCCTACATGGTAATGATGCTATATTACAATATAGTATTGCCAATCGATTGAATTGGTGCGATGATGGCATTAATAAATATTTAAAAGATTAAAAAATAAGGGTCATGACAACTTAAGCATGTTTAAAAACCTGTTAAAGTACCGTCATGAAAGTAAAAAACAAGTATGTGATTCGTTCACGTATTTCAGAGGCCAAATTTAGGCAAATAATTTTGTTGTTTTCTGAGGATTCGAGTGCAACTCAAATCTCTCATTTAACAAGTTTAAGCAGGCAAACAATTAACAAATATTTAACTGCTATTAGACTTAGAATTTTAGAGTTATCTTTGCTTCAATCTGATCCTTTAGTGGGTCAGATTGAAGTTGACGAAAGTTATTTTGGCGCACGGCGCGTCCGCGGAAAACGCGGCCGTGGTGCCAGGGGTAAAACAATAGTATTTGGTTTATTGAAACGTGGCGATCAAGTGTACACTGAAATAGTTCCAGACTGTAGTAGCGCCACCCTGCAAAGGATTATCAAGGGTAAGACTAGTATTGATAGCGTTATTCATTCAGATGGATGGCGCGGGTATAATGGGCTTGTAGATTTTGATTATAAGAAGCACTTTAGAGTGCATCATAGTAAGAATGAATTTGCCAGAGGTAATTCACATATTAATGGAATTGAATCATTCTGGGGTTATGCTAAAAATAGATTGGTAAAGTTTAAAGGAATGGATAAAAGTATGTTTAATTTACACTTAAAAGAATGCGAATTTAGATTTAATAATCGCAAGCAAAATATTTATAAAGTTTTGCTTGGAATGTTTAGAAAAGAGTCGCTTAAGTTGTCATGACCCAAAAATAAATCATTGTATCCATATGCCACACAAAGAAAAACGATTTAAAGCTCGCCTTTTAAAGTTACTAACTAAAAAAAATAACAAACCTCTCGATCTTAGCAAGGTGAAGAAAGTGCTTATTCTAAAGTATGATAGAATTGGTGATATGCTTGTAACTACACCCATCTTTAGAGAATTAAAGTTAGCATATCCCAACATCGATATCTCAGTTATAGCGAGCAATGCTAACCAAGGCGTGATTAGATACAATCCATATATTAAAGATATTTTCATTAATAATAAAGATAATCTCATTAACGATTTAAAAATGCTATTCTTTTTAAGGAGAAAGAAATTCGACGTTTGTATTGAGCTTGAACATTCGGTTGTCTATCATTCTATTCTTAGACTTAGGATAATAAATCCAAAAGTGGTTCTTTCTATACATAAAGATGGTAGGTATGGCACAAGAGGCAGTGAATTAGAGCTTTATAAATTTCATACGTTAAAAAATAAAAAAGATAATTTTGGAAAAATATGGCTTCAAACTCTGACTTTCTTTGGTATTAATCCAGTTTCTGAAAAATATGATTTATTTCTAAGTAAACATGAAAGAGAAAAGGCCCAAGGATTTCTTTCTCATTTTGATAAAGAATTAAAAATAGGCATAAATTTGGAGGGTTCTTTTCAGGAAAAACAAATCCAACTAAAAGAACTAAGGCAAATTTGCAAGGGAATACATAAAGGTTACCAGAATATCAAAATTATCATATTAGCCTTACCCAATCAAAAGCAAAAAATTGATCATTTATTAGTCGAATTAGGGCTTGATTTTGTCATCCCATCTTATTTTTCTATATTGGATGTTTCTGCATTAATACAGAAACTAGACCTAATTATTACACCCGACACATCAATTGTTCATATTGCATCTGCTTTTAATAAGCCATTAGTAACAATACATGAAAATAATTTAGACAGCTATAGACTCTGGAAGCCAACTTCAACTATGAATAAAACAGTATTTTCCAAGAGCGAGCATGGATTATTTGACTATAGTGTCGATGAGATTGTAAGAGCTAGTTTAGAGATGATAACCAAAATTAAAGACTAATTTATGGCAACGAGTAAAAAACCTTTTAAAGCCTATCTATTAAGACTGCTAACAAGGAAGAGTCCAGCTAGTTTTGATATTAAGCAGGCAAAAACAATTCTATTCTTTCGTTATGATCGAATTGGAGATATGGTTGTAACTACTCCTGTCTTTAGAGAGCTAAAACTTGCGAATCCCAATGTAACTATTACAGTATTGGCTAGCAAAATTAATAAGGGTGTTTTAGTCAATAACCCCCATATTGATGTGATAGAAACCAACTATAAAAATAATTTATTTAGTGATCTTTTTACTTTGTTAAAATTGAGAATGAAAAATTTTGATGTCTGTGTAGAATTTGATCATTCTGTAGTGCCACATGCCATAATACGATTAAAAATTATCAAACCAAAAGCAATAATTTCTGTAAAAAAAGATGGAAGGTATGGCGTCAAGGGTAACGAGCTAACATTGTATGATTTTTACACTGAAAGGCCAAAGAGTGCGCATTTTAGAGATATTTGGTTGTCGGTGCTATCTCCATTAGGAGTTTCGGCGAAGTCAAAAAAATATGAATTATTTCTTACCAGAGAGAAAGAGCAATGTGCAATAAATTTTTTAAAAGGTTTTCATAATAAAAAAATAATTGGTATTAATGTTGAAGGTGCTATAGTTGATAAAAGAATAAAATTTGATAAATTAAAGGAGATTTGCGAAGGCCTTTATAAGGGCAATGAGAATATTCAAATCATCATTCTATCTACACCTGAAAATTCACACGCTATTAGCGATCAAGTAATTGATATGAATCTTGATTATGTTATCGAAAGCTACAAAACAAATACAATTCTTGATGTCTCCGCATTAATACAGCAACTAGACCTAATTATTACACCTGATACATCAATTGTTCATATTGCATCGGCATTTGACAAGCCAGTAGTATCCATACATGAGAATAATCCTGATAGCTACAGGCTATGGAGACCTACATCAACCTTAAATAGAACAGTTTTTGCTAAAAGTAAACACGGATTATATGATTATAGTGTTGCTGATGTTGTTAGGTTTGGTTTAGACATGCTAAAAAAAGTTGAGCATTAATTTTATTCATGTCGTTAATTAAAACTATAAAAGGTATTTTTTTAACATCTTTAGTCAGAAGTCAGATTTCTGTTATTGATGCAAATGGAATTGATAGTGTAATCTTTTTAAAGTACGACAAAATTGGAGATATGGTGGTTTGTACGCCAGTATTTAGAGAGTTGAAAAAATCTTATCCCCATATTAGTATTTCTGTATTAGCAAGTAGTGTTAATAAGGCCATATTGAGTAATAACCCTTATATTGACAATATATACACTTATACCAATAATTGGTTAAAGCTCCTTCCAGTTTTATTTAAATTACGAAAGCGTAAATTCGATGTATGTTTTGAATTTGAAGCAAAAGTAGTTACTCGCGCTATACTTATTACCAAAATTATCAAACCTAAACTTGTTGCGTCAGTTTTCAAGAAGTATGGCAGATACAATGTTGATGCAGAAAAGCTAAAGGTGTATGATTTTTATACTAAAGAAAATAAAAAAGATCATTGGAGTGATATATGTCTAGAAACTCTGGGTGTTTTTAATTTAAAATCGAAATCATCTAAATATGATATTTTTCTTAGTGATAATCAAAGGGGCATTGCCAAAAATTTCATTAAAAATACATCTTCTGAAAAAATAAAAATTGGCATTAATTTAGAGGGCTATAGTCACAATGGAGAAATTAACCCTGATAATTTAAGGGCTATATGTCAAGGAATTTATCAAAAGAATGCAAAGATTTTGATAATTATCCTCTCCAAACCAGGTGATGAAGGAAAGATAGAAAAATTAATAAAATATATGGGGCTTAATTATGTAGTGTCATCATATTTTTCAATACTTGAGGTATCAGCCCTTATCTCAGAGCTAGATTTAGTTATATCTCCCGATACCTCGATAATTCATATCGCATCTGCTTTCAATATTCCGTCTGTTTCAATCTACACTGCAAATAAGAATAATTACAGGTTGTGGGCGCCAAAATCATTGTTAAACAAGTCGGTATTTTCTAATGATAAAGAGACCATACAAGGCTACAGTGTGTATGATGTTGTTCAAAGTAGTTTAGAGTTGATTAAAGAGATTGAATAATGGTAATTATTGGAACTAAATATTGTGGGCATGATAGCGCATTGTGCGCATTAGATACCCAGAAGAAAAGTATTTTTGCCATGAGTACAGAGAGGGTTACCAGAATCAAGCATGATAATATGGATATCACTCCTATACTGGAAAAATATCAGTTTCATAATGTAGATTATGTTGCGCACTCTTATAGTGATTTTGAAGATAAAGGCCATGATGGTGAGCTAAGAGAAAAAATGACCTACAATAAGGACATTGAAAAATCTATCAGGTCAATTATTCAACCTAAATTTATTAAAGATTTATCTATATCAAGAAAAGAGAAAAATCGTCTAATTTTTAAGGCATTATTTACCAATTTTTCAGCAGTTAAGTCATATTACACCGCAAAATACAAAAGGGCGTTGGTTAAAGAGACGCCAAAAACAAATAAATTAGCATTTACCAGATATATAAAAGATAATTTTTCAAAACATAATATTAACCCTAAAGAAGTGTTCTTTTATGACCACCATTTATGTCATGCCATTCCTTCATATTATTTATCAAGTTTTAATGGAAAAAAAGCAATAGCACTCACCCTAGATGGTCAAGGGGATGGCTACTTTAGTAAAATGTTTTTATTTACTAATGGTAAAGAATATAAGCTAATTGGAAAATCTACAGCAGATTTTTTAGGTAAGGATGATTGGTTTTTGTCTATTGGCAGGTTATACAATTATTTTACCAAAGCAATGGATTTAAGGCCAAATAGTGACGAGGGTAAAGTTGAAGCCTTAGCAGCCTTTGGTAAGGCTGATAAGGTATTACTAGCACAACTAAAAGGCATCACTAAAATTGATAAAAGTAGCTTAAGCATTAAGTATGATAAGGAAAAAATAATTCCATTTTATACATTAGATTGGCTTAAGGATCAGCGTAATAAAATTGGCGATGAAAATTTTTGTGCAGTAATACAAACCTATCTTGAAGATACAGTTGTTGAATATTTAAATGTAACTTATAGCCAATATCCAGTTCAAAATTTATGTCTTTCTGGCGGCGTTGCTGCTAATATCATTATGAGCTTAAATATTTATGAAAGAACTAATTTTAAAAATATTTATGTAATGCCTGCCATGGGTGATGATGGCCTAGCAATAGGTAGTGCAATTTTAACAGCATTGGATTTGGGTGAAAATCTTGATTGGCTAAAAAATCATATAATGCCATTTTTTGGAGATGAGTACTCTCGCAAGCAGGTCAAATTAGCGCTCGATAGTTTTGATAATATAATTGTTGAAGATTTAGAGAGCAATTGGCCGGAAGAGGCTGCAAAATCTGTTGCTGAAGGCAAGATCTGCTCTTTATTTCACGGCAAGATGGAGTTCGGCCCCAGGGCGCTAGGAAATCGTTCTATTATTGGCAACCCCATGATGGAAGACACTAGACAAAGAATTAACTCAACAGTTAAACGTCGTCCCTCTTATCAGCCATTTTGTCCTTCAATTCTAGAAGAGGAGCGAGAAAGGTTATTTAAGCAGAGTTTTCCTCATAAGCATATGGCCATTGCCTTTAGAATGAAAGAAGATCATATTAAGAATTTGCCTTGTGCAGTGCATGTGGATGGTACAGCCAGACCTCAATTTGTAGAAGAGCAGGACAATCCTAACTATTATCGATATCTCAAAGAGCTTAAAAATATTACCGGCTATGGTGTTAGTCTTAATACCTCTTTCAATTTACATGGCAGAACAATCGTAAGAACCCCTAATGATGCAGTAGTTGATTTTATTGATTGCAATATCGATGAACTATTCATTGAGGGTTATCGGGTAACACGCAAATAAAATTATGAAAGTCAGTGCTTTTACTTTTATCAAAAATGGACAAATATTAGGCTATCCTTTTATTCAATCTATTCAATCTATCCTTTCAATTGTTGATGAATTTGTCATCAATGTTGGTGACAGTGAGGACGATACTTTAGCACTTATACAATCAATAAAAAATCCAAAAATTCGTATCATTCAGTCAATATGGAATGACAATATGCATGATCGTGGTTATGTTTATGGTCAGCAGAAGATGATTGCTCAGTTTAATTGTACAGGGGATTGGGCATTTTATATTGAAGGCGATGAAGTTTATCATGAAGATGATTTAGATAAAATCAGAGCGTCAATGCAAACACATGTAGATAATCCCGAAGTGGAAGCGCTAGTCTTTGATTTTTATCATTTTTATGGCAATGCCAACAGCTGCCTTAACTCTCCTGGATGGTACCGGTCAGAAGCTAGAATTATTAAAAATTCGGTCAGGTCATATGCGCCAGATGGTTTATTTTGGCTGGTGCTAGATAGCAATAAAAATGGTAGATATCCAAAAGCAAAACACACGGGTGCATGTTGTTATCATTATGGCTGGGTTCGTAGTGAAGAGCAAATGAACCTAAAAAGCCAAAAGGTGAATAAATATTGGGGGTCTAAACCTGTAAAAATAGATTATTCTCAAATAGATCAAAAAATTATTAATGAATTTAACGGCACTCATCCTGCCATAATGCAAGATTGGTTACCTAAAGAAAAAGGTATATTTCAAGCCAATCCTGATTATAAATTAACCAGCAAGCAAAAAAAACACAGATTATCACTCAAGCTTGAAAAGCTATTTGGATTGGATCTGGGTAAAAAACATTATAAATTAATCGAGTAATGAAAATACTAATTGAGCTGCCAACTTGGCTAGGTGATTGCGTTATGGCAACGCCGGCGATCGAAAATATCGTAAATTTTGACAATGACGTAAAAATTACCTTTATTGGCTCTTTTGTAGCGATTGAAGCGATGAAAAATCATCAAAAAGTGTTTAAAACAGTGGTTTTAGATAAGAAATACGGGGTTTTGTACAAAATTACAAGGGAATTAGGTGAATTTGATGCATTTTTTTCGTTTAGAAGTTCACTGCGTACAAAATTTCTGAAATTTTTAATATCAGCTAAAAACAAGTATCAATTCGATAAAAACAAGTATCAATACCGCCATCAAGTAGAAAAATATAACGATTTTATCAATGACAGCTTAAAGTCTAATTTTCCTGCCGGTAAATTAGTTTTACATGCGGATAATTTAAAATTAAGCATTAACAATTCATCATTGCCGATACTCGGCATTAATCCTGGTGCATCATACGGTAGTGCCAAGCGTTGGCACCCTGAAGAGTTTGCAAAAGTGGCTAGTGAGCTGTCTGGGCAATATGATATTGTTATTTTTGGTGGGGAGGATGAAGTGGACATTGTCATGGATATCGAAAAATTATTGCTTGAAAAAAGTGTTAAAAATTATCAAAATTTAGCAGGAAAAACCACTATTCCAGAGTTAATTAATCACATTTCACATCTTGATTTATTTATCACGGGGGATAGTGGCCCGATGCATGTAGCGGCGGCTTTTGAAGTGCCAACGGTGGCGATTTTTGGCCCGACTAAAGACGATGAAACATCGCAATGGATGAATGAAAAAAGTTTAATTGTAAAGAAAAATTTAGATTGTCAGCCCTGTATGAAGCGTACTTGCCCATTAGGACATCATAATTGTATGAATCTCATTAAAGCAGTAGACGTGTTAGATTCGGTTAAGTCCCTCTAAAGGAAAGCCTTCAACGACTAAATTCTAGATCAATTAAATGGCAAATGGTATGCCCGATAACAATGTGCATTTCTTGAATGCGCGGAGTATCCACAGCAGGAACGACTAAGTTGATATCGCAAACAGTATTCATTTCGCCGCCATCTCGGCCACTAAAGCCAATGGTTTTGCATCCTAGTTCTTTTGCAAGTGTTAGTGCGCTAATCACATTGCCACTACTGCCGCCAGTGCTAATGCCAATAACCACATCACCTTTATTAGCAAGCGCTTCAACTTGGCGATCAAATACGTGTTTATAGCCATAGTCGTTACCGATTGATGTTAGTGCTGAAGTGTCAGTGGTCAGAGCAATAGCTGGTAAACCTTTTCGTTCAACTTTATATCGTCCAACCAGTTCTGCAGCAATATGTTGAGCATCGGCTGCACTACCACCATTACCAAAGATTAAAATTTTTCCACCATGATTAAGGCTATCAATGCATAAATTAGCTGCAATTTCTAGCGGAGCGGCGATGTATTCTAGAGTTGCCTGAGCTGTTTTTAAATGCTCATTAAATTCAAATTCGATAACGGTTTTCATTTTAATTTCCTTGTTGGATTTTCTCAATGGTTTTGGTGGTGCTTTTGCCATCAACAAACTGTACCAGTTTCAGCTCATCAGCGATATCTTGGCCAATTACTTGCTTTCCTTCGTAGTCTCCGCCTTTTACTAAAGTATGTGGTTTTATGGCTTTTATTAAATCATACGGCGTGTCTTCATTAAACACTACGACATAATCAACTGCCTCAAGCGCTGCTAATATATAGGCTCTGTCTAATTGCACGTTAATGGGGCGATTTTCCCCTTTTAGTGCAGTGACGGATCTGTCAGAATTAAGCCCTAATATTAGGATATCACCATAACTTTTGGCAGTTTCTAAGTAGCGTACATGGCCAGCGTGTAGGATGTCAAAACAGCCATTAGTAAAGATAATTTTTTTATCTCTGGCTTTTAATTCTTTACTTAATAGGGTGATTTCATCAAGCGTTTTAATGTGCTCGTCGCTAGTGGATTTATTCAAACTTGATTCGTATTCAATGATTTCATTTAAAGTGGCTGTAGCGCTACCAATTTTACCCACAACAACACCAGCGGCAAGGTTGGAAAACTTGACAGCATCATCAATACCAACATCACAAGCTAAGGCAAAACCCAATGAAGCAAGTACAGTATCGCCCGCACCCGTGACATCAAACACTTCTCTAGCTACGGTTGGGTGGGTGCGTAGATTATCGTCATAAATTGCTACACCATCTTCACTAAGGGTTATTAACGAAACATCTAAGTCGCACTCGTCTTTTAGTTGAGTGATTGCTTGAGTTAGACCTTCATCATCAACAATATTAATATTAGTGGCCTCACTAGCTTCTTTTTTGTTTGGTGTGAGTAAATAAGCACCTTTGTATTTTGAATAATCCAAACCTTTTGGGTCGATTAATACTTTTTTGCCATTTTTATTAGCAAGCGTAATTAAGGCTTGAGTGAGTTCAAACGTTAATACACCTTTTCCATAATCTGACAATAAAATGCAGTCATAATTAGAAATAATGTCTTTAAAAGACGCTAAAATCTGTTTTTGTGATTCACTGCTAATTTCATCAGTACTTTCTCTATCGTAGCGTACGACTTGCTGTTGCGCGGCAATAATCCGGCTTTTTTTGCTGGTAATGCGATCTTTTTGAGTGATTAAATATTGACTACTAACTTTAATGTCAGTAAGTAATGCTTTAAGTTCGTCAGAGATTTCACAGCCACCAACCACGCTAATCACATCAACTTGTGCGCCTAGCGCATTAAGGTTTTTAATGACGTTGCCAGCACCACCAAGAACCACACTCTCGCTTTTAACATTTACAACCTGTACGGGCGCTTCGGGTGAAATTCTCTCGCACGAACCCCATAAGTAATGATCAATCATTAGATCGCCAATGACTAATAGTTTAGGTGTTTTGTTTTGTAAATTTAGCATATTAACCATTTAGAAGGTATTTTTTTAAATCTTGTTTGCCTCTCATTATATAAACAATATAGACTTTATTATCATCTATTCGATAAAAGATTCGACAAGGATTGACAATGATTTCCAAATAATTTAGATGGCTAATTTCTGATGGCGTTCGCCCTAATTCTGGAAATAATTCGAGCTGTTTGGTTGCGCTTAGAATTTTTTTAATTAATTTATTTGCGGCACTAGGCTTATCTAGGGAAATATATTGAACAATAAAATTGAGTTCTGATAGGGCGGATTCAGTCCAAATTACTTTAGCCATTTTTCCATTTTTTCTTCAACCTCTTCTTGTGAGTACAGTTGCCTTTCAAGAATTGCGGTTTCGCCACGAGCAATACCTTCAAGAATTTCTATGCGCCTTTTTGTTAGCTCATAATCATCAACATCAATTAAATAAGCTGAAGGAACCCCGTGCTCAGTGATCAGTACAGGCTCTTTAGAAGCATGCAGATCAGAGAGTATCTTGGTTGCCTGTCGTTTAAGTGTGGTAACTAATTCTATTTTCATAAAGTGATACTATACTATCACTTTATGACTAAAGCAAATATTTTATGAAATATCCGTTCCATGCAAACGCTTAATATCAGGAATATAAGCTTTAATACCTACCTCTAGAGAAACTACTGGTTCAAAACCTAAGTTGGTTTGTGTCGTGCTAATGTCAGCTTGCGTGTGCATTTGATAACCGTCATATGGGTTGGGTATGTAGTCTGTACCCAAATCTGTACCCAGTTCGTGTTGTAAGATATCAGCAATATCTTGAAAACTCCTAGGGTTGCTGGTGCCGACGTTATAAGTGCCATTTTGCTTAGGGTTGCAGGCTTTGATATTAGCTTGTATGACGTCTTCAATATTAATAAAATCTCGTAATATTTGATCTGAGCCTTCGAATAATTTTGGCGCTTTTCCATCTAAGATTTGATGTCCAAGTTGAATCACCATTGAAGAGGTTTTTGCCTTGTAATATTCGCGTGGTCCATAAACATTGAAAAACTTTAAGCCAACAATAGTCATATCAGGATTTTCACGACTATAGCGATAGGCAATTTGATCCATCATATATTTACTAAATCCATAAGGGTTTTCAGGATTCTCTATGCCAACAGTTTGCGGCGATGGGAGGCTACCATAAGTGGCAGCAGAGCTTGCATACACCATGACAGCATCATCATTTTTTGCTTTATTAAGCAAGTCATAAAATGAGTTAACATTGGTTTGCATGACAATTTCTTGATCATACACACGCGTGTCTGAAATTGCTGCCTGATGGAACATGTAATCAAATTTGTAATCATCCAGTAGCGCTAAATCAGGCTTACTATTAATATTGCCACAGACTACATCGCCAGTAAAATCGATGAGATTTTTATAATGACCAAAACTTTGTAAGTTACCATTTGCAAAGGTCACTTCACTTCTAAAGCAATCAAACACCACAACACGTGAATCAGGATAATTATCTTGGAAATAAAAAGCTAAATTGCTACCAATAAAACCTGCTCCGCCGGTAATTAAAATGGTTTTATTATTGAAATCTGTATTGCTATATGTCATAGGTTTAAGTGATAATTTGAATGCTGTCTTTAATGGATTTTAATATAAATTTTGCACTAGAGTTTACTTCATCAACTTGATGGCCACTTTTAACCAAAATAGTGCTACTAATGCCAGCTGCATTGGCAGCACTGATATCCGCCTCTTTATCACCAACCATCCAAGAATTTTCCATGTCAATATTAAATTTATCACGCGCTTCTAGCAGCATTCCAGGCTTTGGTTTTCGACATGTACAATCTGATTCTGGACCATGCGGGCAGAAAAATACATCCAATATATCAATACCTTGATTGCCAAACTGCACCAACATCCACTGAGTTAATTTATGAAAGTCCTCTTTCTGGTAATAGCCTCTAGCAATGCCCGATTGGTTGGTAACGATGATTAGTTTATATCCCTGCGCTTGAAAATACCTACACGCCGTAAATACGCCATCAATAAATTCAAAATCCTCACTTTTATAAAGATAGCCAACCTCTTTGTTGATCACGCCATCGCGATCTAAAAATAGTACTCTTGGATTATTTTTGACCATACTTAATGCATTTTATATAAAATTAGAATTAATGACGTGGCGATCGATGTTATTAGTTTTCTTGGTTTCATTGGTGCTGTATTGAAAATAATATAAAATTCATCCCTCTATATTAAATTAAATATTTTTCAATTAATCAGCCATATTGTTTGGTGCGGTAGCTATAAAGGTTGGTAGGTATTTTATATTAAATAAACTTAACTTAACACTTAAGAAATAGGGCTTATAATGATATTAATTTCTAAAGCAAAAGGGTTGAAACTTAATTTTTTTTGCTCTAAGTAGTGAGAATACTAATTAAAAGGTAAATATAATAATGAAAAATATAAAAATATATGGTGCAGGATCAATTGGAAATCACTTAGCTCAGGCATCAAGACGTATGGGGTGGAATGTTGATATATGCGATATTGATCCAGATGCCTTAGAGAGAACAAAAAATGACATTTATCCTGCGAGATATGGAAAATGGGATGACCAAATAGGTCTTTATAATCTTGATGAGGTTCCAAGGGGTGTTTATGATTTTATCATTATTGGAACACCCCCAGATAGTCATATGGAGCTAGCCAGATCTGCAGTTAAAGAAGGAGCAAAGGTTGTTTTGGTGGAGAAGCCACTATGTTCACCAGATTTACAAGGGGCACAAGAGTTATTTGATGAGGCAAAAGCAGCAAATTGCTCAGTTTTTGTTGGGTACGATCATGCTATTAGTAAATCAGCAATTAAAATGTCAAGTTTGTTAGAGAATAAAGAAGTAGGAAATGTTCAAACATTAGATGTTGAGTTTCGTGAGTATTGGGGCGGAATATTTGCCGCTCATCCTTGGTTAGATGGACCTGCAGATACATATCTTGGATATTGGGAAAAAGGTGGCGGAGCTTGTGGCGAACATTCTCACGCAATCAACCTTTGGCAAAGTTTTGCGCAACAATCTGATATAGGCAGGATTGTAGAAGTATCCGCAAATATGGAATACGTGAAAGATGGTGTGGTGAATTATGACAGCATATGTTTATTGCAATTTCGCACAGAAAAAGGTGTAATTGGTAGAGTGGTTCAGGATGTTGTAACTCAGCCAACTAGAAAATGGGCTCGTGCACAGTGTAGCGACGGGTATGTAGAGTGGCATTGTGGTAATAAGCCAGGAACTGATACGGTTATTGTATCTTCAAACGATGGTGAGAAGTCAACAACTGAAATTACCAAAACAAGGGCGGATGATTTTTTTCAAGAAATGCAACACATAGAAATAGCATTAAAAGAAGGAAATAGTAAGGATTCCCCAATATCCTTAGAGCGTGGACTTGATACAATGCTGGTTATATCTGCAGCACATATGTCAGAGCAGAATAGTTGCCCTGTAGCTATTGATTATAGCAAAGGCTATAAAATAGAAGCTCTTACATTATTGAAATAATTAATCATTTAGAAGGGGAAGTAATGAGTAGTTTTGATTTTAACAATCTGTTTGTTTTAGATTTGGCAAATAATCACCAGGGCAGTGTTGAGCATGGCCTAAAGATTATTAAAGAGTGTGGAAAAATGGTTCGAAAACACAATATACGTGCAGCAATCAAGTTTCAGTTTCGTCAATACGATACTTTTATTCATCCAGAGCATGTAGAAGGTAGTGATAATATTCATATTCCAAGATTTCTTTCAACTCAGCTAAAGTTAGAAGAATGGCGTGTATTATTTGATGCAGTCAAAGACGAAAAAATGTTAACTATGTGTACGCCATTTGATAATGAATCAGTTCCAATAATTTCAGAAATGGGATTTGATATTATTAAGGTAGCTAGTTGTTCCGCTAAAGATTGGCCTTTATTAGAAGAAATTTCACAGGCGATGCTGCCAATTATCGCATCTACTGGTGGCTTAGCTATAGGTGATATTGATGATATTGTAAGCTTCTTTGATCATCGTGGCAACGAGCTTGCATTGATGCACTGTGTTTCAATTTACCCAATACCTACTAAAGATTTCCATTTAAATCATATTGACACATTAAAAGATAGATATCAAAACCACACCATTGGCTGGTCTACACATGAAAATCAAGATGAAATTGCCCCTGTTCAAATTGCAATGGCCAAAGGTGCTCAGATGTTTGAAAGGCATGTTGGATATGAGACTGACGATATCAAATTAAATTTATATTCGTCTACTCCACAACAATTAGATATCTGGTTTAAAGCATATAGATATGCAGAAGCTTTATGCGGGTTAAACACAAAAGACGTAGAGAAGCCTACCACTGATATAGAAAAGAAGTCATTGGAAGGACTGCAAAGAGGCGTGTTTGCAAAGAAAGGCTTAAAAGAGGGCTCTTTGTTAGATATTAGTGATGTGTATTTTGCAATGCCATTTGTTCCCGGTCAAATATCTAGTGAATCTTGGATTGACGGAGGGGTTGTGATTAATAAATCGTTCAAGACTAACGAGCCAATATTTCCAGACAGTATTACAATTACAAAAAATGTAAAAAACAGAGCCCTGAAAAAATCAATACATGAATTTAAGGCCATGTTAAATGAAGCTTCGATAGTGCTTAATAGTGAATTTGGTGTTGAATTTTCACATCATTACGGTGCTGAAAATTTTAGAGAAACGGGCGCATTGATTATTGATTGCATTAACCGTGAATATTGTAAAAAATTAATTCTTGTCCTTCCAGGGCAAAAGCATCCGTCACATTTTCATAAACGCAAAGAAGAAACATTTCAAGTGTTGTCAGGCATTTTTGAAAGTGTAATAGACGGTCACCACAGAGTGATGAGTCCTGGAGAAACTGCATTAGTTCAGCCAGGGGTGTGGCATGAATTTTGGTCAAAAGATGGCTGTATAGTTGAAGAGGTTTCAACAACACATTACAATGATGATTCGGTGTATAACGATAAAAAAATTAATGATCTTGAGCGAAGTGAGCGTAAGACAGCAGTGAAAAATTGGGGTAGATTTGAACTAGTTAAAAGTGATTAAGTGTGTTGTTTTTGACTTCGACGGGACGTTAGTTGAATCTAATGAAATAAAAAGAAGAGCTTTTTACGAAGTCACTAAAGATATTATTGGTGCAGACTCAATACTTGACAAGTTGTTTTCTATGCCAGATTCTGGTGATAGGTATAGCGTTTTTAATGCTTTAATTAGAAATCTTAAAAAACCTCATAAGTCTGCCATTAGTGCAATATGCCTATCTGATTTGTATACAAAGATATGTGAACGTAAAATTTATAATGCTCCTGAAATTCTTGGAGCGTTAAAAACCCTTAAAGAGTTAAAAAGAAGAAAAGTTAAAGTGTTTTTGAGTTCGGCTACACCCATAGATACCCTCCAAAGAATTATAGATATGCGAGGCTGGAATGAATTATTTGATGGGGTTATGGGGTCTCCAGACAGTAAGAAAGATCACTTGAAATCAATACTTCTTTTGAGTGATTATTCTTTATCAGAAGTTGCATATATAGGTGATAGTGAGGTAGATCAAAAAGCAGCACTATCAATAGGCTGTAAGTTTATTGGGATAGGAGAAAATTGGAATAGATTTAATAGTAGACCTGAAGTTTTATTAGGTACACTCAAAAAACTGATTAAAGAGCTTAAATTATGAATAATGTGTGTGAAATTTGTGGTGAAAAATTCAACGAAATATATACTGGTGACATAAGAGATGGAGCTTATGGAAGGTGTAAGAGTTCTGCAATAATTTATGAATGTACTGGTTGTAAAGTGCAAAGATTGAGAGAGGATGATTGCATTTCAGATGAATTTTATGAAACTGGCCAGTACAGAAGGAAATTAAAGGAGAGTCTAGAAGGTGATCAGTCAGTTATTGAACAAGATGAGATGCAGCATTACACCCTAGAAGCTTTTTTCCCAAAATCTTTAAGAGGTGCAAATGTTCTTGACGTGGGTTGTGGTGCCGGAAGCTTGTTAGACATGTTAAAAAATGTAAGCTCTAATCAACTAGGAATAGAGCCATGTGCTCCGTATTTAGAGTTGTTATCTAATCGTGGCCATAAAGTCTACCCAAGTTTGTCTGAAGCTATAAAAAATGAGAAAGAAACGATAGATTATGGATTTTCTATTCAAGTAATTGAACATGTTAAAAATCCAGTAGAATTTCTCAAACAAATAAAAGAATTAATCAGGCCTGGAGGCCGGTTATTGATAAGTACACCCAATCGAAATGACGTATTGACAACCTTGTTAAAAGATAAATTTTATCAATTCTTTTATAGGACGCAGCATTGATGGTATTTTGATGAATACAGCCTTGTTAAATGTGCAGAGTTTGCTGGATTTAGAGTTGCTAACGTTAGATTTATTCATAGATATGGCATGGCAAATATGCTATATTGGTTGAGAGATGGAAAGCCAAAGGGGAAATTATCTATGGAAGGCATTGACGATATGCAAGATGCATTTTGGAAAGCTTCTTTAGAAAAAAATAAACAAAGTGACAATATATATATGGAATTAATGGTAGAAGAATGATTAATAATTTAAATATTTTGACTGTTATCCCAGCGAGAGGGGGTAGTAAAGGCATACCCCTTAAAAATTTAAAGAAACTTGGCGATGTACCAATTGTGGAAATAGCTTCTCGAGTTGCATTGTCTGTAGATTTTTTAGATAGAGTTGTTGTTTCGACAGATAATGAGGAAATAGCAAAGGCGGCAATCAAGGGTGGCGCCGATGCTCCATTTAGGCGGCCAGAGGTGTTATCTGGCGACAGGGTATCTGACTTACAAGTTTTAACGCACGCTCTTAAAGAAATGGAGCGACAGGATAAAAAAAAATATGATGTAGTGGTTATGCTTCAACCAACATCACCGTTTAGAACAAAAAAACATATTGTGGATTCTATAGAGATGCTTGTTAATGAAAATTATGATTCTGTATGGACGGTATCTGAAGCTGATAGTAAGTGTCACCCATTGAAACAATTGACAGTTACAGGTAAAAAGCTTGACTATTATGATGTAAATGGAAAAGAAATCATTGCTAGACAACAATTAGAGCCTGTATATAGTCGTAACGGTTTTGTTTATGTTATAAAGAGAGAAACCTTATTGACTGATAAATTGACAATGGGAAATAACAGTGGAGCACTTATTTGTGTAGGTGATTTTGTTAATATAGATACTGAATTTGATTTAGATTTTGCTGATTACATACTTAAAAGGAGCCACCAATAAGCACAATGTTTTCATTAAATTTCAAAATGAAATCTTTTTTAATTACATGTAGAGATTATATATCTAAATTTTCCACCAGAAAAAATTTGCACATTCTGACAGCTATTATTTGGAGGATTTCCCTGAGAAAAAGACATAATGGAGGTTATAAATTTAAAGGGAAAAAAGTAATTATTTTATCCAGACTTGGAGGGAATGAAGATGTGGAAAATGCACTGAAAAACTCTATTAAGCCTTACTCATATTATCTTTTTCCAAGATCTTTAGTTAAGCATATATTTACCATTTATCTAGATGGCCTTGTTTCTGATTCTGATTATCGTAGCGCAACTTCGAACATAAAGAATAAAAAACTACTTTATAGAAAACATTTGTCCAAGGTGCTTTTTTGGTTTAAAAAATTATTTGGCTTGGATGCATTTATAGAATTTAATATAACATATTATCCAGAAAAAGAATTAGCAGAAGCGTCAAAATTAAATAAAATTAATTTTATTTTACTTCATAAAGAATGCTTAATGACTGAGAAATCTGCGAAGTTGTGGGTGGCAACTCTAAAAGAAAGGCATTTAAAGTTTCATATAGATGGTATTAGTGTGTACAACAAGATTAGTAAGGACGCTATACTAGGTTCAGGTTTAAGTAGTCAAAGCGAGATTGTTGTTACTGGTTGCTCAAGGATGGATCTGAGTCATAACCAGCGATTAGATCGACAAAACCCGGTAAAACCTAAACTTGTTTATTTCATGATACAGAACACAGCTGGAATTACTCAAAAACAAAATAGAGAGGGTTTCACTAAAGACTTTGAAAGTCTAGCCAAAAAAGTCACGCAAAATTTAGTTAAAATTGCACATGAAGTGCCAAATGTGGAGTTTTTTTTCAAGACGAAAACTGGATTTTCTGATATGCAGGTAGGTTTGTTGTCAGATAACATTCCATCTAATATTAAAATAGTTTATGAAGGTGCCGGTCATGATCTTTTATTGGATGCCAGTGTTGTGGTTGGCTTTAATACTACAGCAGTCTTCGAAGCTATTGCTTCAGGCTGTCAAGTGGTTTCTCCAGAGTTATTTTCAGAAGTCCCAGATTCTCTCAAGGATTACGTATTTTATCTAGGCGATTCTGCATATTTACCTAGGAGTTCAAGCGAGTTCCGAGATATTGTTTTAGATCTTCTGGAGAAAAATAAATTTAATAAGTACCTGTCTAGTAGCAAAAAAAAGCTATTAGATGACGTACTTGGCAATAGTGATGGAAATTCTGGGAAAAGAACAATGAAGTTAATTGAAGACAATATTTAACAATATGCCTACTTATTATGATGGATAAAAATCAAGAAAGACCAGTATTCTATTTTGATGTTGAGATAAAGAAAAGAGAATTGCTTTCCCGCTTAACAGTAGCTGCACTCCTTGCAGAAAGAGGAAATCATGTTTTTATTGGTGAGAGGGCCACTATAAAATCTATAGGAAAAATAATACCTAGAGCAACTATTGTAAGGAAAAGCGCAAGGTCTAATAGTGTAACCATACTCAGTGACCTTATAAGCAGTGGTTATAAAATAGTAAATATGGAAGAAGAAGGGGTTCTTGTTGGAAGTTTGGATGAGTATATAGGCGTAGATATGCCGTCTGATGCCATCAAACTTCCAGATAGGCATCTTTTATGGGGAGATAAGCAAGCCGATCACCTGCTAAATCTACACCCAAAGCTGAAAGATAAATTTATTGCAGTTGGAAATCCTAGATTACATTTATGGAAGAATAGATATTATGGATATTATGATAAGTTGTCAGATGATATAAAGAGAGATTTAGGTGAATTTGTATTAATGTCAAGTAATTTTGCATATTATACAAACAGGAAGCATGTGAAACAAATGTTTACAATAACAGGCTTTCTCGAAAAAAGCGAGAACACTAAGATTTATGAAGAGAATTTTAAAATAGTTGAGTTTTTATTTAAAGAATTTGTAAAAGTCGCAAAAGAAATTAGCTTAAGAGGTGTTAAGGTTGTGTTTCGGCCACACCCATCTGAGTCTATAGATAAAATTCAAGAATATTTTTCTGATTATAATAATATTATAGTAAGTTCTGATTATGATGTTGCACCATGGATCCTTGCAAGTAAAGCTGTTATACACAACTGCTGCACTACAGGATTAGAGGCGGTATTTATGAAAAAAAACACTATTGCATATACACCAAATTCAGTCTCACAATATAAACTAAATAGTGTGGATAAAATTGCAAAAGTTGCCTTTAATGTAGATGAGTTGCTGGATGGTATATTTTCACCAGCAGAATTTCACCCGTCTATGATGAATCTTGATGGTTATCTTGCTGATAAAATACCATTAAATGACATAGTGAGCTCTCTAGAAGCTGTACAAACAAAATCTTTTTTTGACTTGAATAGTGTGGAGATTTCTAATAATAGGTATCAATTCAATAAATTCTTTTACACAAGTACTAGGAAATTAAAAGACTACTTTATTTTTAATAAAGTAAAAAAACACGAGAGACACTCTTTAAGGAAAAAATTTATTATTGATAACACCTTGGAGCTGACTAATTATTTTTCATGCATGCATGAAAATGGCATATTAAAAAGAAACGTAACTTGTGTACCAGTAGGAAGAAATACATTCTATATATATTGTGACAATATAAATTCAGATTAAATGACTAAATTAATAGATAGCATTATCTTTAAATTTAAAAAGATCATGAAAGGCATTAGGTATATTAGATATTTTCCCAAGGTATCTTCCAATAAACTTACTAGGTTTTCTACTTGGGATGCTGAGTTGGGCTGGTGTCCAAAACCAGGAATGCAAAAAAAAGACTCTGTGTCTAAGGGGGTGTTGAAAGGCGACCCCCCTTTCTGGACAATTGATAAAATTGGATCACGCATTACGTCGCGATCTAAAAATACAAAAAATAATACCTTTTCAATTTATGGTGACTCTTTTGCAATGAGTAGAGAGGTTTGTGATAATGAAACCATTGCATGGCAACTCGGCGACACTTATGACACCTATTGTGCTAATTATGGTGTTGGAAATTATGGCTTAGATCAGTCTTTATTGCGTTTGGAAAGATGTATAGAAAATGATAGAACTAGTTTTGTATGTATTATTGTTTGCGTTGCAACAATGGCCAGAACTGTTAGTATTTATAAACACTGGCTGGAAAAAGGAAATATTTTTGGGGTAAAGCCGCGAGCATATATTGACGATAATGGCAAGCTATCTTTTTTACCCAACCCTGTTAAAAACAAGGGTGAGATAAAATATTTGTACAGGCAGAAAAAAATACTGACTAAGTGGGATGGTAATTATCAGTACTTTAAAAATAACCGTTTTAACATATTTGGGAATAAAGCTCAAAACTATAGCCTTCAAATTTGGGCTGATGAAAGTGAATTGTTTTATGCTTTAATGAATAGGTTTAACAATCTTAGCGGTAAATATAATTTTAGCCCTATGTTTGTATTGCTTGCTGATAAAGGTGTTGCAAAAAAGCGTATTAGCGGCCAAGTACTCCAATATCAAAATGTTATCGAAAAGGCATCATTAAAGTTCTCTGATATATCTTTCATTGACCTTACATTGGATTTATACAAGAAAATTGATATAGATGATGCTTATGTAGCCAGTGGTGGCGGACATTTCTCCCCTGATGCTAATCGTGTGATAGCGCAGCTAATTGGTGATAAGGCATTTAGGAATTTATAAACTTTATTTATTAAAATTATTTAGTAAATAAAGTTTAACTATGTAAAATTTATTTATTTATTGGAGTAATGTTATGTCAATAGCGCTTGTTACTGGGGCAGATGGCTTTATAGGCTCACGACTTGTTGAGCTGCTTGTAAAAAAAGGCTATAAAATCAAAGCACTTTCTCAATATAATTCTTTTAATAATTGGGGCTGGATTGAGGATATTGAATGCAAGGATAAAGTTGAAGTACTAACTGGTGACATAAGAGATCCTCATTATTGTAAATTTATTACCAAAAATGTAGATATTATTTTTCATCTCGCGGCTTTGATAGCTATTCCTTACTCTTATGTTGCTCCAGATAGCTATGTAGATACAAACATCAAGGGGACATTAAATATCTGCCAAGCAGCAAAAGAACAAGGTAATATACGAGTGATACACACCTCAACTAGCGAAGTATATGGCACAGCACAATATACACCAATTGATGAAGAACATCCAATGCAGCCCCAGTCTCCATACAGTGCAACAAAAATTGCAGCTGATGCAATGGCAATGAGTTTTTATAATGCATTCAATCTACCCGTTACTATTGCAAGGCCATTTAATACTTATGGTCCTAGGCAGTCTGCTAGGGCAGTTATTCCTACAATAATTACACAGATTGCAAATGGTGCAACAAAAATTAAGTTGGGCGATATAACACCAACAAGAGATTTTAATTATGTAGATGATACTTGTCGTGGATTTATAGCCCTTGCAGAGTGTGATGAGTCTATCGGTCAAGTAGTTAACATAGGTTCTAATTTTGAAATTAGTATTGGCGATACACTGAATATGATTAAAGAGTTAATGGATAGTGATGTTAAATTTATTGTAGATAGTCAGCGCATTAGACCAGAAAAATCAGAAGTTTTCCGACTTTTGTGTGACAACTCTAAAATAAAAAAATTAACTGGGTTTAAGTCACAAGTTGGCATTAGGGAAGGTTTACAAAGGACCATCGATTGGATTTTAAAATCAGATAATCTCAAGAAATATAAATCAGAAATATACAATGTTTGATAGTGTAATTGATTTTATTCAGAATCTCTACCAAACAAACAGCCCTATACCTTTACATGAGCCAAAATTTATCGGTAATGAGAAAAGGTATTTAAGTGAATGCATAGACTCAACATTTGTATCATCTGTAGGTAGATTTGTAGATAGGTTTGAAGAAGAGATTGCTAAATATACTGGGGCTAAATATGCTATAGCAACTAGCAATGGTACATCTGCTCTGCACGTCGCTTTACTGATTGCTAATGTTAGGAAAAATGATGAAGTAATTACCCAACCGCTTACATTTATTGCCACTTGTAATGCAATTAATTATTGTGGCGCACTACCAATATTTATTGATGTTGATAAGGATACGATGGGTTTATCTCCGTCAGCGTTAAAAGAATTCCTTGAGAATTTTACATTGATCAAAAATCAGCAATGCATTAACAGTAAAACTGGTAAGGTTATTAAGGCGTGTATTCCTATGCACACATTTGGGCATCCTTGCAGAATAGATGAAATTAAAGATATTTGTGATAAATATCATATTGTTTTAATAGAAGATGCAGCCGAGAGCCTAGGTAGTATGTATAAAAATAAACACACTGGCACATATGGTCAAATGGGCATAATGAGCTTTAACGGCAATAAAATTATTACCGCTGGCGGCGGTGGTTGCATTATTACAGATGATGAAGAGTTGGCAAAAAAAGCCAAGCATTTAACCACAACTGCAAAAGTTCCACATAAATGGGATTACACACACGATATGATTGGTTACAATTATCGTATGCCAAATTTAAATGCTGCTTTATTGGTTGCTCAATTAGAAAATCTTGATAGTTTCTTGCTTAGAAAGCATGAATTAGCAACTATATATGCAAAGTTTTTTAATAATAGTAATTATAGATTTGTTAATGAGCCAAAAGGCGGAAAGTCAAACTATTGGCTTAATTCAATCATTCTTAATAATAAACAACAGCGAGATGATTTTTTGAATGAGACCAATTCACAGGGTGTGATGACTCGCCCAATTTGGACATTAATGAATAAGTTGCCAATGTTTGAAAGTGCACAATGTGGTGATTTAACTAGTTCAGAATGGCTAGAGGAAAGAGTTGTTAATATTCCTAGTAGCGTGATGATTCCATGAAAGAGATAATCTTAATTGGGGGTGGTGGGCACTGTAAATCTGTTATTGATGTTATTGAGAGAGAGGGCCGATTTAAGATTGCAGGAATAGTGGATAAGCCAGAACTTTTAGGATCCAATGTCCTTGGGTATCCTATTATTGGTAATGATTCTGACTTGCCTATTTTGGTAAAGAAATATAATTATGCCCTAGTAACAACTGGGCAAATTAAATCACCATCACTTAGAATAAAATTATTTGATTTAGCTGTCGATGCTGGATTCATACTACCTAGCATTGCCTCTCCGAATGCTTACGTATCTTCGCATGCCTCTATTGGCAATGGTGTTGTTATAATGCATAATGCATTAATTAATGCGAGCGCCACAATAGGCAATAATTGTATTATAAATTCGAAAGTATTAATTGAGCATGATTGCCAAATATCTAAGCATTGCCACATTTCTACAAATGCAACCATCAATGGCGGTGTTATAGTGCAATCTGGATGTTTTATTGGTAGTGGTGTGATAACTAAAGAGTCAATCACAATAGGTAAGAATAGCTTTATTAAGGCCGGGAGTTTGGTGACATGAGTGTATTTATTATTGCAGAAGCTGGTGTTAACCATAATGGTTCAGTTGATTTGGCAAAGCAATTAATTGATGTAGCCGCCAATTCTGGGGCTAATGCTGTTAAATTTCAATCTTTCAAGGCTGAAAATTTAGTAGCTAAAAACACTCAGAAGGCTGAATATCAAAAGCAAACTACCAATGCGTCAGAATCTCAGTTTGATATGCTAAAAAAGCTTGAGCTTGATATGGAAACCCATAAGGAATTGATTGCTTATTGCCAAGAGAAAGACATAATGTTTTTATCTACACCATTTGATCATGATAGTATCAATCTCTTGAGTGATTTAGGAATGCAAATTTTCAAAATAGCTAGTGGTGAAATTACCAATTTGCCATATTTGAGGCATGTTGGCTCATTAAATAAACAGATTGTACTATCAACAGGTATGTCAAGCCTTAAAGAGGTTGAAAGTGCATTAAATGTTTTGATTAATTCAGGATCATTAAAAGAAAATATAACAGTATTACACGCAAATACAATGTATCCAACACCAATGGAAGATGTAAATCTCAATGCAATGTTGACAATACATAAGGAATTTGACGTCAATGTTGGCTACAGTGATCACACATTAGGTATAGAAGTAGATATAGCCGCTGTAGCAATGGGCGCCTCATGTATAGAAAAGCATTTTACGTTGGACAAAACAATGGATGGCCCAGACCATAAAGCATCATTAGAGCCGAAAGAATTGAAAGCGATGGTAAATGCTATTAGGAATATTGAAAAAGCGCTAGGTAGTAGCAAGAAGAAACCATCATCAAGCGAGAGTGCCAACATCGAGATTGCAAGAAAATCTATTATTGCCAGTCAGAATATTAAAAAAGGCGATTTGTTAACAGATGGAAATATAGCCACTAAAAGGCCAGGAAGTGGCATTAGTCCGATGCAATGGGATGAAGTTATAGGAACAGTTGCCTCTAAAGACTACAATACAGATGAGTTAATATGACCAAAAGAAAAATCTGCGTTGTTACTGGAACAAGGGCGGAATACGGATTGCTTTATTGGCTAATGAAGGAAATTGATGCCGATACCGCTTTAGATTTGCAAATTATTGCAACTGGCATGCACTTGTTTGAAGAATTTGGCAATACTTACCAACAGATTGAAAAAGACGGTTTTTCGATTGATAAAAAAGTAGATATATCGCTTTTGTCTGATAGTAAATTGGCGATTAGCAAGTCTATGGGAATAGGCATAACTGAATGTTCTAAAGCATTTGCCGACTTACGTCCAGATTTGTTGGTGGTTCTAGGTGACCGTTTTGAGATCTTCTCGGCGGTGAGTGCGGCAATGATTGCAAAAATACCTGTAGCACATTTACATGGTGGGGAGGCTACTGAGGGTGCATTTGATGAATATATTAGACATTCAATAACCAAGATGAGCCATTTACACTTTGCTGCTACCGATGAGTATAGAAATAGAATTATTCAATTAGGGGAGTGTCCAAGCAGAGTTTTTAATGTGGGCGGCTTAGGGATTGATAATATTAATAAGTTACAATTATTGTCTAAATCTGATTTTGTAAATATTATTAATTTTGAACTTGGTCAGAAAAATATATTGGTTACATTTCATCCAGTTACTCTTGAAAACTCCACGTCAGGAACTCAGTTTCAAGCGTTATTAGACTCCATTAGTGAGTTAAAAAATACAAAAATAATATTTACAAAAGCTAATAGTGATACTGATGGGAGGATTATAAACAGTATGATAGATAACTATGTTGCTAAGCACAATAATACTATTGCCTTTGCATCAATGGGGCAGTTGAATTATCTTAGCGCTTTGCAGTTTATGGATGCTGTTGTGGGTAATAGTTCTAGTGGCTTGCTTGAGGCGCCAAGTTTTAAAATTGCAACTATTGATATAGGTGATAGACAAAAAGGACGTATTAAAGCGGATAGCGTTATAAGTTGCCTGCCTACGAAAGAGAGCATTGATAGTGCATTTGATAAGTCATATTCTGAAGACTTTCAAAATATAGTTGATAACACTAAAAATCTTTATGGAGACGGGGGGTCAAGTAAAATGGTTGTAAAAGTGATTAAAAATTTTGATTTGAATGGAATTCTTAAAAAAACTTTTTATGACTTATAAAAAATACTCTTAATTTAAGGTTGCTGAATAGATGACAGTTAGAATAATTGCAAAATTAGATGTAAAGCCACCCTATGTGGTTAAACCAGTTCACTTTGAAGGTCTTAGAAAGGTGGGAAATCCATCAGAATTAGCGAAGAAATATTATGATCAAGGGGCTGATGAGTTGTTTTATATTGACATAGTCTCTTCTTTATATCAACGTGAAATTCTTTTTAATGAAATTGAGCAAGTGGCAAATAAATTATTTATTCCGTTTGCTGCTGGCGGTGGCGTTAAAAGCATTGATGATTTTTCCAAGATGCTCCATATGGGCGCAGATAAAGTTGTTATTAATACACATGTCGTTCAAAAGGATCCAGATATTATTGACAAAGCTGCAAAAATATTTGGAAGTCAGGCAATTGTTGTTAATATAGAGGCTAAAAAGTGGGAGAATTATTGGGAGTGCTATACTGACTGTGGTCGTATTCAAGGCCAAAAAGATGTGTTACATTGGGTAAAAGAAATAGAGGAAAGAGGGGCTGGTGAGGTTTTATTGCAATCTGTAGATACAGATGGCAGGTGTAGAGGCTTTGATATTGAATTGGCGTCAAAAGTTGTGAACTTGGTAAATATTCCCGTTGTTGTGTCAAGTGGCGCTGGCTCTTTAGAGGACATTAAAGCATTGATTGAAGTGGCGCACCCTAGTGGTGTGGCGATAGCAAGCTTGCTACACTATGATAGGGTAACTATTCATGATATTAAAAAGTATCTAAATAATAATGAGGTGGTGTCATAGTGAGCAACATAATTGGAATTGTGAATTATGGAATTGCTGGCAATATTCACAGCATTAAAAAGGCTGTTGAGAGGGCTGGCGGTAATACGTTAGTTATTAATAAACCATCAGATTTTAGTTTGGTTGATAAGCTCATAATTCCAGGGGTTGGTAGTTTTAAAGATGGCATGCAAGAACTGGAGAATGATAATTTTATTAATCCCATACAAGAATTTAGTAAGCCAATCTTAGGTATTTGTCTTGGCATGCAAATAATGGCAGACTTGGGGTTTGAATTTGGCAAAACCAAAGGTTTGGGCTTGATAAGTGCAGAAGTAAAGCTGATCTTATGTGATGGAAAAATACCACACGTAGGCTTTAATAAGATTAATGTAAAGAATCCTAATGTTTTGTTAGATGGTGTAGAGAATGAGGAGTTTTATTTTATGCACTCGTATGAGATGGTTAACTATACTGATATTACTGCATTAACAAAATACAATAACCATAGTTTTGTTTCTGCAATACATAAAGGAAGCATTTATGGAGTTCAATTTCATCCAGAAAAAAGCCGTGAAGCAGGTATAAGGTTATTATCAAACTTTATTAAATTATAAGAGCAATATAGTTGGTGTATAAATGAAAGAATTAACTGGAAAATATGGCCTCCCACTTGAAGTGAAGTTTTGCAAAAAGTGCACTATGAATAATCAGAGGCCATCTTCAACTATTGAATTTAAACAAACAGCTAAAGAAAAGAAAAAGACTTTAGCTTTTGGTGAAGATGGGATTTGTGATGCATGTCGTTATGCCGAGATGAAAAAGTCTATAAATTGGAAAGATAGACACAAAGAACTTGAAGAGTTGTGTAATCGATTTAGACGCAATGATGGTCGATATGATGTCGTGGTGCCAGGTAGTGGCGGCAAGGATAGCGTTCAAGCGGCCCATATTCTGAAGTATAAGTACAATATGAATCCAATACTAATTACTTGGCCACCTGCTTTATATACTGATATTGGTAGAAGAAATTTTGATGCATGGCTAGATGCTGGTTTTGCTAATTACACCTATAATCAAAATAAAAAACTGCATCGATTTCTGACAAAGAATTCCTTTCTAAATCTTGGACATCCATTCCAGCCTTTTATTTTAGGCCAGAAAAATCTTGCCCCTAGATTATCAGTTTTATTAGATATCCCATTGGTTGTTTTTGGTGAGAATGAGGCTGAGTATGGTAATGCTATTGAAGATAATGAAAATCCCACTAGAGATCAAAAATATTATAGCGCAGAATTAAGTATACAAGATTTGGTATTGGGAGGCGTTCCTGCAAAAGACTTGATTGATGATTTTGGGTTTAAATTGTCTGATCTTGAGGCTTATTTTCCAGTGAGTCCGTATGAGATAGAAAAGACGGGAACTGAGGTTCATTATTTAGGCTACTATATAAAATGGCACCCTCAAGATGTTTATTACTATTCGGTTGAGAATAGTAACTTTATGCCAAATGATCATAGAACAGAGGGGAGTTTTAGCAAGTATAGCTCTTTGGATGATAAAATCGACTGGCTGCATTATCATACAACAACAATTAAATTTGGCATTGGTAGAGCGACTTATGATTCTGCGCAGGAAGTTAGAAATGGTGATATTACTCGAGACGAAGGAATTTCGTTAATTAAAAGGTTTGATGGAGAATTTCCGCAACAATATATTCAGGATTGTTGTAATTATATGGATATTACTATACAACAGTATCATGACGCAATTGAAAAATTCAGATCTCCGCATTTATGGAATAAGGTTAATGGTAAATGGGAATTAAAAAACCCTATTTGGAATGGAAATTAAAATATATTACGTAGATATTAGTTATGCATAATTGGAAAAAGACAATCCTCAAAGTGGAGGATACAATGGAAGTGGCCATTAAGATATTGAACCAAGAATCGTTACGCATTGTGATGGTTGTGGATGATGACGAGCGATTGATTGGCTCTATAACAGATGGTGATATTCGTCGTGGATTAATCAGCCAACTTCCAATGAATACCTTATTAACTGAAATTATGCATAAAAACCCAATAGTGGTATTAGCAGGTGGTGATAAGTCCAATATCCTTGCAAAGATGAAAGAGTTAGATTTGTTGCAAATTCCTATTGTTGATAGCGATGGAAGGATTGTTGGGCTAGAAACGTTACAGCACTTGATAGAGAAGAAAAAATTTAATAATCCAGTTTTTTTGATGGCAGGAGGTTTTGGAAAAAGATTGGCGCCACTTACTAACAACACTCCCAAACCACTATTAAAAGTAGGGAATAAACCAATTCTTGAAAATATTATAAATCAGTTTATTGATGCAGGATTTTATAATTTTTATATTTCAACACATTACAAAGCTGAAATGGTGCGAGAGTATTTTGGTGATGGTAGTGATTGGAATGTAAGCATTAAATATATTTATGAAGATGAACCACTGGGTACTGCCGGTAGTCTCGGATTATTGCCGGATAACTTGCCAAGACTGCCAATATTAATGATGAATGGAGATTTGTTAACTAAGATAGATTTTAAAGAGCTGTTGAGATTTCATCTTCAAGAGGGCGAAGATGTAACAATGTGTGTACGAGAATATGATTTTCAGGTGCCTTATGGAGTGGTTGAAACTAACGGAAAGTATGTTATATCCATTGAAGAAAAGCCTATTCATCGTTTTTTTGTTAATGCAGGTATTTATGTATTAAACCCTTCGATGCTTGATATGGTTGATGGGAAAAGTTATTTAGATATGCCTCAGTTATTGGAACAAAAAAGAAGAGATTCTGGGAAAATTAACATGTTTCCTGTCCATGAATACTGGCTAGATATTGGGCAAATAGAACAGTTTGACCAAGCACAAAGAGATGTGAGTCAATTTTCATAATGATTGGCAAAAAAAAAGTTTTAGCTATTATTCCTGCGAGAGGTGGGAGTGAGCGTATACCAAAGAAAAATATTCTTAATTTATCGGGAAAACCACTAATTTCTTGGACAATCGAAGCGGCGTTAGCATCAAAATATATTGACAATGTAGTTGTGTCAACAGATGATAATGAAATTTCAACAGTTGCTAAAAAATACGGTGCAAAAGTACCGTTTATACGGCCAGATAAATTTTCCTCAAACCATGCAAGCTCAATCAGTGTTGTTTTGCACGCGATAGAATTTTTTCAAAAGGCTGATGAACGGTATGATTATGTTGTCCTTTTGCAACCAACTTCCCCACTGCGAACTGTTAAAAATATAGATGAGTCTATAGAGTTGCTACAGCAAAAAAAATGTGATGCGATAGTTAGTGTATGTAATGTAGATCATAGCCCGTTGTGGTGTAATACAATCCCATCTAGTGGAAGTTTGTCAAATTTTTTGGATAATCAGGTGTTAAATAGCAGAAGTCAAGATTTGGAAAGTTACTACAGATTAAATGGCGCCATCTACCTCTGTAAGATAGAAAGAATATTGAATGAAAAAACTTTTTTTATACAAGATAATATTTACTCTTATAAAATGAATAGAGAGAGCTCTATAGACATAGATGAAATGATTGATTTTAATATTGCAAAAATGCTAATGTCTAATCGCTGCCGAGAAGTAAAAACAACAAGAGACTTATATGTCTAAATCTGTAAAAAAAAAGTTCACTCTAAATTTGCGTGATAAGGAAAATTTTCCTCCAAAATTCGTAATAACTTTAGGAACTTTTTACTCTGGCGCAGGTGCAGTGTATGATTTTTTATCTGGTAGAAGTGACTCATACGATCCGCTTAATGGAGAGGAATATCTTTTACCTCAAGTGCCATACGGGATAATGTCACTTCATGCATCATGTGGATTTTTTTTTAGTCATCCAAGTGCGCATTTAAATATAGTTAAATTTAAAAAAATAGCATATAAGCTAGGTCGTAAACACACCAAATATAATCCTGGAATGGGGTATGGGGATAATATCAATGCGTATTATAAATTAATTGACTTATATGTTGATAGTCTTGTTGTTAGTTCGCTTCCCTATAACTCCCACTGGGAATGGTTTACTGCGCCATTCTTTAAGAGAATATATAACCGTCTAAAAATAATAAATAAAGACTATGCTAAAGATAAGTATTTACCCACCATTGGAGTAGATTTTGTTGAAAAAACTCGTGAATTGCATTTGAAAATGTTTGGAGTTCATGATAAAAAGTACACTTTACTTAATCAGGCAGGATCTGGCTGGAATCCAGTCAATTCAACTGATTATTTTCCTAATAGAAAGGTTATTCTTGTTGTTAGAGATCCTAGAGACCAGTATTGTGAGTTAAAAAAGCATAAAAATGCTCGGTCTGTCAGTGAATATATTGACTGGTATAAGGAAATGATGTTAAGGATAGAATCTGTAGATAGTGATTTTATTAAAATAGTTCGATTTGAAGAATTTGTTGAAAGACATAGTGTTGTTTCCGATGAAGTATGTGATTTTTTGAGTATTGACAAGGGTTTATACTCAAATTATGACTCTGTCGCTTCAAGCAAAAATATCGGTATATATAAGGAACTTTTGGATAAAGATGAGCTAAGGCTCATTGAAAGGCATTTAAAGGAATATTTATACAACAAGGTTTAAAAAAAATGATTATAAAATTTATAAAAAAATATATTGTAAGATTTGAATTTCTAGAAGGCTATCTTTCCAAATCCAATATAAATATTAGAATAGCAGCACTAGAAAAATACATACCTAAGGGTGGCATTGGTGTTGAATTAGGTGTTTTTAAAGGCAGGTTTTCCGAGGTCTTATTAAAAAATACAAAGCCAAAGTTGTTATATTTAATTGATCCATGGTACCAATATGAGGCTCAGTGGGAGTGGGCATCAGGTGATAAGAGTACAATTAATGCATTACGCAATATATTGAGAAAATTTAAGAAAGATATTGAGAGTGGACTGGTTAAATTGTATGTAGATAGCGACATAGATATATTAAAAAGATTCCAGTCAAATAGTTTGGATTGGGCGTATATTGATTCTTCACATGAGTATGAGCATACTACTATTGAGCTAGGCTTACTCTGTCAAAAAATAAAAAAAGGAGGGGTTATTGCAGGAGATGATTGGTACCCTGATCCTCATCATAAGCACCATGGTGTTTATAAGGCCGTTCAGGAATTTATCGATTCAGGAAAAATAAAACTGATATATTCTGGAGAAAAAGATAGACAGTGGGTAACTAAAAATCTTTGTGATTAGGATTTTTTTAAACTAAAAGATACTATACGATTATATGAATAAAGTTTTGTACATCACTCGTAATGGGCTTCTAGAGCCATTGGGTCAGAGCCAGGTTATGCCGTATTTAAGAGGTTTGTCATCTTACTATAAAATTTCTCTTATAACCTTTGAAAAGGAAAAAGATGTTAATAATTCTGATAGATTCGAAAGATTAAAAAAAGAATGCCAGTCACTTGGAATTTGTTGGAATCCTCAATATTATAGATATCACCCTACTTTGATTGGATCGGCATGGAGTATGATTAAATTTCTCACTCTTTGTTTAAAAGTGGTAAAAAAAGATAGTATTAAACTTATCCATGCGCGCTCATACTTGCCTGCTGCCGTCGCATGGATTGTATATAAAGTTACCAAAGTTCCTTTTATTTTTGATATGCGTGCCCTTTGGCCTGAAGAGTTGATAACATCGTCACGCATTAATCGAAATTCTTTTTTACATAAAATAATAATTTTAATTGAACGATTGTGTTTGCGTGACGCATCTACTGTTGTTACTTTGACAAATGCATCTGTTAAATATCTTAATAAGAAATACTCAAAAGAATTGAAAAATAAAGAGCTGGTTGTAATTCCTACTTGTGTCGATTTGAATAAATTTCCTATGCTTGTGTATGATAAATCCCAAGAAAATAAATCCATGGTACATGGGTGTATTGGTACTGTATTGAGCGGATGGTTTGACATTAAATGGCTTTCAATTTGGTTTAATAAATTAGCTGAAATTGATCAAAATTCAACTTTCGAGATAATATCCCAAGACGATCCCACAATAATCCAATCACTTGTTGATCCAAAGAATGTATTAGGAAGGCGCTTGAAGATATCTTCATGTTTGCCACAAGATATTCCGAATGCAATCAAGGAGCATTCAATATCTACAATGTTCTATAAGGGGGGTGAGACGTCTGAACTTGGGCGCTCTCCAACTCGTCTGGCAGAAGTTCTTTCGACTGGCATGCCGGTAGTGGTGAATCGTGGTGTTGGAGATGTGGCAGATGTTGTTACACAAAATAGAGTGGGCATTGTTTTAGATGGAATTGATGCGACATCTATTTCTGATGCAATTGATAATCTTAATTCTTTATATCTTGATAAGGAAATACATAAACGCTGTCGAGATACTGCAGAAAAGATATTTTCTTTGGAATTTGGGATTAATAATTATAGAAAGATCTACACCGAAGCAATAGGATAATGTTTTATTGTTATATTTGCGAATGAAAGAGAAAATATTTTTTTTAACAAAATATGATAGAAATGGCGCCAGCAGTCGCTACAGAAGTCTCCAATATTTGCCGATGATTGGAAAGTCTGGGCTGGAATATGAAATATCTCCACTCTTTAGTGAACGATACCTTATTGAAAAATATAAAAATGGAATCACCCCATTCTTATTGGTTTTTGGTTTATTTATTCGTCGCCTACTCGCAATTTTACGTGCATCAAGCCATTCAGTTGTTGTTATTGAATATGAATTGATACCATTTTTTCCTGCAATTTTTGAATGGTTATTTCAATATAAAGGGTGTAAATTGATAATTGACTATGATGATGCTATATTCCATCGATATGATGCGCACAAAAGTTTTTTAATACGTATCCTATTTAAAAATAAAATTCGTTCTGTTATGAGATCTGCAAATATTGTTATTGTGGGAAATAAATATTTAGCTAATTATGCACATTCTGCTGGATCCAAGCAGGTAGAATTAATCCCTACAGTGGTAGATTTATCAAAATATCCAGTATTTAAATCTAATTTTCAATCAAATGTATTTAATATTGGGTGGATAGGGTCTCCCAGTACCACAAAGTATCTATATAGTATCGCCCCAGCATTGGCCCATATGTGTCAGAATGATAATGTGATTGTAACTTTGATTGGTGCAGGATCTATTGAATTGCCAGGAGTTTCATTGAAAATTCTCCCTTGGTCTGAAGAGATTGAAGTTGAGTGTTTGTCTAGTTTTGATGTTGGGATCATGCCTTTGCCAGATGAGCCTTGGGCACGTGGTAAATGTGGTTTTAAACTAATACAATATATGGCAAGTGGATTACCTGTTATTGCATCTTCGGTAGGCGTTAATAAAGAAATTGTTGATGATGGTGTTAATGGATTTTTGTCCGATTCTAATGAACAGTGGGTTGAAGCTTTGGAAAGGCTATATAGGAATGTAGATATGAGAGCTAAAATGGGGGGGGTTGGGCGAAAGCTGATTGAGAATAAATATTGTATAAATGTTACAGGAGATAAGCTAGTTCGCCTACTAACAGGATTAGTCAAAGACTAATCCTATTTTTAAACAATGAAACAATTAGTTAAAATTTAAAGTTTTCAATATGAAGAATATGAAGAATAATAATGAATATTGATTTGTCAAAATCATACGTTATAGGGTTGATTGCTTTTTTATGGGCATTAACACTAGGGCTTTCATTGCAATTAATTTTTTTACCATATGTGTTTCCAGATTTGCACGCCGGAGATGGGCTATTAAAAGGTGCAGATTGGGTCTGGTTCAATCAAATTGCAGTAGAATCAGCACATAAAATTAATGAAACTGGCTGGGATAAGTGGGAGTTAAGGCTTTTTGGGCAGGCGCCAGCTGGGATAGCTGCTGCAATTTATGCACTGACTGGGGTTTCTAAACCTTTTATGTATTTGCCATTAAATGCTATTTTATTTGGTATTGCAGTTGCAGAGTTACACAGGTTAATTTCATATATAGCTAAGGAGAATAAATACACTTGGGTTGGTGTACTGCCTCTTTTGTTATTTCCTAGCTCATTGATGATTTATGGGCAGCTACATAAAGACATATTCTCCATAGTTGGAGTATTTCTCATCTTTAATACGTTACTACTAGCTGGTGATCAAAAGGGCTGGAAAGTGTATTTATCTTTTTTTCTACGAACTATTTCAGGGCTTTTTCTGATTTGGATAGTTAGGCCATACTTTATGGAAGTGGTAAGTATCGCCTGGATGGCAGGCGTAAGTATTTTGGTGTTGTGGATTTTGTGGCGTAGACCCACACGATATAAACGATTATTGATTATTGTAACTGGCATGTTTTTTATTCATCAGTGGGGTGTGTCGCTTTCAAGTATCCAAGATTATTATGCTCCACCACCGAAGGCTAATCACATAAATTCTAATTCTATAAATTCTAATTCTATAAATTCTAATTCTATAAATTCTAATTCTATAAATTCTAATTCTATAAATTCTAATTCTATAAATTCTAATTCTATAAATTCTAATTCTATAGCTCTATTGGAGAAATTACTTGTTACGTATCCAGCTAGATTTGATCGAGTTAGGCAGAATTTTATCAATGGCTATCCAAATGCAGGCAGTATGATTGATGCCAACGTTAGATTTTATTCAGTATTAGACGTGCTAAATTATATTCCACGAGCTATTCAAATTGGATATTTGGCACCATTTCCTGATATGTGGATTGCCCAAGGAGTCAATCCTGGAAGTGGGATTATGCGAAAAATTTCCGGCATTGAGATGTTGGTTGCATATGCTGCATTTATAGCCGGATTTATAGGTCTGATTATCAAATATAACAACGAGAATATTATAATTATTGCAGCGGTATTGTTAACTGGTGCAGTAATATTGTTGGTGCAATCTATTGCAATTCCAAATGTAGGAACTCTGTATCGCATGCGCTTAGCACCTTGGCATGTGACAATAGGTTTAAGCTTATATTTTGCATTCAAGGCATTTATTTTGCATCGAATTAAGAAATAATCAAAGGTCAATATTTAAATTATCTAAAAACATATTTTTTATAGATATATCTATTATGAAAAAAATAAAACTCCTCTTATTGGTTGTATTGATTGTAAGCATTTTTATAGTTTTAAGTAAAAATACAACGCAATATATAGGTATTAATTACAAGATAATTGAATACAAAATTCCATTATATTTAAAGCTATATAATTTCTATGGCAGGCATTTAAATTATGATTATCTTGTTAATAAAATAACTCAGAATTCCAAAAATGACATAGAAAAAGTATTAGATATATCAAAATGGGTACAGAATAAAATAAGAAAAATACCAGAAGGCGTTGATGTGGTTGATAGTCACCCATTGACAATAATAGATAGAAGGCTTGGTACAGAGGATCAATTTTCTGATCTTTTGACAGTTTTATTGGTGTATGCTGGCGTGGATGCTTTTATTTGGTTTCATGAAGACAACTACAAGGATGCGGTAACTATTTTTAAAGTTAATGGCAAATGGTCAATAATAGACCCGTACTATGGAATAGTTTTTCTTAATAATGATAATAAACATGCGTCAATTACCGAATTAAAGGACTTAGATTTAAATAAGGACTTATTTATGCATAATTTGAATTATGAAAAAATAAAATCAGATAATATTAGCCTGTTTTTTGGCAATAAGTTTAATAATAAAGACGATGTAATAGGATATTACGCACGTATGTTTGACAAGCTGCCAACCAGAAAAATAATAAATAATTCTAACGTATTTGAATTGGGTGGTAGGTCGTATACCCAAAGCCCATTAAGTAGATTAAGATTTATAATATATAATTATCTAGAATTTAACATTGGACTTTCAGGATATATACAAAACTGATGCGCTTTAATTTTAAAAAAAGGCTTGAGCATGTTTTAAAATTGTATTTAATACAGTTTCAATTGGAAGTAGATGACTAAAAATAAATACATGGTTAGTGTTGTTATACCCTCTGCTCACAATGCTATTGATATTGAAAAATGTATTGATGCAGTACTAGATCAAACATACGCACCATCAGAAATAATTATTGTTGATTCATATGGATTGAACGATTATGATAAAAAACAACTACAAGCAATGTGTCAAAATAGGTGTGCATTTCATATTATTAGCCATAGTGAAACATTAAATCCAGGTGCTGCTAGAAATATAGGTGTAGAAAAAGCAAGTGGTGATTATATAGCTTTCATTGACATTATGACCATCCCTAGAGTCAATTGGTTAAGTAATTGTTTAAAGCAAATAAATACGGGCGAGGCGGTAGACATAATTTGGGGCTCTACACTCTATGTTGTTAATAATTCTGGGCTAATGACTTATGTTCGCGATTCTATTTATGGTGTAAATCCAATAAGAACACTTCCTGGATCAATTATAAAGAAAACTGTTTTTCATAAGGTTGGCCAGTTTCTTGAAAATGTTAGAACTGGAGAAGATTCTGAGTGGATGAATAGAACAATATATTTCAATTTAGTATCTATTGATAATAGCGTGATAGTACTTGATTATTATGGATTATTAAGATTAAACTTTAAAAAATTGATAAAAAAATGGCTGGTGAGTTACCGTTCTTCTGGGGGACTTGAATATTACAAATGGCAGAGGCAGTTAGCTGTTTTTATTCTACTCCCATACTTTATTTTTATTGCTTATATTTGGAATGGGTTAGTTATAGGATGGCAAGTCAACTCTTTATTTTACATACCGCATATAACTAAAATTGTAACCACCACCCCTTTTGTAATTTATTTTTTATATAGAGGGATTTTTCTACCAAGAGACAAAGGTTTGAAATTATTTCCAGGCATTCTACCACTTAGATTTTTGGCATTATTTTTTGTTGGAGCGGTTCTAGATATGGTTAAATTTTATGCATTTATAACTTTAAATAAAAAAATAAAGAAGTGATAAAAATAAGAGTATATTTTGCAGTTTAGCTAATGTGCGCGAGTCACTATTAATACTGAAAACGTTTATAATTCTATCGTTGGAATTATAATAATTACTAAAATTAGTAAACACCACAAGGGTAAGTAAATTGGGATCAAAATCAGACACTTTGCGCAATGTCCAAACTAGAGTGTCAATCTTTGTTGTTCCAAATTTTATAAGCTTTTATATAAAGGCTTATGATTTTTCCAAGGTAGTTGATCTAATAAGAAAAAACGTTAAATCTAGCAAGTTGGTTATTAGATCTTCAGCTGAAGATGAAGATACAAACTCTAGTTCCTCAGCTGGAGAATATGACTCTGTGTTGAACATTCCTCTAGACAGTCCAGAAGAAATAAGAAAGGGGGTTCAAACAGTTATTTCTAGCTATAAAAAAAAGCGTCAAATACTTCCCAATGATGAAGTTATGGTGCAAGAGATGGTACAAAATATTAACATGAGTGGCGTGGTATTTACTCATGATTTAAATACTGGTGCGCCATATTATGTAATTAATTATGATGATGAGTCTGGATTAACTGACACAGTGACATCAGGCAATGGAGAGTATTCTAATCGTACGATATTTATTCACCGTAATTCAATTAACAAACTACGTTCAGAGCGTTTTATTAAATTATTGCAAGCAGTTCAAGATCTTGAGCAAGTGATGAATAGTCAGTTTCTTGATATAGAGTTTGCACTTGGTAAAGATCTAACGCCATATTTGTTACAAGTTAGGGCAATTACTACGCAGCCAAATTGGGACAGGTCAATTACAAACGCTATTGATACAACTTTGCACGGAGTGCAATTGTTTGTCAAAAACAAGTTTGAGAGGTATAGAAAAATATATGGAGAAGTTACCGTTTTTGGGCAAATGCCAGACTGGAATCCTATAGAGATGATAGGTAGGGCTCCTAGAGCTTTAGCATCCTCACTCTATCAAACCCTTATTACAGACTCTGCTTGGAGTAAGGCAAGGTCAATAATGGGGTACATGACATCAACTGGCGAACCATTGATGGTGATGCTTTCGGGTCAGCCATTTATTGATACACGTTTAAGTTTTAATAGTTATTTGCCAAAAAATACCAATCCATTGATTGCCAAAAAATTGGTTAATCATTGGATTGGACGACTTAAAGACAATCCAGAGTTGCATGATAAAGTTGAGTTTGGCATAGCAATAACAACTTACAGTTTTGATATAGACAAAAAAATTAACAATCTAATTGGAGATGCACTAAGTGCAACTGAAAAGGGTGAGTTTAGACGGCTACATGTGCAACATACTAAAAAGCTGATTGGTGGTAATGGTAATGGATCTATTAATTGCGCATTAAGTAAGGTAGATTCATTAAGCAAAAAATATAGCAAGGTTGACTTTGTTGCCCAAAAGGATATTTTTAATTTGTATTCTATGGTTGATGACTGTGTTCAGCTGGGAACTATTCCATTTTCTATTTTGGCAAGGCATGGTTTTATTGCAAAAACTATTTTATTATCATTTGAGCAAGAGTCTATCTTAACTAGTGCAGAGATTAATGAGATTCAGTCTGGAGTACATACTGTAGCAAGTGAATTAGTCGATGATATGCATTCTTTACATTTGGGGAGGATTTCTAATAGTGATTTTATGGGAAAATATGGACACCTTCGCCCTGGGACTTATGATATAAAATCACACCGATATGATCAGATGAGCTCTATATCTACTGGATGTATTCCTAATCATCAAGAGGAGAATGTCAAGCAGTTTGAATTATCAGATGTGCAACGGAAAAAAATAAATCAGCTGCTGGAAAAAGATGGTTTTGATACAATTAATGCAGATGATCTTCTGAAGTATATACATGACGCAATAATTGGTAGAGAGTATGGTAAGTTTGTATTTACTCGTATATTGAGCAATATACTAGAATTAATTGCAAATTTTGCAGAAGATAATGGCTTAAGCCGAGATGAAATATCGCATGTTCCATTGGCATCTCTACTTAAAGTATTAAAAGAAAGTGATGAAAAATCTATAGAAGATCAACTAAGATGCATATATGTACAAGAAGAGAATAAACACAATATTAGCGCATCAATACGTCTTCCACAAGTTTTAACAGATGAAGCTGGAGTTCACATTGTGCCATTTCAAGTGAGCCACCCAAATTTTATAACCCATAAAGAAGTGACCGCTCCATTTGTATTTTTAGACTCTAGGACAGATGGAGTCTTAATAAAGGAAAAGATAGTTGTTATAGAGGGAGCTGACCCTGGGTTTGATTGGATTTTTTCACAAAAAATATCTGGCTTAATTACTAAATATGGAGGGGCTAATTCACATATGGCAATTCGCTGTGCAGAGTTTGGAGTGCCTGCAGCAATCGGATGTGGCGAACAGCGTTTTAATTCACTGACGAAAGCAAACCGTGTGCATCTTGACTGTGCTGCAGGTATTGTTAGTCCACTATACTGACAAGGATAAGATTATTAGTAGGGTTATTTGGATAACAGGATTGTCTGGATCTGGAAAGACAACATTAGGTATAAAGATAAGCAATACGCTTAAAGATAAAGGGAGTGCAGTTGTTTATCTTGATGGCGACCAATTGCGAGAAGTTTTTGGTGCGGATGCTTATACTAAAAAAAATTATAATAAAGACGTACGCTTTTTGCTTGCGATGAGATATGCGCATCTTTGCCGTGTTCTTTCTGATCAAAACATAACCGTTGTGATAGCTACTATTTCAATGTTTTCTGAAGTGTATAAGTGGAATAGAGAGAACTTGCCAAATTATTTTGAAATTTATTTAAAGGTACCTATTGCTGAATTGCGAAATCGTGACCCCAAAGGAATTTATCATAGTTATGATTCTGGCAAATTAAGACACGTATTCGGCTTGGATATAGATGTTGACGAGCCAAAGTCTCCAGATTTATTGTTTGATTATAGCAAGAAAAAATATACTACTGATGAGATGATAGTTCAAATATTGGATAAAGTATAGTGAGCATATTGATTGGGATTACTCAGCGTATTGACAAGGTTAACGCTTATAATGAATGGAGAGATTCAGTAGATCAAAGGCTAGTTGAGTGGGTTATTGATGCAGGCTTTATTCCTGTTCCAATTCCAAATAATTTGGTCAATGTATCATCAGAATCTGGCGGTCATCCATTATTAGAACAGTGGTTAAATTTATTAAATATTAATGCATTATTATTATCTGGGGGTAATGATATTGGAACGGCTGTTCAAAGAGATGTGACAGAGAATTTTTTACTTAAGTGGGCAGAGAAACATAATAAACCAGTATTGGGGATTTGTAGGGGAATGCAAATGATGGGATTACATGTTGGCGGAAAATTAATTAAGGTGTCTGGACATGTAAATACTCGCCATAAATTACAATACGATAAAGTTAGTACAATAAAGGCAGTGGAATCAGTAAATAGTTATCACAATTATGCTTTAGAAGGCTGCCCAGATGTGTTTAGTGTATTGGCTAAATCTGATGATGGAAATATAGAAGCAATTAGACATAGAGAGTTGCCATGGGAAGCTTGGATGTGGCACCCAGAACGAGAAGGTAGGCTTGTAATAAGTCACTTAGAAAGATTTAAGAGGTTGATAAATAATGGTAAATAAAAATCTAAAGGTTATTATATTGGCTGCTGGAGAGGGAACGAGATTACGCCCATACACGTTAGATCGCCCAAAATGCATGGTAGAGATTGATGGTGTTAGTCTAATTGATAGGCAATTAGAAGTCCTAAAATCTGAAGGAATAGACGACATAGTAATAATTGGTGGTTATAAGTCGGAGATGCTGAAAAGGGGTGATATAAAACTTAAAGTGAATGCTAGGTATTTTGAAACAAATATGGTTTGGACTTTATTTTCAGCAGAAGAAGAGCTAGAGGGTGATGTTATTGTGAGCTATGGAGATATAGTTTATTCTAAAAATATATTGAAAGCTCTAATAAAGTCTAAGGCGGATATTGCAGTGACTATTGATAAGAAGTGGGAAGGTTATTGGAGAGAGAGAAATGAAAATCCATTAGATGACGCGGAAACATTAAAATTACGAAAAGATGGAACAATTAGCGAGATTGGACAAAAGCCAAGTTCCCTTGAAGAAATAGAAGGTCAATATATGGGATTAATGAAATTTTCTTCTGAAGGGGTAAGGCAAATAAAGTCAGCATTTCATAGCGCACTTGAAAGTGGAAAATTATTAGGAAAAGAAGTTGAAAACTCATATATGACCGATTTACTACAATTTATAGTTAGTATTGGCGGCAAAGTAGCTTCGGTTCAGATTGATGAAGACTGGGTTGAAGTAGATACGGTTGAAGATTTGCATGCTCCAATTACGCTAGAGAGAGTAAAAAGAATAAGAGTAATTTAATTGCTTAAAAAGCATGCTGTTATATTTTTTACACATGTTGCAAAACCATATTAATAATAGAAAAAATACATTATGAAACAAATAATAAGTCTGTGGCATCATTTGTCAAAGTTACGACAAAGGCAACTTTATATGTTGCTTGCACTGATGTTTATTGCTAGTATAGCCGAGGTTATTAGTATTGGTCTGACCCTCCCATTCTTGGGTGTATTTACTTCTCCAGAGCAAATTTACCAGCATTCACTTATGCAATATCCAATACAGCTTTTGAATATAACCAAACCAGACCAGTTGATATTGCCTTTAACCATTGCGTTTATAACTGTAGCCATTTTTGCGGGAATAATACGACTAACACTTTTGTATGTGACAACCAGATTATCGTATGCAATAGGTGCAGATATCAGTATAGATGTTTATCGTCGCACATTACATCAAGAGTACTCAGTTCATTTACTGAAAAATAGTAGTGAAGTAATCAATGGTATAGTAACAAAAACACATGTGGTAGTTAAAGGGGGGCTGACTCCAGCCCTTATTCTAGTAAGTTCGATAATTATGCTTGTGGGGATTGTAAGTGTACTATTCGTGATCAATATGCAAATTTCATTCTTTGCAGTTGTTGGTTTTGGTGTGCTTTATGGGATTGTAATTAAATTCACCAGGAAAAAACTTAAACAGAATAGTAGTATTGTGGCTTATCAGTCAAATGCAATAGTAAAATCATTACAAGAGGGTCTTGGTGGAATCCGAGATGTGCTTATAGATGGCAGTCAAGAATTTTATTGCACTCTTTATCGTAATGCAGACTTACCTATGCGACGAGCATCAGGAGATAATATGTTTATTTCAGGTAGTCCTAAGTTCGTAATGGAGTCCATAGGAATGAGTTTAATCGCCATCCTTGCGTACTTTTTAACTCAGAATCAAGGTGGAATAACAACTGCAATTCCGATATTAGGAGCATTAGCACTTGGAGCTCAAAGGTTGATTCCGGCATTGCAACAAGCATACAGTTCGTATAGTGCTATACAAGGATCGAGATCATCTAATCAGGATGTATTGGATCTTTTAAACCAGCCCCTGCCTATTCATGCTACTCAAAATCGATCAATAGAGATTCCTTTTAAAAAGGAGATTATTTTAAATAACATAAGTTTTAGATATTCAAAAAATACCCCTTGGGTGTTGAAAAATATTAATTTAAAAATAACCAAGGGCATGCGTGTTGGCTTTATAGGTACCACTGGAAGTGGAAAAAGCACACTATTAGATGTTATTATGGGGTTAACCCAACCAACAAAGGGAGAGGTTGTTGTTGATAATAAGGTCATAACAGTAATAAATAGACAGGCCTGGAGAAGGCATATAGCACACGTTCCACAAAGTATTTATTTATCTGACAATTCTATAGAAGAAAATGTTGCTTTTGGAATTCCTAAAGATGAAATTAATAAAAAACGAGTGGAAAAATCTATAAAGCAAGCAAAAATTGATGAATTAATAGGCGAGAGTAAAGATGGCTACCAAGCCATTGTAGGTGAACAAGGCATTCGACTTTCTGGAGGTCAGCGTCAAAGAATAGGAATCGCCAGAGCGCTTTATAAGCAAACAGACATACTGGTTTTTGATGAAGCGACAAGTGCTCTGGATAATAATACAGAGCGTGCAGTAATGAAAGAGGTAAGCGAACTGAAAAGAGATTTAACAGTTTTAATCATTGCACATCGATTATCTACCTTAAAAAATTGTGATAGGATAATAAGAATAAACAATAATGGCTCAGTGGATGTAGGAACATATGACGAAATGATTAACTCTTAATACTGGTAAACAAGATATGCATCCATACAAATTCTTCTAGAATTAATTACTAGCACATAATATTTGTTCAGAGCAAAATAGTAAGCAGAGTAAGGTATTATTACCACACTTAGAGTTTTACTCTACAAAAAAGAAAATTACATTTACTATTATTATTCAATATGCTAACAAATAAATCAATACTTATTACCGGTGGGACGGGCTCTTTTGGCCATGCCTTTATCCCAATGACATTGGAAAAATACAACCCAAAGAAAATAGTTGTATTCTCTAGAGATGAAATGAAACAATGGGAAATGGCAAAATTATTTAAAAACGACCCAAGAGTGCGTTTCTTGATTGGGGATGTGCGTGATAAAGATAGATTGTTTCGAGCACTTGATGATATTGATTATGTGGTACATGCTGCAGCCACTAAAATTGTTCCTACTGCCGAATATGACACATTTGAATGTGTAAAGACTAATGTATTTGGTGCTATGAATTTGATCGATGCTTGTATTGATAAAGGCGTAAAAAAGATTGTCGCACTGTCTACTGATAAAGCCAGTAGCCCTACTAATCTTTATGGTGCAACCAAATTAACATCTGATAGGTTGTTTATTTCTGGTAATTCATATAGTGGCTATCATGATACGTCTTTCTCAGTGGTAAGATACGGCAATGTAATGGGGTCTCGTGGCTCAGTTATTCCATTTTTTATGTCAATTTCTGAAGGTGGCGTATTGCCAATCACAGATAATAGGATGACACGTTTTATGATTTCTCTAGAAGAAGGGGTCGAGCTAGTATGGCACACCTTTGATGATATGAAGGGTGGTGAAATTTATGTGAAGAAAATCCCTTCTATGAAGGTAACTGATGTGGCATTAGCAGTTAATAAGAACGCCAAGCAAGAAGAAGTTGGTATTCGCCCAGGTGAGAAGTTACATGAGCAGATGATTGGCTCAGAAGATGCACTTTATACTTATGAATACCCAGAGTATTATAAAATTTTACCATCTATTAACGAGTGGGCTAAAGATCCAGAAAGAATTGGAAATGGTGTCAAGGTTAAGTCAGACTTTATATATTGTTCTGACAGTAATAAAGAGTGGATGAGTGTTAAAATATTACAAGATTGGATTGAGAAAAATCGCAATAAAATCGATAATATATAATTATCGAACTAATATGATAATAAAGGTGTTTTTTGTAGTTTGGCAAGAGAAGAGATGAGATTTTTAACGCATAAAGAATGGAACTATTTTAAGAAGTTTGGGTATGTTTTAATTGAATCTGGACTAGAGAGTTCACAAGTTTTATTAGATGCTCAAAAGTCGTTTAAAAAAATTCTTGCTCAGGCGGAAAGTGGAGAGTATCCATACTTTCGTGTCTATGATGATTATCTTAGTAAGGTAGTAAATATAGCAGGAATAGAAATGCCATTCCATTCAGATATTCTTGATAAGCGTATGGCTGCACTTTTAAACTCTTCAAGCCTAATTACAGGTGTTAAAGACATAGTGGGAGAGGGTAGGTTAAAATTAGATTTGTCAAGATATCATACAACCCGAGAAGATTTTGGCCATATTGGCAATTGGCATAGAGATGCAGATGTTGGAAATAGCATGTATCTTCAAGTTAGCATGTTTTTATTTGATGAGCAAGGGCTTGAACTTATGCCTATGTCGCATATAGAAAAAGATAAGGTGGTTGAAGAAAAGATAAAACAACGCTCCTCGGATAGGATAGAGGGGTCTATCTACCCGAAGTGCAAGGCCGGTAATATACTATTTTTTGACCCTGCTATTCTACATCGTGGAATCTGTAACTCATTTAGAGGCAACATACATTTCAGATTCAGTCTAGACAATAATTATGAACACCTTGAGTTTAAGAATATAGTTGAATTCAATCAAGATTGGATTGATGTTTTATCAAATAAAAATTCTATTATAGTGAGTCCAAGATTAAAAAAGTATGTTCAACCGACTGGAGTCCTATATTTCTTGAAGAAGAGTTTAAAGACTTTTGTACACTATGTATTTTTCTTTCTTCCTTATAATTTCTTTTTGTTTAGAAAATTACATGTTCATCCAAATCTTAAGCTAAGGAAGTTCTTTTATAAAGATGTATAGATTATTAAGAAAACTAACAAAGACATTTTAAATAAAATGAAATTATCTCTTGGAACGGTGCAATTTGGATCGGATTACGGTGTGTCTAATACATCTGGTCAAGTTGAAATTTCAGAAGTTGAAGATATATTAAGAGAGGCAGAGTGTCATAATATTGATACACTTGATACGGCAGCAGTGTATGGCAGTAGTGAAAATATTTTAGGTAAGGTGGGCGTCAATCAATTTGATATTGTAACAAAATTACCCCCTATTCCTAAAAATGTGAACAATATTGACTTATGGGTAAGTGGCCATGTTAAGTCATCCTTAAGCAGGATGTGTGTAAATAGTGTATCAGGGTTATTATTACATCAGTCCACTGATTTTCTTGAAACGCCTAAAAGACGATTATTTGATAGTTTGTCCAGGCTAAAAGATGATGGTGTTGTTAAAAAAATTGGTGTGTCTATCTATAATCCAGATGAACTAGATGCGTTAGAAAATTACGACATGAAGATGGATATTGTTCAGGCACCTTTTAATATTTTAGACAGAAGGCTTGAGGTATCTGGTTGGCTTGATAAGCTGAGCCAAACTGGAGTGGAGTTACATTCTAGGTCAGTCTTTCTGCAGGGGCTATTACTGCAGGAGAAAAATCAGAGAAATCCGTACTTTAATAAATGGAGTGATTACTTTAATAAGTTTAATGAGTGGATTAATGACACCAATCAAACTCCGTTGAGTGCTACGCTAAATTTTTCATATTCTTATGAGCAAATTAACAAGGTAATAGTTGGAGTACAGAATAAGTCCCAACTAACTGAAATAATTACCTCTATCTCTAAAAGCCCTCAATATTCAATACCAGATGAATTAATAATAGATGACCCTATGCTGATAAATCCTACAAATTGGAAGCTATAGTATGAAAGTTGTAGCAATTATCCAAGCAAGAATGGGATCTGCTCGTTTGCCTAATAAGGTAATGATGAGAATCAATCATATCCCAATGATTGAGTTGTTGATTGATAGGCTGTCTAATTCTAAGCACATTGATCAAATAGTACTCGCCACTTCAAATAATAAAAATAATATCCCATTAATTAATCATGTTGAAAGTTTGGGTTATAAGGTATTTTCTGGAGAGGAAAATGATGTGTTGGATAGATATTTTCAAGCAGCAAAAACATTTAAAGCTAATGCTATTATCAGAATAACTGGGGATTGTCCATTGATAGATAGTTTTCTTGTTGATGAAGTGATAGAGGGATTTATTGATTCTAATGTAGATTATGCTAGTAATCGTGAGCCACCTACTTATCCAGATGGGTTAGATGTTGAAGTTATTTCAATTAAGGCGCTAGAAGAAGCTCATAAAAAGGGAAAAGAAGACTTTCAGAGAGAGCATGTAACGCCTTATATTATCAATTCTGATACTTTTAAGAAATTTTATCTAAAAAATTCTAAGGATTTTTCTGCAGAAAGATGGACAGTTGATGAGCCTGAAGACTTTACTGTAGTGCAAAATATTTTTAATTATTTTCACCCAGAAATAAATTTTTCATGGAAAAAAATAATAGAGTTAAAAGAAAATAAACCAAAATTATTTACTGTAAATGAGCATTTAATTCGCAACGAGGGGGCGGTTATGAGTACTGGGGAAAAATTATGGTCAAGAGCTAAGCGTATTATTCCAGGTGGGAATATGCTGCTATCCAAGAGAAGTGAAATGTTTCTTCCAGATCATTGGCCAGCGTATTTTAGCAAGGCTAAAGGTTGCAAAGTATGGGATTTGGATGGGCGTGAATATACCGATATGTCAATAATGGGAATTGGCACAAACATCTTGGGTTATGGTAATGATGAAGTGGATGCTGCAGTTATAAATGTTGTTAAAAAAGGAAACATGTCTACATTTAACTGTCCAGAAGAGGTATATCTTGCTGAAAAATTGATTGAGCTTCACCCTTGGGCAAATATGGTACGCTTGGCAAGAACAGGTGGTGAGGCAAATGCAATAGCAATTAGAATAGCAAGGGCTGCATCTGGTAAAGATAAAGTAGCTATTTGTGGTTACCATGGTTGGCATGATTGGTATTTATCCGCAAATCTAGAAGACGATGATAATCTTACAGGGCACCTCTTACCAGGTTTAAATCCTAAAGGTGTTCCTAAAGACCTTAAAGGCAGTGTGGTTCCATTCAACTATAATCGCATAGATGAGCTAGAAACTATTATACAAAATCATGATATTGGCGTTATAAAAATGGAAGTCTCTCGCAATGACGAACCTCAAGATGATTTTTTGGTTAAGGTAAGAAAGATAGCAAGTGAAAATAATATTATTTTGATTTTTGATGAGTGCACTTCTGGCTTCAGACAAAGCAATGGCGGGCTTCATAAATTATATGGCATTGAGCCAGATATGGCTGTTTTTGGGAAGGCTTTGGGTAATGGGTATGCTATTACTGCTGTAATCGGAAGAAAAGAAGTAATGGATGTTGCTCAAAGTACTTTTATTAGCTCCACTTTTTGGACTGAAAGAATTGGGCCTACAGCCGCATTAAAGACGTTAGAGGTTATGGATAAAACTAAGTCATGGGAATTGATAACTAATACGGGCAAAGATATTGGCAATCAATGGAAAAACTTAGGTGAAAAGTATCAATTACCTATTAAGGTTAATGGTTTACCGTCTATGATTGGATTTGGTATTCAATCTGATGATTGGTTAAAGTATAAAACTTACATAACTCAAGAGATGCTAAAAAACAATATTCTTGCTTCAAATGTAATCTATGTTTGTACAGAGCATGGGATACAAGAGATAGATAATTATTTCCAAATATTAGACCCGATTTTTAAAGTGATAGCTGATTGTGAAAATGGTGACTTATCGGTAGATTCTTTATTAGATGGACCTGTTTGTCACGGTGGGTTTACAAGGTTGAATTGATGAAGGTAGGAGTTACAGGTGCAAGTGGAATGTTAGGCGCGTCACTTGTTGCTCATTTATCAGAGAAACACAAAGTATTTGCAACTTCAAGAAGCAAAGGTATAGAGGGTGATAATATTGAGTGGGATTGTTTTGACTTAACAGATATTGCATTACTTAATAAATGGCTAGAAAAGTCTAAACTGGATGTAGTGATACATTGCGCTGCAATCGTCAATGTAGATACCTGTGAAGAAAATGTTGAGCTAGCAACCAAACTTCATGTTGAAACAACCAAAGCGATGGCGGATTATTTGGGTTCTAGCGACGGCAGGCTGATTTATATTTCAACTGATTCAGTGTTTGACGGAGAGAAGCGGGGCGCATATAGTGAATCCGACTTGGAAAATCCACTCAATGTTTATGCAAAAACTAAACTCATGGGAGAGAGGCCTGTGCAATCGATGAATAACGGCTTAGTTCTTAGAGTAAATATTATTGGTTGGACGCAGGAAGGTGATACTTCATTTGCCGAATGGATACTTAAAAGCTTGATTGGTAATGTACCATTAAGTTTATTTTATGATGTGTATTTTTCCCCATTACATGTTGATAATTTATCGCTTATTATCGGAAAGATAATTGAAAGACCTATATTTGGACTGCATCATTGCGTAAGTAGTGATAGTATCTCAAAATATGATTTTGGTAAAAAAATGGCTGAAACATTCCAATTGCCTAATGAAAATATCAACAGAGTTAGTGTTGATAGCATAGAATTTAAAGCAAATAGACCGAAAAATATGGCGTTAAGTGTTAAAAAGATTAGTTCGGCTTTAGTATATGACATTCCTAATGTCATAGATACGATAAAATTAATGAAGCATCAATATGATAACAACAACAATTTATTGAATTAGAAGAAATAGAATGAGAGAAATTCAAATAGAAAATAAAGTCGTAGGCATGAATCACCCTACCTACTTTATTGCAGATGTAGGTGCTAATCATGACGGAAATCTAGAGCGAGCCAAGGATTTGATATATCTTTGTGCAGGGGCAGGGGCAGATGCTGCTAAATTTCAACACTTTACTGCTGATACCATTGTAAGCGATAAAGGATTCAAATCTCTTGATAGGCAACAATCACACCAGTCTAGATGGAAAAAAAGCGTATTTAATGTATATCAAGATGCATCAATTGATCAAGACTGGACACCTGTATTGAAAGAGACTTGTAACAAGGCAGGGATAGCTTTCCTAACTTCACCATATTCTTATGAATTAGTAGACAAAGTTGATGATTTCTTAAGTGCGTATAAGATTGGGTCTGGTGATATTACTTGGCTAGGGATTGTTGACTATATTGCCTCTAAAAATAAGCCAGTATTATTGGCAACAGGAGCCTCAACTATAGATGAAGTAGAGATGGCTATGTCTACATTATTGAATCACACTAATGATGTGGTATTAATGCAGTGCAATACAAACTATACAGCATCATTAGAAAATTTCAAATATATAAATTTAAATGTGCTTAAAGAATATGGTAGAAAATATCCCAATACTATTTTAGGGTTGTCTGACCATACTCCTGGACATGCTACAGTATTAGGGGCAGTGACACTAGGTGCCCGTGTTATCGAGAAACATTTTACAGATGACACAACTAGAGAAGGGCCAGACCATAAATTTTCAATGGATTTTAATACTTGGAAAGATATGGTTTTTAGGACTAGAGAGTTAGAAAATTCATTAGGGTTAGAGATAAAGAAAGTAGAAGACAATGAGGCTGAGACTGTTGTCTTACAAAGAAGATCTATCCGTCTTAAAAAAGATCTAGCAGCCGGGGATATGGTTCGAGAGGATGATTTAGAATTTCTTAGGCCTTGTCCTGAAGATGCGTTACCGCCTTATAAATTAGAGAAGATTCTCGATAAAGAGTTAGTGGAAAATATTAAATCTGGTGATTATATAAAATGGACAAATATAAAATAGCTATTGTTATTCCGGCATTCAATGAGGAAGCTACAATCTCTAATGTGGTGCAATCAGTCAAAGAATATGGAGTAGTTATTGTTGTTAATGACGCCTCTACTGATAATACTGAGCAAGAAGCAATAGGTGCTGGTGCAGTACTGGTCAGCCATAAAAAAAACAAAGGTTATGACGATGCATTAAACAGTGGCTTTATTAAAGCAAAAGAATTAAATTGTGATGCAGTTATTACTTTTGATGCTGATGGGCAGCATAGTCCAGAATCTATTGAAAAGTATATTGATTTATTAGAGCAGGGGTTTGCTGTTGTTATAGGCATAAGAAGTAGACTTCAAAGAGTGTCAGAAAGTATTTTTTCATGGGTTGCTGTTCGAAGGTGGGGGATAGAAGACCCTTTATGCGGAATGAAGGCTTACCATATTGATGTTTTTGACCAGCTAGGATTCTTTGATTCTTACAAGTCAATTGGTACTGAGCTGTCGATATTTGCAGCGAATCAAAATATGAAAATTGCACAACAACACGTTAAGATTAAAGGCCGCCAAGATAGGCCTCGTTTAGGTGGTAGAATTTTTACAAATATGGTTATTTTACGTTCGCTTTGGATGGGAAGCAGAAAATATTGAACCCCATCTTGTTGAGTGATGTAGCAATAAAAAAAGTAAAAAACAATTGAATTTTAAAGGGTGTTAAACAATGAAAATTGAACAATATGGAAAGTCTAGCATATCGGTAATTAAACAAAAAAAATCATTTTTTAATGATAATGATAAGCATATAGAGGCACAAAGAAAGATATCAAATATTTATAAACAACAACCAATCCGCTTATGTTGTAAAAATTGCGACAAACCTCTAAAAAAAGAGAATGATTTTATTAAGGATGGTATCGAATATAAAGTTTGTGATATTTGCACTCATTTAAATGGTGCATATGAAGACACGAATGAGTTTTGTAATGCTATTTATACTGGAGATGAAGGAAAGGATTACGCCCAGAACTACAAGGTAAGTGATATTGAAGATTTTAATTACCGACTAAGTAGCATTTACATCCCTAAGGCTGAGTTTTTGTACACATCATTAGTGAATGACAATGCAGCACCCCACAAAATGAAGTATTTAGATGTTGGTGCAGGTTCAGGGTATTTTGTCGGTGCTTTGAATAAAATTGGACTAAAAAACATTAGTGGTACAGAGGTTTCAAGATACCAAGTAGACTTTGGGAATACAATGATAGGTTCAGATCATCTATCTGTCCATGAAATAAATGACACTAACAATTTGCCTAAAGAGTCTGATGTCGATGTTGTTTCTTTAATAGGTGTTCTAGAGCATTTACAAGATCCACGTGGTGCTATGGAGTATATAAAAAAGAATAATAGAATAAAATATATATACATCTCAGTCCCTCTTTTTAGTCTTTCTGTATTTTTAGAAATGATATCTAATGATGCATTTCATAGGCAATTAAGTGGCGGGCATACTCATTTATACACCAAGAAGTCTTTGGAGTATCTTGCAGATGAATTTGGGTTTGATATCATTTCAGAATGGTGGTTTGGCGCAGACATTATCGATCTTTATCGACAAATTTTTATTGACATGAAAAAAAGCCAATGTTCTAAAAAAATAAGGAATTTATTCCAAGACATGATTACACCATTGATTGATTCTATGCAATTTGAACTGGATAAAAAATACGCTTCTTCTGAAGTACATGTATTGTTAAAAAGAAAATAAATAAAGCATTTATATAAAAAAGATGAACAACTTTAGAAATATAAAAAAAACATGAAAAGTATTACTATTCAATCTGATCGCTTTATTTTGAGAACTCTAAATCAAGGTGACGTAAGCGATAGGTATTTAAAATGGCTTTGTAGTCAAGATAACCCACAAATAAGGTACACTCGCAAAAAACATGATATTAAAGAAGTTAAATCTTATGTTTCACAACGAGAAAATGATGACACTGTTTTATTCCTCGGTATATTTGTGCGTGATAGCGGTAATCATATTGGCAATATCAAATATGAGCCTATTGTTATTGAGGAGCATCAAGCAACAATGGGCATTTTAATTGGCGAGAAGAGCTGGAGAGGGGTGGGTGTAGCTACTGAGGTAATTAATGCAACTGTGATTTGGCTGCAGAAGAATCTCGGTATCAGAGAGTTTTTTCTTGGAGTTGATTTAGATAATATTTATGCTATTAAGGCGTATGAGAAAAGTGGTTTTACAAAAACTGATATGCCACATGATTCTGAAAATATAATAATAATGCAACTTGGTTTAAATATCTTGGAAAAAAGACAATAAATGATTAGTGTAAAAAAAAATGAGTTAAAGCATGTGTTGATGTCACTTGGTGTTTGTTCTGGCAGAACAATTTTCGTACACTCATCGCTTGGTATGATTTTTGGAAAGCAAAAAGATCCTAATAAATTTCTTTATGATTGTTTAAATGAGATTGTTGGAGATTCTGGCACAATTGTAGTGCCAACATTCACCAATAATTGTTGTCAAGGGTTAACTTTTGATCCTAATAAAACGGGGTCAGAAGTGGGGGTGTTTAGTAATTGGATTATGAAGCTGAATAATGCCAAGCGATCCTTGCATCCAATACACTCTGTATCAGCAATAGGTGATAAAGCAGATGAAATTACTCAACAAGTTAGCGAAAGTAGCTTTGGCAAAAAATCAACTTTTTCCAAATTAATAGAACTTAATACCCTGATGTTAATGGTAGGCACAGGTGTTGAAAATACTACATTAATTCATCAGGTTGAAGAGGATATGCAAGTACCATACCGTTTTTATAAAAATTTTAAGATTACCACATTTAATAATGGCGTTACTAAACAAACTACAACTCCTTATTATGCAAGATTTCTAGATAGATGCATATCTTACCGGTATGATATAAGGCGAAAACAGCTTGAAAATAATAATAAGTATCGATCTATACGAATAGGATGGGGTAAAATATCTAGTATTAATTTCATTGACTTTTATGAAATTTTTTCTAAAGAAGTTAATAAAGACCCGTATTATTTGATTAACAAAGAAAAATATTTCGAATCTATATAATACTATTTTTTTATTTTGAGAGAGGTCTATGTTAAATTCATCTAAACTTTCAAAAATTATTAATGAGCTTATTGAGTTTGTAAACTTACATTATTCCGTAGGAGATGTTAATGTTACTCCTGAAACTAACCTTATAGTAAGCGGGGTCATTGATTCTATACAGGTAATCGAACTTATTGTTTATATTGAAAAAAAATATAATATTGAGTTTACAGAGGATGATTTGCTTGACAGTGAATTTGCGTCTATAGCTGGTTTGACAGAATTGATTTTATCAAAATAATTACATGTAAAATTTATAAGAGAAAAAGTATAGTTCCAGAGGCATCTCTTGTCTATTTTTTATAACAATACCTCTAGTTGAAGTGCTATAAGAGACAATCTGTGCAACAGTAATGTTGATATTTCAACCAATTGGTTTAAAAATACTAATTAATTAAAAGTTTATGTTTAGGGCGTTACCATCAATTTATTCACTTCTTGAGAATTCAGCTTGTCAGTACCCTGAAAAACTGTGTGTTGACGACAGTTGTCGATCGCTAACTTATAAAGAATTGCTAACTAGATCTAAAGCTCTTGCAAAAGGCTTGGCGCACGTAATAAAAATCAAGAAAGGACAGGCTGTAGGGGTGGTTATAATTAATAGTGTAACCTTTGTAGAAGTTCAATTTTCCTTGTTGTGTGGAGGGTATGTGGTTACTCCACTTGACCCAGAAATAAAGTATAAAAATCTTTTGCATGCAATTGAGAAAGCTGATTTGTCTGTGGTTATTACAGATAACATGAAAATAGCTAAGTATCTTGCATCGCAAGTATCTACAATGTCTGTGATTTATAGTGGCAAAAGCAAACTTGAACACTGCTATTTTCTTAATGAATTATTTGATTTTTCAGGTAATCAATATAAATCAATAATCACCAATTCTAATGCTATTGCATCTTATATGTTTACTACAGGTAGCACTGGCAATCCAAAGGCTGTAGTTTTGTCCCATTTTAATGTTCTTTCAGCTATCAGTAATATAGTTGAATTTGTTGGATATAAGCACGATTATCATGAATTGATAACTCTACCTTTATCTCATAATTTTGGTCTTGGCCATGTTTATTGTAATATTGCTGTGGGTGGGCGAGTTAGCTTGTTGCCAGGTCTCAGTGATTTTCAGTTGTTATTTAAAACACTAATGGAGAAGAGGCCTAATGGCTTTCCTGGTACACCAAGTGGATATTTCATTTTGTCCAAAAGATTCCCAAAGAAGCTGCAACAATGTGGTAGTTTTCTGCGTCATATTGTGATAGATTCAGAACCTCTCCCACCAGAACTCAACATAGAAATTAGAGCATTATTGCCGAATACTAGAATTATTGTGTACTATGGGTTAACAGAAGCATCTAGATCAACTTTTATTGACTATTCAATTGATGCAGAAATGTATTTCTGCAAAAGTGTTGGGAAAGCCACGCCTAATGTTGAGATTAAGATTGTTGATGATAATATGTGTAAAAATCAACCTTTTGAGCAAGGTAGAGTCGTAATTCAAGGAAATCACATAATGCAAGGATACCTCAATGATAATAAGCTAACATCTGAAGTGATTAAAAATAAATGGTTTTATACTGATGATATTGGATATTTGGATGAAAATGGATATCTATTTTTAACGGGAAGAAAATCAACCTTTATTAATAAAGGAGGAATAAAAATTGATCCAAGAGAAATAGAAGAGGCTTTTAAGAAAAATACCGATGTCACTAATGTTGCAGTTGTCGGATTGAGCCACATTAATTTTGGAATCCTGATTTTCTGTGTTGTTACTTTAAAGCCAAATAGCATGTTAAATAAGAATTTACTAAAAGAATATTGTGTAAAAAGTCTTGAAAAGGTAAAAATACCAAATGAAATAATTATTCTAGATAAGATTCCAAAAAGTTCTACAGGAAAACTGTTAAGACGTGAGCTGATTCAGGAAGTTATTAGATATGCAAAGTATGATGATCTAGAACCCATCAATTAAACAACTCCTTAAAGGGGCTTTGCAAGAAATTATTTAGAGTGAATTGTATATTTAAAGGTTAAATTTAATAGATGAAAAAAGTAGGAATATGTATATATAAACTCTGTGAAGATTTATGGCCAATAACTAGAAGCATCACAGGAAAAGGGGTTAGAGAGACATTAAATATTATCAAGAGGCATCTGCCTAATTTAGATGTACATGAAGTTCCAACTGACACTACATGTTTTGACTGGGTTATTCCAAAAGAGTGGAATATTAACGATGCTTATGTGATTGACCCGAATGGGAATAAAATTGTAGATTTTAAGGATAGTAACTTGCATGTTGTAAGTTATTCCGTCCCCATAAATCAAACACTATCTCTAAATGAACTACAAAATAATTTACACTCATTGCCAAAGCAGCCAGATGCTATCCCTTATGTAACTTCATATTATCAAGAGAGGTGGGGTTTTTGTTTAACTGATCGTCAAAGAAAAACACTGTTAGAGGGTGATTATCAAGTGTGTATTGATAGTGAATTAACTGACGGTAGCTTGACTTATGGAGAATTGATTATTCATGGGAGAAGTAAAAAAGAAGTCTTTTTATCTACCTATGTTTGCCATCCTTCAATGGCTAATAATGAATTATCTGGCCCAACGGTTACTACCTATTTAGCAAAATGGATACAATCTCAGCCAAGAAAATATACCTATAGGATTATTTTTATACCTGAAACTATTGGGTCAATTTGCTATTTAAGTAGAAATCTCAACACAATGAAAGAAAATATTGTCGCTGGTTATAATATTTCTTGTGTTGGCGATGATGATGCATATTCTTATTTACCCTCAAGGGCTGAGAATACTATTTCAGATAAAATAGCACTGCATGTTTTAAAACACACCCATCCTGATTTTGTTAGATACAGTTATTTAGATAGAGGTAGTGATGAAAGGCAATATTGTAGTCCTGGAGTTGATTTGCCAATAGCATCTATTATGCGAACTAAATATGGAAAGTACAAGCAATATCACACCTCTCTTGATGATTTAAATTATATTTCAGCAGAGGGTCTAAATGGTGCTTATGAAGTATTACAGCAATGCCTCGAATGTATCGAGAAAAATGAAATCTATCGGACAACTACTTTGTGTGAACCAAAGATGGATAAAAGAAACTTGCGCCCAACTCTTGGTGCAGGTGTCAAATTAGACAAAAATTTTAAATATATTATGGATGTGCTAGTTTACGCTGATGGCAAAAATGATTTATTAACCATTGCTGAAAAGCTTAATGTTCCTATGTGGAGCTTATTTAACAATATAGAAATGTTATTAAGAGAAAAGTTAATTAAAAAGATGTAATAATATTTTGTGGTTTAATTGGTAAATATTAGTTGGTTTGATAGAGGATCTAGTTGTAACCATTTATAAAAGCATTCTACTTAGAATAGCAATTTTTTAAAAAAAATCATAGAGTTGCTAGTACTGTAAATAGAGTGTAATAATGTTCGCACTTCATTCTTTATGTTTAATTTGATTGCATGAAGATATATTTTGATGTGAATAACGATAATATTTTTTACAAAATGTAAATGAATTTTTAAGGCTTCTGTAGTGGTTTATATAACACCCCAATAAATTAAGACAACAATTTAAGATTTCTTATTTCGAACGAGTTAAACTTAACCCAACAATTCGGAGTAAAAAATTATGAGTAAAAAACGTACAACCTACAGCTCAGCATTTAAAACAAAATTAGTACTTGAACTATTACAAAATGCAGATACCCTGGCAGAGATTGCCAGCAAGCATAACATTCTTCCACAAAACCTAGTGAACTGGAAGAAGACCTTCCTTGCCAACGCAGAGATTGCTATGGAGCCCTCTAAAGCAGTTAAAGAGTACAAGGAGGAGCTTATTAAATCACAAGAGAAGAACGAGCGCTTAACAGCGCTGGTAGGTAAAGTAACCGTAGAGAAGGAATGGTTAGCAAAAAAGCTAAAAAGCTTGGGCTCATCTAAACTAAAACAATTAGTTGATCTCAAGCCATCACCAGCATCTATCTCTATTAATCATCAATGTCAGCTGCTTGGCATTAACAGAAGTGGCTTGTATTACAAGCCACGAGTTAACCACGCCAAGCAAACAATTAAGAGTCATATCACCAAGGTGTTTGAACAGATACCCATTTACGGCGAGAAGAAGGTGCATCAGCAACTGCTTGAGGATGGTATCAAGGTCAGCTTAAATACGGTAGCTCGCTACCGTCAAGAGTTGGGCTTAAAGGCTGTATTGGCCGTTAAACAAGTCAATACAACCATGCCAATCAAAGAGCATAAGAAATACACCTATAAGCTCAGAGGGCTTAATATTAGCCATGCTAATCATGTCTGGAGTACCGACATCACCTACATCAAGATTGCCGGTGGCATGGTCTATATGGCAGCCATCATTGATTGGCACAGCAAAGCTGTGCTATCACACAGAATATCTAACACCATGGATGTTCAGTTAGTGATGAGTGTGCTCAATGATGCACTAGCTAAGTATCCATATCCAGAGATCTTTAACACCGATCAAGGTAGCCAGTACACCAGTGAGATACACACTCAAAGGCTTAAAAATCTAGGTATTACTATATCCATGGATGGTAGGGGTAGAGCCACAGATAATATCTGCATTGAGCGCTTCTGGCGAAGCGCCAAATGCGAAAGAATCTATTTGAACGAATACCAAAATATCAATGAGTTAACCACTGATGTAGATGACTATATTGAGTTTTACAACCATCGAAGATTCCATCAAACGCTAGACTACAAAAAACCAATGGACGTGTACCAAGAAAGTATAAAATTAAACCAGAATAAGAAGAAGGCCTCTTAGGATGTTCTATATAAGAAATTTTAAAAAGTTGTCAGAGGTTTTGGGGTGATAAATTAGATGATGAATAAGAAGAGAAAAGGGTTAATAAAAAAAGGCTATAAGCAACTTAAAAATGACAATAAGTTAGATTTTTTGTTGAAATTAGTAGATATCTTATCAAGAACTAAACTTAATAATACGATAGTATTAAAGGGGTTTCCGTGTAAACATGATTTTAATACTGAACTATCTATTCGTCAGTTTTTAACAGTGAGAGTTTTAGGTTATTCTTTTAACAAGGCGATACTTTATAGTATTGGCGCAAATAAGCCATTAAGGTGCCCATTACCAAAAGAGTGGCGTAGTGCATTAATCAAACAGGAAGTTCAAGTTGATAGGTTGTCTTGTGCCTTATTATGGCAAGGATATGTATTTTTACTTTGGGCATATGGCGTAATACAAGGGTTTAAAAGTATTATTTATTTAATTAACAGTAAGAAAATATTAAGAGAGTATGTATTTTTTCATGATATTGGAAAGGATAGCTTACCGACTAATAGCAAGACCTATAATATTGTTAATTGGTATTTAAAGTGGAAAGGAAGAGTGAAAAATGTTGATACAATTGCCCATAGCGCACCTAATTTGAGTGACTATAAATATAATAATTTACAGGTTTTTTATATTGATGGATTGCCAAATCTCGAAGGCATTCAAATTGCGAGATATTTTTTTCTACAAGTTTATTTAATTTTTTACAGCCTCTTTTTTATTTTTATTAAGCCTTATTCAGCTATATTACTTGGTGAATTATTAAAGCTATTAAGGGTTAATTTAGCCAATGATAAGGAGTTAGCTAGAGATTACTTATTTCATAGTTCTGGGCCTTACTATAGGCCGATATGGACTTATGCGGCGGAGGACAAAGGCTCAAGAATTTTATTTTATTTTTATTCTACCAATACTGAGAATTTTAAAACCAAATCAGGCTATCCTATTCAGCGTCCTAGGCATTTAATGAGCTGGTCTCACTATTTAGTATGGGATAAATTTCAAACAGATTTTCTAAAAAGATTTGGTCATCATAAATCAATCATAGAAGAAGTTGGGCCAATATGGACCTCATCTAGTGGTGGGGTGATTGATGTCTCATTAAACTCAATTGCAGTATTTGATGTAACGCCAAATAATGAAGATGTTTATGTTTCATTAGGTTTGGGAAGTGAATATTACACCCCAAAGATTGCAAATCAATTTCTAGATGATATATATTCGGTGTTAGAAAAGAATGATGTGATTATGGCGCATAAAATAAAGCGCAAAAACAAAAATGCACATGAAGAGTATATGCAGAATCTAAAAAAATTAAAGAAACAACCAAATTATATTGAAATTGATCCTGATATAGACGCCACACAGGTAATTAAAAAAACCAAGGCATGTATATCGATGCCATTTACATCTACAGCTTTGATTGCAAAACACGAGGGAAGACCTTCAGTTTTCTATGACCCTAGTGGTATTGTCCAAGCAGATGACAGAGCTGCGCATGGTATACCTATATTAGTCAGTATTGATGAGTTGCAACAATGGGTTGAAGGAATTAATTGATAGAGACTACTTTATCTAATTGTTATTAGCGGTCGGTCTACAAGAATATTTATAATATAATGACTCTCATTTATCTTTTTTGACATGAGTATTTTTACAAAAATTAAATCTTCATTAATATATCGCATGGAGACATTAGAACAAAGAATAATTAATCGCCTGATTAACAAAAAACAGCGCATTAAATATAATGGCATTGACATGACATTTTTTGCACCAAATGCACTCATTCGTTATAGAATTAGAACCTTTGCCATGAAAGAGCCAGAAACCCTAGATTGGATTGATTCTTTTGATAATAATGCGGTAGTGTGGGATATCGGGGCAAATATCGGGCTTTATTCTATTTATGCGGCAAAGAAAAAAAATGCACGAGTTTTTGCTTTTGAACCTTCAGTATTTAATTTAGAATTTTTAGCAAAAAATATCCATGCAAATCAATTACAAGAAAAAGTTGTTATTTTCCCATTGGCTTTGAGCAATATTACCAATTTTAATTTATTTAAGATGAATAACCCGGTTTGGGGGGTGCATTGTCTGCATTTGGCGTAGATTTTGATCAATATGGTGAGAATTTTAATACTTCATTTGAATATAGTATTTTAGGATTGAGCGCCGATAATGCAATAGGTACTTTTAATATACTTAGCCCGGATTATATTAAAATTGATGTGGATGGTATTGAACATCTTATTTTAGAAGGTGCTAGCCATATATTAAAAACAGTTAAAAGTGTTTTAGTAGAAATTGATGAGAGTTTTATAGAGCAAAGTAAGCAGTCCGAAAAGTATCTATTAGACGCCGGGTTAACATTATCAGAAAAACATATTTTATTGGAGAATAGTAGTCAATATAATCAACTTTGGATTAGAGACTAAATATACTATTATTCTATTCTTTCAGGCCTGCATTGTACCGGGCAGACGACACTTTATAATTTTCATCCATAATTGGGAGTCTGTTTATAAAAAAGCCACACAGGCTGATAATTTAAGTTACACAGATGTTGGGTATGGCATTAATGAATTCAAAGAGTGGATAGAAATTTTTTAAAATGATTGAGTCGATAAAAAAAACCACACTTTACTTGTTTCAAACTGCTATCAGCAGCATATTTGGATTGGTATTGTTGATGTTTACCACACATTATCTAACACCCGATGAGTTAGGGCAGTTCGCACTAATACAAGTTTGGATAATATTTTCGACTAGTTTGGCAAACTTTGGTTTAAAAGGAGGCTACGAACGCACCTTTTTTGCATATGAGAAAACCGATAAATCTGCACAACTTTTACATTCCGCACTACTTTTTGTCGCAGTTAATCTAATTATTATCTTTGGTTTTTTATGGATTTTTGAGTCGGATATAGAACAGTTAATATCAAGTGACTTAAGTCAAAGTCATTTATTGTTATGGATTTTTCTTGGTATCGCTTTGAGTGAATTATCGGAGTATTACCTTATTTTTTTAAAGAATACAGGGCTTGCTAATCGTTATGTGCAATTTACTTTAATAAGGACAATTGCTAATTTTATTGTGGTTATAGTCTTGCTACATTTTGCTCAACTTAAAGTACTATCGTTGGCTTATGGCATGTTGATTTCAAATATCTTGTTGTTATTGATGCTGGTTTATTATCAAGAATCGCATTTTTCCTTTAATAAGAAACTTTTGAGGGAAATGTTAAAAATATCATTGCCATTAACGCCAAGAATATTTTTAGGTGTGCTAAGTTCAAAGCTTGATAAGATAATGCTAGGTGCAGTTGGCTCCACAGCCTTGGTCGGAGTGTACCATATAGGACAAAGTATTGCGTTAGTAGTTTTTCAGGTTATGGTGGCTCTTGATAAAGTATTTAAACCTGAATTTCATCGAAAATTATTTGCTAATAAACACCAAAATAATTCTAGTGAGATAAACGATTATATTCTGCCTTTTTTTTATTTAAGTATATTCGTAGCGCTGTTATTTGGATTATTTTCTGCAGATATTTTGACTATATTTTTCTCAGACAAGTATGTAAATCTGTCTGAGGTTGTTATTATTTTATCTATAAATTATGCTGTTATATTCTTTGGAATTATCACTGGATCTCAGTTGATTCAAGCTAAAAAGGCACTTATTATTGTATATTTAGCATTATTTTCACTGATTATTGGTATCATTTTAAACGCTATTTTTATTTCTTACTGGGGTATTTTTGGTGCAGCATGGGCAGTTACTATTACTACTGCTATATCAACAATAATGGGTTTTTTGTTTGCACAGAAATATATCAAAATATATTGGGATTTGAAATCAATTTTCATAGCTTATGCTGTATATCTGTTTTCCATGGTGTTCTCATTGTTAAACGAGATGGATGTAGTTAATACAAATGGTTATTTATTACTCTTTTCCAAAATATTCCTAGTCTTTATGTATATTTATGTATCAAGTTTGAACACTGCAAATAGAAGGATTTTATTAAAATTTTTTAAAAAAAATTAGGAGAGAGAGGTTTGAAAGATGCAATTGTTAGATTTATTTTAGGGAAAATTTCCAAGCACTTTACTAGATTTTATTGGAGTAGCTTTATTGGCAGAAAGTGGCGCAAGATGAGAGATAAAGATTTAGAGACCGTAGTTATTTTTTGCAGACAGGGTAAGTGATTAAAATAATACAGTCAAGTAGGATTAGGGAGGGGTAATGTCATATTTTCCAATATTAAAAGCCCCTTATTGCACTGGGAGCACTACGCTTTACAATTTTTCGCCAAATAATTGGGAGTTAGTGGATAAGTGCGAGCAGACTGTTAGCTTGACTTATATTAAAGATGATTTATGGTATAGCGTAGCCTTGGAAAAATTAGCATATCAGGATTACAAAGTCGTGAAGCATAATGACATTTCTGATTTAATCCCTGATGGTGCACTAGCATTGCTATCTTTGTCTAAAGAAGAGTTACCTAGGACGAGTGCAGAGCTGCCAGTATTGAATTGTAGCCATACTTATATGCCGATGTCTCGTGCGACTCTAGGCCTAAAATCTTCATTTACAACAACTGTTTATCAAGGTGAGATTAATCCTTTTCCGTCGCAGGCATCATTATTGACATTTTCACCGTTTCTTCAATTTGGTTTGGGTGTTGAAAACTATGTCTTGCTTATGAATTTGGAAAAAATACCAGAAAGTAGAAAGGTAGTAGTGGAGATTTATGATGCTCATAGTAAGGAACTTAAGAAAATTCAAAGCGCTTATAGTAATCAGATAAATATAATCTCATTGAATGATATGGGGTTTAATGAGAAAAGCTTACCCGTCATTATTTGTCGAGAAATGGCATCTATTCCATTATACTTTTCAAGCTATAATTGTGGAGAAATATTGAGTCTGGAGCATACTCACCCACCTGCATCATTAGTAGTACACGGTAATCGCTTTGGTGCTCAAAAACAGATAAAAGAATACTGGCTTTCTCAGCTTAAGAAATGATTAATAACTTATTAAGAAAAGTAAAGAAAGCGCCTTGGGTATTGGCCCAGCCACTAACGAAAAAACCTAATAACCCGCAATCAGTGATTAGCGACTTGTTTGTTTGGCGATGTAATCAAGATTGGAATACTTATTTTGAATTATTAGATTTGGCAAGTCTATTTGGCGATGAAGGGCAACATCAAGTAGATATTGTTTTTTTTGATAACAATGGTGAAAATTTCCATCAGAAGTCAATTGAGTTAAGCGGTTTATATCGACAAGTATTAGATATCTCTAAAGTGCTATCAACGCTAAAACAGTTGCCCAGTGATTACGGAACTTTCTGTGTTTTTCATAAAAAAATACCGAATAGCATATTGAAGCTTCAATCATTTATTGCAGAGCGTGGCTATGTAAGCTATCAGTACAAAAATGCACCTTTGTGCGCTTATGTGCACGGAAATTTAGATGCGATTGATGATAGCCTAGCACTGTTAAGTGGCAGTAGTTTTTTAAACAGGCAATATAATTTACAGTATTTGTTGGAGATGGGCAAAGCTTATGAAATTGCTTTGGTCAATGCCAGTTCAAAAAATAAAAAGGTTGAATTTAAAGTAATAGATTTTAATTTATCACCCCAAAACCTCTGACAACTTTTTAAAATTTCTTATATAGAACATCCTAAGAGGCCTTCTTCTTATTCTGGTTTAATTTTATACTTTCTTGGTACACGTCCATTGGTTTTTTGTAGTCTAGCGTTTGATGGAATCTTCGATGGTTGTAAAACTCAATATAGTCATCTACATCAGTGGTTAACTCATTGATATTTTGGTATTCGTTCAAATAGATTCTTTCGCATTTGGCGCTTCGCCAGAAGCGCTCAATGCAGATATTATCTGTGGCTCTACCCCTACCATCCATGGATATAGTAATACCTAGATTTTTAAGCCTTTGAGTGTGTATCTCACTGGTGTACTGGCTACCTTGATCGGTGTTAAAGATCTCTGGATATGGATACTTAGCTAGTGCATCATTGAGCACACTCATCACTAACTGAACATCCATGGTGTTAGATATTCTGTGTGATAGCACAGCTTTGCTGTGCCAATCAATGATGGCTGCCATATAGACCATGCCACCGGCAATCTTGATGTAGGTGATGTCGGTACTCCAGACATGATTAGCATGGCTAATATTAAGCCCTCTGAGCTTATAGGTGTATTTCTTATGCTCTTTGATTGGCATGGTTGTATTGACTTGTTTAACGGCCAATACAGCCTTTAAGCCCAACTCTTGACGGTAGCGAGCTACCGTATTTAAGCTGACCTTGATACCATCCTCAAGCAGTTGCTGATGCACCTTCTTCTCGCCGTAAATGGGTATCTGTTCAAACACCTTGGTGATATGACTCTTAATTGTTTGCTTGGCGTGGTTAACTCGTGGCTTGTAATACAAGCCACTTCTGTTAATGCCAAGCAGCTGACATTGATGATTAATAGAGATAGATGCTGGTGATGGCTTGAGATCAACTAATTGTTTTAGTTTAGATGAGCCCAAGCTTTTTAGCTTTTTTGCTAACCATTCCTTCTCTACGGTTACTTTACCTACCAGCGCTGTTAAGCGCTCGTTCTTCTCTTGTGATTTAATAAGCTCCTCCTTGTACTCTTTAACTGCTTTAGAGGGCTCCATAGCAATCTCTGCGTTGGCAAGGAAGGTCTTCTTCCAGTTCACTAGGTTTTGTGGAAGAATGTTATGCTTGCTGGCAATCTCTGCCAGGGTATCTGCATTTTGTAATAGTTCAAGTACTAATTTTGTTTTAAATGCTGAGCTGTAGGTTGTACGTTTTTTACTCATAATTTTTTACTCCGAATTGTTGGGTTAAGTTTAACTCGTTCGAAATAAGAAATTTTAGATTGTTGTCTTAATTTATTGGGGTGTTATATAATGACAGTATTTGGATAGAAAAATGCATTACCCTAAAGTCTAAGCAAGTGTTTATATTGCCTATTAAGGATTTCCCTAATCCTAGTCAGCTGATTATTAAGAACAAAATAATTATGGCACGACCTGTCGTATTTTGTTTTGATAACGATAAAATGGATGTTTTTCATGGATAACCAGTGTGCTAAATTAAGGGCGGTAGGATGAATAATAAAACTACGATATTTAACAATACATTGTCTTCATTGGATATATATGCCAGAAATGGAATCGACTCTAAAAAATGGTTTTTTTGTCTTTAATGGTCCTATAGATGCATTTCCCAGGTAAAAAACTTATTTTGTTTGATTTAGATGGAGTATTGCTGAACTCAAAGAGGAATATGGAGTTGTCTTGGGGCGCGGTTTGTGAAAGACATGATGTTAATGTTGAATTTGAGGATTATTTTTCTAATATTGGTAGGCCATTTAAAGATATTCTAGATATTTTAAATATCAACGTAGATCAAACTGATATCGAGAAAACTTTTAATGATGTTTCTACCCAATTAATTGATCAAGTAGAATTTTATGAGGGTGTTGAGTCTGTATTAGGGCAACTTGCCAATAATAATATTAAAATAGGTATTGTTACTTCAAAAAATACTATTAAAACTCAAAAAATATTAGACTTGCTTGGCTTTGCATTTGATATTGTGCAAACACCTAATGATGCTTTAAAAGGTAAACCTGCGCCTGATCACATATTGTATGCAATGTCAGAACTAAACATGAATGCTTCTGATACGCTTTATATAGGTGATATGGATGTTGATTATGAGGCTGCAAAGCGTGCCCATGTAAATTATGTACATGCTTTATGGGGGTATGGAACCTGCAATGATAAAAATGTAATAAAATTAGAGAATATTACACAACTATCGGATATTATTTTAAATGAGTGATAATCAAGTGGTGGTTATTCTGCCAGCATATAACGAAAGACTGACAATTGTCGATACAATTTTAGATTTTGCAAAAGAGCTGCCAAAAGCTAAAATTATAGTAATTGATAATAACTCAAATGATGGAACATTTGAGTTAGCTTTATCAGCAATTATAGAAAACAATATAAAAGGAGAGGTTCTTATTGAGTCTTTTCAAGGTAAAGGTTTTGCAATGCGAAAAGCCTTTAAAGAGATTGATGCAGATATTTATATGGGTCATGACAACTTAAGCGACTCTTTTCTAAACATTCCAAGCAAAACTTTATAAATATTTTGCTTGCGATTATTAAATCTAAATTCGCATTCTTTTAAGTGTAAATTAAACATACTTTTATCCATTCCTTTAAACTTTACCAATCTATTTTTAGCATAACCCCAGAATGATTCAATTCCATTAATATGTGAATTACCTCTGGCAAATTCACTCTTACTATGATGCACTCTAAAGTGCTTCTTATAACCAAAATCTACAAGCCCATTATACCCGCGCCATCCATCTGAATGAATAACGCTATCAATACTAGTCTTACCCTTGATAATCCTTTGCAGGGTGGCGCTACTACAGTCTGGAACTATTTCAGTGTACACTTGATCGCCACGTTTCAACAAACCAAATACTATTGTTTTACCCCTGGCACCACGGCCGCGTTTTCCGCGGACGCGCCGTGCGCCAAAATAACTTTCGTCAACTTCAATCTGACCCACTAAAGGATCAGATTGAAGCAAAGATAACTCTAAAATTCTAAGTCTAATAGCAGTTAAATATTTGTTAATTGTTTGCCTGCTTAAACTTGTTAAATGAGAGATTTGAGTTGCACTCAAATCCTCAGAAAACAACAAAATTATTTGCCTAAATTTGGCCTCTGAAATACGTGAACGAATCACATACTTGTTTTTTACTTTCATGACGGTACTTTAACAGGTTTTTAAACATGCTTAAGTTGTCATGACCCATTTATATTATGGCTGATGCTGATTTGACATATCCAGCAAAGGATGTGCATAAGTTAATGCAGCCAGTTATAAATGGTGATGCTGATATAGTGGTTGGTGATAGGCATTCTTGCGGACATTACCAAAAAGAAAATAAAAGAAATTTTCATGGTTTTGGAAATAGATTGGTAAAAAACATGATAAATTTTTTATTCAAAAGCAAGCTGAATGATATTATGAGCGGATATAGAGTTTTTAATAAAAAATTCGTAAAAAATTATCCAATAATGGTAGACGGATTTCAGCTAGAAACAGACATGACGTTACATTGTCTAGATAAAAGGTTTGTGATAATAGAAATTCCTATAGATTTTGTAGATAGGCCTGATGGCAGTGTTTCTAAGTTAAATACTATTACTGATGGGGCTAAAGTTATATTTACAATTTTTAATATATTTCGAGTTTATAAGCCTTTAAAATTCTACAGCGCTTTCTTTTTAATGTTTTCTATTTTATCTTTAACGGCGGCATATCCAGTTATCGATGATTGGATTGTTCATAGATATGTATATCATGTGCCATTAGCAGTATTGTCAACTGGACTAGGGATAATTGCAATTTTATCTCTTTCTTTAGGGTTAATTCTGGATGCAATTACCCAGCAATATAACGTTAATTACGAGCATAAGCTATTAAATACATCGATAAATAAAGAATAGAATTATTTTAAAGGAGTCAAAATGTATGATTATGACTTGATTGTGGTGGGATGTGGCGCTTCTTCGTATGGGTTTTTAAAAGGACTGGAAAAGAATAAGGATTTTAAAGATAAAAAAATTGCAGTATTGTGCCCCTCTGAATACAAACAAAATACGGTTAAGTGCAATATTAAAGGCATATCTCCTAAGTTTTTACAAGATAAGAATTTATTATCCTTATCTTATTACCTAGATACATTTGTCAATGTAATCCAAAATAATTTTTCTCATATCGGTGTGCATGGAATTGGAGGAATGTGCAGAATGTGGGGAGGATCAATAGGCACTTTTGACAAAAAAACACTAAATAATAATAACCTAGATTTTGACGAATTTAGCCAATGTTATGCTGAGATTGAGAAATTTTTACCTTTTAGTGGGAATGAGGAAGATGATATTTCGGATTATTTTGACTTGAAGATAACAAAAAGTGTGGTAATTTCTCAAAGAGTACGTAAACTTTATGGTAAATTTTTTGGTGATACTTTTAAAGTGGGCCACCCTAGATTGTTAGTAAGAGATAATTGCAATCAATGTAATCAGTGCTTGGCTGGATGTAAAAGGAATAGTATATGGTCCCCTTTAGAGCAGGACTTCTTAAATATAAAGCTAGATATTTCGTTATTAAAAGATTCTTTTGCTACAAAAATTACTAAAAATCGAGTGACGTATTTAAAAGACGATAAGGAAAAAATCTTAAATAGTAGATATATTATATTGGCTGGCGGTGTTATGCAGAATTACAAACTATTGGCTAATCTTGAGAATGTAGTCAATACAAAGGCAAAGCTTCTTAATACACCTGCACTTGCCTTTTCTTTTTTTAATTTTACTAAAAATTTTGAATTTTCTTTCTTTGGTATGGGGAATGCTACATTCATTTTAGAAAATAAGAACAATCTTGATTTCTATGGAAATCTTTATGATGGGTATTCGTTGGCCGTTTCAAGCGGAAGGGTAGTATCGAACAATAAGGTTGTAGATAGTTTGTTTAAAATAATTTCTAAATATATGGTTTTTGGTGCTGGTTTTGTCTCTTCAGATTATGCTGAATGCAGTCTTGAGAAAAAAAATAAAAATATTGTAATAAGTGGCAGATACAGTGAAAAATATCAATCAAAAATTCATGAAATTCAGAAAATTATAAAGAAATTTTCAATAGTAAATAATGGAATGTTTCCGTATTCTAAAAAAATATTATTAGGTAGCGACATTCATTATGGAGGTGGAATTCCTGGCGACCTATATTCAAAAACCCTGGTAAAAGACGGTAATTTAAAAAATATAAGCCACGTAAAAGTTGTAGGAGGCTCAACATTCAGTTATTTGCCACCAGTAAGCCCTACTTTGTCGTATATTGCAAACTCTTATAGAATTGGAAAGCAGATAAAATTTTAAAAAAATGCATGGATTGATATGAAAAACAACAAAAAGGTTTTAATTGTTGGTATAAACGGATTTTTGGGAAAAGAATTAGCAGGATTTTTGGAAGGGAAGAGTGTTGAAGTTTTTGGGACTACCCACACTTCAAATGTATCAAAAAATATTTTCCAATTTAAAGTTGGAGATGCAATTAATAGCAAAATATTGTTAAATGACTTCTCCTCTGTTGTGTATTTGTCACATAATGCTACTCTGGAGAGTGAAAAACTCATAAATTGGTATAAAAAAACATTTATAACATTTAAAGAGTTAGAGGTAAGACAAATCTATATATCGTCATATTCCGCGCATGAGCATGCAATCTCAGATTATGGCAAATCAAAGTATCAAATAGAGAAATTCTTTTTAGAGAATAACGAATATTCTATTAGTCCAGGATTAATAATAGGAAAAGGAGGGATCTTTAATAAGATTGCCAGATTCGTCGATAAGTCCCCCATTATTGTAGTTCCAGTCAGTTCGAAAGAAAATCTAATTCCAATCGTTTCAATTGACAAGGCGTGCAGTGTTATCTTTGATGTTATTCAAGATAATTTTATTAGTAAGAATTATAATATTTACTCACATATGATTAAGTTAGAAGACCTAATTAAAGCACTTATCCAAATAAACAGTAAAAAGAAATATCTGTTAAAAATAAATGGATATTTTATCTTGTATGTTATGAAAATTATTGAAAGTATTGGTGTTAAACTACCTGTTTCAAGCGATAATTTAAGTGGATTTATTGCCAATCAAAAATATTCAGTTAAGTCTGATATTGTGGAGTTTGGCGACGACTACAGTTTAGATTTAATAATAAAAAAAGCTATTTAATGTTAGTAGCACGTGAATTTTTTTATTTTTTAGTTAACGGGTCTATTTTAGGGGCTGTTCTTTTAATATTACAATTTATAGTTTATAAAATACTAGGAGACTCGTCTGATTTTGCCTATATTTCTTCTATAATTTTGTCATACATACCACTTATTTTTATAAATTTTTTCTTACAAAGAAAGATAATTTTTAAGAAAGACGGTATTTTTGTAAAATTCTTACTCTCAAATATTTTTATTATGTTGTTAATTTCCTCTATATCTCCATTTTCTCGACAATTAATTTCCTCTATATTTGGCCTACACTATGGTGATTATTTCGGCCTTATTGCCACAGTAGCATTTCTATCCATACCGTCTTTTCTTATTGTTAAATTTTGGGTCTTTGAAAAATATTAGTTACGTAATGAATAGATTTTTATATAAGCATAACCCTATCATTCTCATTGCTTTAGTTTCATTGCTAATTAGAGCGGTTGTGTATTTTCTTTCTGATTTTACAAGTATAGATGGCGGCCACTTTAAGCATAGTTACTATAACGCTTTAAATAACCATTTTTTTGAATATTTGTATAGTGCAACCGTACAATCTCCGTTGATAACAGTAATCGATGCAATGCTGGTAAATCTATTTAGCTATGATGTTATATTAAAATATAAAGTTTTGCTTTTATTCTCTTTTGTTTTGGATGTAATAGCAATTGTCCTAATATATTCAATTATCATTAGATTTGTTAATAGTTATTATGCTATCTTTTTTATTTCCTTACTGTCTATTTCTTTAATCCCATTTGAGTTTTGGAGGTTAGGTCTGCATTATGACCATTACAATTTGTTTTTCACTAGTTTTTTTCTATTTACACTTTTGAATTACATAATGGATGAGACAAAGTTTTCAGTTTATATACTATCCTTCTCATCAATATTGCTTGCTTTACTTTTTCCAATAAACATTGTAGTGGTGCCTATTTGTTTGGCATTATTAGGCTTATTTAAAACCATTAATAGAAATATTTCTACATCCATAATTAACGTTAGCCTAATTCCTGTAGTGAGTGTTATGTTGGTTATTGCCTCCTTTAGCGTTAAAAATTACAGCCTAAATAAAGACTTTAATCATAGCTCTAAAAGTGGTGTGTCAATGATGCAGGTGGTTTCTCGTTCATTTTTACATGACCCTGTAAAGCTACGAGAGTTTATTGTTAAATCCAATGCGTCAAAAATGTTTGTCTGGTGTTTTGATAATCCAACTTATAGTGAAAGTGATTTAATATACCTTGCTAGACATTGGGGCATGTGTTTTCAAGAGGAGGAAAATAATAACAGTGCCAAGTTTAATTTTAGTATTGACAATATGGTTGATGCAGTAACAAAAATTGGATCTAAAGAACAAGTTTCAAGCTTGTTGTATGATCAACATGTAATCAATGATAAGCCATATCTTTTATCCGGCTATGCTCCAGAATATTCTCTTAGATGGACATCAATTTGGGGTGCCGAAGTTCGAGATTTGTATTTGACAGCTATTCAAGAAAACTCGCTAGGCATGTTATACATAATTGCCAAACAAGCCGCTGTTTATTCTTTATACGGCCCATTTTTTCCGTATGAGGTTTTGTGGAGATCTGAAGATTCACATTGGAGTGAATTAGAGGCTTTGTCTAAATTTTCAATGGCATCAATAAAGATTCCATTTCAGGGTTTTATTGGTATAGCAGCTATAATTTTTGGGTGTCTGATATTTGTTAGCTATTTACTAATATTATTAAATTTCTTCACTTACTTATTTAGAGTTGTTTTTTCAAGGTCATTAAATATTTCAAAGTATGATTTGTTTTTACTAATATTAAGCACCGTTATTTTTCTAAATCTGATTGTCTATAGCACACTTGTAGGTGGGGAGCATTATCGATACTTTATGCATTCTCTAGCATATGTATTTATCGGTGGTGTACTGATCTTTCGTAAATTTAGGTTGTAATATTTTTTTAACAAGTATGATCAAATCTAATAGAAACACCACCTATTCTAAGAAAAAGAATATTGTGCCAACATCTAATGATGCTTTAAAAGGTAAACCTGCGCCCGATCACATACTGCATGCAATGTCAGAACTAAACATGAATGCTTCTGTTACGCTTTATATAGGTGATATCGATGTTGATTATGAGGCTGCAAAGCGTACCCATGTAAATTATTCACATGCTTTGTGGAGATACGGTGTTTATGATGATGAAAATATAATAAAATTAGAGAATATTACACAATTAATGGATATTATTTTAAATGAGTGATAATCAAGTGGTGGTTATTCTGCCAGCATATAACGAAAGACTGACATTTTAGAGTTTGATAATAATTTAAGTGTTGAATTAATATTAAAAAAAGCGATTTAATGATAAGCAAGACAATAAGAAATTTACTTTTAGACCCGAGGGTTAAAGATATTAGTCTTGATAGAGATGGTGTGGACCTAATAAGAGTGCAATTACTATGATTAAAAATCTTAAAAAATATAAGGAGCAAAGACAAGAATAATGCTAATTAAGTTGATTCAATTCCTTAAGTTAATAAAGCCTGCTAAATTTGTTTATTTTAAGATGCATAAGAAGTTTACCAGGTTCTTCTGGGCTAATTCATGGGGGGCGAAATGGCACAATGAAAGAGATGAAAATGATTTTGAGCTATTTGCAGAATGTGTTAGTGGCAATGTTAAACATGATAATTTTAGCGAAATTATAGAGATTGGGTGTGGAGCTGGAAATTTTATAAACATCTTAAGTAAAAAGATTGAAAATTGTAAGAAGTTTATCGGAATTGATATAAATAAAAAACAAATTCAGAAAAACATTGAAAAATATCAAGGTAGAAAATATGTTGACTTTGTGTATGCAGATATAGAAGATTATATTTGTAAAGCAAAACTGGGAGATAATATTTTATTTACATCTCAAAACACTCTAGATTATCTTACGCAAGATCGATTAGAGTTTATATTTGAGTTGATTTATAAAACTTTTGACCAAGTTGAAATTGCCGTTAGCACACACAAAAAGCATGCAAATTTAAAGAGTAGCGCTCTTAATGAGGCGCATAACTTTACCAATTACCATCATAATTATTTGCTTTTATTTAAAAATGCCCATTACAATGTAAGGTCTATTGATTTTGACCTGATGAAAGGGATGGTTGTAATATTTGCAAGTAAGAATTAATAAGTAAAAATCTTTAAACAAAAACTCAAGGTTTGGAATATTAGGAATATCTAAATGGAAATTATTAATCAGAAATATAAATCACTCTCAAAGTTTAAAAATGATTTTTTTAGTGCGAGTCCGTTCCCCTATCTCATTCTTGATGACTTTCTTGACACGGAATATTTTAAGGTATTAACTGAAACATTACAGCAAAATAATGATATTCTAATGGGTAAAAACTTCACATCTGGTGTCGAGTCGAATAAGTCTATCAGTACAAATTCTCAGTTACCTGATCTGGTATCGAACATCGTAGATGAATTAAATACACAAAACTGGGTCGATAATTTTAAAAAGCTAAGCGGTATTGAAACTCTTGTCGCTTCTAATTCAAAGCTGGCAAATTATCACGAGATGGAATCTGGTGGTTTACTTGGCCCTCATGTAGACCACTCTTCTGAGCCGAATCTTGGTTTACCGCATGTTCTAAATATTATTATTTATCTTTCATCTGATTGGGAGGTCGACTTTGGTGGATCTACAATATTTTTTAATCCAACTGGCGTCGAGGCAAAATCGAAAGTGGAATATATACCAAACTATAACACCCCAATAAATTAAGACAACAATCTAAAATTTCTTATTTCGAACGAGTTAAACTTAACCCAACAATTCGGAGTAAAAAACGTACAACCTACAGCTCAGCATTTAAAACAAAATTAGTACTTGAACTATTACAAAATGCAGATACCCTGGCAGAGATTGCCAGCAAGCATAACATTCTTCCACAAAACCTAGTGAACTGGAAGAAGACCTTCCTTGCCAACGCAGAGATTGCTATGGAGCCCTCTAAAGCAGTTAAAGAGTACAAGGAGGAGCTTATTAAATCACAAGAGAAGAACGAGCGCTTAACAGCGCTGGTAGGTAAAGTAACCGTAGAGAAGGAATGGTTAGCAAAAAAGCTAAAAAGCTTGGGCTCATCTAAACTAAAACAATTAGTTGATCTCAAGCCATCACCAGCATCTATCTCTATTAATCATCAATGTCAGCTGCTTGGCATTAACAGAAGTGGCTTGTATTACAAGCCACGAGTTAACCACGCCAAGCAAACAATTAAGAGTCATATCACCAAGGTGTTTGAACAGATACCCATTTACGGCGAGAAGAAGGTGCATCAGCAACTGCTTGAGGATGGTATCAAGGTCAGCTTAAATACGGTAGCTCGCTACCGTCAAGAGTTGGGCTTAAAGGCTGTATTGGCCGTTAAACAAGTCAATACAACCATGCCAATCAAAGAGCATAAGAAATACACCTATAAGCTCAGAGGGCTTAATATTAGCCATGCTAATCATGTCTGGAGTACCGACATCACCTACATCAAGATTGCCGGTGGCATGGTCTATATGGCAGCCATCATTGATTGGCACAGCAAAGCTGTGCTATCACACAGAATATCTAACACCATGGATGTTCAGTTAGTGATGAGTGTGCTCAATGATGCACTAGCTAAGTATCCATATCCAGAGATCTTTAACACCGATCAAGGTAGCCAGTACACCAGTGAGATACACACTCAAAGGCTTAAAAATCTAGGTATTACTATATCCATGGATGGTAGGGGTAGAGCCACAGATAATATCTGCATTGAGCGCTTCTGGCGAAGCGCCAAATGCGAAAGAATCTATTTGAACGAATACCAAAATATCAATGAGTTAACCACTGATGTAGATGACTATATTGAGTTTTACAACCATCGAAGATTCCATCAAACGCTAGACTACAAAAAACCAATGGACGTGTACCAAGAAAGTATAAAATTAAACCAGAATAAGAAGAAGGCCTCTTAGGATGTTCTATATAAGAAATTTTAAAAAGTTGTCAGAGGTTTTGGGGTGATAAATATGTTATGAAAATTATTGAAAGTATTGGCGTTAAACTGCCCGTATCCAGCGACAATTTAAGTGGATTTATTGCCAATCAAAAATATTCAGTTAAGTCTGATATTGTGGAGTTTAGCGACGACTACAGTTTAGATTTAATAATAAAAAAAGCTGTTTAATGTTAGCAGTACGTGAATTTTTTTATTTTTTAGTTAACGGGTCTATTTTAGGGGTTGTTTTACTAATATTAAGCACCGTTATTTTTCTAAATCTGATTGTCTATAGCACACTTGTAGGTGGGGAGCATTATCGATACTTTATGCATTCTCTAGCATATGTATTTATCGGTGGTGTACTGATCTTTCGTAAATTTAGGTTGTAATATTTTTTTAACAAGTATGATCAAATCTAATAGAAACACCACCTATTCTAAGAAAAAGAATATTGTGCCAACATCTAATGATGCTTTAAAAGGTAAACCTGCGCCCGATCACATACTGCATGCAATGTCAGAACTAAACATGAATGCTTCTGTTACGCTTTATATAGGTGATATCGATGTTGATTATGAGGCTGCAAAGCGTACCCATGTAAATTATTCACATGCTTTGTGGAGATACGGTGTTTATGATGATGAAAATATAATAAAATTAGAGAATATTACACAATTAATGGATATTATTTAAATGAAAATTATTGGCGTTATCCCTTGCCGTTATCAATCATCTCGCTTTCCTGGAAAATCGCTAGCACTCATAAATGGCAAGCCAATGATGTGGCATGTGTATCAACGAGCACTTGAGTCTAATATTTTAGATGAGGTTTATATCGCAACAGACGATCAGCGTATTGTTAAAGTTGCTAATGAGCATAATTTAAAAACGGTAATGACTAGCAACAAGCATGAAACTGGCACTGATAGAGTGGCAGAAGTTGCCAGTCAAATACAAGCAGATTATTATATCAATATACAGGGGGACGAGCCTTTCATTGAGCCTGAAGCGATTAAGTTAGTAGCGCAAGCTATTATTGATTGTGACAATCCATTAGTGCAAGCAGCCAATGCTTATACATCTATGCAAGACATTAGCGATGTGGTTGATACAAATACGGTTAAGGTGATTATGGATGTTAATCAACGGGCACTGGCGTATTCTCGACAGCCTATTCCCTACCCTAAGGCAAATACTGCAAAATATAGCAAACAATTAGGCTTGTATGCCTTTAAACAAAGTGGACTGCAAGTATTTAGTGAAAATTTACCTGCTGGTTTGGAAAAGGTTGAAGGTGTAGAAATGTATCGTCTGCTTGAGCATGGCTATAGTATTCAAATGGTTAAAACTAACGATGTCTCTATTTCAGTTGATACGCCAAGCGACTTAAAGCGGGTTCAAAAGAAGTTTGCTAGTGCTTAATACTTCACTTTTTGATAAAGTACTTATTCACAAAGACAGCAATCAATATATTGTTGCTAATACCTATTTACATGTGCTTAATGCACATCCAGAATTCTTAAAAAAATACAATCTATCTAAGCAAGTAAAGATTTGGTTCTTTGTAAAGTCTAGACTAGTTTCTGTGATTGGAATACTTCAGTCTATTCTTAATAAAAAACATTACAACACTCAAAAACAAAATTTTCAGTCTGATATCTTGTTTGTATCCCACTTGAATAATAGTCAGCAAATGTTGAGAGATAGTGATGATTACTTTGGAGATTTACCAAATCAGTTGTTGCAACACGGCAAGGATAGTAGCATTGCCTTAATTAACCATATTAAGATGAACAATCAGAGAACATCTCGTGTGTGGAAAGATTGCAAAGTTCATAGGTTTATATTAAATTCAAGTTTAGATTTTTTATCAGAGATAAAACTTCACTTCTCTCAAAGAAAAGCTAAAAAACAATTAAAGTTGATTCTAAAGGATTTGAGAATAAACAAAGCGCTTGTAAAAGATATATTGCACCATCATTTGTCGTCTGAAACTTTTAACACGCTTAGAATTGCTATGCAAGTGGCAGATATTGTTAGAAAAACAGGTGCAAAATTTATTGTTACCACCTATGAGGGTTATGCTTGGGAGCGCTTAGTTTATTATTACGCAAGAGAGGCTAATCCTGATATTAAGTGTTTTGGTTATCAACATGCGGCAGTGTTTAAGCATCAACATGCTATCAAACGCCCGTTGGAGGAAAAATACAATCCTGATGTCATACTAACTTCTGGAATAATTGCAAAAGATATATTTGAGAAAAGCCAAATTGAAAGTGGTAAAATTGCTTGTTTAGGGTCTTACAAGCATCGAACGCCTAATCTAACTACAGGTGAAGCTCAGTGTTGTTTAGTTGTACCAGAAGGGCTTGTTTCAGAATGTTTGATATTGTTTAAACTAAGCTTGGGATATGCTAAGCAATATCCAGATCAGCAGTTTATTTGGCGTTTACACCCGTTATTAAATTTTGATGATATAAGAAAACATGGCGTTTCTTTAAATAGTCTGCCTAGCAATATACATCTTTCAGAGAATAGCTTGGATGACGACATTCAAAAATGTGACAGTGCTTTGTATCGTGGTTCTACTGCAATAGTGAATGCTATCAATGCAGGGTTAAAACCTATTTATTATAAACAATCAACTGATGAGTTGAGTATTGACCCTATTTATCAACAGAAACAAGGTAAAGAAACTGTTCAAAATCAAAATGAGTTACATTTGGCTTTTAACAAAAATATTGATGCAAAAACTAGACAAGCTTTACAGGATTTTGCACAGGATTTTTATACGCCTTTGAATGTTAATGCTTTATTAAATGAAATAGTTTGTTAAAACAAGGGTGTTAGTTTTTATAAGGATTTACGAGCGAGTATTATTAAGGATATCAAATGAAAGAAAACGCAATAAAAACATCTGCATTACAGAAAAGAATTTCATCGCAGAATAATCAGACAGTGGATTTAAATGAATGGGTCTTTAGTAGATTAGAGGTTAAAGACAATCCAAAAATTTTAGAGCTCTGTTGTGGTACAGGTGCTCAAACCAAGTATTTAGCTAAGCTTATGGGTGGGGGTAGTTTGGATTGTGTTGATATTAATCAAGAGACAGTTGAAGAAAACCGCAATACGGCAGGTAAAGATAATATTATTTATCATGTGTCTAGTATTGATAAAGTGGACAGATATGTATCAGAGTCAGTAGATTTGATTTTTACAGCGTATGGATTTTATTACAGCAAAGATCCGGTTGCTTTACATAGCGAGTTATATAAAAAATTGAATAAAGATGGAAAGTTCGTTCTTGTTGGTCCAGTGCTTGGAAATAATGCAGAGTTATATGAGATTTTGGGTCAGATAGGCGTGAAAGTACCTGATGATATGTTTTTTGCTAGTGAGGAGTTTATGTTGGTAATGGAGAGGGAGTTCCTTAACTGTTATGGCAATGTTAATTTTAATAGAGTGTTGAATAGAGTGAAATACTCGTCTTTTGGTGATTTGCTTAATTATTGGAGAAATACAACATTCTATGATGCAAGCAAAGAAGAGGAGTTTTTATCTGCAGCAAAGAATTTTTATGATGGCAATATTATTGTAACCAAGTCTATTTCTTATTTGGAAGGGTATGCATAAGAAAAGATAGAGTTTAAATAGGCACTATATTAATAGGTGCCACGTTCTAGGCGAAATGCCTCTGAGAATTTAACTCCATTCTCTAGACCTCTGTAGTGAGCTAGTGTATGCAGCCCCTTATCGGATCTTGGAAAAGGAAACTCTCTGTTTTCACTAGCATAACAAGACCATGCCTCCATTTTTTTATCCCAGTATTTTTCTATATCTACGAAGGTATTAGGGTTGAATGTTGGGTTGAATTTAAAAGAGCCACTGCAAATAATTTCAAAAGAGTAGATTTCCTTAGGAATAGAGTCTCGTGTTGGTCGGCAAGCAACTTCAACTGCATTGTAGGTTATTTTATGGTCAATATTAACTTCAGACTCATTGTGAGTAAGAAGTATAGTTGGATTAAAATTTGATATATATTCTTCTATTTCCTTAACTAAGCTTAATAAGGAATATTGGTCAAATTGAGTACACAGCCTATCCCCGAATTGAAATTGATCGATTTTCAAAATTTCTAATGCGCAATGACTTTCTTTGATTCTTTGTCGGGTTTGATTTTTGAATTTTTGGCTATCGTATTTACCGATAGGAAATCGAGCTGAAATTCCTTCGCCCAAAAATAAAACTGCAACAGTTGCACCCGCTTCTTTGGCTTTTAAAATTGTGCCGCCACAACCTAAAACTTCATCGTCTGGATGAGCTGCAACAACTAGTAACCTTGTATTATTATTAAAATTCAATTTGGTTTCTGTGAAAAAATGTTATTTGAATTATAGTGTAAATCTATTTATATATGTAAAATCCGATACAATATGGCTATTGTTAAGCAAAAAGTATTTTGTCTTTGAATCAAAACCAATGAATTAGATATTTTTTTAGGGTCATGACAACTTAAGCATGTTTAAAAACCTGTTAAAGTACCGTCATGAAAGTAAAAAACAAGTATGTGATTCGTTCACGTATTTCAGAGGCCAAATTTAGGCAAATAATTTTGTTGTTTTCTGAGGATTTGAGTGCAACTCAAATCTCTCATTTAACAAGTTTAAGCAGGCAAACAATTAACAAATATTTAACTGCTATTAGACTTAGAATTTTAGAGTTATCTTTGCTTCAATCTGATACTTTAGTGGGTCAGATTGAAGTTGACGAAAGTTATTTTGGCGCACGGCGCGTCCGCGGAAAACGCGGCCGTGGCGCCAAGGGTAAAACAATAGTATTTGGTTTATTGAAACGTGGCGATCAAGTGTACACTGAAATAGTTCCAGACTGTAGTAGCGCCACCCTGCAAAGGATTATCAAGGGTAAGACTAGTATTGATAGCGTTATTCATTCAGATGGATGGCGCGGGTATAATGGGCTTGTAGATTTTGGTTATAAGAAGCACTTTAGAGTGCATCATAGTAAGAATGAATTTGCCAGAGGTAATTCACATATTAATGGAATTGAATCATTCTGGGGTTATGCTAAAAATAGATTGGTAAAGTTTAAAGGAATGGATAAAAGTATGTTTAATTTACACTTAAAAGAATGCGAATTTAGATTTAATAATCGCAAGCAAAATATTTATAAAGTTTTGCTTGGAATGTTTAGAAAAGAGTCGCTTAAGTTGTCATGACCCTTTTTTTAATTAGGTCTAAGGGCTAAAATCAAGCATAGTAATGAGTTTACAGTCTAAAATATATATAGCAAAAAAAACTTAACTATTTTTTTTATTTTTCTGTTTTGGTTTAGAGTTGTATGAATATATCGGTTGTTATTCCAAGTTTAGGGGGTAATCTTTGCAATACTTTGGATAGTATTAATTCAAGCAGTGTTTATCCTGATGAAATCATTATTTGCCTTCCAAATGATTCGCACTCTGTAAAGAATAGTGATAGGTATAAAAATGTAACTGTTATCTATGCAGAGCGCTATGGTCAAGTGTATCAACGTATTGTTGGGTTTCATCAGGCAAAGGGTGACTATATTTTTCAGGCAGATGATGATATATTGCTTGACAATCAGTGTCTGGAAAAACTTGTTAGTTCGCTTAAAGGATTACCAAGAGTATCCACTGTATCACCGTGTTTGTTTAATATTAATGGCGAGCCATTTTATAAGAATAGCAAAACCACCTTATTGGCAACTTATTATTATTTAGTCAATGGCAGGCATGGGTATAAACCTGGCGGGGTAACTCTTGCTGGTACCAATATTGGCGTTAATCCAGACGATGTAACATCGAACTTGGTTAAAGTTGAATGGCAGCCAGGCGGCTGTGTGCTGCATAGAAGAGAAAATCTTGTTTTGGAAGATTTCTATCCTTATAAAGGAAAAGCATATTGTGAGGACTTAATACACTCCTTCTTATTAAGGCAGGCAGGTGTAGGTTTATTTGTAAATACACATGCCAAATGTACAGCATTTTTAAACCCTAGGCCTTCTTTATTAAATGAGCTTGTTCCGGACTTTAAGATTAGACTGTACTTTGTTAATATGGCAAGTCTTAGTAGGGTTAGAATGCTTATTCATTATATGATTTATATCATCCGATCAATAGTAATTACTTTTGTAAGTAAAAAATAATTCAATATATTAGTTTTAGGTATATATGTGTGGAATAGCTGGAATTTTAGTAAAAAATAGAATGAATTACAGTGGTGATTTATCAGAACAAGTGACTCATATGTCTACAGCTATGATTAGTCGCGGTCCTGATGATGGCGGAGTGTGGATAGATAAAGCAGCAGGTGTTGCATTGTCACATAGAAGGCTATCAATTGTAGATCTTTCGCCTGCTGGGCATCAGCCTATGGAATCAGTATCAGGTAGATATACTATAGTTTTTAATGGTGAAATATATAACCATAAGGAGATACGGTACAACTTGAGAGATAAAGTGAGTTGTTGGCGCGGGCATTCAGACACTGAAACTTTGTTAAATGCAATTGAAGTGTGGGGGCTAGAGCCTACCTTAAAGAAATGCGAGGGAATGTTTGCTCTGGCTGTATGGGACCGTGCTAAATCAATCTTAATGTTGGCGAGAGATAGGCTTGGTGAGAAGCCACTTTATTACGGATGGCAAGGTGAAGGAGTCAATACAGTCTTTTTATTTGGCTCTGAATTAAAAGCATTACGCAAACACCCATCTTTTAAGTTTGATATTAATCGTGATGCAATTAATTTATTGCTGAGACATAATTGTATACCAGCACCTTATTCTATCTACAATAAAATATCGAAGTTGATGCCGGGAACTATACTCTCGATTTCGATTAATGATACAGAGCCTAAAATATCTGAATATTGGTCTCTAAAAGAAGTCGCCATGAAGGGATTGAATAACTTGCATAGTGGTGGTGATACCGAGGTTGTTAATGGGTTGGAGGACGTTCTAAAGCAATCAGTTGAGCAACAAATGGTTGCAGATGTGCCATTAGGTGCCTTTCTCTCTGGGGGGGTAGATTCAAGTTTGATTGTTGCTTTGATGCAACAACAATCAACCCAACCTGTTAAGACATTTACAATCGGTTTTTCTGATGATTTGTATAATGAAGCAAAGTATGCCAAGGAAGTGGCAAAATATTTGAATACTGACCATGCTGAGTTATATGTATCTCATCAGGACGCTATAAATGTTATCCCAAAGTTGCCTAAGATTTATGATGAGCCTTTTTCAGATTCTTCTCAAATTCCGACTTTTCTTGTTTCACAACTTGCTAGAGAGCACGTAACAGTTAGTTTATCTGGGGATGCTGGAGATGAGCTATTTTGTGGTTATAATCGTTACTTATTAACTGATCAGCTATGGGGGAAGCTATCTATGCTACCAGTATCTATGCGTCGTGGTTTGGCGAGCATGATGACCACACTTTCTCCAGAAGCTTTTAATAAATTCCTTGGATTCTTGCCTTACAACAGAGTTGGAGAAAAAATACATAAGGCTGCAAGTGTTATGGAATCATCCTCAATTGATGAATTGTATTTGCGAATAGTTTCACATTGGAATAATCCTGAGTCTATTGTTTTAAATAGTAGAGAACCTATTACACAACTAACCAGTGCTACTTCGAATATATCACGATTAAGTCAAATTCAAAAGATGATGTTAATGGATACATTAACATACCTTCCTGATGATATTTTAACTAAGGTTGATAGGGCTGCAATGGGAGTGTCGTTGGAAACAAGAATTCCATTTTTAAATCATAATGTTGTGGAATATGCATGGCGCATGCCTATGATTTTTAAAGTTCGTAATGGTGAAAGTAAATGGGCATTGCGACAGATTCTGTATAAATACATTCCTAAAGAAATGATCGAAAGACCTAAGATGGGGTTTGGTGTCCCAATTGATAGCTGGTTACGTGGCCCATTAAGAGAGTGGGCTGAAGAATTACTAGATGAGTCTAGGTTGAGGCAGGAGGGTTTTTTCAATCCTGAGCAAATTCGACAAAAATGGAGAGAGCATTTATCAGGAACAAGGAACTGGCAACATCAATTATGGGATGTTTTAATGTTTCAAGCATGGCTTGAGGAGCAGTAGAGTTGAACAATAGAAAGCTACTTTTTATTGTTAATGTGGATTGGTTTTTTATTTCACACCGTCTGCCTATTGCTCTTGAAGCCATTGACAAAGGGTACGAAGTTCATATTGCAACGACAATTACAGATAGACTTGATTTTTTGTTGGATAAAGGGTTGATTGTGCATCCTATAAATCTTCATAGAAGTCAGAGTGGCGTTTTTGCAGTTACATCTGAGTTCTTAGAAATTTTTTCTTTGGTCCGTAAAATTTCACCTGATATTGTTCACCTAGTTACTATTAAGCCAGTATTACTAGGAGGTTTAGCCACACGTCTGTTAAACACACCTTCGGTCGTATCGGCAATCTCTGGACTTGGTTTTGTTTTTATGAACAATGGATTTACAGCTTTGTTACGACGCAAGGTGGTTTCAGTTATATATCGCTTAGCACTAGGGCATTCTAACCAGAGAGTAATTTTTCAAAATATTGATGACAAAAAACAACTGTCTAAATTGACAAGCCTATCTCTTGATAATTCAACTATAATTCAGGGCTCTGGGGTAAATTTGTCTCTATATAAAGTACTACCGCCACCTAACGGATTGCCGATTGTATTGCTTGCAGCAAGGCTACTGGTTGATAAGGGGGTTAGGGAATTTGTCCATGCTGCAGAATTGGTTAATAAAACCAAAGTGCTTGCACGTTTTGTTCTGGTTGGTGAGATTGATAAGTTTAATCCTGCTTCAATACAAGAGCAAGAGTTATTAATATGGAAAGAAAATGGTTTGGTTGAATTGTGGGGATACAGGAATGATATGGAAAGTGTATTATCAAATGCAACCATTGTTGTTTTGCCATCATATCGAGAAGGCTTTCCAAAAGTGTTGGTTGAAGCGGCATCATGTGGTCGTGCAATAATTACAACAGATGTGCCGGGTTGTCGTGATGCGATTGAAAAAGATGTGACAGGATTATTGGTACCTGTGCGTAATACCAAAGCTCTTGCAAAGGCAGTTTCTGAGTTGTTGAATGATTCAAGTCACTGTAAAAAAATGGGTATTGCTGGGAGAGAAAGAGCTGAGAGACTGTTTGATATAAAAAAAATAGTGGTAGAACACATAAATATCTATAAACAAATATCATGTAACAGAAGGCATAGAAATACATAATGTCAAGCAAGAAGATTTTAATAACTGGCGCAACTGGATTTATTGGGCAACAGCTATTGTCTTATTTAAATTTTAGCAAACAATTTGATAGTGGTGATATTTCTTCAATTAAGATTATTTCCCGTAATATCCACCCAATTCATGAAACAGTAGTTTGTGACTTGCAGTGTGAAAATATTCCTAATGATATTATGAATGATGTAGATACGGTGTTTCATCTTGCTGGTTACGCCCATGATTTTCGCGAACCCTCAAAGTCTAAGAATTTATATCACACTCTAAATGTAGGCGCAACACTTCGATTGGCTGAATTAGCGGTTAAGTCAGGCGTAAAACATTTTGTTTTTATTAGTAGTGTTAAGGCTGGTGGTAAATTATTTACTAATAAGTGTGCGAATGAAATAGATCAAGGTATGGCAGATAATATTTATGGCCAAACAAAGAGAGAGGCAGAAATAAAGCTATTAAATATTGGTCGAAATTCTAATATGCACGTGTCTATAATTAGACCTTCATTGGTATATGGGCCAAATGCTAAGGGAAATTTAAGGCTAATGCTGTCATTGATCAATAAAGGTTTATTTCCGCCTATACCAGATACGCAGAATCGTAAATCCATGATTCATGTTAATGATTTAGTTCGAGCAATTATGCTAGTTGCTAAAGATGAACGTGCCAATGGAGAGATATTTATAGTAACCGATGGTAAGCCATATTCTTCGCGTGATATTTATAAAGCTATGTGCATTATAGCTGGGAAGTCAATTCCAAAATGGAATGTACCTAAGTTTATAATTGGCATTGCTGCCAAAATAAATCCTAAAATTAAATACAAGCTTGACAAGTTATTTGCTGATGAGTGCTACTCCTCTGAAAAAATAGAGGCATTAGGGTTTAAGGCTAAAAGAACCTTGAAAGATATGAATAAAACATCTTTTTGATTTGTCTTTTGCTGTAGGTTCATTTTATAGGTCAACATGCTATTTATCGATTATTTGAATTTCATATTGGTCATGAGGTATTGCGAAATATCTGTTAAAGCTCGTATGATAATACCGGTATTATACCGGTATTATATAAGGAAATATTAAGGGCCAAAGTTTAATTAAAATGACAAGTTTAATATACAATAATTTATTTATATATAGATTGCTAATGAATGTTTTGTATTTGGGGAAGTATACTGAAAGGTTTGATGATATTATCAAACTCATCGATCCAAAGAAAGAAAAATTCATTACTGAGCTATGTTATGGCGATGTGCATATTGCAGAATGGTGTAAAGCAAATTCGGTAAATTGGACTGGGATTGATATAAACCAAAAATTTGTTAATTTTGCTATTAAAAAAGGGTTTAATGCGATTTGTCTAGACCTTAAAAAGGAAAGCGCATTCCCAGCAGTTGATACTGTTATTATTGCGGGATCTTTGTACCACTTTCATGGAATGCTCGATGAATTTCTTTTAAAAATAATGAATTCTTGCTCAAGATTAATTATCTCCGAGCCAATTCATAATTTATCAAATAGTGGTGGCCTTATAGGAAGAATTGCTAGCCATTCTGCTAATGCTGGTAATGGTGCTGAAGAGTTTCGTTATGATAAGAAAGAGCTAATTAAGACACTAGCGGAGTTATGTGGAAATCGCTGGATATTACACATTGTCAATGATCAAAAAAGAGATATTATTTTGGAGGTAACATGGAAGTAAGCGTAGTTATTCCGGTATACAATAGTGCATCAATTTTGAAAGAATTATCCAAACAAGTAAATGCCGAGTTGTTACACATTGATTTTGAACTAATATTGGTCAATGATGGAAGTGTCGATGAAAGTTGGTCTGTAATTGAGCAGATTGCGAAAGAATTTTCTACGGTAAAAGGTATATCGCTTGCAAAAAACTTTGGTCAGGATAATGCTATCATGGCAGGGTTAGGTCTTTCATGTGGAAATTATGTCGTTATTATGGATGATGATTTGCAACACTCTCCCTCAGACATTCCTATTTTGTTAGAAAAAATAAAGAATGATTGTGATGTCTGTTATGCCGATTTTAGTGACGATCTCCATCAAGTTTGGTGGAAGAATATTGGAAGTATGCTTAATTCAAAGCAAGCTGAGTTTTTTATAAAAAAACCAAAGCATATTTATTTGTCACCCTTTAAAGTTGTTAACCGTATGGTGGTAGATTCATTGCTTGAATATAAAGGGACATATCCCTATATTGATGGTTTGATATTTCAAATAACCAATTTGGTTTCGCAAGTGCAGGTAAAGCATTTTAATCGTTATAGTGGCACGGGTAATTATAATTTACGGCGATCAATATCGGTATTTTTTAAACATACTACAGGCTTCTCTATAATGCCTTTGAGAATTGCATCATTTTTTGGATTATTGTTATCTATATTGGGCTTTATGCTAGGTGTATATTATATTTATACGTATTATATGTACGGCACGACTGTTGAAGGGTGGACAAGTATTATTGTTTTACAATTATTTATAGGTGGTGCAATTCTATCGTCATTAGGGATTATTGGAGAATATATTGGGCGCTCCTATCTGTCTATTAATCGAAAACCGCAATTTATAGTACGGAAAACTATTAATGATTAAATATTACGGAATTTTGTTACTATCTATATTGTTAACAACAGTAGTGCAAGCTTCTTTAAAGGCTATTTCAGTTAAATATAATGGAAGTTTTTTCGATAGTCTTTTTGATTTCAAGATTTATTTTGTATTATTACTATACGGCATTGCTCTTGTGGCATGGTTTGCTTCCGCATCTAAAATACCATTTACCGTCCTTATTCCAGCCAATATTTTAACTATTGTGCTAGGGGGTTTCATTGGATATTTTTTATTTGGAGAGGAGTTTAGTTTTTATAGAATACTGGCATACTTGATAATTATATTGGGCATATTGGTGTTAATGCTTGATGCTTATAAAAATTAATAGATAGATTTTCAGAATAGTGTAATTATGGAGTATTTGAGTTTGATAGGTATATTTTTATGATCCCCTTTAATAAGCCATATATAGTTGGCACAGAGATGTTAAATATTAAGAAGGTAATCAATAGTCATAAATTAGCAGGTGATTATACGTATACAAAATATTGCCATAAATGGCTTGAAAATTACACTGGCTGCTGCAAGGTGTTGCTCACACACTCATGCACTGCAGCGCTTGAAATGGCAGCAATACTAGCAGATATCAATCCAGGTGATGAAGTGATTATGCCTTCGTATACTTTTGTTTCTACTGCTAATGCTTTTGTTCTTCGTGGAGGGGTTCCTGTTTTTGTAGATATTCGAGAAGACACGCTAAATATTAATGAGCAACTTATCGAGGCCGCAATTACTTCACACACCAAGGCAATTGTCCCTGTTCATTATGCCGGAGTTGCATGTGAAATGGATACAATTTTAGAGATAGCAAGACGTCATAAATTACTTGTTATTGAAGATGCGGCACAAGGTGTTGGTGCGAGCTATAAAGGGCGCGCTTTAGGGTCAATGGGTGATTTAGGTACCTTAAGTTTTCATGAAACTAAAAATATTTCCTCTGGCGAAGGGGGTGCCTTATTAGTTAACAATCCCTCTTTAGTTAAAAGAGCTGAAATAATTAGAGAAAAAGGAACCAATCGTAGTCAATTTGTTAAGGGTCAGGTCGATAAGTATACGTGGGTCGATATTGGCTCTTCATATTTACCTGGTGAAATTGTATCTGCATTTTTATGGGCACAACTTCAAGAGGTTCAAAATATTACAAAAAAACGGATAGAGATTTGGAATAAGTATCACAATGCATTTCATAAATTAGCGCAAGATAAAAAGATAGAAAGACCGTTTATTCCAAATTCTTGTTCTCATAATGCCCATATGTACTATTTATTGTTTAAAAATATTAAACAAAGAATGTATTTTATTGAATCGATGAAGCTTAAAGGTGTGGATTGTTATTTTCACTACATACCGCTTCATTCATCTCCCGGTGGATGGGAGTATGGCCGCATTCATGGAGGTATTTCCAATACTAATGATTTGTCTGATAGATTAGTAAGATTGCCCCTATGGGTTGGTCTTGATGTGGATTATGTAATTAATCAAGTATTAGATGTAATTTCAACTTTTAAAGAAGATAATTTTTAATAATATGACTAAGTATTTTCCTCTTTATTTTATTGCATTTATTTTGTCGTATTTAATAATGCCCAGTGGGCTGCATGGAGATGATTACACAGTCATCAATTCTTTTAATGGATATAGTTTTTGGAATTTTATAGGGCAAACACCGGATGAAGTTGGCTCATTAATATTAAATCCAATTTCATTTTATACTCTTTGGTGGGCTTATGCCGTACTAGGTAATGAATATCAAATAATATACGACCTAATAAAAATTTTATCCTCTGTCATTAGTGTTTATTTAATTTTTAGGTTTTTTAGTGACTATATGTCATATGATAGGGCAATCATTGCATCCTTTATTTTTGTTCTATATCCATTGCATGACACTACCTTATATTGGTATATGACACTTCAATATATATTGGCACCAGCAATCTTGTTGTATGCCCATCACTTAATACGAAATAATAAAATTAGAAAAGGTTTTCTTGTAACTATAGTTGGATCGTTTTTAAGCTATGCCTCTCCTCCTTATTTGTTTGGTTTGACTGTTATATTCTTATATGAAAAAAAACTCAAGAAGGCAATTGTGTTTGCAACTCCAGGAATATTGTATGTGGCGTACTATTTTTGGATGAAGTTTAATTATGCTGGACTTGAGCGCAGAATAAATGCAGATTTAAGTATTTTAGATTTTCTAAAACAAATGCTCATTCAGCCTTTGAGTTTTCTAGAATCAGCAATAGGGCCCTCATATTGGCTAAAGGTGTTTTATGCCATCGAGTCGATAGGTTTCATTTCCATAATTATAATAGCCATGATATTAATATTTTCATTCATAAGAGTTAAGTCATTTTCCAAAGTACGCAAGTTACCAAAATCATTGTATATTGGCCTTATAAGTGTTTTACTTCTTTCATTTGGTATGTTTGCTTTGACTGGTCTTTATAGTCATTCAGCGTTTAATTTGGGGAATAGAACAACTGTTTATGGATCATTATTTATTGCTTTTTTGTTAGCTGCACTTCTGCCCGCCAATAAGAAGTCAGCTATTTTTTTATTAATTATATTTTTAGCGCCAGTATTTGGACTTAGTGATCATTGGAAGAATTGGAATGAAAATCAGAAGGTTGTTATAGAGAATATAAAAAATAATCAAGATTTAAAAGAAATAGAGTCAGATAGTACTTTGATAATAACAGGAAACCTTTATAGTAAGCTTGGTGAACACTCCCATATTGAGTTCTTTAGCATGCCGTGGAACGTCAATGCAATATTTCATAATAATACTAAAATAAAAACTATTGTAGCCATAACTCCTTATACTGAGATCAGAGAGGGCTATCTTGTCGATCCAAAATTTAGCGAAAAGTATTCTTTAAAAAATAAACTATATGTGTATGATAGTGAAAAAAATCTAGTTAAATCAGTATCCTCCAAAGATGTGCCTAGGTTAATTAAACAGCAACCAAAAATAATCAGACACTGGGTTCAATTATTTAAAAATACATGGGTGCAAGATATTATTGTTTGGTTGAGTCCTAGGTTGGTTTATTTATTTAAATAGCTTTTAGTATCAAGTTAGTATTGTTTTTTTAGTCATGATCGTTCGAGCTTAAATAGTGCCCATAAATGAGTGTGGCTTATCTATTAAATTGTAAAAGTTGAGGAATATAAATGAAACACTCTTTTGATTTATTTTTTGGAGTTTTGCTTTTACTATTTTTAGCAGTTCCAATGTTATTCATTTTTATTGCGGTGCGTTTGACATCTAAGGGGTCGGCAATTTATTGGTCACATAGAGTTGGAAAAAATAATAAAATTTTTAAAATGCCAAAGTTTAGATCAATGTTGATAGATACGCCTGTCGTTGCAACTCATTTACTGGATAAACCAAGTTCTTATTTATCTCCAATCGGTGGTTTTTTGCGTCGATCTAGTTTGGATGAATTGCCACAACTGTTCTCAGTTTTAAAGGGTGATATGAGTTTTGTAGGTCCAAGACCTGCACTATATAACCAGGATGATTTAATTGCATTGCGAAAAGAAAAAGGTGTGGATGAGTTGTTGCCGGGAATTACAGGATGGGCGCAAGTTAATGGTAGAGATGAGTTGTCAATTCCTGATAAAGTGGCGTTAGATGTGGAGTATCTAAACCAACAATATTTTTGGGTGGATATGAAAATACTTTGGATGACCTTCTCTAAAATTGTAAAACGTGATGGAGTGTCCCATTGATTAATAAAATTAAAGAAATTTCTAGAATTAACAAGAAGTTGATTATGATGATAACTGACTCTATTGTTATTCAAGCTATACTTCTTTTCTCATTTTCAGTAAGGCTGGGGTATTGGTTTTGGCCAGGAGAGGATTTATTTTGGGTGATAATTGGTGCCCCAATTCTTGCTATTCCAGTATTTGCGCAATTTGGTCTTTATCATGTTATTGTTCGCTTCTTAGGTATGCATGCACTGTGGGCGGTTATTAAGGCTGTATCGTTATATGCACTTCTATGGGGTATTATTGGTTTTATGTCTGCAATAGAAGGCATTCCAAGATCAGTTATATTAATCAATTGGTTACTAGCAATATTATCAATTGGCGGGTTGAGAATGCTGGCGAGATGGATATTGACAAGTGTAGACGATCTGTCTAAGCAAAAAAATGTAATTATTTATGGCGCTGGATCTGCAGGTAGGCAATTATCCAATGCATTGATGCATTCTACTGAGTACAAGCCTGTTGCCTTTATAGATGATGCTAAAGACTTAATTAGTCAACATGTTAACGGCATTAAAGTTTACAGTATTGATCGTGTTGAGTTATTAATGCAAAAATATAATGTAGATGAGATTCTGTTGGCATTGCCTTCAGTATCACATCAAAGGCTCAATGAAATTATTAATTTTTTAGAGCCTTATCCACTACTTGTTCGAACCCTCCCAGGTGTTTCTGAATTAGCGCAAGGAAAAATCAAAGTTGAAGATTTGCGTGAAGTAAGCATTGATGATTTATTAGGCAGGGAATCAGTAAAACCAGAGCAATCTTTACTACAGGAAAATATCAAAGATAAAGTGGTAATGGTTACGGGTGCAGGCGGCTCAATTGGCTCAGAATTGTGTAGACAGATAATAAAACTTGGTGCTAGTAAGCTCATACTATTTGAACAAAGTGAATTAGCTTTGTATGCAATCGATCAAGAGTTGTCTAGGGATCATGTGTTTCCAATATTGGGGTCTGTGGTTAATCAAGATAGGGTAGAAAGAGTGTGTAAGAAATTTGGTGTAAAAACCATCTATCATGCAGCTGCATATAAGCATGTACCAATGGTAGAGTACAATAATACTGAGGGTGTTGTTAATAATACCTTCGGTACATTAAAGTGCGCTCAGGCTGCTATTAATTCCAATGTTGAAGCGTTCGTATTGATATCAACTGATAAAGCTGTACGTCCGACAAATACAATGGGTGCCACGAAGCGAAGTGCTGAAATGATTTTACAAGCATTGTCGGATAATCAGAGTGTCACTAAATTTATTATGGTGCGTTTTGGCAATGTACTTAATTCAAGTGGTTCAGTAATACCTTTGTTTAAAGATCAAATTAAGGCTGGTGGCCCTGTCACTGTTACCAATAGAGAAATCATTAGATACTTTATGACAATACCTGAAGCAGTTGAGTTGGTGATACAAGCTGGCGCTATGGGTAAAGGTGGAGAAGTGTTTGTGTTGGATATGGGTCAGCCAGTTAAAATTTTCGATTTGGCAACCAAAATGATTCATTTAAGTGGATTAGAGGTTAAAAATGAATTAAACCCTGGTGGTGAAATTGAGATTAAGATTGCCGGACTCAGGCCTGGTGAAAAGTTATTTGAAGAGCTATTGATTGGTAATAATGTGAGTAAGACTAAACATCCTATGATTATGAAAGCCGAAGAAGATATGCTACCTTGGAATGACTTAAATATAATCTTAAATTCTTTAGAAAAGGCTGCAATGAATTCCGATCAAAAAGTATTACGATCTCTTTTGATTCAAATTGTTCCAGAGTTTAATCCTCAGTGTGAAATAAGTGATTTATTGTACAAAATATAACACCCCCAACAAATTAATCCTACTTATAACTCTTATCGATTATTATATATATGAAGTACACTAAAAATTTCTATCAAATCAAATCAAACCTTGAGATCTTTGAGCGGCTTAAGGCTGAGCGTGAAACTATTGGCTATTACAATTTGCCGTATCAGGATACAACTGAGATTAAAAAGTATGCGCAGAGCATTACTAAAAAGTATGTTGTTGTTTTGGGCATTGGTGGCTCTAGCTTAGGTGCTAGGGCGATTTATGAATTTTTATTGCCCTCTAATAATTACAGTAAAGACTTACTTTTTTTAGAAACGGTTGACCCGCTTAAAATTAATCATTGCTTAAAAAAGGTTGATTTAAAAGATGCTCAGTTTGTAGTTATTTCAAAGTCTGGCAATACTATTGAAACTATTAGCTTGTTTAAATATTTAAACTCTTTGGTGGAGATTGACAAATCCAATTGCACCATTATTTCAGAGGCTCAAAGTTCACTGACTCAATTTGCCAATGATAATAATATCAAGGTCTTTGACTTGGCTAAAAATGTGGGCGGGCGTTTTTCAGTGTTTAGCGTGGTTGGCTTGGTGCCGCTGGCGATGGTTGGTGTGGATATTGACAACTTGCTTAACGGCTGCAAGCGTGTGGTAGATAGCTTTTTTAAGCAAGAGGAGTACTATAAGCCTATTATTAGAAAAGCCAGGTTTTTGGTTGAAAATAAGAGTCGATTTAATATTAATGTACTTTTTTCCTATTCATCATTATTAGAAAGTTTTAACAAGTGGTACGTGCAACTTTGGGCAGAAAGCCTTGGCAAGGTTAATGTTAATGGTACGCGACAAGCGCTCACACCTATTGGCCTTGTTGGGCCGGTTGATCAACATAGTTTTTTGCAAATGATTATGGATGGTGTGCGTGATAAAACTGTGACTTTTATTAAGATTGATGATTTAAAAGATGGCACAATCATTCCGAAAGATTCATCTAAAAAGTTTGATAATTTGTCATGGGGTTGTGCAGAAGATTTTACTTTTAATGAGTTATTAAATATGCAGGCTGATGCTACGATTCAATCTATTCAAGAGCAAGACGACATTCCTTGTGATGTGATTTCTATTCGTACGGTTGATGAATACAATATTGCTAAAATTATGTTTAGTTATCAATTGTTGGTTTCTTGTATTGGTGCTTTTTTACAAATCAACACTTATGATCAGCCAGGAGTTGAATATGGCAAAATTAATCTAGCTGAAAAATTCACACAAACATCATGACTAAAATTACCAAATGCTTATTTCCAGTAGCTGGTTATGGTACGCGCTTTTTGCCAGCCACCAAGGCTATTCCTAAAGAAATGCTGCCAATTCTTACTAAGCCATTGATTCAGTACGGTGTGGAAGAGGCTATGAGTGCTGGTATGAGAACAATGGCTATGGTTACTAGTAAGTACAAACAAGCGATTGAAAATCATTTTAAGCCGCATGCAGATATAGAAGCCAGCATAAAAGGCACAGCTAAAGCCTCATTACTTGATGAAGTTAACCATGCCTCTGAGCAGTGTGACTTTACTTATATTGAGCAACAGCAGATGTTGGGTCTTGGACATGCTATTTATACCGGCAAACCGCTAATTGGCAACGATCCATTTGCCGTTATTTTGCCGGATGATTTATGTACGAGTGATGGTGATTCAGTACTTTTGCAAATGACTAAACTTTATGAACAGCACCCTGATTGCTGTATTGTTGCCATTGAAGAAGTGCCAATGACGCAGGTGGATAAGTACGGGGTGATTGACGGTGAGTTATTAGAAGGCTTAAATAATGCTTATCGAGTGAATTCTATGGTGGAGAAGCCAAGCCCAGAAGATGCGCCAACCAATCTGGCTATTATTGGCCGTTATATCCTCACCCCTGAAATCTTCGACGTACTTGAAAACACCAGTCCTGATAAAAATGGCGAGATTCAAATTACCGACGCGTTAATGACACTTTCTAAAAAAGGCAAAGTCATCGCTTATAAGTTTCAAGGTGAAAGATTTGATTGTGGTAGCGTTAAGGGCTTTGTTATGGCAACTAATGCTTTTGCTAAATCAGAGGGGATTATCTAACTATTCCACAGTAACCGATTTTGCTAAATTTCTAGGTTGGTCTACATCGGTACCTTTAATAAGCGCCACATGATAACTAAGTAATTGCAAAGGAATAGTGAAGATGATTGGTGCAGTTATTCGCCCTAAGTCAGTTGTGGTAGGAATAATAGTCATACCTTGCATGGGAGCTACTTTTGCGGCCTCATCTTCAAACACAATCATCTCAGACCCTCGTGATTTAACTTCTTGCAAGTTAGACTTAAGCTTATCAAGCAATTGATCATTTGGCGCAATGGCAATCACTGGCGTATCTTTATCAATCAGAGCAATTGGCCCATGCTTGAGTTCACCTGCCGGGAAGGCTTCAGAATGGATATAGCTAATTTCTTTAAGCTTTAATGCACCTTCCATAGCGATAGCATGCATGGTTCCCCTGCCTAAAAATATAGCATTAAATTTATCTTTAAAGGTTTTGGCCAGTTCTTTGATTGGACCTTCTTGCTCGAGTGTTTTTGTAATTAGTCCAGGTAGGCGATTAAGCCCCTCTACAATCTTAGCTTCCTGTTGCTTGGACACTTGTTTGTGACATCTGCCAACTGCGACTGAAAGTAGAGCAAGTGATACTAATTGCGTGGTAAAGGCTTTAGTGCTAGCGACACCGATCTCAGGGCCAGCGTGGGTTAAGAAAGTAAGCTCTGATTCACGAGTTAGGCTAGATTCTGCTGAATTACAAATCGTGAGTGTATGGATACACTTACCCTTGCTACGTTTTTTGACCGCTTTTAGCGCTTCTAGTGTGTCCGCTGTTTCGCCACTTTGAGAGATGGTCACAAACAATGTGTTATCTAGAATAATTGGATCACGATAGCGATATTCACTTGCCACTTCAATATGGGTAGGAATTTTAGCAATATCTTCTAGCCAATATTTAGCCACTAGACCGGCGTTATAACTAGTGCCACAGGCAATAATTTGAATATGCTTAGTATTTTTGAAAATGTCTTTGGCTTGATGACCAAAAGCAGATGAGAGTACAGAGTCTTTAGTGATACGCGACTCTAAGGTGTCACGAATGGCTTGTGGTTGCTCAAAAATCTCTTTAAGCATATAGTGGTCATATTCACCTTTAGATGTTTGGCCACTTTTAAGTTTTGAGGTTTTGACTGCTCGCTCTACTTGCTTGCCATCTTTGTTATAAATAGCCACTGAACTCAAGGTAATGTCAGCGATATCACCCTCTTCTAAAAAAATAAAGTTTTTGGTAATGTCTAACAGGGCCATTTGATCAGAGGCAATAAAGTTGCCTTTATCGCTTAGCCCAATGACTAGGGGTGAGCCACTACGAGCTGCAATAATACGCCCTGGATCTTTAGGGGAGATGACACCAACACCATAAGCCCCTTCAAAAGTAGTGATTGCTTTTTGTGTCGCTCCCAGTAAAGTGTTACTAGTTTCTAGTGCCTTATGGATGGCATGCGCAATGACCTCTGTATCGGTATCTGAAGTAAAGTTATAGCCTTGCGTAAGTTGCTGAGTTTTAAGCTCAAGGAAATTTTCAATAATACCGTTATGAACGACACTAACACTATGATTACAAATGTGTGGATGGGCGTTGCGACTTGAAGGCTCTCCGTGTGTAGCCCAGCGTGTATGGGCAATACCAATAGTGCCATTAAGTGGCACTTGTTTTTCTTTAATGCTGTTTTCTAAATTGACAACTTTACCAACCGATCGAGCGCGATTAAGCTTGTTGTTTTTATCTAAAATCACCACGCCAGCAGAATCGTAGCCACGATATTCTAAGCGTTTTAGTCCATCTACTAATACAGATGTAATATTGTTGTTACAAATACCGCCGACAATTCCGCACATAACTGTTTAAGGTTGAATAATTAAAGTTGAATGCCTTAATTTTAAAGCAAGGGATTGGTATTGTGATGACTTATATTGCGAGCACTTCATTTTCATTAAGTACGATTTCTTGATGCTGGCCAATGATTTTTAACAAGATTGCAATCCGGTCATTACTATTATAATTCTGAAAAATAGCTTGCTGACCTTTGAAAGCACCTGTCTGGATCTCAACCACATCCCCTTTTTGATGTGAGCAAATGTTAATCATTTTTTCGATGGTTTGCTGCTGTTGAATTCTAATCATATTAATGATTTTATTTGGAACTTTGGCGAATGTTAGGCCAAATCTTACAAAGTTTGCAACACCTTTGGTTGAGCGAATGGGTGTCCAGTTTTGAAATTTGTCATCCAGCTCAATAAATAAATAACGTGGAAAAAGCGGCACAGTTTTTCCCTTAATAATGGCTTTTGGATAAAATATTGTGTAGTTTTGGTTAGATAAATTTTGAGCGGAAATTTGCTCTTGCTGGGGTTTGGTTTGAATGAGATACCAGTTTTTCATAATGAGTTATTTTAAACCATAAATCGTTTTTTTTTTTTTGCTTTTTAAAGAATTTCAGTCAGTGGTATTAATAATGGATAATAGTCGCTATGATTATTGATTTACACAACCACTCGTATTATTCTGACGGGGTGTTATCCCCCAGTGAGGTGGTGTGTCTTGCCAAAAAAGAGGGTTGTGACGTATTTGCACTGACAGATCATGATACAACAGATGGACTCATGGAGGCGCAACAGCAAGCAGATGAAAGTGACTTAAAATTGATTCATGGTGTAGAAATATCTGCCATGTGGAGCAACATGACTGTGCATATTGTAGGCCTAGGGGTGGATATTAATAACGAGACTCTTCAAATGGGACTTAAACAACATCAAGATTTTCGACAGGCTCGCGCTGAAAAAATGGCACGAGGCTTGGGCGGTGCAGGGGTATTTGGCGCAATGGAAAAAACTCAGGCCATCGCTAAAAAAGGCATGATTACGCGCACGCATTTTGCTCAAATGTTGGTTAAAGAGGGTGTGTGTAAGGATATGAAAAGCGTATTTAAGCGTTTTTTAACCGGCAAAAAACCAGGTGGTGTGGGCGGCAAGTGGGCTGAATTTGATGAAGTAATTAGCTGGATTCATGCAGCAGGTGGGCAGGCAGTTTTGGCTCACCCACTGCGCTATCGAATGACTAATACTAAAGTGAAGCGTTTATTAAGTCATTTGTCAGCTGCGGGGTTAGATGGCGTGGAAGTAGTCACGGGCTCAAGTAGTGGTGATGAAATTACTTTGGTAAGCCAGTGGGCGAAAGAGTTTGAGTTGTTATCGTCTATTGGTTCTGACTATCATGGCTGGCCCAGTCAAAGAGTACGTATCGGCCATTTACAAGATATGCCAAAAGTGAATAAAACCGTATGGCAGGATTGGTAATGGCTAAATTAATCGCTATTCATCCGCAAAACCCTCAACAACGTTTGGTTTCTCAAGTTGTTGAGGTGCTCAAGTCGGGTGGAGTAATCGCCTATCCAACGGATTCCGGGTATGCGCTCGGCACTGCTTTGGGTAATAAGTCAGGGTTGGAAAAGATTCGTCAAATTAGACAACTATCAAAGCGCCATGACTTTACCCTGATGATGCGTGATTTAGCCCATATTGGTGAGTACGCCAAGTTGGATAATAATGCATTTAGACTGCTTAAGAAAATTTTGCCTGGGGCTTATACATTTATCTTGGAAGGATCGCGCGATGTGCCAAAGCGCTTGTTGCATGATAAGAAAAAAACGATAGGACTGCGTATTTCTGCTCACGGTGTTGTGCAAGCTTTACTTGAGCAGCTAGATGAGCCGTTAATGAGTGTCTCGTTAATTTTGCCTGGTTGTGAGTTTTATGATGTGGATGATGTACGCGACGCCATTGACAATCAAGTGGATTTAATTATTGATGATGGTTACTGCCCGCCAGAGCCAACCACGGTGATCGATTTATCTGGCGATACGCTAGAAATTATCCGTCACGGCGCAGGCGACACTTCACTTATCGTTTAGATAAGTATAATTAGACGTTTTTATATAACGCTTTGATCGCATGAAAACGGCACAAATTAGACAAAAATTCTTAGATTTTTACGCCTCTAGAGAGCATACTATTGAGCCGAGCTCATCTCTAGTGCCGCATAATGACAAAACCTTATTGTTTGTGAATGCTGGCATGGTGCCATTTAAGGATGTATTTAGTGGCTTGGAAAAGCGTCCTTATAAGCGTGCTGTAAGTTGTCAGCGTTGTGTACGCGCTGGTGGTAAGCATAATGATTTAGAGAATGTAGGCTATACTGCACGCCACCACACCTTTTTTGAAATGTTGGGAAATTTCTCATTTGGTGACTATTTCAAACGTGAAGCCATTCAATATGCCTGGGAGTTTTTAACGGTAGAGCTTGGTCTGCCTAAGGAGAAGCTTTGGGTCAGTGTTTTCGAGGAGGATGATGAAGCTGAAGCTATTTGGGTGAATGAAATTGGCTTTCCTAAAAACCGCATTTCTCGTTGTGGCGCTAAAGATAATTTTTGGCAAATGGGTGACACAGGTCCGTGTGGCCCGTCGAGTGAGATTTTTTATGATCATGGTGAAGACATCGCTGGCGGTCCTCCGGGTCATGCGGATGAAGATGGTGATCGTTATATTGAAATTTGGAATCTGGTCTTTACCCAATACGATAAACAAGAAGATGGCTATTTGAAACCACTCGATGCTCCTTGTGTGGATACGGGTATGGGTCTTGAGCGTTTAGCTGCGGTGTTACAACATAAAAATAACAACTATGATATAGATTGTTTTCAAAGTTTAGTTAAGTCTATTGTTGACCTAACACCTGCAAGCAGCGGTATCAAACCCGATAATGCCTCGGTGCGAGTGATTGCAGACCATATCCGCTCTACCGCGTTTATGATTGTTGATGGTGTTATCCCTTCTAATGAAGGGCGTGGATATGTACTACGTCGCATTATTCGCCGAGCGATTCGCCACGGCCATAAAATCGGCATGACTAAAGTTTTCTTTTATCGTTTGGCGCCTGTATTGGCGTTAGAATTTAAAGAGGCTTATCCAGAACTTAAAAAATCTTTGGCAAATGTTGAGAAAGTACTCAAGCGAGAAGAGCAGCGTTTTGCGCAAACACTAGATCAAGGTATGGGTATCTTGGAAGAGGCGATTGCCAGTTTAACAAATAGTGAAATTGACGGCGAGACCGTGTTTAAACTTTATGATACCTATGGTTTTCCGGCCGATTTAACCGCTGATGTGGCTCGAGAACGCAACCTTAGTATTGACATGAATGGCTTTGAAGTGGAAATGACAAAGCAACGCGATCGTGCGCGTCAAGCAGGTGATTTTAAAACCACACAAAAAGGCGTAGATATTACGACTGCAACGGAGTTTTTGGGCTACGAGCAATTAGACAATACTTCCACTGTACAAGCACTCATTAAAGAGGGTGAGTTGGTTGAAGCAGTTGAAGCTGGGGATCACGCTATTATCATCTTGTCAGAATCTAGTTTTTATGGTGAATCTGGTGGTCAAGTAGGTGATAGCGGTGTGCTTAGCCAAAACAATGTACAATTTGATGTGAGCAATACTCAAAAGCAAAAAACAGGTGCTTTTGAACATCACGGCATGGTTTCAAGTGGTACGATTAAAGTCGGTGATGTGCTTGAGGCTAAAGTCGATGCACGCAAACGCAAACGCATTGCTCGCAATCACTCAGCAACACACTTGCTGCATGCTGCATTGCGTAGTGTTTTGGGTGAAACAGTTACTCAAAAAGGCTCGCTGGTTGATAGCGACAAATTGCGCTTTGACTTTTCTCATGATGAAATTATTGCCAAGGCTGATTTAGATAAAATTGAGGCGATGGTTAATCGTCGAATTTTAGGCAACTCAGTTGTCCATACTGATGTAACCGATATTGAAACTGCCAAGAAAAAAGGCGCCATGGCGCTTTTTGGCGAAAAATATGGTGATACTGTACGTGTCTTAAGTATGGGTAAAAACGATTTTTCTGTGGAGCTTTGTGGTGGCACACACGTCAATCAACTGGGCGATATTGGTTTATTTAGAATCACTTCAGAAGGTGGTATTGCTGCAGGTGTGCGCCGAATTGAGGCAATGACCGGCTATGACGCTTATCAATTTGACAAGCAAATCGAAAATAATTTGAGTGCTATTGCACAGATGACTAAGTCAAATAATGCACAAGCTGTTGAAAAAGTGGCGCAACTGATCAAACAACAAAAAGAATTAGAAAAGCAAATTGCCACTTTCCAAAAACAATTAGCCAGTAATCAGGGTGACGATATTGCCGGACAAGCCATTGATGTAAATGGTGTCAAATTACTTTCAACTATTGTAGAAGGCGTGAGCGGTAAAGATTTACGTGATATTGCAGACAAGTTAAAAGACAAGCTGGGCTCAGCGGTTGTGGTATTGGCTGTAGTAAGTGGTGACAAGATTTCCCTGGTTGCAGGCGTCACTAAAGATCTGACAGATAAATATCAAGCAGGCAAGATTCTTAATCACGTTGCTCAACAGGTTGGTGGAAAAGGTGGTGGCAGACCAGATATGGCACAAGGTGGCGGCACAGACCCGTCCAAGTTAACTGAAGCGCTTGCTTCAGTTGAAGATCTATTGTGAGTTGTGCGCACTTATTAACTACACCTTTGTTGTCGAAGTGTTCAAGATAGTCATTTATTAAATATAAACTCCTATTTTTCACACTTCTTACGCCTCGGTGTAGTTAATAATTGCATCACAATTGGAGGTGTAAGTAGCATCTGCTTTAGACTTAAAAAAATATCTCAATGAGTGGTTTTAGAAATATTTCTATAAAGGTCAGGCAATAAAAAACCCTCAAAAGAGGGTTTTTTATTCAGATCTATTTGCAAGTATTTTTTCTATTTACAAGGCAAAAAATTAAAATGCGATTGAATATAGTTAATCTATATGATTGAGTATTTTAATTTTCTAACGCCGTAAAAAGGAAAAAGACAAAGCAAAGAGTTAGACGCAACCAGTTGGTTGTGGCATCCCTCCATATTTCGTGATTGGTTTCATTGGGCCTGTTAGCCACTCTTTAAAAAGAATTTTTTTGTCAATACCGACTACTTTTGAGAAAGTTCTGATAGGAGGTACTGAAGAATTTTCAGAGAAATACTCTCTGGCAGCAAGAATTTGAGTGACTTGAGAATCTGTTAATGTAATCTCATCTTCTGTTGCCATTTCATGCATGATGTCTTCGGTCCAAATTGATGGGTCTACTAAGTAGCCATTTCCTGTTCTATCTAATGCCATTTTTCTAATACCATAGTAATTTAATTGGGTATATTATATAAGATTGATTTAAGTCAAATTTTATAAATACACATTTTATTTGTATGGATATAGGGCGAATTTTAGGCCATAAAAAACCCTCTTTCGAGGGCTTTATGATTTAAGTAGCCATAAATGGGCTTATCTCATATCATCTAATTCTTCTGCAGACTTCATGCCTTTTTTATAATCTTGAGTTGCTGTAACAGTTTCGTTACCTGCTCTTGAATTTAAAGGGTTAGATGCATTTAATGCCTCTAAGCTGCTTCCTAATGCTGGTCTGTTGCCTTTTGTAATGCCGTTAGCCATGGTATCTCCTAGTAAGTTAATGTAAATTCTGTTTTTTGTTAACAATGAGTATTATATCAACTAAGGTTAATTGTATTAGCTATTTTTTATATGGGAATGAAGTTTGCTACTCATAGGTATAATTTAAGCGCTATGGACTGGATGCAACTCACCTTACAAACAAATAAAGATCAGGCAGATTTTGTCAGTGAAATACTGACTGGCCTGGAAAGTGTTTCTGTCACTTTTTGCGATACCAATAATGACGCTATTTTTGAGCCACCTGTGGGCGAAACCCCTTTGTGGCAATATGTCACTATCACTGCCTTATTTGCCTTAGATGTTGATCAGGCGCATGTAAAGCAGATGCTTGATCAAATTTGTCATATTAAAACAGTCAATTTTGAATTACTCAAAGATCGTGTTTGGGAAGATGAGTGTAAGCAAGATTTTCATGCAATGCAATTTGGTAAGAGGCTATGGATTTGTCCCTCGTGGGAGGATAGTGGAAATTTACCAGATGACGCTGTTATTATTGATATGGATCCAGGCTTGGCATTTGGCACGGGCACTCATCAAACCACTGATCTGTGCTTGCAATATTTAGAGGCCAATGCACCTATTAATTGTTCGGTGATTGATTATGGTTCAGGTACGGGAATTTTGGCGATTGCCGCGGTGAAATTGGGGGCTAAAGCAGCAGTTGCTGTGGATAATGATCCGCAAGCCATTATTGCTACCATGAGTAATGTTGAGGTTAATCAGGCGCAAGATCAAATTTGCGTGCTACATACAGAAGATGAAGGCAGATTGGATCCAGTAGATTTACTGATTGCAAATATTTTGGCCAACCCTTTAGTGGGCTTATGTGAGCATTTTTCTCAGCTGGTAAAACCGGGTGGGAATATCGCTTTATCAGGCATTATGCAAGATCAATTGCCAATGATAATTGAGGCCTATGGTGTGTATTTTGAAGCGTTAGAGGTCGCGCAAAAAGACGAATGGTGTTGCGTTAGCGGCCAGCGTAAATAGAAAAAATTATGACAGATAAAAAACAAATTAAAGCAGTATCCCTAATTTCAGGTGGATTGGATTCCCTATTGAGCACTAAGTTATTATTAGATCAAGGTGTTCATGTTGAAGGTATTAACTTTTTTACTGGATTTTGTGTAGAAGGGCATACGCACGCTATTCGCAAGCAAAAGAGTGATAAACAAAAGCGCAACAATGCACTTTGGGTGGCTGAACAACTCGGCATTAAATTGCATATTATTGATGTTATTGAAGAATATCGCGATGTTTTGTTAAATCCAAAGCACGGCTATGGCAAAAATATGAATCCTTGCTTGGATTGCAAAGGCTTTATGGTGAAAAAAGCCAAAGAGTGGATGGAAGAAAATGAGTTTGATTTTATTATTACGGGTGAGGTGATGGGTCAGCGCCCTATGTCTCAGCGTAAAGATACTATGCCAGTGGTGCAAGCAGAATCAGGCGCAGATGATCTATTATTGCGCCCATTGTGCGCTAAACACTTGCCTGAAACTAAAGCAGAAAAAGAGGGTTGGGTGGATCGAGAGCAGTTACTTGATTTTTCTGGGCGCACGCGTAAGCCGCAAATGGCTTTGGCAAAGGCTTATGGATTTGATGATTATGCAACTCCTGCAGGAGGCTGTTGTTTTTTAACCGATAAGCAATATTCTGATAAATTGGTTGATATGTGGCAATCTCGCGGCAATCGCGATTATCAGCTTGATGATTTAATGATGCTTAAAGTGGGTCGTCATATTCGTCCTAACCAACGCTTTAAGATGATTGTCGCTAGAGAAGAAGGGGAAGTGAAGTTTTTAGAAGGTTATAGAAATCAATATGCCAATCTTTATCCCACTAGTTGCAATGGTCCAATTGCGCTAATTGATGGCGAGCCAAATCAAGAAGATCTTAAAATTGCCGCGCAAATTCTAGCGCGTTATTCGCAAGGTCGAGAGCAGCCAAATGTTGAAGTTGAGGTTAAGCTAAATGTAGGTGTCACTCAACAATTTAGCGTTAAACCTTTAGGTGTGGACGAAATTCCTAAAGCGTGGTTTGTCTAGCCGCCACCAACGGCTTTAATAATCTCAATTTGATCACCTTCATTTAGCTCGAACTTATCGTGCTTAGACTTTGGAATAATAGCTTCATTAATTTCCAAAGCAATGCGCTGATCTTGATAATTTAATTGGTTAATTAAATTATCAGCTGTGGCTGATTTTTCGATTTCTAGTTGCTGGCCATTAACAATGATAATCATTTGTCCATCTTACCAATAGCGCAAGAAACAAATGATTTGGCTTTTGCTTTAGCCGAATCAAATCCGTGTATTGAGTCTGTTTCTGGATAGCCTAAATCTAGTAATACTTTGACTAGCTGCTCTTTTTTGGAAGCATCAAGGTCGATAGTAACAATACCTTGTTCGATATCTATATTAATTTTATTTGTATCAAAGGCTGCAGTTAGTTTTTTTGTGATTGAGCCAGCGCAACCGCCACATTTGATATTATCTACTGTAATTTCCATGATATTCCTCCATCATTATTTGTGATTAATTATACCCTTAGATTTGCATATTTGCCCTTCAGGGTGCCAAGACAATATGGTAAAATTCCCGAAGTTTTTCATTCAGGAGTATCCTGTGTCACAAGTTGCCTTATTAGCATTAGAAGATGGTCAGATTTTTTACGGAAAATCTATCGGCAGTACAGGTGAAACACTGGGCGAAGTTGTCTTCAATACTTCAATGACGGGTTATCAAGAAATTTTGACCGACCCTTCTTATACTCAACAGATTGTAGCGCTTACTTATCCTCATATTGGTAACACCGGTACGAATGAAGTTGATAAGGAATCTTCTAGAGTCTATGCAGCTGGATTAATCATTCGTGATTTGCCACTACTGCACAGTAATTGGCGTAATACTCAGCCATTAGATGAGTACTTACAAGTCAATAATATTGTTGCCATTAGTGATATCGACACACGTGCTTTAACACGTCATCTGCGCTCAATGGGTTCTCTTAAAGGCTGTATTGTTGCTGGTGATAATATTGATGAGGCAGAGGCTATTGCTAAAGCACAAGCTTTTTCAGGACTCAAAAATACCGATTTAGCCAAAGTGGTTTCCACAACCCAAACTTATAAATTCAATCAAGGTTCTTATTTTTTAGAAACGGGTGAGTTTGCTAATTTAGACGCTAAATTTAATGTCGTGGTCTATGACTATGGTGTCAAGACAAACATCTTAAGAATGCTGGTTGATCGAGGCTGCGATTTAACCGTGGTTAACGCAAAAATGCCAGTTGCAGATGTTTTGGCTATGAATCCTGATGGTGTATTTTTATCAAATGGTCCGGGCGATCCTGAACCATGTGATTATGCGATTGCTAATATTGAAATTCTGCTAGAAAAAAATATACCAATGTTTGGTATTTGTCTAGGTCATCAGCTATTGGCATTAGCCAGTGGCGCTAAAACTCAGAAGATGAAATTTGGTCATCATGGTGCTAATCATCCTGTACAAGATCTAGAATCTAAGCAAGTTATGATTACTTCGCAAAATCATGGTTTTGCAGTAGCAGAAGAAAATATGCCTAATAATTTAGAAGTTACTCATCGCTCATTATTTGATAATACTATTCAAGGCGTTAGAGTATCGGGTAAGAAGGCGTTTAGTTTCCAGGGTCATCCAGAAGCGTCTCCTGGCCCTCATGATGTTAGCGGATTATTTGATACCTTTATTCAGGAGATGAGTTCATGAAGCATCTACTAGCAAGTTTATTGTTATTGACCTTGAGTATGGCTTCGCCCGCAGAAGATGTGGATCCATTTGAAGAAACCAATCGAGTGATTTACGAGTTTAATGAAACCATTGATGACAATTTACTTGAACCGGTTTCTCGAGCCTATCAAGACCACATGCCCGATTTCGTACAAAATCGAGTCAGCCACTTTTTTGGTAATTTACGTGACGTCTCGACATTAGCGAATCAAATCTTACAATTTAAAATAGAGCAAAGTGCCGTCACATTAGGCCGTGTTGTGGTTAACTCCACTGTTGGTTTATACGGATTATTTGATATTGCAACCGATATTAACCTCACCACTGAAAATGAAGATTTTGGACAAACGTTGGCTGTCTGGGGTGTTGATAGTGGTCCTTATATTATGCTGCCTTTAATGGGCCCATCAACACTTAGGGATAGTGCAGGCTTGTATGTTGATCTTACCTCGGATGCAAATTTGGTGAACGAAATGGAAGATGTGGGCGCTATCAGTGCGAGTGCAATGAATATTATTGATAAAAGGGTTGAACTGCTGCCGATAACTGACTTGTTAGATCAGTCAGATGACCCTTATATCACCATAAGATCTTCTTACTTACAAAAGCGTAAATTTGATATTTTTGATGGTAATTTACCCATCGAAGAAGACGAATTTTAACAGCATTAACCTTTAGAAAAATATGCCAAAAAGACACGACCTAAAAAGTATTTTAATTATCGGCGCTGGCCCTATTGTGATTGGCCAAGCTTGTGAGTTTGATTATTCTGGCGCACAAGCCTGTAAAGCGCTAAGAGAAGAAGGGTATCGCGTTATTTTGGTTAATTCCAATCCCGCCACTATTATGACTGATCCGCAAATGGCGGATGCGACTTACATTGAGCCGATTGAATGGCGCACAGTTGAAAAGATTATTGAGATTGAAAAGCCAGATGCGCTTTTGCCAACTATGGGTGGACAAACAGCACTTAATTGTGCGCTTGATTTAGAGCGTCACGGCGTCTTAGAAAAGCATGGCGTTGAGATGATTGGCGCTAGAAAAGAAGCAATTGACAAAGCAGAAGACCGTGATTTATTCCGCGAAGCTATGTTAAAAATTGGTCTAGATATGCCAAAAGCAGCTGTTGCACATACATTGGAAGAGGCGTTTGAAGTTCAGGCAACTGTTGGCTATCCAACCGTTATTCGTCCGTCATTTACTATGGGTGGATCAGGTGGTGGTATTGCTTTTAACAAAGAAGAATTCGTTGAAATTTGTGAGCGCGGACTAGATCTGTCTCCAACCAATGAACTTCTGGTTGAGGAATCTATTCTAGGTTGGAAAGAGTTTGAGATGGAAGTGGTGCGTGACACCAAAGACAATTGTATTATTATTTGCTCTATTGAAAACTTTGATCCGATGGGCGTACATACAGGTGATTCTATTACCGTTGCCCCAGCGCAAACCTTAACGGACAAAGAGTACCAAGTGATGCGTAACGCTTCTTTGGCAGTATTACGTGAGATCGGCGTCGATACAGGTGGCTCAAATGTACAATTTGCCCTTAATCCTGAGAATGGCCGTTTAACTATTATTGAAATGAATCCGCGCGTATCACGCTCATCAGCGCTAGCTTCGAAAGCAACAGGATTTCCGATTGCTAAGGTTGCAGCTAAGCTGGCTGTGGGCTATACATTGGACGAGCTTGATAATGATATTACTGGCGGCAAAACCCCAGCCTCATTTGAGCCGAGTATTGATTATGTTGTGACTAAAATCCCACGCTTTGCTTTTGAAAAATTTCCCAAAGCAGATGATCGCCTAACCACGCAGATGAAGTCAGTGGGTGAAGTCATGGCCATGGGCTCAACCTTCCAAGAGTCATTACAAAAAGCCTTAAGAGGCCTGGAAACAGACAAGGTTGGATTAGATCCGATTGTTGATTTAAATGCAGATGATGCACGTAATAAAATTCGTTCAGAATGTATTACTGCGCGCGGTGAGCGTATTTTTTATTTGGCTGATGCCTTTAGACTCGGCATGAGCTTAGAAGAAGTGTTTGACTTATCTAAAGTAGATCCCTGGTTCTTGGCGCAAATTGAAGATATTGTATCAAGTGAAATGCAAATTAACGGTGTTAGTCTTACGGATATTTCAGCAGACGATATGTTTGCTTTAAAGCGTAAAGGTTTCTCAGATGCGCGACTTGGTCAACTACTAAATTGTAACGAGTCTTCTGTGCGTGAGCGCCGTAAAGCGCTCAATATTAAGCCAGTTTTTAAGCGTGTTGATAGTTGTGCCGCTGAGTTCGACACACAAACGGCCTATTTATATTCAACTTATCAGCAAGTGTGTGAGGCAAATCCAACAGACAAGAAAAAGATCATGATTTTAGGCGGTGGCCCAAATCGAATTGGTCAAGGCATTGAGTTTGATTATTGTTGTGTACATGCTTCTCTCGCATTGCGAGAAGATGGTTTTGAAACCATTATGGTCAACTGTAATCCTGAGACAGTTTCAACCGATTACGATATTTCGGATCGCCTGTATTTTGAGCCATTAACGCTGGAAGATGTGCTCGCAGTGGTAGATATTGAAAATCCAGATGGCATTATTGTGCATTATGGTGGGCAAACGCCGCTTAAATTGGCAGAAGCTTTAGAAAAAAGCGGTGCAAAGATTATCGGTACTAGTCCAGATGCAATTGATCTAGCAGAAGATCGTGAACGTTTTTCTGCCTTATTGCAAGAGCTTAATTTGAAGCAACCTTTAAATGGTACAGCACGTTCATTAGAACAAGCGCAAGCTATTGCTGATGCCATTGGTTTTCCACTGGTAGTACGCCCATCTTATGTATTGGGCGGTCGCGCTATGGAAATTGTTTATGATAAAGATTCATTAGACCACTATATGCACACAGCTGTACAAGTATCCAATGATTCACCAGTGTTGCTAGATTCGTTTTTAGACCATGCTATTGAAGTAGATATTGATGTTATTTGTGATGGCGAGGATGTGGTCATTGGCGGCATTATGCAGCATATTGAGCAAGCAGGCATCCACTCAGGAGACTCTGCTTGCTCTCTGCCACCTTACTCATTAGAGAGTGATGTTTTAGATGAAATGCGCGCTCAAGTCGTTGCGATGGCGAAAGCGTTAAAGGTTGTTGGTTTGATGAATACTCAGCTGGCCTACCAAGATGGAGAAATTTTCGTTATTGAGGTTAATCCCCGCGCTTCACGTACTGTGCCTTTTGTTTCCAAAGCCATTAGTGCGCCATTGGCTAATATTGCCGCACGCGTTATGTCTGGAAAATCTTTGAAAGAGTTAGGCTTTACCAAGGAAATTATTCCAAAACATTACAGTGTTAAAGAGGCGGTATTTCCATTTAATAAATTCTTAGGTGTTGATCCAATTTTAGGCCCAGAAATGCGTTCTACGGGCGAAGTGATGGGCATTGGTGATGACTTTGCTTCTGCTTTTGATAAAGCGCAATTAGCAGCAGGATCTCGTGCCCCTGAAAAAGGTACTGTTTTTGTTAGTCTGCGACGCCTAGATCGTGATGATTTAGTAGGTTTGGGTGAAAAATTATCGCAACAAGGGTTTAGCTTGGTGGCCACTCGTAGTAATAGAGATACCTTGATTGAAGCAGGTCTTGAATGTGAAATGGTTAATAAAGTATCAGAAGGTTCACCGCATATTGTCGATATGATTAAAAATGATGTCATTGATTTAATTATTAATTCTACCGAAGATACCCAAGGTGTTGAAGATGCTGCAGCAATTCGCTGCCAAGCATTGGTGCACAAGGTGCCATTTACGACAACTGTAGCGGCGGCGTTTGCAATGCTTGATGGTTTAAAAACGCATGAAGAGATTACAGTAAGAACGGTACAATCTCTTAATAACTAAGAAAGGGCAGTATGGAAAATATTCCAATGACAGTTGCTGGTGCAAAAGCATTAGAAGCTGAACTTTTAAAACTGAAAGATGTTGAACGTCCTCGTATTGTACAAGATATTGCTACGGCGCGTGCTCATGGCGATCTAAAAGAGAATGCAGAATATCATGCGGCCAAAGAAGAGCAGAGTTTTTGTGAAGGCCGAATTAAAGAAATTGAATCAAAACTTTCACGCATGCAAATCATTGATGTGGCCAAGCTTATTCAAAATGGTCGCTGTGTATTTGGAACAACGATTAGTCTAATGAATTTGGAAGATGATAGTGAAATTACTTATCAGATTGTCGGTGAAGATGAGGCGGATATTAACCAACATAAAATTTCTTGCCATTCACCTATTGCCAGCGCCCTTATGGGTAATGAAGAGGGTGATGAAGTTACTGTAAAAGCCCCCAGAGGCGACATTGTTTACGAAATTTTAAGCGTAGAATATTTGTAAAATTGTCTAAAGAATTTTAACTTGTCCAATCTGCTCGGTTAACAAGTCTAAAAAGAATTGCTTCCTTTCTTCGTTAAAGCGGCTAATAGGCCCTGAAATAGTTAGCGCACCAATCAGTTGTCCACTTTCCGATAAGATGGGTTTCGAGACAGCGAACAAAGCGGCGTTATGTTCATTAACTGACAAATAATAACCCTTGTCGCGAATATTTTTAAAAAAACCAGCCTTGTCTTGTAAGCGTCGACCATAAGCCAAGATCACCCTGCCAGAGGCGCCACGATTAAGTTCTAGTTGCGTGCCAACATCAATATTATGTCTGATCATGTCTCGCGAATGCGCGCGATATAGGCAAATTCTGTCGTTGTCTTGCTGAATAAAGAATGAAGAAGTTTCATTACTCATGTCTCGAATGTGGTCAACCACTGGACTAATTTGAGTTAACTGATTAGTTTTTTGATAAATGGCACTTAAAGATAGGGGTGTGGTGCCAATGCAGTAATTTTTGTCTGCTGTTCTAATAATATAGCCGTATTCCGATAGTGTATGCAAAATCCGATAGGTCGTTGACGCATTAAACCCAACCTGATCACAAATCTCTTTCAGGCTTAGAGAGGGTTTTTCCATTGAAAAGATAGACAAAATAATGAGACTCTTTTCAATGGCGGTAACTTTTTTTTCTATCGGGTTGATTGCTGTCATGATCATTTTTTCGTATTATAAAACTTCACATTATATTAAGGAATTATTTTTTGTATAGTGAAATATTCATCAAAAACTCATTATTTATTCATATTGTGAAATACTATATTATATAATGAAAAGAAGTTAAAAAAATCAGTATCATGACTCTCACACATAAAGTAACTAATTAATAAAATCCATAATGAGGAGAAATACAATGACTAGAGAAGAACAAATTCAAGCATTAGAAAAAGACTGGGCTGAGAATTCACGCTGGAAAGATGTTAAGCGTGACTATAGCGCTGAAGATGTTGTACGACTACGTGGATCTAAGCAAATTGAACATACACATGCTAAGGATGGTGCTGATCAATTATGGAACCTAATTAACGGCAGCTCTAAGAAAGGTTATGTTAACTGTATGGGTGCTATTACAGCGGGCCAAGCTATGCAACAAGCTAAAGCAGGTATTGAAGCTATTTATTTATCAGGTTGGCAAGTGGCTGCTGACGGCAATACATCGGAAACTATGTATCCGGACCAATCTTTATACGCTTATGATTCAGTGCCAACAATGGTACGTCGTATCAACAACACATTTAAACGTGCCGATGAAATTCAACATGCTAAAGGCATTAACCCTGGCGATAAGGGCTACGTTGATTATTTCTTACCAATTGTGGCAGATGCTGAAGCAGGTTTTGGTGGTGTATTGAACGCTTATGAATTAATGAAGAATATGATTGCTGCGGGTGCATCAGGCGTGCATTTTGAAGACCAATTGGCTTCTGTTAAAAAATGTGGCCATATGGGTGGTAAGGTATTGGTACCAACTCAAGATGCAATTCAAAAATTAAATGCTGCGAGATTAGCCTCTGATGTGATGGGTGTACCAACAGTGCTACTAGCACGTACGGATGCAGAAGCGGCAACATTAATCACTTCAGATGTAGATCCAATTGATGAGCCATTTGTTACCGGTGAGCGTACTCCAGAAGGATTTTACGTGGTTAAAAATGGTCTTGATCAAGCAATTTCTCGTGGTGTTTCTTATGCGCCATATGCTGATTTAGTATGGTGTGAAACAGGCAAACCAGATTTAGGTTTTGCGAGAGAGTTTGCAGAAGCAGTTTTAGCTGAAAATCCAAACCAAATATTGTCTTACAACTGTTCACCATCGTTCAATTGGAAGAAAAACTTAACCGATTCTCAAATTGCTTCTTTCCAAGAAGATATTTCAGCAATGGGTTACAAGTATCAGTTTATCACGCTAGCAGGTATTCATAACATGTGGTACAACATGTTTGATTTGGCGCACGAATATGCTCAAGGTGAAGGTATGAAGCATTACGTAGAGAAGGTACAAGAGCCAGAATTTGCAGCAGCAGAGAAGGGCTATACTTTTGCATCACATCAACAAGAAGTGGGCGCAGGTTACTTTGATGACGTAACAACAGTTATTCAAGGCGGTAAATCTTCAGTGACAGCATTAACAGGTTCGACTGAAGAAGAGCAGTTCTAAAACTTGATATTTTTTGATAAAGTTAGTTGGTTTATACTATGATATAAGCTAACTACTTTATGAAGTGATATGATGGAAATGAGCACGCAATCAAGCAATCTGCCTGAGTCTACTTCCAAAAAAATATTGGTGGGCTTTGAAAGGCATTATTGTGTTTTTCAGCAAGCCTCTGTGCAAGCTAAATCTCGATTTGATCGCTGTGAATGGCGACAATTATTGGACGATTATAGAGCGCGCCTTTATTTTTATGATAAGCAGGTCAAGCAGTTTTGCCTTGAGCTTAAAAAGGAGATTAATACAGATATGTTTGATGAACAGGTTTGGATTAACACCAAGCTTGCTTACATCAATCTAACGTCAAATTATAAGCAGCCAGAACTAGCTGAAACCTTTTACAATTCAGTCTTTTGCTTATTGTTTGATAAGCGTTTTTATAATAATAACTTTATTTTTGTTAAGCCATCCATATCAACGACTTTTATTGATATGGATGACCCAATTATTAATAGTCATTATATTAAAACCCATCAGTTAGAACAAACACTGCAATCTGTTTTTACCGAGCTAAACTTTGTCACGCCCTATCAAGATTTAACACGTGATGTCTTACGTTTAAAAGAACAATTTGTTAAGCAGTTAAATTTATCAGAAGATGAAGAGTTTGAGTTGCAACTGGTTAAAAGTACTTTCTTTAGGCGCAAGGCAGCTTATATTGTAGGGGAAGTTGTTTTAAAGAATAATCAGGTTCGCCCTGTTTTAATTGTTTTATTAAATGATGAAAAAACAGGAATATATATTGATGCATTATTGACCGATGTTGACAATATCTCGATTGTCTTTAGCTTTTCTAGGTCGTATTTTTTCATTGATACAGACTATCCTGCAGCTGTTGTTGATTTTTTAAAAACACTTCTTCCGGGTAAAACTAAAGCTGAGCTTTACAGCTCTATTGGCCTGCATAAGCACGGAAAAACTTTGCTATACCGAAGGTTTTTGAAATATTCCCGTAGTACCGGCGAAAAGCTGATTCTTGCCCCAGGTATTAAAGGCATGGTGATGACAGTTTTTACCTTTCCTATGTTTCCTTATGTGTTCAAAGTTATTAATGACAATTTTGCACCACCTAAGACGGCTACCAAGCAACAGGTTAAAGATAAATATTTCTTTGTGAAAAACCACTGTAAGGTAGGTCGTCTAGCGGATACCTGGGAGTTTTCCAATGTTGCTTTTCCCATTCGAGATCTGAATCAAGATCTGCTTAACGAGCTAAAAACCAAAGTGGGTTCAAATGTTACGATTGAAGGTGATTTGTTAATTATTAAGCATTTGTATATGGAAAACAAAATGATTCCGCTTAATTTGTATATGAAAAATGCCAATGACGCAGATTTAAAGCATATTGTTAATGACTACGGGCGAGCGATTGACGAGCTGATTAATGCGGATATTTTCCCAGGTGATATGCTCACTAAGAATTTTGGTGTTACCCGTCAAAATCGGGTTGTTTTTTATGATTATGATGAAATTACTACAATGGATCAACCTGTTTTTAGAAAGATTCCAGCTGCTAGACATGAGGAGGATGAAATGGCTGCTGAGCCTTGGTATTACGTAGGCCCTGAAGACGTTTTTCCAGAAGAATTCAAATTGTTTATGTTTAGTCAAAATGACAGCAAGCAAATTTTCGCCAAATCCTATGAAAAATTATTGAGTGCTGATTATTGGAAATCTGTACAAGATAATATTAAAAATGGCAAGATTATTGACTATTACCCTTATCGACAACGCTACAGAATGTCACAAATTTATTCACAACCTCTCTAACGCTTATGCAGAAAACCAGCGACATTTCAGACCAGCTACACCCCAATGTTCAGTACTTGGATCCAGTCTATTGTGGCTATGGTGCCAAGATAGATTTTTACGGCATGATCCACACCATTAAATGTTTTGAAGATAATTCTTTAGTGAGAGAAATGCTAGATACAGACGGACAAGGGCGAGTTTTGGTGGTGGACGGCGGCGGCTCAAAACGTTGCGCAATGTTGGGCGATCAACTGGCTGAAAAAGCGGTTAAGAATAATTGGTCTGGTGTGGTTGTTTATGGCCTTATTCGAGATTCTGAGATGATCAATAAGATGCCAATTGGGGTGCGTGCATTGGGTACACATCCGTTAAAAAGCATTAAAAAAGGTGTAGGCGAGGCTGGCATTTCTGTGAGTTTTTCAGGCGTAGATTTTATCCCTGGAGATTATTTATATGCCGATCAAGACGGTGTTATTGTTGTTAAGGAGTTAGTATTATGTTAGTTAATGAGTATCAGAGTGTAGCGGGTTTTCAGGTTAATCGTAGTTTGTATCAATTTATAGGGCAAGAAGTTTTGCCGGGTTTGAATATTGAGGTGGATGATTTTTTCCCTAAATTGTTATCGATCTTTTCTGAACTAACACAGCAAAATCAAGCGCTATTGTTACAGCGTGATCAGCTGCAATCTAAAATTGATCAATGGCATCAAGACAATGCAGGGGCGTTTGATTTGGATGCCTATCAACAGTTTTTGCAAGATATTGGTTATTTACTGCCCAAGCCAGCACCATTTGAGTTGGATCTGGGGCCAGTGGATGATGAAATTGCTCATATTGCTGGGCCTCAATTAGTGGTGCCTATTTCAAGTGCGCGTTTTGCTCTGAATGCGCTGAATGCACGTTGGGGTAGTTTGTATGACACTTTGTACGGTAGCGATGTAATCGATAAAAAGATTAAAGGTGAGGAGCGAGCCGCTCAAGTTATTAACTGGACTAATACATTTTTAGATGAGTCGATACCGTTGAAAACAGGATCTTACGCTCAGGTTGTTGCCATTGATATGCATTCAAAGACGCCAGTCTTTATATTGGCAGATAAGAGTGCCACGCAGCTGGAAAATTTAGAGAGTTTTGTGGGTAATACTGAGAATAGTATTTTAATTAAGCATCATAATCTTCATATTGAGTTGGTACTTGATCCAGCTACCCAGGCTGTTCAAGATGTTATCTTAGAATCGGCATTGACAACTATTATTGACTTTGAGGATTCAGTTGCGACAGTCGGTAGTGAGGAAAAGATTAGCGCTTATCGTAATTTTTTAGGGTTGATGAAGCGAGATTTAGAAATTAAGTTCTGTAAAGGCGAGCAAACGGTTGTTAGAAAAATTAACACAGACAAAACTTACACCGATGCCAATGGAGACTCCAATACCTTGTCAGGCAGCAGCTTGATGTTGGTGCGCAATGTTGGGCATCACATGCTCACTGATTTAATTAAAACGCCAGATAATCAAGAAGTGCCAGAAGGTATTTTAGATGCTATGGTGACAACACTAATTGCTTTGCATGATATTAAGAATTTAGGCGCTAATTCCAAAAAAGGCAACGTGTACATTGTCAAACCTAAAATGCATGGCCCTGATGAAGTGGCGTTTAGTATTAAGTTATTTGAGAAAGTTGAACAGGCGTTAGGGCTTAACGCTAATACGCTTAAAATTGGCATTATGGATGAAGAGCGCCGTACCAGTACTAATCTGGCAGCGTGTATTAAAGTGGCTGCTAAGCGTGTCATTTTCATCAACACAGGGTTCTTGGATCGAACAGGAGACGAAATACACACCAGTATGCAGGCTGGCGTTATGTTGCCCAAGTCTAAAATTAAGAGTCAACCTTGGATTAAGGCCTATGAAGTGTTAAATGTTCAAGTGGGTTTAAATTGTGGTATGTATAAACAGGCGCAAATTGGTAAAGGTATGTGGGCACAGCCTGATCAAATGCGTGAAATGCTTGAGAGTAAGCTTGGTCATTTACAGGCGGGCGCTAATTGTGCTTGGGTGCCGTCACCAACTGCTGCTACTTTACATGCAACACATTATCACCGATTCGATGTTTTTTCCAGACAACAACAATTAATGCAAACACCGCTTGAAGTTAATGAACAAGATTTACTATTGGCACCAGTATTGGATTCAAGCACCACGTTAAGTATGGCTGATATTCAAACAGAGCTTAATAATAATGCTCAAAGTATTTTGGGTTATGTGGTGCGCTGGATTGATCAAGGTGTGGGCTGCTCGAAAGTGATGGATATTGACCAAGTGGGGTTAATGGAGGATAGAGCAACTCTGAGAATTTCTAGCCAACATATGGCTAATTGGCTGCATCATGAGATTTGTAGCAAAGAGCAAATAGAGCGAGTTTTTAAAGAGATGGCACTCGTTGTAGATGAGCAAAACCAACACGATCCTTTGTATCAAAATATGGCGCCAAGTTACAATGGCACCGCATTTAAAGCAGCCTTGTCTTTGGTTTATAGAGGGGTGAGTGAGCCAAATGGCTATACTGAAGCTATTTTGAAAGAATATCGACAAAAAAGATTGGCCGAATTATCACAATAAGGTTTGATTAGTAGACGGTTAACCCCTGGGGTGATGCTTGCTATGCTGTAGTTTTAGTTGAACATTTTGAATGTGAGTGTATATTTGCGTGGTAGAAATATCACTGTGGCCAAGCATCAGTTGTACGCTACGCAAATCTGCGCCTTGTTGTACTAAATGCGTTGCAAATGCATGACGTAGACTGTGTGGCGATAATGGTTTGTCAATGCCTGCTCTTTGAGCATAAGCTTTAATAATATAAAAGAAGTTTTGCCGACTCATATTGCTGCCACGATTAGACAAAAAATAGCCGTCAGTTTGTCCTTTTTTAGCTAAAAAAGGCCTAGCATCTTTTTCATATTGAGAAAGATACTCCATGGCCAGTTCGCCCATAGGCAAAAGTCGCTCTTTATTGCCTTTGCCTAGAATTCGAATATATTCGTCGTTGATATTAATCTGTTGAAATTCTAAATTAATGAGCTCAGAAACACGCAATCCACAAGAGTATAAAAGCTCTAGCATGGCTCGATCTCGCAATCCGAAAATAGTTTTCCGATCTGGTGCGTCAAGTAGGTTTTCAACTTCATTAATACTTAAAAAAATAGGTAGCTTTTGCACTTGTTTTGGGTGACTAAGTTTGGCAGTTGGATTGGTTTTTATCCGTTTTTGTGACAATAGGTGCTGATAAAAAACTCTCAGGCAGGTTAATATACGTGCTTGCGTAGAAGGGCTGATTTGTCGGTGTTGAAAATAGTTGAGAATATCAACATCACTAGATTTTTCTAAAGATGATTTATTTAGCCATTTTGAATACAGTGTTAGATCAGATCGATAAGCAGACAAGGTGTTCTGACTAGCGCCCGATGACAGCCAATAATAATCAAGAAATTGTTCAATAAGTTGTCTGTTATGTTCCATGTCTGAATTTTAGACAAAAAAATACCGGCTGATTGCCGGTATTTGTAAGAAAAATTGAGAAACTTATTTAGTGGCCAATTTTTCTTTAATTCTTGCTTTTCTACCAGTAAGCTCACGAAGGTAGTAAAGCTTCGCTTGGCGAACTTTACCACGACGCTTAACTTCAACAGAATCAATCATTTTAGAATGTGTTTGAAAAACTCTTTCTACACCTTCTCCATGAGACGTCTTTCTCACAGTAAATGCTGAACCGATACCACGATTTTTCTTAGCAATTACCACGCCTTCGAATGCTTGTAATCTTTCACGATCACCTTCACGTACTTTAACTTGTACGATAATTGTGTCACCTGCTGAAAACTCAGGGATGTCGCTTCTTAGCTGTTCGCTTTCAATTTGATCAATTAAATTCATTTGAACTTATCCTTAAATATTTGATTCTTAAAAAAGGGCAATTATACAGTTAAACATAGCGTCAGGCAAATAAACTATTCCATCTTTTTTATAGATGCATATATATGGCAAATATGGCATAATTAGGCGCTTTAGATTTATACGTTTTGAGAAATGGGAAAAGTAACTGGCTTTAAAGAATTTGATCGAAAAACAGAGGAATATCGCCCTGTTGAATTACGTCTTAAAGATTATGGTGAAATTTTTACTGGTACTCATAATGAGTCACATTTACAAAACCAAGGTGCCAGGTGTATGGATTGTGGCGTACCTTTTTGTCAATCAGATGATGGCTGTCCAATTAATAATTTAATTCCTGAGTGGAATGACTTGGTCTATAACGACAAATGGGAAGAAGCTTTATCGAGACTTTTAAAAACCAATAATTTTCCAGAATTCACCGGTCGTGTTTGTCCGGCGCCTTGCGAAGGTTCTTGCGTTCTTGGCATGAATAATCCAGCGGTCACCATTAAAAATATTGAACAAGCGATTATTGACAAAGGCTTTGAACAAGGCTGGATCAAGCCATATGATGTAGAGTGCAAAACAGGCAAAAAAATAGCAATTGTAGGCTCTGGCCCCGCAGGTTTGGCTGCCGCTGATGAGCTTAATAAGTTGGGGTATGGCGTCAGTGTTTTTGAGCGTGATGACCGTATTGGTGGCTTATTAATGTACGGCATTCCGAATATGAAGCTTGGCAAGGATATAGTTGATCGTCGTATTAATTTTATGAAAGATTGTGGTGTAGAATTTATTACCAACGTCAATGTAGGTAAAGATATTACTATACAGGCGTTGCAGCAAGATTTTGATGCGGTTATATTGACTACTGGTGCAAGTGAAGCTAGAGATTTACCCGTAGATAATCGTGATGCCAAAGGTGTGCACATGGCCATGGAATATTTAACGATCAATACTAAAAGCTTGCTAGATACTGGGCGTGCAGATGAGTCGGATTTATCAGCTAAAGGTAAAGATGTGATTGTTATTGGTGGTGGTGATACTGGCACTGATTGCATTGGTACAGCTATTCGTCAAGGTGCTAAATCGGTGGTGAATTTTGAGCTAATGTCTCAACCACCAGCGGAGCGTGCAGATGATAATCCGTGGCCACTTTGGCCACTGATCTACCGTGTTGATTATGGCCATGCGGAGGCACAATCTACCTTTGGCAAAGATCCGAGAGAATATCAATTAATGACTAAGTCATTTATCAAAGGTTCGAATGGTGAGCTAACCGGACTAACGACTATTAATGTGGAGTTTAATAATGGCCAGTTAGTTGAAATAACTGGCAGTGAAAAAACTTGGGATACGCAGTTGGTATTACTATCAATGGGTTTTGTTTCTCCAGAGCATTATGTGAGTGATGATGCAAACATTAAGTTGGATGATCGTGGTAATTACAAGGCTGATTACGACCAATATCAAACATCACAAGCCGGCATATTTACCGCAGGTGATTGTCGTCGTGGTCAATCTTTAGTTGTTTGGGCAATTGATGAAGGTCGTGGTGTTGCCAAGCGTGTTAACGAGTATTTAGCTTAAGACCAATCTCCCGATAAAAACCTTAGTTTTTTATCAAAAAAATCCATTTATACCCCCTAAGGGATAGGTAGCAATATCACTATAAAACAGTGATATTAGCTTGCAATTACGTATAATTTGTTTCGTTCACATCTCTAAAGCATTGTGATTTTAGGGATTTATTAAATATATCGGAGAGAGAAAATGGCAAGAGAGCTATATAACACGCCCAACCTTGATGAGTTGGAAAATGGTCCATGGCCTTCGTTTGTAACAGGTCTTAAGAGATTAGCAAATGATACCCATAAAGGTGCTGACATGGCACGCGACGTACTAGGCACACTTGAAACATCTTACGTAACTAAAAAAGGTTACTGGAAAGGTGGCACAGTTGGTGTTATTGGTTACGGTGGCGGTATTATTCCACGCTTTAACGAATTAAAAGACGAAAATGGCGACTACGCTTTCCCTGCAGCTGGCGAATTTCATACATTAAGAATTCAGCCGCCAGCAGGTATGCACTATACGTCAAACTTATTACGCGATATGTGTGATATGTTTACTGACAACGGTGGTTCTGGTTTAATCGCATTCCACGGTCAATCTGGTGACATTATGTTGCAAGGTGCTACGGAAGAGACAACTCAAACAATTTTTAACACATTCAATGACTACGGTTTTGACTTAGGTGGTGCAGGTCCTGCAGTACGTACAGGTATGTCTTGTGTTGGTGCTTCACGTTGTGAAATGTCAAACGTTAATGAGCAAGCAGTTCTTAGAACTCTTGTAAATGCATTCTTAGATGACATGCACCGTCCAGCATTACCATACAAAATGAAATTTAAGGTTTCAGGTTGTGCGAACGATTGTATGAACTCAGTACAACGTGCTGACTTTGCAACGATTGGTACTTGGAGAGATGATATTAAAATCAACCAAGACTTATGGAAAGCAATGGTTGCTGACAAAGGTACTGATTACGTTGTTGACAACATTACTTCTCGTTGTCCTACTTCAGCAATGAAGCTAAATAGCGACAACTCGTTGACAATTGATAACAAAAACTGTGTTAAGTGTATGCATTGTTTAAATGTTACTTCTCCATTAACTCACAACTACATCGCTAAAGGCGACGTAGAGCCTATTCTTGCTACTGGCGATGATAAAGGTGTGATGATTATTATGGGTGGTAAGCGTACTTTGAAGATTGGTGATTTATTCGGTTCGGTAGTTGTTCCATTCATGAAGATGGATACGGCTGACGATTTAGAAGCAATCGAAGATCTAGCAGGTGAAGTCATTGACTTTTTCGCTGAGAATGCATTAGAGCACGAACGCACAGGTGAAATGATTGAGCGGATTGGTGTTGTAAACTTCCTTGAAGGTATCGGTATCAATGTAGATCCAAACATGATTAACTCTACTCGTACATCTTCATACGTTCGTATGGACGATTGGGATGAAGAAGCAGTTAAGTGGTTTGAGAATAAAGCTGAAGCTAACGCTTAAGTATTCATTAAATATATTATAAATTAGGAGAATTATTATGGCTGAAGCACCAAGAATGCCAATCGAATCTGGAGTTCCAGATCCTATTCAATACATGCACCCAACTATGCGTCGTAACTACGGCCAATGGGCATACCATGACCGTCCTCGCGCCGGTGTATTGCACCACACTTCAAAGAACAATGAAGAAATTTTCACAGTTCGTTGTGGTACAGCACGTCAAATGGATGTTTACACAATTAAAAAATTAGCAGATATTGCTGATGAATATGCAGACGGCTATGTTCGTTTCACTATGCGTTCGAACGTTGAATTCATGGTTGCAGACGGTTCTAAAGTTGATGCGTTAGTATCAGCACTAACTGAAGCAGGATTCCCTGTGGGTGGTACAGGTCCATCAGTTACGATGATTTCTCATACTCAAGGTTGGTTACACTGTGATATTCCAGGTACTGACGCATCAGGTGTTGTTAAATCACTGATGGATGAAATGCACGAAGAGTTTACGCGTGAAGAGATGCCAAATCGTGTACACATGACAACATCATGTTGTCAGATTAACTGTGGTGGTCAAGGCGATATCGCACTTAACATTCAGCACACTAAGCCGCCTAAGATTAACCATGATCTAGTATCAATGGTTTGTGAGCGTCCTACGGTTGTTGCTCGTTGTCCAGTTGCTGCGATTCGTCCAGCAATGGTTAACGGCAAGCCTACATTGGAAGTTGATGAGAAGAAATGTATCTGTTGTGGTGCATGTTTCCCACCATGTCCTCCAATGCAGATCAATGATCCTGAAAACTCCAAGATTGCTTTATGGATCGGTGGTAAGAACTCTAATGCGAGATCTAAGCCTTCATTCCATAAGCTAGTTGCTTCTAACTTACCTAACAACCCGCCAAGATGGCCGGAAGTTGGTGCAGTTGTTAAGAATATCTTGAGTGTTTATAAAGAAGATGCACGCGACTGGGAAAGAGTTGGCGAATGGGTTGACCGTATCGGCTGGCCTGCATTCTTTGAGAAGACTGGCCTACCGTTCACTAAATTCCACATCAATGATTGGAAAGGTGCACGTCATGAGCTGAACTCTTCTGCACACATCCGTTTCTAAGGTTTATTAGATATGAAGTTTGCAATTCAAGTTAACGAGGGTCCGTACCAGCATCAAGCGTCTGATACGGCTTTCCAATTCGCTAAAGCAGCGATTGAAAACGGACATGAAATTATGCGCGTATTTTTCTACCATGATGGTGTGAATAATGCGTCTAGTTTCACTTTGCCACCACAAGATGATCGCCATGTTGTTAACAACTGGGCATCTTTGGATATTAAAAATGCTGAGGGTGAGCCTGAACTAGTAGTTTGTGTTGCCGCTGCACTTCGTCGAGGTATGCTTGACGAGTCAGAAGCTAGCAAAAACTCTATTGAGGGTAATAACCTGCATCCTGCATTCCGTATTTCTGGTTTAGGCCAGTTAATCGAAGCAGGCATTCAAAGTGATCGTTTAGTGGTATTTGGAGATTAAGATGGCTACAAAGAAATTTATGTATTTAAATCGCCGATCTTCATTTGGCACCGTTTATGCAATCGAGTCATTAGAAGTAGTATTAATTGCTGCTGCTTTTGAGCAAGATGTATCTTTAGCTTTCATGGATGATGGTGTATACCAAATCGTTGAAGGTCAAAATACTGATGGTATTGGCATGAAAAACTTTTCTAAAACGTTTCACGCACTAGGTGATTATGACATTAACAAGCTTTATGTCTCTAAAGAGTCTTTAGAGGAAAGAGGTTTGTCTGAGTCTGATTTGATGCCTTTAGTGTATGAAGATGAAGATGACGACTGGGAAGAAAAGCCTTCTATTAAAGTTGTTACTAATGATGAACTTAAAGCAATTATGTCTGAACAAGACGTTTGCTTAAGTTTCTAAGAGAGGTTTAATATGTTACATACAGTAAATAAATCATCTTTCGAGCGTAATTCACTACAATCTTGCTTAAATACAATTGACGATACAAGTGTTATTTTGTTTATTGAAGATGGTGTAATTAACGCAGCGAATAACGCTAATTCATCAATGATTGCTGATCTTGCCGCTAATGGCAGAGTATTTGCACTTCAAGGTGATGTTGAAGCGAGAGGAATTTCTTCAAAACTTGCAGATAATATCAAATTAGTTGATTATGCAGGTTTTGTAGATCTAGTTGTTGAACATGGAACTGCGGTTTCTTGGGTTTAACTATAATTTATATATAGGAGTACGATTATGGCACAGATTTGTGGCGCTGAAGTAGATGAAGAAGGTTTCTTAGTAGATCTTAAAGATTGGAATGAAGACATTTGTAAGCAAATGGCTGCTGATGACGGAGTTGAATTAACTGACGAACATTGGGATGTTATTAATTTCTTACGTGAGTATTTTGAAGAGTACCAAATTGCACCTGCAGTTCGTGTACTTACAAAGGCTATCGCTAAGAGAATGGGTAAAGACAAAGGTAACTCTAAGTACCTTTACTCTTTGTTCCCTTACGGTCCTGGTAAGCAAGGTTGTCGTTTCGCTGGTCTTCCAAAGCCAACTGGTTGTATCTAGTTAGATACTTCTAATTAAAAACATCTGCATTTTTGCAGGTGTTTTTTATTTTTTAAACATTAAGTTTGAGAGCAATATGTCAACTATAAGCATTATATTTACCGCTTTATTTTACATTTCCCTATTTATTTTTATCGTGGGCATGGGTAAGAAGATCTATCAATTTTGGATCACCCCGGCACCGTTAAAAATTCCAACTGCACCAACCCAATTAACACAAACAGGTGTGGTTTTTAGAATGATTCGTGAAGTGACTTTATTTGAAAGTCTTTTTAAATCGAACAAATGGATCTGGTTATTCGGATTCTTATTTCATTTTGGCTTACTACTCGTTTTAGTTCGCCATTTGCGTTATTTTATCCCAGGTGACTTACCTGAGATTTTCTTGTTAATTCAGCCATTTAAATACGCCGCATTTGCAATGGTTATTGGTCTTGTCGGCTTATTAGTTCGCCGTATTTTTGTTGAGCGTATTCGTTATATTTCTGCACCAAGTGATTACTTGATGCTGCTTATGCTAATTGTTATTGGTGTTAGTGGTGCTATTATGACGTTTACTGATAATCATACAGATGTGATGGCCGTTAAAGCATTTGCAAGTGGCCTGGTAATTTTTGACTGGGCTAATTTACCGACTGAGATACATTTCTTAGTGCATTTATTCTTGGTATTTGTTTTATTAGCAATTTTCCCAATTTCCAAGCTACTGCATGTTCCGGGTGTTTTCTTTAGCCCAACACGTAATCAAGTTGATGATGCACGTAAAAAGCGCCACATTTCTCCTTGGGCGCTTAAACAAGAACAAGATCACGCTGTAAAACTTGAACAAACTATAGGTAAGGACGACTAATATGGCTGCTAAAGAATTTGATATCCCTGAGTTACCAACATACATCGAAATTCCAGAGTTAAATCCTGGTGTGATGGAGGGTGAGGGCCCATTTAAATCTGTTGCAGAGTTTCAAAACCCGCTAGGCTTTCCTGGTGAAAAAATTGAAAACTGGAAAGAGGTTGCCATTGAAAAAATGGGCGAGCTTAAGTCTAAATATCGCTCTGTTCAAGTATTTCTAGATTCATGTGTAAAGTGTGGCGCTTGTACTGATAAGTGTCATTATTTCCTAGGCTCTTCAGATCCTAAAAATATGCCGGTTGCGCGTCAGGATTTATTCCGTAGCGTTTACCGTCGTCATTTTACTTTTGCAGGTAAGTACTTTCCTAAATTGGTTGGCGCTAAAGAGCTTGATGATGATATGCTTGATGACTGGTATAACTATTTCCACCAGTGTTCACAGTGTCGTCGTTGTTCAGTATTCTGTCCGTACGGTATTGATACTGCTGAAATTTCTATGGCGGCAAGAGAGGTTCTTGATGCTGTAGGTGTTGGTCAAAAATATTGTAACCAGATTTTAGGTAAGGCGCTTACGGTTGGTAATAACCTTGGTCTACCTGAGCCTGCTTTAAGGGATACATTATTAGATCTTGAAGAAGAAGTTGAAGAAGATTTTGGTGCGCCAGTTAAGTATCCATTAGATCAAAAAGGCGCTGAAATTCTATTGATTACACCATCAGCTGATTTCTTTGCAGAGCCTCATATTGATGGTCTTATCGGCTATGGCAAGGTTTTTTATCAAGACGGCGTTTCTTGGACAATGAGTTCTTACGCCTCTGAAGGTGCTAACTTCGGTATGTTTATTGGTTCTTACGATATTATGCGTAAAGCTGCTTTAAGAATTCGTAAGGCAGCACTAGATCTTGAGGTTTCTCGAGTAATGGTTGGTGAGTGTGGACATGCTTGGCGTGTAGCATATAGCTTCTGGAACACTTTAAGTGGTGTTGGTGCTGGTGCACAATCAAGCGATGAGTACGCATCAAAGTTGCAAAATCAACTTGACCATAGATACCCTCAACCACAACATATTATTGAATATACACATGACTTAATTCAAAGAGGAAAGCTAAACTTTGATAAGTCAGAAAATGACGATCGTACGGTTACTTTCCATGACTCTTGTAACGTTGCACGTGCAACAAACATGGGCGGAATCCAGGGCGGTCAATTTATTCTTCCACGTGATGTAATTAAAGCGGTTTGTAATAATTACGTTGACATGGAAAGATCTACTATCAAAGAATCTACATTCTGTTGTGGCGGTGGCGGTGGCCTGCTAACCGATGACCTAATGGAGATTCGTGTTAAAGGTGCTATGCCGAGAATGCAGGCACTTAAACAAGTAGAAAAGAATGAGGGGGTTAATACTTTGGCCGCTATCTGTGCTATTTGTAAGTCGCAATTTAGTAAAGTATTACCTAAATTTGATTTTGATCCATACATGATTGTGAGTGTTCACCAATTGGTGAGTGCGGCAATTATTTTGGATAAGCCACAAACTGAAGCCGACGATGCTGAGATAGCAGAAGAAGCAGAAACTGAATAAAAACAAGGAGAATTATTATGCAAAAGAATGCTTACGGACAATCTACTAAAGGTGAAAACCATACGTTTAGATTATATAAAGATGAGGATGAAAGTCAGGTTCCATGGAATCAAATGATTTTCAAGGAAGATACTTCTCATAAGTGTCCTACTTACGTAACTCAAACGCCTCCTTGTCAAGGCTCTTGTCCTTCTGGTCACAATATTCGTGGTTGGTTAGATATTGTACGTGGCATGGAAAAGCCTACTGGCGACATGACATGGCAAGAGTATGCGTTCCGTCGTTCAACAGCTGCAAATCCATTTCCATCAGTTATGGGCCGTGTTTGTCCTGCACCTTGTGAAGATGGTTGTAACCGTAATGAAGTTGAAGATACGGTAGGTATTAACGCAGTTGAGCAATTTATTGGTGATAATGCGAAAAAAGAAGGCTATACGTTTGAAATTGAAGCAGCAGATACAGGCAAAAAAGTCGCTATTATTGGTGGTGGTTGTGGTGGTCTAGCAGCAGCATTGCAACTTCGTCGTCAAGGTCACAGCGTAACCGTATTTGAAAAATATGAGCAATTAGGCGGCATGATGATGTACGGTATTCCTGATTACCGTGTACCACGTGATGTCCTAAGTTATGAAATTGACCGTATTCTTGCAACTGGTGTTGAAACTAAAATGAATACCAAAGTAGGTGTTGATGTAACGGTTGAAGAATTAGAAAAAGAATTTGATGCAGTTTTATTTGCCATTGGCGCAATGAGCGGTCGCACACTACCTATTCCGGGTGGCGATGCTGGAAATTGTGTCTCGGGTGTTGCATTCCTTGAAGCGTACAACCAAGGTCGCTTACAGCATATTACAGGTAAAGTGATTTGTATTGGTGGTGGTGATACGTCGATTGACGTTGTATCAGTTGCCCGTCGTTTGGGTAATATTACTAATATTGCTGAGAAGGATCGTCCAGAGCATATTATTTTTAATGATACAGCGCACGATGTTGTAGATACTTCTAATCGTTTAGGTGCAGATGTTCTATTAACAACACGTTCTACTATTGAAGATATGCCTGCAGCTCAAGAAGAAATTGATGATGCAAACCGTGAGGGTGTTGAAATCCAAGGCCAACTAAGCCCGGTAGAAGTTATTACTAATGGCGAAGGCCGTGCTACAGCACTTCGTTTTGTGCGTTTAGAAGAGGATGGTTCAACGCCAATTGAAGGTTCTGAATTTGATATTGAATGTGAGTTGATTGTTTCTGCAATTGGTCAAACAGTTGATTCTGAAGGCATGGATGATTCATTCTTTAACGAGTACGGTTTTATTGACGCTGATAAAAACTACCAAGTGCCAAACAAGCCAGGTTTCTTTGTTTGTGGTGACGTTGTTCGTCCACACTTATTGACAACGGCTATTGGCCAAGCTGGTATTGTTGCTGAAAGTATTGATGACTACCTTTCTGGCCATGACCAAAAGGCACGTAATAAAGTTGACGTACATTACTTTGATCTTGCTAAGAAGCTTGATGAGTGGGATTTATCTCCAGAAGAGTATAAAAAAGGTGGTGCCGCTGGTGAAGCGACAGATACAGCAGATTACGCTATTCATAACTATGAAGATCGTGCCTATGCATCGATCATTTCTCATACAGAATTATTCTTAGGTCACTTTGACTACGAAGATCGTAATGCGCGTAACCATAAGCTGGTTGACGTTGATAACGTTCTGGGTAACTTTGAAGAGCGATTAATTGGTTATTCTGAGGAAGAAGTTCAGAAAGAAGCGGCACGCTGTATGTCGTGTGGCCTATGTTTCGAGTGTGACAACTGTGTTATGTATTGTCCACAAGATGCAGTATTTAAAGTTAAGGCTGACAAGGCGACGCTAGGTCGTTATGTCGATACCGATTACAACAAGTGTGTTGGTTGTCATATTTGTGCTGACGTATGTCCTACAGGCTACATTCAGATGGGTCTTGGCGAGTAATACGATTTAATTTTTTGAAGAGAGTGAATATGAGTCGTTTATTGATTGTTTTTTTAAGTGTGCTGTTAAGTAGTGTTGTTGTACAGGCTGATCACCACATTCCTAATCTTGGCGAAAAAGCAACTGAGTTTAAGGATGATGGCGAAGAGGCGCATAAGCGTGAAGGCATGAGCCATGCAGCGAGTCTAATTCTGCAACGTAAAATGCATCCTGAGCTTTTACTACATAAGCGTGACAAAACATTACGCCAAGGCGTACGTGGCGGTTATGTCCAATTAAAAAAATGTGTTGAGTGTCACACATCTGTCGATGAAAGTGGTGAATTTATTCCGGTCAATGCACCCGATCAATTCTGCTCAACCTGTCATCAAAAAGTGGGCACAAGCCTAGATTGTTTTTCTTGTCACCGTACCACGCCAGCGGAGGAAATGTAATGAAAGAATTAAATCGTCGCGAATTTATTAAAAGTACAACCGTTGCCACAGCAGGTGTTGCTACGATTGCCAGTGGTATTTCGCTAACAACTTTTGCCGCTGAGCCTAAAGAAACAAATCCAGTTACAAATGAAAAACGCTGGGGTATGTTGATTGACACTAATAAGCTAACTGAAACTGATATTGATGACATGGTAAATGCCTGTCAAGAAGAGCAGGGTTGGGGTGAAGAGACGCATTCAAATGCCGATCAAAAGCCAAGCTGGATTAAGAAAGTCAAGGTGAAAGATACAGCCACTCAAAGAATTAGCAATTTAGCCCTTATGTGTCAGCATTGTGAAGAACCGCCTTGTGTCGATGTCTGCCCAACTAACGCCTCAATGAAGCGTGAAGACGGTATTGTTTTAGTAGATAGACACTTGTGTATTGGTTGTCGCTACTGCATGATGGCTTGTCCATACGATGCGCGTTCATTTGTTCATGAAGAGCTAACAAACCAAAAAGAGCATATGCCTCGTGGCAAAGGAACGGTTGAATCTTGCACGATGTGTGTTCACAAAGTTGACAAAGGCGAGCAGCCAGCTTGTGTGGAAGCACTGAATGGCGACGCTGTTATATTTGGCGACTTACTAGATCCAACTAGCAACATCCATCAGACATTAAAGAGAGTTCAAAGTACACAAATCCGTGCAGATTTAAATCTGAATACGGGCGTACGTTACAGTGGAATTTAAGAGAAGTTTATGAGCATTATTCGTTACGAGCAAACACAAGGTAAGAGTTTAGGTTTTTATGCACTGATTGCAGGTCTGGGCGCTTTTGTTTTGGCAGCACTAGCAAGTGTTTACTTTATGGAGCACAATGGCCATCACGTTACTGGCATGAGTAACCATATCGTTTGGGGCTTGCCACACGTGTTTGCTTTATTCTTAATTGTCGCTGCTTCTGGTGCGCTTAATATCGCCTCTATCGCTTCTGTCTTTAATAAAAAGATATACAAACCTTTGTCGCGCCTATCAGGTCTTGTGGCTTTGGCATTGTTAGCTGGTGGATTAATGGTGTTGGTGCTTGACTTAGGCCGACCTGATCGTTTAATTGTTGCCATGACTGAATACAATTTCGAGTCTATTTTTGCCTGGAACATTATTTTATATAACGGTTTTTTCCTGATTGTTGGTGTTTATTTGTGGATGATGTTCGAGCGTCGTATGAATAAATATAGCCGAAAAGTCGGTATTGCAGCTTTCACATGGCGACTAATTCTAACAACGGGTACCGGCTCAATCTTTGGATTTCTAGTGGCTAGGCAAGCTTACGATGCAGTTATTATGGCGCCTATGTTTGTAGTAATGTCATTTGCTTTTGGCTTAGCGTTTTTTGTATTGGTATTAATGGCAAGCTACAAATGGACGGCGCGTCCATTGGGTGATGCGATTGTTAATCGCCTCAGTAATTTATTAGGTGTGTTTGTTGCCGCTGTCATGTATTTTGTTGCGGTTTATCATTTGGGTAATTTATATTTGGCTGAGAATTCTGGTGTTGAGAATTTCATTCTAATGGATGGTGGTATCTACACCCAGTTGTTCTGGTATGGTCAAATTATCATGGGCAGTTTACTGCCGTTAGCACTACTTTATTCTCCAGCAACTAAGGGTAATCGCTCTATGCTGGGTTTGGCTTCAGTGTTAATTATCTTAGGTGGCATCGCTCAACTTTACGTGATTATTATTGGCGGTCAAGCTTATCCAATGGAGCTGTTCCCGGGCAAAGAGATTTTGGAAGGCTACGGTACAATTGCAGCTTACACACCAACCTTGCCGGAGTTAATGTTAGGCTTAGGTGGTATGGCAGTTGCTTTAATCGCAATTACTTATCTGGTTAAGTTTTTACCTTTCTTGCCAGAAAGCTTGGCTGACAATGTTGCTGATCCGCACCATAAAAGCTAAAAAGCGCCTACAATAGGGCAGACTATGTCCCTTTATCTTTCCGCAGCACACAAATCCTCAGGCAAAACCGTCGTTAGTCTGGGGATTTGTGGCGCTCTGAAAGCGCAAAAATTAGCCGTCCAACCTTTTAAAAAAGGCCCAGACTATATCGATCCTATTTGGCTGACTCAGGCCAGTGGCAAGCCGTGTTACAATCTTGACTTTTACAATATGACTGAAGCCGAGATTCTTCAGCTATATGGCGATAAAAACTCAACAGCTGATATTTCCATTATTGAAGGCAATAAAGGCCTATATGACGGCATGAGCGTTACTGGTGGCGATGCAAATGCTGATCTGGCTAAGTTATTAGATATTCCGGTAATTTTAGTGGTCGATACGACTGGTATTACTCGAGGTGTTGCTGCTTTGGTTAAGGGTTATCAAGATTTTGATCAAGAGGTTAATATTGCCGGCGTTATTTTAAATAAAGTCGCTGGTGAGCGTCATCAGTCCAAGCTGGTTCAAGCTATTGAATACTATACAGATATCCCTATTATTGGCTCAGTCAGACGTTCAAAGGCGCTTATCATTGATGAGCGTCATTTAGGGTTAATGCCCGCTAACGAAACCCCTCAATCTCAGCAGTTTATTAATAGTGCCTCTCAGCTAATTGCAGATCAGGTAGATTTAAATAAATTAATCAGCTTAGAGAAAAGTACTCAAACAGCGCAGACTGAAAGTATAAAACTTAGTACACCTCAATTGCGTGTCGCTATCGCAAAAGATAGTAGTTTTGGTTTTTATTATCAAGATGATTTGGATAAGTTTAGTGAGTTAGATGTTGAGCTGATTTATTTTAATACCTTGGAAGATTCTTCATTGCCCGAGTGCGACGGCCTATTTATCGGTGGCGGCTTTCCAGAAATGCAACTAGAAGCGCTTAGTGCGAATCAATCCTTACTAAAAGATATTAAACTCAAGATTGAGCAAGGTCTGCCAACTTACGCCGAATGTGGTGGCTTAATGTATCTCACTCAACAAATTACCAATCAGGCGGACTCTTATCCGATGGTTGGGGTAATTGACGCAGATACAAGCATGACACCTAAGCCTATTGGACGAGGCTATGTACAACTTGAGCCCACTAAAGAGCATCCTTGGAAAAATGTGGCGAGCACTATTTTTGCTCATGAGTTTCATTATTCCAAACTAGATAATATTGATCCAAAAACCCATTACGCTTTTAAGGTTTTGCGTGGTGTGGGTGTGGATAATAAGCGCGACGGCATTCTTAAATACAACCTACTTGCTTGTTATACGCATCTGCGTAATGTGGCAGGTAATCAGTGGGTTGAGCAATTTGTCGATTTTATTCGAACCATTAAAAACCCATCACTATGATTACCATTACCAAAAAAGCAGCAGAAGAAATATCTCTTTCAACTCACAATCCAGAAACTCAAGGCATGGTGATTCGCTTTGCCGTAGATCAAACCGAAGAAGGGTTTCAGTATTTAATGGGTTTTGATGATCGCCATGATAGTGATATTCACCTAGAATCAAATGGTGTTGAGTATATTTTGGCTTACGAGCAAAAAGAACTACTAGAAGGGATGGTGGTTGACTTTGATCAAATCGAAGCTGACCAGGATTATAGCTTTGTATTTATGAATCCAAACGATCCAGACTATACTGCACCAGAAGAAAATCACGCACCTGAGAAGTCTTAATTATTTAGTCATTCTAGCTGCTAAAAAATTTAGGAAATAATCAAAACGACTGTTAAAAGATCGATAATTTTCATTTTATTGGGTTAAAAATAGCATTTTAAGCTTGGAAACGAGTGGTTTTCAAGGTGTTTGTTGATTGCAAACACCCAGATTTTAAAAATTTCACAAATTTCACAAATGGACTATTTGTAGTAGTTCAGAATGCCTTGATAGATAGCATTGGCAATTTTATCTTGTTCTTTGTTGCTGTTAAGTCGCCTCTCTTCCTCAGGGTTGGAGATAAAGGCAGTTTCCACTAATACTGAGGGAATGGCCGGTGTCTTTAAGACAACAAAGTCGGCTTTTTGTGGTTTTTTCTTGTGCAGATGGCCAATTTTCTGCATCTGTTGTAAGATTTTAGTGCCCAATTTTTGACTCTGAGTATCTCGGTCTTTTCTGGATAAATCCCAAAGGATTTTGTTTAAATATTGATCTTTGCTATTAAGCTTTTGCTTGACGCCAAATTGATCAGCCGTATTTTGAGATTTTTCTAAACGTCGTGCAAAGTTGGTCGACCCGCCACGCTCTGACAAAATATAAACCGAAGCGCCTTTAGCGCGTCTGCTTTTAACGGCGTCAGCATGAATGGAGACAAACAAAGAGGCTTGGTTGGCTTGGGCGATGCGAATACGCTGAGTAAGACCCACGTAATAATCGCCTCGGCGCGTCAAAACAGCTTTCATGCCGCGAGTGGCATTAATCTTGTTGGCTAATTTTTTGGCTATACTGAGGGTGATGCGTTTTTCTTTTGAGCGTTTATAGCCGATTGCACCCGGATCTTCGCCGCCATGTCCGGCGTCAATTAATATAATTCTGGTGCCATGCTGCTTACTGACTAAGGCTTTGCTAAGGGATTTTTTAGATTTTTTGACAGCTTTAGTAGTTTGATTTTTTTGATCATAGAGGTCTACAACTAAGCGGTGGTGGCGATATTTATCATTTGGTTTAAGCGTATAGCTTTTGATTTGATATTGGCCGTGCAATTTAAATTTGAATTGGTAGGTGGTGTCGTCGCGCTTGACACGTGTTTTTTTAATGCGTTGATCGGTGAAGAATAATTTTTTGTAAGTGTCTTTTAGTAGCTTGGCGTTGCGAATACCAAGGGTGAATTGATTTTGTTGTTGATTGATTGAAAATCTAACGCCTTGATCAACATCAATTACGATTCTAGTACGCTCAGGGGAGCTCCAAAAACGAAAATCATGCAGTGTGGTTCGATTGTCAGCAAAGGCACTACTGAGAAAAAATAAGCCGATTAGCAGGCTAATTAATCGATGCATTGCAAGAGTTGTTTGCCAGTGTCGTTACTGGCGCTAAGTGTTAGTTTTCGAGTGTTGTCCTCACCGCTGATGCTAATTACTAAGTCAGCAGGTGCAATAATCCCCTTGCCAAGCTCAGCCCATTCGATCAGTTGGATGTGTCCAGGCTGCGCATACTCGCGAATGCCAATATATTCTAGTTCTTCTGGATCGCTGAGGCGATAGCAATCAAAATGATGAATACTAATTGCGCTATTAAGATAGCTTTCCACTAATGAATAAGTTGGGCTTTTAACGCGATCAAAGCCGAAGAATTGGATAAATCCTCGTGCAAACGTGGTTTTTCCTGCGCCTAGATCACCTTCTAAATAGATAACAATTGCTTGCGGGCTGGCTTGTGCGCAAGCAGCAAGTTTGCGTGCAAAAGCAATGGTTTGGGATTCATGTGTAAATTCAAAATTCAAAATAACTGCCACATATAAAGACTAAAGACACTTACTAAAACCACACCTTCGAATCGATTAATAATGTGTTTTTTACCAAATTTGTAGGAAACAACAAAGAGTAAAACCGTTAATAGTAGCATGACGGGATAATCGCGCTCAATCACTTCAGGGGCAATATTAGAAGGATGAATAAGACCTGGAATAGCCAGCACCGCAATGGTGTTAAAGAGGTTTGAGCCAATGACATTGCCCACGACCATTTCATATTGTTTTTTCAAGACACTGGCCACGGAAACAGCTAATTCTGGCAAGCTGGTGCCGAGTGCAACCACAGTGAGTCCGATGATTAAATCAGATACGCCAAAGGCTTGCGCCACTTCGATACCACCCCAAACCACTAATTTAGCGCTCGAGATTAAAACGATTAACCCAATGAGAAGCATAATCCAAGTCTTGGTAGTTTGGCTTTTATCAACAGCTTGTTTGAATTCGTCAAATTCGTGATTTTGGGTATTTTTTGCCGCTTTAAAAGTATAGGCTAGAAATAGAACGAGTAGCGTGAGTAGTACAAATCCATCAATTGCGTCTAGACGCAGATCCCAAAGTAATAGGCCAGCAACCAGGGTGGCTAGCATTAAAAAGACCCACTCTTTTTTGAGAATATCACCATGTACTTCAATCGGTGCTATGATGGCGCTAATACCTAGTACTAAAGCAATATTAAAAATATTAGAGCCCACAGCGTTACCAATACTTAAGCCGGTATTGCCATCCATAGCAGCCAAGCCTGATACCAGCATTTCTGGTGCAGAGGTGCCAAAGCCAAAAATCAATAGACCAATAATCAACGGTGAAACTTTGAAAATATTAGCAATCTTTGCGCCGTTTTCTGTGAATTCGTCCGCACTCCAAATTAAAAGTACAAAACCTGATAATAAGGCAATAATTGGTAGTAGAATGTCGGTCATATTGATTTTTTGTTAAATTTTTGTTTATTATAAAGGCCGAGCCATACAAGATGAGTGAAACAGAGTTTTTAATTGGCCGTCACGGTTTAGATTTAGTTGATGATTTTTACCCAGATGACCTACCGAGTGAATGGCGTTTTGATTATTATTCAACGTTATTTAAAGCCTTATCATTGCCAATCGATACTTCAGAAGACTTGGAGCTAATTTTTGAAGAGCTAGCAGATAGTGACGAGGAATTTGAGCTAGTTCTAACGATCAAACCTCAACAACTGCTTGATATTAAGACGCTACAGGCGTTACTGAGTCCAGTTGAATCGTCTCGAGCGTTGTTTATTTTATCCGCAGAACTAGATCAAGCACCTAGTGCTGAGGTTATGAGCTTGTTAGAGGGTTACCGATTGTCATTTCAGTCAACCACTGAATATGAGTTAAACCTAGAAAGTAAGCAAGCTATGGGTCAATATTTGTATTACACGCATCTACCCGTTTTTCATTTGCAAGGGGATGGCGATGACAAGCGAATGCGAGCCAATGTTGAAAAGGTTGCTAAAATAAATATGCGCACCGTGCTGATTTGTAATCAGGCAGAAAGCGATACCTTGCATAAACTTCGAACCATTTCAGAGATTTTAGGTCATTAAATGGTGAATGTTTTACTCACTCGTCCACTGACGCAAGTTGTTGCGCTTGAAGCCTTGGTGGCTGATAGCGGACATCAGCCGTTATTATTTCCCACACTAGAAATCAAGGCACTTGAAGCATCGGTTGAACGTAAGCAGTATGACGCGGTGATTTTTATTAGTGCTAATGCCGTTGTGCACGGCATGAAAATTTTAGCTCAAATTTCTTATTCATCGGTGTTCGCGGTTGGCGCGGCAACCGCTAAAAAACTGAATGATTATAATATCTCTGTTGACGACTTCCCTCAAGAAAAAGCCTCTAGCGAGGCGCTGCTCAGTCTTGAGTCTGTGTCTTGTTTGCAGAATAAAAAAATCTTAATTTTTAGGGGTAAGGGCGGGCGTGAAACGCTCAAAATAGGCTTAGAAAAAACACATAATCAGGTAACGTACGCGCAAGTTTATGATCGTGTTATTTGCACACTAAGCGAGCTACATAAACAGTCTTTAAAGGTTTTTTTGTCAGATTCACAAGGATTTATTAGCATTACCAGTAATGAAAACTTGGATGGATTAATGGTATTGGCAAAGCAATTAAACCATTTGGATAATTTGAAAAATTATCCACTAATCGTTTTGAGTGAGCGCATTAAACAATACGCACATTCTTGTGGCTTTAGTCAAGTAATCGTCACGCAAGATATTAGCGATCAGGCTGTTGTGTCAGTATTAGCATAAAGTGATACACTTGACAATTAAATAAAAGTTGATTAATTTAGTAGGTAATAAAGTAATATTTTTTCTGGGGAGAAAAGTTATATGATTAAATTAAGTGTTTCTCAAGCTGCTCGTCGATTAGGTGTTAGTCGGGCTCATATTCAAGATCAAATCAACTTGGGAAAATTGCAAACGCACGAAGGTTATGTCACGACCGATAGTATTCGATTAGCTTACCCAGCTTATAATTTGCACTCAGAACAAGAGCTGCATTTGCAGAAAATGCAACAAATTAAAGCCGATGCTATGTATAAAGCGGGTGCAGCAGACGCGATTAAACAAGAAAACGAACAGGCGCTAATAGCGACTATTACAGCCTTAAAGTCTAAGCTTTATAAAGAAGAAGTTAAAAATCAACATTATCAGCTGGTTTTTTCGCAGCTTGGTGATCGCTTAGAGGTGCTTGAAAAGTGTTGTCATAAGCAAGACAAACGACCGTTAAATGAATTGCAAAACTGGGTTAGCCAGCAATCTCATTAAAATTTATAGTAGATTTTTAGCCAACGTTAAAGAAGGCTGTGACCTGTTCATGGTGTAGAAATGAAAATTTTCTACCCCTTGAGATTTGAGCTGGTCGCAAAGATTATCAACCACTTCTAAGCCAAAAGCAGATAAAGACTCTAAGTCATCACCAAATACCGCCAAACGCTTTTCAACCCAGCGTGGAATTTCTGCACCACACATATTGGAAAATCTGAGTAATTGGTCATGATTGGTGATGGGCATAATGCCAGGCGTTATGGGCGCATCGATACCTAGTTTTTGTACATCGTCTACAAACCTAAGATAGGCATCTACATTGTAAAAATACTGTGTAATAGCGCTATTAGCGCCTGCTTTCATTTTATTGGCAAAATGCTGAATATCAGTATTCATATTTTTGGCTTGCGGATGCATTTCTGGATAGGCCGCTACCTCAATGTGAAAGTGGTCATTAAATTCGTGACGAATAAAAGCTACTAATTCGCTCGCATAATGAAAATCACCAATATCACGAACACCAGAGGGGATATCCCCACGTAGCGCAACAATGCGATTAATACCAGCGGCTTTATACTGGCTTAGTAAGGCTAAAATTTTAGATTTTTCAGAATCAATACAAGAAAGGTGTGGCGCTGCTGAGACGCCATCATTTGCTTGAATATCTAATACCGTTTCTAGCGTTGCCTCTTGCGTAGTGCCGCCAGCGCCAAACGTGGTTGAGAAATAATGCGGCTTAATAGCGGATAACTCTTGACGAACTTGTTTAAGATTTAGTTTGCCTTGATCTGTTCTAGGCGGGAAAAATTCAAAACTTAATTGCATTGGTAGTTAACGTTAGTTAAAAGTAGGCTAATTATAGCTTATTTCAAATCATGAAGAGTGGTTCGGTTTTTCTGTCCACGGGCTGGTATTCGGGTAAAATTTCACAATTTACTTGGTTTGAATTTATATTATATATGTCAAAAAGCGATTACATTGAGTTAGAAGGCGTGGTCAAAGAAAAGCTACCTAATACAACTTTTACGGTTGAGTTAGAAAATGGCCACAGCGTTTTAGCGCACATTTCTGGAAAAATTCGTAAACATTACATTCGTATTTTACCAGGAGATAAGGTAACCGTTGAAATGACACCTTATGATCTAACCAAGGGTAGAATTACTTTTAGACATAAGTAAAAAGCAGTTTATTGCCGATGTGGTGGAATTGGTAGACACGCCGGATTCAAAATCCGGTTCCTCACGGAGTGACGGTTCGACCCCGTCCATCGGTACCAAATTAATATAGGGGGTAGTAATTATGGAACAAGCAGATCTTTTGACGCAAGCGTTAAACCTAACCATGTTTGGTATGGGGTTTGTTTTCTTGTTTTTGACATTACTAGTCTTTGTAACCAAATTGATGTCAGTTATTATTCAAAAACTTCAGGCTCGGATTAGTGATGAGCCGGAGCATGGCAGCAATACAACAACTCTTGAACAAGAAATTGATGAAGAGACAAAGTTCGTGATCGAACAAGCAATCAAGATGCATAGGGGAGCATAAGGATTATGCTAAATTTTCTAAAAAATATGACCAAAAAACCAAATAAAGCTGAGACTAAGAAAGTAGAGATTACAGAATTAGTCTTTAGAGATGCACATCAGTCTTTATTTGCAACACGCATGCGCATTGACGACATGTTGCCAATTGCCGACAAGCTCGACAAAATTGGCTACTGGTCAATCGAGTCATGGGGCGGTGCTACATTTGATTCTTGTATTCGTTATTTGGGTGAAGATCCTTGGGATCGTATTCGTGAAATTAAAGCGGTTATGCCAAATACGCCACAGCAGATGTTGTTACGTGGTCAAAATCTTTTAGGTTATCGCCACTATAGTGATGATGTCGTACGTAAATTTGTTGATCGCTGTGCAGAAAATGGCGTCGGTGTCTTTAGAATTTTTGATGCGATGAATGATGTCAGAAATCTAAAAACAGCCGTTGATCAAGCAGTTAAGTTAGACCAGCATGCTCAAGGAACTATTTCTTATACGGTTAGTCCTGTGCACAATGCGCAAACTTGGCTAGATATGGCCAAGCAAATTGAAGATATGGGTGCACATTCTTTATGTATTAAAGATATGGCCGGACTATTGCAGCCCTATGTTGCCTATGATTTGGTTAAACAACTCAAAGAAGAGATTGATATTCCAATTCAGTTGCATGCACACGCGACAACAGGACTTTCAACAGCAACCATTATTAAATCAGTTGAAGCGGGCATCGACCGTGTTGATACGGCTATTGGCTCAATGAGTATGACTTATGGTCACTCTGCAACAAACTCTGTGGTTTCTATTTTAGAAAATAGCCCTAGAAAAACTGGACTTGACCTAGAAAAACTAGAAGAGATTGATGCCTACTTTAGACCTATTCGCTGCAAATACGCGCAATTTGAAGGCTCTTTAAGAGGTGTTGATTCGCGTATCTTGCTATCTCAGGTGCCTGGTGGCATGCTAACCAACATGGAAAACCAACTGCGCGAGCAAAATGCAGCAGATAAGATGGATGAAGTGTTGGCAGAAATCCCACGCGTACGCAAAGATTTAGGCTATATTCCTTTAGTAACGCCAACTTCTCAAATTGTTGGCACACAGTCTGTACTAAACGTATTGACGGGTGAGCGTTACAAAACTATTACGAAAGAGTCGGCTGGTGTGCTAAAAGGTGAATATGGTGCAACACCTGCACCTGTGGACCAAGCATTGCAAGTAAAAATACTCGATGGAGCTGAGCCAATTACATGTCGTCCTGCTGATAATATTGCACCAGAGATGCATATTTTAGAGCAAGAGTTTGATAAAGTAGTTGCTGAGAAAGGCATTCAGCTAGCTGCTAACAAAATTGACGATTTAATGACCTATGCCTTATTTCCTCAAGTGGGTATTTCCTTTTTAGAGAATCGCAACAATCCTGATTTCTTTGAGCCGGTACCACAAGAAACTAATAATTGTGTTGCGCCTGATAGTGAAGAGGGCACTTACACGGTTTCTTTTAAGGGTAATTCTTATACAGTTGATGTCTCTGCAGGCGGTGACGTTACTTCAATGAAAGCATCTTCTGATGCAACAACAGCGGCTGCACCAGCGGCTGAGAAAGAGATTGTTAGTGAAGTACCAGCAACAGGCGGAGAAGCAATTGGCGCACCACTTTCGGGTAATATTTGGAAAGTGATGGTTTCGCTTAATCAAAAAATTAATGAAGGTGATGTGCTGGTGATTCTTGAAGCGATGAAAATGGAGACAGAAATCAAAGCTGCTAGAAGTGGTGTAGTCACAGAAATCAATATTAAAGAAGGTGACGCAGTAACTGTTGGTCAAGCCTTGTTATCTTTAGCCTAATCAACCAGAGCTTATTATGGAACAATTAAATTCATTATGGCTTAACACAGGCTTGTATCAAATGGTATGGGGCCAAGGCCTTATGCTATTAATTGGCATACTGCTACTTTATTTAGCTATTGTTAAAAAATTTGAGCCATTATTGTTGTTGCCAATTGGCTTTGGTGCGATTTTGGCCAATATTCCTGGCGCAGGCATTGCAGAAGGCAGTGGTATTTTGCACGTGTTTTATGTGGTGGGTATTGAGTCTGGTGCTTTTCCTTTGATCATTTTTATGGGTGTGGGCGCATTAACCGACTTTGGTCCGCTACTGGCTAATCCAAAAACATTGTTATTAGGTGCTGCGGCGCAATTTGGTATTTTTGCAACGCTATTGGGCGCTATGGCTCTTACCGCCATAGGGGTGTTTGATTTCAGTCTGACAGACGCAGCAGCGATTGGTATTATTGGTGGTGCAGATGGCCCAACTAGTATTTATGTTGCGAGTAAATTAGCACCTGAATTATTAGGCGCTATTGCGGTTGCTTCTTATTCATATATGGCGCTTGTGCCACTCATTCAGCCGCCAATTATGCGTGCACTGACCACTGAAAAAGAACGTCAAATAGAAATGGTGCAATTAAGAGAAGTGTCCACTGCGGAAAAAATTATCTTTCCAATTATGCTACTGATGTTGGTCGCTTTACTGCTACCTGACGCAGCGCCATTACTAGGTATGTTTGCTTTTGGTAATTTGATGAAAGAATCAGGTGTTGTAGATCGTTTAAGCGATACTACACAAAATGCTCTGATTAACATTGTGACAATCTTTTTAGGCTTGGCGGTTGGCTCGAAGCTAATGGCAGACAAATTCTTACAGCCAGAAACTTTAGGTATTTTGCTATTAGGTATGGTGGCCTTTGCAATCGGTACAGCAAGTGGCTTATTAATGGCGAAGACAATGAATCTATTTAGTAAGAATAAAATTAACCCTTTGATCGGATCAGCAGGTGTTTCTGCTGTACCAATGGCAGCACGTGTTTCTAACAAAGTTGGTCTGGAATCTAATCCACACAACTTCTTACTGATGCACGCCATGGGGCCGAATGTTGCAGGTGTGATTGGCTCTGCTATTGCCGCAGGTATTATGATCCAGCTACTAAGCTAGTTTTTTATTTTTTCTGTGTTAAATTAGTTTTATCACTTGTTGCATACTTTGTGTATGCGCCTACGTTATAAAAATAATTTGCCTTGAAAATTCTAAAAAACTTTACTTAATTTACTTCGTAGAAAATAAAAAATACTTGCAAAACCCCAAGGTATTAAATTTAAAATAAACATATTATGCAAAGAACCTTTTTAAACGCAAAACTACATCGCGTTACCACTACGGCCTCAGAGCTTGATTATGAAGGCTCTTGTGAGATTGACGGGATTTTATTGGATGCTGCTGGCATTCAGGCTTTTGAGCAAATTCAGATTTATAATATTGCTAATGGTAATCGGTTTACAACCTATGCCATACGAGGCAAAGAGAATAGTGGTGTGATTTCAGTGAATGGTGCTGCTGCCCATAAAGCGGCAGTTGGCGATTTACTTATTATTGCTGCCTATGCAAGCTATGATGAGCATGAGCTTAAAAACTATGCACCGAATTTGTGTTATGTTGATGATAACAACACACTTACTAGGCAGAGTTCAGCTATTCGCTAAATTGCCCATTTTCAAGCACTAAAACTCGCTGCATTCTGGCAGCAATATTTTCATCATGAGTGACAATAATTAACGAATTGTTGTGCGTTTGATTTAGGTCCATCATTAAATCAAGAATCTCATGTGCATTTTTACCATCTAAGTTGCCCGTAGGCTCGTCTGCTAGTAAGCATTTTGGCTGCGTGATAAGTGCTCGAGCGATCGCCACTCTTTGGCGCTCTCCCCCTGATAGCTCACTAGGAAGATGGCTTGCTCTAGCTTCAAGGCCGACCTTTTTTAGCATTTGCATAGCCTTATTTTGAGCCTGAGCATCTGCTTGGATTAGCAGAGGCATCATGATATTTTTCAGGGCGTTAAAATCTTTAAGTAGATGATGAAATTGATATACAAATCCTAGATTTTTAGCCCTAAAATTAGTCATTTCAGTTTCATTTAGGGTGTTAATATCAGTATCGTTAATGATAATTTGCCCGCTGTCAGGCTGGTCAATGCCGCCCAAAAGATTAAGTAGAGTTGATTTTCCACAGCCAGATTGCCCAAGAATGGCAACAGACTCACCCGCTGCCACCTCAAGATCTAGGTGTTGAATAATTTTGTTACTCTGAGTACCGTCACGATACTGATAGTTAATATCGTGGCATTCAATTAGATTACTCATGATTCAACACCTTGGCAATGGTAACTTTTCCTGCACGTTTGGCGGGGTAAATCGATGCAAGTAAGACTAATATAAAAGCACCAAGCGCCACTTTAACAATATCATTCAGATGAATTTCAGAAGGAAATCGATTAATATAAAAAACCTCTTTTGGGAAGAATTCAAATCCTAGTATGGTTTCAATGCCACTAATAATAACTTCGATATTAAGTGATAATAGCACGCCCAGTATGATGCCAACGGTAATGCCAATGATGCCAATGGTCAAGCCTTGGTAGAAAAATATTTTAACAATGCGTTTAGGGGTCATGCCCAGTGTGCGTAAAATGGCGATGTCAGCCGTTTTATCAGTGACTACCATAACCATCATAGAGACAATATTAAAAGCAGCGACCGCCACAATCAACGACAAAATCACGCCAATCATTTGTTTTTCAAGTTCAAGCGCTTTCATAAAGTTTGCTTTTTGGCGTGTCCAATCAATACCGTAATATTTATCAACGCCTAAGCTGGAAACCACCTCTTGAGTGATTTTTTTGGCTTGAAATAAGTTGTCTACTTTAAGGCGAATACCAGATACTTGGCCTTTCATCGAATATAGTTTTTGAGCTTGACCGAGTGCAATAAAAGCTAAATTATTGTCATATTCATTAATACCGGCGTCAAAGATTCCAGTCACAGTAAAGCGTTTAAATCGAGGCTGGATTCCCATGATATTGGATGATAGTTTGGGAGTCAACAAGGTAATTTTGTCTCCTACTTGGGCGCCTAGCTGGGCCGAAAGTCCTGATCCAATCAAAATATCAGATTTTGATAATTCACTAGAGCCAGTTTTGATTTTGTCCAGTAGGGCAGAGGTTTGCTTTTCCCATTTAGGAATAATACCTCTGACACTAATACCTTGTGCGCCATTAGCAGTGCTTAATAGAGCGTACTGTTCAATATAAGGCGAAGTGCTGAGTACTTTTGGATGTTGATTGATGCTTGTTTGTAGATCTTGCCAATGGCTGAGTGCACCACCATGTTCGCTAATATATGAATGAGAAATAGCACTGAGTACACGCTCTCGAAGTTCCTTATGAAAGCCGTTCATGACCGATAAAACCGTGACAAGTGTCATTACACCTAAAATAAGGCCAACCATAGAAACGCCAGAAATAAAGGAAATGAAGCCTTTTTTACGATTAGAACGTAAATACTGGTTGGAAATGTCAAATTCAATACTCATGGTGGTGATATTTTGTCATAATTAGCACTTTACTAATAACTAAATATCTGAGGAGAAAAAATGGAGAAGATTGCATTGAAAGATAGGATAGATCAATTAGGAGATTTTTTAATTGAAACGTTTCATATTGTTGGCTTGTTTGTTATTGGTGCAACAATTGTTTGGTCGGCTATTGGGGAATATATCATTATCATGCAACATGAATCTGGATTTGCTTCCTTGAAGGATATCTTGCTACTCTTTATCTATTTAGAGTTAGGCGCTATGACGGGTATTTATTTCAAAACACACCGCCTGCCCGTGATTTTTCTAATTTTTATCGCCATCACTGCCATTACTCGTTTTATGGTGATCGACATGAAGGCATTAATGTCAACCGATAAATTTAATTTGTTAATTATGGTTGTCTCTATTCTTATTCTAACTATTTCTGCTGGTGTCCTTAGATTTAGCGAAAAAAAATACGACAATAAAGGCGAGTGCTTTAAATAGAGTCTAATGGATTTAAATACTCGAGGTGTTGTTAATTACTTGTTGTGGCCAGTCTCTGGTGTTTTTTATGCGCTAAGTAAGTTGCGTCGAGCTTTGTATCGATGGGGTATTTTGCAAACGCATCATTTTCAAGTTCCAGTGATAGTGGTGGGTAATATTACTGTTGGCGGCAGTGGAAAAACCCCTGTTGTTATTAAGCTTGTGCAATATTTTAAACAGCAAGGCAGGCGAGTTGGGGTAGTATCTAGAGGTTATGGTGGCACTCATACGCAAGGCAGTTTATTGGTTAATGCACATACCAATGTTGCTTTATCGGGTGATGAGCCGTTACTCATTGTCATATCAACTGGGGTGCCAGTTATGGTCAATAAAGATCGATCTCAGGCGGTCAAAGATTTAATTGATCAACATCAAGTTGATCTGGTTATTAGTGATGATGGTTTGCAACATTACGCGATGGACAGAACGGTAGAAATTGCAGTGATTGATGGTAATCGACGTTTTGGTAATCAGTTTTTCCTACCTGCTGGACCTTTGAGAGAGTCACAAAATAGACTTAAGCAGGTTGATTTCATTATTAATAATGGCGGCGTATTTCCTGGAGAGGTTTCTGTTCAATTGAAACCCGTAAAATTTGTTCATATGCGCAGTGAAGAAGAATTTCCGCTTGATTTTTTTAAGAATCAAACTTGTCATGGTATGGCTGGTATTGGCCATCCTGAGCGTTTCTTTAACACCTTGGCGCAGCTCAACATCGACGTACAAAAACAGGCTTTTGAGGATCATTATCCGTATCAAGCGCAAGATCTAGCATTTGAAGATAATTATCCAATAATCATGACTGCTAAAGATTGGGTAAAATGTAGAGAGTTTGCCAATGATAAGATGTATTACTTAAAAGTAGACCTTGATATTGGCAAAGACTTTTTAAATAAATTAGCTGAAAAATTATGATTGATGAAGCTCTATTAAAACTCTTAGTTTGTCCGAAATCTAAAGCACCTTTAAAGCAGGTGGGTGATGAGCTAATCTGTGAAGCAAGCGGCCTGGCTTATCCGATTGATGACGGCATTCCGGTGTTACTCGAAGAAGAGGCTAGAAAGCTAGACTAACCCATGAATTTTAGCGTTATTATTCCAGCTCGTTATACATCTAGTAGGCTGCCAGCCAAATTACTCAAAGATATCCACGGCAAGCCGCTAATTCAACACACCTATGAAAATGCACTAAAAAGTAGCGCTTCAACGGTGATTATTGCAACCGATGACGAGCGCATTAAAACAGTGGCCGAAGACTTTGGTGCAAGCGTTTGCATGACTGATAAAGATCACAGCTCTGGCACTGCAAGAATTGCTGAAGTTATTGCGCAACTTAATATTTCCGATGATGAGATTGTGGTCAATGTTCAGGGTGATGAGCCGATGTTAAGCCCAAGCGTGATTGATCAGGTTGCCAATAACCTTAGCGCTTGCCAAATGCAAATGGCGACTTTATGCGAGCAAGTGATTGATAAGGCACAATATCTAGATCCAAATTGCGTTAAAGTGGTGTTTGATAAGTTTGGCAAGGCACTGTATTTTTCTCGCGCACCGATTCCCTATTTTAGAGATGAGCAAGATTTTGATTTATCACTTTGCTATAAGCATATTGGCATTTATGCTTACCGAGCGGCGTTTATTAAACAATATTTAGAGATGGATAACTCTCGATTTGAGCAAGTTGAAAAACTGGAGCAACTCACCGTATTGAATGAAGGTTTTGGTATTCACGTAGCCATTGCATGTGCTGAGACGGGATTTGGAGTTGATACACAAGCAGATTTAGACCAGGTTCGCAGCGCTTTAGCAACATAACAACATTAAAAAAAAGAATAAGTATGAACATTATTGATGGTAAGCAAATTGCCCAAAATTTACGCAACGATATTGCTAAAAAGGTTAAACAATTAGACCACGCTCCAGGTTTGGCAGTGATATTAGTTGGCGATGATCCTGCGTCAGAAGTCTACGTGCGCAATAAAGACAACGCTTGTAAAGAGGTGGGTTTTTATTCAGAAAAAATCAATAAATCCGCCAATATTACCCAACAGGAGCTTCTTGATGAAATAAGGCGTTTGAATAATAATGATAAAATTGACGGTATTTTGGTGCAATTGCCATTGCCTAAGCATTTGGATGCAAATTTAGTCATTGAGACCATTTCTCCACAAAAGGATGTGGATGGCTTCCATAGTGAAAATATTGGCAAACTCATGCAAAATAAGGCTTATTTGCGCCCATGTACACCCAAAGGTGTGATGACTATGTTAGCAACAATAGGTATTGACTTAGTCGGCAAAGATTGTGTAGTTGTAGGTGCCTCTAATATTGTTGGTAGGCCGATGCTGATGGAGCTTTTAAACGCTCGTGCCACTGTGACTATTTGCAATAGTAAAACCCAAGATTTATCTGGAAAATTACGCCGTGCCGATGTGGTTGTTGCTGCAGTAGGTATTCCACAAATGATTCAAGGTGATTGGATTAAGCCGGGTGCTGTGGTGATTGACGTAGGTATTAACCGATTAGAAAGTGGAAAACTAGTGGGTGATGTTGATTTTGATTCAGCGACTAAAAATGCCAGTTGGATGACGCCCGTACCCGGTGGCGTTGGCCCCATGACCATTGCCACTTTGCTAGAAAACACACTCACCGCTTACCAAAATAGGACATAAAACCATGAAATTATTATTAAAAGCTTTTAGAAATGGATTTGGCGCTTTGATTGCGCTGGTTAGTCGATTAATCCCTGTTAAAAAGGTTAAAAGAGATGCGCAAGCGCAAGCGCTAGCAGATGCAAAAGCGGCAAAAATCGAATTGTATCAATTCTTTGCCTGTCCTTTTTGTATTATGAGTAGAAGGGTAATTAGAGGCTTAAATATTAATATTGTTACTCGAGACGCACAGACTCGTGGTGGCCAGTACCGTGAAGAGTTGTTAAAGGAGGCGGGTAAAGTCCAAGTGCCTTGTTTAAAGATTACAGACAATGGCAGTGTTACTTGGATGTACGAATCAGCCGATATTAAAGCTTATCTTGAAAAAGAATTTGGCTAACTTGAATTCTTTAAAGGTTTTTAATGTCAAACTTAACAGGCTCAGCCTGAATTATTTTTGGCACAAAGATCAAATTTCCATATAAAGAATAACCATTTTTACTGGCCATATCGTTCAAAGGCAGGTTCATTTCTTTACCTTGCTCATTAATAACCAGCATACCATTATCCAGTTTGATATGATCAATTGGGCCCCCAATAAAAGTTTCTAGTTCATCCGTACCAAAGGATTCATTGTTATCAATAGGCTTGATGTTAATAGGGTCGCCCGTTGGGTGGTAGAGCATTGATGAGGGCCAATTATATTGTTCTGACATGTGATAAATCCTAGTTGTATAAGTTAGTTAGGTAGAAATTCTTTAAGTTGTTCAATACTTTTCTCAAGCGCTACTAATGAGTCGGCAGTGATATTAATATGACCGAGTTTACGATTATCACGCTCAGTTTTATCGTACAAGTGTAAGTGTGCATTTGCCATATTAAGCGCAATTTTGACAGGGCCTATTTTTCCAATGATATTTACCATAGCACTAAAGTTGTGTGTGGGCGTTGTATCCCCCAGAGGCATACCGCTAATAGCGCGAATATGATTCTCAAATTGAGAAGTGTTGGCGCCTTCAATACTCCAATGTCCCGAATTATGTACACGAGGCGCCATTTCATTAACGACAAGACCATTTTCAGTCTCAAATAGTTCAATGGTTAACACGCCTACATGATCCATTTCATCGAGTAAGGTTTGCATGTAAAGTTCAGCCGTTTTTTGAACCTCTGGATCGATATTTTGAGCGGGTGCAATGGTCAATCTTAAAATACCATCATGGTGTGTATTTTCAACCAAAGGATAATATTTGTGATCATTATCAATGCCTCGAACGGCAATTAACGACAGCTCACGCTTAAAGTTAACAAAACCCTCTAAAATTGATTCCACACCATTCATACTCTCAAAAGCTTCTTTAACTTGATCTTCACGGCGTATTAAAAACTGGCCTTTGCCATCATAGCCTTCTGTGGCTGTTTTTAAGATGGCGGGCAGCCCAATATGTGTGCCTGCCTTTTCAAGCTCAGCTAATGAATTAACCATTTTATAAGGCGCACAAGGGATATCTAGCTGTTCAAATAAAGCCTTTTCACGGCCACGATGTTGTGTGGTAAATAGAGACTTTTCGCCAGGATATACCGGAATATCTTTATTGATTTCCCTGAGCATCTCAATATCAGTATTTTCACTTTCGTAAGTGATTACATCGGCAAATGCTACCAAAGACTCGATGTTATCAGCATTATCTTCTTGTGCAAACATATGCCCCAATAAAGCCGAAGGTTCGTTAGCAGAGTAGCCAGAAAAGCCAAATTGATGATTCAGAGGATAGCCTGAAATAGCCATCATTCTGCCGAGTTGGCCTGCGCCAAGTACCCCTATTTTCATATGTTATACAGCCGGATTTGGATTGTCTAAAACATCTTGAGTTTGTTTCGCTCTGAATGCACTCACTTTGGCTCGAACAGCCTCATCCTCATTGGCAATAATTTGTGCGGCTAAAATACCCGCATTTTTTGCACCCGCCTCACCAATAGCCAGCGTGCCTACTGGAATGCCGCCTGGCATTTGAGCAATAGATAGCAAAGAGTCTTGGCCGCTTAGCGCACGTGACTGAACTGGTACACCGAGTACCGGCACAATGGTTTTGGCAGCAACCATACCAGGTAAGTGCGCTGCGCCCCCTGCACCAGCAATAATCACTTTGAGGCCGCGATCACTAGCAGTGGCTGCGTATTCAAACATTAAGTCAGGTGTGCGGTGTGCAGAGACGACCTGCACTTCGTGGGCCACGCCAAACGCTTCCAGCATTTCTACTGCGTTTTTCATGGTTGGCCAATCTGATTTTGAACCCATGATAACACCAACAACTGCACCCATAGTTTTCTCCAATGTTTGTTATTTTTTTTAGAAATTATACTCAAATAGCAGTTATATAGATAGTAATGGGTCTGATATAGTCAGTTAAAATTAAAGTATTATTTATTTTAACTGTTGACTAATTATGCCAAATTCAGCCATTCAAGATCTTATTGATCAATTTAACCAAATTAAGAAAAACTTAGAAACAGATGTCGAGTCCAAGCGAAAACAATTTAATTATCAATTTAATAAAAAACGAATTATCTTTGAAAGGGTTTTGTTTAAAGCGCATAAGAAGCTAAAAACAGGTAGTTTTCGCTATTTATTTAATGCTAATCCGTTAGTTATCATTACCGCACCTCTTATTTATGTGTTGATTGTGCCATTGCTTTTATTGGATCTATTTGTATCTTTATATCAAGCTATTTGTTTTCCAGTTTACAAAGTGCAAAAAATTAAAAGACGTGACTATATTGCGATTGATCGACACAAGCTTGGCTATCTCAATACTATTGAAAAAATCGGCTGTATGTATTGTGGTTATGCAAATGGTTTGTTGAGTTATGTGGGTGAGATAGCCTCTATGACAGAGCAGTATTTTTGCCCTATAAAGCATGCAAGAAAGGTGAAAAACCCACATGATCGCTATTGGAGTTTTGTTGATTATGGCGATGCTGACGGCTATGTATGTCGTCTTGATTCAAAGCAAAATACCAATCAAGAGGATGATTTATCAAAAAAGACTAAATAGAGCCACGCGCCAATACCCGCCAGCAAAACATCTTTCTCGGCATCCCAGACATCACCTTGAGAACCTAGAAAAGCACTATCTTGAGTGGCTTGTTCAAACAAAGTGGCGTACCACCACTCAATAATTTCATAGCATCCGCCAATGCCAATAAAGAGCATAATAAGCACAAAATACTGCGTTTTTTTATTGGCAAAGGTGACAAATCTGGCGAGCGCTTCTTTAAATGGAAGAATGATTAAAAAGCCGAAAGCAAAGTGTACTAAGCGGTCAAAATGGTTGCGACTTAAGTCCCATGTCTGTGCGACCCAATGGCCTATTGGAACTTCTGCATAGCTATAATAGGCGCCAATTGATTGTAATATGCAAAAGGCAAAAATAAAATAATACGCGGTATTGCTAAAATGAAATCTAGTGTAGCCAGTGATTAAAAAATATAAGCTAATCACTAAGATTAGATTTTCTGCAATCCAAATATCTCTATAAATCGGATTAACCGCTAGCACAACCCAAAATAGACTAAAAATAATCAATAGTTTTGGCGCGACTGATTTGGTTTTATTCATAGTGTAAAGTTCTGGTGTAAAAATGGAATATGTCCGCTGTTCAACACCGTTGTATCAACGCCTTGTTGCTGATACCAATGGGCGATTGTACTAGGCACTAAAGTATCTTTTTCACCTAAAATAATGCTTTTATCAATGCTTAGAGCTAGAAACTGCTGGGTTAAGTCGGTATTGAGTAATATCTCTAGACCTTGGTTGAGTGCAGTGGTTGAGGCAGGCAAGGCGTCAATCGATCGGCTAAGGTTTTTTATTTGAGTTTTGTCTTGAGTTTGTAAGCTCACAAAACGCTTTAAGCCTTTAGATGGGTTGAGCTGTAGCGTATCAGAAAATTGCCTAAAATTATCGGCGTCGATGCCAAATTGCCAGTGCTCATTCTGCACAAAATTAGGACTAGAAGCGAGCAAAATTAGTTGCGATATTCTGATTTTTGTGGCAATGTTGATCGCTAACAAGCCACCCAATGACCAGCCCAGTAAAATAGGATTATTCGGCAGTATTTTAATAATTTCATTACACCATTCGTCTAGCCCGCCCACAACTTCTGAGCTTCTGCCGTGTCCAGGAAGATCAATCACGGTGATTCGATATTGGCTTTTATAACGCGCAACCAGCTCATTAAATAGCTCAGAATTAAACCCCCAGCCGTGCAGTAAAACTAAGTCTTTCCCTGTGCCTATTGTATTACTGTAAAGCATGTTTAATCTGGGTTAGCAGGTGTTCAATTTGCGTTTGAGTGTGATCAGCGCTGAGTGTTATTCTTAAGCGTGCGGTGTTTTTCGGTACAGTAGGTGGGCGAATGGCACCTACATAAAAGCCTTTTTCGAACAGCGCTTGACTAATCTTTAGTGCTTTTTCACTATCACCAATGATCAGTGGCTGGATGGCTGAGCTAGAAGGATCAATCGGCAAGCTAAGTGCGTTTGAAAAATTTCGGAAAAAATCAATATTAGCTAATAATTTAGCTTTTTGCTCGCCATTTTTAATGAGTTCCAAGCTTTTTAGAGTGGCGACACAAATTGCAGGTGACATCGCTGTGGTATAAACATAAGGACGGGATTTTTGGATCAAAAACTCGATAAAATCATCATTTCCAGCCACAAAAGCCCCCATTGTGCCTGCTGCCTTGCCCAAAGTGGCCATATAGATTGAATTTTTGGGAATATTGGCTTCAAAAATACCAAAACCGTGTGCATCATCTTGCATCAAAATTGCATTAGAAAAATTTGCGATTTTTTGCAAATCAGTGATATTAGCCTGATCACCATCCATGCTAAACACAGTGTCAGTCACAATCATGCCTGATCCCGTTTGTTTTTCTAATTTTTTTTCAAGAGAGGCTATATCATTATGCAAATAGCGCTGAATTGGCAAGCCAATTAGCTGATTACCATCAATTAGAGAAGCGTGATTAAGCTTATCTTGCAAGACCCAATCAAGCTCATCTTTGAGTGCGGAGAAAACACCAATATTTGCGCTATAGCCCGTTGAAAATAATAGCCCGCGATCTTGCCCAGTGTACTCAGCCAAAGCCTCTTCCAAATCATGATGAGCTGATGAATGGCCACTAACTAAGTGTGACGATCCCGAGCCTACGCCATATTGATCAACCCCCTTTTTTAAGGCTTCTTTAACTTGGGCGTGATTGGCAAGAGATAAGTAATCATTCGAGCAAAAATTAATCAGTGATTTTCCATTGATAACCATCTGCGCGCCTTGTGCTGTTGTAGATAGTTTTCTGGTGCGATACAGATGGTTTGATTTTAAGTCTGATAATTTTTTTGAAAAATCCATGATCGTTATTTTAATGCTAATAAACGTTGATTTTTTGAGAAAAATTAAGAATTAAAATAATTCCTTTTATGGGTATATATATTATGGGTATTATTTAGGCTTTATTGGTTAATTTAAGAGAGTGATATATGTCTGATTCTTACCTAGATGCACACCCAGATGAAAACGGTTTTTTTGGCAAATTTGGCGGCTCATTCATTCCACCGATGCTGGAAGTTCCCTTTGCAGAGATTACTAAAGCTTATAACGATATCAAGAATTCTCCTGAATTTATTGAAGAATTAAAATATGTACGCAAACATTTTCAAGGACGTCCAACGCCCATTTCATTTGCAAAAAATTTAACCGAGCATTGTGGTGGTGCAAAGATTTATTTGAAGCGAGAAGATTTAAACCATACCGGTGCACATAAGCTTAATCACTGCATGGCCGAAGTTATCTTGGCAAAACATTTAGGCAAAAAGAAAGTGATTGCCGAAACGGGTGCAGGCCAGCACGGCGTGGCACTTGCGACAGCAGCAGCTTATTTTGGGCTGGAGTGTGAAATACACATGGGTGAAGTTGATGTTGAAAAAGAGCATCCTAATGTTGTTAGAATGAAAATTTTAGGCGCCAAAGTGGTAACAGTAACAGACGGATTAAAAACCTTAAAAGAGGCAGTAGATTCAGCATTTGGCGCATACATACAAGAATACGAAGAGGCTATTTATTGTATTGGCTCTGTGGTTGGCCCACATCCTTTCCCGATGATGGTGAGAGATTTTCAATCGGTCGTAGGCTTTGAGGCAAAAGAGCAATTTAAAGAGCATGAGAATAAACTGCCAGATAGTGTGGTAGCTTGTGTGGGTGGCGGGTCAAATGCCATGGGTATTTTTGCCGGATTTATCGATGACAAAGAAGTTGGTTTGGTCGGTGTTGAGCCACTAGGTCGAGGAAGCAAACTGGGAGATCATGCTGCTAGTTTAACCTATGGTGAAGAGGGAGTTATGCACGGGTTTAATTCGATTATGCTAAAAGACAAAGACGGTGAACCAGCACCTGTTTATTCGATTGGCTCAGGGATTGACTATCCATCAGTAGGACCAGAACAGGCTTATTTGAACGAAACAGGCAGAACTACAGTTGGTTTGTGTGATGATAAAGAAGCGGTTAATGCTTTTTACGCACTATCTCAACTTGAAGGTATTATTCCAGCCTTGGAGTCTGCTCACGCTGTGGCTTACGCCATGAAGATTGCTAAAACCATGGATAAAGATCAAACTATTTTGGTGAACTTAAGTGGTAGAGGCGATAAGGATATTGATTTTGTGGTGGATAACCACCCAATTCCTAACGCTAAATTCTAGGTTTTTTCGAGTGCTCATGATTAGTGCGTATAATTTGACGCATTAATTATTAATCCAAAATTACCATGAAAAAAACATTTAGTTTTGAACATCCAAAAAAGAAAAGAGCAAGAGTTGCTGATGCCATTAAGCATGAGCTTAAAAAATACATTAAGCGTGAGCGTAATAAAAAACTCCCTGAAGACGTAGATTTTTGGGATTTTGATTGTCGTTTCGGCGCTACTGAAGCTTCATCTGATGTTATTCACGTCTCTGAAATTAATAAGGTTATTTCAGAAGCGGACGTTGAAGGCTTGGATGAATTTTTTCTAGAGGTATTATCAAAACCTGCTAAAAGAACTAAAAAGCCGGTAGAAGAAAAACTAGAAAAATCAGAAGAGCAAGAAGAAAACTTTTTAGATTAAGTTTTCCATTGGTGATGAAGCTGAGGCAAAAGCCTTTTTCATCATTCTTCCTGCTAAGAAAGACTCACGACCTGCAATAACAGCGTGTTTCATCGCACTAGCCATTAAAACTGGATCTTGTGCATTAGCGATTGCTGAATTCATCAACACGCCATCACAACCCAGCTCCATGGCTTTAGCGGCGTCCGATGCACAGCCAATACCCGCATCAACCAGCACTGGCACACTCGCTTGCTCTTTGATGAGCTTGATATTAGCAGGATTGGCAATGCCTTGGCCGGAGCCAATCAGTGAGGCCAGAGGCATCACAGCAACACAGCCAATATTCTCGAGTTCTTTAGCAACGATTGGATCGTCACTGGTGTAAACCATGACATCAAAGCCGTCGTTAACCAAGGTTTTGGCAGCAGCCAGTGTTTCTACAATATTTGGATATAAGGTTTTTTCATCACCCAATACTTCAAGCTTAACCAAATTATGTCCGCCCAATAATTCACGTGCTAGTTGGCAAGTGCGCACAGCATCTTTAGCAGTGTAGCAGCCTGCTGTATTAGGCAAAATTGTGTAAGTATCAGGAGAAATAACATCTAATAAGCTAGGCTCGTTTGCGTCCTGGCCGATGTTAGTTCGACGAATAGCAACAGTAATGATATTGGCCTCAGCCGCATCTGTTGCGAGTTTTGTTTCAGCTAAATCTTTATATTTACCTGAGCCAACCAGTAAGCGAGAATTATATGTTTTTCCGGCGATTACTAAGGGTGTGTCAGTCATAATGATAAAGGTTTATTAATTATGGCGGAGAGTGAGGGATTTGAACCCTCGAAAGGGGATAAACCCTTTACACCCTTAGCAGGGGCGCGCCTTCAGCCACTCGGCCAACTCTCCATGAAAAAAAATATTATACGCTAATTATTTTAAGGGGATAGTTTTAAAAACCGTAGTTGTATCTGAGCTTTAGTTGCCCAGGGTCTTCTCCTTTAAAGTCAATGACCCGAAAACGTAATTGCCCCCAATCCCCTTCAAGTTTGATTTTTTCTTGTAACGCTTGAAGTTTGATTTTTGCATCCAAAATCATTTGCTCGGATTCATTCCATTGACTGTTTTCATCTGTAGGCGTGCCCAGCTGGTATTCATGATAAAGCAGTTCGTTGCTAATGTCCGCTATATCGTTATGCACATCAACGCCGCCTTCATCAAGTTTATAACTTACTTCAAGATCTAGAATATCATAATTAATAGCTTCAATACTTTGAGTGATATCAGGCAATGGCGTTTGAGTTTCTTCGGCAAAAGCAAAGATGTTGATCGTCAAAAATAAGACTAATTGAAGTGTGTATGATTTTAGGAAAACCAACGGTAAAGACCTAATGTGTTAACACAAACAAAAACAGTATTGAGTAATACCAAAGATTTGTCATTATTTTTTGCACCCTGGATGAGCCAACTAACAGCCGAAACCATAAAGAATATATAACCAAACTTAGAATATTCGAAATTAAGCGCAACCATGAGTCCGCCAATAATGCCTGTTAGCGTTCCAAGCCAGCCCCAGTGATTATGCATGGGTAGTAAAGTCATGAGTGATGACAGCCATTTTTCCGAGCATAATAGAAGCAGAGCAGTATTTATCAGCGGACAGGCTAACGGCTTTGGCTATTTTTTTATCATTGAGGTTTTCGCCTTCAACAATAAAATGCAGGTGAATTTTAGTAAAAACTTTAGGATGTTCATCAGCGCGCTGAGCTGAGATTTCAACACGACAATCGCGCACGGCTTCGCGCATTTTTTTAAGTGTAGAAATAACATCAACTGTGGTGCAGCCGCCCATGCCTAATAGTAGCATTTCCATTGGTCGAACACCTAGATTTTTACCACCTAAGTCTTCTGGGCCATCCATGACAATCGCGTGCCCACTGGCTGACTCACCTACCATCATCATACCTTCAATCCATCTGACAGTGGTATTCATGAGAAGATGTCCTCTAATGCTTGACCTGGGTTTTCTTGGCGCATAAATGCCTCGCCTACTAAGAATGAGTGAATATTGTGTTCTTTCATGAGTTTGACATCTTCTGCACCGAGAATACCGCTCTCGGTGATTACTAGTGTGTCATCATCAATAGCATCAAGTAGGTCAATAGTGGTTTGCAAAGTGACCTCAAAGGTGCGCAGGTTACGATTATTAATGCCAACCATTGGCAGGCGAAGTTGCTGTACACGCTTGAGCTCTTCAAGATTATGAACCTCAACCAAAACATCCATATGGCAAGAAATGGCTAGCATAGCTAAGTCTTCCATTCTTTGGTCTTCCAAGCAAGCAGCAATTAGCAAAATGCAGTCTGCACCTAAAACGCGCGATTGAAATACTTGGTAAGGTTCAATAATAAATTCCTTGCGCAAGACGGGCAGTGTCACAACCGATCTTACTTGTGCAACGTACTTATCGTCGCCTTGAAAAAAGTCCTTATCAGTTAAAACCGACAAACACGCAGCGCCATGTTGAGCATAACTTTTAGCAATTTCAGCCACGTTAAAATCTTCACGTAAGATGCCTTTTGAGGGAGAAGCTTTTTTTATTTCAGCAATAATAGCGTTTTGCTTAAGATCCGCCTTATCTTTGAGTGCTTGATAAAAATCACGCGTGGTGCGGTCTTCATAGGCAGTTTCCATCATTTTATCGTATGGAATTAGCTTGATAGCTTCTTGAATTTCTTGCTCTTTGCGAGCAATAATTTTTTTGAGGATGTCAGGTGTATTTGTCATGATTGAAATTTATTTCCGAATGCTAAGCATTTTAAATGAATTGTTTGGCTTATAATTAACCTTATCACTCTTAACCATTTTAACTACGATGAAATTATTAGATTTTGAAATCGGTATTGATCAGCCTTTTTTCTTGATTGCAGGTCCTTGTGTGATCGAATCTGAAGCGCTTGCTATGGAAACAGCGCAAACACTTAAAGAGGTAACGGAAGCGCTAGGTATTAATTTTATTTACAAATCTTCATACGATAAGGCTAATCGCTCTAGCACGGGAAGTTTTAGAGGGTTGGGCGTTGAAGAAGGGTTGCGAATTTTGCAAAAAGTCAAAGATGAGATTGGCGTACCAGTGCTGACTGATGTGCACGAAGATACGCCACTTGATGAGGTTGCCTCGGTGGTTGATATGATGCAAACACCGGCTTTTTTGGTGCGTCAAACTAATTTTATTCAAAATGTTTGCAGACAAGGTATTCCGGTTAATATTAAAAAAGGCCAATTCCAGGCGCCGTGGGATATGCAAAATGTCGTAGATAAAGCCTTTGAAGTGGGCAATCAGCAAATCACTATTTGTGATCGTGGCACTTCGTTTGGCTATAACACGTTGGTGTCTGATATGCGCGGTCTATCCACTATGCGTTCAACCGGACGCCCTGTGGTATTTGACGCCACGCACTCTGTGCAACAACCAGGCGGTAACGGCTTAACCTCGGGTGGACAAAGAGAAATGGTACCTGTTTTGGCAAGAGCTGCAGCAGCAGTGGGTGTGTCTGGATTTTTCATGGAAACTCACCCAGATCCTGAAAATGCCTTGAGTGACGGCCCAAACATGATTCCTATTCATAGAATGGCAGACATGCTGAAAACCTTGCAAGATATTGATAACATCACTAAGCAAAATGGCTTTTTAGAAGACGAGCTATAAAAGTCTATGTTTAAAACAAGCATTAAATTAGTTTTCGCTTATTTAATGCTTGTTCAAGTGGCTTTAGCTACTAAGCCCGATTTATTTTTACTCAAAACCTACGATGACAGCAAAGATGTTGTAGGTTGGGTGATGAGTGAAAAACTAGATGGTATTCGTGGCTTTTGGACTGGCAAAGAGCTGCTTACCCGAGGAGGTGTGAAACTCACGCCACCGAAATGGTTTATTAAAAATTATCCGCCGTTTGCTATTGATGGCGAACTTTGGACCAAGCGTAACGATTTTGAAAATATCAGCTCAATTGTCCGTACTAAAAATGCCGATGATCGTTGGAAGTTAATCACCCATAATATTTTTGAAGTGCCAAATCAGCAGGGCGGGCTACTCGAAAGATTGTCAGTCTTAAAAAGTCATTTATTTAGCCATTCTGTGCCACACCTTAAAGTGCTTAAGCAGACACAAATTCAAAGTAAACAACAACTGCAAAACTTCCTAACAGAGGTAACGAGTCACAAAGGCGAGGGGGTTGTGGTGCGCAACCCAAGCACTTTATATCAAACAGGGCGACTATCCTCAGCGCTTAAGGTTAAACAATACTTGGATACCGAATGCACCATATTAGAAATTTTGCCAGGAAAAGGTAAATACCAAAATATGATGGGATCGGTGTTGTGCCAAACAGATTCTGGCAAGAAATTGAAAATTGGCTCTGGTTTTAAGGATAAAGACAGATCAAACCCACCAGCTATTGGTAGTAAAATTACATTCAAATATTACGGCTTCACAAAAAAGGGTAGTTTCAAATATCCAGTGTATTTAAGGGTTAGACAAGAATAGTTTAAGCTTGATTTTTAATTAATAGAGTAACCAAAACATGATAAAAATTGCAGTAGCTGGCGCATCAGGGCGCATGGGTCAATCCATTATCCAGTCCATTGAGCAGTCCGATAAAACCACTCTAGGCGTTACCCTAGATAAGGGAGATGACCTAAACTCTGTGATTGATCAGTTTGATGTTTTAGTTGATTTTACTCGCCCAGAAGCAACCCTTGATTATCTAGCTGTTTGTATTGCTTCAGGTAAGTCCATGGTAATTGGTACAACAGGTTTTGACGATGCTGGCCTACAAATGATTAAAGATGCGGGCACAAAAATCCCCGTAGTGTTTGCACCCAACATGAGTGTGGGCGTAAATTTATCGCTTAAATTGCTAGAGATGGCGGCCAAAGTCATTGGTGAAGAATCTGATATTGAAATTGTCGAAGCACATCATCGCCATAAAGTTGATGCACCTTCTGGCACCGCACTTAAAATGGGTGAAGTAGTCGCAAATGCACTAGGCAGAGATTTATCCAAATGCGCTGTGTACGGCCGTGAAGGAATCGAGAAACCTCGTGATCGTCAAACCATTGGTTTTTCTACCATTCGAGGTGGCGACGTTGTGGGCGAGCATACAGTTAGCTTTTTTATGGAAGGCGAGCGTGTAGAAATCACCCATAAAGCTTCATCACGCATGACATTTGCCAATGGTGCTATTCGAGCATCAGCTTGGTTACAAGGTAAGCCTGCAGGCCTGTATTCGATGCAAGATATACTAGATATTTAAGGAGAATTTAAATGCTATATGCTGTTATTTCACAAGATGTAGAAAATTCATTAGAAAAAAGAATGTCAGTACGCCCAGCACATGTTGAGCGCTTAAAGCTTTTACAAAGCGAAGGTCGTTTGATCTTAGCAGGTCCACACCCAGCCATCGACAACAACGAGCCCGGCGAAGCAGGCTTTACAGGCTCTCTGGTTGTTGCAGAGTTTGAATGCTTGGCAGATGCACAAGCCTGGGCAGACGCTGATCCATACATGTCATCAGGTGCTTACGCTAGTGTGATCGTTAAGCCCTTTAAAAAGGTATTACCATGAGTTTAATTTTCCGCCCTTTATTTGAAAAAGAAAGTTCAACATATACGTATTTATTAGCTGATTCTAAAACCAAAGAAGCAGTTATTATTGACGCCGTTAGCGAAACCAAGCAGCGAGATATTGGCCTGATTGAAGAGCTTGGACTAACGCTTAAATACATTATTGAAACGCATATCCATGCAGACCATATTACCAGCTCATGCCCACTAAAAGATCAGTTCAAACAAGCACAAATTGTTCTGGGTGATGCCAGTCCTGTGGCTTGCGCAGATATCTTAATTAAGGATGGTGAGTATTTAGAATTTGGCGAATTTAAAATTAAAGCCATGACTACCCCAGGCCACACCAGTGGCTGTATGTCTTACGCTATTAACGATAAAGTGTTCACCGGAGATGCATTGTTAATCAGAAGCTGCGGGCGTTGTGATTTCCAAGGTGGCTCTGCTGAAAACCTATATAACTCCATCCAATATTTATTCACTTTGCCAGAAGCAACCCTGGTTTACCCAGCGCATGATTATGGTGGGCGAACAGTTAGCTCAATTTGGGAAGAAAAAGCCTTTAATGAAATGATTGGCGGCGGCGTTGATCAAGCCGAGTTTGTTCGTCGTGTTGACGCAATGAAGCTATCACTTCCAGCAAAAATTCATGTCGCCGTGCCTTCAAACCAAGTGTGCGGATCAAAGATCATCACCGATTAGATATGATAAATGGTTACTCGCTAGATCCACATCCCAAAATTAAGGTTGTCACCGAGCAATATGCCGTGGTGCGCATTCCTCGCGTCAAGCGTGAGCGTGCGTCTGCTAGAGGCAATTCCTCGCCTGCTCTATGGGGAGGTTTTGCCTCAATTGAAACTGATAGAGAAATTTATGATTAATGGCTATTCACTAGACCCTCATCCGAGTATTAAGGTGGTTACTGAACAATATGCGGTGGTGCGTATTCCTCGTGTCAAGCGTGAGCGTGTGCCTGCAAATAATGTCGACATTGTTGAAACGCTCGAACAAGCAATAGAAAAATCAGACACAGCTAATCACTTGTATGCTGCTAAAGTTTTGGGCCCATCTCGCTCATCTGAAGGCGTAACTTTGTACTATATTTTGGACATGTATAACTATCCATGAAGTGGCTTATACTCACAATCTTGTTTTTATCATCCATCGTTATCGCTGATGACAAAATAGAAATCGAGCTTAGCTCTGGCGAAGTAATCCTAGCAGATACTTTTAAAGCCGATGGCGACACCTTGTATCTATACCTTCCATCTGAGCGTGGTTTTGGCAAAGGCCACATTCCAACAGCGCAACAGCTGGCTTTTGATGGGAACGACGTTTGGGCACTTGATTTACACACAAGCTACATGGTGCCAAAGAATCGCAGCAGTATCAACGAATTCAGTATAGATGATCTCGTAGAGTTGATCAGCCTCACGCAAGACCAAGGCTTTAAACAATTATTCTTTGTTAGCTCAGGTAGAGGCGCCCAGCTCGCCCTCAAAGCTGCGTATCAGTGGCAAATTAAACATCCTGATGATGCTTACCTAAAAGGCCATATTTTCCATTCTCCGCATCTAATCAAAGGCGCACCTGCATTAGGTACCGAGGCAGAATATGTGAATGTTGCTAAAGTCAGTAATTTACCCATTTATATGATCTTAACTCAGTACAGCACTAAATATTTCCGTGCTAAAGAAATCTTGAATACCCTAAAATTGGGCGGCAGTTCAGTATTTGTGCACCGATTAAAAGGCGTTCGTGGTGGGTTTTATATGCGCAATGAGGAAGATCTGACCAAACTAGATCTAAAAGTAAAAGCAGATTTAGCCAACATCTACATCCAAGCAGCTAATTTACTCTCAACTGTTACTCCACTTTCGCCAAAAACACTATCAAAACGCAAATCCACTAAATCCAGCCTTAACTTTAGCGAGCCAATGCTCAAGACTTATAAAGGTAAGCAAAACATTGTATTGCAACTAAAAGATTTAAATGGCAATATAGTCAAGCTAAGTGATTATAAAGATAAAGTCATTTTGCTCAATTTTTGGGCAAGCTGGTGTAAACCTTGTATTAAAGAAATCCCTTCTTTAGTTAGGCTCGGTGACAAACTAAAACAACAAGATTTTGAAATAATTACAGTCAATGTGGGCGAGTCAGCTCGCGAAATTAGCGACTTTAAAAAACGCGTAAAATTTGATCTATCCATCCTACTAGACGATGAAGGCAAAGCCGTCCAAGATTGGGGTGTGTATGCCTATCCGTCAAACTTTATACTGGATAAAAATGCCATCATTCGCTACACTTATCGCGGTGCACTAGAATGGGATTCTCCTGCGATTATTAAAACCATTGAAAAACTCTTTTGAAACAATACGACGTGATTATTGTTGGTGCTGGTGCTGCAGGATTGATGTGCGCTGCTCAAGCGTCTCAACGTGGGCGTAAAGTTCTCGTGCTTGATAAGGCTATTAAAGCCGGCAAAAAAATTCTTATTTCTGGTGGTGGAAAATGTAATTTTACCAATCTCTATATTGAGCCCGAAGCCTACATTTCAAACAACACTCATTTTTGTAAATCCGCTTTATCGCGCTATACCCAATGGGATTTTATCGCTCTATTGGAAAGCCATCATTTGCGTTGGACAGAAAAAACCTTGGGGCAATTATTTTGCGATCAAAAATCGGGTGCCGTGCTTAGAATGTTGCTAGATGAGTGTCAGCAGGTTGATATGATGTTGGCATGCGATATCAGCCAAGTTGCGTTTGAATCAGACTATGTTGTGCAAACAAACCAAGGTGATTTTCAAACGCAAGCACTCGTCATTGCCACGGGCGGCCCTAGTATTCCAAAAATGGGTGCCAGTGATTTTGGCCTGCAAATTGCCAAACAATTTGGGCTTAAGTTCGTCGGCTTTAAGCCGGCCTTGGTGCCACTCACTTTTCATCAACATGATATTAATAGCTATTTTAAAGACCTTTCTGGTCTTTCACTAGATGCAGTGGTTGCTTGTAATGGTGCTAGCTTTAGAGAGGCGTTGCTGATTACTCATCGAGGCTTAAGTGGTCCCGCTATTTTACAAATATCTTCTTACTGGAATAAGGGCGATGCTATTGAGATTAACCTTTTGCCTGATTTAGATGCGAGTGAATATTTGCTAAATAAACAACAGTCACGTGGCAAGGCGGAGCTTAAAACCATTCTGGCTGAATTTTTTCCAAAGCGCTTGGCTGAGCGCTTGGCCAATACTTTGAGTGCAAAAGCATTGGCCGATATCACCCTGGGTGAAATTAAACAGCACGATCTAAAAGCATTTGGTTATCGTTTAAATCACTGGCTGTTAGTGCCTAGTGGCACTGAAGGATTACGCACAGCTGAGGTGTGTACGGGTGGTGTGAATACCGATGAACTGTCTTCTAAAACGCTAGAATCAAACAAGCAGTCAGGGTTGTATTTTATTGGCGAAACGGTTGACGTAACTGGTTGGCTTGGGGGTTATAATTTCCAATGGGCCTGGTCGTCTGGCTGGGCAGCAGGGCAAGTAGTCTAATTTAAAATCATTCATATCCCTATAATTTGTGTATGATTATTCAAGGGGTAAAAAAAACTAGGCAATCATGATTAAATTTGGTGAAAAAGTAGCTGGTTATGACGAGCTTATGTTTAATGAACGTGAGGTAAGGGCGGCAGCTGGCATTGTCTTTTTGCTTGCTTTTATGGCGTTTATGAACGGTTTTTTAACCGGTAATAATGAGCCGACTAAGCTGATAGTATTGGTATTTTTGTTTGATTTTTTTATACGTATTTTTTTAAGTCCAAAATACGCGCCGTCGATGGTTATTGGGCGTTGGATGGTGAATAACCAAAAACCAGAATACACAGACGCCGCACCCAAAAGATGGGCCTGGGGTATTGGCTTTAGCTTGGCAGCCATTATGTTTTATTTGGTGGTTGTTAATGATATTCGTGGTCCAATTAACATCCTAACGTGTGCTTTATGTTTGAGTTTATTATTTTTTGAGGCGGTATTTGGTATTTGTGCAGGCTGTAAAATTTACAACTTCTTTCATAAGGAAAAGGTTAAGCATTGCCCTGGAGAGGTTTGCGATTTGAGCAGAGGTAGAGATAAAATCCAAATCCTAAATTTAGTGCAAAAAACTATATTTACTTTGTCCATATTAGCACTACTCTACTTGGCATTTGGTGGCATAATAGAATTTCTAATTTTTGGGGAATGATATGAAAAAATCGATTTTACTTTTTAGTTTGTTAATTATCTCAGTGGCGTCATACGCTTCACTTGAAGTGAAAAAAGTGGCTGACAATGTTTATGCTTTAGTGGGTGAAACTACACAGCGCTCAGCGAGTAATTTTGGCAATAATTCAACGCACGGCGTTATTATTACCAATGAAGGTGTTGTAGTGATTGATTCAGGTGCGAGCTATTTGGGCGCCCAAGAGATTCATCAGGCTGTTCAGGCGTTAACAAACAAACCCATAAAAATTGTGATCAATACTGGCGGACAAGATCATCGCTGGTTGGGTAATGATTATTTCCAAAAATTAGGCGCTAGAATTGTTGCTTCGAAGAAAACTCAAAATGATCAAAAAGTCAGAGCTGATTATCACCTAACAAGATTGGGCAGTTTGATTGGTGAGAGCCTAGACGGCACTAATCCTGTGTTTGCAGATGAAGTGTTTGATACACAGAAAAACATTGAAATTGGCGGCATTAAATTAGAGCTTTATCATGCTGGCGCTGCACATACGGTGGGCGATATCTTTATTTATATGCCTAGTCAAAGTGTGATGTTTGCTGGTGATATTGTTTTTAACGATAGAATGCTCGGCATCGGCCCTGCTAAAAATACACAAAGCTGGATTGATGTTTTTGAAAAAATGGCGAGCTTTCAGCCTAAGCATATTGTTCCTGGTCATGGCCGGGTGTCTGATTTATCGACAGCGACAAAAAATACACAACAATATCTTAAATTTTTAAAAGATAAAATTATCAATATTTTAGAAAATGATGGTGACATGCTTGAAGCAAGTAAGATTGATCAAAGTGATTTCCATTTTTTATCAGGCTATCAAGACATTGCCGGCAAGAATGCCCAATGGGTATTTGAGCAAATGGAATTTGACTATTAACAAAAGGATAAGGGAATGAACAAATCTATTTTATTGTTATTATCATTGCTTATAAGTGGCATTGCCGCCGCTGAAGCAGTTGAAGTAAAAAGCTATGGTCATTATAAAAAAATGATCCATATGAAAAACACCGATGGTGTGGTTGGTTTAAAAATGGCCATTCCAAAACACAACTCATACGCAGTTGGCGCTATACAAGACGGCGCTGGTGAAATTACGGTTTTAAATGGTAAGATTTATCTTGATTACGGTAAAGATGGTATGGGTAATTCAATCCATACCATTCCGCCTCATGAAAAAGCAGTATTGCTAGCAACCAGTAGTGTGGATAAATGGCAAAGCACTAAGATTAAAAAACCCTTAGCAAAAGAAGATTTGTTTAAAGCCATTCTTTCAAAAGCAAAAGAGATGGGTTTAGACGTTAAAAAGCCATTTCCATTTTTGCTAGAAGGTAGGTTTAAAGATTTACAGATTCATGTGATTAATGGAAAAAATCCAAAGTTTGGAGGTCATGGCAGTAAGGAAAAAATGTTCCACATGACAAAAGAAACAAGGGGCCATCAAGCGGCAACTATTGTAGGTTTTTACTCAGCAGATGATCAAGGTACTTATACGCACCCTGGCGAGTCTTGGCATCTACATGCAATCATTGATGATATTGGCGCTCACGTTGATGAAATACACTCAGGCATGAATGTAGTGTTAAAACTTCCTATGGTAAAAATCCATGATAAGCGCTATAGTTTAGGCCTTGATGAAGCAGAAAAAGCTGAGTTTCTTGCTGAAATGAGACAGATGTTAACCAGCATTCAGCAAATTATGACAGGTATTGCTACAAAAGATAAAGACATGATTATCAAGGCGGCGAGCTATTCTGGTAATAGAATGGCAAGAGCAACGCCACAATCGGTTAAAGACAAAACCCCGGTATCTTTTGAGCGTATTGGTGGCCCAACTCACATGATGTTTGAAGAACTAATTATTAACGTAGAAGAAATGGATTTAGATGATGTGGATGATATTACAGACTTGGCAGAATTTACAGGAAAATTAATGAGAAACTGTCTAGCGTGTCATGCTGCGTTCAAAGTGGAATAACTGTAAAATAAAAAACAAGAGAATTGTAAGGAGAAAAAAATGAAAGGAATTCGAACTTTATTTGCCCTTTCATGGGCGCTAATCGCACTCGGTGCAGTTGCTGTTTTTGGTTTGAGTGATGACACTCAAGATAAAGAGATTGTTAAGGAAAAAACAGCGAAAGAGTGTGAGATCCCTGCTTTTGCAAAAGCCATTGGACATGAAGATAAATGGCTATTGCATAATGGCTGCCCAGCAAGAGAAATTGAGCAGAAAAATGATGAGAAATAGCCTATTGTGAAAATTTGACAAATTTTTAGATTGGGCGAAGTTTTAAGTATTATTAACGTTAAAAACCCCTTTAAAACAAGGTTTTAAAGGGGTTTTTGTTTGTTTTTGGCATGCCAAGCAGGTCATTTTCACCCCGCAAGGGGGTGCAAGCAAAATTTGCTAAATTTTTAAAGGATATTGCAGGCCTCGTCAAAGCTTAAGCGCGGACTTCTTGGGAAAATCTTGCTACTGTCCCCCTGTCCAATGGCGCATAAAAATATTGATTTTGTTTTGCCATCTGCAAAGAATTCTTTATCCAGAGTGTCGCTATTAAAGCCACCCATAGGGCCACAATCAAGACCAACTGAGCGAGCAGCCATCATAAAATATGCACCTTGTAAGGTAGCATTCATTTCACCGGCAGATTTGATCTTTGCATCATTGCCAGCGTACCAGCTACGAGCATCAGCGTGAGGGAATAAGAAGGGTAATTTTTCATAAAATTCAATATCATAGCTAATAATAGCGATAACAGGTGCGGCCATGGCTTTATCTACATTGCCTTCATCAAGATGAGCTTTAAGCTTTTGTTTGGCTGCGGCTGATTTAACAAAGGTAATACGAGCAGGTGAGTTGTTAGCGGCTGTTGGGCCATATTTCATTAACTCATAGATTTGGTTAATTTGCTCATTAGATACATCTGAGTCTAACCAGCCATTGTGACTTCTGGCATTAATAAATAAAGTGTCTAGTGCATTCTGGTCTAGCATTAAAATATCCTTAACAATAAATAAAAAATTACTATGCTAGATTATATATTTTTCGACACCACTCTCTCGGCCAAATTTAAAGACCATTTAACAAAGGTGGGAATAGTATTTAAATGTAAAGATGATGAAAGTTTTGGCTCTGTGCAGGGGGAAATTGTCTCGATTGCAGACGATACACAGGATGATGTGCTAGATACATTACAAAATTTGTATGACAATCTGCAAGACGAGCTGGAGAAAATACTCGAACAAGAGGGTGATGGTCTACTAATGAATGCGGCTGGTATGGAGGTTAAACTCAAAGATGGATCAATCTGTACGCTTAGAGTTTCGCCTGAGATTGTTACGCGCATCCTAACTGTGTTAGAATTTGACGAATTGCAAGCTTTTATAGAAAATATTGCAAGAAGTGTCGAAGAGCCCGATAGTGGGCATTTTTGTCACAACAAACCGGAGTAGAAAATGAGCGAATATTTTGCGATAGTGTCGTTTGAATTAAATGATAAAAACTTATTAAATGATTGGAAAGTTTTTTCCAAGGAAATTGATGAGGATATTTCTCAAGCGGACGGATTTATTTCACGTGATTCAGGCATTGATGAAAATGGAAAAGTTTATTGTTTAGTAAAGTGGCAAAGTGAAGCACATCAACAAAACTTTAGAAAACAATTGGAAGCTAATGAAAATTGGCCTAAAACCATGGAAAGATTTGGCACTATTGCTAATATGAGTACAATGACACCTAATAATTTAGAGGTTCTTTAAACATGAGTAAAATTACTATTATCGGTTCAGGATTTGCCGGGCTTACCGCTGTTAAAACCCTTCGAAAGCAAGATAAAACGGCTGAAATAACGCTGATTTCCCCTAGAGCAGAGTTGGTTTATATGCCAAGCCTTATTTGGGTGCCATCGGGCGCTGCGAGTAAAAAAGACATTGTGATTCCACTTGATAATTTTTTTAAACGTATGAATGTGGTGCATATCGTTAGCGAAGTAACTGGACTAGAAAACCAAGGTAGATCAGTGGTTACTCCGATTGGAACCTATGAAAACGATGCACTTATTATTGCCTCAGGTGGACGATTTATTAAGAAACTACCTGGTATTGAATTTGCTATTACGCCGTGTGAAGGTATAAAAGCTGCAGAAGACATTCGCGATCGCGTTAAATCAATGGATGGTGGTGATATTGCTATTGGATTTAGTGGCAACCCTAAAGAACCTAGTGCAATGCGTGGCGGCCCTATGTTTGAATTTTTGTTTGGATTGGATACTCAGCTTCGCGCTGAAGGCAGACGTGATAAATTTAACCTAACCTTTTTTACCCCAGCCGCCAAACCAGGCGCTCGCTTGGGTGAAAAGGCGGTTGACGGTATATTATCAGAGATGAAAAAACGCAATATTACGACCCATCTTGGCCATAAAATAAAGCAGTTTACGGCTGAAAAGGTTGTGACTGAAGGTGGCGAGTTTGCTGCTGATTTTATTTTATTTATGCCAGGCATGACGGGTAATACATGGTTTGATAATACTGACCTTACACGCAGTGAAGGTGGGCTATTAAAAGCTAATCAATTTTGTGAAGTTGAAGGCTTTGATAATGTATTTGTTGCGGGTGACTCAGGCTCTTTCCCAGGTCCTGAATGGATGCCAAAACAAGCTCATATGGCTGATCTTCAAGCGGCAGCCGCTGCAAAAAATGCACTGGATAATTTAGACGATAAAGCTTCTAGTCATACTTTTAAAATTGAGCTAATGTGTATTGTTGATTCGAATAATAAAGGTATGTATGTTTCTCGAAATTTAAAAGGCGGCTTGATGTTGCCAAATTGCAGACTCATGCATATTGCTAAAAAAGTATTTGGCTGGTGGTATTTGCGCCAGTACCGCTAGGGAGTCTGTATGTCTGATTGTTTATTTTGTAAAATTATCGCTGGTGAAATTCCGTCGAATAAAATCTTTGAAGATGAAGATGTTTATGCATTTCATGATATTGGTGCGCAGGCGCCACATCATTTTTTAGTAATTCCCAAACAACACATTGCCACGATTAATGAAGCTGACGATGCTGCTTTAATCGGTAAGTTGACACTAACAGCTAGCAAAATTGCGAAAGAGATGGGTTTCGCAGAAGAAGGCTATCGTGTGGTGATGAACTGTAATGAAGATGGCGGGCAAACGGTTTATCATATCCATCTTCATTGTTTGGGTGGGCGGGCGCTTACTTGGCCACCGGGATAAAGCTGCTACAAGATCTGGTTTTTTTCATAATATAAAACCTTGTTTTTTATAACAATATCTACCAAAATTCCTAATCACAAATAAGATAAAATTTACGCCTTGAATTTATTTTAATTTTGAAAATCCTATGAGCAATGAATTTTTAGACAGACATATCGGCCCAAGCGCTGAAGACATCACTTCTATGTTAAATAGCATCAACTGTAAAACAGTCGATGAAGTTGTTGTTAAAACCGTGCCAGAGTCAATTTTATTTGGCAATCGTATGGATGTGGATGAAGGTCTAACCGAGCGCGATAGTTTAGAGCTAGCAACCAAGCTTGCTGGTGAGAATATATTAGCCACGAATTTTATTGGTCAAGGTTATTACGGCACACTTATGCCTAGCGTTATTCAGCGCAATATTTTAGAAAATCCGGGTTGGTATACGGCTTATACGCCGTACCAAGCGGAGATTTCACAAGGGCGTTTGGAAATGCTATTAAATTTCCAGCAAATGATTATCGATCTAACGGGTATGGATATTTCTAATGCTTCCCTACTCGATGAGCCAACCGCTTGTGCGGAAGCGATGATGATGGCTAAGCGCGCTAATCGTAAAAATAAATCCAATCGATTTTTGATTGATAGCAATACCAATGCTCAGACGATTACTATTTTACAAACTCGTGCTAAGCCACTTGGGATTGAGTTGGTTATTGAAGAGATTCAAAATAATGATTTTAGTGACTGTTTTGCCGCGCTTATGCAATCTCCTGGTACCAATGGTGAAGTGCGTGATCTGAGTTCTGATATCGCTAAGGCTAAAGATAATGGCGTATTAACGATTGTGGCTTGTGATGTATTGGCGTTGACACTCATTAAAACTCCTGCTGAAATGGGTGCTGATATTGCCGTGGGTAATTCGCAGCGTTTTGGTGTGCCAATGGGCTTTGGTGGTCCGCATGCCGCTTATTTGGCCACGCGTGATGAATTTAAACGTATGGTACCTGGACGTCTTATTGGTGTATCGCAAGATGTATTAGGCAACCCAGCAATGCGCATGTCGTTACAAACCCGTGAGCAACATATTCGTCGTGATAAAGCTACTAGTAATATTTGTACAGCGCAAGTTTTATTGGCTGTGCTTGCAGCAGCTTATGGTATTTATCATGGTGCAGCGGGGCTTAAGAAAATTGCTAGCAAAGTGCACACAAAGGCAGCTAGCCTTGCGGCGAGCTTAAAGGCGGCTGGGTTCGAGCTGGCGACTGAGCAATTTTTTGACACGATTACGATCAATACAGATGCAGCGTCAGCATTATTTGCACAAGCACAACAAGCGGGTATTAATCTGCGCTTGTTAAATGATACGCAATTGAGTATTGCCATAGATGAGGCAACTACTAAGGCTGAATTGTTAAACCTTTTAGGTGTTTTTTCGGTGAGTGAATTGATTGATTCAGAAGGTATTTTGTCTGAAAATATGATGCGTCAAACAGAGTATTTAACGCATTCAGTGTTTAGCGACTATCATAGTGAAACTGAAATGATGCGTTACTTAAAGCGTCTGGAAAACAAAGATATTGCGCTCAATCACTCAATGATTGCACTGGGTTCTTGTACGATGAAGCTTAATGCAGCGACACAAATGTATCCGATTAGCTTGCCAGGTTTTTCAAAACTCCATCCTTATGCACCAACTGAGCAAACTAAGGGTTATCAGCAGTTATTTAAAGATTTGGAGCATTCTTTGTGTGAAGTAACCGGTTATGACGCGGTATCTTTACAACCCAATGCTGGTTCACAAGGGGAGTTTGCGGGTTTATTGGCGATTCATGCTTATCATGATTCTCGTGGCGATGCACATCGTAATATTTGCCTTATTCCTTCTTCCGCACACGGCACCAATCCGGCTAGCGCCATTATGGCTGGTATGAAGGTGGTGATTGTTAAATGCGATGAAGCGGGCAATATTGATATTAATGATTTAAAAGCCAAAGTGGAAAAACATGCTGATAATCTTTCAGCTATTATGGTGACTTATCCATCAACCCATGGTGTGTTTGAAGTAGAGATTAAACAAATTTGCGATATTATTCACACAAATGGTGGTCAAGTTTATTTAGATGGCGCCAATCTGAATGCGATGGTGGGTGTTACGCGTATGGGTGAATTTGGTGCGGACGTCTCACATATCAACTTGCACAAAACCTTTGCCATTCCACATGGCGGTGGTGGCCCAGGTATGGGTCCGATTGGTGTTAAGGCGCATTTGGCTGAGTTTTTGCCAGGTGATCCACTAGAAAAAGACTCAAATGCAGTATCGGCAGCAATGTACGGTTCTGCTTCAATTTTGCCAATTTCTTGGAGTTATATCAAGCTCTTGGGTAAATACGGCATGCAACGCTCAACCGAAGTAGCGATTGTTAGTGCCAATTATATTGCAGATGCCTTGGCACAGAGTTTCCCGATTTTGTATCGTGGCGATCAAGGCATGGTGGCGCATGAGTGTATTATTGATATTCGCCCATTAAAAGAGCAAAGTGGCATTTCTGAAGAAGACATTGCTAAGCGTTTAATGGATTATGGGTTTCATTCTCCAACCATGAGCTTTCCAGTGGCAGGCACGCTAATGATTGAGCCAACAGAAAGTGAATCAAAGCGTGAGATGGATCGCTTTATTACAGCGATGACAAGCATTCACGATGAAATTCAAAAGGTAATTGATGGTCGTTGGGATAAAGACAACAACCCCCTTAAAAATGCGCCACATACAGCGTATGAGATGAGTGGTGAATGGACTTACCCGTACACAAGACAAGAGGCTTTGTATCCAGTTGAATCATTGGTGGCGAATAAATACTTCCCACCCGTTAAGCGTATCGATAACGTCTACGGTGATCGAAACCTTTTTTGCTCGTGTATTACCACTGAAGACTTTGCATAATTTAGCTTTTCTCATCTGAAAGTTGCATTAAAATAGCTCAAAACTTTTATATAAAAGTGAGTTATTTCCAGGGGGAAAATGAGCCAAATCGGCCTTGAGCAGCAAAGCGTCGCAGAGTTTTCAGAGCGCGCTTATCTTGATTATTCAATGTACGTCATTCTTGATCGTGCTTTGCCGTTTGTCGGCGATGGCCTCAAGCCGGTACAACGCCGTATCATCTATGCAATGAGTGAGCTGGGGCTTAAGTCAACTGCTAAATTTAAAAAATCAGCTCGTACTGTAGGTGATGTTTTAGGTAAGTTTCATCCGCATGGCGATAGTGCTTGTTATGAGGCGATGGTACTTATGGCTCAGCCATTTTCTTATCGCTATCCGTTTATTGATGGCCAAGGAAACTGGGGTGCACCGGACGATCCAAAATCATTTGCTGCGATGCGTTATACCGAGAGTAAGCTTTCTCGTTATGCAGATTTACTATTAAGTGAAATTAATCAAGGCACAGCTGAGTGGGCAGATAATTTTGACGGATCTCTTCAAGAGCCTAAAAACTTGCCAGCACAAGTGCCAAACTTGTTGCTCAATGGTACTTCGGGTATTGCGGTAGGTATGGCAACAGATGTGCCGCCACATAATTTAACAGAAGTGGTGAATGCTTGTATTCAGCTATTAGACAAGCCCTCTAGTGATCTAGATGAAATCATGCAAATTATTCCAGCGCCTGATTATCCAACCAGCGCCAATATTGTATCGTCATCAAAAGATTTAAGGCAGATCTATGAAACGGGTCATGGCTCGGTTAAGATGCGTGCCACTTATCAAAAAGAAGAGGGTGATATTGTTATTGAAACACTGCCTTTCCAAACATCTGGCTCTAAAGTTATTGCTCAAATAGCAAGCCAAATGCGCGCTAAAAAATTACCATTGGTGGATGATATTCGCGATGAATCAGACCATGAAAACCCTACTCGCATTGTGATTGTGCCACGCTCTAATCGAGTTGATGCCGATAGCTTGATGCTGCATTTATTTGCCACTACTGATTTAGAAAAAAATTATCGCGTTAATATGAACGTGATCGGTCTAGATGGTAAGCCACAAGTTAAGCCTTTGGTGCCAATGCTGAAAGAGTGGCTGGTTTATAGAACTCAAATTGTTACTAAGCGACTTAATTTCCGTCTGGACAAAATTCTAGCACGGTTGCATATTTTGGAAGGCTTGTTGGTGGCTTTCTTAAATATTGATGAAGTGATTGCCATTATTCGTGAAAACGATAAGCCAAAACCAATTTTAATGTTACACTTTAAATTGACAGAAATTCAGGCTGAGGCAATTTTAGAGCTTAAATTACGCCATCTTGCCAAACTAGAAGAAGTTAAGATTCAATCAGAGCAAGCTGAATTAGCCGCTGAAAAAGATAAATTAGAGTTGCTGTTATCGAGTGAAAATCGCTTAAAAACCTATATCAAAAAAGAGCTAAAAGCCATTATTGATGATTTTGGTGATGAGCGTAGGTCTTATATTAAAGCGGACGTTAGTGTTGCACAGGCATTTAATGAAGATGATCTAGTAGCTGCTGAAAATGTCACGGTAGTGCTGAGTGACAAAGGCTGGGTGCGTAGTGCCAAAGGTCACGATATTGATCCAACAGCGTTGAATTATAAATCAGGCGACAATTACTTAACCAGTGTGCAGGGAAGAAGCAATAAAAATGCAATTTTTATTGACACCACAGGGCGCTCTTATTCATTACTAGCGAGTTCACTGCCTAGTGCACGAGGACAGGGCGAGCCACTAACTGGCAGGCTTTCTCCGCCAACAGGCGCTGAGTTTGTTGATGTGGTGATGGGTGATGATGCTCAGCATATTTTGCTAGCATCTGATGCAGGCTACGGATTTATTGGTACGGTTGGTGATTTACTCTCAAAGAAAAAAGCGGGCAAGGCTTCGTTGAGTGTGCCAAATGGTGCCAAGGTGATGAGTGTTATTAAGGTTAATGATTTAGAGAATCAATATGTTGCTGTGGTGACTAATCGCGGCCGACTATTGGTTTTCTTGGTTTCTGAGTTGCCTGTTTTATCTAAAGGCAAGGGTAATAAGCTAATCCAAATTCCGGCTGCAGATCTTAAAGCTAGAGCAGAGTTTGTTGTTAGCACTTGTGTCTTGTTAGAAACTCAAAATCTTAAGGTTTATGCGGGAAAGCGCCACTTAACCATTAAATTCCAAGATTTGACTAATTACATTGGCTCAAGAGCTCGACGCGGAAACTTGCTACCTAAAGGCTATCAAGGTGTTGATGCGCTTGAAGCGATTGAGTAACAATCACCCGGAGATTCAAGGTGTAATAACACCCCTATCAAAGGTATAATTAGTCTTTTTGCCAATTTTTCCGAAATGTTCGTCCTAAAAATTGTTACAGATTTTGCCTCGGCTCACTCGCTGAGAAATTACCCAGGAGATTGCTCCCGCTTGCATGGTCATAATTGGCAGGTGGAAGTACTTGTTGCTTCAAAAGTGCTAGATGATGTTGGCATGGCGATCGATTTTCGAGAAATTAAACAACAAACAAAAGTCGTCGTTAAAAGGCTGGATCATCAATATTTGAATGATGTTGCACCTTTTGACGAGCTCAACCCTACTGCTGAAAATATTGCTAAATATTTTTATGAAGAAGTCGGTCAATTAATCAACAACCAAGATGTTCGTGTTAAAGAGGTTACCATTTGGGAAACACTTCGGGCGTCTGTCACTTATTCGGAGGATTAATCATGAAATCTTGTGATTTACCTGATACTCAAAACAACCTAGATACTCGTCAAATTATTATTGATAGAGTGGGTATTAAAGATATTTCACATCCGATTACGTATATAGATCGTGAAGGTAATAAGTCGCCAACGGTGGGTAATTTCACCATGACAGTAACACTACCTGAAAATGTAAAAGGTACGCATATGTCGCGTTTTATTCAGATTTTAAACGAAGGACCGTGCGAGTTTGATAGTGGTAATTTTGGCAAGATTATTGAGAAAGTTCGTGATCGATTAGAATCTGAAACGGCGCATATTATTTTAGATTTTCCATTTTTTCGAAAGAAAAAAGCCCCATCATCAGGTGTTGAATCAATGATGGATTATCAAGTGACTTTATATGGCTCTCTTGACAAAGGTGTTACAGAGGTGATGATGAAAGTGGTGGTACCAGTGACCAGCCTTTGCCCTTGCTCGAAAAGTATTTCAAAATATGGCGCACATAACCAGCGCTCTCACATTACCATCAAGGCCAAGGCGACCGTTGGAAAAACTTTGTATTTAGAGGATTTGATCGATCTTGCTGAGACAAAAGCATCCTGTGAATTGTATGCCATTCTAAAGCGAGAAGATGAGAAAGTTGTGACTGAAAGAGCGTATGATAACCCTGCATTCGTTGAGGATTTAGTGCGTGATATTGCTGTGGATTTGAATGCCAATAACAATATTGATTACTACCGACTTGAGTCAGAAAATTTTGAATCAATTCATAATCACTCAGCTTACGCATTAATTGAAAACCAGAAATAAACGATAGCCAAATCATGAAATACAATACTGACAATTTAAGAATTACCTCAAGTGCGCCAATTATGGCGCCTAATGATCTTATGGGGCAATACCCTTTAAGTGAGCAGGGTTCAGTCGGTATTTTTCAAGCACGCGAAACCATTGCTAATATTTTAATGGGTCAAGATAAGCGCCTGATGGTAATCGTTGGGCCTTGTTCTATTCATGATTCTGTTGCTGCGCGTGAATATGCAAAAAAATTAGCCACATTACGCGAAGAGCTTAAAGAAGATTTATTTATTGTAATGCGTGTGTATTTTGAAAAGCCACGTACCACCATTGGTTGGAAGGGCTTAATTAACGATCCCGATCTAGATGAAAGCTTCAATATTGACAAAGGGCTGCAAATTGCCCGTCATTTGCTTACAGATATTGCTGACATAGATATGCCAGTTGCGGTAGAGTATCTTGATCTTATCACCCCACAATACATCTCTGATTTAATTTCTTGGGGTGCTATTGGTGCGCGTACTACCGAAAGCCAATCGCATCGTGAATTAGCCTCTGCCTTATCTTGCCCAGTGGGCTTTAAAAATGGCACGACTGGCTCACTGAGAATTGCGATTGATGCGATTAAATCAGCTTGCAGTCCGCATCATTTATTATCGGTTAATAAAGAAGGTGGCGTGAGTCATTACACTTCCTCAGGCAACGAAAGTACACACATTATCCTGCGTGGTGGTTCTGACGGTACTAATTACGAAGAAAAGCATGTTGACAGTGCCTCAGAGCAACTATTAAGCGAAGGTTTGAATCATCGTGTCATGGTTGATTTTTCTCATGCCAATAGCGAGAAGCAATTTAAAAATCAACTGAAAGTAGGCGCAAATGTCGCAGAGCAGATTGCATCGGGTTCTGACAAAATATTTGGCGTGATGATTGAGTCGAATATTAACGAAGGCAATCAAGCGATTGGACCTTTAGATTCGCTTGAATATGGCGTTAGTGTCACTGACAGTTGTATTAACTGGGAAGATACTGAAACTTTGCTTAAAATGCTGGCACAATCTGTACACACTAAAAATACCTAAGTATTTGATTTAACACAGCTTTACTGGTTTAAATTTTTTCTAAAATTCCCATCTTATTTACACATTTTTAGTGTGATAATTCAGCCGTTTAGGGTACAATAAAAGCTCGTTTAATTAAGCAATTTTTTGTATGTCAGATGATACGTTGAACACTGAAAGTCCAGAAGTTTTCGAGCCGAATTTCCCAATCGTTACTATTGAAGATGAAATGCGTGATTCCTATTTGGAGTACGCCATGAGTGTTATTGTGGGGCGCGCATTACCTGATGTTCGAGACGGTCTAAAACCAGTTCACCGACGCGTACTATACGCAATGGACGTACTCGGTAACGACTACAACAAATCTTACAAAAAATCAGCCCGTATTGTCGGTGACGTAATTGGTAAGTATCATCCACATGGCGATACTGCTGTATACGACACCATTGTAAGAATGGCGCAACCATTCTCAATGCGTAATATCTTAGTAGATGGTCAAGGTAACTTTGGTTCGGTTGACGGCGATTCAGCAGCAGCCATGCGTTACACAGAAATCCGCATGACCAAACTCTCTCATGAGTTGTTGCGCGATCTTGAAAAAGATACGGTTGATTACAATGATAACTACGATGGCTCAGAATCAGAGCCAAGCGTTTTACCAACTCGCGTGCCAAACCTTTTGGTTAATGGCTCATCAGGTATTGCCGTGGGTATGGCTACCAACATCCCGCCACATAATTTACGTGAAGTGGTTGAGGCTTGTCTAAAAACAATTGACAATGAAGATGTTACGATTGATGAATTATTGAGTGTTATGCCGGGCCCAGATTTCCCAACCGCGGGGATTATTAATGGTGCTAGTGGTATTCGCCAAGCCTATGAAACCGGCAAAGGCAAAATTTACCTTCGATCGGTGTCGCATGTAGAAGGCGAGGATAAGCAAAGTATTGTGGTCACTGAGCTGCCTTATCAGGTTAACAAAGCAAGATTAATTGGCAAGATTGCAGAATTGGTTAAAGATAAGCGTGTTGACGGTATCACCGGTCTTAGAGATGAGTCTGATAAAGATGGTATGCGTATGGTGATCGAGCTGCGTCGTGGTGAAGTGCCAGAGGTAATGCTTAACAACCTATACAAGCTCACCGAAATGCAGACTGTATTTGGTATTAATATGGTGGCGATTGATAAAGGCATGCCTAAACTGATGAAGCTTAAGGATATCTTAGAAGCGTTTATTGCACATCGAAGAGATGTGGTGACGCGTCGATCTATTTTTGACCTAAACAAAGCGAGAAATCGCGCTCATCTTTTGGAAGGTTTGTCAGTAGCACTGCACAATATTGACGACATTATTAGGCTAATCAAAACAGCACAAAATCCAACAGAAGCCAAGGCGGCTTTAGTAGCAAAAACTTGGCAAGGTTCGGTCATTAAAGAGCTTATTGGTGATCGCGATATGGCCATGTTTAAGCCAGAAGATCTACCAGCTGAACTAGGTTTGCAAGCTAGTGGTGATTATCAGTTATCAGATAAGCAAGCACAGGCCATTCTTGATCTTAAGCTTCATCGTCTAACGGGTCTTGAAAAAGACAAGATATTTGACGAATTCAATGAATTATTAGAGCGTATTAAATACCTGCTTGATATTTTGCAAAATCCAGATCGTCTTATGCAAGTGATTCGCGATGAGCTAATTACCATTCGTGATGAGTTTGCAACTGCACGAATGACTCAAATTATCGAACATAAAATTGATCTGACTCTTGAAGATCTGATTGCTCAAGAAGATCGCGTGGTTACTTTGTCACATGGTGGTTATGTTAAGGCACAATCACTCAGTGATTATCAAGCTCAGCGTCGTGGTGGCAAGGGTAAGGCAGCTACCAAAATGAAAGATGAGGATTTTGTTGACCAGCTATTTGTTGCCAATTCTCATGATACTGTCTTGTGTTTTTCTTCTGCAGGTAAGGTGCATTGGCTTAAGGTTTATGAGTTGCCAATGGCATCTCGAACCGCTAAAGGTAAGCCAATTATTAATTTATTACCACTAGAAAAAGACGAAGTAATTAACGCCATCTTGCCAGTATCTGAGTTCAGCGACGATCAGTTTGTCTTTATGGTGACTAGTAGTGGAACGTGTAAGAAAACCTCGCTAACAAATTTTGCCCGTCCGAGAAAAGGCGGTATTATCGCCATTGAACTTAGAGATGGCGATAAGCTAGTTGGGGTTGAAATTACTTCCGGTGAAAACGATATTATGTTGTTCTCTGCGAACGGTAAATCGATTCGATTCAAAGAGGCCGATGTACGTGCAGTCGGTCGTACCGCCATTGGTGTTCGCGGCATGAAATTGGTTAATGACGAGATCGTCTCTGCGATTGTGGCAGATGAATCAAGCCCTATTCTAACAGCTACTGAAAAAGGCTATGGTAAGCGTACTGAGCTGGAAGAGTACCGCTCTCAAGCACGTGGTGGTTCGGGTGTTATCTCGATCAAAACCTCTGATCGCAATGGCAAGGTAGTAGGCGCTATTCAAGTGACTGACGAAGATGAAATGATGTTGATTTCCAATAAAGGCACATTGGTTCGAGCTCGAGCGGCTGATGTATCGGTTATTGGTCGTAATACTCAAGGTGTAACACTCATTAACATTTCTAAAGGAGAGAAGTTAGTTTCTGTGGCAAAAATTGCTGAAACAGAAGATGATGATTCTGACACACAAGAGATGTCTGAAGAATCGTAAAACTTCTTTAAAGCCATCTCATCGAAATGCCACTTAATTAAGTGGCATTTTTTTTACATAAATAAATGGTATTCTTAGGCAGGAGGCGGTTTAGTATTAAAATTTTCGATTTTTTTTTAATAAATTTATAATAAAAGTTAGTGAATTAGCGAGGTAATAGTCATGACAATAACAATTTTTCAAAGTTTCTTGGGCTGGAGTTTGGCGATTAACATTGCCGTATTGCTCAGTTGGGTGTTGGCCATTAAGTATGCACATGATTACGTGTATCAAGTGCATACTTATTGGATATCTATTACCAATGAAAGTTTCAACAACATTCATTATGGCGGAATTGGCCTGTATAAATTATTGATCGTTGTCTTTAATTTAGTGCCTTATTTTGCCTTGATGCTAGTTAGCTAAACTTGGTGTTAATGTTCTCGAGTAGCTGAAAATACTAGATTTGGATGACGCTCCATAGTGAGCTGCAGGTTCACCATAGAAGGCGCTAGGTAGGTAAGCATGCCTGCTGAATCGATCGCGACATTATTACCCGCTTTAGCCTTTAATTGTTCAATATCTTTATCATCCCCTGTGACCCAACGAGCAGTGGCCACAGCAATAGTTTCAAACTGACAATCTACGCCGTATTCATATTTGAGGCGGTGAGCGACAACGTCAAATTGTAAAATACCGACAGCACCCAAGATTTGTGAGCTATTAATAATTGGGCGAAAGACTTGAGTGGCACCTTCTTCTGAGAGCTGGTCTAAGCCTTTTTGTAGGGCTTTGGCCTTTAGAGGATCTTTGAGTTGAGCACGACGAAACAGCTCGGGTGCAAAATTAGGAATGCCTTTAAACTCCAATTTTTCACCCTGGGTGAAAGTGTCACCAATGCTAATGCCACCATGGTTATGAATACCGATTACATCACCAGCATAAGCCACTTCAGCCGAACTACGCTCGCGCGACATAAAGGTAACCGCATTGGCAATCTTAATTTGTTTGCCCGTGGCAACTTGCAAAACCTTCATACCTTTTTTGTATTCGCCGCTAACAATGCGCATAAAGGCTAGGCGATCATGGTGTTTGGGATCCATGTTAGCTTGAATTTTAAAGACAAATCCGGTGAGTTTGTTTTCATCAGGTGTTACTTCGCGAACATTTGACTCTCTATTTTTTGGGGTTGGTGCATACTCAATAAAGCCATCGAGTAAATTTTGAATACCAAAGTTTGAAATGGCTGATCCAAAAAATACCGGCGTTTGTTTGCCGGATAAAAACGCTTCTAAATCAAATGGCGTGGTGGTTTCACTAATGAGCTCTACCTCGTCGCGCATTTCGCTTGCAACATCAGTACCAAGAATATTATCCAGCTCTGGATTGTCAACACCTTCAATAATAATATTCTCGCCAATCTCAGAGTTCTTACCCGTTTCGTATAAGTAAACTTTATCTTCGAGTAAATGTACTACGCCTTTGAAGCGCTTACCCATGCCAATCGGCCAGGTAATAGGCGCACACTCAATATTTAAGACAGTTTCAACCTCATCCATTAAATCAATTGGCTCTTTGCCTTCGCGATCAAGTTTGTTGATAAAGGTGAGAATAGGTGTATCACGTAGGCGACAAACTTCCATGAGTTTGATGGTGCGCATCTCGACACCTTTGGCGACGTCAATCACCATTAGTGCTGAGTCAACCGCGGTGAGCGTGCGGTAAGTGTCTTCAGAGAAATCCTCGTGTCCTGGTGTATCAAGTAGATTGATGACGTGATTGTCATACTCAAATTGCATGATGGATGAGGTGATGGAAATACCTCTTTCTTTTTCCATTTCCATCCAGTCAGACGTAGCGTGGGTACTGGCTTTTCTGGCTTTAACACTACCCGCTGTTTTAATTGCACCCGCATATAAAAGTAGTTTTTCAGTGACGGTGGTTTTACCCGCGTCTGGATGAGAAATAATCGCGAACGTGCGGCGTTTAGAGACTTCAGACATAGTTAGTTTTTAGGGTTAATAATTAATTCAACACCTGCTTCATCAAACATTTTTTGCGAGAGTTGAACGCTTTCATTCCAGTTATCAAGTTCTTTAGATTTTTCAACCACGACCTTTTTAATGCCTACCTGAATGATACCCTTGGCGCATTCTGAGCAAATTGGCAAGCCGTAGACATAAAGCGTGGCACCATCAAGAGAAGTGCCGGAGTAGGTGGCATTGTAAATGGCATTCATTTCAGCATGAACAACCAACTGGTATTTAATGTCGCGGTTATTGTAGCGTTCATCGCTATCATTAATGCCACGAGGAAAGCCGTTAAATCCTTGAGATAGCACCTCTTTTTTGCTGCCAACAGTCACTGCACCCACTTGAGTGGACGGGTCTTTTGACCAAGTAGAAACCTCTTTGGCAAGTGCTAAATAACGCTGATCCCATTTATTCATCTGTGTATTTTAACGTATCTTGATCGAAGCAAGACTAACGAGTACTAAGATTAAGGTAACCATCCAAAAGCGCACAATAATTTTAGGCTCTGACATGCCTTTTTGCTCAAAATGATGATGAATAGGTGCCATTAAAAAGAAGCGTTTTTTGGTACGCTTGTAATAAGCTACTTGGATAATTACAGAGAGAGTTTCGGCGACAAAAACACCGCCCATAATAAAGAGTAAAATCTCTTGACGTAATAAAATAGCGATTACCGCCAAAATAGCACCTAGTGCTAAAGAGCCTACATCACCCATGAAGATTTCAGCAGGGTAAGTGTTAAACCATAAGAAGCCTAGCCCAGCACCCACAAGCGCACTACAAATGACGAATAGTTCGCCAGTGCCAGGCATGAATGGCATATTCAGATAGTTTGAAAAATTGTAGTTGCCACTAATATAGGCAAATAAAGCTAAAGCACTAGAAATAAGAATGACCGGCATAATGGCAAGTCCGTCTAGTCCGTCTGTGAGGTTGACCGCATTGGAAGAGCCAACAATAACAAGGTAAGCTAGTAGTAAAAACCCGATAAGGCCAAGCGGCATAGTAACATCCTTAACAAAAGGAATCAGAAGTTCGGTTTGAATGGGGTCGGTTATGCTTAAGGCTATCCATAGTCCAATCACCACAGCACCAAGTGATTGACCAAGTATTTTTTGGCGAGAGCTTAGCCCATCCGAGGTTTTACGTTTGATTTTGAGATAGTCATCTGTAAACCCAACGGCGCCAAAAATAACAGCGGTAGCGAGCACAATCCATAGATACAAACTAGACCAATCGCCCCATACCAGTGAACTAATGATAAAAGAAAAAAGAATCATGACGCCGCCCATAGTTGGCGTGCCTGTTTTACTCAAATGTGATTTTGGACCATCAGCTCTAACCACTTGACCAATTTGGTATTGATGTAATTTATTAATAAAATAGTGCCCCAGTGCAAGGCTAATTAATAAGGCAGCCAACATGGCCAAGACGGCTCTGAGCGTTAGGTAGTTAAGAACGCCAAAACCAGGATCAAGTTGTACTAAAAGAGCGAGTAATTCTAAAAACATAATAAATTATTAGATGTCGTTAATGGAGAGTAGTTCTAGCTTGAAAATTAAAATAGTCTCTGTAGATAAACTGGCACGTTTGCTATCGCCATAAATTTGATAGTAAGGCGCAATCAAAGTGCGTTTTTCACCAACTTTCATGGTTAAAACTGAGGTATCAATAATACTGATAATGGAGCCAGATCCTGCAGCAAAAGGCAAAGGCTCTCCAGCTTGGCGCATATTAGTGCCATCATCTAGATCAATTGAAAGGCTAACTTTGACTAAGTCACCTTGATTGGGTGTATCACCACCACCATTTTGATTAACCTCTACAAAATAACCTTGATCAGTGATTTTTGCCTGTGGATAGTTGGCAGTTGCAAATGCTAGAAATTTAGCCTTTTTGGCGGCAATTTTTTGTTGCTCTTTATTGGCATATGCGGCATTTTCTGCCTTAAAGGCTGCTTCATCCGTTTTGAAATTTTGTGCTTTTTCACCAACACGAATAATTTTTACTTTGCGGATAAAATCGTCTTGCTTAATTTTATTAACCACACTCATACCTTTAACCACATTGCCAAAAACCGTGTGCTTGCCGTCTAGGTGTGGGGTTGCCAAATGAGTAATAAAAAATTGCGAGCCGTTGGTATTTGGGCCAGAATTTGCCATGGATAAAATACCCTCGCGATCATGCGTTAAATCGGTAATTTCATCGTTAAATTGATATCCTGGACCACCCGTACCATTGCCCTTTGGGTCACCTCCTTGAATCATGAAATTATCAATCACACGGTGAAACTTTAAGCCATTATAAAAAGGTTTGCCAGTTTGAATATTTGAGTGTTTTTTACCCTCGGCCAAGCCCACAAAATTAATAACCGTTAGCGGGGTTTTTTCAAATTCAAGTTGAACAATAATATCGCCTTGATTAGTATGCAGGTTTGCATACAAACCATTGGCGAGTTTTGCTTGAGAGGAGAGCGATATTAACGTGACTGAAAGAAGGATAAATAGACGCAACATAAGGGTATTTTTACTAAATAAAGACAGTCATTGATGATACCTCAAAACACAATAAAAATAAGGGTAACAATACGGTAAAATATCACTTAATTTATAATTGCTTTATTACCAGGAAATAAGAATGTCTTTACTAATTACAGATGAATGTATTAACTGCGATGTTTGTGAGCCAGAGTGCCCAAATGATGCAATTTATATGGGCGATGAAATCTATGAAATTGATGGCGACTTATGTACTGAGTGTGTTGGCCATTTTGACGAACCTCAATGTGTTGAGGTATGTCCAGTCGATTGTTGTTTGCCAGATCCTGCACGCGTAGAAACGGAAGAGGAATTACTCGCTAAACTAAAATAATAATCATTTATCCAAAAAAAAGCGACCTATCAAGGTCGCCTTTTTTGTTTGTCTTTTTAGTTTACTTTTCTAAAGTCGCCTTGAGAGCAGCCAAACATAAAGTAATGTTTTCTTTTCTCGAAGAGTGGCCCATTAGGCCAATGCGCCATACTTTACCTGCGTAAGCGCCAAGTCCTGCACCAATTTCTAAGTTGTAATCATTTAATAGTGTTGCGCGAACTGCGACGTCATCCACACCTTCTGGAATAAAGACCGAGTTAAGCTGTGGTAGGCGATCAGCCTTATCAACTAAGAAATTAATACCCATTGCCTCAAGACCATCTCTTAATTCTTCATGATTTTTTTGGTGACGAGCCCAAGAGTTCTCTAGCCCTTCTTCTGAAAGCATCACTAAAGATTCGTGCAAGCCGTATAGTGTATTGACTGGTGCAGTATGGTGGTAAGTACGCTTGGCACCTTCACCCCAGTAACCCATAACCAAATTTAAGTCTAGGAACCAAGAAGTAACCGCTGTTTTACGGTTTCTAACTTTGGCTAATGCGCGTTCATTAAAACTAACAGGTGAAATGCCAGGCATCGCAGACAAACATTTTTGCGTGCCCGAGTAAATCGCATCAATTTCCCACTCATCTACACGTAACTCACTACCTGCTAATGACGTTACTGCATCTACAATCGTAATACAATCATTTTCATGGGCAATTTTACATAGGGTTTTGGCATCAGATTGTGCGCCAGTCGAGGTCTCTGCATGAACAAAAGCTAGAATTTTTGCATCTGGATTTTCTTTGAGTGCTTGCTCAACTTTATCGGTTGATACGGCAGAACCCCAAGCATCTTCAACCACAATCGCTTCGCCACCAAAGCGGGTAATGTTTTCCTGCATACGCATACCAAAGACGCCATTGATACACACCACTACTTTGTCACCTGGCTCAACCAAGTTGGCAAAACAAGTTTCCATACCAGCAGAGCCTGGTGCTGAAACTGGCATAGTTAGCTCATTTTCAGTTTGAAAAATATATTTTAAACCTTCTTTAGTTTCGTTCATCATGCCGACAAAAGCAGGGTCTAGATGGCCAATGGTAGGGCGAGCCATGGCTGATAAAATTCTAGGGTGTACGTCAGAAGGGCCTGGACCCATTAAGGTTCTTACAGGTGGGTTAAATGATTTCATGGTTTCTTATTGTTTAAAAAGTTTAAGTAGGCTATTATAATTGCTTGTACCTAGTTTGGTATTCAATTATCTCGCGCTTTAGCTATGGGTATTTAAGCCTAAGTGACTGAAAGTAAAAAATAAGGCAGGGTAAGTAGGATGATAAATATGACAGATTATTTTAATAGCAACTACCCTAGTATTGATGCGCTGCGTATAAAGGCAAAACAACGTATGCCAAAGTTTGCTTTTGAATATTTGGATGGCGGTTGTTTTTCTGAGATAAACTTGCAACGCAATACGCAAGATATTAGAGATATTCAATTGCAGCCATATTATTTGCGTGACTACCAAGGTACAAGTCTTAAGACCGAGCTATTTGGTGAAACTTATGATGCGCCTTTTGGCATGGCACCGATTGGTCTGCAAGGTTTAATGTGGCCAAAATCTTGTGAAATTCTAGCGCAAGCTGCTGTTGATCATAAACTGCCTTTTATGCTTTCTACAGTTGGTACAGCAAGTATTGAAACCATTGCAGAGATTACAGAAGGTAAGTTTTGGTTTCAGTTATATCATCCGGTGGAAGATAAGCTTCGAGATCAACTACTAGAACGCGCGTGGAATGCAGGTTGTCGTACATTGGTTATTTTGGCAGACACCCCAACATTTGCCTATCGCCCCAAGGAAATTAAAAACGGATTATCCATTCCACCCAAAATGACCATTAACAATATACTGCAAATGTGCACCCATCCAACTTGGTCTTTGTCTCAGCTGGCAGCAGGCACACCAGAGTTTAAAACTATGAAATCCTACATCCCCAAAGGTCTAAATATAAAACACTTGGGTATGTTTATGAATAAAACATTTTCAGGGCGCCTGACTGAAGACAAGATTAAAGCCCTAAGAGATGCCTGGAAGGGTAATCTCGTCATCAAGGGTATTGTTAATCCTGAAGAGGCAAATTTGGCAGTTGAACTTGGGCTTGATGGCCTGATTGTTTCTAATCATGGTGGGCGCCAACTAGATAGCGGCCAATCCACCATTAATGCACTTGGTGGACTGCAAGCGTATAAAGGAAAAATAAAAATAATGATGGATTCTGGTTTGCGTTCAGGGCCTGATATTGCCAATGCATTAGCAACTGGTGCAGACTTTACCTTTGTTGGCAGGGCGCCAATGTACGGTGTGGGAGCACTTGGAAAAAAAGGGGGTAATCATACCTTTACAATGCTTAAACGCCAGTTGCAGCAAGTGATGGAGCAAGTTGGATGCGAACAAGTAAGCGACTTTCCAAAACACTTAATCAAGCCATAAATTGATTATAATTTCTAAACATGAAAGTGGTCAATGAATTATTAGATAAATTACCCAAAGATATTGTTTTAATCGGTGAGGAAAATACTCGTCCATTTGAATGTGACGGATTAAGTGTTTATCGACAAAAGCCTTTGGCAGTTGTATTGCCAGAAACAATTGAACAAATTAAGCAGGTTTTAAAAATCTGCAAAGCGCACAATACACCAGTGGTTACTCGAGGTGCGGGCACAGGTCTTGCAGGTGGCGCGATGCCTTTATCAGAGTCGGTTGTTTTGGGTTTATCAAAGTTAAATCAAGTTAAATCTATTGATGCTAAAAAACAATTAGCCGTGGTGGAACCCGGTGTCAGGAATATTGCCATTAGTGAGGCAGTGGCTAGCCATGGTTTGTATTATGCACCTGACCCTTCTAGCCAAATAGCCTGTAGTATTGGTGGCAATGTGGCGGAAAATTCAGGCGGCGTGCATTGCTTAAAATATGGTCTAACTGTGCACAATGTTGAAGCTGTTAAAATTTTAACCATTGATGGCGAGGAGTTGGTTTTATCTAGAGATGATCAGGGTTTGGGCTTATTGGCGCTGATGAATGGCTCTGAAGGTTTGTTAGGGGTTATTGTGGAAATCACCGTTAAACTCACGCAAACACCAAAACTCGCCCGAGTGGTGATGGCTGGGTTTGATAGTGTGCGTGATTGTGCCAATTCTGTTGCGGACATTATTAAAGCGGGCATTATTCCAGCAGGGCTTGAGATGATGGATAGTTTCGCCATTGAAGCGGCAGAGGGCTTCGCCCAAGTAGGCTACCCATTAGATGCACAAGCATTATTGTTGTGTGAATTGGACGGCTCAGAGTCTGAAGTTCAGGCAGAACTAGAAGTAGTGCTCAAGGTTTTATCTGGTGCATCTAGCATCAAGGTGTCAAACAATGAAAAGGAGCGCTTAGATTTGTGGAAGGGGCGTAAGTCTGCCTTCCCTGCTGTAGGGCGCTTATCTCCTGATTATTACTGCATGGATGGCACTATTCCGAGACGCCATTTGGCTGACATGCTGGAAAAAATTAACGAATTATCAAAAAAATACCAACTCAGAGTGGCCAATGTTTTTCATGCGGGTGATGGTAATCTTCACCCATTGATCTTATATGATGCCAATATTCCAGGCGAGCTTGAAAGAACCGAAGAATTTGGTACTGAAATTTTAAGATTGAGTGTGGATATGGGCGGCAGTATTACTGGAGAGCATGGCGTGGGCGTTGAAAAGCTTGATGCGATGTGTCATCAGTTTAATGCCAAAGAATTAGAAATTTTTCATCAGATTAAAGCCGCATTTGATCCTTTGGCATTGCTTAATCCTGGCAAGGCGATTCCTGAGTTGCATAGATGTGCAGAACTAGGTGCAATGCATGTGCATCACGGGCAGTTGCCCCATCCTGAGTTGGAGCGGTTTTAATGTCAACTAATATTGCAAAATTACAAGAAGAAATTAAAGCCTCTGATGCACTGCATATTACGAGTGACTGGCTTAATCATACGGGCATTGAAGAATATTTTTCAGAAGAGTTGGTACTCACAGTAAAAGCCAGTACACCTATTGCTGAAATTTGCGATGTGCTGGCTAAAAACGACCAAGTTTTGCCATTTTACATTGAAGATAAAAATCAAAGCATTGGCGCTGCTTATGCTAACGGTGCACAAGATTTATCTGACAGTGTTTTAGGTGTGCAAATTATTGACGGCTCAGGTGAGTTGTTAAATTTTGGTGGACAGGTGATGAAAAACGTTGCAGGTTATGATGTAGCACGAATGCTGGTTGGCTCAAAAGGGCAGTTGGCAGTGATTACCCAAATTAGCTTTAAAGTGATGCCTAGTCAGTATGTGGGCCAGCTTAAATCTCGCCCTAAGACTGTTCAGCGCTCAGCACTACGAACAGAAATTGAGGCTCGCTTAAAAACTGTGTTTGACCCAAGAGGAATATTTAACTAATGCAAACACATCAAATTGCTAATTTTAAAGCTAATGAGATTATTCGAAAATGTGTACATTGTGGTTTTTGCTTGGCTACTTGCCCAACCTATCAGCTGCTCGGATCAGAGCTTGATTCACCCCGTGGGCGTATTTATTTGATTAAGTCCTCGCTTGAAAAAAATGAATTTTCTCAAGAAAGCATTAAGCACCTGGACCGCTGTCTTACTTGTAGATCTTGCGAAACAACCTGCCCCTCAGGAGTTGAGTATGGCAAGTTGGCTGATATTGGTCGTGAGTTTGTTGAGCAAAAGCGTCCAATCTGGCAAAAAGTCATGCGTTATTCTGTGCGTAAATTGCTAACCTCGCCACTGCTTTTTAATCCCATTGGGCGAATAGCCAGACACTCAAAAAAACAAGGAAGCACATTTAAGCCAAGTGCTAATAGCAAAAAAGTTTTGTTGTTAGGTGGGTGTGTGCAGCCTGTGCTGGCGCCTAATATTAACCATAGTATTAAAAATATTTTGGCAAAATTAGGATTTGAAGCAATTGAAACCCCGCAAAAACAGTGTTGTGGTGCAGTGGATCAACATCTTAGTGCTGATCAAGATGCAATGATCAAGATTAAGAATAATATTGACGCCTGGTTAGAGTTTGATGTGGAAGTCATTATTTCTAGTGCCAGTGGCTGTGGGCTAATGGTGAAAGATTATGACTCCATGTTTAAAGAAGGTGATGATTATTATCAAAAAGCAAAAGCCATCTCTAGCAAGACCCAGGATATTGCTGAATTTTTATCAGATAAAGATTTTAATCTACTAAATTTAGAAAAAGCCAATATTTCTTATCATGAGCCATGCACGCTGCAACATGGGCAAAAATTAGCAGGTTTGGTTAATTCTATTTTACAAAAACTAGGCTATACGCCAGCGCCAGTAAAAGATGCTCATCTTTGTTGTGGCTCGGCAGGAACCTACTCTATCTTTCAGCCTGATCTGTCTAAACAATTAAAAAGCAATAAAATGAATAATCTTTTAGCATCCGCTCCAGAGATGATTGTGACAGCAAATATTGGTTGCTTAATGCATTTGCAAAAAGACAGTAAAATTCCTGTTAAACATTGGGTGGAATTATTGGATAATCAGACCAATTAATTAGCCAAAGAGTGTTATGGGCAGAAGAAGAAAACCAAAAGCCAAAAGCTACGAATTAAACATTGAGTCTCTCTCTCATGAGGGGCGCGGTATTGCGCATCTTGATGAGAAGGTGATTTTTGTTTCAGGTGCTTTACCGGGTGAAACGGTTATTGCCGATCGCAGTTTTTCTCGCGCCAAGTTTGAAGAAGCAGATGTTAAGGAAGTGCTTAAATCGGCTGATAATCGCATCACACCAAAATGTGAAGTTTTTGGGCTTTGTGGCGGTTGCTCTTTTCAACATCTCTCTAGTGAAGATCAAATAAGCGCTAAAGGCGAATGGTTAAAAGATGCTTTTTTAGGTCAGGCTAAAGTTGCGCCAAAACATTGGCTAGCGCCACTTCAAGTTCAGAGCTGGGGATATCGACGAAAAGCAAGACTTGGCGTGCGTTATGTTGCTAAAAAAGAAAAAGTATTGGTTGGTTTTAGAGAAAAAAAATCGGGTTTTATTACCAATATGAGTCGTTGCGAAGTCTTACACCCCTCTTTGGGTGATAACCTTGAGGTGCTGGCTCAAGCAATAGAAAAGCTATCCATTAAATCGCAGGTGCCACAACTCGAAGTGGCGGTAGCTGAGAATAATACCGTGCTTATTTTGCGACATCTTGAACCGCTTACTGAACAAGATGAGCAAATACTCTTAGATTGTGCTAATGAATTAAAGGTTAGCTTCTATACTCAAAGTGGGGGTGCGGACACGGTCAAACCACTCGATCAGCCGACAGTGTTAACCTATTCGCATCCAGATCATGATATTGTCATGGAGTTTTTACCCACTGACTTTACTCAGGTTAATTTTAAGCTGAATCAAAAAATGATTAATTTAGCACTTGATATGCTTGATCTTAACGATGAAGATAAGGTGATTGACCTATTTTGTGGTTTGGGTAATTTTACCTTGCCGATTGCCAAATATGCCAAGCAGGTAGTAGGCGTAGAAGGAGATTTGGGCTTGATTGAGCGGGCAAAGTATAACGCTGAAAAAAATCAAATCATTAATGCTGATTTTTACAAAGCAGACCTTTTTAAAGAAGTGGAAGGTTTTGAGTGGTTTAGAGGTAAAACTTACAATAAAGCCTTGATTGACCCAGCTCGTTCTGGCGCTATTGAAATCGTCGAACTGTTGCCAAAGCTCGGTGTTGAGCGTTTGGTGTATGTATCGTGTAATCCAGCCACTTTGGCGCGTGATACTGCTAGACTAATCGAGTTAGGCTACCAACTTGATACAGCAGGGGTGATGGATATGTTTCCGCAAACAGCCCACGTTGAGTCGATTGCACTTTTTACTAAATAATAGCTACTGATGATTACCATTAATATTGCTAATCAAACCCTAACCTACCAAGACTCAGTTTACTCAATTAGTAGTGCAGCCAATGGCGTTGGCGAAATAGAAGGGTCTTTTTGTACACCTTTGGGAAAGTTTAAAATTGCTGAAAAAATTGGCTCTGACCTAGATTTAGGAGCGGTATTAGTCGGCCGAGTGCCAACGGGTGAAATCTATTCAAAGTCATTATTTAAGCAGCAGCCTGATCGAGATTGGATTTTATCGCGTATTTTGTGGCTTGATGGGGTTGAAGGGCACAATAAAAATACCAAACAACGCTATATTTATATCCACGGTTCACCTGATGAATTTCTCCTAGGGGTGGCTAGCTCAAAAGGCTGTATCCGTATGAAAAATAGTGATATCATTCAACTCTTCAATCAGGTTAAAACAGGCGAAGAGGTGGTCATTCAATGATTAAAAATTATTTACCAAAAAAAGCTAAAAAGCTCATCTCAGAGGGCGCGATTTTAGTAGATGTGCGTTGTGAAGCCGAAAATAAATTTGTAGGACGCGTACCAGATTCAATCTTAATCCCATGGCTAGATGAGCCAGAATGGGAGGTTGATGAGGCTGAATTTATTAAGACTTTTTCCAGGTTTGAGATTGAAAAAGATGCTGAGATTATCTTAATTTGTCGTAGTGGCTATCGATCTGATGATGCGGGCAAGTGTTTGGTTAAGCATGGATTTACTAATATTGCTCATGTGGTTAGTGGTTTTGAGGGCGATTTAGACGAGGAGGATCAGCGTGGCAATGTTAATGGCTGGCGCCATGACGGTATGCCTTGGATTCAGTGTTAGCAAGCGTTCGATTATTTTTCCACCCACGGGTGGCTGCCATGCTGTTTTTAGGTTTTTCTGCTGGCGTACCTATTTTGCTTATTTTTTCAACCCTAGGTTTGTGGCTGAATGAAGCGGGCGTGGCCAAATCCAGTATTACTTTTTTTTCTTGGGCCGCCCTAGGCTATTCCTTTAAATTTGTTTGGGCGCCTTTAGTTGATCGACTGCCCGTGCCTATTTTAACCAGGCTATTGGGTCGGCGTCGCGCCTGGATGTTGGTATCGCAATTAGCCATTATGGGCGCTATTTTTCTAATGTCATCGGTTGATCCAAAAGCCGGTGTTGATAGTCTAACCATCATGGCATATGGCGCGGTTCTATTGGGTTTTTCGTCAGCCACACAAGATATTGTCATTGACGCCTATCGTATCGAATCGGCCGACAAAGATATGCAATCATTACTTTCAGCGACCTATGTTGCTGGCTATCGTATCGGGATGCTGGTGGCAGGAGCAGGCGGGCTATTTTTAGCCAGTTATTTTGGCTCTACCAAAGAGCTGTATAGTTTTTCTGCCTGGTCTAACACTTACTTGGTGATGATTTTAGTCATGATGATTGGGCTGACGACTACGCTAATTATTAAAGAACCAAGCCATAACCAGTCTGAAGAGAGTTATTCTACTCAAGATTATGTAAGGTTTTTCGTCCTGTTTTTAACGGTGGTCGCAGCGTTTATTGCGACGTTTGTTTTAAGTGCGGAATTAACCAAGACACTTAAATCATACCTAAGCGAGGTTTTTTCTAATCAACATTTATCTGGATTTGTTGTTGGTACAGTTAGAATGGTTTTAGCAATTGTTGGTGCTTATATGGCCACTCGATTATTAATCACGCTTAATGTGGTTAATAAATCCATGGTTAATGGCACTTATATCGAGCCAGTTAAAGATTTTTTTAATCGCTATGGTCTGAGTGTGGCTGTGTTGTTATTAGCCGTTATTGGCTTGTATCGTATTAGTGATATTGTACTTGGTGTCGTGGCTAATATTTTTTATCAAGATATAGGTTTTAGCAAAATAGAAATTGCCACAGTTTCCAAAACCTTTGGCCTGTTTATGACGATTGCAGGCGGATTTTTGGGCGGTGTCATGGCCATCAAATGGGGGGTGTTTAGAGTGCTGTTTTTAGGCGCACTACTCTCTGCGCTCACTAATTTACTCTTTATTGTTTTGGCTAATGTTGGCCATAATATGAACTGGCTGTACGCAACAATTACCATGGACAATTTATCCGCTGGACTGGCTAGCGCTGCTTTTATTGCCTTCTTATCTAGTTTAACCAACATCAAATTCACTGCTGTTCAATATGCCATTTTTTCCTCACTAATGACACTCCTGCCTAAAATTTTTGGAGGCTATTCAGGTAGTGTTGTTGAGGTATTTGGCTATAGTCAATTTTTTATCATAACCACATTAATAGGGCTGCCTATTTTGTATTTAGTGTACAAAGTAAAGCCTTATATCAATTAGACAAACTATGAAATTAGGCCCAATCATGATGGACGTGTCAGCGCTGACACTAACCCCCATAGAAAAAACACAATTAGCAAAACCTAGTATTGGTGGCGTTATTTTATTTAGTCGTAATTTTGAATCCATCGATCAGATCAAACGACTCATTATCTCTATTCGCGCCATTAAGCCCAACCTTTTAATTGCTGTTGACCATGAAGGCGGTCGCGTGCAGCGCTTTAAAAATGGATTCACACATCTGCCTGCCATGTCAAAATTAGGTGAGCTGTATGATAAAAATCCTAAAAAAGCGCTAAAGTATGCATGCTCTTGCGGGTTTGTATTGGCCTATGAGCTATTAGAAGTAGACGTTGATTTTTCTTTTGCACCTGTGCTTGATTTGGATTATGGCAACTCCTCTGTCATTGGTAATCGTGCCTTTCACTCCAATTCGGATGCTGTGGTGCAATTGGCACAAGCATTAATCAAAGGTATGCATAGGGCAGGTATGAAATGCGTGGGCAAGCATTTTCCAGGACATGGGTACGTCACACTCGACTCACATTTAGAATTGCCAGTTGACGATCGACCAGCTAAGGAAGTTTATCAAGATATGGCCGTGTTCAAGGGTTTGGTTGATGAGGGGCTTGATGCGGTTATGCCTGCTCATGTGATTTATTCAAAGGTAGATGACAAGCCCGCCGGATTTTCTGAGAAATGGATTCAAGGTATCTTAAAAAATAAACTAGGCTTTGAAGGGCTTGTTTTTAGTGATGATCTATCGATGCAAGGTGCTTTTTTTATCGAACATATTAAAGATCGTGTTAAAGCTTCATTGGCAAGCGGTTGTGACATGGTGTTGATTTGTAATCATCCAGAAATGGTATTAGAGGTGATCGATCAAGATTGGGGCTTGAATGAAAAGCTACAATCAATGCAAGGTAATAGAAAGTATAAATCCGATAAAATAACCTATTTACAACATTTAGAAACGATTAAGAGCTTATTATGAGTGATAAAACTACACCAGAATTTGAAGTAAGATTATTAAATGCCATGAGAAAAACCCTAATCTCAGTGGCAAAAGACACCATGACCAAGCCAGGCTTGCGTCATCCGTTGACAGAAAATACACAAAAAATGATCACTGATTGTTTAAATTTGGTTATCTCCCGTCAAACTGAAATTGAAAAGCAATCGGGCACACATACTAAGATGAAGCCGGTTTATACCGATGAGCAAACTGTTCAAAGTTTTTCTATTGACGATTTAAAGAAAACATTAAACTAAAAAACCGCATTAATGAATGCGGTTTTTTAGCTGTCCAGCTTTTTCTTATTAAGGCTACATCTTTTTAGAAAAATCCAAGAGGACTGGTGCTATAACTTACCAATAAGTTTTTAGTTTGTTGGTAGTGATTGAGCATCATCTTGTGCGTTTCGCGTCCTACGCCTGATTTCTTATAGCCACCAAACGCAGCGTGTGCAGGATATAAGTGGTAGCAATTTGTCCAAACGCGTCCCGCTTGAATACCACGACCCATACGGTAAGCAAGGTTTATATCACGCGTCCAAACGCCTGCACCTAAGCCAAACTCAGAATCATTGGCAATAGCCAAAGCTTCCGCCTCATCTTTAAAGGTAGTAACGGACACAACAGGGCCGAAAATTTCCTCCTGAAAGATGCGCATCTTGTTGTCACCTTTAAGTAAGGTTGGTTCAACATAATAGCCGTTTCCAAATTCAGAGCCAACTTGAGCAACACCGCCACCCAATATCAACTCAGCACCTTCTTTGGCACCAATATCCATATAATCCATAATTTTATCAAACTGCTCTTGAGAAGCTTGGGCGCCTACTTGAGTATCTGTATCAAGTGGATTTCCACGAATGATTTTCTTAGAGCGTTCAATAATAATAGCAATAAATTCATCATAAATACTTTCTTGAATTAAAGCGCGAGAAGGGCAAGTGCAAACCTCTCCTTGGTTAAAGAAAGCCAACACAGCACCTTCGGCACATTTGCTAATATAGTCATCCTCTTGTTGCATAATATCTTCAAAAAATATGTTGGGTGATTTTCCACCCAGCTCAACGGTTGAAGGGATGATATTTTCAGCAGCACATCTTAAGATATGAGAGCCTACTGGGGTTGACCCAGTGAAAGCGATTTTATCAATACGCGTACTGGTTGCTAGTGCTTGTCCAGCTTCTTTACCATAGCCATTCACAACATTTAGCACGCCTGGTGGTAGTAAATCACCAATAATTTCCATCAGTATTAAAATGGATACAGGTGTTTGCTCAGCAGGCTTTAATACAACACAATTACCAGTAACTAGTGCAGGTGCAAGCTTCCAAGCTGCCATCAATAAAGGAAAGTTCCAGGGGATAATTTGGCCAACGACACCAAGTGGCTCATGAAATTGATAAGAGACCGTATTTTCATCTAGCTCACCCATAGTGCCTTCTTGGGCGCGAATACAGCCAGCATAATAACGAAAATGGTCAACACACAGTGGTACGTCAGCTGCCAATGTTTCGCGAACTGCTTTACCATTATCCCAAGTTTCTGCAACGGCTAGCATTTCAAGATTTTGTTCAATTCTATCGGCAATTTTGAGTAATAAATTTGACCTTTCTGTGACAGATGTTTTGCCCCAAGTGGCTTTGGCAGCGTGAGCTGCATCGAGTGCTAAGTTAATATCTTCCGAAGTTGATCTGGGTATTTCACAAAAACCTTCTCCAGTGACAGGTGTGCCGTTAGTAAAGTAGCTGCCCTTAACAGGCGGCGTCCATTCGCCGTTAATATAATTCTCATAGCGTGCTTTAAATGTAATGACTGAGCCTTCAGAGCCCGGTTGTGCGTAAATCATAGTATTCCCCTCGTTTGTTTTATAATGTTTTCCATGACAGTATAAATGTGTGATTTTTAATATTCTTGACTCACAGTCCAAAACGCTTGACTCACAGTCTAAAACAGGTTAAAAAATAGATTGGTTAGCTTAATGATTGTTGATTGTGAAAAAACATTTGGATGTATCCTCGCTTGAAAGATATAAAAATAGAGAATTGTTGGTTGAGAACAAGGTTTCTTTTTTAGGTCCTGATAGCGAATTAAGCATCTACGATACCTATAGAAAAGCAAATAGGGTTGCTTTGAGTGCTGACCAAGTCATGTATTGCGGCATGATTACAGGTAAAAAAATTATGCATAACTTGGATAATTTAGAATCACAAATATTTTTGCCACATGAATCTTATGTCATACGACCTAAGGGTTGTGTTGAAATTGATTTCCCAGAAGCGCAAGAAAACGTGCCAACAACCTGTCTAACGGTGGAAATATCTAAAGACAGGATTGATAAAATTTCTGACAAAATGCAAGACTTGTTTCCCTCTAGTATGGTGAACAAGAATTGGGAATATCAATCTGAAAATATTCACCTGCATCATACGGTTGATACACAAAAGCTACTTAATCGCCTGGTCGGGCTATTTACAAACAACCATCCAGATAAAGAGGTTTTAGTAGGTTTTGGTATTTCAGAGCTGGTTACTCGCTTATTAAGACAGCAGAGTAGAGATATGTTGCTAAATTATGCACATAATGCGCCAGATGCTGACAGCATCACTGCCGTGATAGATTATTTGAAAAGTAACATTTCCAAACCTTTTGATATAAACCAACTGTCCCAAAAAGCTTGCATGAGTCGAAGTGCATTGTATACAGCGTTTAAGCGTCATTTAGGCTGCACGCCGGGTGATTTTTATTGGCAACTTCGACTAGAAATGGCAGCGGACATGCTGCAAAAAGGCCAATCAATTACAACGGTTTGCTATAGCATTGGTTTTAGCGATCCGAGCCACTTTAGTCGAAGATTCGGCCAATTTTATGGCTGTACACCTAGTCAATATCAAAAGACTAAACAAACTCCAAATTAGCATAGCTAGCAATTAGCCATTTTGTACCGGCTGTTTTAAATTTAATCTGAATTCTGGCGCTATCGCCATCACCCTCAAAGTTAAGCACAGAGCCATAACCAAATTTAGCATGCCTAACACCTGCACCAACAGCTAACTGGCCATTCGCTTGAGGCTCGATATCTTGATTATAAATATCATCTTCTTGATAATTGACTTGGGTTGCACCAAATTTTGCCTTAACTTTATTAATATATTCACTGGGTATTTCATCTAAAAAACGCGATGGGTAAGCGTACAAAGATTGGCCGTGTAAAAATCTCTTAACGGCAAATGACAAGGTGAGTCTTTTCATGGCTCGAGTCATACCGACGTAGCATAATCGTCTTTCCTCATCCATTAAATGTGGCTCGTCTTTTGATTGTCTTGAAGGGAATAAATCCTCCTCTAAGCCACCTAAAAACACATTTGGAAACTCTAAGCCTTTGGCGGAGTGAATCGTCATTAATTGCACATTGTCCACAGCAGGCGCATTGCCATCACCACTAGAATCAAGTGAGGCAAGTGAGATAAAGCCAACCACTTCGTTCATTTCGCTATCTTCTTCGTGTTTGTATTGTTTGGCGGCGGATATCAACTCTTCCAGGTTTTCTTTTTTGCTACCCGCTTTGTCAGTTTTGTCATTAGCGTAATGATTCATCAAGCCCGATGCACTCAATAAATGCGCAACTTTTTCGCTTAAATCTAGATGTTTGCTGTCATCAACCATCTGCTCAATCAGCGCAATAAATCCCTTTAGAGCATTGGATGCTCGTGTTGGTAAGGTTGGCGATACTTGCTGTGCCGCTTGGAATAAATTGGTGTGTTCATTGCGTGCAAATTCGCGTATTTTTTCCAGCGTAGCATTGCCGATTCCTCGTGTTGGAAAGTTAACAATACGTTCAAATGCGACATTGTCAGCCGTATTTTCAATGAGACGCAAATAACCCAGTGCATCTTTAATTTCGCCGCGTTCAAAAAATCTCAAACCACCGTAAATAATATAAGGAACATTGTATTTAATCAGCACTTCTTCAAAAACTCTTGACTGCGCATTGGAGCGATACAAAATAGCACAATCACTAGCGCGACCGCCATCTTTAATCAGTTTTTGAATTTTACGAACCACATAATCTGCTTCGTCTGTTTCCGTGCGCGCTTCATATACGTCAATCAAATCACCATCACCAGCATCGGTCCACAGGGATTTACCCATGCGATTAGTGTTGTTGGCAATAAGCGCATTTGAAGCGGATAAGATATGGCCAGTGGAGCGATAATTTTGCTCTAAGCGAATGGTTTGAATGGGGGCGAAATCTGTTTCTAGTTTGGTGATATTTTCAATTTTTGCACCGCGCCAGCCGTAAATAGATTGGTCGTCATCTCCCACACAAAAGACTTGATTATTACCAGTAAATAATTGCTGAATCCATTTGTACTGCACAGTATTGGTGTCTTGAAATTCGTCCACTAAAATGTGAGAAAAGCGTGTTTGATAGTGCTCGAGAAGCTCTGCGTTATTTTTGAGTAGCTCGTAGCTACGTACCAGCAATTCGGCAAAATCAATCAGATCATTAGCGCGACAATGCGCCTCATACAAAACAAATACTTCAAGGCTTTTTTTAACAAAAAAGTTATAACCAGGATCAACATCTTGAGCGCGAATACCTTCATCCTTTTGTTGATTGATAAACCACTGAACCTTTCTCACAGGAAATTTAGATTCATCAATATTGTTTTCTTTCATCAAGCGCTTAACAATGCGATACTGATCTTGCGCGTCTAGGATTTGAAAGCCTGATGTTAGGCCGGCTTTTTCATAATGCGTACGCAAAAGGCGATGTGCAAGGCCGTGAAAGGTGCCAACCCACATACTTTGAATAGAGCGTCTTAGCAACGTTCCTAAGCGCTCGCGCATTTCAGCCGCAGCCTTATTGGTGAACGTTACAGCCAATATTGAGTCAGTATGAATATTTTTTTGGGTAACCAAATAGGCAATTCTATGTGTTAATACTCGGGTTTTGCCACTGCCTGCACCCGCTAGTATGAGTGCGTTCTGAGTGTTATCAAGCGCAACTGATTGGTGTTGCTTGTCATTTAAACCGTTGGTTATTTCTGATAAATTCATGGTTTTTTTCTTGCCTTGTGGCATTTAATGGTTATAATATTATCTTTCTCTTATGTCAGTTAAAAGTAACACTCTGATATAAGCTACAAAATTATAAACATTATTTAAGGAGTATCAGCAATGACTTACTACGAAGGCGTTAAAAAAATGGAAGAAATGGGCGTAAACGACAACTATATTCAAGGTTGGGTTGCAGGTTTCTTAAACAACCCTGAAATCGAAGAGCAAAGAAAAACTGATGAGTATGAAGCTGGTTACGAAGATGGCGGCGAGCATTCAGATGAAAACTTCGCTAACTTTTGTTAAAACTTAAGTAAGAACGAATGTAAAAGCCCCGTTACGGGGCTTTTTTTATGCCTATGAGTCAGTGGAGTCAGCAAGCGAGAAAGGTGCTAAAAGGGGCAAAAATCAGTAATGATTTTTTCAATACTCAAGCCTTTCAAGAGCGTAATTTTCCGATTAAAATTCCTTTAGAATATGCCCAGCTAATCGATCAAGACAACCCTAATGACCCGCTACTCAAGCAGGTTATGCCACAGGCTAAAATTGAGCAAAGTGGTTTCACTCAAGAGCCGCTGCAGGATGAAGATAATTCACCTGTGGCTGGGTTGATACACAAATATAGAAATCGAGTATTGTTAATCACTTCACAAGTTTGCGCCATTCATTGCCAGTATTGCTTTCGGCAAAATTTTAATTATACGCAGCATGACGCCATTAGTAACTGGGCAGAAATTGAGCGCTATATTTCTCAAGATACAAATATCAACGAGGTAATTTTAAGTGGTGGCGATCCTTTAAGTTTGAGCGATGAAAAGCTTGAAAAACTGATTAAAAATATTGAAAATTTTGACTATGTGACTACTTTACGCATTCACACACGCTCGCTGGTGGTTATACCCAGCAGAATAACCGATTATTTGGCCAAAATACTGGCTAAAACCAGACTAAAGGTCGTTTTAGTGACACATATTAACCATGCTAATGAGATATCAGAGGCCTTTTCTAAAAATATCGCAAAAATTGAAAACGTGACGTTTTTAAATCAATCGGTCTTATTAAGCGGGGTTAATGATGATATTGGCAGTCTTAAACAGCTTAGTTTGAAGCTTTTTAAGGTGGGAATTTTGCCGTATTATTTACATATGCTAGACCAAGTATCTGGTGCTGAAAATTATCTAGTCAGTGCTGAAAAAGCAACACAACTACACTTGCAATTACAAGCTCAGCTGAGTGGTTATCTTGTGCCAAGGTTGGTGAGAGATGAGGGAAAGTCCTCGAAAACTTGGCTACTTTGAAATGGCCTTCGTTAAAGACTCAATATCCATTTCACCCATTTTAAAGTCAACTAATTTACCTTTTGGGTTGTAAACGTAAGTTGTTGGCATGCCAATCACTTCTCCAAAATTAGTAAACTGAGCGCCGTTATGTGCATCAAACAGCACAATAGGGTAATTAACCATAAAGGTATCGGTAAATTGCGCAATAGCATCTGCATCTGCTTGTTCGTAGTCTAGTCCAAGTATTAATACTTTGTCTTGATTGTTTTCATAAAACTCTACAAAAGCAGGAATTTCTTTTAAACAAGGTGGACACCAAGTTGCCCAAAAATTAACCACCAAATATTTGCCTTGAGTTGATTGATTGGTGTGGGTATTTCCTTGGGTGTCAATTAAAGAAAATTTAGGTGCGATAATCTGTTTTTGCTGTGCCTCTTTTGCAGCACTAACAATGTCATCAACACTCATGCTGTGAGCGTTGTTAAAGCTGGCAAATAGGGCGAGTATAATAATAATTTTTTTCATAATAACCTTTTAAAGATGAGCACAATAATTTATCACAATCCTAGATGTACAAAATCTAGACTAACACTAGGCATTTTAGAAGAAAAAGGCGTGAATTTTGAAATAATTAAATACTTGGATACGCCACCCAGTTTTGACGAATTAAAGGCGCTATTAACAGACCTTAATCTTGAGCCAAGAGCTTTAATGCGCACGTTTGAAGTGCCTTATAAAGACAACCATTTAGACGATGAATCGCTTAGTGAAGATGCACTGATTCAGGCAATGATTGAGAATCCAATTTTGATTGAGCGCCCAATTGTCAGAACGGCAAATGGTGTTGCTATTGGCAGACCGCCAGAAAATATTCTAACGATTATTTAGTCTTTTTTAGTAGTCTTCTTCAACCAAAAGAGTTGAAAGGTGACCTTCACGCCCTTCGATATTAGAATAATAAACATCCTCTAGTCCGTCAACCACAGAATTTTTGACAACATCTAGCGCCAAAATAGCATCACTCCAAGCGCTTAAATTTTTAAATTCTGCGAGTGATAGCGCATTATTTGTAAACTCATTAATCCAAGAAAGACGCATAAAAATTGGCGCAAAGGCGGCGTCAATCATATTAAATTCATCGCCATTAAAGAATGTCTTAGAGTCTTTGACTGATTCAATCTTAGCAAGTTTGCCAAAGAGTGCTTTTTTGGCTGTGTTAAATTTTTCTTCATCACCAGTTACGATATCAAACATATCGCCCAGCATATCGCCTGAAAAAGCAATCCAAGAGCGATTATTAGCTTTTTGAATGACGTCTTTTGGATGGATATCGGTTGTGCTGATATCGTTAATAAACTCGGTAATCACAGAAGATTCAAAAATAATTTGATCGTTCGCTTTAAGTAATGGCACTTGTCCAGTAGGAGAGATGGCCTTAAACCAATCAGGTGGGTCCATTGGATTGATATAGGTGAGTTCAAAATCAATACCTTGTTCATTGAGTAAAATAACAGCGCGCTGTGCAAATGGGCAAAGTTTAAAGCTAATCAGTTCTAATTTCATAATGATGTTTATTGTTTTTTGATGCGATTATACCGCTAACCATTAGCAAGTATTTTGCTCTTCTGCAAAGCGGGCAATCAAAATATTGATTAAGCATAGGTGGAGCTATGTGATTGAAATATTTTAATTGTTCAACGCAGTCAGAAGGGCAAAAGGCACCGCTAATCACGATGATAGGGGTGGTTGGTTAATAATGAATGCGCTCGATAAATCTGCTCTACAGCGAGCAGTCTTGCCATTGAATGAGGCAGGGTTAAATTTGACAACCCCCAGAGTTGATTAGCGTGTGATTTGACGCTATCACTCAAGCCATCGGCGCCACCAATAATAAGAGAAACACGCTCTCCGCTTTGCTGCCAATTGCCAAGATTTTTTGCAATGTCTTTGGTTGTATGCTGTTTGCCACGTTCGTCAAAAGCAATCACCAGTTGAGAGTCTTTAACAGCTTTAAGAATTAGCTCGCCTTCAAGCTCTTTTATTTGCTCAATATTTTTACCTTTGCGCTTTTGTGCTTCTAATGCAATCAGGCTAAAGTTGAGCTGAGCGGGTAGTTGCTTTTGGTAATGATTAATGCCGGTTTGTATCCAATCTGGCATTTTTTTGCCAATCACAACCAGATTAATCTTCATGAGTTTTAGTCGTTTTCAGCGCCAGACCAAAGTCTTTCTAGTTTGTAGAATTCACGCGTTTTTTCAGTCATAATGTGCACTACAACCTCTGCTAAATCTACCAAAACCCAATGACCAGTTTCTGTGCCTTCAACGCCAGAGACTTTCATGCCTAAGCGTTTGGCTTCAATTTTAATATTATTGGCAATACCGCGAACGTGTTGAACAGAGCGGCCTGTGGCAATAACAATCGCCTCAATATCAGCACTTTGGTCTAATACTTTAAGCGTCACAATATCCTCGCCTTTTAATTCATCAATGGTTTCGCTAACAACGCTAAGTTGCTGTTCTAGGTTTAGGCTCATAATATTTGCAGATAGTTAATAATGCGCTTTGGAAGTAAGTTGTCCAAGCTTTGTTGTGTGGGTATTTTACCCTCTTGTGAGGCGTTAAACAAAATACCGCGAATATCACTTGAAGAAATATCAAGCAAGTCAGTTTGTGCAAAATAAATCAATCCTGATTTTTGACGAGTTAGCTCCTCAGGGCTTTTAGCGCGGCTAAAGTGGCCGATATTTTGATTATTTTTTTCTCCAGGGCGTGCCAACACTACTAAATGACAATACTGATGAAATATTTGCACCTCTTTCCAGCTAGATAGCTGGTTAAAGCTATCCATACCAATAATCAGACAAACACTTTCTTGTGGAAATTCCAGTGAAATCTCTTTAAGCGAATCAATGCTATAAGATGCACTTGTTCTGTTAATCTCTCGAGTATCTAGGCCAAGGCTAGGGAAATCGTGCAGGGCTAGTTCCAGCATTTCTAAGCGCTGTTTTGTAGAAAAAGTAAGCGCTTCTTTATGTACAGGCGCTCGACATGGCATTAAAAACAGGGCGGATAAATTAAGCGTGCGTTTGAGTTGTTGCGCATTTTTTAGATGACCAAAATGCACAGGGTCAAATGAACCACCGAAAAAACCAATCATAGCATGGCTTGCACTTCTTTGAGCGTCAGTGTCCCAGTAGGATAGGGTACTAATCCTTGCGACATGCCGTTCACAAAATTCACAAAATCCGCTTCATTGTCAAGCAGTAAATACGCGTTGCCAGATTTTTGCTCACCCATTGTGGTGTTAATTTTGCAGCCATAATCATGCCCACAATGGAGCATGACATTGTCATCAATGGTTTTAAGTTTTTGCATAGAGTGATATAGTTCGCGCACGTTACCTCCTGGCAAGCTACAATGGCCCGCACCATACACAAACAAAGTGTCCCCGACAATAATATGCCCATCTAGCAGCAGACAAATGCCGCCCGCACTATGCCCAGGTGTATTGATAATTTTGGCCGCTGTTTTACCAATAAAAATGGTTTCACCATCTTCAACCGTATCTGGCAAAGTTTCAATTTGAAAATAAGGCATTTCATTAACGCCAGCAGTGACTTTTGCGCCTGTCATCTCGACTAACTCATCCACTGCATTGGTATGGTCAAAGTGCCAATGAGTCAGCCAAATATCAGTCAGTGTATAGCCTTTATCTTGTATTCTATCGACAAATAGCTGTGGATCCCAAGCAGGATCAACAATTGCACAAGTTTTGCTTTCATGGTCAAAGATAAAATGAATAGAATCTTCTAGTGCGCCAATATGGTAGAGAATTTCCAGTGTATAGGTCTTTTCGGTAAAAGTTTTTATTTTTAGTTTCATGTAATTATTTTACCAATAATCACTTGACTATTTTAACTTCAGCGTTATAATTTACCTCTTTTGCTACGCACCAAGTTTTGGGGCTATAGCTCAGCTGGGAGAGCACGACACTGGCAGTGTCGGGGTCAGCGGTTCGATCCCGCTTAGCTCCACCAGCGCTAGCAAGAAAATGTTATGTCGCCTTCGTCTATCGGTTAGGACCCTAGGTTTTCATCCTAGTAAGAGGAGTTCGATTCTCCTAGGCGATGCCATACACTTAAACGGCTTGATTGTTCAATCAAGCCGTTTTTTTTCGTCTATTAAAAATATTCAAGTGCTGTGTGTACTATTCTCAACTAAAATAGCTTTGTCGCGTTCGTCTAGTCCGGCCCAGGACCCCAGGATTTCATCCTGGTAACAGGAGTTCAAATCTCTTACGCGACGCCAAATTATCCCTTTTTGCTTCGTCTTTTTGCTTTCTACTTTGTTAGATTTTTCAAATACTCAGTCGTTTAGAGTGACTAAACTCCTTTGTATTTTTAAATCTTCCTCGCATAAAACAAAAAAATACTTTGCAAAAAAAATCGGCAATTAGTCAGTAAAATACACCCATGAATTTATTAAACATTGTTATCCCAGATCGCCTTATTGGCCAGCGCATTGATAGTGCTTTGGCCGCTATGTTGCCTGATTATTCACGTTCTAAAATCACCGCTTGGGTGCGTTCGGGCAAAGCATTAGTGAATGATAAAACCTTTAAAGCTAAAGAAAAAGTACTGGGTGGTGAGATAGTTGCACTCACCATTGAAAAAGAAAAAACCAACGCTTGGTTAGGTGAAGATATTGCCATTGACGTAGTGTATGAAGATGAAGATATTATTGTGGTCAATAAGCCAGTAGGCTTAGTGACACACCCGGGTGCGGGCAACTGGACTGGCACTTTGGCTAATGCGCTACTGCATTACGAGCCATTACTGGCCACACTTGATCGCGCTGGCATTGTACATCGTTTGGATAAAAATACCTCAGGCTTGATGGTCGTGGCGCGTAGCGAATTGGCACAAAAAAACCTGGTAGAACAATTACAAACACATGCGGTTTCACGTGAGTATTCTGCGATTGTTTATGGCCATATGATTTCTGGTGGCACTGTGGATGCGCCTATTGGTCGCGATCCTAAAGACAGGATTAGGCAAGCAGTGGCTGAAGAGGGCGAGGGTAAAGATGCGCTAACGCATTATCGAGTGATTGACCGCTTTGCTCACCACACACACGTTAAGTGTATTTTAGAAACTGGCCGAACTCATCAAATCCGTGTGCATATGGCACATATCGAACATCCACTGATTGCTGATCCGATGTATGGTGGCAAGGTGCGCTTTCCGAAAAAGGCAGATGAAGCGTTGAAAGACGTATTAAAGGGTTTTAATCGTCAGGCTTTACACGCTAAAAAGCTCACATTAATGCATCCTATTTCTGGTGAAGAAATGTCTTGGAAAGCACCATTACCAAAAGATTTGGATGATTTACTTAAAGCGTTAGCAAAGTTTGACCCTATCTAGCAACAAACAGAAATTTGGCTTTCCAGATAACGTGCAAGTGGCCTCCACCACTCGCCATTTAGTTTTCGGAGCAGGCAAGGCCTGCTCAGGTGAATCAGGCTATGCTAATTTTAATTTAGCCATGCATGTCAATGATAATGTACAAACAGTGGTACGCAATCGAGTGCAACTTATTCAAGCGTACAGCTTACCTAGTGAACCTAAATGGTTAGAGCAGATTCATTCTAATATTTGCTTGGAAGCCTCAAGTGCTGAGTGTATTGGTGACGCTGTTATCACACAAGAAAAAGGCGTAGTTTGTGCAGTGCTAACTGCGGACTGCTTGCCAATTTTTATCTCTAACCAACATGGTACGCAAGTAGGCGTGGTTCATGCAGGCTGGAAGGGTGTATTAAATGGCGTGATTGAATCAACCATTGCTAAGTTTAGCGATACCAATTTACTAGCCCACTTTGGTCCTGCGATTTCTCAAACGGCATTTACAGTGGGTGATGAGGTTTATCAGCAGTTCGTTGCTAAAGATGCACAACTCAAAGATGCATTCATACAAAAAGGCGACAAATATCAGCTGGATATTTACCAAGCAGCTAGAATTATTTTAAAAGATTTAGGTGTTGAGTCAATCACAGGTGGAGATGAATGCACCTTCAAGCAAAAAGATAAGTATTTTTCTTATCGCCGTGACGGCGAAAAATCTGGGCGCATGGCCCATCTTATTTGGATTACCTGATGACTACGTAGAATGGGTTTTATTAAAAAACCTATTTAGTTAATATTTTTACAATGGTCTTTTTAAAAATCGGTGCAAATATGAAAATAAGCGGAAATGCAACGATCCAAGCATAAAGAAAGCTTGATAACCATAAATCAATAGTTTGATCTGTCCAGCCGACATTCTTATAAGTAACAACAAAAGACATGATCAGCACCATAAACAAAGACATGACTACGCTAAAAATTAAGTGTACTTTCTTTTCCATTATTATTCCTCTTTAGCTTTAATTTTGCCACTAATACTAAAATCCATACTCTTAGTCGCTTGATTAAGATGATAGTAATGCAGCGGCTTTTGCTTGCGCTGTTTTTGCTGTACCACACAACCGACCACCTCAAACTCGCCGTTAAGCTGGATTTCGTCGTGTTGTGTATTTAAAGGTATTAAAAATTTATCACCACCGCGTTCAATATATTGGCGGAAATACATATCATTTTGATAGCGCACAACGGCGTACGCACGATTATGAACAGGCATTCCTGGATCAATAATCACAATACAGTTTTCACTAAACTCAGGCTCCATATAGCTGCCTAAATTTTGCAGTGCAAACGGCTCTGAGTTAATAGCACAGTTAGTTTCAAATAATTCTTGTGGGGTATCGATATCACTCATGATTGGCAGTTTTTACAATAAAAAGTTGAACGTTGATTTTGGATGATTCGTTGTATTTTACCACCACAAGTATGGCACGGCTTGTTTTCACACCCATACACGTTTAAAGTCTGTGCGAAATATCCAGGCGATCCATCCACCTGTGAAAAATCTTGCAAAGTTGTGCCACCAGCTTTAATCGCACACTCTAAAATTTGTTTAATATTTTGGGTCAGCTTTTTATAACGCGCCATAGAAATACTGCCCGCCGCACGTGTTGGGTCAATACCCGAGACAAACAAACTCTCGCAGGCATAAATATTGCCCACACCTACAACCACTTTGCTATCCATAATAAAGGCCTTAATATTTTGCACTTTTTTGCGAGACCCTACATATAGGTATGTTTCGCTAAAATCAGAGGTCAGTGGCTCCACCCCTAAATTATCAAGCAGTGGATGCGTGCCATCTTTTGAAAATAGCACCGCACCAAAACGCCGCGGATCATTCAGACGCATACTTTTGTCGTGTGCAAACACCAGCTCGAAATGATCGTGCTTAAGCAATGCTTCGCTACTATCCACCACTTTAATAGAGCCGCTCATGCCCAAATGAATAATCAGCGTCCCCACATCAAAGCGAATAAGTAAATACTTACCACGTCTGTCAATGCCATTAACCACTTCGCCAGCTAGGATAGTTTTAAGCGCTTTAGGGATTTCCCAGCGCAAATTAGCCCGATGGCGAACAGCGCAAGTCACGCGCTGATTTTTAATTAGGGGCAGTAAACCATTTTTGGTAGTTTCAACTTCAGGTAGTTCAGGCATACATATAAGTAGGTAAAAAAACTAAAATTGACTTACGCCAACTAAATAGCCTATTATAATAGTCAACTTTACAACAACGGAGAGAAAGATGGGTTTTATTAATTCAGTACAAAACAAAATTCTATTGGGTTTTGTTTTATCAATTATTTTATTTTTTAGTTTTAATGGTAATATTGCAGAAGCTCAAAATCTAAGTCACTACGGTATGACAGTGTGGCTACATGTGTTTGCTGGCATTATATGGATCGGCCTACTTTACTACTTTAACTTCGTTCAAGTTCCAGGCATGGGTGAAGCATTAGCTGATACTGATGGCCCAGGTCCTGCAGCAATCGGCAAATACATTGCTCCGCGCGCACTACTATGGTTTCGTATGGCAGCCGCTACAACTTTAATTCTTGGTTTGGTATTGCTTGGCGTTAAGGGTGCGATTGCAAATGCATATATGCTTGCACCAGGTTTCCAGGTTATCGGTTTAGGCGCATGGATGGGTACAATCATGGCGTTTAACGTCTGGTTCATCATCTGGCCAAACCAGCAAAAGATCTTAGGTATGAAAGAGGCAACTGCTGAGCAAATTGCAACGGCTAAGAAAAACGCTGCGTTGGCTTCAAGTATTAACGTAATTCTATCTATCCCAATGTTACTAACCATGATTGCATGGCACGCGTAAATAGATTCTAATTTTTGCTAACTTCTTTGTTGGAGAATTTTATTTAGCTAGTTGTGTACATTATGTACACGCCGGCACTAAATAAAACCTCCGCCTCGAATTTAACTAAAAATTAAAACTATTGGGATTCAGAAAACCGAGACTTGTTCTCGGTTTTTTATTGCAAGATCGAAAAAAACAATCTGAAATGTTTGACATACAAGAGTCTTATTCATTTAATACGTCACCAAGCGAAAGAAAAATGATTAGAAAAATTATCTTTCAACATTTTGATTACATTGTTTTAAAATGGAATGAATTCCATAAGGAGTAAGTATTATGAATAAATTGCATAAACTAAAGAATATACGTATAGAAAGCAATAGTCTTTGTTTAAATATTGACGGCAAAGATTTCAAGGTGGATTTAAAATCTATATCACCAATATTAGCAGGTGCCAATAATAAAGAGCGTGCTGAGTTTGAAGTATCTCCATCTGGTTACGGCATTCATTGGCCACTAATTGATGAGGATATTTCTATTGATGGACTCTTAGGTGTTAGTCATACACCTGAAAAAATTACCGCCTTTCATTCTCAAAGCTTTGTAGATGACAATGAAGATTACACACGCTGGTGATGACACAACTTTTAAAAGCAAACAAAAAACCGAGACTTGTTCTCGGTTTTTTATTAATTAAAATTTATTAACAATCTATATGTATAGTGAAAAATAACAAATAAGCTATTAAAAACCCAATCAAAAGCCATTAATAACAAGGTTTTACAGTCATTTGGATTTTTTGCCATATTTTTGCTCATTTGTTGTATTTTTATCAAAAAACCGCTAAAACAGCGCCACAAAAGGCTTTTAAGAGGGGTTTAGGGGGGTTAAAAACACCCTATTTGTAGTATATTTGCATTTTTTTGTATTTTTTTTGCAAATAAGTGTTGACATTTAAAAACACATCCGTATAATACGCACTATCTCGACAACATTGTTGAGAAAAAACGCTAGAGCAATCTAGCATAACTTATAAATTTAGGAGTTTTAAAATGAAAAAACAATTACTAATCGCTGCAGTTGCAGCAACTATGGCTACAGTTTCTATCGCTGACGTTTCTATCACTGGTTCTGGTAAGTTAAACTACCTTAACACAGATGTATCTGCTTCTGCAGATGGCACTGTTGCTGCTAGCACTTCAAACGCTTTTGGTACTGACTTAGCGTTAACAGTTACTGGTAAGAGTGGTGACACTTCTGTGGTATTTACACAAGAATTTAACGATCAAGCGTCAGTTGAACCTTCAGTTACTGGCACTCAACAGGGTACTGTTTCAATGCAAACTAAAGCTGCATACATGAAATCTAACATTGCAGGTGTTAATGTTAAAGCTGGTTCTTGGATCAGTTCTGATACAAACATGAGTAATGGTACTATTGCTGATGGTCGTTTCTCTGCAGACTACACTGTTTCAGGTGTTAAGGTTCAGTATGAAGATAGAAATGGCGAAGAGCTAGCTAATCCAAGTTCATTCACTGTATCTGGCGCTGTTCAAGGTGTTTCACTTTCTCACGAAATGTTTGTAAATGAAGATACAGATACTAAGGTTTCTGGTTCAATTGCTGGTGTAAACATCGCATACCGTGCATATGATGTTGATACAGCTGCTACCACTACACAAGATAAAGAATCAATCGTAGTTGATTACACAACTAACGGTATCACTTTAACTTATGCTGATGTTGACGTTGATGGCATTGGTACAACTACTTCTGATGCATTCTTTGGTACGCAAGCTTCTCCTGTAGGTGACATGACTGGTTTCGGTGTTTCAACTGCAATTGCAGGTAACACAATTGCATTGAAGTCTTACACTATTAACCCAGATAACGCTGCTACTTCTTCTGACGATGACTACACTAAAGTTGTTATTACTCGTCCATTAGCTTCTGGCGCTACTTTTGAAGCGACTTACACTGATAAGGATGCTGGTAACAATGATACCGCAGATCAAGAAACTTTAGACCTTGAGCTAGCTGTTAAATTCTAAATCTTATTTAGAAAAAACAGTTAACTTAACTCTAAGTTAAGTACTAGAAACCCTCAACTTCGGTTGGGGGTTTTTTTTCGCCCCTTTTCTGAGCAGGCAAGGCCTGCTCAGGTAACATAACAAGTATGAGTATTAGAAATATAGAATTTGTAAATGGTGAGTATTATCACGTGTTTAACCGCGGGGTGGATAAGCGTAATATATTTAGCAATAAAGCCCAGCAATATTTCTTTTTTAATCGAATGCAAGTCTTAAACACAACAGATAGCTCAAAGTTTTTTAACAATCAGAGAAACAAACACAAAGACAAGGATATTAATGGCATTGGCGAACAGTTAGTGAGTATTGTTGCTTACAGCTTATTGCCAAATCACTATCATTTACTTTTGAAACAAGAGGTTGATAACGGCATTTCCCAGTTTATGCAAAGATTGGGAACGTCTTATACAATGTTTTTTAATCAAGAAGAAAAGCGCAGTGGTGGTTTATTTCAGGGTAAATTTAAAGCAACGCATCTTTCTGGTGAATACGCTCTGCCAACAGTGTCGGCTTATGTAAATTTAAATCATAAGCATCATGGAATCGATCCAAATAACAATTTGGTTAAGTCCAGTATTTTTGAATATTTAGATCAAGAGATGGGTACAAGTATTTGTAGTCCAACTGAAATTCAAAATATTATTACTGAGTCTGGTGGACTAACCGACTATAAAGCGTACATAAAGCAAGCCTCTATTGCCTTTGCAGATAACAAGAGCCGTTCATTAAATGTTGATGATTTTGAGTTTTAATTACCTGAGCAGGCAAGGCCTGCTCAGGTAAGATTGGAGTGAAAAAACTTTAAAATATTGGTTTTATAATGTTTATTTATTGATGATTACACAACTTAAGAATCGAACTTTAATAAGGCTTTCTGGTAAAGATGTGCAGCCTTTTTTGCAAGGGCAATTTTCTAATGATATTAATGCCTTAGAAGAGGGTGTGGTGCAGATCAATGCTTACTGTCAGCACCAGGGTAAGATTATTGCGCTGGTTTGGGTAATGAAAAAATCTGATGATTTTTATGTGTCTTTGCCGAGTGATTTAGCAGATGTTGTAACCAAGCGTCTTAGTATGTTTAAGATGATGTCAGATGTTGTTATTACTGACGTGTCTGATGAAATAACTCAGCTTGGTTTGCTTGAGGGTGACAGGCAAGGCCTGTCACCTTTTAAGTTAAACGCTCAGCAGTCTATTGCGTTGGTTAGTGATGTGAGTGGCATTAACTTTTCAAATGGTGAAGTTTGGGAGCAGGCTTGTATTGCAAATGAAGTGCCAGAAGTGTTCTTAGTAACGAGTGAAAAATTCGTGCCACAAATGCTTAATTTGGATATTGATGAGGTGGGGGTGAGCTTTACTAAAGGTTGTTATCCTGGGCAGGAAGTGGTGGCGCGCCTACATTATTTGGGAAAATCAAAGCGTCGAATGCGTGCGTTTGAGTGTAATGAAAAAGTGGCGGTGGGCGATGCGCTAATTGTAACGGGCTCTACTTCTACTAAAGCTTCCGGTATGGTGGTGCGTTGTGTAAAATTAGATTCAAAATCTTTATGTTTGGCGACGGTTGAAGTGGCTTATGAAGATGATGAAATAACACTAAATAACGTCCAACTTACTAGGATTCATAATGACTAAAATATTATTTCTACTAACCTTATTGCCGCTGTCTGTTTTTGCTAGCAGTGACCCTGTAACTCAACTTGATTTAACCAATCATTGGGTGGGTTATTTTGCGCTAATATTGTTTGTACTGGCTTATATTTTGGTAATGGTGGAAGAATTTACCCACTTTAGAAAATCCAAGCCGGTGATTTTAGTGGCTGGTGTTATCTGGGGCTTGATCGGCTGGGTGTATGCTTCACAAGGGATTGATCATGCTGCAGAAGTGGCATTGCGACATAATTTATTAGAGTACTCAGAGCTATTTTTATTCTTACTGGTTGCCATGACCTACATTGAAGCCATGAAAGAAAGACTGGTGTTTGAGAGTTTAAAAGCCTGGTTGGTTTCAAAAGGCTTTACCTTTAGACAGCTTTTTTGGATGACAGGATTTCTAGCGTTTTTCATCTCACCAATTGCAGATAACCTGACAACAGCACTTATTATGGGCGCTGTTGTTTTGGCCGTGGGTTCGAGTAATCCGCGTTTTGTTTCTATTGCCATGATTAATATTGTCGTGGCGGCGAATGCTGGCGGTGCATTTAGCCCATTTGGTGATATCACCACACTAATGGTTTGGCAAAAAGGTTTGGTTGAATTCTCTGAATTCTTTGTATTATTTATTCCGTCACTGATTAACTTTGTTGTGCCAGCCGCCATCATGCATTTTGCTATTAAAAATGAAAAAGCCACCTCTAGCGGTGAAATAGTCGATATTAAGATAGGTGGATTGGTTATTGTTGTATTATTTATATTCACAATCGCAACAGCGGTAAGTTTTCATAACTTCTTGCATCTGCCACCAGCAATGGGCATGATGTTGGGTTTAAGCTATCTAATGGTGGCCGCATTCTTTATTCGTAAAATTGAGAAGCGCACCCAAGATGATGGATTTGATGTGTTTAGAAAGGTAGCTGGCGCTGAGTGGGATACGTTGTTATTCTTCTTTGGTGTTATTGTTAGTGTTGGCGGATTAGGATTTATGGGTTATTTAGCCATGACATCTGAGCTCATGTATGCCTCACTTGGCGCAACTTACGCAAACATTTTGGTAGGTTTGTTATCTGCGGTAGTTGATAATATCCCAGTAATGTTTGCCGTGTTGACAATGAACCCTGAGATGTCTTTAAATCAATGGCTATTGGTGACACTCACCGCTGGTGTCGGTGGTAGTTTGTTATCAGTAGGTTCTGCTGCTGGTGTAGCGCTTATGGGCCAATCAAAAGGCTTGTACACATTTGGCTCACACCTTAAATGGATGCCGGTGATTGCACTTGGTTACATTGCCAGTATCTTTGCGCACATGTGGATCAACGAAGTTCCATTTGTATAAAACTCGTTTATTTATTGATGTTGGCAATACGCTAGTCAAGTGGCTATTTAAGGGCGAGTATCATTCTGCGTTGGCGCTAGACTTTGACTCTGAATTATTACCTAAGGCTGATCGGATTTATGCTGCTTGTGTTGGTGAGCAGTCTTTGTTAAAAGGCTTAAAAAACACAAGATTTTTTAAATCACCAGCACAGTTTCAACAATTTAAATCTGCCTATGACACACCTGAGGATTTGGGTGTAGATCGTTTTTTAGCTATGATTGCGAGTATTGATCAATATCCCAACCAAACCCGATTGATTATTGATGCAGGCAGTGCGCTCACATTTGATTTGGTGCTTGCTGGTGGTGAACATCAGGGCGGGTTAATCATGCCGGGTTTGGGTGTATTGCGTCGTAGTTTTACGCAATTTTCTAGTGATTCTAAGCAGCTAACACTAGGAAAAAATGCGAATAATACCAAGGATGCTTGGGAATATGGCACGGCGCAAATGTTTATGAGCGTCATTAATCATCAGATTGAAACCTATTTGACACAATATGGTGATTTGCAAATTATCCTCACGGGCGGTGACGCCAAAATTATCGCCTATCGATTAAAGCATACTGTTGATATTAAACCGTATTTAGTTTTGGATGGGCTTGCGCTTTACGCACAAGCGTAGAGAGCCTTGGTATAATGCGCCTTTATTAATTTAACGCTAGAACAATGCAAGACAATCGAGTTTTATCCGGCATGCGACCTACAGGTCAGCTTCATTTAGGCCATTATCATGGTGTATTGAAAAATTGGCTTGAGCTGCAAAATGAGTATGATTCTTACTTTTTTGTGGCAGATTGGCACGCTTTTACCACGCACTATTCTGACAAAATTGATCTAGAAGGGAATGTCATGGAAATGGTGGTTGACTGGCTGGCAGCTGGGATTAACCCAAATACAGCAACAATTTTTGTCCAGTCAAAAGTGCCAGAGCATGCTGAGTTGCATTTACTCCTGTCTATGACCACGCCGCTTTCTTGGCTGGAGCGCGTGCCCTCTTATAAAGACCAGCAACTCAAGCTAAAAACTAAAGATTTAGGCACTTATGGATTTTTGGGCTATCCACTTTTACAAAGTGCGGATATCTTGATGTATAAGGCTAGTTTGGTGCCGGTTGGTGAAGATCAAGTGGCACATATTGAGCTGACGCGTGAAGTGGCACGTCGTTTTAATCATATTTATGGTCGTGAAGTAGACTTTGAAGAAAAGGCAGAGGCGGCGATTGGCAAGATGGGTAAAAAACAAGCTAAGTTGTTTCGTTCATTGCGCAAATCTTACCAAGAAACGGGTGATGATGAAGCTATGGTTAAAGCGCAAGCCTTATTGCAAGAGCAACAAAATATTACTTTGGGTGATCGCGAACGTTTAGCCGGGTATATTGAGGGCGTGGGTAAAATTATATTGCCTGAACCAGAGTCTTTGTTGACTAAGGCGTCAAAAATGCCAGGCCTTGATGGGCAAAAGATGAGTAAGTCATATGGCAATACTATTTCTTTGCGCGATAGTGCTGAGGCTATTGAGACGAAGATTAAGCGTATGCCAACAGATCCTGCGCGCATTAAGCTAACGGATGCTGGCGATCCAAATAAATGCCCTGTATGGCAATTGCATCAGGTGTATTCAGATAGCCAAACTTGTGAGTGGGTGGTAGATGGCTGTACACAGGCAAAAATGGGTTGTGTCGAGTGTAAGCAGCCTGTGATTGAAGCGGCACAAGCTGAATTGGCGCCAATGCAAGAGCGTATTGCAAAGTATCAAGCTGATCCAGAATTAATCAAACAAATTATTCACGAAGGTTCTGAAAAAGCACGCGAAGTGGCAGTAGAAACCATGGCGGAAGTTAGAGGTTCAATGGGGATTACTTATTAATTATGGCTGAAAGAATACAAAAATTGATTGCGACTGCGGGCTATGGTTCACGTCGTTGGGCAGAAAGATTAATTGAACAGGGTCGTATTGAGATTAACAATAAGGCTGCGCAAATTGGCGACAAGTGTGAAATAACCGATAAAGTAAAAATCGACGGTAGAAGTGTGGATCTTGAGCGCTATCAAGAAGAAGAAACTAAGGTGCTAATCCTCAACAAACAAGCGGGTGTCATTTGCTCTAATAAAGACGATGAAGGTCGCAAGAGTGTTTATAGTTTGTTGCCGAAGGAGTCTCGCTGGGTTATGGTGGGACGCTTAGATCTCAATACTTCGGGTTTGTTGCTGTTTACCAATAATGGTGATTTGGCTAACAAGCTCATGCATCCTAGCTCACAAATTGATCGTGAATATGCGGTTCGCGTATTAGGTCAAGTGGAAAGTGAAGATATCAAACAACTCACCACCGGTATTGAGCTGGATGATGGATATGCTAAGTTTAATCGTGTCACTATTGGTGGTGGCGAAGGGGCGAATCGTTGGTATAAGGTGGTGCTTAAAGAAGGAAGAAAACGTGAAGTTAGACGTCTTTGGGAGTCTTTAGGCTTTAAAGTTTCGCGCTTAATTCGTATTCGTTTTGGCGAAATTCGTATGCCTGAAAATCTTAGAGCTAATGAATATGACTATTTAAAACCGGGACAAGTTAAGTTATTGCTTAATTCCGTTAAACTTTAAGTTAATCTAATAATATTTGACTTAGGTCAAATATTTATTTTTGCATTGTTGATAGAATGTTGTTGTTAAAGATAAGAAAAGGAAACAACAATGATTATGAACGAACTTAACACCGATACGGTGTTCTACATGAGCCTGTTAATGGTTGCACTGGCGATCGTTAGTTTTATTATTTTTGTTATTGGCAGAAGATTCAAATTCTTTAAGAAATAACACCTCAAATTCCCAATAAACCTATATGATTCTCTTGTGATTAATAACAAGAGAGTTGCTTATGCCTATTAACGAATTAAATACAGATGGTGTCTTTTGGGCGGCTGTCTTTTTTATGCTTAGCTCTGTGGCATTGGCTATTTATTTGAAGCTTTATTTTAGATCTAAAAAGTAGTTTGTGATTGCACGCTGATCGCTATTTTTCGTTTTCAAAAAACCAAGCCTATCACGTATAATGGTGCTTTTTAGTTTTTATACTTTTTAGCGCTAATGTCTGATTACAAATCCACCTTAAACCTGCCTGCCACCAAGTTTGCAATGAAAGCAAATCTTGCAAATCGTGAGGGCGGATTTCTTAAAAAATGGCAAGAGGATGATCTGTATGCTCAAATTCGAGCACATAATCAAGGCAAGCCTAAATTCACTCTACATGACGGCCCACCTTATGCAAACGGCGATATTCATATTGGTCATGCAGTTAACAAGGTTTTAAAAGATATTATTGTTAAATCAAAGTCTTTATCGGGTTTTGATGCACCGTATGTGCCGGGTTGGGATTGTCACGGTTTGCCGATTGAGCATAATGTTGAAAAGAAAAAAGGCAAAGTTGGCGTCAAGATTGATGCCAATACTTTTAGAGCAGAATGCCGTAAATATGCCGACACCCAAGTGGCTAAACAAAAGCTTGATTTTCAGCGTTTGGGTATTTTGGGCGATTGGAATAATCCATATCTAACTAAAGATTTTCAATATGAGGCGGATATTGTGCGCGCCTTGGGCAAGATTGTTGAAAATGGCCATGTTTCTAAAGGCTACAAACCTGTGCATTGGTGTACAGAGTGTGGCTCAGCTTTGGCTGAGGCTGAGGTTGAATACAAAGACAAGCAATCAGATGCGATCGATGTTAAATTCCGTGTTCTTGGTGATGCAATTTTTAAGGTCGATAAGCCTGTTTTTGTGGTTATTTGGACCACAACGCCTTGGACACTGCCTGCAAATGAAGCGGTAGCGTTACATCCTGAGCTTAACTATGTATTGGCAGATATGGGTGATGAATATCTATTATTAGCTCAAGAATTAGCCCAAGATGCTTTATCTCGCTATGAGTCAGAGGCAAGTGTTGCCACCCAAGTGTTTACGGGTAGCGAGCTAGAAGGTTTGAAAGTACAGCACCCATTTTATGACAAACAAGTACCAATTATTTTAGGCGATCATGTCACCACTGATGCGGGTACGGGCGCAGTGCATACAGCGCCTGCGCACGGTCAAGAAGATTTTGTTGTGGGCAAACAATACGATTTACCGGTTAATTGTCCGGTGGATGGTCGCGGGGTGTTCTTTGAAGATACCGAGCTATTGGCTGGTCAATTTATTTTTAAGGCAAATGCCAGTGTTATTGAGATTTTAAAATCAAACAATGCCTTGGTCAAACATGAGTCATTGATGCATTCTTACCCGCATTGTTGGCGCCATAAAACTCCAGTTATTTTTAGAGCAACCCCACAGTGGTTTGTCTCTATGCAGGATAATGGCTTAAGAGATGCAGTTAATGAGCAAATCCCTAAGGTTGATTGGATTCCAGATTGGGGTAAAAAACGCATCGAGCTGATGGTAGGTAATCGCCCAGATTGGTGTATTTCCCGCCAACGATTTTGGGGTGTGCCGATTACTTTGTTTACTCATAAGCAAACGGGCGAACTACATCCAAATACTCAAGCGCTGTTTACTAGTGTTTCAGCCATGATTGAAAAAAACGGCATTGAAGCTTGGTTTGAAACTGACATTCAAGAGCTGTTGGGTGATGATGCTGATGATTATGAAAAAGCCACTGACACACTAGATGTTTGGTTTGATTCTGGTGTGAGTCATTTCGCTGTTCTAAAGGCCAGAGAAGGTCTATCTGATGTGGCTGATTTATATCTAGAAGGCTCTGACCAGCATCGCGGCTGGTTCCAATCGTCGCTTATTTCCTCAGTCGCTATTAATGGTAAAGCGCCCTACAAACAAGTACTAACACACGGTTTTACAGTTGATAAAGACGGCAAGAAAATGAGCAAATCGTTGGGCAATGTAATGAGCCCACAAAAAGTGATTAATAATCTGGGTGCTGATATTTTACGCTTATGGATTGCCTCTACCGATTACACCGGTGAGATGACCGTCTCTGATGAAATTTTAAAGCGTAGCGCTGATTCGTACAGACGTATTCGTAATACGCTGCGCTTTATGTTGGCAAATACCAGTGGTTTTAATCCTCAGCAGCATACGCTAACTGCCGATAGTATGCTAGATTTAGATAAGTGGATTGTCGCTAAAACAGCAGATTTACAAGTACAAATTTTGCAAGCTTACGAGCAGTACAATTTTCACCATGCCATTCAATTGATTTTGAATTTCTGTAGTAATGATTTGGGTGGATTTTATTTAGATGTTATTAAAGACAGACAATACACCACTGGGGAAGATTCAAGAGCTAGGCGTAGTGCACAAACGGCGCTTAATCATATTCTGGAGGCGATGGTTCATTGGCTGGCACCTGTATTATCATTTACTGCTGAGGAAATTTGGCAGAATATGCCCGAGGAAAAAACTCAAAGTATTTTCTTGAGTGAGTGGTATGAAGGTTTATCAGTAGGCTATCAAAATACAGCGATCGATACCGCAAGAAATATCAACCCATTTATTCGTAAGCAAATGGAAGCCATGCGTAGCGATAAGATTATCGGCTCATCGCTTGATGCAGAAGTGGATCTATATTGTGACGATAAAACCATTCAGGCATTGAGTCAACTGGGAGATGAGCTACGCTTTGTTTTTATCACCTCTTATGCACGCATTCATCCACTCAGTGATAAAACTCAACAGAGTGTTGAAGCGGGCGAAGGTGTATTTGTTGAAGTGAGTAAATCCAAGCATGAAAAATGTGTGCGTTGTTGGCATCATCGTGAGGATGTGGCTCAGAATGCCGAGCACACTGAGCTTTGTGGTCGTTGTGTTGAAAATGTTGTCGGTAGTGGCGAAAAACGAGAGTTTGCCTAATGAAAACATTAGAGCTTGATTTAGGGGAAAAGTCTTATCCGATTTATATTGGCCAAGGGTTGTTAGATCAAGAAAAATTGTTAACCAATCATATTGCTGGAAAGCAGGTGATGATTGTGACCAATACCACGGTTGCACCTTTGTACTTAGAGCAAGTTAAATCCCTGCTGGGTTCGTTGAATGTAGCGCAAGTAGTGCTACCTGACGGTGAGCAATATAAAACACTGGATACCGTTAACTTAATTTTTGATGCGCTATTGGAAAATCGCTTTGATCGATCTTGTACGCTAATCGCTTTGGGTGGCGGTGTCGTGGGAGATATGACAGGCTTTGCTGCTGCCAGCTATCAACGAGGTGTTAGTTTTATTCAAATCCCGACTACCTTGCTTTCTCAAGTCGATTCGAGTGTCGGTGGTAAAACCGGGGTTAATCATCCATTAGGAAAAAACATGATTGGCGCTTTTCATCAGCCAAAGTGTGTGCTGATTGATGTGGATACGCTAGATACATTGGACGATAGACAATATGCGGCTGGCATGGCTGAAGTGATCAAATATGGTTTATTAGGCAACGCTGATTTCTTAACATTTTTGCAAGATAACATTCAAAACTTAATGCGACGAAATAAGGACTTAATCATTCAGTCGGTGTACCAATCTTGTACAGATAAGGCCAATATTGTTGCACAAGATGAGCTGGAATCAGGCAAAAGAGCCTTGTTAAATTTAGGTCATACTTTTGGTCATGCGATTGAAAACACACTGGGTTATGGCGTGTTTTTACATGGCGAAGCTATTTCAGTGGGCATGCTCATGGCGGCCAAGTTGTCGCAATTGGCAGGGGATTTAAGCCATCAAGATGTCGATCAGGTTCAAGATTTATTAGAAAAATCTAATTTACCAATCAGCGTAGACGGTAAAATTAGCGCTTCTGAGTTCTTATCAGCTATGAGCGTTGATAAGAAAGTGATTGATGGCAATATTCGACTGATCCTAATGAAAAAATTAGGCGAGGCATATCTAAGCGATTATTATCAAAAAGAGCAGCTAGATCAAGTAATTGGGGATTTTTGTTAACCACATATTAAGGGTAAAAAAATGACAGACAGCAAGCAAAAACCAGAATCTATTAAAGATGATGAGGTAATGATTACATCGAGTATTTCCGATTTGGAAAAAATGCTTGAGAATGCAGATAAGCGTACTGATTCAAAATTTGAGCGCATGTTCCTACCTGCTTTGGCAGTGTTTAGTGCGATCATCATGGGATTTTTTATCGTCATTTACTCAATCACCAGCGATATGACACGCCTTGCTAACTCTATGGATCCTAACATGGGTGGCAATATGTCATCCATGGTTGCTAGTATTGAAAAGCTTTCAAATAATGTTAATCAAATGACAACCTCAGTGGCACAAATGCAGAAGAGCTTTTCAAAAGTTGATAAAAACATGGATGTCATCGCATTAAAACTAAATGCATTAGATTCTATTGCGGTTGATTTAACGCACGTTAGTGTGAAGATGGATTCGTTAGAGCCAATGTTAATTAACATGGAAGAGATGAATAAAAACATGACAACCATGCAAGATTCTATGCAATGGATGCAGCGTGATCTAAACATGCTACGCTCTTCATTCTCTAAGCCACTTAGAATCTTTAACAAGATTCCAATGTTATAATTATGTCGTTGTCTGAACAGCAAGTTACTCAAATTGCTTATTTAGCGCGCTTGTCATTAAGCGCTGCTGAACTACAAGATAACACCAAAGATTTAAATGCCATTCTGGGTTTGGCTGAGCAGCTAGGCACTATTAACACAGACGGCATTGAGCCTATGGCTCATCCGCTACATATGACTCAGCGCCTGCGTGCAGACGTCGTGAGCGAGCATGATCAGTCAGACTTATTTCAATCTATTGCCCCAAAAACGGGCAATAAGCATTATTTAGTGCCAACGGTGATTGAATAAGATGAGTATTCATAAAAAAACCATTGCCGAGCTTGCGCAAGGCCTTAAAGATAAAGAATTTTCATCGGTAGAAATTACTCAGCATTATTTAGATCGCATTAAGCGCTCAGATTTAAACGCCTTTATTACGGTGACTGACGAGTTAGCCATGAGCCAAGCACAAGCGGCTGACGAAAAAATCGCAGCAGGTAGTGCTAATATTCTGACAGGCATTCCCTATGCGCACAAAGATATTTTTTGTACGCAAGGCGTTAAAACCTCAGCCGGCTCTAAAATGCTGGATAATTTTATCTCACCTTATGACGCGACAGTTTCTCATCAACTGAATCAAGCTGACACAGTTATGCTGGGTAAGGCTAATATGGATGAATTTGCCATGGGATCGAGTAACGAAAACTCGTTTTATGGCGCCGTTAAAAATCCGTGGAATGCCGATAAAATTCCAGGTGGCTCATCGGGCGGCTCGGCAGCTGCCGTCGCAGGCGGCTTAAGTTGTTTTGCCACAGGTACAGATACCGGTGGTTCTATTCGTCAGCCTGCTAGCTTGTGTGGCATTACAGGGCTCAAGCCGACTTACGGCCGCGTCTCAAGATACGGCATGATTGCATACGCTTCCAGCTTAGATCAAGCAGGACCAATGACCAAAACAGCGCAGGATGCAGCGATTGTTCTTAATGTCATGGCTGGTTTTGATGAAAAAGACTCAACCTCTGCTGAGCAAGCAGTGCCTGATTACACGGCCAATTTAAATGATTCCATCAAGGGTTTAACCATCGGCCTGCCTAAGGAGTTTTTCTCTGAAGGTTTGGATGATGAAGTGGCCACTCAAGTCATGAATGCAGTCAAAGAGTTTGAAGCCATGGGTGCAATAGTTAAAGAAATTTCCCTGCCTAATTCTGCTTACGCTATTCCTACTTATTATATTGTGGCGCCTTGTGAGTGCTCATCAAATCTGTCGCGACTTGATGGTGTGCGTTATGGCTATCGTTGTGACAATCCTAAAAATTTAGAAGATTTGTATTTACGCTCACGTTCAGAGGCTTTTGGCGCTGAAGTTAAACGCCGAATTATGATTGGCGCTTATGCTTTGTCAGCAGGTTATTACGACGCTTATTATTTAAAGGCACAAAAAACACGCCATCTCATTAGTGAGGACTTTAAAAAAGCCTTTGGCGAAGTTGACGTTATTATGGGGCCTGTATCGCCAACAACCGCATTTGATTTGGGCTCAGTAAAAGACCCAGTATCTATGTATTTGGCCGATATTTATACACTCAGTGCAAATCTTGCAGGCCTTCCAGGTATGAGCATCCCAGCAGGATTCTCCGACAAACTGCCAGTTGGCTTACAGCTGATTGGTAACTATTGGTCTGAATCAAAATTACTTAATATTGCCCACCAGTTCCAACAGCAAACTGATTGGCATCAGCAGATGCCACAGGAGGATTAACATGGAATGGGAAACAGTTATTGGTTTGGAAATTCATGCCCAGTTAAGCACTAAATCTAAGATTTTTTCATCTGCCAGTACGCAGTTTGGTCAAGCGCCAAACTCTCAAGCTTGTGCGGTTGATTTAGGCTTGCCCGGTGTGCTACCGGTGTTAAATGTTGAGGCGGTTAACAAGGCAATTAAGTTTGGCTTAGCAGTTAACGCTCATATTAATCAGCGTAATATTTTTGATCGAAAAAACTACTTCTATCCTGATCTGCCTAAGGGTTATCAAATCTCACAAATGGATTTACCCATTGTTGGTGAAGGTGAAATTGAGATTAGCGTTGGTGAAACGACAAAAATTGTAGGTGTAACACGTGCCCATTTAGAAGAAGATGCGGGTAAATCAGTCCATGACATGTTTAATGAATTTAGTGCGATTGATTTAAACCGTGCAGGCACGCCACTACTTGAAATTGTATCAGAGCCTGATATGCGCAGTGCCAAAGAGGCGGTTGCCTATGCTAAGAAAATTCATGCTTTAGTACAATATATTGGTATTTGTGATGGCAATATGCAAGAAGGCTCATTTCGTTGCGATGCCAATGTGTCGCTTCGTCCTATGGGTCAAGAAAAACTAGGTACACGAGCAGAGCTTAAAAACATTAACTCATTCAAATTTTTAGAACGCGCTATTAATTTAGAAGTAGAGCGTCAGCAAGATATTTTAGAAGAGGGTGGTTCGGTGGTGCAAGAGACACGTTTGTATGATGCGGTTAAGCATGAAACACGCTCTATGCGCTCGAAAGAAGAGGCGAATGATTATCGCTACTTCCCAGACCCTGATTTATTACCCGTGGAAATTACCGATGAGCTGATGAGCTCTATTAAAGCTAGCTTGCCTGAGCTTCCTGTTGAGAAAAAAGCACGCTTTATTGCTGAATTGGGATTGAACGAATATGACGCAGATATACTAACATCACAAAAGTCGTTGGCAGATTATTTTGAAATTATGTTGCAAGATAATGCAAAAAATGCCAAATTATGCGCCAATTGGGTGATGGGTGAGTTGTCTGCTTCACTCAATAAAAATCAGCTGGATATTGAAGACTCTCCTGTATCAGCGCAAGATTTGTCACAATTAATTGCACGTATTGGTGATGATACAATTTCTGGAAAAATCGCTAAAGATGTTTTTAAAGCGATGTGGTCGGGTGAAGGTTCTGCTGATGATATTATTGAGTCTAAAGGCCTTAAGCAAGTAACTGATATGGGTGCAATTGAGGTAATTATTGATGAAATTATTGCTAATAACACCCCTCAAGTTGAGCAGTTTAAATCAGGCAATGAAAAGATTTTAGGGTTTTTTGTCGGTCAAGCCATGAAAGCCTCACAAGGTAAAGCAAATCCAAAATTACTCAACCAATTGCTTAGAGAAAAGCTAAGCTAAGAGGATGCTTGATTTTGCTAAACTTGGCGCTGATTTCTCAACACTCATACACACGCAATCTTTAGACAATCCGTTTTTAATTCATAAAAATACTCAGCTGTATACTGAGCTAGACTTGTCATTAACAGATGAACAGCTGGTAAAGATTAGCACAGGGGAACAGAAATTTGAAAACACCCCGCCGATTGCGAGCATCTATGCAGGCCACCAATTTGGCTATTTTAATCCGCAGTTGGGTGATGGACGTTCGTGCTTAATTGGTCAAGTTAACCTTCAAGAGTTATCGCTCAAAGGCGCAGGAATAACGCCTTATTCACGCCAAGGAGATGGTCGAGCGGTATTACGATCTTCTATTCGTGAATATCTATGCTCAGCGGCTATGCAAGGGCTTAATATTGCGACAACAAAAGCACTCACACTAGTTGGTAGCTCAACTGAGGTGTATCGAGAAAATTTGGAAATGGGCGCTATTGTTATGCGTGTAGCCCCCTCGCATATTCGCTTTGGTCATTTTGAATTATTCGCTTCACGTGGTCAAACCGCACAGGTTAAAAAATTGGCTGATTTTGTCATTGGGCATCATTTTTCAGAATTATCAGGGCCACACAAGTATGTTGATCTTTTAATGGAAGTAGTTAAAAGAACTGCAGTGATGATTGCCTCTTGGCAAGCGCAGGGTTTTGCACATGGGGTGATGAATACTGACAACATGTCTATATTAGGTCTTACTATCGATTACGGACCTTTTGGGTTTTTAGAAAGCTATGATCCTCAGTTTATTTGCAACCATTCAGACCATGAAGGGCGCTATAGTTTTGATCAACAGCCTGGTATTGGTCTGTGGAATTTAACACGTTTGGCTGAAGCCTTATCAAGTTTGATCGATGCTAAACAGGCAAAGACTATTTTGCAAGCTTACGAGCCACAGCTTATCAAAACCTATTCATCTTTAATGCGACAAAAGTTTGGTCTCACTCAGCAACATGAGGGAGATCATCAGTTAATTAATCAATTTCTCGAATTATTACGCAAACATAAAAAAGACTATACTAACGCTTTAAGAGGCTTGGCAGATCTGGAGCAATTATCCACTGATGCACATTTTTCAAGCTGGCTATCTTTATATGATCAGCGCCTTACTGAGGAAAAATCCAGCCAAAGAGTGGCACTAATGAATAGCATCAACCCAAGGTTTATTTTGCGTAATTATTTAGCAGAAGAAGCCATTCGAGAAGCTGAAGACCAGAAGCGCTACGATAAAATTACGACCTTGTTTGATTTACTTAGTAATCCCTTTGAAGAGTACTCAGGTTTTGATGATTACACCCAAGAGGCGCCAGATTGGGCACAAGGGTTGAGTGTTAGTTGCTCTTCGTAATTCTAGATGAGTCCCACTAAAGTATAAGCCCACTGTTGAATGAATTTTACAATCGGCAAAATAACACTTTGAAAAATACCTAAAAACAGCAAACCTAGTAAGATAAATAATCCATAAGGCTCTAATTGATCGTACTGGTAAGCCAGTTTGGGCGGTAGTAGTGAGCTCACGACACGACCTCCATCAAGAGGTGGCAAAGGTAGTAGGTTGAGTACGGCAAGTAGTAAATTTATTTGAATACCTACTTGCGCCATATCTGCCAAAAATTGCGATCCGATATTCATAGCCATAAAGAGCGTAATAAGCCAGGCGGCCGCCATTATAAAATTACTCACCGGTCCAGCAATGGCCACCCATAGCATGTCTTGCTTAGGAGATCGGAGCGCTCTATAGTTAATGGGTACCGGCTTGGCCCAGCCAAAGATAAAGCCTGCCGTAAAGTACAAAAAAGCCGGCACAACAAGTGTACCCACTAGATCAATGTGCTTGATGGGATTAAGTGTTAATCGCCCCAGCATTCTGGCACTATGATCGCCCAATAAGGAAGCAACCCAGCCGTGCGCAGTCTCGTGCACGGTAATGGCAAATAAAACAGGAATAGCATAAATTAATAGTGTTTGAATATCAATCATAATAGGGTTGCTCGGGTAAAATTAACACAATTATTAAAAATCACACCTTCATTTTATATGAAAACCACACAACTGTTAATTCCGACCCAAAAAGAAGCGCCAAATGACGCGCAAATTATTTCGCACCAATTAATGATACGAGCCGGTCTTATCTCTAAGCTGGCCTCAGGCTTGTACTCATATTTGCCAATGGGTGTTAGAATTCTTAAAAAAGTGGAGTCTATTGTTCGTGAAGAAATGGATAAGGCCGGCTCTCAAGAGGTTCTAATGCCTGTGACACAGCCTGCAGAGCTTTGGCAAGAGTCGGGTCGTTGGCAGGAGTATGGCCCAGAATTATTGCGTTTTAATGATCGTCATGGTCGTGAATTTTGCATGGGGCCAACCCATGAAGAAGTAATTACTCATTTAGCAGCTCAGTATATTCGTAGCTACAAGCAATTGCCAATGAGTTTTTATCAAGTACAAACTAAATTTAGAGACGAGATTCGTCCTCGATTTGGGGTGATGCGCTCACGTGAATTTATAATGAAGGACGCTTATTCATTTCATCTAGATCAGGCATCATTGCAGCAAACTTACGACTTAATGCATCAGACTTATTGTAAGATTTTTGACCGTCTAGGATTAGATTACCGCCCTGTATTGGCAGATTCTGGCTCGATTGGTGGTGACGCTTCGCACGAGTTTCATGTGTTAGCAGATAGTGGTGAGGACGAGATTTGCTTCTCGAACGAATCTGATTATGCAGCCAATATTGAAAAAGTGGCTTTTTCAAAGCAAGAGGTTACTTGTCATGCTCAAGCGGTAGAAGAAAGCGTATTAACCAAGAAAAAGACCAGTATTGAACAAGTGTCTGAGTTCTTGAATGTTGCACCATCCCAATGTATTAAAACCTTAATCATTAAAACCTCAGAAGGGCTTAAGGCGTTAGCGCTTCGAGGCGACCATGAGTTGAACGAAATTAAAGCACACAATTTATTTGGTGAGTTTGAGCTGGCTTCGGATGAAGAGATTAAATCACTCGGACTGAAAAAAGGCTTTATTGGTGTCAAAGGCTTGAGCATTGAGTTAATTGTTGATTATTCAGCCAGTGTAGTCTGTGATTTTGTTTGTGGCGCTAATGAGTGGGACCAGCATCTAACTGGGGCAAATTGGCAGGGTGTTGAGTTTAGTGAGGCTGATTTGCGTAATGCTGTTGCCGGGGATGATTCTCCAGATGGGAAAGGGCAGTTGATTATTAAGCGTGGTATTGAAGTGGGTCATATCTTTCAGTTGGGTGACAAATACTCTAAGGCCATGAATTCTAATGTGATTGGCGAATCGGGTAAAGCGGTTACCACCACCATGGGCTGCTACGGTATTGGTGTGACGCGTGTTATTGCTGCTGCTATTGAGCAAAACTATGATGATCGAGGTATTATTTTTCCTGAGGCAATTGCACCTTTTCAGGTGGTAATTGTGCCGATTAATTACAATAAGTCAACGCGTGTTAAGACATTGGCTGATAATTTATATCAGCAGTGTTTAGAGGCGGGCATTGAGGTTTTATTGGATAATCGAAAAGAGCGTGCAGGAATTATGTTTGCCGATTCAGAATTATTAGGCATTCCTCACAGAATGGTATTGAGTGATACTCATGCCGATAATGGCAATATTGAATACAAGGCTCGAAATCAATCCGATAAGCTTGAAGTTAGCTATGATGATGCTTTAGCCTTTATTCAAGAAAAATTAGCCGAATAAAATGATGACTTGGTGGCAATATTTAATTCCCCAGCATGCGTTATCAAAGCTTATGTTTCGCTTTGCACGTCTTGAAAATGTCTGGCTTAAAAATAAATTTACCCATTGGTTTGTTAAAGCTTACCAGGTTAATTTATCTGAAGCATTGCGTGAAAATGTAGAAGATTACCAACACTTTAATGATTTTTTTACACGCGCATTAAAGCCACAAGCACGCGAAATTGGCTCGAGTGATATTATCTGTCCTGTTGATGGGGCAGTTTCACAAGCGGGTGAGATTAGTCATGCAACTATCTTTCAGGCAAAAAATCGTTACTATACGGTTTCATCTCTATTAGGCGGTGATTATCGCGCTGGACAATTTGAGTCAGGTTTGTTTGCCACTATTTATCTATCGCCCAAAGATTATCATCGTATTCATATGCCTTATGATGCCAAACTGGTTTCTATGGATTATATTCCTGGAGATTTGTTCTCAGTCAACAAAGCGACAGCTGAAGGGGTTGATAATTTGTTCGCTAGAAATGAGCGCGTTGTTTGCTATTTTCAAACCGAATTCGGCCTCTGCGCCTTTATATTGGTTGGTGCTATTTTTGTTGGCTCTATGCAAACCGTTTGGGCAGATCAGATTAACCCGCCTTATCAAAAACAGCTGCAGCATTTTGATTATACCAATCAAAATATTGAGCTAAAAAAAGGTGAGGAAATGGGGCGTTTTAATATGGGGTCAACGATCGTAATGCTGATGCCAAATCAAGATAACAAATTAAATTTAAGCGCTGGACAAGTGGTGCGAATGGGGCAGTCGCTAGTTTAGTTTGGTGAGTTTGACTAATTTAATAGTTTGATCAGAAATTTGTAAGATTTCTACTAGAATTTCACCAATCTTGAGGCTAACATCTCGCTTTGGAATGGTTTGTAATTCTTCCAAAATAAGGCCGTTTAAGGTTTTAGCTTTAGCACTTGGTAGTTGAACGCTTAGCAAAGTATTTAATTCGCGCACACTAATTCTTGGGTCAACTAGGTAGCTACCATCTTCTTGCAGGCTAATCTCATCAATACGCTCACTTTGGTTTGAGGTAAATTGTCCAACAATCTCTTCTAAGATATCTTCCAATACAATCAGGCCACGAACCTCACCGTATTCATCAACAATTAAGCCTAAGCGTCTTTTTTGCGTTTGAAAATGCTCAAGTTGATGTGCAAGAGAAGTGCCTTCTGGGACAAAATAGGGGGAGCGAACCAAGGATAAAACATTTTCCATGCTAAATTCTCCCTTAGCATAAAGATTCACAACATCACGCATGTGCAAAACACCGGTAATATTGTCACTAGAAGTGTCATAAGTCAGTAGGCGAGTATGCTGAATACGTTCAAGTTGTTTTAAAATCTCATCAGGCTTGTTAATATCTACGCTAATTAATTCGTGCCTAGGAATCATAATGTCTTCAACTTTTACTTTTTCTAAGTCGATGATATTCAGCAGCATTTTTTGATAATTTGAAGCAATCACAGGCTTGGCATCGCTAACCACCATACGCAACTCCTCAGAGCTGATATTATTATTTTGTTGGCCTGCATGAATGCCAAATAATCTAAGGATTAGGGTTGATATCTGCGCAATAACCCAAACAAAAGGCTTAAACAATTGGATTAAGAATTGAATAATAATGGAGGCGGGTAGGGCAACTTTTTCAGGATTTTTGGCAGCAAAAGTTTTTGGTGTGGTTTCGGCAAAAACCAGAATGACAAAAGTTAGGGTGAGTGAGGCTAAAACAATCGAATCTTCACCCCAGAGTTTAATGGCTAAGATAGTGGCAATACTAGAGGCAAAAATATTGACAAAGTTGTTACCCAGTAGAATTGTGCCGATTAAGTGGTCAGTATCTTTGAGTAAATGCTCAGTTCTTTTGGCATTTTTATTGGTAACACTTAAAGCTTTGAGACGATAACGATTAATCGCCATCATCGAAGTTTCAGTAGAAGAGAAAAAGGCTGAAGCTAGTATCAAGCCAAATAGCAAGATACTTAGCCAAAAAGTCGAAAGTGATTCCAATCAGTTATGCTGTATTAAGTAAATTAAAGTCTAGTTTAATTTAAATGTTTAAAAGCATCAAGCCCTGGGTAAGTTGCTTTTGCACCCAATTCTTCTTCAATGCGTAACAGGCGATTGTATTTTGCCAAGCGATCTGAGCGCGACAAAGAGCCAGTTTTGATTTGCCCACAGCCGGTTGCAACCGCTAGATCAGCAATAGTTGTATCTTCGGTTTCACCAGATCTATGCGACATAACAGCTGTATAACCTGCTTCTGCAGCCATATTCATAGCTGCGAAGGTTTCGCTCAATGTACCAATCTGGTTAACTTTGATTAAAATTGAGTTGGCAATATTATTGTCAATACCTTGTTTAAGAATTTTACTATTGGTGACAAATAAATCATCGCCAACAAGCTGAACTTGAGCGCCTACTTTTTTAGTGAGTAAATCCCAGCCTTCCCAGTCATTCTCGTCCATACCATCTTCGATCGAAATAATAGGATAGGTTTCAACCCAATTGGCTAAATAATCTACAAACTCTTGTGACGTCAGCGATCTATTTTCAGATACAAGATTGTAAGTGCCGTTCTCGTAAAATTCAGAGCTAGCCGCATCAATACCAATAAAGATATCTTTACCTGCGACATAGCCAGCGAGCTCAATGGCTTCTAAAATAACTTTAATAGCGTCTTCGTTAGAGGCAAGGTCAGGTGCAAAGCCACCTTCATCGCCAACAGCAGTGTTCATGCCTTGCGCTTCTAATACCGATTTTAAGTGATGGAATACTTCAGCACCGTAACGCAAAGCCTCTTTAAAGCTTGGTGCGCCGGCAGGAATGATCATGAATTCTTGAATATCCACGCTATTATTAGCATGTTCGCCACCGTTGATGATATTCATCATTGGTACAGGCAGTTGATAATTATCTCCTTGGTCAAGTGAGTCATATAAAGGTTTGTGCTGTCTGTTTGCATTGGCATGAGCCGAAGCTAGAGAGACCGCTAAAATTGCATTAGCGCCCAATCTTGATTTGGTCTCTGTGCCATCAAGATCAATCATCGCTTGATCAATCTTGTTCAAATCTTCAATACCAAAGCCAATAAGGGTTTCGTTAATTTCCGTGTTCACAAATTCTACCGCTTTTAGTACACCTTTGCCTAAATAGCGAGATTTGTCACCATCGCGTAATTCTAGTGCTTCACGTTGACCTGTTGATGCGCCACTTGGCACCATGGCACTACCGATTGTGCCATCGTCAAGAATGACATCTGCCTCAATGGTTGGGTTGCCTCTAGAGTCCAGAATTTCTCTTGCTTTGATTTGCTTAATTTTCACGATAATCCCTATTGTTTTTTTATTCGAAGAATGATTTCATTTTACCAAAAAATGAGTCTGACTCAGGGTGATGTTTCTTGCCACATGAGTCAGAAAACTCTTCTAATAATTGCTTTTGCTTTTTATTTAGGTTGATCGGTGTTTCAAGTTTAACTTGGCAAATTAAATCACCTGCTCCACTACTGCGAATGGCTGTAATACCTTTGCCTCTTAGTCTGAATTGTTTGCCAGTTTGAGTGCCAGCTGGAATCTTGATTTTTAGCTTTCCACTGAGTGTTGGCACTTCAATCGAGCCGCCTAATGAGGCGGTTACAAAATCAATAGGCACTTCACAATACAAATCACCACCTTCGCGCTGGAAAATTTCATGAGGCCTAACGTGTACTTCTACGTATAAATCGCCACTTTGGCCGCCACGAACGCCGGCTTCACCTTCGCCACTCAGGCGAATGCGGTTGCCGGTATCAACGCCTGCTGGAATTTTAACAGATAGTGTTTTTTGCTTGCGCACCACGCCTTGACCGCGACATGTGCCGCAAGGAGATTCGATTTTTTGCCCTGTGCCAGAACAAGTCGGGCAAGGGCGCTGAACCGCAAAAAATCCTTGCTGCATTTGCACCTGTCCAGCACCATGACAAGTGCCACAAGTTTTAACACTGGTGCCTGGCTTGGCGCCTGTGCCAGAACAAGGTTCACATTTTTCATTTTTAGGAATGCGGATCTTAACGGTAGTACCTTCAGCTGCTTCTTTTAAGTCAACCTCTAAGTCGTAGCGTAAATCAGAGCCCCGATTGTCAGCTTGTTGCTGGCCACCGCCACCACCAAAGATATCACCAAAGATATCGCCGAAACCGCCACCGCCAAAGCCGCCACCGCCACTACCGAAACCACCGCCAGCACTACCATCAACACCAGCATGGCCAAATTGATCATAGGCTTGGCGCTTCTGTTCATCAGACAAAATAGCATAGGCTTTTTGAATTTCTTTAAATTTTTCTTCAGCTGCTTCTTTATTGTCTGTATTTCGATCGGGGTGATGCTTCATCGCTAAACGCTTATAAGCTTTTTTAATTTGCTTATTATCTGCGCCTTTGTCTACGCCCAATACTTCGTAATAATCTCTTTGTGACATAACTACCTTTTTATAAAGTTAAAAAACCTTCTTCAAATACTCAGATCTGAAGAAGGTTAGTGATTAATTTAAATCTTAAAGACTACTTGTCGTCTTTGACTTCTTCAAAATCCGCATCAACTACGTCATCACCTGCGTCTGTTGCTTCAGAAGCGCCTTCTGCAGAGCCCGCTTTAGCTTGTGCTTTTTCAGCAAGCGGCTGAGCTTTTTCTGTTAACGCTTGTGATTTAGCATCAATCGCTTCTTTGTCATCACCTTTAAGCGCTTCTTCAAGCTCAGTAATCGCCGCTTCAATTGAAGTTTTTTCATCTTCAGAAACTTCTTCTTTAAGCTCTTCCAGAGTTTGCTTGGTTGAATGGATTAAAGAGTCAGCCATGTTTTTAGAGGCAACTAATTCTTGAAATTTCTTGTCCTCATCTGCGTGTGCTTCAGCATCTTTAATCATATTTTCAACTTCTTCATCACTCAAGCCACTTGAGGCTTTAATGGTAATTGATTGCTCTTTGCCTGTGGTTTTATCTTTGGCAGAAACATTCAAAATACCATCTGAATCAATATCTAAAGTGACTTCAATTTGAGGTTGGCCTTTAGGCGCCGCATCAATACCTTCTAAGTTGAATTGACCTAGAGATTTATTAGCACTTGCAATTTCACGCTCACCTTGTAGTACGTGTACAGTTACTGCAGATTGGTTATCCGCTGCGGTTGAGAACGTTTGAGATGCATTGGTTGGAATAGTTGTATTCTTCTCAATAAGCTTAGTCATAACGCCGCCCATGGTCTCAATACCTAGTGATAATGGTGTAACGTCTAGTAGTAATACATCCTTAACATCGCCACCTAATACACCCGCCTGAATGGCAGCACCCATAGCAACGGCTTCATCAGGGTTAACGTCTTTTTTAGGCTCTTTGCCGAAAAATTCTTTAACCTTTTCTTGTACCTTTGGCATACGTGTAGAGCCACCAACGATAATAACTTCGTCAATATCGCTTGCTGAAAGATCAGCGTCATTTAATGCTGTTTGACAAGGATCAATTGAACGCTTAATTAAGTCTTCAACCAATGATTCTAATTTAGCACGTGTAATCTTAATATTCATGTGCTTAGGACCTGAAGCATCAGCCGTTACATAAGGTAAGTTAACTTCTGTTTGCTCAGAAGATGATAATTCAATCTTAGCTTTTTCTGCCGCTTCTTTTAAGCGCTGAAGTGCCATTGGGTCATTTTTAAGATTAACGCCTTGCTCTTTATTAAATTCATCAACTAAATAATCCATAATGCGCTGATCAAAATCTTCACCACCTAGGAATGTATCACCATTGGTAGATAACACTTCAAAGTGTTTTTCACCATCAATATCTTCCATTTCAATGATTGAAACGTCAAATGTACCACCACCTAAGTCATAAACAGCAACAGTTTTGTCACCAGTTAGCTTGTCAACACCGTAAGCAAGTGCTGCCGCTGTTGGCTCGTTGATAATACGCTTAACATTAAGACCGGCAATCTTACCCGCATCTTTTGTCGCTTGACGTTGTGAGTCGTTGAAGTAGGCAGGAACCGTAATAACTGCTTCAGTTACTGTTTCACCTAAATAGTCTTCAGCCGTTTTTTTCATCTTTCCGATAATTTTTGCTGAAATTTCAGGCGCAGCCATTTTGTTGCCATTCACTTCAACCCAAGCGTCGCCATTATCAGCCTTAACGATTTTGTAAGGTACAAGATCGATATCTTTTTGTACCGCATCTTCGTCAAAACGACGACCAATTAAACGCTTAATTGCATACAATGTATTTTCAGGATTTGTAACTGCTTGACGTTTAGCTGATTGACCCACTAAAACTTCTTCAGAATCTTTTGGGAAAGCAACAATTGATGGGGTGGTACGATCACCCTCTGAATTTTCAATAATTTTAATGTTGCCACCATCCATAATGGCCACACATGAATTTGTTGTTCCTAAGTCAATACCGATAATCTTTGACATTTTTTACTCCTTGTAATTTGATATACACCCTATATAGGGGTGAGTATTTCTAATTCAAGCAGAAAAGAATAAAAAAATTACAGGCGTGTCTTTAGGAGTGTTTCAACAGCTTTGGGGACAAAATGACTGACATCGCCACCGAGAGATAAAATCTCTCGAACCAGCGAAGAAGAGATATTGGCGTATTGCTCCGCCGGTGTCATAAAGAGTGTTTCGATATTGGCATTAAGATGCTTATTCATACCTGAGAGTTGGAACTCATACTCAAAATCACTCACAGCACGCAAACCCCGCAAAATAACTTGCGCGTTTTGTGCTTGGGCAAAGTCAACCAGCAAAGTACCAAAACTTAGAACCTTGACATTATCAATCTCTTTTAAAATTTCGCTAGATAAGCTGATACGCTCATCAATACTCATGAAGGCTGTTTTTTTACTATTTTGAGTGATACCAATAATAACTTCATCAAATAATCTACTGGCACGCTTAATCAGATCAATATGACCATTGGTGATCGGATCGAATGAACCTGGATAAATAGCGATTTTTTTTGTCATGAGTATGTTTGGTAGTGGCTTAGACTTATAATACCTCAATTAGGCAGTAGTGTACTTGTCCTGAGCGTTTTTGTTGGTTGATTTTGATTTTTTGCGAAATTTCTTGATTTAAGAAATTATTGGTTATTTCAAACTCAGATTCTAGGTAGATTTTGCATCCAGTTGTCAAAAAACCTTCGATTGAGAGCTGTTTTAGCACTTTTTCGAGTATTTTTTGGTGAAAAGGCGGGTCAAGTAAGACAAAATCGAAGATTTGGGTGGGTTTTTTGCTTAAAAAATCCAAAGCATCGCTATGAATAATCTGTAAATTATCTGATTTTAGTTTTTTCCGATTTTTTTCCAGATTCTGAAAAGCGTTAAAATCCTTTTCAATACTGATAACTTGCTCAGCACCTCGAGAAAGCGCTTCAAAACTTAGTGCACCACTGCCAGTAAATAAATCTAAAAAAACCTTACCACTCGATTCAAACTGGATCCAGTTAAATAAGGTTTCTCGAACTTTATTAGGTGTGGGTCTTAGCCCTGGTGCATCGGGGAAAGGGAATTTCCTGCCTCGATGCTCTCCACCAATAATTTGAAAATGGTTGGTGGCTTGAGCCAAAGACTAAGGTTTGTAAGCGTCAAAGGATTCTTGCAACTCAGCCTTTGCTTCATCTGCATCGCCCCAGCCATCAATTTCAACCCATTTTCCAGCATCTAAATCTTTGTAGTAGCGAAAGAAATGCTCAATTTGATCTTTAAGCGTTGCACCCACATCATCAATACCTTGGATATCGTGATATGACTTGCAAAGCTTGTCAGTTGGTACAGCTAAGATTTTTGAATCTTTGCCAGCTTCGTCAGTCATACGCAGAACACCAATTGGGCGAGCAGTAATCACTGAGTCATGAATAAGAGGATAAGGGGTGATCACCAAAACATCTGCTGGGTCGCCATCATCGGCTAAAGTTTCTGGTACAAAGCCGTAGTTACATGGGTAGAACATCGGTGTAGAAATAAAGCGATCAACAAACATGGCGCCAGTTTCTTTATCGATTTCGTACTTTACTGGCGATGAATTTGCCGGGATTTCAATAATAACATTGATTTCATCAGGTAGGTTACCTGCTGATACGGGTTTAAGACTGTTTTGCATTTTCCAACTCCTCTTTTAGAATATGATAGCGCCAACCAGTTAAAAAGCTAACTGATTGATCACCACGAATAAATTTCATCAATGTTTTACCATTGGCGATGATAGTTTCATCTAGATTATACTGAACTGCGATTTTTTTGATGAGTTTTTGCAGCTCATTTTTTTGTTGTTTTTCACTTTTGCTTGGTGCTTGGTGTGCCTCAACCTGAATACGTGTTTGTGTAAGCTGTATTTGTTGCGATAAAAAATCCTTAAAAAGTGATTGATTGGCGTCAGACAGCTTGGTTTTTTTGAGACTGTAGTCAAGTAATTGCTCATCACTCATGATCCATTTTCTGGGCTTATTACGATCAATAGCTTGCGATTCTCGCCAAGCGGCCAGTTGTGCTGCTTTTTGATGCGTGCTTTTTGGTAAGCGCGACAAGCCCTTTATTTTTTTCCAAGCTTGCTCCAAATTTGGCAAATATAGGCGAATATCAGATAAGTCTAAACCGTCTTGCATAAGCCAATCAAGCTTGTCCTCGGTTGTGAGTTGCTCATTCAGTTGCGCGTAATTTTTGATCAAATAGCGCACATCGTCCAAGGCATATTCAAGTGCTGCTTCAGGCAGAGGGCGAGTGGTCCAATCTAAGCGTGTATAAGCCTTGTCCAAAATCACACCTTGAAGAATTTCAGTGAGATTTTGATAAGAAATTTGTGCGGGATGATTGAGAAAATGAGCTGCTATTTGTGTATCAAATAGCTGGGTTGGTAGACGCTTGGAAAGATAATATAAAGCCTCAATATCTTGACGAGCCGAGTGCACAATCCAGACACTGTCTGTTTGATAGAGTTTTTTAAATAAAGGTTCTAGATCTTCAATGGCCAAAATATCAATACACTCAACTGCATTTTCGGTGGCGATTTGCACCAAGCACAAAATAGGATAAAAAGTATCAATACGTTTGAATTCGGTATCAATGGCCAAATGTGTTTGTGTCTCAATGGTGTTGAGAAAGTGAGTTAATTGCTGTTGTGTTTGAATCATTGTTGTATTTTAGCAACAAGTAACGATACGACTGGTTTATTTATGAGATAATTCCAAATAATTAACCAATCACTTAAACCAAGGTCAATGACTATTCGTCAACAGAAAAACTTTATCAAATCACCCCCTGCTTGGTTTTGGGCGTCGGTTTTCTTACTCTCTATTTCAGGAACCTTTTATTTGGGTCTAAACCCCGAGTTAATCGAAACTTGGTGGGGATATTTAGTTGGTTACAATGTGGCTTTAAGTTTGACTGCAGCTTACTATATTTATACCGATGTGCGCCGATTAAAGCGCGATATGGGTAGCGATATTGTCGGCTCAAAATTTACTTGGTCATTTATTAAAATTGTTCCTATGCTGGTGATTGTGCCAGTTTTGTCGTTTTATATGTTTTCATTTCAAACTATTCAAAACAATGTAGCTGACTCTGAAAACGCCTTTGATAGTTTTAGCAAAAACTTTATTCAACAAGTAGATGGTTTATATGAAGGTATAGACCAAGTTAGAGTTGAGCGCTATACCGAACAAACTAAACGTGTATTGACACTAATTACCTCATTTGGTAATTTCAAGAAAGATTCAGAAACTTATAAAATAAGTATGCAAGCATTTCTAGAAGGGCTGATTGACAAGGGTTGGGCGTGTCAAATCGCCCTATTGAATGATCAAGCAGAAATTATTGCTAAAACGGATGACGTTTCTAATTGTATGGCGATAGACGACCAACCTTTGCCTGCAATACAGCCTGTTATGATTTTTGTGGATGCGGGTACGAATGTTGCTCAAGTTAAGATGTCCACTCGATACTTGACCAGGACGCCAGAAAAAAACTTTTCTTCAGTTGATGTGGTTTACGCAACAGACCCCGGGCTTTCAAACTTCTTATTGCAAGTTGGTGCTTTTACCAAGCGTACTAAAGGTATTAAATTTGACCTTAACACTTCAATCACTCAAAAGCGTTTTATGATTGATTTCTCTTCAACGGTTTTGCTGGCTGTGTTGAGTGCCTTGATGTTGGTGTTTAGGATGATTGAAAAGCTTATGAGGCCGCTTAATAATCTTTCAATTGCCACGCGAGAAATGGCCAAAGGTAATTACAACGTGCGTGTTGAGCAAAGCAAAGATGGCGATGATGTGCGTTTATTGGTTGATCAATTTAATATTATGTCGCGAAAAATTAAAACCTCACAAGAGGGTTTAGATACACATAATCTTTATTTAGAAACTATTTTGAAATATTCGTATGGCGTTATCGCTTTAGATCAAAACAAAGACATTCGACTCATTAACCCGATTATTGGCAAAATGTTTAATATTCAGGACGAGCAGTCGTTTGTGGGTGGAAACTGTTCCAAAATTAGTGCTAAATATCCAGAATTAGAGGCTTTATTTGCCTTAACAGCTAATCAATTTAAAACCCAGGAAAGCGAGTGGAATGAGAGTCTTGAGTTGGCTTTATTAGATCGACATTTATTATTATCATGCCAAGGTGCTAAGCTTGAAAGTCAAGGAAAAACCTTGGGCTACGTGATTATTATTAAAGACATTTCTAAGCTGAACCGTGCGCAAAAGAAAGCTGCTTGGGGCGAAGTGGCGGTGCGTATGGCGCACGAAATTAAAAACCCATTAACCCCGATCTTGCTTTCAGCGCAACGTCTACGCAATCGTTTTATGAATTCTTTAAAAGATCGTGATTTGGAAGTAATTGATAAAACCACCAATACCATTATTGATCAAGTGAAATCCATGGATCTGATGGTCAGCGCTTTTGCCGATTATGCCAATACGCCTCAAATTGAGCGCAAGCTCAGCAATTTAAATGAGATTGTTAGTCAGTCAATTTCTTTATATGACGAACAAGAAGATTTGAAGGTTACTTTTGATTTAGCAAAAGATATTCCCTTGTTGTTATTAGACTCGGTTAGCCTTTCTAGAGTGTTGATTAATTTGGTTAAAAATGCAGCGGAGTCATCCCCTCATGAAGCTATACAGGTTAATATTGTCACCCAATATTTGCCAAAGGAGGGCTTGGTGCGCCTCAGTGTAATCGACAATGGCGAAGGCTTTGATGAAGAGGTGCTAGACCGTGTTTTCGAGCCTTATGTGACGACAAAAGTTAAGGGCAGCGGCTTAGGGATGGCCATTGTGCAAAATATTGTTGAGCAGCATGACGGACGTATATTTGCTGCAAATGTGAAGCCACAAGGTGCCAAAATTACCATTGAATTTGATTATCAAGCATAAACATAAAAAAAAGGATAGAGCCGTGAACGAGATAAATATTATTGGAAAAATTCTTATTATTGACGATGAGAGTATTAATGCAGAAACCATGAAAGACACTTTAGAAGATGTCAATTATCAGGTGAGTTTGGCTGCTAATGCGCAGGCGGCTAAGATCATCATTCAAGAGCAGTCTTTTGATTTGGTGATGATGGATGTGTGGATGCCAGGCCAAGACGGCATGTCATTGCTTGAAGAATGGATTCAGGCAGGTTTTTCCACGCCGATAGTGATGATGTCAGGCCATGCAGAGCATAAAGATGTGGTGAAAGCCATTAAACTCGGTGCAGTTGATTTTTTGAAAAAACCCTTGCACGATATCTTGCCATTTGTGCGTAGAATTTTGTCAGAACAAGTTTTCAAAAATAATGGTAATAGCAATGGTATTACAGGTATTGATTTTGATGCGCCTTTGAAAGTGGCGAGAAATATTTTTGAAAAAGAATATTTTGATCATCATTTACAAAAAAATAATTACAATATTGCAGCAGTTGCTGCATTAGCAGGGTTGGAACGAACCACGCTATATCGCAAACTAAAAGATCTAGGGATCGATAAAAATAAGGCTTAATCATGAAAATTTTAATTTTAGGTGCTGGACAAGTTGGCTCGACATTGGCTCGATATTTAAGTGAAGATAGTGATAACGATATTACTATTATTGATAAAGATAATAATAATTTACTAGATCTACAGCGCCACCTAGATATCAAAACAATTTGCGGTCAAGCCTCTTACCCTAATATTTTAGAGGAGGCGGATATTCGTCATATGGATATGGTGATTGCAGTAACTAAATCTGACGAGGGTAATATGCTTGCCTGTCAAATGGCGCATACACTCTATCAAGTGGACAAAAAAATTGCGCGCGTACGTACGGCAGAATATTTGCATCGCAAAGAGTTGTTTTCTGACGACGCTGTACCCATTGATTTTGTGATTACCCCAGAAGGGTTAGTAACCAACTATATTAAGCGTGTCGTAGAAGAGCCGGGTTCTGAGCAAGTATTTGAATTTGAAAATGGATTGGTGCAATTGGTCGAAACTCGCGCGTATGCTGGTACGCCAATTGTTGGTAATCCAATTAAAGAGTTGCATAAACATCTACCCAAGATTCATATGCGTATTGTGAGTTTGTATCGCAATGGTCGAGCGATTCCAGCCTATGGAGACACGGTTATTAAAGACGGCGATCGAGTCTATTTTGTCACGAAAAAAAGCAGTGTTTCTAAAGTACTAAAAGAATTTAGACGTCTGGATAAGGCTTATAAAAATATCATTATTGCAGGTGGTGGACGTATTGGGCTTAATTTGGCCAAGCATTTAGAAGCAAATCACCGGGTGCGAATCATTGAGATGAATCAAGAGCGGGTTAAAAAGATTGCAGATGAATTAGACGACGTTTTAGTATTGCGAGGCAATGCGTCTGATGAAGAATTATTATTGGAAGAGGGGATTGAAAACACTGATTTATTCTTGGCCTTAACTGACTCTGATGAAATTAATGTTATTGTGTCTATTTTGGCTAAACGTCTTGGTGCGCATAAAACCATTGCCCTGGTTAAGCGCAATGTTTATGAAGATTTGGCTGAACAAAGTGAAGATGTAGATATGGTTATTTCACCAGACCAAATTACCACCAGTGGTATTTTGGCACATATTCGCAAGGGAGATACAATGATGGTTCACTCTCTACGCCAAGGTAAGTCGGAAGCTATTGAAGTGATTGTTCATGGCGATAAAGAGCATTCAGAGGTAGTGGGTAGAGCGATTGAAGAAATTAACCTGCCAGATGGTGTAGTGGTTGGCTCTATTGTGCGAGATAGTGAAGTTATTATGGGCTCAAGGAAATTAGTCATTGAAGAGGGTGATCATGTCCTCCTGGTGTTAACAGATGTTAATAAGATCCATGAGGTTGAGAAAATGTTCGCAGGTTATTTAGATTAAATTAGGATAATTTATGCAATTTAGTATTGTTTTTAAAACGATTGGCTTGTTGCTAATGGTATTTAGCTTAACCCAGCTGCCCCCTATTATTGTGGATAGTATTTATCAGCAACAAGAGACATCTTCATTTTTAGCCGCTTTTGCATTAACGCTAATCAGCGGATTAGTGCTTTATTTGCCGTTTAGAAATTCTACTAAGGATTTTAGAATTCGTGAAGGCGTTTTGGTGGTTGTAAGTTTTTGGTTTGTTTTGTCTTTGTTTGCTACCACGCCATTTTTACTCTCAGAATCTTTGCGTATGACTTTCTCAGATGCATTTTTTGAGTCTATGTCAGGCTTAACCACAACAGGTGCAACGGTTTTATCGGGTCTTGATGATCTGCCAATGGCTATTTTGTATTATCGCCAGCAACTGCAGTGGTTAGGTGGCATGGGTATTATTGTCTTGGCAGTGGCTATTTTGCCGATGCTGGGTGTGGGCGGTATGGAGCTCTATCATGCAGAGTCTAGCGGCATTTCAAAAGATCGACTGACGCCAAAACTAACTCAAACCGCTAAGGCGCTATGGAAGATTTATTTGAGCTTTACCCTCGCTTGTGCGCTGGCTTATTATTTAGCAGGCATGAGTATTTTTGATGCTATTAGTCATAGTTATTCCACTGTTGCGATTGGTGGTTTTTCCACGCACGATTTATCCATTGGCTATTTTGATTCTGTCATGATTGAGTCAGTCGCTATTGTATTTATGTTTTTAGCAGGTATTAATTTTTCTCTGCATTTCTTTGTCTGGCGCAAGAAAAATATTTTAGAATTTTTTAAAGATTCTGAATTTAAAGCTTATTTATTAACACTGGGTATTCTCACTTTTTTTGTTGCCCTTTATTTGTGGAATACCGGGCATTATCAAACGGCAGAAGGGGCGTTTAGATACGGTATTTTTCAGAGTATTTCAATGGCAACCACCACCGGATTTGCCTCGACTAATTTCGCACTTTGGCCGCTGATGCTGCCAGTATTATTGATTTTTGCTAGTTTTATTGGCGCTTGCGCAGGCTCAACAGGTGGTGGTATTAAGGTGGTAAGAGTGCTACTCATGTTTAAGCTAGCCATGAAAGAGATTAAAAAGTTTATTCATCCAAATGCACAAATCAACATCAAGCTCAATCAGCGTAGTGTTGCAGAAAGTACATTGGTATCAGTGTGGGGTTTTTTCTCATTGTATGTTATTGCTTTTATTGTGATCATGGTCGCTTTAATGTTCACTGGCATGGATCAAGTAACGAGTTTTTCAGCAACTGCCGCTAGTATGAATAATTTGGGCCCAGGTTTGGGCGATGTGGCTGAAAATTATGGCGCTATTAGTGAAAGTGCCAAATGGATTTTGAGTTTTTCAATGCTATTAGGGCGTTTAGAAATATTAACGTTAATGGCATTATTGCATAAAGCTTTTTGGCGTTTTTAGTTAAACCTTCTTCAAAAATTCTGTGATTTTTTTTGGCAAGTATTTTAAGGCTCAACCACAATGTTGTAACTAGGTAGCGCGGCTAGTAATTGCTTTCCATAAAACTTAGAAACTAAACGGTTATCAAAAATCGTAATTTTTCCGGTATCAGTTTCGGTGCGAATCAATCGGCCGCAGGCTTGAATCAGTCTGAGTGAAGCGTCAGGCAGAGAGATTTCCATAAAAGGGTTACGATTTTGAGATTGTAGATAATCTGCTAAGGTTTTGTCAATTGGTGAAGTGGGTACGCTAAAGCGCAGTTTGACAATTACCACGTGAGTTAGGTTATCGCCCTTAAGGTCAACCCCTTCGGCAAAGCTATCGAGTCCAAAAATGATACTACCTTGGCCTTGCTTACGCAATGTCATGTGTTTTTCTAAAATGGTTTTTTTAGGGTATTCGCCCTGGATGAAAAGATCGCAATCAAGCTTGGATTCAACCATGTCAGCCACCATTTGCATTTGCTTATTTGAGGCAAATAATACCAACGAACCTTCTTGAGCGTTTAGGCGTTTTAGTAGTTGGCTAGCCACTTCTTTTGTATGTTCAAACACTTGAGTCGGGTTGGATTTAAATTTGGCAATGATAAAATCAACTTGATCAAACTCAAAAGGTGAGGGCAAGCGTAAATATTGGTTTTCTGGTTTTTTTAGCCCCAGTTGTTTGTTGAGTCGATCAAAACTACCTAAAGAGGACAGGGTTGCGGAGGTGAGAATGACACCCGTGGCTTTTGACCAAATAAGCGCATCTAAATTGCCAGAAATATCTGTTTGGGCGCTATATAAGCTGTAGTTGGTCTTCTTGTTGGCCAGAGTGTTTTTTTCAATCCATCTGGAATGTGGAGATTGGGTGCTGTCGTCACTTTTTAAAAAAGAGGAGAGTAGCTCTACAATACTTGAAAGATGTTGTTCGCATTCGCCACTTGCAGTATTAATAGGGTCGCCAATGCTTTTATCAATGACTTTAATTTTTAAATAATCAGCCCAAGACTCTCTGAGTGCACAAAATTTATTTTGGATATTGCTAATCGAGATAAACAAATTTTTACTAATATCTTTGATAGGCTGATCGACCATACCTTGGTCAAACAAATAAATATCTTCGTCAAAATCCAGGGTTTTAAGTAATGTGCTGAGATCGGATAAATAATCATCAATTTGCTTGATGTTAATGTCGGGCAGGTCTTGCTCGGTAAGTTTACACATTTGATCGCTCACACCTTTGGCTTGGCGAATACTGGTTTTGATAAATTCTGTACCTGTAGACAAAGAAAAGTGAGACAGTGCTTTACTGCTTAAGTGGTGCGCTTCATCAAAGATAAAAATTGATTCATCGACATCTGGCAGCACCGTATTTCCTGTGGCTAAATCGGCTAACACTAAGTCATGATTGGCAACGATTACATCAGCCTTGGTGATTTGCTTGCGTGCTTTGAAAAACGCGCAATCTTGGTAGAATTCACAGCTTTTGGCGGTACAAGTAAAGCGATTACAATTAATCTTTTGCCAAATAGTATGATCAGGCGCACGCATCAGATCATCAATTTCACCATTCCATTTTTTAGCGGAATAGTCTTCTAATAATTCAGCCATTTCTTCAAGTTGGTATTTGCCTGGCGGCTCGTCAAATAATAAGCTTGAATCAAATAGTGAGCTGTCTGTCGCGCTATCTTCGCACAGGTTAATTAGATTACGAATACAAACATAGCGCGAGCGACCTTTAACCAGGGCGTATTCAAAATCAACTTGGCAGTATTTTTGCGCCTCAGGAATATCTTTGAGCAGTAATTGCTCTTGTAGGGCGACATTGGCACTCGAGACGATGAGCTTTTTTTTATTAGCTTTGGCAATCGCAATGCCACTGAGTAAATAGGCAAAGGTTTTGCCCGTGCCTGTGGGCGCTTCTACGCATAAAATTTTGTTGGAATCTGGGTAGTCACCGCACAGTGTTTTGGAGATTTCAGCAATCATTTTATTTTGCGAAGGACGTACATTAAAATCTGACATATCAGACTTTAGAGCAATAAATGAATCGCGTATTTGAGCTTTAAGCTCGTCAGATAACACTAGGACTTGCGCGCAAGTGACAAATCACACAGCAAAATAAGCGCTTCTTTGTAAGGTGACTCATTAATATCCTTAAGAGAAGATTTGGCCAAATCTGCAGATTTTTTGGCTTGTGTTCGTGTATAGCCAAAAGCATCAACAGATTGTAATATTTGCACCACTTGAGTGATTTTGCTATTATCAGCATTGTTAATAGCCTCTTCCAATAATTGCTTGTCTGAGCCTGAGGTGTTAGCCAAGGCGTAAATCATTGGTAGAGTAGTTTTGCCCTCAGCAAGGTCATCACCTACTTCTTTGCCCATGGTGGCACTATCAGACTCATAGTCGAGTACATCATCAATGATTTGAAAAGCATTACCCAGGTGTAAGCCGTAATCTTTTAAGGCTTGCTCTTGAGTGCTATCAATCTCAGAAAGCATGCCGCCAATTTGTGTGGCCGCTTGAAAAAGCACCGCAGTTTTACGCTCAATGACTTGATAGTACTCCGCTTCTGTTAAAGCAGAATTTTGACAATTAAGCAGTTGTAAAACTTCACCTTGGGCAATTTCATTGGTGGCTTTTGATAAAATTTGCATGATTTTCATTGAGCCAGGCTCAACCATCATCTCAAACGCTCGTGAATAGAGAAAATCCCCCACTAAAACACTAGGTGCATTGCCCCAAACTTCATTGGCGGTATTTTTGCCGCGACGTGTTGCAGATTCATCAACGATATCATCGTGCAATAAAGTGGCAGTATGAATTAGCTCAATGACGACTGCCATTAAGCGGTGGTGCTCACCTTGATAGTTGGTTGCACGTGCACATAAAAGTAGTAATAGTGGGCGTAGGCGTTTGCCACCAGCACCAATAATATAACCACTCATTTGATTAATCAAAGCCACATTCGAGCTTAAACGACTCTGAAGCAGGGCGTCAGTTTGCGCCAAGTCTTCTTTTAGTAGTGTCTGGATATCGTCAAAATCTTTCATGCGACTATTTTAATCCATTTGCCAGTAAATATACTTCTTTAGAACGTGCTCTTGAAGCTTTGGGTTTGCGAATAATAACCTTATTAAAAGCTGCCCTACAAGACTTAACGTATTCATCAAATCCAGCACCTTGAAAAACTTTGATAAAAAAAGTGCCATTTGGGGTGATGGTTTTTATGGCCATGTCGAGTGCTAATTCACATAAATACATCGATTTTGGCAGGTCGACCGATAGCTGACCACTCATATTTGGCGCCATATCACTAAGCACCACGTCAATTTTATGACCGCCCGTTAAGCGTAATAATTCTTCATAAATTGAGTCATGTGTAAAGTCGCCACATAGGAAGTCAACTTTATCAATGGGTTCAATATCTAGAATATCGCTAGCAATAACTTGACCGCTATTGCCAACAATTTTGATAGCAACCTGGCTCCATCCGCCAGGTGCTGCGCCTAAATCAAGCACACGATCACCTGGTTTGATAAACTTATCTTTTTCGATTGCCTCGGTTAACTTGTAAACAGCGCGTGAGCGATAACCTTCTTTTTGAGCTTTTTTGACATACTCATCACTCAAGTGTTCGCTCATCCAACGACCTGAAGAACTTTTTTTAGCCATAATCTTAAGTGATTGATTCACATTAATAAATCATAATATTATAGGAGAGTTAGGGGATAATAGTGTCTTTTTCGAATCATCCCCTAACGCATGAACACTAAACTTAGAAATATCGCTATTATTGCCCACGTTGACCACGGTAAAACCACTTTAGTTGACAAACTATTGGAGCAATCAGAAACATTTGATGAGCGCTTTGAGTCAACCGACCGCATGATGGATTCCAACGATCTTGAAAAAGAGCGTGGTATTACCATTTCTTCTAAGAATACAGCGATTAAGTGGAAAGATTACCATATTAATATCGTTGACACCCCGGGACACGCCGATTTTGGTGGTGAGGTTGAGCGCGTATTATCAATGGTTGATTCGGTATTGTTGCTAGTAGATGCACAAGAAGGTCCAATGCCACAAACCCGTTTTGTGACGAAAAAAGCCTTCGACCAAGGTTTGAACCCAATTGTTGTTATTAATAAAATTGACAAAGATGCGGCTCGCCCTGACTGGGTTATTGACCAAGTATTTGATTTATTTGATCAACTGGGTGCTACCGATGAGCAGCTGGATTTCCCAATTATTTACGCTTCAAGTATTAATGGTTATGCAACGCTAGAAGACGATGTACGTGAAGGCGACATGCTGCCGATGTTTGAAACCATTGTTAAAAATGTAGCCGCACCAGAGGTTGATATTAAGGCGCCATTGCAAATGCAAATTACCGCTCTTGATTATTCATCATTTGTTGGTGCAATTGGTATTGGCCGTATTACTCGTGGTACGATTAAAAAGAACCAGCAAGTGGTTGTTGTCGGCGCTGATGGCGTTGAAAGAAAAGCCAAGATTGCAAATTTACAAGGATTTTTGGGCTTAGATAAGGTGGATATTGATTCATCTGAAGCAGGTAATATCGCTTGTATTACAGGTATTGAAGGTATTTCAATTTCAGATACCATTTGTGATCCAGAAACTATTGAGGCATTGCCGCCACTGAGCGTAGATGAGCCAACAGTATCAATGGCTTTCAGAGTAAATGATTCACCGTTTGCAGGTCAAGACGGCAAGTTTATCACTTCTAGAAATATTCGTGATCGTCTTGATAAAGAGCTAATTTATAACGTTGCACTGCGTGTTGAAAACACTCAAGATCCGTCTGAGTTTTTAGTTTCTGGTCGTGGTGAATTGCATTTATCAGTACTGATTGAAACTATGCGTCGTGAAGGTTTTGAGTTGGCTGTGGGTCGTCCGCAAGTTATTTTAAGAGAGATTGACGGCGTTGTTTGTGAGCCGTTTGAAGACTTAACGATTGATGTTGAGTCTCAGCACCAAGGTACCGTCATGGAAAGACTTGGTGAGCGTAAGGGTGAGTTAACCAATATGGAGCCTGACGGCAATGGCCGTGTTAAGCTTGAATTCAACATTCCTGCTCGTGGCCTTATTGGCTTTAGAACAGAATTTTTAACAGCCACAACAGGCACCGGTCTGATGAACTCAACTTTTGATGCGTACAAGCCACAAAAACCAGGTGACATTGGTCAACGCTCGAATGGCTCACTGATTTCAATGAACCAAGGCAAGGCAGTTGCATACGCTATTTTCAACCTGCAAAAGAGTGGTAAATTCTTTGTAGAGCATAATACGGAAGTATACGAAGGTATGGTTGTGGGTATTCATGCGCGTGATAAAGACTTGGTGATTAATGTCATGAAAGGTAAGCAACTGACTAACGTTCGTGCTTCAGGTACCGATGAAGCGGTATCTCTAACCCCAGCTATTAAACTTGATCTTGAGCAAGCATTAGAGTTTATTGATGATGATGAGTTGGTAGAAGTAACACCAAACAACACACGTATCCGTAAGCGCCTATTGAAAGAGGTTGAGCGTAAACGCTCACGATAAGTAAATTTTCTTGATTGCCCGGGTTTAAATTTTTTAAGCTTGGGTTATAATCTTGCGTTATGAATGGTTTCCTTGATTTTTTAGTTAGGCAGAAAAAGCTAGCACTGGTTTTTAGTATCAGTGTTATTGCGCTTGGACTTGTTAGTCTTAGTAATATACAGCGTGATCAATTTCCTGATGTAGATTTTGAGATAATGACAATTGTCACTAGCTATCCAGGTGCCTCTCCAGAGGATGTCGAACAAAATATTACCAATGTCATTGAAGATGAATTAAGCAGTGTCACTGGCATTGATAAATTTACCTCAACCTCTAGAGCAGGTGTGTCTTCAATTGTTATTACCTTCTCACAAGATGTCAGTGATTTATCTGAGATTAAGCAAGAGGTTCGTAATGTCGTTAATCGTATTAAATCACTACCTGAAGAGGTCGTAGATTTACCACGTGTTATAGATCGCAAGACTTCCCGAAAAAGCATTATAAAAATCAGTCTTAGTAGTGATGAAATAGATTACGCAGAATTAAGAGGTATGGTTGATAGTATTGCCCAATCGATAGAGTCGATTGAAGGCGTATCAGAAGTCACTAAAGATGGCTATTTAGATAAAGAAATCCAAATACATATTGATCCAGAAAAACTTTATCAATATGAGCTTTCCTTGCCACAAGTGATGAGTGCAATTACCCAAAGGAATCAACGCTACACTGTGGGTAGTAATCACAATGATAAAAATGAAAAAACCATTGTTGTATTGTCTAAATTTGATGCAGCAACTGATGTCAGCGAAGTCATTGTTAAATCTACGTTTGAAGGCTTAATCGTTAGGCTTAAAGATATTGCAGTTATTGAATCTGGCAATGTTGAAGAAAAATCAATTGTCCGTGTTAACGGTAAAAAAGGTTTTATCCTGCGAGTAAAAAAACAAGCACAAGCTGATGTCATAACCACGGTTGATTTGGTTAAAGCATACATGGAAAAAACGGGTGGCAAATATAACAATCAGTTAGATATTTTTTATTCATCTGACTTATCTAAATACGTACGCAACCGATTAGATATTGTGACCAATAATGGCTTGATCGGCTTGCTATTGGTATTAGTAGTATTGGGTGCATTTTTATCTTTCAAAACGGCTTTTTGGGTTGCAATCAGCTTACCTGTTTCGTTGTTAGGTACAGTGGCATTATTAGGTGCAACGGGCGAAACCATCAATCTTATCTCACTAGCAGCCATGATTTTGGTGTTAGGTATTGTGGTGGATGACTCCATCATTGTGGCAGAAAGTATTTATCACTACAAGCAAACTGGTGAAGACAATTTTAAGTCAGCTTCTCATGGCTTTAAGCGCGTTATTATGCCGGTAGTGACAACAATCTTAACAACAATTTTAGCCTTCTCTTCCATGTTTTTAATGGGCGGCATGATGGGTAAGTTTGTTTACGTTATTCCCCTGGTAATTATTTTTGCACTCATTTTGTCTTTTTTAGAAGTTTCACTTGCATTACCTGCGCATTTAGCTGGATCAAATGAAAAGAAAAAAGAGCATTATTGGTTCGAATATTTTGAAAACAAATTTGAAGTTTTTTTATCTAAGATATTGAATTTTCACTATTTAGTCATAGGAATTTTTAGTATAACGCTCGTCATTTCAATTTATTTTGCAAGCACACAAATGAAGTTCACTTTATTTCCTGCAGTAGGTGTTGATACAATTAACACACGCATGACAATGAACACCGGCTCATCACTCTCCAATACAGAAGCTAAAGCTAAGCAGGTAGAGGAATTAATTTATAGGATTGTTGGTGATGATTTGGTCTCAGTTACGACAGATGTAGGCAAGTACTTTACACACAAGGCAAAGATGATCATCGAACTATTGCCAGCTTCAGAGCGTAACAAAAGTTCTAAAGAGATTCTAAAGAGTTTAAAAGCTAGTGCAAATGAGATAGACCAAGTAGAAAAATTAAAATTTTCAGTCAGAAGGCCTGGCCCTCCACAAGGTGAGGATGTAGAAATTAACCTGATCAGTCAAGCAGGCTCTGAAAATCTACAAGCAGCTAATAAACTTGAGCAAATTTTATTAAATATTCCAGGAGTGGATAATATTAATAGAGATGACGAGCCTGGAAAGGACCGCATTGAAGTAAAACTTGATTTTGAAAAAATGGCACGCCTTGATATTGATTTTTCAACTGTCAATCGCTATTTACGAGCCGCCTTCACAGGTATTGATGTGACCAACATTCGCGAAGGACAAAACGATGTTAATTTCCGACTTTATTTGGGTGATTTGGAAAAATCAGAAGTCTTTATAAAATCGTTAAAAGTAGTCAATAAAAATGGTCGTGTTATTCCATTAGTAAATTTTTCTAGTATTCGTCAAATCGTTGGTGAGCCTGATTTTAATCACTATAACGGCCTTAGATCTATTATGCTTAGTGCTAGTGTTAATGATGAAAAGACATCTACTAGTGAGGTTATGAAAGAGGCTTTACTACAACTTGACTTAGATAAAAACTTTCCTTCTGTGCGTGCTATTTCTGAGGGTGGTGCCAAGGAAACTGCAAAATCTATGGATGGCTTTAAGCAAGCTTTTTTGATGGCAATTGTCGGTATTTTCTTATTATTAGTCTTGTTATTTAATTCGTACTCGCAGCCATTAATAATTCTAAGCGCTATTCCATTTTCAGTTATTGGTGTTATTTGGGCATTCTTCCTGCACGGCGAAGCGTTAAGCTTTTTTGCGATTTTAGGTGTTTTAGCATTGGTTGGTGTTATTGTGAATGATTCACTAGTGCTTGTATCGCATCTTAACTACTTGAAAGACAAGTCCTTAGAAAAACTAACCATTCATCAGTGGATTGTTAAAGGTGTTAAAGATAGGCTTCGCGCTGTTGTATTAACAAGTTTAACCACGCTGGCGGGTATTCTTCCATTGGCTTATGGTCTTGGCGGTACAGACTATCTCTTACAACCGATGGCACTTGCATTAGGCTACGGATTACTATTTGGCACGCTGATGACACTGATTTTATTGCCATGCTTATATTTGATGAATGTAGAATTTATCACTTGGTTTAAAAAACTTAAGAAAAAACGCATCAGCTCGTAATTTTGAAAATTTCAGAAATTTTATAAAATAAGGTGATTTTTACCAATAAAACGATTTTTTTTAGCCTTTTTTAGCCTTTTTTAGCCTTTTTTAGCCTTTTTTAGCCTTTTTTAGCCTTTTTTATAAAAATAATGGCAAAAACTAGCTGTATCCACATTATTTCCAATTTTTTGCGGGTGTTATTTGTTTTGTAATGCTTGACGAATAAGCTCTTCTGTTGATAGTGCATCATCTTTAATAGCGCTTAGCATTTTTTCCGCTTCTTTAGTTTTAAAGCCAAGTGCTTGTAAAGCTTGAGCCGCTTTTTGAGTGTTTGGATTGATGTTGGCGCTGGCAGTAATTGTTTGATGGTTTGAGCCGTTTAGCTCTAACTTGGCCAGGCGATCTTTCAGTTCAACAATGAGTTTTTGTGCGGTTTTTTTGCCAATCCCTGGGGTTTTGGCAAGTAGTGCATCGTCCTCATTGGCGACTGCATTCATTAGTGAGGCAATATTCAGATGCGACAAAATAGCCAATGCTACTTTAGGGCCAACACCATTAACGCGAATTAACTCTCTAAAGAGTGTTTTTTCATCTTTAGAGATAAAACCATATAGAGTTTGCGCATCTTCTTTAACGTGAAAATGCGTATGCAATGTGATACTGCCTTGATCACTCATTGCATAAAAACTCGACATTGGGCACAGTATTTCATAGCCAATACCACCGACTTCTAGTAGAATTTCAGGCGGGTTTTTTTCGAGAATTTTTCCAGTTAAGCGAGCGATCATGTCTTAATGATTATAGCCAAGAATAAGTTTCAAAATATGCCTTCTCAAAGGTTTTAATCTCTTGTGAATATTGCAAGGTTAAGCCAATATCATCCAAGCCATTAATAAGGCGACGCTTGCGTTCAGCGTCTACTTCAAAAGTATGAGTTTTACCATTAGCATTAACGGATTGATTTTCAAGATCGATGCTTATCTCACCCTTGGTGGCAAATAACTCATCCATAATTTGGTTATCTTGAACAATAGGAAGAATGCCATTTTTAAAGCAATTGTTGTAAAAAATATCGGCAAAACTTGGGGCAATGATTACTTTAAATCCGTAATCTTCTAGTGCCCAAGGTGCGTGCTCACGTGATGAACCACAGCCGAAATTTTCACGTGCTAGTAGGATTTTAGCGCCTTGATACTCTGGCTTATTGAGTACAAAGTCTTGATTAATTGGGCGCTTGGAATTATCCATACCAACTTCGCCAGCATCTAAATAACGCCATTCATCAAACAAATTAGGGCCAAAGCCTGAGCGTTTGATTGATTTTAAAAATTGCTTAGGAATGATAGCGTCGGTGTCAACATTGGCACGATCAAGTGGAGCAGCAATAGAGGTTAGGGTTTTAAAAGCTTGCATTATTTTATCTCCGAAAAATGACCGGCAATGGCGCTCGCCGCCGCGATAGCAGGGCTAACCAAATGCGTGAATGAGCCTTGACCTTGACGACCTTCAAAGTTACGATTGGAGGTTGATGCACAGCGTTCACCAGGCTCGAGCTTATCAGCGTTCATGGCTAAGCACATTGAACAGCCCGGCTCACGCCACTCGAACCCTGCATCGGTAAATATTTTATCTAAGCCTTCGGCCTCAGCCTGCGCCTTAATTAGGCCTGAACCAGGCACAACCAAAGCCAACTTGACGTTGCTAGCCACTTGCTTGTTTTTAGCAACACTGGCAGCCATACGTAAATCTTCGATGCGTGAGTTGGTGCAAGAGCCGATAAATACTTTATCAATGGCGACGGTATTAATGGGTGTATTGGCCTTTAAGTGAATGTAGTCTAGGGCGTTGGTGATGCTTTGTGCTTTCACCGGATCGGATTCTTTAGCAGGATCAGGCGTTGCACCATCAATGGCGATAACCATCTCCGGAGAAGTGCCCCAAGTGACTTGAGGTTTAATATTTTTTGCATCCAAACTAATTGTTTGATCAAAATGGGCGTCTTCGTCAGAATGTAAGGTGTTCCAATAAGCAACCGCTTTATCCCACTGCTCACCCGTTGGTGCCATAGGGCGACCCTTAACGTATTCAATGGTTTTGTCGTCAACAGCCACCATGCCCACGCGAGCGCCGGCTTCAATCGCCATGTTGCATAGAGTCATACGCCCTTCAACGCTTAAATTTTGAATGGTTGTGCCGGCAAATTCAATAGCAAAACCTGTGCCACCAGCCGTGCCAATTTGACCAATAATATAGAGTGCCACATCTTTAGCGCTGACATATTCATTAAGACTGCCGTTTACTTCGATTTTTAGATTTTTAGATTTAGCCTGCCATAAGCAGCCCGTTGCCAAAACATGCTCTACCTCGCTAGTACCAATGCCAAAAGCCAGTGCACCGAGTGCGCCGTGTGTAGAAGTATGTGAATCGCCACAGACGATACTCATGCCCGGTAGGGTGGCACCTTGTTCAGGGCCAACCACATGGACAATGCCTTGGCGAATGTCGTTCATTTGGATTTCATTAATGCCAAATTCTGCACAATTTTTATCCAGCGTTTCGATTTGTAATTTTGAAATAGGATCTTCAATGCCACTCACACCACTAGAGCGATCAGTGGTGGGTACGTTATGATCTGGTACAGCAATGCTAGCATCTAAGCGCCATGGTTTTCTGCCGGCCAGCTCTAAGCCTTCAAATGCTTGCGGGGAGGTGACCTCATGGATAAGTTGTCTGTCAATGTAGATAAGCGCTGTGGTCGCTTCTTCACGTACCACGTGCGCACTCATTAATTTGTCGTAAAGTGTTTGTGACATAAATCGATTGAAAACCTTGCTAAAATAGCTATTTTACATTTTCTTTATTCAATATATGTGCGGTATTTGTGGACAATTAAGATTTGACAATCAAGCGGTTACTTCTCAAGACCTGAACACTATGATGCAAAAGATTGCGCGTCGTGGCCCTGATGCTTCGGGCGTGTGGTCTGATCAAAGTATTGGCTTTGGTCATCAGCGCCTTAGCATTATTGATTTATCTAATTTTGGCGCACAGCCTATGGTTGATCAAGCCTTGGATTTGGTCTTGGTATTTAACGGCACGATTTACAACTATAAAGCACTACGAGCAGAGCTTAGTAAAAAAGGCTATGAGTTTTTCTCGCATTCTGATACCGAAACTATTATTAAAGCGTATCACCATTGGGGTGAGGATTGTGTGTTGCATTTGGATGGTATGTTTGCCTTTTGTATTTGGGACAAAGCTCAGCAGCATTTATTTGTCGCTCGCGACCGCATGGGTATTAAACCGCTATATTTTAATCTAACGGATAAAGCCTTTAGTTTTGCCTCTAGCACACAATCTTTGATTGCTATTGGTGCAAATACGGATATCAACTCTGTGGCTCTGCAACAACAACTCTCTTTGCACGCAGTGGTGCCGGCACCGAATACGATTTTAGAAGGGGTTAAAAAAATCAAACCTGCCACGACTTTGGTGATTAAACCGAATGGCGATATTAGAGAAAAAACTTATTGGCAGCCCAAAGCCCAGCGTCCAGAAATTGCATTATCGATTGAAGAGTATATCGAGCGTACGCATGAGCTACTCACTAAGGCGGTACTTAAGCGCATGAATGCGGCTGATGTACCGATTGGGGTTTTGCTATCTGGCGGGTTAGATTCTTCGTTATTGGTGGCATTACTTCATGAAGCGGGCCATGAAGATATTCGCACGTTCTCAATTGGTTTTGAAGATATTGATGATGAAGCGGGTTCAGAGTTTGAATACTCAGATCAGATTGTGGATAAATTTAACACGCGCCATGAAAAATATGTGGTGAGTAATTCACAAGTTTTGCCTAGATTAGGTGAGGCAGTGGCTAATATGAACGAACCAATGGTCGGGCAAGATTCCGTGGCTTTTTATCTGCTTTCTGAGCAAGTCTCGAAGCATATTAAGGTGGTATTATCTGGTCAAGGTGCAGATGAGGCATTTGCGGGATATTTTTGGTATCCACGTATGCAAGCAGAGTCAGGCAGCGAGGTTGAGCGATTTTCTAAACACTATGTTGATAGACCTTACGAGGAATATCTACAAACTGTTAATAAAAAATATCATTCAGGTAATCACACCCAAGCCTGGCTCAATAAGGAATTTGCCAAAGCCAATGCTGATGAGTTTATGGATAAAGTGTTTCGCACCGATATCACCCGCTTAATTGTTGATGATCCTGTTAAGCGTGTGGATAACATGACGATGGCTTGGGGCTTGGAAGCGCGCGTACCATTTATGGATTATCAATTGGTTGAGCATGCGCTGAGTATGCCGCCGCGCCTTAAAATGGCTGAGGAAGGTAAGCATCCACTTAAGCAAATCTCTAGAGGATTATTACCAGACAGTGTGATTGATCGTAAGAAGGGCTATTTCCCTATGCCAGCGCTTAAATACGTTCGCGGAGAGTTCTTAGACTTTATGGCCGACATTCTCACCTCTAGTCAATGTATTAATCGTGAAATATTTGATCAAAAATTTATACAAAAAGTCATTCATCAGCCAGAAAAATATATGACAGCACTTAATGGTTCACGCCTCTGGCACTTGGCGCTTTTAGAATATTGGTTACAAACCAACGTGGATCAAAAGTAGGTGACAGGCAAGGCCTGTCACCCCCTAAAATAATATAATTAATAAAAACAGCATGGAAAAAATAGTAATCTATACAGATGGTGGTTGCAGAGGAAATCCTGGCATTGGAGGCTGGGGTGTTTGGCTTCGATATGGCGATCATGACAAAAAACTAAAAGGCCATGAAAAAGACACAACTAACAACCGTATGGAACTATTAGCAGCGATTAAAGCGCTAGAAGTTATTAAATCTAAAGATATTTCTATTGATTTGTTTACCGATTCAAAATATGTCATGCATGGCATTAATGATTGGATTAAAGGCTGGAAAGCAAAAGGTTGGAAAACAGCGGCCAAGAAACCCGTTAAAAATGTTGACCTATGGCAGCGCCTTGACACACTTAATGAAACACACACGGTGCACTGGCATTGGGTTAAAGGCCATAGTGGCAATGTAGGTAATGATATGGCAGATGAATTAGCCAATCAAGCCATGGATAATATGGGTTAAAAAATACCCTAATAAAAAGTTATATTAATTAAAAAAGTATAATATTATAATATTTAGATAGTCATGAAAAAACTTGCATTCAAAGCTATATATGGTAATAATGTAGTAGTGATGTATTTATTTAATGTATTTCAACAAGGAGGTAAAAAAATGAAAAAAATAGCCGTATTATTTATTTTATTATTAAGTTCAGTAACATTTGCACATGTAGCTGGTGAAACAATTGCACCATTACCATTGCCAGTAGATTCTCAATCTGAAGCGCAAAAACAAATTGTTCGTGATGGCGCACAAAATTTTTGTGATGGCGCTGAAGAAGATGCAAAAGAAGAATGTGTAATGGATTTCTTTGCAAATCACAACTTAGAAGAAGAGCCAAGCTGCGACTAGTCATAGAATTTATAGTGTTTAGCTTTATTGAAGCTAAACACTATTAACCAAAACTCAATAAAGAGTTATTTTTATATAAAAAGAGGAGAGAAGTATGAAACTTCAAACATTAGTATTATCAACTGCAGTCGCTGCAGTATTAACATCTTCAGCAGCATTTGCTGCTGAAAAAGTAACAGGCAAAGCTGTTGGCATCGTTAAAGGTGTAATGGAAGTTGCGGGTATTTCACGTAACCAAGATAACGCTGCAACAATTGATCCAGCATTTGCAAAGACTTCGCGTCCTTGTCCACCATTTTGTATTCAGCCTACTGCGCCGTTCGCGCCTGCTGCTGTTGAAACAGTGACTGAGCTAGACGTAATCCATGCTGCACGTGATGCTGCAAATGGCGACACGTCAGCATTAGTAGTTGATGCACGTACACCAGGTTGGGTTAAAAAAGGTACAATCCCTCATGCAGTGAACGTTCCATTTACTAAGCTTAACTCTAAGGCGTTAGCTAAAGATCCTATGGCAGTTGTAGATATCTTAACAGGCACTTTTGGTGTTAAAGATCTTGACGGCGTATTAGATTACAACAATGCTAAGACTTTATACTTGTTCTGTAATGGTTCATGGTGTGGCCAGTCTCCAGCGTCAATTAGAGCGTTGCTAACAATGGGTTACCCTGAGAACAAGATTAAGTACTACCGTGGTGGTATGAATGCTTGGAAATCTTTAGGTTTAACAACTAAGTAATTGATTCATAGAGCACTCATGATTGGGTGCTTTTTAATCTAGGAGATTATTATGAAAACTAAATTATTAGCAATTGCTATTGCTTCGGTATTTACGTTAGGTGCTCAAGCAGGCTTTTTTGGCTCTGATCACAACTGGAATAACGGCTCTTCTGCAGCAAGTTCTGCTAAGAAAGCTGGAAAGCCAGTAGGTATTACTAAAGGTGTGATGGAAGTTGCAGGTATTTCACGTAATGCTGATAACGGCAATACGGTAGATCCAGCATTTGCAAAGACTTCACGTCCTTGTCCACCGTTTTGTATTCAGCCAACTGAACCGTTTGCACCTGCAGCCGTTGAAACAGTGACTGAGTTAGATGTTATTCACGCTGCACGTGATATTGCTGGTGGTGATGCAACTCAACTTATCATTGATGCACGTACTAAGGGTTGGGCTAAAAAAGGCATGATTCCTCACGCAGTAAACGTGCCATTTACTAAGCTTAACTCTAAGGCGCTTGCTAAAGATCCGATGGCTGTTGTTGAGTTAATGGTTGAGCAGTTTGGTGTTAAAGATTTAGATGGTGTATTAGATTACGACGGTGCTAAAACTTTATACTTGTACTGTAATGGTTCATGGTGTGGTCAGTCGCCTGCGGCGATTCGCGCACTCTTAACAATGGGTTACCCGCAAAGCAAAATCAAATACTACCGTGGTGGTATGAATGATTGGAAATTGTTGGGTTTAACAGTTAAATAATTGTTAATGACAGTTCTAAGAAAAGGGATGTTAATAGCGTCCCTTTTTTATGTTTTAACAACTTCTTTCGCGCAAGCTGAAACAAGATTTGATCGTTGGTATCAAATTGGCTACGATTATTCGCAAATGGATCGTAATGATGATGCTTTTGAATGGATGATGCGTGCCGCTGATGGCGGACATAGTGCTGCGCAAAATAATATTGGACTAAGTTACCTACATGGCCTTGGTGCAGAACAAGACGATAATAAAGCCTTTGATTGGTTTGAGAAATCAGCCAAGCAAGGTTTGGCTTATGCTCAAAGTGAGCTAGCCATGCTTTATTACGAAGGCAAGGGTGTTGACAAGAATATTCAGCTTGCACAGGATTGGTGGCTGAGCGCTGCCGAGCAAGAAGATGAATATGCACAATACAATTTGGCCTCGTTAATGCTCGAACAAAGTGATATTAAGCAAGCTTATTATTGGTTTAATCGCTCTGCTAAAAATAATCATCCGGATGCACAAACTGCATTGGATTTACTCAAAGAAAAATATGTGGAATAAAATTATTACAATAACAGTGTTAAGTTTTTCTATCAACGCTTTTGCCTTTCTTCCAGGTTTGGAGAGTTTTCCTAAATTTCCAGAATTGCCTAAATTATCTGGCTTTGACCCAGCTTCTCTACAAAAACTCTACAATCAATTCACCAGTGCAAAGCCTGACTTTGAGCGTGAAAATCGAATGGTTGGCGAAATTGAAGAGGCAGTTATGGATGGTGATGTGGAGTATTTACCCCTTTCTGATGATAAAGAAGTCTTTAGTATCTACATGGAAGCTGAAACAGAAAATGCCAAGGGCGGCGTGATTGTTCTTCATTCTCGAGGTTATCACGCCAATTGGGATAGTGTCGTAAAACCACTTAGAGTGGGATTGGCAGGAAAAGGCTGGCATAGTTTGTCAGTGCAAATGCCAGTGCTTGATAAGCAAGCAACTTATTATGATTATGTGCCTATTTTCCCCTATGCGCATGAGCGCATAGAAGCGGCTATTGATTTTTACAAACAACGTGGTGTGGATAATATTATCTTAATCGCACATGGTTGTGGTGCGCATATGTCGATGAGTTATTTTGACAAATATGGCGACGATAAAATTAACGCCTATGTTGGTGTGGGTATGGGTGCGACTGACTATAAACAAAAAGTCATTAAGCGTATGCCACTTGATTCTATGCTGAAGCCAGTGCTTGATGTTTATGGTGAGAAGGATTTCCCAGGTGTTCGACGTTCAGCGGAAGATCGAAAGTGGTTAATGGATATTGCTAATAATAAACAAAGTGCACAAAAAGTGATTAAAAAAGCAGACCATTACTATCAAGAAAAAGAAACAGCAGTAGAGCTAATTGATACGATTGATAAGTGGTTAACGCAGTTAAATTAGCCTAGTTTAGTTGGCCTGTAAGTAGGCCAGCTCTTGGTCGGTAAAATTAGCTGATTTACGTGCGTCAATATTAAAAGGACCACGCAAAGACTCCCCAATATGTTTTTGAATGAGTGATTCAAATGTTTCAATAGGATCTAATTTGCGATTTTTGCATAAATAGTGAAACCAAAAATTGCCAATTTTTACATGACCAATTTCATCTTGGAAGATAATATCTAGTAACTCAACCATAGGTTTAAAGTTAGAGTTTTTAAAACGTTTTTGAATTTTTGGGGTGGCGTCTAAGCCTCTGGCCTCCAACACTCTAGGTACGAGAGCCATTCTTGCTAATACATCGTAGTCAGTTTCAAAAGTCATTTTCCACAAACCATTGTGCGCATCAAAATCCCCATACTGATAGCCTAATTCAACCAGGTAATTATTCAGTAACTGAAAATGTTGAGACTCTTCAAAAGCGACCTGGATCCAATCTTGATAAAATTGATCTGGCATATCTCTAAAACGATAAGTAGCGTCCAATGCCAAGTTAATGGCATTAAATTCAATATGGCAAATTGCATGAATGGTTTCAATAAAACCAAGATCAGATTTCCCTCTTTTTGGCATGGTATGAAATCTAGCCAGTGTTGGCTTCAAAGGTCTGCCAGGAAACTCAACCGCATTAATTTGAAAGCTTGATTGGTAATTAAGTATTTGGGTATTTTTTAACGTATGAAGCTGATCAACTCGTGTAATTTTTTCAGCAATGTTGTCGCACATAAGGGCGTTATAGCTTAGCTCAAAGACGTTCATAGTGTCCTAGTTTAATATTGTCCAATGTCCAATGTCCAATTTGGGTGCGAATCAGCCGTAGGGTTGGAAAGCCAACCTGCGCTGTCATACGCCTTACTTGTCGATTTTTTCCTTCGGTGATTATGAGCTCAATCCAAGAAGTGGGGAGATTTTTTCTAAATCTAACGGCTGGAGCTCTATCCCAGAGCCAGTCAGGCTCATTAATAAGACGTGCTTTGGCCGGCTTGGTGAGTCCATCTTTTAGTGTGATACCAGCGCGTAATTGTTCAAGTGCATGGGTGTTAATCTCTCCATCCACTTGAACCACATAGGTTTTTTCTTTGTCAAATTTTGGGTGTGAGATTTGGTGTTGCAATTGGCCGTCATCGGTTAGCAATAATAAACCCTCTGAGTCTTTGTCTAGGCGACCAGCCGGATAGATATTTTTAGTGTTAATGTAATTGGCCAATGTCTCACCTTCCCCGCTAAATTGACACAGCACGCCATAAGGCTTATTAAAGGCATATAGCATCAGTACACAACCTTCGCTCTGGCAACAAAAGCCTCTAATTGTGAGTTGGCAATGCTAGTAAAAATAGGGGAAATAGCCAAATCCACTATTTTTGATGAAAAGCTAAAGGCCAGTGTCAACTCTATTTTACAAGCGCTATCATTCAGCTGAGTAAACACCCAAGCACCCTTTAATTGTTTGAACATGCCTTCTTTTAATTGCATATCAATGCGTTGATTAGGGGTGAGTGTATTAATAGTAGTAAAGCTTTGATTAAATCCGGATTTATTTATCTTAACCGAGGCTGTAATTTGAGCACTCGTTTGCTTTAAAATAGAGGCATCTGAGCACCAATTGAGAAATTTTGGATAATCATCAACTTGGTTAACTAGTTGATACATTTGCTCAGCTGAATAAGGTACAAGAGCACTTTTAGAGAGTTGATGCATGGCAAAATCCAAAAAACCTAAGGTAAGTTCAAACACGATTGTGCTTAATAAAAAAGCACGTCATGACTATTTTATCGAACAAACCTTGGAAGCTGGACTTTCTTTGGAAGGTTGGGAGGTAAAAAGTCTGCGAGAGAACAAGGTGCAGATTAAAGAAAGCTATGTCATCTTGAAAAACGGCGAGATGTTTTTATTCGGTGCCCATATTTCTGCACTACAAAGTGCCTCAACCCATGTGACTGCTGATGCAACCAGAACAAGAAAACTCCTATTAAACCGCTTAGAAATTAATCGCTTAAAAGAAAAAATTGAGCAAAAAGGCGCAACCGTTGTACCTTTAAAGATGTATTGGAAGAAGGGGCGTGTTAAGCTTGAAATCGGTGTTGCCAAAGGTAAAAAATCCCATGACAAGCGCCAAGATGTTAAATCTAGAGACTGGCAAAGGGACAAACAAAGAACGCTAAAAGAAATAAATAAATAAATATTTCATAGTGAATCTTTAATAGAAGATTATTTTTTTGCAAATGATTGATTTATCAGTAATTTTTTGCATATAATTAGTAAAACTTTATTGAACTAAGATTGGTTTTATTTAAACCAGGTAATGTATTTCACCAATCCAATATTTTTTTTACATTTTTTTTATAAATCGAGGGGAAGAGGATGAACAAGTCAGAATTAATCGATGCAATCGCATCAGCAGCAAATATTTCAAAAGCAGATGCAGGTCGTGCACTAAACGCAACGACAGATGCAATCACAGGTGCTATGGCGAGTGGTGATGGTGTGCAACTAACAGGTTTCGGCTCGTTTGTTGTTAGAGATCGTGCAGCACGTACTGGTCGCAACCCACAAACAGGTGCAACGATTCAAATTAAAGCTTCTAAAGTGGCAGCCTTTAAAGCGGGTAAATCTCTTAAAGATGCAGTTAACGGCTAAGCGTTAATTCTTATCGTGACAAAAGCACTTTCGGGTGCTTTTTTTACGTCTAAAGTTTGGTAAAATGTGAGTCTTAACGATCACTCAGGGGAGATACCTATGGAACGCACTTTATCAATCATTAAGCCAGACGCTGTGGCTAAAAATGTTATTGGCCAAATTTATACTCGATTTGAAAAAGCCGGCTTTAAAATTGTCGCTGCTAAAATGCTGCATTTGGACGAGGAGTTAGCAGGTGGTTTTTACGCCGTGCACAAGGAGCGTCCTTTTTATGGTGAGTTGGTTGAGTTTATGACTTCTGGCCCAGTTATGGTTCAGGTGCTAGAGGCTGATAACGCAGTTGCTAAGCACCGTGAAATTATGGGTGCAACCAATCCTAAAGAGGCAGCAGCAGGCACTATTCGTGCTGATTTTGCACAGTCTTTAGATGAAAATGCCGTGCATGGTTCTGACTCATTAGAAAATGCTGCTATTGAAATTGAGTATTTCTTTGGCGCTGAGGGTGTTTGCCCAAGAACGCGTTAATTTTTATTAACTTATAAGGTCTAAATAGCACAGTTTGTCTGTGCTATTTTTTATTGATGCAAAACAAAATAAATCTTTTAAATCTTAATCAGAAAGCGCTTGACCAATTTTTTAATGAGTTGGGTGAGAAGTCTTTTCGTACCAAGCAACTCATGAAGTGGATTTACAAAGATCATGTATTTGATTTTGATCAAATGCTTAATCTGAGTAAAAAATTAAGAGAAAAGCTTAATGAAATAGCTTGTATTGAATTTCCAGAGGTTGTTAGCAAGAATCATGCGCTAGATGGTGTTATTAAATGGGTGATTAAAACTGGTGGTGAAAACCATATAGAGATGGTTTATATTCCAGAAAAAGAGCGGGGTACGCTGTGTATTTCATCCCAAGTGGGGTGCGCACTTGCCTGTACTTTCTGTTCAACAGGCTATCAAGGTTTTAATCGAAATCTATCTACAGCAGAAATGATTGCCCAGGTATTAATTGCCAACTTACATCTAAATCCAGTTGGCAAGCGCATTTCTAATGTTGTCTTTATGGGCATGGGCGAGCCAATGTTAAATGAAGAAGCTGTGTATAGCACCTGTGATCTATTATTAGACGACTTATCATTTGGATTGTCACGCCGACGAGTGACTATTTCTAGCTCGGGTGTTGTGCCTGCTTTAGAGCGTATGAGCGAGCGAGTCCCTGTCAGTTTGGCTATATCTCTACATGCACCAAATGATGCGTTGCGTGATGAGCTTGTACCTATTAATAAAAAATACCCTATTGAGGCACTCATGAAAGCGTGCGATGTATATCTGAATGCCGGCACGCAAGAGCGTCATATTTTGTTTGAGTATGTTATGTTAAAAGGTGTGAATGACTCATCAGAGCATGCTCAGCAGCTAGCCAAGCTTTTAAAAGGAGTTTCTGCCAAGGTGAATTTAATTCCTTTCAATCCATTTCCACAATCTGATTATCAAACTTCTAGTGTCAGAGCCATTGATAATTTTCAAGATATTTTATCTTCCAAGGGGATTCGTACCATGACCAGGCGTACCCGTGGCGAGGATGTAGATGCAGCCTGCGGACAGCTAGCTGGCAAAGTACAAGATAAAACCAAACGCTCAGATGCTAGACGGAATTGACTACTACCCGAGTAAAAAAAAACGTAAGCCAAGGATTAAAATTTGGATTTTAATACTGGCTATTGTATTAATGGGGCTGTACGGCTATCAGTATCTTGAAATGCCTGTTAAAGAGGCTAGCAACAATACTTTGATTGTTATTAGCAAAGGAAAAAAGCCAGTAGAAGAGCAGACGAACAGCGTTATAATTAAATCTAATAAAACCTATCAAACTGAGATTGATCGCCGGGTTAAGAGTGACAAAGGCCTAGATGAATTGATTCAAACATTTAAAAAGCAATGAAGCCTATACACAGCATTACCCGAAGAAAATCTCGACAAATATTTGTGGGCAATGTTGCCATTGGTGGCGATGCGCCAATTTCTGTGCAGAGTATGACTAATACACAAACCACAGATGTGACTGCAACGCTCAAGCAGATTAAAGCCATTGAAGAAGCGGGCGCTGATTTGGTGCGTATTTCTGTACCAACTATGGAAGCAGCAGAGGCTTTTAAAGAGATTAAAAAACAGGCTAATATTCCACTGATTACTGATATTCATTTTGATTATAAGATTGCGCTCAAGGTGGCAGAGTATGGGGCTGATTGCTTGCGTATTAACCCAGGCAATATTGGCCGTGAAGACAGAATTCGAGAGGTGGTCGCGAGCGCTAAAGATCACGGAATTCCGATTAGGATTGGTGTCAATGCAGGCTCTTTAGAAAAAGACTTACAAAAAAAATACACCGAGCCAACGCCTGAGGCAATGGTTGAATCGGCATTTAGGCATATTGATATTCTAGATCGGCTTAATTTTGATAATTTTAAAATCTCACTCAAAGCCAGTGAAATATTTATGACGGTTTTCGCCTATCAACAGCTTGCCTCTGAGATTGATAATCCACTACATTTGGGTATTACGGAAGCAGGCTCTTTGCGCTCAGGAACGGTCAAATCATCCATTGGCTTAGGCTTGTTGTTGGCTGAAGGTATTGGCGATACGATTCGAGTGTCGCTTGCTTCTGATCCAGTTGATGAGGTTCGTGTTGGTTTTGATATTCTTAAATCATTGGGTTTGAGGCAAAAGGGTGTTAATTTAATAGCTTGCCCATCTTGTTCTCGCCAAAAATTTGACGTTATAAAAGTGGTTAATGAGCTAGAATCTAGACTAGAAGATATTAGTGAGCCTATTGATGCCGCTGTTATTGGCTGCGTGGTTAACGGTCCAGGTGAGGCAAAAGCCGTTTCAGTGGGTCTGACAGGTGGAGAGCCAAATTTGATGTATGTAGAAGGTAAGACGGATCAAAAAGTCAGTAATGAAAATTTGGTCGACGTTTTAGAGGCAAAAATTAGAGCTCAAATCAAACTTAATTTGGATAATTTATAGCTTTTTTGAGCGTCTGTATACTCGATACCGATAAACAAACTGCACGCCAAAGTAGCCAAGTAGCGCACTAACAGCAGAAACTGTCAAACAGCCTAATAAGAAAGGTTGCCAAATTGTATCAAATACTTGCCAAACATATTCAAGCGACATAACAACATCAGACTCGATTTGCACACCCAATAACCAAGCACCTAGTTTGTAACAGCCATAGTAAATAGGCGCCATGGTGAGTGGGTTTGTAATCCATACTAGCGCAATAGACAAGGGTAAGTTGGCACTAAAAATAACCGCACCTGGTGCAGCTAGTAGCATTTGAAAAGGCACAGGAATAAAGGCAAAAAACAGACCTACTGCAAAGGCTTTAGAGATTGATTTTCGATTAAAATTCCACAAACTAGGATCATGCAAGTGTTTGCTAAGCCAGCCTAAATGTTTATGGTTTCTTACCTCATGAGGCTTGGGGCTATAGCGTTTTAAGAGTTTTTTCATGTTTGGCTAGCGGCAATAATAGCCTGGGCATCTAAGCCGTACAATGCATGTAGCTGATCTTGCGAGCCTTGTTCGGTAAAGATATCAGGCAAGCCAAGAATTTTAAGAGAAGTGTTAATACCTTGTTGATGAAAAAATTCACTCACACCACTGCCAGCGCCACCTTTAATGGCATTATCTTCAATAGAGATAAATTGAGTATGGGTTTTGCTCAGCTCAATCAGCAGTGCTTCATCCAAAGGCTTAACAAAACGCATGTCAACTACTGTTGCATTGATTGATTCTGCTGCCTCTAAGGCAAAATCCAGTAGAGTGCCAAAGGCTAAAATAGCAATATTAACACCTTGTCGAACCACCTCGGCCTTTCCAATCTGAATTTGTTCAGTACTAACGTAGCTTTCAATAGCAGATACCCCTCTTGGGTAGCGTACACAAAATGCACCAGACGTTGCAAATGCAGTATTTAACATTTGATACATTTGAGCTGAATTGCTTGGTGACATTACTACCAGGTTTGGGATGCAGCGTAAAAAGCTTAAATCAAAGCTACCTGCATGGGTGGCGCCATCTGCTCCCACTAAGCCAGCTCTATCAATGGCAAATACCACATTTAAATCTTGCAAGGCAATATCGTGAATAAGCTGATCATAGCCTCGCTGTAAAAAAGTAGAGTAGATGGCTACAATTGGCTTAAACCCTTGCACAGCTAATCCACCTGCAAAAGTAATGGCGTGCTGTTCGGCAATACCAACGTCAAAATACTGCTCAGGAAAGTCTCTTTCAAAATCGCTCATACCTGAGCCGGTGCACATAGCAGGGGTGATGGCGATTAAATCTGTATTTTGCTTAGCGGTATTGTTAATCCAGGTGCCAAAAACATCGCTATAGCTGGGTAGCGTATTGGCCTGAGATTGTGCAGGCGCCACGCCGTGAAATTTACAAGGATCTTTTTCAGCACTCTCAAGACCATAACCTTTTTTGGTAATAATATGCAGCAGACGAGGCTTGTCTTGTCGCTTTAAATTCTGTAAGGTTTTAACCAGTGTAGGTAGGTCATGGCCATCAATGGGTCCAAAATAATCCAAGCCTAATTCTTCAAACAAAGTACTCGGCAATACCATGCCTTTTAAGTGCTCTTCAGAGCGTCTGGCAAATTCATGAATCATGGGCACTTTTTCAAGAAAATCCAACGACTTGGTTTTCATGGTTGAGTACACTTTTCCAGAGATAAGCTTGGTCAGATACTTGTTCATGGCACCAACATTTTTGGAGATGCTCATGTCATTATCATTCAGAATAATCAGTAAATCAGCATTTGAGTCGCCGGCGTGATTAAGTGCTTCAAATGACATGCCACCTGTTAAAGCGCCATCGCCAATCACAGCAATAGATTTCTTGTCATTGTCGTGCAGGCGATTGCCAATGGCAATCCCTAGTGCTGCGCTAATTGAGGTAGAAGAGTGTCCAGCACCAAAGCTATCATGCTCACTTTCACTGCGCTTGGTAAAACCTGAAAGACCATCTTTTTGGCGCAAAGTAGGCATCTGCTTGAGTCGACCAGTTAGTATTTTGTGTGTATAGGCTTGATGACCCACATCAAAAACAAAGCTATCTTTAGGTGTATCAAACACGTAGTGCATGGCAAGTGTCATTTCAATAGTGCCAAGATTTGGCGCTAAATGCCCACCTGTTTTTTGAATGGTTTGGATTAAAAAATCTCGAATTTCATCTGCCAAGGATTGCAACTGATCTAAATCGAGTTTTTTAATATCCTGAGGTGAATGAATTTGATCAAGCACGCGTATATAACCTTGTTGCAAAGAATGATATTATACGTGAGTGGATTTGGGATCTACCAAGAAGGGCGACGGATTTTTTGCTCAGGATCTTTTTTAATATTTTTGTTTTTGATTTTAATTTTTTCATCAAAATTTCGAGCGATAAAACCAAGCTCAGGCTTTATTCCAGGCATCGGGATCCATACTCGGTAACCACTACCCTTGGCAACTTCGAGCACTTCATTGTATTCAGTGACCATTGACTCAATTTCAATATTAAAACAACCACTTGGCAAAACTACCTCAACAGAGTCACCAACGCTAAACTTATTTTTGGCTTCAATTAGTGCTTTGCCGTCCTTGTAGTCTAGAATTTCACCCACCACTTGTTGCTTGTGTGAGCGAGAATAATTATCAAAATAAGTTTGTAATTCTTCAGGCTGATGTCGGCGATAAAAGCCATCAGTATAGCCACGATTGGCCAGATTTTCTAACACACCAAAGGCTTCTGGGTTAAATTCTCGTCCAGCCACCGCATCATCAATCGCTTGGCGATATACTTGCGCTGTGCGCGCTGCGTAGTAGTGTGATTTTGTGCGTCCTTCAATTTTAAGGGAGTCAATCCCCATGGCGGTAAGTGTATGCACATGCTCAATGGCGCGCAGGTCTTTTGAGTTCATAATATAGGTGCCGTGCTCATCTTCATAAGCGGGCATTTGCTCACCTGGACGACCCTCTTCTTCTAATAACACAACCTGATCTATCGGTGCTTTTATCTCCACCGCTTTAATATCACCTTCAAGAGTTTCTTCTGCTGCTTTAACATCATATTTCCAGCGGCAAGAATTGGTGCACGAGCCTTGGTTAGGGTCTCGATGATTAAAGTAGCCTGAGAGTAAGCAGCGCCCTGAATAGGCGATGCATAAGGCACCGTGTACAAATACTTCGAGTTCAATATCTGGGCATTCTTGGCGAATTTCTTGAACCTCATCGAGTGATAATTCTCGCGAGAGAATGATGCGACTAATCCCTGCATTTTTCCAAAACTTTACCGTGGCATAATTAATGGCATTAGCCTGCACAGAAAGATGAATAACTTGCTCGGGAAATTTTTCCTTCACCATCATAATTAGCCCAGGATCTGCCATAATCAGTGCATCGGGCTTGAGATCAATCACCGGCTCAATATCCTTCATGTAGGTTTTTATTTTGGCATTGTGTGGGATGATATTGGAAGCTACAAAAAACTTTTTGCCCGTCTCATGTGCCTCGTTAATACCTTGTTTAAGCGTGTCAAAATCAAAGGAATTATTGCGTACTCGTAGTGAGTATCTAGGTTGTCCTGCATAAACAGCGTCAGCACCATACGCATACGCATAACGCATATGTTTTAGCGAGCCGGCAGGAGAGAGTAATTCAGGTCTTTTCATGTTGGTTATTTAATCATTGAGCCAAATAATGCTCGTATAAATTTTTAAGTAGGAATGATATTATACGGATATTAACCTTATTATTAATAGGGTTTGCAACGATGCACATAACTCTATTTTATAGATTGAAAAATATGCCTTTACGGTAAAATAAGCATCATTTGATTCGTTACTAGTTTTTATGTTTTCAGTTTGTGCCCTGTACCAGTTTGTTCGTTTAGACGATTTTGAGGATTTTAGCAAGCCTTTGAGAGAGTTAATGGCTAAGCTAGAAATCAAAGGGACTATTTTGCTTGCTTTAGAAGGTTTGAATGGAACCATATCGGGGCGTCAAGAGGCTATTGATCAGTTGCTCGATTTTTTAGACAAAGATGGGCGCTTTAATCAATTAGAAATTAAATTTTCTCAAAGTAAAGAGCTGCCTTTTAAGCGTCTTAAGGTCAAGCTCAAAAAAGAAATTGTCACATTGGGTGTTGCTGGTATTGATCCAAAAGAGTCTGTGGGTACGTACGTTTCTCCACAAGATTGGAACGCATTAATTAGCGATCCTGATGTGGTATTGATTGATACAAGAAATAATTATGAATATGAAATTGGCACTTTTAAAGGCGCCATTAATCCCGTCACTGAAACTTTTAGAGAATTTCCAGAATACACCAAAAACAATTTAGAACAATATCGAGATAAAAAAGTAGCCATGTTTTGTACCGGCGGTATTCGCTGTGAAAAGTCAACGGCTTATTTAAAAACCCAGGGTTTTGATACGGTTTATCATCTGCAGGGTGGTATTCTCAAGTACCTTGAGCAAATGCCAGAAGAAAATAGTTTGTGGGAGGGTGAGTGTTTTGTTTTTGACGATCGTGTTGCGGTTAAGCATAATCTGGAGCAAGGTCAGTATGATCAATGCCATGCTTGTCGTTATCCGATTACCGAGCAAGATAAAACGCATCAGCATTATGAAAAAGGCGTGTCTTGTTCAAGGTGCTACGGCTCTAAGAATGAAGATCAGGTTAATCGCTACCGAGAAAGAGAAAAGCAAATTCAGCTAGCCAAAGCCAGAGGCGAAGATCATATTGGCGATAATGCCAGTCAAGTTATTGCCAACAAGGCCAAGAAAAAAGCGTTAAAACAACAACAAAAAAACAACCATGTTTAGTCGACAAGACATTCCAAAACTCAAACAAGATCTACTCATCGAGTCTAATTTACTTGGATCTAAGCTAAATCTAAAAACCCGTTGGGGTGTGTTTAGCCCTAGAGCCATCGACGACGGCACTATTTTATTTATGCAGTATCTTGATATTGCTAAGAATGACAAATGTCTGGACTTAGGCTGTGGCTATGGCCCGATTGGCTTGAGTGTGGCCAAATCTTGCCCTGAGGGTGAAGTGCATATGGTCGATAAGGATTTTGTCGCAGTTGAGCTGTCTAATGATAACGCTAAGCTTAATCACATCAATAACGCCGAGGCTTATTTATCCGATGCTTTTTCAGCTGTTAATAAGCAAAATTATTTTGACCAAGTATTGTCAAATGTGCCTGCCAAGGTTGGCAGAGAGCAGCTGAGCATTATTTTGTATGACGCTTATGATGCCCTTAAACCAGGCGGTAAAATCACATTTGTAACGATTAATGGCTTGCGACATTTTATTAAAGATAATTTTAAATCCGTCTTTGGTAATTATAAAAAACTCAAACAAGGGCAAAAATACACCATTGCTCAAGCAGTTAAACAGTAGAATAATGACACAAAAAATAATATACAAGTAAAATACTCGGATATTAAAAAAAATTAAAACAAAAATACAGGAGTAAATAATGGACATAATGCAAAGAATTCAGGCGCAAGTTGATAGCGCACCCGTAGTACTTTATATGAAAGGCACACCTCAGTTTCCACAGTGTGGCTTTTCAGCAACAGCTGCTCAAACACTAGCTTCTACCGGTGTTGAATTTGCTTATGTGAACATTTTTGAAGATCAAGAAGTCATGCAAAACCTACCTGCTTTTCAAGATTGGCCAACTTTCCCGCAAATTTACATGAACAGTGAGCTTGTAGGCGGCGGTGATATTATTGTTGAAATGGCTCAAATGGGCAGTTTAAAAGCAGCCATGGAAGAAGCGACAACTAAGTTTAACGACAAATAAACGTTAAATTATAGCTATAGGTTTTTTAACTTATGGCCATTATCTTGAAGCCAGCGTTTGCTGGCTTTATAGTTTGGTAGCATATGTGCTACAAAATTCCAAAAATCTTTTGAGTGGTTCTTGTGCTTAATGTGCGCCAGCTCATGCACAATAACATAATCAATAATGGCAATAGGCGCCCTGACCAGTAAATAATTTAGGTTAATATTATTCACACCACTGCACGATCCCCATAGGGTTTTTTGTGATTTAAGCCTGACTTGTTGATAAGCCAGCTGGTGTTCTTGGGCGTAGTAGTTAAGTCTAGGCAGGGCAATCTCTCTAAATTTAGCCTTATACCATTCTAAAAATATCGCCTTATTGGCAGCGCTTGATTCAAAGTTTACCCCGTTAAAATCCAGTTTAGTACTTTGATCAAGGCTAATATTGAGCGGATAAGTATTGCCTAAATACAAAAACGCCTCACCTTGTTTGTAGTCAGGCTTAGTTAGTTGTTGATTTGAGCGGGCGCGCATTTTTAAATCAATCCAAGTGGATTTTTCATCAATAAATTGCTCTATTCTTTTAACAGATAATCGATTTGGCGCACGCACAACAAGCTCAGCATTGTTGTTAATTTGCAAGCTTAAGGTTTTACGTTTTGAGCGAATCAGTTGATAATCCATAATGACATTTAACCCGATAAAAACCTAAAAAATACCCCATTGTCAAATTTTATAATTGTCAAAATAAATTTAGGCCAAACCCTTATAAAACCCGTGCTTTATACTTTAAAGTGCCATGATTAATCCGCTTTTAGTAAATAATGTGTGTTTTATTGGCTGTTTAGATTGCCATTTGCATTATTTCCTAAATTTTTGCACCAAGATATAGGTAAAAAATGCATAACAACACCGACAAATAAAACAAGTTGAGCTTATAAAATACGCTAAACTTTAACCTTGCAATTGCTTAATTCAAGTGTCGCTACGGGCTTGTATTTTGCCACTAAATTAAAACTACAACTTTAAAAAAACATATGAAACTAGAATCTATAGCGTTACACGAAGGCTACAAATCTGAAGAAACCACCAAGGCAGCTGCTGTGCCTATTTACCAGACAAGCTCTTATACATTTGACGACACTCAACACGGTGCAGACTTATTTGATCTTAAAGTACCGGGCAATATTTACACACGCATCATGAACCCAACGACAGATGTTTTAGAAAAACGTATCGCTGCAATGGAAGATGGTATTGGCGCTGTTTGTGTTGCTTCAGGTATGGCTGCTATTACTTATGCACTTCAATGTATCTGTGAGTCGGGGGATAATTTTGTTAGCACTAGCGAGCTTTATGGTGGTACTTATAATCTGTTTGCCCATGCTTTGCCAAGACAAGGTGTTGAGGCGCGCATGATAAAGCACAATGATTTTGAAAAGTTTGAGCAATCAATTGATGAAAAAACTAAAGCCATATTTTGTGAATCTATTGGCAACCCTGCTGGAAATGTTGTTGATATTTCACGCTTAGCAGAGATTGCACACAAACACGGCATTCCTTTAATTGTTGATAATACAGTTGCTACACCATATTTGTGTCGTCCTTTCGAGTTGGGCGCAGATATTGTGGTGCATTCATTGACCAAGTATATTGGCGGCCACGGCACATCAATTGGCGGCGCCATCATTGACTCTGGTAAGTTTGACTGGGTCGCTAACAAGGAGCGCTTTCCTATACTGAATGAGCCTGATCCTGCTTATCATGGCGTTGTATACACAGAGGCTTTAGGCGCGGCGGCTTATATAGGTCGTTGTCGTGTTGGCCCACTAAGAAATACTGGTGCAGCGATATCACCCATGAATTCTTTTCAAATTTTACAAGGGCTTGAAACCCTTGGATTGCGTATGGATCGCCATTGTGAAAATGCGCAAAAACTTGCTGAGTACCTGCAACAGCACGAGAAGGTTGAATGGGTTAATTACGCAACATTATCCGATAGCCCTTATAATGAAAACTGTAAAAAAATCACTTCTGGTAAAGCCTCTGGCATTCTAAGCTTTGGTATTACTGGCGGAATCGAGTCTGCAACCAAGTTTATTGATTCTCTTGACATGATTTTGCGTTTAGTTAATATAGGCGATGCAAAATCGCTTGCTTGCCATCCTGCCTCTACCACTCACAGACAGCTTAACGACGAAGAACTTGCAGCAGCAGGAGTTGGTGCTGACTTGATCAGGATTTCTGTTGGCATTGAGCATATTGATGATATTATTGCTGATGTTAGTCAGGCACTAGATAAAGCATAAAAGTTGATAGGGGAATAAATATGAATTTAACGGTATATCTTTCAGGCGAAATACATACAGACTGGAGGAAGCGCCTAAAAGAGGGGTGTGAGGCGCATAATTTATCCATTACTTTTACCTCTGCTGTTACCGATCATGATGCGAGTGATGCCGCAGGCGATGTTTTGGGTGTGGAAAGCGTGAGTTATTGGCGTGATCATAAATCTGCAAAGGTGAATGCAATACGAACTAAAACTTTGATTGAGAGCTGTGATATCGCTATAGTCCGTTTTGGAGATAAGTACAAACAATGGAATGCCGCTTTTGATGCTGGATATTGCGCCGCACTGGGTACACCGTACATAACGCTTCATAATGAAGATATCATTCATCCACTTAAAGAAGTTGACGGGTCAGCCATAGCGTGGGCTACCACACCAGAACAGGTGATTGAAATTTTAAAATATACGCTAACTAAAGAATGACTCTAGCCTATTGTCCGAGTTTAATCTTTAGTTAGCTTAAAAGATTTTTAATCAACCCAAGTTCTTGCATTTTCAAACATTCTCATCCAGGGGCTACGCTCATCCCAATCTTTAGGATGGTGTGAGTGTTGCACTGCACGGAACACTCGTTCAGGATGTGGCATCATAATGGTAACTCGCCCTGAATCATTGGTGACACCTGCTGTTGCTTGCTCTGATCCGTTTGGATTGTGTGGGTAAGCTTGGGTAGTTGCGCCACTATGGTCAACATATTGCAGGGCAATATTATTAGTAGAGTTGCCTTCAAAGTTGGCTTGTCCTTCACCGTGTGCAATGGCAATTGGCAGAGTTGAGCCAGCCATATCTTTTAAGAAGATAGAGTTTGATTCACCAATTTTAACGCTTGAGAAGCGCGCCTCAAATTGCTCTGATACATTGCGATTAAAACATGGCCAATTTTGTGCACCAGGAATAATTTCAGTGAGATTTGAAAGCATCTGGCAACCATTACAAACACCTAAAGCGAAACTATCTTCACGATTAAAAAAAGCTTCAAATTCATCTTTGGCACGAGCATTGTAAAGGATTGAGCTAGCCCAACCTCTACCGGCGCCTAGTACGTCGCCGTAGGAGAAGCCGCCACAAGCCACCAAGCCTTTAAAATCCTCTAAAGATAGTCTGCCTGAAAGGATATCACTCATGTGTACGTCAATCGCCTCAAACTGCGCCTTGTCAAAAGCGGCGCCCATTTCTACTTGGCCGTTAACACCTTGCTCACGCAAGATAGCAATTTTCGGCTTAACGTTGGTTTTAATATAAGGACTAACGATAGACTGATTAAGATCAAAACTTAGGTCTGTTTTAATACCGTCTGTCGATTGGCTAATAGCGTCAAATTCTTGTTGAGCACACTCAGGATTGTCTCTAAGTTTGGCAATCTCATAAGAAGTGGTCGACCAAAGTGTTTGTAAAGTAGCACGAGGCTGGCTGTAAACGGTTTGACCATTAGTGATAATTTCAATATTATCTGAGTTATTAAGCGTTGCAATTAATTGCGTGCAAGACTCAAGACCTGCTGCTTTTAAAGCGTCAGCAACGGCGTTTTTGTTTTCAGATTTAACCTGAATAACACAACCAAGCTCTTCGTTAAACAGGCTTTCAATGCTAGCATCTGTATTGATGGTTAAACCTGTGTGTGAGGCAAATGCCATTTCTAGCAAGGTAGTGATAACGCCGCCATCAGAGCGGTCATGATAAGCACTAATTAGGCCATCTTTATTAAGCTGATTAATAACGGTGAAGAATGATTTAAACACGGCGCTATCGTCAAGATTTGGCGCTATATCACCAACTTGATTGTACACTTGCGCTAGGCACGAACCACCCATACGATTTTGGCCAAAACCAAGGTCGATGAGTAATAGCTCAGAATCTGAATCCATTTCTAGTAACGGGGTTTTTTGGAGTCTAACATCGCTGGTTTTTGAAAAAGCGGTAATGATTAGTGATAAAGGTGAGGTAACGGATTTATCTTCGCCGTTTTCACTCCAAGAGCTTTTCATGCTCATTGAGTCTTTACCTACTGGCACGGTAAGGCCGAGTTCAGGACACAAATCCATGCCGACCGCTTTAACGGCTTCAAACAGTTTGGCATCTTCACCTTTGTGGCCAGAAGCGCTCATCCAATTAGCGCTAAGGCTAATATCGTGAATGTCTTCCACGTAACCGCCGAGCATATTGGTTAAAGCCTCGCCAATAGTCATGCGTGCTGCAGAGTTGGCATCACATAAAGCCAGTGGTGTGCGCTCGCCTAAAGACATAATCTCACCTTTGTAGCTCACATAATCAGCCACAGAAATCGCACAATCGGCTACCGGCACTTGCCATGGACCTACAAGCTGATCACGCGCTACCATACCCGTAATGCTTCGATCGCCAATGGTGATTAGGAAGTTTTTACTGGCAACAGTTGGTAGTTGCAAAATTCTAGAAATCGCTTCATCAAGATTAATATTGCTAGTGTTTAGTGGGTTAAGATCAATATTTTGTGTGGTCGCTTCAATACTTACTTTAGGCGGGTTGCCTAATAAAACTGACATTGGCATATCGATTGGTGTATCGGCAAATAATTCATCACTCAGCACCAATTCTTGTTCTTTGGTTGAATCACCCAAAACAGCAAATGGTGCACGCTCGCGTTCACAGATTTTGCTAAATAAGTCTAGGCTCGATGGGGCAATAGCAAGTACGTAACGCTCTTGAGATTCGTTACACCAGATTTCAAGTGGCGACATTTGGTTGTCGTCATTTGGGATATTTCTAAGCTCAAACTTACCACCACGTCCTGAGTCATTGACTAACTCAGGTAGGCCGTTTGATAAGCCGCCTGCACCAATATCATGAATAGAAATAATAGGATTATCATTGCCCAAATTAGCACAGCGATCAATCACTTCTTGGGCGCGTCTTTCCATCTCAGGATTGGCCCGTTGAACCGAGGCAAAATCTAGGTCTTCGCTTTGCTCACCACTCTTAATACTTGATGCAGCGCCACCACCTAAACCAATCAGCATGGCCGGACCACCTAGAACAATAATTTTACTGCCGACAGGGATTTCACCTTTTTGAATGTGTTGCTCTTGAATATGACCTAGTCCACCAGCCAGCATAATTGGCTTGTGGTAGCCGCGAATATCACCATCAGGGGTTTGTTGCTCGTAGCTACGGAAATAACCTAAGATATTTGGACGACCAAACTCGTTATTAAAAGCAGCAGCGCCAATTGGGCCTTCGAGCATAATATCAAGAGCTGATACGATTTGTGAAGGCTTACCATGGTCTTTTTCCCAGGGCTGGGTGGCATCATTAATTTTTAAATTAGAAACACTAAAGCCACACAAGCCAACTTTAGGTTTGGAGCCTTGTCCTGTTGCACCTTCGTCACGAATCTCACCACCAGAGCCAGTCGCTGCACCTGGGTGCGGGGCAATAGCGGTAGGGTGGTTGTGAGTTTCTACTTTCATTAAAATGGCGCGATGTTCTTTTGAACTAACGTATTTACCATTTTCATCTGCATAAAAGCGCTCGCCTTCATGGCCAGCCATTACCGCTGAGTTGTCAGAATAAACGCTTAACAAGCCTTCAGGATGCTTGTGGTAGGTGTTGCGAATCATGGCGAATAAGCTTTTAGCTTGCTCGGTATCATCAATTTTCCAATCAGCGTTGAATATTTTATGACGGCAATGCTCAGAATTTGCTTGTGCAAACATCATTAGTTCAATGTCTGTTGGGTTGCGCTCAAGCTTGGTAAAGCTTTCTACTAAATAATCAATCTCTCCAGCAGATAGCGCCAAGCCAAGCTCTATATTGGTTTTTTCTAAGGCTTTTTTGCCTTGAGTTAAAATATCAACACTGGTAAATGGCTGAGGCTCAAAATGATCAAACAAGGTGTGTGCATCTTCTATATTGCTAAGTTCTGACTCTGTCATTTTGTCCATAACACAAGCTAAAACTTTTGCTTGATTGGTGATTTCAGCATCAAAATGATAAATAATAGCGCGCTCTATACGCTTGATCTGCGCCAGATCGCATAAGTGCATAATATCCGTTGCTTTAGAAGACCAAGGAGAGATTGTGCCGAGTCTTGGAATAATAACAAGACTAGATTTAGCATTGTTAATTGTGAGCAACTCGCTATAAGAAAGTAGCTGTGTTAATTGGTTTGATTGGTTTTCATCAAGGCTTGCACTTAGATCGGCAAAATGAATAAACTCAGCGCCTAATAGCGATAAACCAGGCTGAGCTTGAGACAATTTAGTTTGTAAAGCCTGGGTTTTGAAAGCACCTAGTGCGCTAATACCTTGATGAATATGAATCATAATTGTGCCATAACCTCTTCAGAAATATCTGCATTGTGATAAACCTCTTGCGTGTCGTCAAGATCTTCTAGTCGGTCAATGAGTTTCATAAATTTTTCCGCATCACCTAAGTTAAGCTCAACGCGAGTTGAAGGCTCCATCGTTACTTCTGAATGTGCGCTTTCTAAGCCTGCATCAGTCAAGGCGTCTTTAACAGTAAAGAACTCTTCAGGAGAGGTGATAACATCAATAGAGCCATCATCATTGGTAATAATATCTTCAGCGCCTGCATCGAGTGCTACTTCCATAATCTTATCTTCATCGCCACCCGCAGCAAAACTAATGAACCCTTGCTTGGTAAATAAGTAAGAAACAGAGCCATCAGTGCCTAAATTACCACCATGTTTGGTGAAAGCATGACGCACATCAGCCACAGTACGATTTCGATTATCTGTTAGTGTATCCACCATAATAGCAGTACCACCAAGGCCATAACCTTCGTAGCGTACTTCATCATAGTTTTCACCATCTAAGTCGCCTGAGCCACGTTTAACAGCACTTTCAATCGTGTCACGCTTCATGTTGGCAGCAAGTGCTTTATCAATCACCATTCTAAGGCTTGGATTGTTTTCAATCACGCCACCACCAGCTTTGGCAGCAATAACGATTTCTTTAATGAGTTTGGTAAAGATTTTTCCACGTTTGGCATCCTGTGCGCCTTTACGGTGCTGAATGTTATGCCATTTACTATGTCCTGCCATTTTTTTCTCCGGTGAATATAGGGGTTAAATTTTACCTTTTATGTCTAAACGTTATGCGGTAAAGTCGAGTAATTTTTGTATAGAATTTTGTGCTTTTTGATTAACCAATGGGTCAATTTTTATTTCATTGCCAGCTGTTTTTAAAGTGCTTAGGCAGTTGTCTAATGTATTCATTGCCATCCATTCACAGTGAGCGCATGATTCGCAATCCGCACCTTGTCCTGCAGTAGGTGCTTCAATTAGAGTTTTGTTTGGTGCAACTTCACGCATTTTGTGAAAGATGCCATTATCTGTTGCCACAATAAAAGTTTGCTCATCTCGATCTCGAACCGCATTAATGAGTGCGGTAGTTGAGCCGACAACATCGGCCAAATCAACCACTGATTGCGGTGATTCTGGGTGTACTAAAACGCCCGCTTCAGGATGATGTTTTTTTAAGTTAACGAGAGCATCAGCCTTAAAGCGCTCATGTACCACACAAGAGCCTTGCCATAGTAGCATGTCTGCACCGGTTTCACTCTGCACATAATTGCCAAGGTGTTTATCAGGCGCCCAAAGGATTTTTTTGCCTTGGCTCTTAAGATGTTGAACTACCTTTAAAGCGCTGCCCGAGGTTACTACCCAGTCAGCTCGTGCTTTGACTTCTGCGCTGGTATTGGCATAAACGACAACGGTGCGATCAGGGTGCTCATCACAAAACTTAGAAAAATTAGCAATCGGGCAATCTTCATCTAAAGAGCAAGTGGCACCTTCATCTAAAACCAATACTGTTTTTTCAGGAGAGAGGATTTTAGCCGTCTCGCCCATAAATTTTACGCCTGCAACGACAATGGTGTCGGCGCTACAATTTTGACCAAAACGTGCCATCTCTAAAGAATCAGAAACAATACCGCCGCTTTCTTCAGCTAAAGTTTGCAACTCAGCACTCACATAATAGTGTGCTACTAAAACAGCATTTTTAGCTTTAAGCTCTGCCTTTATTTGATCGGTAATACGACTCACAAATATTAGTCTTTTTTCGCTAAGCTCACTTGCACACTTAACTCGCGTAGTACTTTTCTTGGAACCTCAGCAGGTGCGTCGGTTAATAAACAAGCAGCAGTTTGAGTTTTAGGGAAGGCAATAACATCACGAATAGAGTCAGAGCCTGTCATGATCATCACTAAACGATCTAGACCAAATGCCATACCACCATGAGGCGGACAGCCGTACTCGAGAGCATCTAACAAGAAGCCAAATTTATCTTTGGCCTCTTCATCAGAAATACCTAATAATTTTAAGACAGTTTGTTGCATTTCAACCTGGTGGATTCGAATAGAGCCGCCACCTACTTCAGAACCGTTAATGACTAGATCATAAGCTCTTGATAGGGCTGTTGGTGCGGTTTCTTCTAAAGTTTTTGCATCAACATTAGGTGCGGTAAATGGATGGTGGATAGCGCTTAATGAGCCATCGTCATTTTCGTCAAACATTGGGAAATCTACTACCCAAATTGGCGCCCATGGTTTGTCAAATAAATCCATGTCTTTGGCTAATTGCTCACGTAAGTTACCCAAGGCTTCATTCACAATTTTGGTCTTATCCGCACCAAAGAAGATAATATCACCTGTTTGTGCGCCGGTCATTTCAATGACTTTAGCGGTGACATCATCGCCTAAGAATTTTAAAATTGGTGAAGCAGGGCCGTCTTCGTTGAGCTTGATGTAAGCCAAGCCTTTGGCACCATAGATGCTAACGTATTTAGTGTATTTATCAATTTTCTTACGACTGATAGAAGCGCCACCTGGAACGCGTAGTGCAGCTACGCGCGAGCCATCACTACTGGCAGGGCCAGAGAATACTTTAAAGTCAACGCCTTGCATAAGCTCATCCATGTCAGTCATTTGCATTGGGATACGCATATCAGGGCGATCAACACCGTATAAGTGCATAGCGTCTGCATAGGTAATACTAGGGAATTCATCGCCTAAGTCGACATCGATGGCGTCTTTGAACATGCCGCGCGTTAATTCTTCCATCATCTTCATAATTTCATCTTCATTCATAAATGAAGTTTCAACGTCAAGCTGAGTGAATTCTGGCTGACGATCAGCACGCAAGTCTTCATCTCTGAAACATTTAACAATTTGGTAATAACGCTCAAAGCCCGACATCATTAGCAGTTGTTTAAACAACTGTGGAGATTGAGGTAGGGCAAAAAATTCACCTGGGTGAGTACGCGATGGCACCAAGTAGTCACGCGCACCTTCAGGAGTTGCCTTAGTTAAAAAGGGTGTTTCAATGTCTAAGAAATCATGGCTGTCCATAAACTCACGCATAAAGTGAGTAACTTTTGAGCGCAGACGCATACGTTTTTGCATGGCGTCGTTACGCAAATCTAGGTAACGATATTTAAGGCGCACTTCTTCCGAGGTGTCGGTCGCATCAATCTGGAAAGGCACTGGCTTAGAGGTGTTAAGGATTTCAATATGACTGGCAACAATTTCAATATCACCTGAGGCTAATTTTGGATTAGCTAAACCCTCTCCTCTAGCAATAACAGTACCGGTAATTTTTAAGACAAATTCATTACGGATGGTTTCAGCAATCGCAAAATCAGCATTATCAGGATTGATAACGACCTGAGCAATGCCGCGCTTGTCACGTATGTCTAAAAAGATAACGCCACCATGGTCACGTCTACGATTTACCCAGCCGCAAATCTCAACGGTTTGGTCAATATTGTCTTTATTTAGTTCGCCACAATAGTTCGTTCTCATAGTTTTATCCTTTTGATAATTCGTTTGGCTCTACCACGCCGGTAGAGATAATTAGTTTAAATGCTTCATCAACACTCATGTCTAGTTCAATCGCTTCGGCTTTAGGCAGCATAATGAAGAAACCAGAGGTTGGGTTGGGAGTGGTTGGCACATAAATATTGATAATTTCTTCGCCAATTTTATTGGCGATTTCACCTTGATAATTACCCGTTTGAAAAGCGATTGTCCATAGGCCTTTGCGCGGGTATTCAATTAATAATGCTTTTTTAAAGCTATTGCCTGTCGGGCTTAAAACCGTATCAGAGAGTTGTTTTAAAGCCTTGTAAATGCCACGAAATCCTGGAATTCTATTAAGGAGTTTTTCCCATAATTCGACTAATTTTTTACCGATAAAGTTACTAACTAAAGCACCCGTAATGATTAGAATTAGTATTACCCAAACAATACCAGAGCCAGGAATGCTACCTTCAAGGTTAAATAGTGCCTCAGGTAAATACTCAGGCGGTACGATGTCATTAATCAATTCTAAAAAGAACTTAATAACGACAATGCTTAATCCTAACGGAATCCAGAAAAGTAGACCGGAAATGAAATAGTTTCTTAGGTTTTTCAAGGTTTAAATATAAACAGCAATAAAAAACGTTTATTTTAGCACAGGCAGATGCCTATCTAGATATCCTCTTCAGCTCTAAGCGTGAGGATTTCATAACCGGATTTAGTGACTAAAATAGTATGCTCCCATTGCGCTGAAAGCGAACGATCTTTGGTGGTCACTGTCCAGCCATCTACTTTAGAGGTGGCAACTTCAAAACTGCCAATATTTACCATGGGCTCAATCGTAAAGGTCATGCCTTCTTCAAGAATAGGGCTGCTATCAACGTTGCCATCGTTGTAATGCACAACCTGAGGCTCTGTATGAAACTTAAGACCAATGCCGTGACCACAATAATCGTGCACAATTGAGCAATTGTTTTTATCAGCATGTGCACCAATGGCCATGCCAATTTCTCCTAACTTAATACCTGGTTTGACTGCCTTAATGCCAATATACAAACACTCTTGAGCAATACGGCAAATTCGCTGAGACTTGACACTGGCCTTGCCAATGACAAACATTTTAGAAGTGTCACCATGGTAGCCATCTTTAATAACAGTAATATCGATATTAACAATATCGCCTTTTTTAAGGTGTTTATCCGATGGAATACCGTGACAAACAACGTTATTAATACTGGTGCAAATGGATTTTGGAAAACCGTGATAATTAAGCGGCGCAGGGATGACGTCTTGTTCATTAACCATATAATCATGGCAAATTTTATCGAGCTCATCGGTACTAACACCCGCTTTGACATACGGTGCAATCATATCTAATACATCGGCTGCCAAGCGCCCAGCCACGCGCATTTTTTCTATTTCATCAGCTGATTTAATATCAATAGCCATAATTATCCTTGTGCTTTTGCGCGAGCCTCTAAGGCGGCAATACGGTCTTCGATCGGTGGGTGAGAAGAAAACCAAGAGGCAAAGCCTTTTTTATCATTAATGCCAAAAGCGGCCATTTGCTCAGGCAAGGCTTGTGGCTCTACTTGGCCAAGACGCTTTAGTGCGCTAATCATGTTTTGATGTCCTGCTAAATCAGCACCGCCAGTATCAGCCACAAATTCACGCTTTCTAGAAACATACATAACGATAGTGGAAGCTAGAATTGACAAAACGATTTGAGCAAACAGCGTGGTAACAAAATAACCAATACCATGTCCGCGTTGATTTTTCAAAATAACACGGTCAACAAAATGTCCGATGACGCGTGAGAAGAAAATAACAAAAGTGTTAACCACGCCTTGAATCAGCGTTAGAGTGACCATATCACCATTCGCCACATGGCTCATTTCATGACCAACAACTGCCTCAATTTCATTTTTATTCATGCTATCAAGTAGGCCTTGAGATACAGCAACAAGTGCTTTATTTTTGCTTGCACCAGTGGCAAATGCATTCATTGAAGTAGATGGAAAAATAGCCACTTCAGGCATACGAATACCGACAATCTTAGCTTGTTTTTCAACCGTTTCAATTAGCCATTTTTCAAGATTGTTATTTGGGGATTTAATCACGACTGCGCCTGTCATGCGCTTGGCCATCCATTTGGAAATTGCCAGAGAAATAAAGGCACCACCAAAGCCAAACACCGCTGAGAAAATTAGCAAAGCGTTTAGGTCGAGATCTGAGCCGTTCTCAGCCAGAATGCCTTCAACACCTAATAGACTGAGTGTGATGCTTAGCAAGACGAGAATGGCAATATTGGTCATTAAAAATAAAAAGATTCTTTTCATGAGTGATCCTGGTTTGGTATTAATTGAGTATTAGATGTGGGTATTATCCAATAGATTCAAGTCTATTGGGTTACAATGCGATTAATGATTAAAATTTTTATAATACTGACTCTACTTCTTTCTGGTTGTGAAGATCAGAAAAATGATCAAAATCCGGTCTTAAAAGAGCCGGCCACCTCCATAATTAAAAAACATCGTCACCCGCCAGCGCCAGAAGAGCCTGCAATTTGTGCAGAATTATCGGTTATGGAGTGTCTAAGAATTATTATTCCTGCTATTTGGGATCAAGAAGTGGAGCGAGATTGTTCTTAATTTAGAGTTTTAGCTGATCTTCACTAGATAAGGTAATGTTGATTGGTTGTTGATCGATCGGGCAATTAAAGACTAAATTAACGGCTTGTAATTGTAAGTCTTCTGGGTGATTTTTCTTGGCAGTGCCATATAAACGATCACCAATAATAGGAAAATTTATCTCACTTAAGTGTTTTCTAATTTGGTGCTTTCTACCAGTTTCAATATGTACGCTAAGCAAAGATTTTTGTGCGTTTTGCATAAGCTTGGTTATGTGGCTTAAAGCGTGTTTTTCATCGATATCAGTATTTAAGCTGATTTTTTTATGGGTAAAATCTCCAGCTACAATAGCCAGGTAAGTTTTCTTAATTAGTCTATCGGCAAATAATTTGGACAACTCTCTGGCCATAGTTTTTGAGTGGGCGAGTATCATTAGTCCGCTGGTTGCACGATCAAGGCGATGCACCAAGAAAGTGGGCCGATCTAGTTTTTTCTCAACCAATCGAGTGAGTGCGCAATGATCGCCCCATTTTGAACCCTGAGAAAATACACCTGCTGGCTTAAACCAAATGCTATAGCTGTTTTTGTCTAGTAGCAGGGTGGGTTGAGCGGGTATTGAAGATAAGATTTTTTCATTAAAATAAATAAAAACTTCATTACCTATTTTTAAGGGTTTTTTAATACGCCTAATTCGATTAATTTTTTTGCCTGTTTTTAGCCAAACACAGCCCTTATCTAGGGCACTTTTAAGACTTTGTTTTGATAAGTTAGTTGCTCCAGCTAAGGCGTCAATCAAAGGTTGGTTGTCGGTATCAATGGTAATTTTTCTTTCAATCACTTTTTTACTTGTATCCCTGGGTATAAATTAAAATCATACCTATGAATATACATACAAGATTTTTATTTAAAGATTTGAACGTTCGCGGCCAGCACTTATCACTCGATGATGCTTGGCAAGATATGATTCAAAATCGAGGCTACAACCCTTTGGTGCGTCAATTATTTGCAGAGCTGAGCGCTTTGGCGATTTTTCTGGCCAATGGTATGAAGCACAAAGGCAAGCTTACTTTACAAATTCAGGGTGATGGGATTGTAAATTTGTTGTTGGTTGAGGTGAGTGATGATCTAAAAATTCGCGGTATGGTTAGAGCAGAAGGTGTTATTAAAGAGGATGACTCTTTAGATAAAATTCTAGGCGAAGGGCAAATTGTTGCTACTTTATACAATGCACAAACTGACCACAGTTTTCAATCATTAGTACCTAGAAACGCCCAAGGTTTGATTGCCACCTTTGAAGATTACTTTGCTCAATCTGAGCAATTAGAGTCTAAATTATGGGTAAGCTCAACCCCTGATAACTTGAGTGCTATGCTCTTGCAAAGAATGCCAGATGCCGATCAATACGACAGCGAGGGTTGGCATCGAGTTGGTATTTTGGCAGATACTGTTACTCAAGAAGAATTAACTAGCCTTGATACAGAGTCTTTATTGCACCGTCTATTCCACGAAGAAACAGTGGAGCTTTTTAATGCTGAGTGGGTTAGTTACGAATGTCCGAAAGATAAGGGGCGATTTGAAAAAATCATCCAGAATTTGGGCGAACAAGATTCACGTGACTTACTCAAAGAACATGGAGAAATTGCCATTCATAATGAAATTTGTAATGAACATTTGTTTTTTAATAAAGACGATGTTGATCGTATTTTTAATACGACGTACTAACTAGGATTAATCATGAAAAATATTATTTGGACCAAGCCAAATTGCTCATTTTGTACTCAAGCCAAATTAATGCTTGACGAAGAGGGTATTGAGTATGAGACTCGCTTAGTTGATGAGGTTAATTGGACAAACGACGAGATGCTTAAAATGGCACCCGATGAACTGACTTATCCGCAAGTATTTTTAGGTAACAAGCATGTGGGCGGGTGTGATGATCTTGAGGCGTATTTAATGCTGCGAGAAATGGGTATAGATACTTAAGAGGTGCCCGTCATTTCAGCTGTCAATATTATGTTCGTAAATTTTCGGCTATTTTCTTAATATTTTCAGCTTGATAGTTATTTTTTCTATAAACAATGCCAATACCTCTTGATGCTTGGCAATTAGACTTGGCGATTATATTTGGATAGGGTGACAGCACACCAAAATCAATGGCAATTTTAGGCAAAAAACTCATACCAAGGTTCATGTCAATCATAGCTACTAAAGTAGAAACACTAGAGCAAGAAAAACTAGATAGTTGTTTTTCAGATATGGCATATCCTTGCATTACATGAGCTCTTAGGCAATGACCTTGTTCCAGTAATAATAGATCTCCACTGTCAATTTTTTCATTTTTTCGATCTTTATGTTGAATCAAACATAAGGGATCTCTGAACAACTCATAGCCCTCAACACCATCAGGCAAGTCATAGGGAAAAGCAAAAATTGCAAAATCGATTTTATTTTGATTTAGTTTTTCTAATAAATTATCACTCGTATCTTCTACAAAGGATATTTTTAATTTTGGGAATATTTTTTCTATATTTCTCAAAAAATTTGGCAGAATATAAGCTGATATGGTCGGTATGGTGCCAACAACTATTTCAGATTCAAGGAAGTTGGTTTTTGCCATATCTGTCAGTTCTTTAGTATTTGATATGACCAGCATTGCTTGTAATACTATTTTTTCTCCTATTGAGGTGAAGACTACTTTTTTATTATTCCTTTCAACTAGAGTTGTTTGTAGGATTTGCTCTAATTTGGCGATTCCTGCACTTAAAGTTGATTGACTAACAAAGCATTTTTCTGATGCCTTAGAAAAGTGTAGCGTCTCTCTAAGTGTAATAAGGTACTGGAGGTTTTTAATAGAAGGCAGCATTTTATAATCGTTTTTTTAGATTGTTTTAATAGATATTATTCGTTTTACTTGATTATAAACTAGATTTATAATGCACACTAATTAAAAACAAATAGGACAATAAAATGTTAAAAAACAACACAGGAAATAAAATTCCATCTATTAATTTTAAAATTCAAAAAAATCATCAGTGGGTTGATTTATCGACCGAGGATATTTTTAATAACAAAACAGTAGTAGTATTTGCTCTTCCTGGTGCTTATACGCCTACCTGTTCATCTTCTCACCTACCAAGATACAATGAATTAGCGCCAGTTTTAAAGGCCAATGGGGTTGATGAAGTGGTTTGTATATCGGTTAATGATACTTTTGTTATGAATGAGTGGCGTAAAGACCAAGAAGCTGAAAACGTTTTAATGATTCCCGATGGAAGTGGTGAATTTACTAAAGCCATGGGTATGCTGGTTAATAAAGACGAGCTAGGATTTGGCAATCGATCTTGGAGATATTCTATGCTGGTTAAAGATGGCACAATTGAGAAAATGTTTATTGAGCCTGAAGTAGAAGGCGACCCTTTTGAAGTTTCTGACGCTGATACGATGCTTCAATATATTAATAAAAATGCCAATATTCCAGAGACTGCCACTATGTTTAGTAGAAAAGGCTGCCCACACTGTGAGCGTGCGATAACGCTATTAAATCAACAGGGTATTTATGTAGAACAGATAGAGCTTGATCAACATATTACTTCTAGATCTCTTAGAGCGGTAAGCGGTAAAAGCTCGACACCACAAGTTTTTATTGGTGGTAAATACATTGGTGGTGCTGATGAATTGGAAGAATATTTCAGTTAAAAAATTCTTTACTAATTGTATGTAAAAGTTTAATACATTTTAAAAATTAGAGATAAAAAAAAGGCCGCAAGGCCTTTTTTTTAAAATGTGGGGCGAGAAACGGGGTTTGAATACATGTCATGGATTATGACCGGAGATTCTGAAACAATGCCTCAGGTTGATCCTCATATGAAGGAGAAGACAAAGGATGAAAATAATAAAGTAGGGTGACACGATTAAATAATTATTCATATCATTTTATGATATTATTATAACTTTAATTATTTCATTAATGAGGTAACAGTATGTGGATATGGCAACAAGGCAATTGGCCAAATTTTGAATATGATGCTGAAATAGTCATGTCAGCTCTGTCCGAGGTAATCAGTCACGTTTCTCCATTAATGCTATTGGCTAATGAACTAGATCAGGATAAAAAACTTGCATTAGAATCTAAATCATTACTAGATGAGGCGTTATCAAGTGCAAAAATTGAAGGTGAAATTCTTGATCGAGACTCTGTACGTTCAAGCATTGCCAATCGGTTAGGTATCGGCAAGGTGGGGCAGATATCTAGAAATTCTGAGGCTTTTATTGATGTTTTACTTGAATCTATTAGAAGTTCGTCAAACACCTTAACAGAAAATGACCTATTTAAATGGCATGGGATGATGTTTCTTGATAAGCCAATTCTTGATGATTTAATTATTGGCAATTATCGCAACACGCAAATGAGAGTAATTTCAGGTAGATTTGGCAAAGAGCAGATTCATTTTGAAGCGCCATGCCTTGACCGTCAATGTATCAATGATGAAATGAATGTATTCCTAAATTGGCTGCAATCTGACAATATTAATTCTGGTTATATTAAAGCAGCTATTGCAAAATTTTACTTTGTCACTATTCATCCATTTGATGATGGTAATGGACGTTTTTCTAGAATGATTGCAGAGCGCTGTCTTGCAGATGCCGAGAATACTGATATTAGGCTTTATTCATTATCAACTGAGATAGAGAAAAATAAAAAACAGTACTATGAAGTTTTAGAAAAATGCCAAAAAGGTGAGCTAGATATTACTCAATGGATTGTCTGGTTTTTGGAGCAAGTGAGTTTGGCGGCGCAAAGTAGCATGCATAAGCTCAATAAAATCAGAAGCACAACTTTGTTTTGGGATCGATATCGTCATATTAGTATGAATGATAGACAAATAAAATTGGTTGGTAGATTATTGGAAACTGAAGATTTTAATGATGGTATATCTAGGAAAAAATACAAAAATTTAGTGAGTGCTACTGATATAACTGCAGCAAGAGACTTGATAGATCTTGCAAGTAAAGGTATTTTAAAATCTACTGGTGGAGGAAGGTCAACTAAATATCATATTGTTGAATTTTAGTGATGGGGCGATAAAATGATTAGAAAAAATTCAAATGGTACTTTTTGTGCTGATATATCTTTAAGCAGAGGTAAGCGTCATAGGCGAACCTTTAAAACAAGAATTGAGGCTCAAAGATATGAGCGTCATTATTTAAATGAGCTGGATGCTGGTAAGCCGTGGCAGGGTGACAGGCAAGATAATCGTACCTTGTCGCAGCTTGTTGATATTTGGTATGATCTTCACGGGCAAACACTAAAGGATGGACAAGGTAGAGTAGGGTTATTGCAACATACCATTGAAGCACTAGGAAATCCAGTTGCTAAAAATTTAACAGCGCAAGACTTTAGTCACCATAGAGCTAGAAGACTGAAAAAAATTAAACCAAAAACTGCAAATAATGAGTAAACCTATCTATCTAGTATTTTTAATGAATTGAAAAGACTCAATGAAATTAACTATGAGAACCCACTAGTAGACATAAGGCAAATTAAAATTCCTGAACGTGAGCTGTCGTATCTCGAGAATGACGACATTCAAGATTTATTTACAGAGTTAAGACAACATGAGCCTACTTATCAAGCAAGCCTAATATGCTTAACCTGTGGAACCAGATGGGGTGAAGCCAAAGGATTACAGCCAGAACATTTGAAAAATGGAAAAATCAATCTTTTTAATACCAAGAGTGGCAAAAATAGATACATCCCAATTAATAAAGAATTGAATGAAACATTAAATTTCCCATTAGATCAGGCGGATAGTAAATTTTTTGCTAAATGCTTTAAGAAAGTCAAAATTAAAAAAACGGTAGGGCAGAATACTCATATTTTGCGACATACATTTGCCAGTCATTTTATTATGAATGGTGGAGATATTTTGACTTTGCAACGAATATCAGGTCATAGCGATTTAAAAATGACAATGAGATATGCTCACTTATCTCCAAATCATCTTGATGATGTCCTTAAATTTGCACCATCTGTAGAAATTTCTCACTGAAATTAACGCACAATTCTACCTCTTATTTTTAAGCTTAAAAAAAGGAAGAAAGGGAGAAAAATTTTTACATGTTGTCAAAATGTTGTCATTGAAACAGGTAAAAATTTAACTAAACCCTATCGCAATAGGGTGTGTAGTGGGGCGAGAAACGGGGTTTGAACCCGCGACAACCGGAATCACAATCCGGGGCTCTACCAACTGAGCTATTCCCGCCATAAACTTGGTGCGCCCTTCAGGATTCGAACCTGAGGCCTACGGCTTAGAAGGCCGTTGCTCTATCCAGCTGAGCTAAGGGCGCATAAACCTGAAATAGGTGCCTCTCTGTTGAAATCTATAAAGATTTGTAGAGGTTTATGAGCAAATTAATAATATGGTCGGAGTGAAAGGATTTGAACCTTCGACCACCTGGTCCCAAACCAGATACGCTACCAAGCTGCGCTACACTCCGAAAGAAAAGAATTATACTTTGTTAAGTTGAAATGTAAATAGCTAAATTTAGGATTTTTTATAATTAATCAATCTTTAAATCTGACCAGATATCATCCACTCTTTGAATGACGTCACTATCCATCACAATTGGCGTGCCCCACTCTCGATCGGTCTCCCCTGGAAGTTTGTTGGTGGCATCAATACCCATCTTTGAGCCTAGGCCGGAAATGGGCGAGGCAAAATCAAGATAATCAATTGGTGTGTTGTCAATCAGCGTGGTGTCACGCGTTGGATCAACACGTGTGGTCATGGCCCAAATAACCTCTTTCCAATCTTTTACATCAATATCATCATCGACAATAATCACAAATTTGGTGTACATGAATTGACGTAGGAATGACCAGACGCCCATCATTACGCGCTTAGCATGACCGGGATATTGCTTTTTAATACTGACCACAGCCATTCGATAAGAACAAGCTTCTGGTGGTAGGTAAAAATCAGTAATTTCTGGATATTGTTGCTGTAATAAAGGTACAAATACTTCATTAAGCGCAACGCCTAATATTGCTGGCTCATCAATTGGCTTACCCGTATAGGTAGAATGATAAATTGGATTTTTGCGATGGGTGATGCGCTCTACCGTAAATACTGGAAAGCGTTCCACTTCATTATAATAACCCGTGTGATCACCATATGGCCCCTCATCTGCCATCTCGTCTGGATGAATAACACCTTCTAAGATAATTTCAGCATTTTCAGGTACTTGTAAATCGTTGCCAATACAGGTACATACTTTGGTTTTTTTGCCGCGTAATAATCCGGCAAATGCGTATTCACTCAAATTGTCAGGAATAGGGGTTACGGCAGCAAGCGTGGTGGCCGGGTCAGCGCCAATAGCAACCGCTACTGGATAAGGCTTTCCTGGGTATTTTTCACACCAATCTTTAAAGTCCAGCGCACCACCGCGATGCGATAGCCAGCGCATAATAAGCTTGTTTTTACCAATGACTTGTTGACGATAAATACCTAGATTTTGACGTTTTTTCAAAGGGCCTTTAGTGATGGTTAGCCCCCAGGTAATGAGCGGTGCAACATCGCCTGGCCAGCAAGTTTGAATAGGTAGCTGAGATAAATCTACTTCATCACCTTCAATAATAACCTCTTGACACAAACCTTTTTTGACAGTTTTAACCGGCATGTTTAAGACTTTTTTGAGTGTTGGGAGTTTTTCAATAGCGTCTTTTAAACCTTTGGGTGGTTCCGGTTGTTTGAGTTCCGCTAAAAGCTTTCCCAATTCTCTAAGTGCTGCTAAATCTTCTTGACCCATAGCGCTAGCCACACGACCGGTAGTGCCAAATAAATTAGCCAAAACAGGGATACTGGAGCCTTTAACATTTTCAAACAAGAGTGCTGGTCCTTGTTGGTCTAAGGTGCGACGACAAATCTCAGTAATTTCTAAATGAGCATCTACTTCAGTTGTAATGCGTTTTAGTTCTCCGCGCTTTTCAAGCTCAGAGATAAATTCTCGTAAATCTTGGTAATTCATAAAAAATCCTTAATCATTACGTTTGTGAAAAATAATTCTGGTGCGCTTCAAGCTCTTGTGCATTGGCCTCAACTACTTTAATGGTGCCAATGTCACGCTTGACTCGAATAATCTTCTGATTTTTCTGATCTTGTCCATCAGAGGATTGTTCGCTGCTAAATAAAGTAGATTGTCCGCCTGTCATGGCTAGATAAACCTGTGCCAGAATTTGCGCATCGAGTAGTGCACCGTGTACGGTTCGAGCACTGGCGTCAATTTCAAAGCGACGACATAAAGAATCTAGGTTGTGAAGTGTACCCGGACGCTGTTGTTTAGAGAGTTCTAATGAGTCGATAATCGTACATTGATCTTCAATGCGCTCATCAGATCCAAATAATTTAAGTTCATGATTAAGAAATCCTAAGTCAAATGGGGCGTTGTGAATGACCAATGTAGCGCCTTTAATGTAGTCCATAAACTCACTAACAATTTCTTCAAATTTAGGCTTTCCTGTTAGAAATTTATCAGTAATACCATGAATTCGTACCGAATCGCCAACGTTACGTTCAGGCTGGACGTATTGATGGTATTCATTATTCTCAGTAATTTCTCGGTCAACGATTTCAGTGCAGCCGATTTCAATAATACGATGCCCTTCAGAAGGTTCGATGCCGGTGGTTTCAGTATCTAAAACAATTAGTCTTTCCATAAAATATTGCGTTCGTTAATTTTCGTGTAAAATTGATTGATTTTATCATAACTAAAAGTTAGAGAGTATTATGGCAAGAGTAACTGTTGAAGAGTGTTTGGATTTTGTAGATAATCGTTTTGAGCTAGTGTTGGTTGCTGCAAAACGTGCCCACCAGTTGAGCTCAGGCGGTCATAGATCAACTTTAGATGTTGGTAAAGATAAGCCAACAGTGGTTGCGCTTAGAGAAATTGAAGCAGGTCTTATTAATGCGTCGATCTTAACTGAAGAGTACGCTATGGAAGAAGAGCTAACAGCACAGCAAAAGGCGAACGATGCACAAACGACTCAAGAGATTGAAGCGGAATTATCGACATCTGCTGTTGACGAGGGTGTAGATGAGGTAACTGAAGTCACTGATACTAAAGAATGATTTAAAGCTTTTATAGATTGGATAAAAATGACGCTTATGCGTCATTTTTTTTTGCCCGTTTTTTCAAATGGTGATTTTTTATTTTATTATTGTTGACAATAATTACTAAACTTAGTAGAATTTTGCTTAATTTAGTTTTTATTTGAAATATTGTTAACAATATGAGTATTAATTCTTTACAAGCTAGCAAACAGGATACGCTTTCCGAACATGTCTTTGAGCAGATCAAAGAAGATATCATTACTGGCGTCATCCCTCAAGGGCAAAAAATAGGCGAGGCCGACTTGGCTAAATCGTATCATATTAGTCGTGGACCATTGCGCGAAGCTTTGCAAAAGCTGGAATCTATTCATCTGGTAGATCGTCGTCCACACTCTGGCTCTAGAGTGATCACGCTAGATAGCACTATGATGCGAGATGTTTATCAGATGCGCGAAGCTATGGAAGGGTTTGCAACACGATTGGCATGTATTGCCATGTCTCAAGCCGATATTGATAATTTATATCGATTATTAGAAAAGCATGAGAGCTCTATCAAGCGCTCAGAAGGGCAGCGTTATTTTCAAAAGGAAGGGGATTTGGATTTTCATTATTATATTTTTTCCAAATGTCAAAATCAATGGCTGATCGATTATTTGAATAATAAATTGTATCAAGTACTAAGAATGTGCCGTCATCGCACCAGTCAAATGCCCTTTCGAGTAGAGCCCGCTTTGCATGATCATTATGCAATTGTTGATGCTGTTAATAATCGAGATCCTGAGCTAGCAGAGATATTAATGCGTAGACATATTAGTGGTGCGTGGAAAATGGTAGAAAATTTATTAAATCAAGAAGAAAACAAGGAATGAATATGAGTGCAGGCAATGCGTTTCGTCAAGCGGTAGAAGATAACAATCCATTACAGGTCGTTGGTGCAGTTAATGCCTATTCGGCAATTATGGCAGAAAAAGTGGGCCACCAGGCTATATACCTTTCAGGTGGCGGGGTTGCTGCTTGTTCAATGGGTATTCCAGATCTTGGTATTACCACTATGAAGGATGTCTTGGAGGATGCTTATCGCATTACTGATGCTACTGAGTTGCCTTTATTGGTTGATATTGATACAGGCTGGGGCGGCTCTTTTAATATCGCCAGGTGTGTGCGCGAGTTTACTCGTGCGGGTGCGGGCGCTGTTCATATTGAAGATCAGGTTATGCAAAAGCGTTGTGGTCATCGTCCTAATAAGGCGATTATTAGCCAACAAGAAATGGTTGATCGTGTCAAATCTGCTGTTGATGCAAAAACAGATGCGGATTTTGTGATTATGGCACGCACAGATGCGCTAGCGGTTGAAGGCATGCAATCTGCTATTGATCGTGCAGTTGCTTGCGTGGAAGCTGGCGCCGATATGATCTTTCCAGAAGCTATTAATACCTTAAAGCAATACGAGGAGTTTGTTCAGGCGGTCGATGTGCCTGTATTAGCCAATATTACTGAATTTGGCGCAACACCTTTGTTCTCATCTGAAGAGCTTGCGGCTGTTGGTGTCAAACTGCAACTGTACCCTTTAAGTGCATTTCGTGCTATGAGCAAAGCAGCGCTAAATGTCTATGAGCATATTAAAGCCGATGGTCATCAGAATAATGTGGTTGACACAATGCAAACTCGCATGGAGTTGTATGACTTTCTAGGGTATCACGAATACGAACAAAAATTAGACCAACTATTTGCAAGTGAGGAGAAATAACAATGAGTGAGATCAATCAAGCGACACCCGGATTTAAGCCGAAAAAATCAGTTGCCCTTTCAGGTACGCCAGCAGGAAATACTGCGGTATGTACAGTAGGCCGCACCGGCAATGACTTGCATTATCGTGGCTACGATATTCTTGAATTTGCAGAAAAAGCTGAATTTGAAGAAATTGCACACCTTATTATTCACGGCACATTACCTAATGCTTCGCAGCTTAAATTTTATAAAGATAAGTTAAGAGGTATGCGCGGATTACCAACTGCTGTCAAAACTATTTTAGAGAATATTCCGCCATCAGCACATCCAATGGATGTGATGCGTACAGGTTGTTCAGCTATGGGTACTTGTATGACAGAAAAGGACGATCATCCTGAAGCGGAAACGCGAGCTGCTTTAGATCGTCTAATGGCTAGTTTTGGCTCAATGCTGCTTTATTGGTACCATTTTAGTCATAATGGCAAGCGTATTGAAACGCAAACTGATGATGACTCAATTGGCGGACATTTTTTGCATATGCTTCATGGTGAGTCGCCTTCTAAAGAATGGGTAAAAGCCATGCATGTTTCGTTAATACTTTATGCTGAGCATGAGTTTAATGCCTCAACTTTCGCAGGTCGCGTTATCGCTGGCACTGAATCAGACATCCATTCTTGTATTACCGGTGCTATTGGCGCATTACGCGGACCAAAGCATGGTGGTGCAAATGAAGTGGCTTCTGACATTCAAAAACGCTATAACAATGCGGATGAAGCTGAGACAGATATTCGTGAACGCATGGCTAAAAAAGAAATTATTATTGGCTTTGGCCATCCTGTTTACACCGTTTCTGACCCACGTAATGAGGTTATCAAACGCGTCGCCAAACAACTGTCTGAATCTAATGGCAATATGACTATGTTTAAAGTGGCCGAGCGTATTGAATCTGTGATGATGGATGAAAAGAAAATGTTTCCAAATCTAGATTGGTTTTCGGCTGTTTCTTATGAGCAAATGGGTGTTCCAACAGCTATGTTTACGCCACTCTTTGTTATTGCTAGAACAACAGGCTGGGGTGCTCACGTGATTGAGCAGCGTCAAGACGGCAAAATAATTCGCCCATCAGCTAACTACATTGGCCCTGAGAATCTTGACTTTGTGCCTTTGGCCGATCGTGGATAAATAACTATTAATCCAACTAATAATAAAAGGATTTATGAATACAAATTACCGTAAGCAGCTTGAGGGTACAAATTTAGATTACTTTGATACGCGCCAAGCAGTTGAAGCGATTGATTCTGGGTCTTATGCCAGGCTGCCTTATACTTCCCGTATTCTTGCTGAACAATTGGTTCGCCGTTGTCAGCCAGATATGCTGACGGATTCGTTGAAACAACTTATCTATAGCAAGCAAGATTTAGATTTCCCTTGGTATCCTGCTCGTGTTGTTTGTCATGATATTTTAGGACAAACAGCGTTAGTTGACTTGGCAGGTTTGCGTGATGCAATTGCAGATCAAGGTGGAGACCCTTCTAAGGTTAATCCAGTCGTTCCAACTCAATTAATTGTTGACCATTCACTTGCGGTAGAGGCACCTGGTTTTGATGCAGATGCATTTGCCAAAAACCGTGCTATTGAAGATCGTCGCAATAAAGATCGTTTTGAATTTATTGAATGGTGCAAAACTTCTTTTCAAAATGTTGATGTTATTCCTGCGGGTAATGGCATCATGCATCAGATTAATTTGGAAAAAATGTCGCCCGTTATTCAAACACGTGAAGGCGTTGCATTTCCTGATACTTGTGTGGGCACTGATTCACACACGCCACACGTTGATGCGCTTGGTGTCATGGCAATTGGTGTGGGCGGATTAGAGGCGGAAACGGTTATGCTAGGCTTGCCATCTATGATGCGTCTGCCGAATATTATTGGTGTTAAGCTAACGGGTAAGCGTCAAGAGGGTATTACTGCCACTGACGTGGTATTAGCGATCACTGAGTTTTTACGTAATCAGAAAGTGGTGTCGGCTTATCTTGAATTCTTTGGCGAGGGTGCTAAAAGCTTAACCATTGGAGATCGTGCAACTATCTCTAATATGACGCCTGAGTATGGCGCTTCCGCAGGTTTGTTCTACATTGATGAGCAAACCATTGACTATTTAAAGCTAACGGGTCGTGAACCTGAACAGGTGGCTTTAGTTGAGCAGTATGCAAAAGAAACAGGTCTTTGGGTGGATGATCTAGTTGATGCTCAATACCAGCGTGTACTAACGTTTGATCTATCATCGGTTGGGCGCAATATGGCTGGCCCATCAAACCCTCACCGTCGATTGGCAACTGCCAACCTTACATCAAGTGGCATCGCAAAAGAGCTTGATAAGGCTCAGGCTGAAGAAGCTAAAGGCAGAATGCCTGACGGCGCTGTTATTATTGCCGCCATTACCTCTTGTACCAACACTTCTAATCCACGCAATGTTGTTGCTGCTGGTTTGGTTGCACGCAAGGCAAATGAGCTTGGCTTGGTTCGAAAGCCTTGGGTTAAGACTTCGTTTGCGCCAGGCTCAAAAGTTGCTGAACTGTACCTAAAAGAGGCGGGTTTATTGAGCGAGCTTGAAGCACTTGGTTTTGGTATTGTAGGGTTTGCCTGCACGACTTGTAACGGCATGTCTGGCGCACTTGATCCTGTTATTCGAGATGAAATTATTGAGCGTGATTTATATGCAACTGCGGTTCTTTCTGGCAATCGTAACTTTGATGGCCGCATTCATCCTTATGCTAAGCAGGCATTTTTAGCATCACCACCACTGGTTGTTGCTTATGCAATTGCAGGCACTATGCGTTTTGACATCGAGCAAGATAGCCTAGGTAATGATAAAGACGGCAATCCAATTACATTAAAGGATATTTGGCCTACAGACGCAGAAATTGATGAAATTGTAAAAACCAGTGTTAAACCAGAAATGTTTCAACAAATTTATAATCCAATGTTTGATCTTGGCACTATACAAGAAGCAAAGAGTCCTTTATACAACTGGGATGATAAAAGCACTTACATAACTCGCCCGCCTTATTGGGAGGGCGCGCTAGCAGGTGAACGCACTATGAAGAGTATGAGGCCTCTTGCTGTATTGGGTGACAATATCACCACGGATCATTTATCTCCATCAAATGCGATTATGTTAGAAAGCGCTGCAGGTGCTTATTTGCACAAAATGGGCTTACCAGAAGAAGACTTTAACTCTTATGCAACGCATCGTGGCGATCATTTAACAGCGCAACGTGCAACATTTGCCAATCCTAAATTATTGAATGAAATGTGCCGTGATGGCGCTGATGGAAAAACAGGGGAGATTAAACAAGGGTCACTCACTCGTGTTGAGCCAGAAGGCCAAGAAATGCGCATGTGGGAAGCGATTGAAACTTATATGCAGCGCGCACAACCTCTTATTATTGTTGCAGGTGCTGACTACGGCCAAGGCTCATCTCGTGATTGGGCGGCTAAAGGTGTTCGTCTAGCAGGTGTTGAAACAATTATTGCCGAAGGTTTTGAGCGTATTCATCGTACTAACTTGGTGGGTATGGGTGTTCTGCCACTTGAGTTTATTAAAGGTGAAACACGGGTAACTTATAGTATTGATGGCAGTGAAACCTTTGATGTTGAAGGTGAGATTGCACCAGGATCGGATCTAACTGTGAAGATGACTCGTGCTAATGGCGAATTGGTTAATATCCCTGTTAAGTGTCGTTTAGATACGGCAGCAGAAGTGCATGTTTATTCAGCTGGTGGCGTGCTACAACGCTTTGCTCAAGATTTTTTAGAGGAAAATTCATAATGACTTTTGCACCTCAAATTCAAATTCCTGCTACGTATATGCGTGGCGGTACCAGTAAAGGTGTTTTCTTTAATTTAGAAGACTTGCCCGAAGCATGCAAGGTTGCAGGCCCTGCACGTGATGCGATGTTGCTTCGAGTTATTGGTAGTCCTGATCCATACAAAAAACAAACAGACGGCATGGGAGGTGCAACTTCCAGCACTAGCAAAACTGTTATTGTTTCGAAAAGTTCAAAATCAGACCATGATGTTGATTATCTCTTTGGTCAGGTATCTATTGATAAGCCTTTTGTAGATTGGAGTGGTAATTGTGGCAATCTAACAGCTGCAGTTGGCTCTTTTGCAATCAGTAATGGCTTGGTTGATGCAAATCGTATTCCTGAAAATGGGATTGCCACTATTCGTATTTGGCAGAAAAATATCCAAAAAACTATTATTGCTCAAGTGCCTGTAACGAATGGTGAAGTTCAAGAAACTGGTGATTTTGAATTAGATGGGGTAACTTTTCCAGCAGCAGAAGTACAAGTAGAATTTATTAGTCCTGTGGATTCTTCTGATGCTATGTTTCCAACTGGAAATTTAGTGGATGATCTAGAAGTTCCAGGGTTTGGCACCTTTAAGGTGACTATGATTAATGCAGGTATTCCAACAATTTTCTTAAATGCTGAGGCAATCGATTACACTGCTGCAGAGCTTCAGGCTGACATTAATGGCGATAAAAATGCACTAACAATGTTTGAAACTATTCGCAGCTATGGCGCGTTAAAAATGGGTTTGATAGATAGTATTGAAGAAGCGGCTAGTCGTCAACATACCCCCAAAGTTGCTTTTGTGGGTCAAGCAAAAAGCTACACCTCTTCTAGTGGTAAAGAGATCAATGCAGGTGATATTGATTTGAATGTTCGCGCTTTATCCATGGGGCTATTGCACCACGCAATGATGGGTACTGCTGCTGTCGCTATTGGCACAGCCGCCGTTATTCCTGGAACACTGGTCAACCTTGCAGCGGGTGGTGGTGTGCGTAAATCAGCTACCTTTGGGCATCCATCTGGCACTCTAAAAGTGGGCGCAGAGGCGGTGAAGAATAAAGAGGATTGGGTTGTGAATAAAGTGGTTATGAGTCGTAGTGCTAGAGTTTTAATGAAAGGTTCGGTTTATATTCCGGGCAATGTTCAATAATAGGAGATTTAACATGAGCTATCAACAAGAATTAAACGCATCAAAAAACAATCCAGAAGACTTCTGGAAAGAAAAATCAGAAGCGCTTGAATGGTTTAAATCGCCACAAAAGGTTTTAACTCAGGATGAACACGGTATTCATCACTGGTTTGCGGATGGTGAAATGAATACAGCTTATATGGCGCTTGATTATCATGTTGAAAACGGCCGTGCTGATCAAGCAGCCTTGATCTATGATTCACCAGTTACAGATACAAAAAAGACTTACACTTACCGTGAATTGCGTGATGAAGTAGCACAAACTGCAGGTATGTTAAAAGATCTGGGGGTGGGAAAAGGTGATCGTGTGATTGTTTATATGCCGATGATTCCTCAGGCGGCGGTTGCTATGTTGGCTTGTGCTCGTATTGGTGCAATTCATTCGGTGGTTTTTGGTGGCTTTGCTGCACCTGAGCTAGCTCTTAGAATTGATGACGCTAAGCCAAAAGTCATTTTGAGCGCCTCTTGTGGTGTTGAAATAAAGCGCATTATTGAGTACAAGCCATTAATTGACAATGCAATCAAGATTGCTGAACATACGCCAAAAAATGTCGTTGTATACCAACGCCCTGAAGCAACATCTGAGCTTTCTCAAGAGGGTGATCTGGATTGGGTAAAAGTTGTTAGTAAAGCCCAGCCAGTGCAGTGCACACCTGTTAAAGGATCTGATTTACTTTATATTTTGTACACTTCTGGAACTACGGGCAAACCCAAGGGCGTGGTGCGCGAAAATGGTGGACATGCGGTGGCAATGAAATATAGTATGGATGCTATTTATGATATGAATCCGGGTGAGGTTTTTTGGTCTGCTTCTGATGTAGGCTGGGTAGTAGGGCATTCCTATATTGTATACGCACCATTATTGCAAGGCTGTACTACGGTATTTTTTGAAGGAAAACCGATTATGACACCTGATGCGGGTGCTTTTTGGCGAGTGGTTTCTGAGTATAAGGTAAAGGCATTGTTTACTGCACCAACTGCATTTAGAGCGATTAAAAAAGAAGATCCCAAGGGTGAATCTATCAAGCAATACGATCTGTCTTCTTTGGAAACTTTGTTTGCTGCTGGTGAGCGCCTAGATCCACCGACTTATGAATGGCTTAATGAGCAATTTAAATTGCCAGTCATTGATCATTGGTGGCAAACAGAAACAGGTTGGGCGATTTCTGCTAATATGCGAGGCATTGAAAAAATGCCTGTTAAGCCAGGTTCTTCAACCGTACCTGTGCCAGGATTTGATGTGCATATTTTGGATGACAATGGTCAGGAAGTTGCGGCTAATCAGCAAGGTAATATTGCTATTAAGCTGCCTTTGCCTCCTAGTTGTTTAACCAGTGTATGGGGAGATCTTAATCGATTTAAAGCGAGCTATTTAGAAACTTTCCCCGGTTTTTATGTCAGTGGTGATGGTGGTTATATTGATGATGATGGCTATTTATTTGTTATGGGACGTACTGACGATGTGATTAATGTTTCAGGTCACAGGCTGTCTACGGGCGAGATGGAAGAAATTATTGCCACACATCCTGCAGTAGCAGAATGTGCTGTTATTGGTAGAAGTGATGAGTTGAAAGGGCAAATGCCATTAGGTTTTGCTATTTTAAAATCAGGTGTCGAAACAGATCAAGCAGACATTAAGCGTGCATTGGTTCAATTAATGCGAGATAAAATTGGCGCTGTAGCATGTTACAAAGACACTGTTATTGTTGAAAGATTGCCTAAAACACGTTCTGGAAAAATTCTAAGAAAAACACTACGACAATTGGTAGATGGTGAAGATTATGTCATTCCATCAACCATTGACGATCCGGCTATTTTGGATGAGATTCAACAAGCTTTATAAAAAAACAATAGCGTTGTAATTTTCTGCAATAAATACCAAATGGCACGCGACTAACTGCCCATTTTCGGCTTAACATCGTATCATCTAAACACTTGTTAGTTTAATACCTTAAGGCGAATCATTCCTAGATATTATTCATTTTTAGGTATTATTCATTTAAAAATTTGGGTCATGACAACTTAAGCATGTTTAAAAACCTGTTAAAGTACCGTCATGAAAGTAAAAAACAAGTATGTGATTCGTTCACGTATTTCAGAGGCCAAATTTAGGCAAATAATTTTGTTGTTTTCTGAGGATTTGAGTGCAACTCAAATCTCTCATTTAACAAGTTTAAGCAGGCAAACAATTAACAAATATTTAACTGCTATTAGACTTAGAATTTTAGAGTTATCTTTGCTTCAATCTGATCCTTTAGTGGGTCAGATTGAAGTTGACGAAAGTTATTTTGGCGCACGGCGCGTCCGCGGAAAACGCGGCCGTGGTGCCAGGGGTAAAACAATAGTATTTGGTTTATTGAAACGTGGCGATCAAGTGTACACTGAAATAGTTCCAGACTGTAGTAGCGCCACCCTGCAAAGGATTATCAAGGGTAAGACTAGTATTGATAGCGTTATTCATTCAGATGGATGGCGCGGGTATAATGGGTTTGTAGATTTTGGTTATAAGAAGCACTTTAGAGTGCATCATAGTAAGAATGAATTTGCCAGAGGTAATTCACATATTAATGGAATTGAATCATTCTGGGGTTATGCTAAAAATAGATTGGTAAAGTTTAAAGGAATGGATAAAAGTATGTTTAATTTACACTTAAAAGAATGCGAATTTAGATTTAATAATCGCAAGCAAAATATTTATAAAGTTTTGCTTGGAATGTTTAGAAAAGAGTCGCTTAAGTTGTCATGACCCAAAAATTTTATTTTTTAAATGACTGTTAGAGTCAATATAAGATGATTAAGGTTGAAAATACAGAGATTCGCTTCCATGAAAATTGGCCTGATATAGATGTCAATCTAGCCATGGTCGTGCTTAATTTAGGTCGAGCATCTTCTCAATTTAACTTATTGGTAGAGGCGGTTTGTGAGCAGTTTAATCTCTCTGTATTTGAGCTGGAAGTGATGGTACTACTCAGATCTTTCCCTTATCCGCACCGATTAACACCTTCATTATTGTCTAGCTCACTCATGGTCTCTTCAGGAGGTCTAACCAAGGTCTTGATTAAGCTGGAGTCTAAAGGCTATATTGTTAGAGATGCCAACCCAACGGATAAAAGAAGCAAAATTGTTAGACTAACTAAGCTAGGAATTGGCTTTATTGAAAAATATTACCCTCAGGTTCAGTACATGTCCAAACAGTTCTTTGAGTCTAAGCTATCTAAGCGAGAACTAGCGCTACTAACCACTTTGCTAACAAAATTACTCAAAGACTAACACTATTTATTGGATATTTTTCAAGACTTAAATGTATCTTTCTAGAAAGCTATATTAAGGAATGATGATAGTTTATTTCACCCAGGTAAAGTGTGTATCATTTTTCAGTGATTTAATCAAAAAGGGGAGTCTAAATGGCCGGCAACAACAATAGCTACTGGAAAGCTAACATTGCACTAATTGTGAAATGTTTATCAATCTGGTTTGTGGTTTCATATCTATTTGGCATTGTGCTAGTAGATGTTTTAAATACTGTCAGAATGGGCGGATATAAACTAGGATTTTGGTTTGCACAACAAGGTTCAATTTATACGTTCGTAATCTTAGTCTTTTACTATGCGAAAAGCATGGGAAAAATCGACAAAGAGTTTGGCGTTGACGAAAAATAGATAAGGGGAGAAAAATATGGATTTACAAACATTAACGTTTTTATTTGTAGGCGTAACTTTTGCGCTCTACATAGGTATTGCCTTCTGGGCAAGAGCCGGATCGACCAAAGAGTTTTATGTTGCAGGTGGTGGTATTCATCCTGTTGCAAACGGCATGGCGACAGCGGCAGACTGGATGAGTGCAGCGTCATTCATCTCAATGGCGGGTTTAATCGCATTTTATGGATACGGCGGTTCAGTATTCTTAATGGGTTGGACAGGTGGTTATGTACTACTAGCAATGTTACTTGCGCCTTACTTAAGGAAGCATGGTGCATTTACAGTGCCAGAGTTTATCTCTGATCGTTACTACTCAAAAACTGCACGTGTTGTTGCGGTAATTTGTTTAATCATTGCGTCAGTTACTTATGTAATTGGTCAAATGAAGGGTATCGGTGTGGCATTCTCAAGATTCCTAGAAGTGGATTATGAGACAGGCTTAGTATCAGGTATGGTGATTGTTGCTTTCTATGCAACTATGGGTGGTATGAAAGGTATTACATACACGCAAATCGCACAATACGTGATTATGATTATTGCTTATACAATTCCAGCAATCTTTATTTCATTCATGCTAACAGGCAATCCAATTCCTCAGTTAGGCTTAGGTAGTGAAATGGCAGATGGTACGTATCTATTAGATAAGCTCGATCAAGTGGTTACACAACTTGGTTTTGCTGAGTACACGACACAGGCTAGATTAAGCACAACAAACATGTTTGTTTACACGCTATCTCTAATGATTGGTACTGCGGGTCTTCCTCACGTAATCATGAGATTCTTCACTGTATCTTCAGTGAAAGCAGCACGTGAGTCTGCAGGTTGGGCTTTAGTATTTATTGCGCTACTTTACACAACGGCTCCAGCAGTTGCAGCAATGGCAAGATTAAACTTAATGCAAACGATTGATCAGCCTAACGCTGAGCAAAACTTAGCATATGCTGATCGTCCATCTTGGTTTAAAAACTGGGAAACGACTGGTTTGTTAAAGTTTGAAGATAAGAATAACGATGGCTTGATTTCATACACAGGTGATAAGAAAACGAATGAAATGGTAAAAGTTGATAGAGATATCATGGTTCTTGCGAATCCTGAGATCGCTGGCTTGCCGAACTGGGTGATTGCAATTGTTGCAGCCGGTGGTTTAGCAGCAGCATTATCAACAGCGGCTGGTTTATTATTAGCGATTGCGTCTTCGATTTCACATGACTTGTTAAAAGGTGTGTGGAGACCTAATATCACTGAGAAGGAAGAGCTTAGATATTCTAGAATCTCAATGATTGGTGCTATCTTAATTGCAGGTTACTACGGCTTTAATCCTCCGGATTTTGCCGCAGGTACGGTTGCACTAGCCTTTGGTCTAGCAGCATCTAGTATCTTCCCTGCACTGATGATGGGTATCTTCTCTAAGAAGATGAACAAAGAAGGTGCAATTGCAGGTATGCTGTCAGGTATTGGTATTACATTGTTATATGTATTCCAGCACAAGGGCATCATGTTTGTTAAATCAACGTCTTTCTTAGGTGATATGGATCCGAACTGGTTCTTAGGTATTGAGCCTAATGCGTTCGGTGCTATTGGTGCCGTGGTTAACTTCGCTGTTGCGTTCTTTGTAATGAGTCGTACAGCTAAAGTACCTGCAGAGGTTGAGCAGATGGTTGAGAACATTCGTGTTCCAGCATCTAACTAAAAAAACTTTTTAAGTTTTTTACTTTGACACCCGGCAATGCCGGGTGTTTTTTTATTTAAAATAAAGGAATTATGTTTTTTAAAAATAAACACGTTATTACATCAATGATTGTCGCCCCTATCTTGGCGATTATGAGTTATTTTGCAGTCGATTACTATGTGGCTGAAGTCCCTCATAAGGCCAAAGACGGTCAATTGTATAAAATGCTTGCCAAGCCAAATTGTCGCTGGGAAAGTGGCCATTGTGATTTGGTGAATGGCGATTTGGAATTGTTAGTAACTTCTGATACTCAACAATACGGACAAAATCATTTTCGCTTGCAGTCTGAAACCCCTTTGCAAGAAGTTAGTTTTGCTTTGGTTAGCGAGCAGGGTGCTCACTCTCAGCCAGAGTCTATGAGTCTAGTAAAGCCAGGTAATCAACTATGGCAAAGTTCTTTGGTTGATGTTAAAAAATCTGACTATTTACAGTTTGTGATTTCTGTTAGTGGTAGTGTCTTTTATGCAGAAGTGCCCGCTATTTTTACTTATCAGGATAAGGACTATTAAGCCATGGATATTGAAGAGCTAGAAGTTATTGATTTTCTTAAATCGACACTACCACTTGATAGTGCTACCTCTTTGCAGCTTGCGTCTTTAGTTAAGGAAATACAAATTGGCTATAGAAAAAGAAAGCACATTCTAACCCTTAAGCCAGATTTTTTATATTTGGTGCGCAAGGGTGCTGTCCTAATCGAGGATGAAAATGAGCAGTTGTTTTCTATTCTGGGTGAAAGGCAGTGGTTTGGTTATAGTGCTCAATTGGTTTTGTATTCGCATAGTTGCCAAGAAGATACGCTGTTTTACAAAATACCTAAAAAACTATTTTTTGAGTTATTTTCAGAGCAGAGCAACGTCCATCATTTCTTTATTGATGCCGGGTTAGAGTCTAGCATTAAGGTGCAAAATATTGCTAAGCAGAATAGTCTGCTTGATAATTCAGTACTTTCTATGTCACGAGCAAACGATGCCTATACTATTGATTCTAGCACCAGTATTCGTGATGTTGCTCAACTCATGAGTAGTAAAAATGTGACCTCGGTTGTGGTGACAGATGACAATGTATTGAAAGGTATTGTGACTGACAGGGCTTTTTGCACCAAGGTAGCGGCCACTGGGTTAGATATCACATCCCCGGTTAGTGATATTATGACTACCAATCCAATCTCGATTGCGCATTATAAAAGTGGCGTTGAAGCAATGTTATTGATGGCAAATTCACATATTAGGCATTTACCTATTGTGAAAAATAATCAGGTGGTAGGCGTGATTACTGCGGCTGACTTGTTAAGAAAGCAAAGTCATAATGTGGTTTTTCTCATTAATGAAGTGCTAGTTTCTGAGACGGTTGAAGATTTAAAGAAAATATCTGAGCAAGTGCCGCTTTTATTGCAGCATAGCTTTGAATCCAACATGGATGAGCACGATATTACTTACTCAATCAGTTCGGTGGGTCGCTCTATTAATCAGCAGTTATTAAAGCAAGCAGAGGCCTTGTTAGGTCCTGCACCTGTTGCTTATGCGTGGGTGGTAGCGGGCTCTCTTGCAAGATCTGAACAAATTGCACATACCGACCAGGATAATTTACTTATTTTGTCAGATGATTATGATGAAAAATTACATGGAGAGTATTTTTCTAAACTGACTAATTATGTGAGTGATGGTCTTAACGAGTGTGGTTATGTCTATTGTCCGGGCGAGGTTATGGCAACTAATCCTAAATGGCGACAGCGTATTTCTGTTTGGCGCTCCTATTTTAATAGCTGGATATCAAGCCCCGATCCAAAAGCACTGATGTACGCTAGTATTTTCTTTGACTTGAAGTGTATTTATGGCAGCTCTGAGCTACTGGATAATTTGCTACCAAGTGTTTTAAGAAAAACGAAAAAAAATACCATTTTTCAAACACATATGGCACATAACGCTGAGCACTATACACCGCCTTTAGGATTTTTTAGAAATTTTATTGTAGATCGTCATGGTGCGGATAAAAAAACCTTGGATTTAAAAAGAAAGGGTGTGGTTCCCATTGTTGATTTTGCTCGAGTTTATGCATTATCACAGGGAGTTAGGGCGATTAACACCCAAGATAGATTAAGAGAATTGATGGATGTTAGTGCACTTAGCAGTTCTGGCGCCAATGACCTGATTGAGGCTTATAAATTTATTAACTTGGTTCGAATTGAGCATCAATCTAGGCAAATAAAAAATGGACAATCTATTGATAATTTTGTTCCCACTAAAGAGATATCTTCTTTGGATCAGAAGCACCTGAAAGATGCGTTTGATATTGTGTCTAATATGCAATCAGCTATGAGTTCTCAGTATCAAACATCCATATTATGAAAAAATTGGCCTATTACTTATTCCCTAAGTATTACCAAAAAACATTGTTATCGAGGTCTAATTTATCACCTGCACTTAGGCAATATTTACTCAAGCCTTTGATCGATAAAAAAACACCTATTAAAGATATTGAATTTTTAGTGCTTGATTTTGAAACAACTGGATTGAGCCCCGCTAAAGAAAAAATTATTAGCATGGGGTATACCATCATTAAAGATTTGCATTTGTTGGCTGCCTCAAGTCGGCATTTACTCATTAACCCAAAGCAGTCATTAACCGAAGAAAATGTGAGTATTCATCAGTTAACTGATGATGATTTAAGCCAAGGAGTAGGCTTGAATGATGCTATGGATCAACTGTTTAGTGAAATGCGTAATAGAGTGGTAATTGCACATTTTGACAATATTGAGAGAAGATTTATTAATTGCGCTTGTCAAAAATTATACAAAATTAACTGCCTACCTATGGTGATGTTGGACACTTTAAAAATAGAGACTAAAAAAATGATGAATACCAAAGGCTACATTCAGTCAGAAGGTTTGCGTTTGTTTTCTTTAAGAGAGAAATACAATCTGCCAAGATATAAAGCCCATAATGCCATGCAAGATGCCATCTCAACGGCTGAATTATTTTTGGCACAAGTGAGTCATATGGGCGACTCTCACTCGATAGAATTAAAAGACCTGATGTCGTAAATAACTTTCTGGAAAATTAGTTTTTAGGTATTATTAATTTAATTTATTGAATTAGCTATTATTATGTATCCAATTATCCAGTCAGACAAAACCCCTTTATGTGATGAGCAAAAATATGAGTCAATGTATAACGACTCGATTAATAATGCCGATGAATTTTGGGCAACCCAGGCAAAAGAATTCTTGCAGTGGGATAAGGACTGGAATGAAGTTTCTAATGTGGATTACACTCAAGGAAAAATAGAGTGGTTTAAGGGTGGCGAATTAAACGTCGCCTATAATTGTATTGATAGACATCTACCTCATAGAGCTAAGCAAACAGCTATTATCTGGGAGGGTGATGATCCTAATGTGAGTCAAAAAGTGACTTACCAGCAATTACACGATGAAGTGGCAAAGCTTGCTAATGGCTTAAAGAATTTAGGTATCAAAAAAGGCGACCGAGTTTGTATTTACATGCCGATGATTTTAGAGTCTGCTTACGCGATGTTGGCGTGTGCACGTATTGGTGCTATTCACTCGGTTGTATTTGGCGGGTTTTCACCTGAAGCGCTAAAAGACAGAATTCTAGACTCTGAGTGCAAGATTGTGATCACAGCTGACGAAGGTTTGCGAGGCGGTAGATCGACAGCACTTAAAGCAAATGTTGATTTGGCTATTGAAGGTTGCGATTGCATCAGTAAAGTTGTGGTCGTGCAAAATACCAAAGGCTCGGTTGAGTGGGGTGATAAGGATGTTTGGTACCATGATTTAGTAGAAGATGTGCCAAGCGAATGTCCTTGCGAATCGTTTGATGCAGAGACGCCATTGTTTATTCTTTACACCTCTGGATCTACTGGCAAGCCTAAAGGTGTTCTACACACTTCAGGTGGCTATTTGCTGTATGCAGCGATGACACATAAATATGCATTTGATTATCAAGAAGGCGATATTTACTGGTGTACGGCTGATGTGGGCTGGGTAACGGGCCACTCTTATATTGTGTATGGTCCGTTGGCCAATGGTGCAACAACGCTTATGTTTGAAGGTATTCCTACCTATCCAGATGCTTCACGTTTCTGGCAGGTGATTGATAAACATCAGGTTAATACCTTCTATACAGCGCCAACTGCTATTCGTGCACTTATGGGTGCGGGTGATGAGTTTGTTGAAAAAACTGATCGTTCTAGTTTGCGTATTTTGGGTACAGTTGGAGAGCCAATTAACCCAGAGGCTTGGGAATGGTACTACCATACTATTGGCCAGTCTAGATGTCCTGTTGTGGACACTTGGTGGCAAACAGAAACAGGCGGTCATATGATTCTGCCATTACCTTATGCTACTGCTTTAAAACCTGGATCAGCCAGTAAACCTTTCTTTGGTATTGAGCCACAAGTTGTTAACGAGAAAGGCGATATTCTGGAAGGTGAGGCTGAAGGTATTTTGGTACTAGCCAGATCTTGGCCGGGGCAAATGCGTACACTTTACAATAATCATGAGCGCTTTATGGAGGCTTATTTTTCAACCTTCCCAGGCAAATATTTTGCAGGTGATGGTGTGAAGCGTGATGCAGATGGCTATTACTGGATTACTGGGCGAGTTGATGACGTTTTAAATATCTCTGGACATCGTCTAGGCACAGCTGAAATTGAATCAGCACTAGTCTTGCATGAGAGTGTTTCGGAAGCTGCAGTAGTAGGTTATCCGCACGATATTAAAGGACAAGGCGTCTATGCTTATGTCTCTATTATGAGTGGCGTTGAACCAACCGATGCGTTAAAAACAGAGCTAGTTAAGCTAGTACGTAGTGAGATTGGTCCAATTGCAACGGTCGATAAAATCCAGTTTGCACCAGGCCTACCAAAAACACGTAGCGGTAAAATTATGCGCCGAATCTTAAGAAAGATTGCAGAAAATGACTTTGATAATTTGGGCGATACCTCTACTTTGGCAGAGCCAGAAGTAGTGGTAGATCTAATTAATAATCGAATCGCTTAGACGTTATCTTAATGGGCTTGAAGTTTTTTCAGGCCTTTTTTAATTTTATCTTTTAGGCTTACTTCACATTGGTTGTGGTAGCTTTTTTGCATAGTACCATCTAGAGAAATCACTTTACCAAACACTTGATTTTCAAGCTCAATGGTGTTTTTAATATTGGCACAATAGTTATCAATTTCTTCAGTTGTGTATGAGATCAATGTCGCCACGCCAATAGCTGGCACGATTAATCCAGTCACTGCAATACCACTAGAAGTCTCTTTAAGTTCTTTAATTCTGGCAATGTTTTGCTCAACAGTTGCTTTGTTTTGAGTTTCAAATACTTGCTCAAGATAGCTAAGTTTTTCCGTAGAAATATTGAGCTTTTTCTCAACTGATTGCAAAGAGCCCTTGAGCGTTTTAACCTGATCTCTCGCATCGCCAATTTGTGAAATTTCATCACCCAAAACACTGGTTTTGCTAGTCACTAAAGAAAGCTTTTTTTGAGAAGTTTTAAGGGCTGATTGTGCTTTAATAAGCTGGTTATTAAGCGTTTCAAGTGCCGAGTTTTCAGTCATGTTATTTGTTGATTTGACTGGCTGTAAAGCCTCTAACTTATGATTGTACTCTTGCGTGATTTCTACAACTTCTTGTTCTAAGGTGTTTAGTTTTTCACTATAAAAGAAATAGCCTGCAATCAGTGCAAAAGCTAAAATAATAGTGCTAAAAAGTGATTTGTTTTCCATGATGAGTTCTCATTAATTGGGTGTGTAATTAGACGCACATTATACACTAATTTGAGAACTATATAAGAATATTATTATATTTTAATATTTAAAATAAGCTTAGTTATTTCAACCACTTAGCAGCTTGCTTGGCGTAGTAGGTTAAGATTGCGTCAGCACCCGCACGCTTAAAAGAAAGTAGTGTTTCAAGTGTCACTTTCTTTTCATCAATCCAGCCATTTTGGCTTGCTGCTTTAATTTGTGCGTACTCGCCACTAACGTGATAAGCAAAGGTTGGTATACCAAAGGTTTGCTTAACGCGATAAACAATATCTAGATAGGGCAGGCCTGGTTTAATCATCACCATATCAGCACCTTCATCAATATCTAAGCCAACTTCACGAATAGCCTCGTCAGAATTGGCTGGATCCATCTGGTAAGTTTCTTTACTTGAAGCGCCTAAATTAGCTGCAGAACCTACTGCATCTCTAAAGGGGCCGTAGTAGTGAGATGCATATTTGGCTGAATAAGACAAAATATTGGTATAAATAAAGCCGTCTTCTTCCAGAGCGTCACGAATCGCACCAATGCGCCCATCCATCATATCTGAGGGTGCAACAATATCCACACCCGCTTGAGCGTGAGACAATGCTTGTTTGACGAGTACTGCTACCGTTTCATCGTTTAATACATAGCCTGATTCATCAATGAGACCGTCTTGTCCATGCGTGGTGAATGGATCAAGTGCAACATCAGTAATGACAGCTAATTCGCTAAATTGAGCTTTTAGTGCACGCACAGCTCGTTGGGCCAGACCTTGCGGATTAAAAGCTTCTTTTGCATCCAATGATTTTTTTTCCTCGGGCACGACTGGAAATAAAGCAACAGCTCGAATGCCTAAATCAACTAATTCTTGAGCTTCAATTAATAATTGATCAATACTGAGGCGCTCTATATCAGGCATAGAATCAATGCTTTCACGTTTATTTTCACCTTCAATAACAAAGATCGGAAAGATCAAATCATCCGTTGTGAGGGTATTTTCACGCATTAATTCACGGGTATGTGCGTGTTTTCTCATACGACGTGGTCTATGGGTTAAAATTGTCATCTTAATTCAAATTCTAATAATTTCATCGATTATACAACAATGAAGCAATCAAGCGAAACCTTAACAAGCATGTCAAGCGTCAAAGAGGCGTTTATTCAACCTTTTCCCAATTCTCACAAGATATATGTCGAGGGTTCGCGCGCCGATATTCAGGTGCCAATGCGTGAAATTACACTCACTGAAACTATTGGTGATTTGGCTGAGAAGAACGATCCTATCCATGTTTATGATACCTCAGGTGTGTATACAGATCCAAATGTAGCGATTGACCTGCGTAAAGGCTTGAGCAATATCCGCGACCAGTGGATTGATGAAAGACAAGATACACAAACGCTTGAGGGTATGAGTTCAACTTTTTCAAATGAGCGTCTAGATGATGCTGAATTAGATGCCTTACGTTTTGAGTTTTTAAAAACTCCTAGACGCGCTAAAGACGGTAAAAACGTCACTCAAATGTACTATGCTAGACAAGGTATTATCACCCCTGAAATGGAATATATTGCTATTCGTGAAAATTGTAAATGGCAAGATTACAAAGATCAAATTGGCCAGCAAAAAGGCGAAAGTTTTGGTGCCGATATTCCTGAAATTATTACTGCTGAATTTGTGCGTAGCGAAGTTGCTCGCGGGCGCGCAGTGATTCCTGCTAATATTAATCACCCTGAAACCGAGCCAATGATTATTGGTCGTAATTTCATGGTGAAAATTAACGGCAATATTGGTAATTCGGCGTTAGGCTCTAGTATTGAAGAAGAAGTCGATAAAATGGTTTGGGGTATTCGCTGGGGTGCGGATACCATTATGGATTTATCGACGGGTAAAAACATTCATGAAACCCGTGAATGGATTATTCGAAATTCTCCGGTGCCAATCGGTACTGTGCCTATTTATCAGGCTTTAGAAAAAGTGAATGGTGTGGCTGAAGACCTTACTTGGGAAGTGTTCCGTGACACGCTAATTGAGCAAGCAGAGCAGGGTGTTGATTATTTTACCATTCATGCCGGCGTGCGCTTGCAACACGTACCACTGACGATTGATCGTATTACAGGCATCGTTTCTCGTGGTGGCTCAATTATGGCTAAGTGGTGTTTGGCGCATCATACCGAAAGTTTTATTTATACGCATTTTGAAGACATTTGTAAAATCATGAAACAATATGATATTACTTTTTCACTCGGTGATGGCTTACGTCCTGGTTGTATTGCCGATGCAAACGACGCAGCACAATTTGGCGAACTTGAAACCCTAGGTGAGCTGACTAAAATCGCCTGGAAGCACGACGTACAAACCTTTATTGAAGGTCCCGGTCATGTGCCAATGCAAATGATTAAAGAAAACATGGACAAGCAGTTAGAAGAATGTGGTGAGGCACCGTTCTACACACTAGGTCCATTAACAACAGACATAGCACCCGGTTATGATCACATTACTTCAGCGATTGGCGCAGCCCAAATCGGCTGGTATGGTTGTGCGATGCTTTGTTACGTAACGCCAAAAGAGCATCTTGGTTTACCTAATCAAGATGATGTTAAAGAAGGTATTATTGCTTACAAAATTGCTGCGCACGCAGCAGACTTAGCTAAAGGCCATCCAGGGGCACAGATCCGTGACAATGCTTTAAGTAAAGCACGCTTTGAGTTTAGATGGGAAGATCAGTTTAACTTAGGCCTTGACCCGGATACGGCGCGTAAGTACCATGACGAAACCATGCCTAAGCAAGCTGCAAAAACCTCACATTTTTGTTCTATGTGCGGCCCTAAGTTTTGTTCGATGAAAATTACTCAAGAGATTAAAACCATGGACGCGGCAGAAATTGCTAAGATTAATGCCATTCAAGTAGAAATGGATCAAAAATCAGTTGAGTTTTTAGCCAATGATTCTGAAATTTATATGAAAGAGGAGTCTTAAAACGTATTTACGTTTTTTGCGAAATTTCTATAGCCTTAAAGGCTTTTAGGCAGCATTGCTTGCTAGGATTAAGGTTTTCACAATTGCAATAGTTGTGTTTGGTCTGAAACACCACAAAATCTTTCAAGACACTGCCTTTTCCAGCTTTGATTGCCTCTAAATAGGCATTTTCGCTAATGTTGAAGCAATAGCATAAAGGTTTTTCGTCAGTCTTGGTATTACAACAGCCCATTTCGATTTTTTCCTAAATTTTTTCAGTACAATTGGCACCTCTTATTATAAGGATTTTCCCTATGTGGCTTGCAGCATTAATCAATACCATTATTGTGACACTCAGCGTTTTAATTCATTATGAATTTTTGTATCGGGCTACTAATCTACTCCCCAAGGTTCGAATCAAACATCGATTTAGGATTTTATCCGTTGTTTTTATTGCTTTAATTGCCCACGTAGTGGAAATATGGCTATTTGCGATTGCCTATTTCTTGATGAGCAAAGATAAAGCTTGGGGCGAAATACAAGGTAACTTTGACGGCTCATTTATGGACAGCGTTTACTTTTCGTTTAGCAATTTCACCACACTTGGTTTTGGCGACATTGAGCCTTTTGGCTCTATTCGGTTTTTAGTGGGCATGGAGGCGTTGGTAGGTTTTGTGCTTATTACCTGGACAGCTTCTTTTTTGTATTATGAGATGCAGCGTTACTGGGATGCTAAATAATACTCTCAACAAGTTTAGCGATTTTTTTAACCGCACCTTGTTGAGATTCAAAATAGTGTTTAGCATTAGAGCCTAACGATTTTAACTGTTCAGGATTATTAAGCAATTGAATCAGATTTTCAAATAATTCATCTGAATTTTGTACTTGAATACTGGCTTTATTTTTCAATAAATCAGAAGAAATTTCAGCAAAATTAAAGACATTAGGGCCAAAAATAATTGGCCTAGATAGGGCTGCTGGTTCCAACATATTGTGCCCACCTGTCTCATTCAAACTACCCCCCATAAACACAATATCACTGATTTCAAAATAGCTCAGCATTTCCCCCATTGAGTCACCTAGTAGCACATGATCTTTGCCAACAACGTGAGTATCTGAGCGACGAGATACACTTAAAGAGGCGTTTTTTATGAGCTTTTCCACACTATTAAATCGCTCAGGATGTCTTGGGATGATAACAAGTAATGCATTAAGCTGAGATTGAACTTTTAAAAAACTATTAATAATTTGACTCTCTTCGCCTAAATGTGTACTGGCAAAAGTAATAACTTTTTGATGGCCAACTATTTTCTTTAAGGTTTGCGTTACAGTGCTATTAGGCACTGGGTTTAGATCAAATTTAATATTGCCCGCGTTAATTACTTTTTTGTCATGCGCACCCAGCTGAATGAATCGAGTTGCTGAGTTTTGATTTTGTGTGGCAATTAAAGTTAAGTTGTTGAGCGTTTCACGGATAAGTTTTGGTGCAAATTTTTGATATTTTTTTAACGATCGATCCGATAATCGGGCATTAATTAAAATACTGGGAATGTTGTTTTGCCTTAAAGCATGAATTAAGTTTGGCCATATTTCAGTTTCCATGAGAATACATAAATCTGGATTGATGCGTTTAATATAGCGCTTAACAATAATACTTAAATCAAATGGAAAATAGCAATGCAAAATCTTATCACCATAATGCTGTGTAAGTGCACTAGAGCCTGTTGGAGTGGTACTAGTCACCAATATTTTATGCTTAGGATGTTCACTAATTAAGGTATCAATAAGGGTGATAGAGGCTCTAAACTCACCCACTGAAACACAATGGACCCAGATAGTAGGCGTGGATATTTTTTGGATAAGCCCCAGTCTTTCAGACACTCTTTTTCTGTAGCTTGGAGCCTTGATAGATTTCACAAATAATCGAATAATTAAAATGGGTAATAATAAATATCCAACTAGGCTGTATAGAGTTCGATTCATTTGTCGGTGGTATAATAGCTTTATTGTATTTTAGCGGTTTTTTATGAAGTTTGTTGATTCTGCCAGTATTCGTGTTGAAGCTGGAAAAGGAGGGGCTGGTTGCTTAGGCTTTCGTCGAGAGAAATATATCCCAGATGGCGGTCCAGATGGCGGTGATGGCGGTGATGGCGGGCATATATATTTCCGTGGACAAGAGAGTTTAAATACGCTGAGCGAGTTTCGCTTCAATCGTTTATTTAGAGCAAAAAATGGTCAGCCTGGATCAGGTCAAAATAAGCGTGGAAAATCTGCTGATCATTTAACCGTGGAGATTCCACTCGGCACCAAAGTTTATGATTTAGAAACCGATGAGCTGATTGGCGAGATGATTGAGCATGAGCAAATAATCTTGGTTGCCAAGGGTGGTTTTCATGGTTTGGGTAATACTCGCTTTAAATCTAGTATTAATCGTGCACCTAGAAAAACCACGCCGGGTTCACTCGGTGAGGCGCGTGAAATTGGCCTAGAAATGAATGTGATGGCCGATATTGGCCTGCTTGGTATGCCTAATGCCGGAAAATCGAGCCTGATTCGTCAGATATCTAGCGCACGCCCTAAGGTGGCTGATTATCCATTTACCACGCTACATCCATCACTAGGCGTAGTGTCTTATTATGATGAGCATATTGTCATGGCCGATATCCCTGGATTAATCGAAGATGCGAGTGAAGGCGTTGGCCTGGGTTTTGAATTCTTGAAGCATTTGTCTCGTTCTAAAGCTTTATTGCATGTGGTTGATATTTTGCCAGCAGATGCATCAGACCCAGCTAAAAACTTTTTAACTATTGAGAAAGAATTAAGGAAATACGATCCAGAATTAGCTGACAAGCCGAGAATGCTTGCAGTTAATAAGATGGATTTGTTGCCTGAAGATGAGCGTGATGAAGTAGTTAAAACTTTGTTAAGAGACATTGGTTACAAGGGTGAATTTTATAATATTTCAGCATTAAACGGCCTGGGCTGTAAAGACTTAGTCAAAGGCTTATTCATACTGGTTAAAAATAATACTAATGAGTAAACAAAGGTGGGTGGTCAAAATTGGATCGGCACTCTTAACCAATGATGGACAAGGGCTAGATGTCAACGCCATCAGTTCTTGGGTTGAGCAAATTGTACAATTAAAAAATCAAGATATTGAAGTTATTTTAGTGTCTAGTGGTGCTATTGCAGAAGGTATAAAGCGCTTAGGTTGGTCAAGTCGACCAGAGGCTATTCATCAGCTTCAAGCCGCCGCTGCTGTTGGGCAAATGGGCTTAGTGCAAACCTATGAGTCTTTATTTTCAAAGCACACAATTCATACAGCGCAAGTGCTATTAACTCATGACAATCTAGCTGATACTCAGCAGAGTGATAACATTTCAGCAACCTTAAATGCGCTTCTTGAGCTAAATACAGTACCAATTGTTAATGAGAATGATACGGTTGCCACTGAAGAAATTAAATTTGGTGATAATGATACTTTGGCAGCCCTAGTTGCTAATTTAGTTGGCGCCACTCAGCTGGTTATTTTGACCGACCAAGGCGGTGTTTATAATGCCGATCCAAGGAAAAATCCTAAGGCTGAGTTGATTGAGAAAATTCAGGTTGATGATGAGAAGTTAGAGCGAGTAGCGGGTAGAACGGGTGGCTCATTAGGATCGGGCGGTATGTACACCAAGGTGTTAGCTGCTAGAACGGCCTCTCATTCAAATACTAATACTGTTATTGCCTCAGGTCGACAAGCAGATATTTTGGTTAAATTAGCTGCTAATGAGCATGTTGGGACATTAATCCATTGTTAGCTTATATTGGACTTGGGTCAAACTTAAACAATCCTAAGCAGCAAATCAAAACAGCGGTGATGGCTCTGCATGCAACTAAAGATGTTGAGGTGGTTAATCTATCGAGTTTGTATCAATCACCACCGGTGGACGATTCAAAACAGCCTGACTATATTAATGCGATTGCACAAGTTAATACCCATTTAACCCCTTTAGAATTACTCTATGCTTGTCAAGCGATTGAAACCCAACAGCATCGAGTGCGTGAGAAAAAGTGGGGTGCTAGAACCATTGATTTAGATATTATTACCTATGGGGTTCAAGTGGTAGCCTCTAAACAATTAGTCATTCCACATCCTGAGATGATGAATAGAGCTTTTGTACTGATACCTCTGGCTGAGCTTGAGCCAGATTTGAAAGTGCCAGTTTTAGGCCCTATTGAAGATATTATTCAAGAATTAGGCGCGTATCAATTAACCAAATTATGAATCTCGCTGACTTACAATCTTTCAAGAAAAAAGGTGAAAAAATCACCTGCTTAACGGCGTATGACGCCTCATTTGCCAAGCTATTTGATGCGTGTGGCGTTGATGTTATTTTGGTGGGTGATTCTTTGGGTAATGTCATTCAAGGGGGTGAAAACACCTTGGGCGTTTCTATGGAAGATATGCTTTACCATACGCAAGCGGTTGTAAAGGGTATCAAAGAGGCTTTGCTGATTGCTGATATGCCTTATCAAAGCTATACTCACGCTGAGAAAACCTTAGAAAATGCCCAGCGCTTGATGAGTGTTGGTGCACAAATGGTCAAATTTGAAGGTGGCGCTGAACACGAGGCGTCTTTTAAAATTTTGCAAGCTAACAATATTCCAGTCTGTGGCCATCTTGGCTTGCAGCCACAATCGGTTATTGAAATGGGCGGCTATAAAGTACAAGGTAGAGATGACAGTAGCGCTCAGAGAATTTTAGCAGATGCTAAATTTCTTGAATCTTGGGGGGTTGAAACGCTGGTTTTAGAGTGTGTACCTGCTGAGTTGGCCAAGAAAGTTAGCCAGTCAATTAATATTCCAACAATTGGTATTGGTGCAGGTGTTGATTGTGATGGACAGGTGTTGGTGAGTTACGATATGTTGGGTATTAATACCGGCTATTTACCTAAATTTGTCAAAAATTTCTTGTCCGAACACAGCTCAATTGAATCCGCTGTAAAAGGTTATATTTACTCAGTAAAAAGCCAAACCTTTCCGAATGATGAGTACAGCTATTGATGCAAGTTTGTTTAGATAATCAGCAAATGACTGATGTAGTTTCAACCTGGAAAATCCAAGGTCAAGTAATTGCCTTTGTGCCAACGATGGGTGGGCTACATGCCGGACACTTGTCTTTGGTTCATCAAGCTAAAGCCAATGCTGATAAAGTCGTGGTAAGTATTTTTGTTAACCCGACACAATTTGGTGAAAATGAAGATTTTGATAACTATCCAAATACATTAGAGCAAGATTTGTATGAGCTTGAAGCTTGTCAAGTTGATGCTGTTTTTACCCCTAATAAAGAACATATTTATCCAGATGGCTTTACAAGTCACCTAAAGGCTGGAAGCCTGTCTCAGGGCTTGTGCAGTAATGCCCGCCCTGGACATTTTGATGGCGTGGTGCAAGTGGTACATCGTTTGTTTGAGATTATTGCGCCTGATATCGCTATTTTTGGTCAGAAAGATTACCAGCAGTTATTGGTTATTAAGCAAATGGTAGCAGCATTATCCTTGCCAATTCAAATCCTATCTGGCGCCATTGTTCGTGAACAAAGTGGGCTGGCTATGAGTACTAGAAATCAGTATTTATCAATAGAGCAAAAACAGCAGGCACTTAAGTTGTATCAAGTTTTAACAGAACTTAAGCAAGAGACTTTAAACGGTCGAAACCTGGCAACGGCTATACAGGATGCGAAAACAATATTGAGCCAAGATTTTAAAATAGAATATTTATCCGCACTTGACGCTAATACCCTTAAATCTATTACTGACAATACCTCCAAAATTGCGATATTATGTGCGGTATTTTTAGGATCAACTCGCTTGATCGATAATATTATTTTTAACCAAGGATAGCCATGTTTACCATTACTGATGAAGCGCAAGATTATGTTGCAGACTTATTTGCACAACAAGACGATCAAGAATTAGGTCTTAAAGTTGATGTAACGCGCGCAGGAACGCCTGCAGCAACTGTTTCATTTAATTTTTGTCATCCAAAAGATTTAACACCTGGCTATGAAAAATTTGAATACAAAGGTTTTTTAGCTTATATTGACAAGGCTAATTTCCCTTATTTAAAAGAATCTGAAGTGGCTTTAAAAGACGAGGGCACAGGTAAAAAACTCACGATTACAGCACCAAATGCTAAAGGCGAAGAGCCGAAAGAGGATGCGCCATTAGAAGAGAGAATTAAATACGTATTGGCTGCTGAAATCAGCCCAGGACTTGCTTCACACGGTGGCTTTGTAGATCTGGTTGAAATTACGGAGAACAAAGATGTGATTCTTAATTTTGGTGGTGGTTGCCAAGGCTGTTCATCGGTTAAAGCAACTTTAGAACAAGGTGTTGAGACACAGCTTAGAAATCGTTTTCCAGAGATTAAATCAGTACGTGATGTTACTGATCATACCCAGACAGATAACGCTTATATGTAAAAAATACGCAAGACTCAAGTCTTGAGTTTAGATAGTGTAAACTACGCACCATGATTATAAAAATAGATGCGACCGAGCAAGAACGTAAGGCCGCTAAAGCAGCACATGAGTTATTCACAGTTAATACTATTTTGGTCCATGTTATTGGTACGTTAGGACTGATAAAGCTATTAAATACCAGTATGAATATTGCCATTGGACTTACTATTGTCATTTCTATGGGTATTATTTTCTACACCTATCTACGCACTAAAAAGACTAAAAAAGACGGCGCCTACTTGGTTTATTTGCATTGGCAGATGTCGCTTAACCGCTATAAGATTTTAATCACCGCTTACGTGTTCTACATACTGATCAGCGCGCTCGGACTAGTGATTGGTGATGGCGGTGTTAGTAGTATGGATGGGACAAGTATTACCGGTTCAATTTTGACGTTACTCGGCACTGTACCCTTATTTTTTGCTGTACTTGTTTCAGCCGTTTTGGGCTCTGGCTCAATGTTTAATGCAGGTCGTGGGGAAGTGGAGCAAAAATTTGCTCAAAAATATCCACAATGAATGAATTTGATTTAATTGAAAAATATTTCAATTGGAAGAATTTAAACTCAAACGATCTAGGAATTGGCGATGATTGTGCGCTAGTTTCAATTGATGCTCACCAGCAAATAGCAACCAGCGTAGACACGCTAATTGAAGGCGTGCATTTTCCCAAAGGCACTTCTGCCAGCGATATTGCTCATAAAGCATTAGCGGTTAACTTAAGTGATTTGGCTGCCATGGGTGCAACCCCTAAATATTTTACCTTGGCATTAACCTTGCCTGAATTTGACGAAAGCTGGCTGCTAGATTTTTCTAGCACACTTAGAGTTTTGGCTAATCAATATCAGATTACTTTGGTAGGTGGTGATACTACTAAAGGGGCTCTGAGTATTACCCTTAATGTCACCGGTACGATTAGCCAAGGTAGGGCGCTACTGAGATCTGCAGCGCAAGCAGGCGATCATATTTTTGTGTCTAATAGCATTGGCGATGCAGCACTCGCTTGGCGCCAAATTCAGCAAAAACTAACGCCGAGTGATCAGCTGTTACAGCATTTTAATACACCCAACCCTCAAGTAGAACTTGGATGTGCATTGGTCGGGGTTGCAAATGCTTGTATTGATATATCAGATGGCTTGGAGCAAGATCTTGGCCATATTCTTAAGCGCTCGAACGTTGGTGCACGCATTGATTTATCTCAGATACCGCTCAACAAAGAAGTGCAATCTTACATTCAAAAAACCCAAGACTGGTGTGTAGCACTTGCAGGTGGTGATGATTACGAACTATGCTTTAGTGTTGCACCAGAAAATCTTGAAAAACTAAAAGCGATTGAGAAAAATTTAAAGATTAAACTCAGTGAAATTGGGGTAATTACCCAAAATAAAGGTATTGAAAGAGTGGGTGATTTTGATAAAAAGTGCCAGTCCTATCAGCACTTTTAAAACCTAACATCGAAAAAAAAGCCGTAAATTAAACTTCTTTCTTTTCAGCAATAGTTTTACAATCAATACATTCATCAGCCGTAGGACGAGCCTCTAGACGTACAAGTGCAATTTCAGCACCACAAGTTTTGCAATAGCCATAATCACCCATTTCAATAATATGCAAAGTTTTATCAATCTTGCCAATTAGCTTACGCTCACGATCTCGAGTTCTTAGCTCTAATGCAAACTCTTCTTCTAATGTTGCGCGATCATTAATATCGGCTACTTGTGTTGAGTCTTCTTGAATATGGCTAATAGTTGATTCAGCATCACTCACCAGCTGATCTCTCCAAGTGTTAAGCTTGCTTTTAAAGTGTTCAAGCTGAGCAATGCTCATAAACTCTTCTCCCTTCTTAGGAGTGTAATGTGGAATATCTTGATAGTCTGTCTGTGACATGATGTAAGATTCATTTAAAAAAAATATGTTTATACCTAAAGTGACTTAAAATAGCAATTTATTTTTCACATATTTCATTATAAAACTATTATGGCATTAGAAGCATTAATTTTTGACGTTGACGGAACCCTTGCTAACACTGAAAAAGACGGGCATTTGGTTGCTTTTAATCTGGCCTTTAAAGAATTGGGCTTAGATTGGGAGTGGTCTAATGAACTTTATCATGAATTACTGAATGTCACAGGCGGACAATTGCGTATTAAATATTATGTGAATAAGTATTTGCCTAATTTTGACACACAAGATTTAGACGCCTTTGCTTTAAAACTGCACCAACTTAAAACCAAAAAATATGTCAGTATTATGGATGAAGGCGCTATGCCTTTACGTCCAGGCGTTGAGCGTTTGTTTAAGGAGGCTCGAGAAGCGGGCTTGCGTCTTGCTATTGCCACCACTACCACGCCCGCTAATGTTGACGCATTGATTGGCAACACGCTAGGTAAAGAAGCGCTGGACTGGTTTGAAGTGATCGGTGCGGGCGATGTTGTGTCTAATTTAAAGCCAGCGGGCGATATCTATCATTATGTTTTAGAGCAAATGAATCTTGATGCGTCACAATGTTTGGCTTTTGAAGATTCTTATAATGGTATAGTTTCTACCACTGAGGCTAATATTAAAACCCTGATTACGGTGAATGAATATACTGACACCCATGATTTTACCGGCGCTATTGTTACGCTTAGTAATTTGGGTGAGCCAGATCAGCCGTTTAAATTGATCAATGGCAATCCGACACAAGCCAGTTTTGTGAATGTGGCTTATTTACAGGAGTTGCATGCACAGCATTGTTAAACTGGCCGACACCACACGCGTTTATGATGTGGCAACAGTCACACCACTTTCTCATGCGCATCAGCTTTCTGAGCGTCTAGAGAACGACATCTATTTAAAACGTGAGGATGAACTCAGCATTCATGCGTTTAAGCTCAGAGGTGCCTATCAAAAAATATCTTCATTAACGGCTGAACAAGCCGCTAAAGGGGTGGTAGCGTCTAGTGCTGGTAATCATGCGCAAGGCGTGGCTTTATCTGCGAAAAAGTTGGGCATTGATTCAGTGATTGTAATGCCACTATCAACCCCTAAGATCAAGGTGAATGCGGTTGAGCAGTTGGGGGGCAAGGTAGTCTTGCATGGGGATGTTTATGATGATGCCTATCAGTATGCCAAACAGCTTGAAAAACAACAAGATTTGGTCTTTATTCATCCTTATGATGACATCGAAGTCATGGCAGGCCAAGCGACCATCGCTAAAGAATTATTGGATCAACTATCGACGATAGACATGGTGTTTATTCCGGTAGGTGGTGGCGGTTTGATCGCTGGCATGGCAACTTACCTTAAGCACTATGCGCCACAAATTCGCGTGATTGGGGTTGAGCCGCAAGACTCTCCAACCTTGTATGAAGCCTTAAAACAAAATAAGCGCGTTATTTTGCCAGAAGTCGGTCGTTTTGCTGATGGTGTGGCAGTTAGACAAATTGGCGAAAAAACCTTTGAGATTGCCAAACAAGTGGTTGATGAAGTTATTTTGGTGAGTAATGATGAAATCTGTGCGGCTATTAAAGATATCTATGAAGATGTTCGTTCCATCTCAGAGCCTGCTGGCGCCTTAGCAACAGCCGGTATTAAAAAATATGTTAAGCAGCATAATGTACAGGGTAAAAATTTGGTGGCTGTGGTCTCAGGCGCTAATGTTAACTTTGATCGTTTGCGTTATATTTCAGAGCGTGCTGATATTGGTGAACATAATGAAGCTATTATTGCTGTTACCATTGATGAAAAACCTGGCAGTTTTTTGAAATTTTGCCAAATGCTGGAAGATCATTCAATCACTGAGTTTAATTATCGTTATGGTTCAGACTCTCAAGCACGTATTTTTGTAGGTGTTTCGCTTAGCGAAGGCCTTAGTGAAAAACAAGCGTTGTTAGATCGGTTATCTGGCTCATTTGATGTGCTAGATATGAGTGATAATTCCATTGCTAAAACGCATATTCGCTATATGGTTGGCGGACGTAGTAATTGTGAGCATGAAGTGTTGTACCGATTTGAATTTCCAGAGCGCCCAGGTGCTTTGTTAAACTTTCTAAAGAAGGTCGGCAGTCATTGGAATATTACTTTGTTCCATTACCGTAATCATGGTGCTGATTTTGGCCGGGTTTTGATTGGCTTGCAGGCCCAAGACGTTACTCAACTAGAGCAGAGTTTTAATGAGTTGGGGTATTTTTACCAAAACGAAACTGACAACAAGGCTTATCAATACTTCCTTTAAAGAGGCAACTCGTCAAGATATAGATGAAATATTGACGATTGAACAAAGTGTCTTTGCAACACCTTGGAGTCGACAAAAACTACTAGATTCGTTTTCAAATCCAAATGCGCATGTGCAATTGATTATGCACAATGAGCAAATTTCTGGCTATCTGATTACTCTAAATTCAATCGATTTTTTAGATATTTTAACGCTTGCTATCGCCCCTCAGTTGCAACGACAAGGACTGGGAAAAAGACTATTGGATGATTTGTTGCAGCGTTTAGAGCTGCATAATGCACAAGCTATCTTGCTAGAAGTACGAATTTCTAATGTATCGGCTATTAACTTTTATCAGCAATACGGCTTCGAGTTGATCGATACACGCGAAAAATACTACTCGAACCTTGAGGATGCTAAAATACTACGTTTACTTATCTAACCAAACACCCGGGAATACTCATGAGCTATCAACACATTCAAGTGCCAGAAAAGGGCGAAAAAATTACTTTTGACAATGGTACTATTCAGGTGCCAAATCATCCCATTATTACTTATGTTGAAGGCGACGGTATTGGCTCTGACGTTTCTCCGGTGATGAAAAAAGTCATTGATAAGGTTATTGAAAAAACCTACAACGGTGAAAAGTCCATTCAATGGATGGATATTTATGCGGGTGAAAAGGCCAATGAGATCTATGGTGAATACTTACCTCAAGAAACGCTTGATGCTATTCAAGAATTTGGCGTTTCTATTAAAGGCCCACTAACAACCCCTGTTGGCGGTGGCATGCGCTCTTTAAACGTGGCTATTCGTCAAGAGCTTGATTTGTTTATTTGTCAGCGTCCTGTGCAATACTTTACTGGTACACCGACACCCGTTAAAGCGCCTGAGAAAGTTGATATGGTTATTTTCAGAGAAAATTCAGAAGATATTTACGCCGGTATTGAGTATCAAGCGGGCACAGAAGAAGTTAAAAAAGTCATTGATTTTTTACAAAATGAAATGGGTACAACCAAAATTCGTTTTCCAGAAACTTCAGGCATTGGTATTAAGCCAGTTTCCAAAGAAGGTACTGAGCGCTTAGTTCGTGCAGCCATTCAGTATGCAGTTGATAACGACAAGGATTCTGTCACTCTAGTGCATAAAGGTAACATCATGAAATTCACCGAAGGTGGTTTTAGAGATTGGGGCTACCAGTTAGCACAAGAAGAATTTGGCGCTAAAATAATTGGCGATGGTCCGTGGTGTGAGTTTGCTAATCCAAAAACAGGCACAACAATTACAATTAAAGACGTCATTGCCGATGCTTTTTTACAGCAAATTTTATTGCGCCCAGATGAGTACTCAGTGATTGCTACGTTAAATCTAAATGGCGACTATGTATCTGATGCTTTAGCAGCTCAGGTAGGCGGTATTGGTATTGCGCCAGGTGCTAATTTATCAGATACAACAGCTGTCTTTGAGGCGACTCACGGTACAGCGCCAAAGTATGCAGGCCTTAATAAAGTTAACCCAGGTTCTATTATTCTCTCAGCAGAAATGATGCTAAGACATCTAGGCTGGGTAGAAGCTGCTGACCAAGTTTTGGAGGCCATGTCAACCGTTATTCAAAACAAAACGGTTACTTATGATCTTGAGCGACTTATGGAAGGTGCTACTTTGTTATCAACCTCAGAGTTTGGCGATGCACTGATTGACTCTATATCATAGTATTAGCCTCTACTAATAATGTTGCAAAGTAAATAGAGTGGCGTATTATGGCCTTCAAGTAGACATTAATTTATTTGCTTTGTAATCAATCTATAAAAATAACTCTTAGAGGAGAAACAATGAAAAACGTAACAAAAGTAGTAGCAGTCGCTACAATTATGGCAGCTGCTTCAGCTTCCGCTTTTTTTGGCAACAATAACAACAATGGTTGGGGCAACAGTAACGGCATGTCTAATTGGGGTCCTTTCGACGGTGGCTCTAACTTCGGCCCTATGAACTCAGGTTCTAACATGGGTCCATTTACTGGCGGCCAGAACATGGGTCCTTTCAACGGTGGTTCAAACATGGGTCCTTTCAATGGCGCTCAAAACATGGGTCCATTCGCCAACAACAACAATATGAATAACGATTCTGATTGGGGTTTCCATTACAACAATAAAAACACAACTAAGAATGTTTCTAATGCAACCGCAGACGGCCAGTACGCCGGTGCAGCTTCTGCAACTGCTAAGGCACAAGCTGATGCTTACGCTAAAGGTGCAGCGGACGGTTTTGCTAAAGGTCAAGCTGATGCGTATTCTAAAGGTTATGCAGATGCTAAGGCAGCAGCAGCTGCTGACAGTAGAAATCAGTAATACTTAATTAGTGTTTTGATTTTAAAGCCAGCTTTCGAGCTGGTTTTTTTATGTCAAAAATTCAGCTTTTATTAATAACCTATATATAAGTATGTAACAAACCGATCAAAACATTGGTATTTGATCCAAACGCATAATTTGCCAAATTTTATGATAATGCGTATTTTTTTTGATTTTTATTCATTATTTTAATAAAAAAGCTTATTTTTTAGCTGTAAAACCAGAATTTTTGACTAAATTTAGAGGTATTTGGATGAATTTTTACTCAATTTTCATTTTTTTCAATATTTTTAATACCCTTAAAACCTTTATATATCAACCTTTTTAAGATTTTTTGATAATTTATATTAGAATATCATTGACTTCTAATATAAGTGTTGTATAATACTCACCATACAGAGCAACTGGCTCAGTACTTAAAACACACCCAATAATGAGTGTGTCAAAAATTTAAAAAATAATCTAGGAGATTAACATGAAAAAAATTATCGCAATTACTACTTTAGTAGCAGCTACTTCAGCTTCAGCTTTTTTTGGTAACAACAACAACAACGGTTGGACTAACGGTAACGGCATGTCAAACTGGGGTCCTTTCGACGGTGGTTCTAACTTCGGTCCTATGAACTCAGGTTCTAACATGGGTCCATTTACTGGCGGCCAGAACATGGGTCCTTTCAACGGTGGTTCAAACATGGGTCCTTTCAATGGCGCTCAAAACTTCGGTCCTTTTGCTAACAGCAATGACATGAACAACGATTCTGATTGGGGTTTCCATTACAACAACAAGAATAAGACTGCTAACAAATCTAACGCTACTACAGACGGTAAGTTTGCTGGTGTTGCTGACGCTAACGCTAAAGGTGTTGCTGATGCATACGCTAAAGGTCAAGCTGACGCTTTTGCTAAGGCTCAAGCTGATGCATACGCTAAAGGTGTTGCAGATGCTAAGTCACAAATCGCAGCTGACTCTCGTGAGACTGTAGTTCCAGCAGCTAAGTAATTAGCCACTGACTACGACAACTGACTTGTTCGGTTGTCGCGTATTAAAAGCCACCCTTAGGGGTGGCTTTTTTTGGTCTTTAAAAAGCTTGTTACAGTTATATTATTTTTGATATAATTCATTGAATATTAGAGATTTTTTCTACTATTATTTAGTTTTTCGCACTTTAATCAAATGGAGATAGAAATGAAAACATTAGTAAAAACAGTGGCAATTGCAACGCTAGTATCTGCAACAGCAGCTTCAGCTTTTTTTGGTAACAATAACAACAACGGTTGGACTAACGGCAATGGCGTGAGCAACTTCGGTCCTTTCGACGGTGGTTCAAACATGGGTCCTTTTAATGGCGCTAACAACTGGGGTCCATTTACTGGCGGCCAGAACATGGGTCCGTTTAATGGCGGTTCAAACATGGGTCCGTTTAGTGGTGCTCAAAACTTCGGTCCTTTTGCTAACAGCAATAACATGGATAACGATTCTGATTGGGGTTTCCATTACAACAACAAGAACAAGACTGCCAACAAGTCTAACGCTACTACAGACGGCCAGTATGCCGGTGCTGCTTCTGCTAATGCTAAAGGTGTTGCTGATGCTTACGCTAAAGGTGCAGCGGACGGTTTTGCTAAAGGTATTGCTGATGCATACGCAAAAGGCTATGCTGATGCAAAAACAAATGCAGCAATTGATTCACGTAATCAAGCGCCAGCAGCTCAGTAATTTCCTTGCTTAGTAGTTGATCAAGAAGGGTGTTTTTACACCCTTTTTTTCGTCTTGTGAAAATATATTATAATTTTATAATATAAATAGTGTATAATATGTTTATTAAAAATTTATAGAGATAAGAGGGGTATCGATATGAACACTATGATAAAAACACTATTTAGCCTAATTGTATTAACGTCATCAGTCGTTAGCGCAGCACCATGGATGCCGTGGGACAATAACGCTTCTAACAACAACATGATGGACTCTTGGAACCCGTTTGGCAATTCTAGCTCAAGCTGGAATCCAATGGATTCAGGTTCTAATTTCGGCCTATTTGATAGCGGCTCAAACTTTTCTCCTTTTGAATCTGGTTCAAATTTTAATCCATTTGATGGCGGATCAAACATGGGTCCATTTAATGCTAATCAAAACTGGGGTCCTTTGAGTAATATGAACGACATGGTTAACGATTCAGATTGGGGTTTTTATTATGAAAATAAAAATAAAACCTCAAACAAAGGCTATGCTCGCGCGGATAGCAAGTACGCTGCTGAATTAGAAGCACGCGGTATTGGCTATGCAGATGGCTACACAAAAGGTAATGCAGATGCTTATTACAAAGGCCAATTAGATGGTTACGGCACAGCACGTGGCAATGGTCGTTTTGAGGGTTATGGTCAAAAGGGTCATTTAGGCTTTTTGCCCGCCACAGGCAACAGTTTCCCCGCACCTAGTTATTAAAAAATAAATACAAAAATAACTGCTTTTTAGATTGACTCAATTTAAAAAGCCGTTATAATTTCAATTTCATTCCTCGATAGCTCAGTTGGTAGAGCAATGGACTGTTAATCCATTTGTCGCTGGTTCGAGCCCAGCTCGAGGAGCCATACAACTAAAGGGTTTGCATTGCAAACCCTTTTTCATTTTTGTCAAAAGTGACAACAAAGTGACAACAATTTTTCAAAATATTTTTATTTTCTTCTTAATTTGAGTCTTTTTTTTATTAAAAATTCAGCAAATTAAGGGGTTTTAGTTTTGAGATTTTTTTGTTGTTTTTCTTAGACAAATTCTCCATACATTTTTATCAATAATTCCTTTGAAATTTAATGCTAATTATGCATGGATTTTAAGGCTTAAAAATTCGTTAAAAACCCCCTAATTTAAGTGAGAAATCATTCCATTTTTAAGCTGCTTTTTGTCTGGCAAGATGGATGATAATAATGTGTGTTGTTAAGTATTTTTTAAGGTTGAATTTTTGAGTTTTATAAAGTTCAATCTATGTCAAAGATTATTAAAATCACCAAACCAATACTTGAGACAAAAAAAGTTAAAGAGGTTAAAAAATTGATAACTATAATCCATTGGATTACAATACACACATGCAAGCCATCGTATAATTATCTGAATTTATAAAAAGAGCTGATAAGTTATTAAATGCTACAGAAAAAGATGAGCTTATTAATCATTTAGCAAAGCATGCTAAATCAGGTGATTTAATGACGGGTACAGGCGGTATTCGTAAATTAAGATGGTCTGCGCAAGGAAAAGGTAAAAGTGGCGGTGTAAGGGTAATTTACTATTATTACAATAAATCTATTCCACTATTTTTATTAACTGTATTTGGTAAAGGGGAAAAGGCTAACTTTATCACCCCAAAACCTCTTGAAACACACTTCCATTTTGATGGCTTGCTTAAAGGGTGACTTATTCTTTAGAATACCAAACGCCTTTAGTTTTACCGTGACGAGTTAAAAGGTTGGTATTAACAAGATTATTAAGTCTATTTTTAATAGTTGGCCTTTTGATTGTCGTAATTATATTTTGCGCTTGTGCAATAGTAATTCGACCATTAATATCGATATATTGCATAATTAATGCACTTTCATGATCTAGATCGCCATACTTGTTTAGATTATCAGTTTTGTTTTGTAGATGGTCCTTTTGGCGCTTAAGCGACGATAAAAAGAAGTTAAGCCATGGAGTCCAATCCACTTTATCATTTTTTAATGTCTTTTGAGTTCTTTGTAGTGCAAGATAATAGGCCTCTTTATTTTTTTCAATAATACTTTCTATTGAAGAGTAAGGGCTATAGTTATATCCAGATTTAAGCATAATCAAGGTTGATAGTAGGCGTGACAATCTGCCATTACCATCTTGAAATGGATGAATGGCCAGAAACACAACTGTAAATACTGCAGCAATAATAAGCGGATGAAAACTTTTATCTTCTAGTGTTTGTGATGTCCATTTGATAAGGGTTTGCATTTCAAAAGGTGTGTCAAATGCAGAAGCTGTTTTAAATACAACGCCTAGACTTTTGCCACTGCTATCAAAAGCTTCAACAGAGTTTGAGTGCTTCTTATATTCCCCTCTATGGCGCTCATCTTTGGTTGAGTGTCTCAGTAGTTGAATATGAAGCTGTTTAATGTAATTCTCAGTAATTGGAATGTCTAAGTAATTTTGATAGATGGTCTCTATGGTTTCACTATATCCAGCAACTTCCTGCTCATCTCGTGTATTAAAAGATTGCTGTTTTATATTGCTTAATAAAGATTCGATTTCTTGATCGCTTAATTTTGATCCTTCAATACGAGTAGATGACCCGATACTCTCAATAGTAGCCACATAACGTAGTGCGTTTAATTGTTCTGGATTGTTTTCACCAATCTGTATCCAGCTGCCTTTAAACTCATCAATTTCAGTGATTAGTTTTAGTAATTCTGGTGTAATATTTAATGCTGTTAAATTCATGGGACCTATTGAGTGACTATCTAATAATATCCAATTATATCCAATTAATTGGAGAAATAACCAATAATAATTAAATTACTGAAAATCGCATAAATATCCATATCCTTGATTTTTTGGTTAAGTTTAACTCGTTCGAAATAAGAAATCTTAAATTATTGTCTTAATTTGTTGGGGTGTAGCGGTCCATTAATCTTGGACACAAAGATAATTAAGCCACTTTGGTTGCAAGACAATATTGCTAAAATATATATTTTTTATATAAACAACAATATATAAATGGTATGATATATTCATACTTTAGCTAAAGAGGTTTAAAATGTTAAGAAAAACAATCACAGTTACTGAGCAGCAGAACTCTTGGATTAAATCTCAAATAGAATCGGGCCAGTATGGTAACGATAGTGAATACATGCGAGATCTTGTGCGTAAAGATCAAGAATACAATCAAAAACTATCTGCATTGCAAGTGGCCCTTAAAGAAGGTGAGGATAGTGGAGAAAGTACATTATCAATGAATGACATTCTGATTAAGGTTAAAAAGAATCTTAATATAGATGGCTAGTTTATCTTCTAAAGCAATAGAGGATATTGAGGGGATAATTAACCACACCTTTAAAAGCTTTGGTTATGATGCTATGTTGGATTATCATCAATCTTTAGAAGGGTGCCTAGAAATACTATCTAAGAATTCCAATATTGGTTTAAATTATGACCATGTTGGCTTGGGTTATCGTTGTTTTTATCATCGATCTCATGCTATTTTTTACAAAAACAAAAGTAAGGGTGTTTTTGTCATTCGTATATTGCACAAAAGCATGGATGTTCAGAAACATTTTGATTAGGATTATTTGATAAATCTGTGTAATAAGATCAATAACAAAGGGTCGTAATATGGTGGCTAAATTAAGATAGATTGGTTAAAGCTGAATAAGGGTTAAAAGTCGCAACATAACCGCAACAAAGAACTACTTAAAACCCTCTATATCATTTTAAAGTGATAAAAGGTGGTTTAGTAGGGCGGTATAGGGTATTTTTAGATGTTCTAGGGAGGTCTGACAAACCTAGACACAAGAGATGACTACATAATCATAAACGCCAGTCTTTAGACTGTCTGACGTTGTTTAATCATCAATTGCAAATTCAATGCGTTCAGATAACTTACCTAAGGCTGTACGGGCACAAGCGGCGTCTTTGTCTCCGCCCGGAGCACCACTAACGCCAATGGCACCAATATTATAACCTCCGGCAGTGATCTTAATCCCACCCTCCATAACAATAAGGCCTTCAATGTGATTTAACTCTTGCTGTATGTCCGAGCGTGCATTTTTAAATACACCACTATCCGTCCACGCCATAACTGTCATATTAGCCTTACGCTGAGCAATTTCTAAAGTAAAGCGCGATGCTAGGTCATCTCGCAATGCTGCGCGCATTAAGCCAAAGCGATCAACCACCACGGCACTAACATGGTAACCGTCTTTACGACAGGCGTTAATGGTTTCATTGGCTATATCACGAGACAACTCCATGGCAATACTCTTATCAGTAACAACATCATTGGCATAGCTTGATACAGGCATTAATACAAACATCGAACTGACTACTATCTTCTTTATGATTGATTTTTTCATGGTGAACCATCCTATTGTGTTTGGAGCGTACTGGTATTTTTCATAAACCCCTTTAGAATTAATATATTAACAGAAACTTTGCTTGAATAGAAGTACTAATCTGAGCAGTGGTCCGTTAATTTGTAGTGGTCTGAAAAACTTGGACACAAAGATAGCCTTATAATACAAACTATAAGGAGGTCAGTAAATGACACAAGTAAAAACCAGGAAGCAAAGTGTAATGTTCACGGTTGAACAAAAGCTAGATTACGTTAAATTAATGATCAATGAAGGCTACACCAATAAACAAATCATTGAGATATCTGGTGCAGGTCTGTAATCCTCCCAAAAATTAACTCCTAACAAGAGTAGAGTTTTTTACAATAATAGCAATATTTGTCAATATCTGCTAATATATGTCATAAATATTAAGCAATATAGGGGTTGTTATGGCTACAATGAATGTTTCATTACCAAATGAAATGAAAACTTGGGTAGAGTTTCAAGCGCAAAACTCTGGTAGATATACAAATACCAGCGATTACGTTAGAGATTTAATCAGAAAAGATCAAGATACCAGTATCAAAATTCAGCAAATGCAGGCTATGGTAACTAAAGGTCTTGAGAGTGGTGTAGGGTCACGATCTATGGAAGAGTTAGCTAAAGTAGCTCTTAAATAAAAGTAGTATATAAATCAGTTATTCTCTAACTGCTGAGGCCGAAGAAGATATTATTTCAATTTTTATTGAAGGTGGCAAAGGATTCGGTGTTAACCAAGCGCAAGCATATCACTTATCTTTATCAAATACATTTGAACTACTAAGTCAAAATCCTGAGCTGGCTCAGCAAAGATTTGAGATTAACCCACCTGTAAGAATTTATCCTTTTCAATCCCATTTAATTGTCTATCTTGTTGATAGTAGTAATAATATATTAGTGGTTAGAGTTAGGCATCAAAAAGAAGGTTGGTTTGATGGCTGATTTAGAGTTTAAATATTAAATTTGTTTAAAAATAATCCAATAAATTTGACTAATTTTTTAAGGTTACAATATACAAAATGTTGACGATAAATTGACATCATTTTGATGAAAAGCACCAAAAAAAGTTGACGACAAGTTGACGACGACAAACCTTTAAAAACAGCTAAAAACACTCAAGTTGGTTGCTTAAATGTTGTAACAGAGGGTTTTTAGCCGTTTTTAAGTGTTTTTGCGTGGGCTGTTAATCCGTTTGTCGCTGGTTCGAACCCAGCTCGAGGAGCCAGTTAAATAAAGGCCTACATTGATTGTAGGCCTTTTTTTATGTCTGATTATAAAAAAAGATCGATAGTGCAAAATATCGTTTTTGCTAAAACGGCATTTATTAAACTATTGAGCGGTTACTGTATAATTCAACATCATGCAATTGCCGCCTAAGAATCTTTACTCTTACCCAAAATTTTGGCCCCATAAGAAGGACCTTGTTCCTGCGCCATTGTTGCCCATGTCTCGAAAAGAGATGGATAAATTGGGGTGGGATTCTTGCGATATTATTATTGTTACAGGCGATGCTTATGTAGATCATCCGAGTTTTGGTATGGCAATTATTGGCCGACTTTTGGAATCTCAAGGGTTTCGTGTAGGGATTATTTCTCAGCCAGATTGGCATTCTGCTGATGACTTTCGCAAGCTAGGAAAGCCTAATTTATTTTTTGCAGTTGCATCAGGCAATATGGATTCTATGGTTAATCATTACACGGCTGAGAAAAGGCCTCGTTCTGATGATGCCTACACCGCAGGTGCTGTAGCAGGAAAACGCCCTGATCGTGCGACTACTGTTTATACTCAGCGTGCTAAAGAGGCTTACAAGGGCATTCCTGTAATTATTGGCGGTATCGAGGCTAGTTTGAGGCGTATTGCACAATATGACCATTGGTCGCAAAATATTCGCCGCTCTATCTTGCCCGATTCTAAGGCTGATTTGTTGCTTTTTGGTAATGCTGAATGCGCTGTTGTTGAGGTTGCACACCGAATTGCAGTGGGTGAGGATATTAAGAAAATGACTGATATTCGTGGCACAGCGTTTATGCGTCAAGGGATTCCTGATGGTTGGACGGTATTAGATTCAAGTGAAATTGATGCTGAAAAAAGTCTAGATCATCCGCAAAAAGATCCTTATGCAGATACTTCTACTAAGGATGAGCAGGGTTGCGGTGATAAAAATAGCCAAACCAAGTCTAATAAAATTGACCCTAATCAGGGTGCACTGCAGGTGATTGATTTTGGTCAGCGTATCAAAGGCTTGAAGCGAGAAAATACAGTGATTCGTCTACCTTCTTTTGAGCAGGTGGCGAAAGATCGCTATTCGTATGCACATACATCCCGTGTTTTTCATTTGGAAACAAATCCGGGCAATGCAAGGGCATTGGTGCAACGTCATGGTGAGCGCGATGTTTGGCTTAATCCGCCGCCGATTCCTTTGTCAATGGAAGAGTTTGATAGTGTGTTTGAATTGCCTTATACGCGCAAACCACATTCTGCCTATGGCAAGCTGAAAATCCCGGCTTTTGATATGATTCGTTATTCAATTAATATTATGCGAGGTTGTTTTGGCGGCTGTACTTTCTGCTCCATTACCGAGCATGAAGGGCGTATTATTCAGAGTCGCTCTGAAGATTCAGTGATTCGTGAAATTGAAACTATTCGTGATACTGACGAGAATTTCAAAGGTAATATTTCTGATCTTGGTGGTCCAACGGCTAACATGTACCGTTTACAATGTAAAGATGAAAAAATCGAATCTGCGTGTCGCCGTCTGAGTTGTGTCTATCCGGGTATTTGCCCAAATTTGGGAACAGATCATGAGCCACTGACCAAACTATACAAACGTGCGCGCCAGCTAAAAGGTGTTAAACGCGTTTTTATTGCTTCAGGTCTACGCTATGATTTGGCGGTTCGTGATCCTGAGTATGTTAAAGAATTGGTAACTCATCACGTAGGCGGGCGCTTAAAAATTGCGCCTGAACATACTGAAGACAATACCTTGTCAAAAATGATGAAGCCTGGAATTGGTTCTTACCATCAATTTAAGACATTGTTTGAGCGCTACTCCAAACAAGCAGGGAAGGAGCAATACTTAATTCCTTACTTTATTTCATCACACCCTGGAACGAGTGACAAAGATATGTTGAATTTGGCACTTTGGCTGAAGCGTAACGATTTTAAGCCCGACCAAGTGCAAGCTTTTATCCCCACGCCGATGGCGATAGCTTCTGCCATGTACCATAGTGAACTCAACCCACTGAAGAAGATTACTCGATACTCAGAGGCAGTAAAAACGCCGCGTAGTGGGCAGCAGCGAAAATTACATAAAGCCTTTCTACGTTATCATGATCCTGAGAATTGGGATGTTTTACGACAAGCGCTAAAGCAAATGGGTCGTGGTGATTTGATCGGTAATAGAGACGAATGTTTAGTGCCTTATTCTAGAGTTGGCAGCACATCAAAATCAAAGCCTTCACGAAAAAGAAACAATGATTTTCATCATCGAATCTCTACAAAAAAGACCAGAAAGATTAAAAAGAATTAAACTTGAGCGAGCTTCTCAACAGCAAGCTTGATGTTGTCCATGCTAGTTGCAAATGAGAATCTTACGTAGCCAGGCGCACCAAATGCAGAGCCTGGTACCAAAGCAATATTTAGCTTTTCTAAACAGAAAGTGGAAAGCTCCACATCATCCTTAAGGCCAAGGCGTTTGATCAGACCTTCAACCCTTGGGAATGAGTAAAACGCACCTTGCGATCTAGGGCATTCAATACCATCAATGGCGTTAAGTGCATTAACAATAAATTCGTGTCTTTCTTCGAAGGCACTTACCATTGTACCAATAATGCCTTGATCGCCATTTAGCGCTTCTAGAGCCGCTGCTTGTGCAATAGAACAAGGGTTAGAGGTTGATTGTCCTTGAATCTTTTTCATGGCCTTAATGACAGTTTCTGGGCCTGCGCCATAGCCAATACGCCAACCCGTCATAGCGTAACCTTTGGAGACACCGTTAAGGATGATAGTGCGGTCTTTTAATTCGGGTTCAGCCATGACAATATTAATAAAATCGTCACTTCCCCAGCGAATATGTTCATAAATATCATCAGTGATAACAAGCACATGAGGATGACTTTTAAGGATGTTAGCCAGGGCTTGTAATTCTTCTTTGGTATAAACCGCACCAGTAGGGTTAGAAGGACTGTTAATAATAAATAGCTTGGTTTTATTATTAATATTTGCCTCTAATTGTTCAGGCGTGATTTTAAAATCTTGCTCTAGCCCTGTTTCTACTACCACTGGCGTGGCATCAGCTAAAATCACCATATCAGGATAGCTAACCCAATAAGGCGCTGGAATAATGACTTCATTGCCTTTATCGAGTATCGCTTGACATAAATTATAAAAAACCTGCTTACCACCTGATGACACCATAACCTCGGTAGCACTATAGTCTAGGTTGTTCTCACGTTTAAATTTATCAACAATGGCTTGTTTTAAAACAGGCGTACCATCAACTGCTGTGTATCTAGTTTGCCCATTTTTAATCGCATCAATACCTGCTTTCTGAATATTTAAAGGCGTATCAAAATCTGGCTCGCCGGAACCCATTGGCACAATTTGAATGCCTTGAGATTTTAATTCGTTGGCTTTTGCGGTGACCGCTAAGGTGGCTGAAGGTTTAACTTTTTGAACTCTTTTAGAAAGTAACTCTGACATAATTTTTGATAAAAAATAGATTAAAATTGAGTGTTAATGTTAATGAAAAAATACAAGTAGTGGGCAAAAAATTTCAACTAGAATCACAATTTTCTCCCAGTGGAGATCAGCCAAGTGCTATTCGGACTTTGGTGGACGGTATAAATGCAGGTGAGAAGTTTCAAACGCTTTTAGGTGTTACCGGTTCAGGCAAGACATTTACCCTGGCAAATGTGATTAAACAAACCAAGCGCCCAAGCTTGATTATGGCGCCTAATAAGACATTAGCCGCCCAACTGTACGCTGAGATGAAAGAATTTTTCCCGCATAATGCGGTGGAGTATTTTGTCTCGTATTATGATTATTACCAGCCTGAAGCCTACGTGCCAGCCTCTGACACCTTTATTGAAAAAGACTCTTCAATTAATGAGCAAATTGAGCAAATGCGCCTGTCTGCTACCAAATCTCTTTTAGAACGAGACGACGTTATTATTATTGCCAGTGTATCCGCTATTTATGGTTTGGGTGATCCTGAGAGTTATATGTCAATGCTGTTGCATTTGAGCGTTGGAGAGGTTTCTAACCAGAGAGAAATATTATCACGTTTATCGCAAATGCAATATACGCGTAACGATGTTACTTTGCTAAGAGGCTGCTTTCGAGTGAAAGGTGAAGTGATTGATATTTTTCCAGCAGACTCCGAAGAGCAAGCCTTACGTATTGAAATGTTTGACGAAGAGATTGAGCGACTATATTGGTTTGATCCATTAACGGGTGAGCGCCTTAAGTCCTTACAACGTATAACCATTTATCCACAAACGCATTATGTAACACCAAAATCCAAGATTTTAAATATGCTGGATGATGTTAAAGATGAGTTAAAGGTTCGAAGAAAAGAACTGCTTTCTTTAAATAAATTAGTAGAGGAGCAGCGTCTGACTCAGCGTGTGCATATGGATATCGAAATGATGCGTGAGCTGGGTTATTGCACGGGTATTGAAAATTATTCGCGTTATCTATCTTCACGCAAACCAGGCGATCCACCACCAACTTTGTTGGATTATTTGCCTGAAAACTCCTTAATTATTTTGGATGAGTCGCATGTGACTGTTGGCCAAATTGGTGGCATGTATAACGGCGATAGGGCGCGCAAAAAAACACTGGTAGAGTTTGGATTTCGCCTGCCTTCTGCGCTAGATAACCGCCCTTTAAAGTATGACGAGTTTGAACAGCGTATTCATCAATGTATTTTAGTCTCTGCAACGCCATCTCAATACGAGTTTGATGTTTCTAGTACGATTGCAGAGCAGGTAGTACGCCCAACTGGACTATTAGACCCTGAAATAGAAATTAGACCAGTGGGCACTCAGGTGGATGATTTACTCAGTGAAATTCACAAGCGTGTTAAGGTGGGTGATCGAGTATTGGTCACCACACTGACTAAAAAAATGTCTGAACAATTAAGTGAATACTTAAACGAACATGGGGTTAAGGTTCGTTACCTACATTCTGATATTGATACGGTTGAGCGCGTTGAAATTATTCGAGATTTACGTCTTGGTGTATTTGATGTCTTAGTGGGTATTAACTTACTCAGAGAAGGATTAGACATACCTGAGGTGTCTTTAGTGGCGATATTGGATGCAGACAAAGAAGGATTCTTGCGCTCTGAAAGATCGCTCATTCAGACCATGGGTAGGGCGGCTAGAAATGTTAACGGTAAGGCAATTTTATATGCTGATCGAATTACTAAATCGATGAAAAAAGCCATGGATGAAACGCAGAGAAGGCGTGAAAAACAAGAGCAGCATAACCAAGAAAACAACATTACCCCACGAGGTGTTGTTAAGCCTATTATTAATATTTTAGAAACAGATTTAACCAGTGAAGAAATAGCTGAAGATAATCATGAACAGCTAATAGTTCAACTATCCCCCGTGCAACTGGCTAAAGAAATTAAATTATTAGAAAAACAAATGTATAAGCTTGCCAGTGATTTAGAGTTTGAAAAGGCTGCAGATGTACGTAATCAAATAAAAAACTTAAAAGATTCTCAATTTAAAACCGCCTTATGAATACTAATTTAAACATTACTGAAATTTTCTATTCACTACAAGGTGAGGCTAGAGAAGTGGGCCTACCTAGTATCTTTATTCGCCTAACAGGTTGTCCACTGCGCTGTACTTATTGCGATACTGAGTATGCCTTTAAAGGCAACAATCTAATTAGTATCGATACAATTATGGCCGAAGTTGGCCAATACAACACTCAATATGTCTGTGTGACAGGTGGAGAGCCGTTGGCGCAAATTAATTGTTATGTTTTATTAGATACTTTGATTAAAAATAACTATAAAGTCTCATTAGAAACCAGTGGCAGTATTGACATTGAACAGATCAATCCAGGCGTTTCTATCGTGATGGATATTAAGACACCTTGTTCAAATGAAGTGGATAAAAACTTATACAGTAATGTTGCAAAACTTCAAGCAAAAGATCAGCTTAAATTTGTCATTGGATCGCGCCATGATTTTGATTGGAGTGTTGATATTCTAAATCAATACCCAACTCAAGCTGGTGTTTTATTCTCCCCTGTGTTTGATCAAATAACACCAACTCAATTAGCCGATTGGATTCTTGAAGCTCAGCTTAATGTGCGTATGCAAGTACAAATGCATAAGTTGCTTTGGGGTGACGAAAAAGGTAAATAAACGATCTACTGAATAGTAATTTTGTTTACCAAGGGTTTAGCTTTTTCTAGTTTTGGAATAGAGACAGTTAAAAGTCCACTTTTAAATTCAGCGTTAATATTATCTGTATCTGCATCATTTGGCAATGAATAAGATTGCGAGAATTTACTCGATGAAGTGCGAGAACTGTTAGCTGTTTTCTCAGATATTTGCACACGTCCACTGATATAAATCATGTTATTTCTAGTGGTGATATCTAAATTTTCTTTAGCCAATCCTTTCACTTTTATTTCAATCATGTAGTGATTAGATTGATCATCAAAATATCGCTTAGTTTGCGTAGTAATCGCATTTTGATTTTGAACAGTACGTATTCCGTTGTCAAATTGCTGAAACTGTCTATTGAAATTTGACCAAAAATTGTCATTAAGGCCATGACTAGGCGAATAATTATGAAATGACTGATGAGCCATGACACTGCTTGATATAAGCATCGCTATTAGTAGAGTTTTTTTCATATCTATATTTCCTTAAATAATAAATAAATTCATAGAAGGTCAATATAAATCAAAAAAATGCATTAGTCAATAGTTTGATTAAGCTAGCTTGTCGTCAGCCACATGATATTTTGGATCTTCTAGAATATTCACTTCAACAAGATGCTTAGCCGTTTTTAGGAGTAATCGGCATTCAGCGCTTAAATGTTGCAAATGTAAGGTTTTCCCTACTCGTTTGTAGCGTTCAGCCAATTTATCAATCGCTTGAATAGCAGAGTGATCTAATGCTCTAGCATCTCCAAAATCAACATATACATCATCTGTATCTGATTTAGGATCAAATAATTCTTGGAAATGCTCTTTTGAGGCAAAGAATAAAGTGCCTGTAATTTTGTAGACATTATCACCTTGATCATTTTGTTCTTTCTTGATGTAAATCTTACTGGCTGATTCCCAAGCAAAAGATAGGGCAGATAGAATAACACCAACAACCACTGCTAAAGCTAAGTCACTGGTCCATAGGGTGATTACTGCTACTGATATTCCAGCAATGATATCTAGCACTGGAATCTTGCCAAACAACTTCAGCGTACACCATTGGAATGTTCCAATAACCACCATCATCATTACGCCAATCAATACAGCAATAGGAATCATTTCAACGTATTCAGATAAATAAACAATAAATACTAACAATGCTAGCGAAGCAACAATGCCTGATAGACGACCGCGACCGCCTGATTTGACATTAATAATACTTTGACCCACCATAGCACAACCACCCATACCACCAAAAAGGCCAGTTGTTGAGTTGGCAAGACCTTGGCCAATACTTTCACGATTTGGCTGTCCTGTGGTTTCTGTTAGGTCGTCAACAAGATTTAAAGTTAACAGGCTTTCAATTAAGCCAACTGCTGCTATTGTTATTGCAAATGGCAATATTACCTGTAGCATTTCTAAATCAAATGGCACGTCAGGGATGTGGAATGGAGGAAGGCCACCTTTAATAGAAGCTATGTCACCAACAGTGCGTGTTTCGATACCAAGTGCAATTACTACGATAGTTCCTGCAATAACAGCAACTAAGATTGCAGGCACAGTCTTGGTAATTTTTGGCAAGAAATGAATGACTGCCATGGTTATTGCAGCAATAGCCAGCATAATCATTAGTGGCTCACCAGTAATCCATGTTCCGTCTTCTAGTTCAAACTGCTTGATCTGTCCAGCAAAGATAACCAAAGCAATACCATTTACAAAACCTAAGAATACGGGATGAGGTACTAGACGGATGAACTTACCCAGTTTGAGTACACCAAATAATATTTGGAAGATACCGGCCAAAATTACTGCGGCGAATAAGTATTCTGTGGCTTGTTCTAGTGTACCACCTTGCTCAAGGATCATGGCAATTAGAGGGGCGACCACTACAGCTACCGCACCAGTTGCACCAGAAATCATACCTGGGCGACCACCTGCGATTGAAGTTACTAAGCCAATAGTGAATGCGGCGTACAAGCCAACCAGCGGATTAACACCTGCAATAATGGCAAAAGCCACCGCTTCAGGTACTAGTGCTAAAGCAACGGTTAGGCCCGATAAAATATCGTTTTTAGGATTTGTAGAGGCGTATTTATTAATCAATGAAAACAGCATGTTTTTCCTTGTTGGTGAATTTAAAGTAAAAATTAATTATGTACTAGAACCTGGTACAACAGGCGTTGAAGACTTGACGTTAGTATTTTGTGCACGATGGCGCATCACATGATCCATAATCACCATTGCTAGCATAGCCTCGGCAATTGGTGTTGCGCGAATGCCAACACAAGGATCATGACGACCTTTGGTGACAACCTCAATTGGACTGCCGTCTTTATCAATACTTTCAATTGGCAGGCGCAAGCTAGAAGTGGGCTTGAGTGCCATTGATACTAATAGATCTTGGCCAGAAGTAATACCGCCCAATGTGCCACCAGCATGATTGGATTTAAATCCGTCTATGGTAATCGCATCACGGTGCTCTGTGCCTTTTTGAATAACTGATTCAAAACCAGCGCCAATTTCCACACCTTTAACGGCGTTGATACTCATCATTGCATGGGCTACATCAGCCTCAATACGATCAAAGATTGGCTCACCAAGCCCTACAGGCATATTGGTGGCAACCACATTTACACGAGCACCAATTGAATCACCAGATTTTCTCAGGGCATCCATGTACTCTTCCAGCTCTGTAACTTTACTAGCATCAGGGCAAAAAAATGGATTGTTGTGTACTTCAGACCAATCTAGTGTTTCAGCTTCAATAGGTCCGAGTTGTTTTAAATAGCCTTTAATTTCAATGCCTAAATTTTCTTTTAAGTATTTTTTGGCGATACCGCCACAAGCAACACGCATTGCAGTTTCTCGAGCAGAAGATCTGCCACCACCACGATAATCCCTAAAGCCATACTTCTGGTCGTAGGTGTAATCAGCGTGACCTGGGCGAAATGTATTGGCTATATTGCCATAATCTTTAGAGCGTTGATCAGTGTTTTGAATGATCAACGCGATAGAGGTGCCTGTAGTTTTACCTTCGAAGGTGCCTGATAAAATCTTGACTAAATCTTCTTCACGACGCTGTGTTGTGTGGCGTGAAGTGCCTGGCTTTCTTAGATCTAAATCGCCTTGTAAATCAGCTTCGCAAAGATCCATTCCAGGAGGGCAGCCATCAACAATACCAACTAAAGACTCGCCGTGAGATTCACCCGCTGTGGTGATTGTAAATAATTTTCCAAAAGAATTGCCAGACATACTGCTAACCTAAGTATTTAATATGAAATTAATTATACCTAGGTGCTTGGTTATTTCACTAGTTTGTTATATAGCCATGCCAAAACTAAGCCACCAATAGCAGCATCAACAAATGCCCACACCATGCCAATTAAGATTCCTGTCAAGCTGAGTGAATAGCCTAGATAAATGCTTGAAAAAAAGCTGGTTATATGATGTAAATAGCTATCAGAATATAGAGCCACAATCGAGATGGACAATATTGCTAATGACCATAGAATTCCTAAAGAGAGTGCCAAGGCCTTGGCGTCGAGTTTCTGATGCATAATTTAGTTTTGTGGTTAGTTAAATGTATTGTACGACTAAAAACTACAGTGTATTAGGTTTAATGCCAACTATTTTGGTTATCAAAAGCATGAGTACACCACTGAATACAAGGGCGGCCGTCACGTACAGCGCATGATTATAATTACCCGATTGCTCAGTTAGTGTTACAGCGTATAAAGGTGCGCTTACTTGCCCAATACCATAGGCAACGGTGAGAGCACCCATTAGCATAACTGGATTTTCACCAGCAATCTTGCCGCCTAAATGCATAAAAAGTGCCACTAGCCCCACAAACGTGCCACCATACAAAATACCAGATAATAGATTTAAATAAAGATTGTGACTTAAAGTTGGGATCAAAATACCAACTATTTGAATGCTCATGGCAATGATAATAATATTAACACTGCCATGTTGATGCGCTAGACGCATCCAAATAATTGAAGAAGGGATTCCAGCCAGGCCCACCAATAACCAAGTTGAACCAGCAAAAGACTCTAGCCCTGGCAGTGATTGAATAATGGTTGGTAAAAAAGTGCCTTGAACCACCATCCCTACACCTTCGGTAAAATAAGCCAAAATTAAGATGATTACAAAACTAGAAAACAATTTTTTGTTCAAGGTGTGGGTGGTTGTGTTTGTCCTAATTTTTTGATGGCTGGATAAAATATACCAAGGATAAGGCAAGACTAGTGCGGCGCTAAGTGCTAGCATTAGCCAAGAGGCTTGCCAAGTATCAATGGTTAAAACTAATCTGGCAATAATATCTGACACCGCTAACGCAATAGCAATGCCAGAAAAATAAATCCCCATCGCTTTAGTTTTATCTTCAAAGTTAAGCTTCACCATAACAATCGCCGCACCAACTACCAAGGCCATAGCGCCACCAAAGCCTGCAATGATTCTACTAACTATTAGCCACATATCTTGAGTAGCAACACCCATCATGGCGGTGGAAACAACACATAAGACCAGTCCTAGCCTAAAGTATTTAACCTTCGTATCGATGTCTTTGATAAAAACTGCAAATAGGGCACCCAGTAAATAACCAACGTAATTAGTGGAAGCCAAAACACCAGAAAAAGTAAGTGACAGAGTTTTGTCATCGAGCATAGAAGGGAGTAGCGATGTGTAAGCAAATCTGGCAACACCTACACCAATAAAAAGACCTATAATGCCTGCTAACAAGATATTGAAGTTGTTATTTTTATCAAGTAAATTGATGTTGTTCACAGGGTCTTTGACTATTTAAATTCAAATGTCAGTATACATTCAACCGTGCAGTTTGAATCTCGCTTATCATGTTAATATATTGCACTTTATAAACATATTCAGATGATGGTCAAATATACTCAGCTTGGAAGTAGCGATTTAATGGTGTCTAATATTTGCATGGGCACCATGACTTTCGGTCAGCAAAACTCACAACAAGAAGCACACCAACAGCTTGACTACGCAATGGATCAAGGGGTAAACTTTATTGATACAGCTGAAATGTACCCAGTTCCCCCACGTGAAAATACAGCTTACTCCACTGAAACCATTGTTGGTAATTGGGTAAAAAATAAGCCACGTGATAAAATTATTTTAGCCACTAAAGCTGCTGGAAGTTCGCGAGGAATGCCTTGGGTTCGTGATGGTGAACATGCATTTAATAGTACAAACTTAAACAATGCCGTGGAAGGATCTTTAAAACGCTTACAGACTGATTATATTGATCTGTATCAGCTGCATTGGCCAGAGCGTAACACACCTATGTTTGGTCAATATTTATTTGATCCAACGCATGAGCGAGAATTTACAGCTTTTGTTGAGACGCTAGAAGCATTATCTGGACTAGTCAAAGAAGGTAAGATTCGACATATTGGCTTGTCTAATGAGTGGCCTTGGGGTTTAATGCAGTTTTTAAACGCCTCTGAACGAGAAGGTTTACCACGCGTGGTGAGCATGCAAAATGCTTATAATTTAATTAATCGCACTTACGACTCATCTCTGCGAGAAATGGGCTATCGTGAAAACGTACCACTTTTAGCATATTCTCCTATGGCATTTGGCCATCTCAGTGCCAAATACATTAACGATCCAAAAGCTCAGGGGCGAGTAAATGATTTTGACGGCTTTGCACAGCGATATGAAAAACCAAGTGTCGGGCCAGCTATTAAAGCTTATTCTGATTTAGCTGAAGAACTAAGCACTACGCCAGCCACATTGGCACTGGCATTTACTTATTCACGTTGGTTTTGCGCCAGCACTATTATTGGCGCTACCAATATGGATCAGCTTAAAGAAAACATTAACGCTGTCAATTTTGAATGGAGTGAAGAGATTGAGCAAGCCATTGAAGCCGTTCATTTAAAGTTTTTTAATCCCGCGCCCTGAATGAAGCGAGGAAGTACTCTTGGGGTGCACCTTAGTAAAGCAATAAAAACTCAGTGTAAATTCACTTTTTTATTGATAAAACCTTAAAAAAACACTCATTGTTAAAATTTGCCAAATTTTTAATTATCCGTTTGGATTGTCTTTGTGTTAGGGTGTTATTTGGGTAAAAAAGGTGTTTTTGGTGATTTTTCAAGGTGAAAAGGTCTTTTTTTCCACTCTAAAGCTTGATTTTTTGTTGTTTTTTAAGTTATTTTTGCTGATTTTTACTCATTCGCATTATTTGCGAATTTTTTTATCAATTTATGGTGCCCTCGAGCCGATTCGAACGGCTGACCTGCCGCTTAGGAGGCGGCTGCTCTATCCAGCTGAGCTACGAAGGCAAGGTTGCTATTATCAGCGTTTTGGGCTAATTATTCAAGCTAAGATTTGGTTAATAATTAGTTTGGCATTATTGTAATCAATAGTGATTGGTTTATCTCCCTGATTGCTACTGAGTAATAGCGATGGAAAGCTGGTTATCCTTAGAGATTTTGCAAGTGTGATGTCATCTAATAACTGTTGGTGTGTTACTGTCGAATTTAAATCTTGGGTAAATTGTTCAATATTTAAATTTAAAGAGTGTGCAAGTTCAATGAGTGTCAAATCTTTAGATGGGTTTTTTGCTTGTAAGTAGTAGGCATTCTGAATGGCATTAAGCATGCTGAGCTCATATTCTAAACCTTGATTCTTTGCAGCTATAACTGCTCTGCAAGCAGGGTAGGTTGATCTCATAGGTGAGCAATGTTTCCAAAAATCAAAATTAAATTGTGTACCTGGGATAGATTGTTGAATTTTTAGCCAATTTGCTTGAATATATTGACGCATTTCATCAGACATAATTTCTTTACTATCGGGTGCCAAACCACCTAATATATATTTAATAGTTATAGATTTTGGCAGTGATCGTTTAACCTGAAGCCAGGTTTTTTCAAAACCCCAACACCAAGAACACATTGGATCATATACGTAATATAATGTCTGAGAATTCATAGATAAATATCATCAAAAAGCGTAGAATATATATTACTATAAAACTACTAAATGGAGTTGTTAGATGAAGATAAATACAATAATGTTAATTCCTTTGTTGGTTGCCGTACAAACGGTAAATGCAGGTAATTATTCAGATGTGGCAAAAATTACCTCTGTGGATAAAATATACAAAACACACACGATTCGAGAGCCATATCAAGACTGCTATATTAAGGAGTTTTATCAAGGAGACGGTGACGGCTCTGCAACGAACGAAATTGTAGGTGGATTATTTGGTGGCTTGATTGGCAATCAATTTGGCGGTGGAAGTGGCAAAGATGCGATGACAGCTGCAGGTGCATTACTTGGTGCTTCGCTAGCACATGATGATGAATTGGCCAAATCAAAGACCGGTAGAGTGGTTAGTAAAGAAGTTTGTGAAACAAAATATCGCAGTGAATCAGTTAAGCGTTTAAGCCATTATCGTGTTGAATATGAATATGATAATCGTACATTTACTTACACGACTAAAAATAAACCATATGGTGACACGGTTAAAGTAAATATTGATATTTCTCCACGATAATTAAATGGCAGTAGAAAAAACCTTTGAGCAGGCTAAGCAACTTGCCGAACAGGGTGATGCACAGTCTCAATATGAATTAGCACTGGCTTATGATTTAGGCTTGGGTGTTGATAAGGATTTATCTAAGGCATTTGAGTGGTACCAAAAATCGGCCAACCAGGAATATGCAAAAGCACAGTATAATTTGGGCATTTTTTATGCCTTAGCGAAGTCGGTCGATAAGGATATTGAACAATCAAAACTCTGGATTAGAAAAGCCAATGAAAATGGCTATTCTGGTGGCAGTATTTTTTAAATAGGAACCACCATGAAAGATATTAAACTTGAAGATAGACTTATCTTTGCATTAGATGTGCCAGAAGTTAATCAGGCTAAAGATTTGGTTAATCAACTAGATGACAGTGTTAATTTTTATAAAATTGGCATGGAAATGCTAATGACAGGTCAGTATTTTCAATTAATGGATTGGTTGATCGCAAAAGATAAGAAAGTCTTTGTTGATCTTAAGTTTTTTGATGTACCGGAAACAGTGGGCAGAACGATTGCTCGCCTTAGTCAAACGGGTGCTACTTTTGCCACTATTCATGGTAACCAAGGGTTGATGGAAAAAGCAGCTGAAAATAAAGGTGACCTTAAAATTTTGGCAGTAACAGCACTAACAAGTTTAGACCGTGGTGATCTTGACGATTTAGGCTTTAAATGTGATGTGAAAGATTTGGTTATTTCTCGTGCCAAGCGTGCTTTTGAAGCAGGCTGTGACGGTGTAGTTTCTTCCGGTCTTGAAGTGCCATTTTTAAGACAATATGTTGACAACAAGCTAATTGCTGTTACGCCAGGTATTCGTCCAGTTGACAACGATGACGATCAAAAACGTGTGGTTGATGTGGCTACAGCTTTCAAATCAGGCTCTGATTATATTGTTGTAGGTCGTCCTATTAAAAATGCTGATAACCCATATGAGGCTGCTAGCAATATTCAGGAAACGATTAAAACCTGTTTTTAGTGATTTGAATACCTCTTTGTGAGGTGTTTTTCCCTTTTTAAGGGGGTATAATTTCCAATTCGTTATCGACACCTGTTGATAGCAATCTTTATAGTCGCGTAACTCAGTTGGTTAGAGTGCCAGCATGACATGCTGGAAGTCGTCAGTTCAAATCTGACCGTGACTACCATCTTAAAATATTTTTTATTAAATGTAAATATCTAATAATTCTGCACTAGATTAGCTTACTTTAATAATTATTTTTCCCCTTGTTCGTCCTGTCTGACTCTGCAAATGCGCATCGGCAATTTGCTCTAATGAAAAGCGATGTTCAATAAATGGTAGGAGTTGATCTTTTTCAACTAACTTATTTAATTCGCGTAATATTCGACTACTAGACTCTATAAAAACAAATGCAGCTTTAGCGTTATGTTGTTTTGCTAGCTCTTCGCTTGGCTGGTCGACAATAGAAACCAACATTCCACCCGCTTTTAAAAGTGCCCAAGAGTTGCTTTGCACTTCTCCACCAATTGTATCGATAACTAAATCAACAGGCTCTATCTGTTCGAGTAATGATCCTTTAGTATAATCAACGGCTTGGTCGGCACCAAATTGAGTGAGTAACTCTTGATTGGCTGTTGAAGCCGTGGCAATAACAGTTGCACCTTTTGCTTTTGCTATTTGTATAGCTAAATGTCCGACGCCACCGGCGCCCGCATGAATTAATACACGTTGTCCTGCTTGCAGCTGACCCACATCGACTAAACATTGCCAAGCCGTGATCCCCGCTAAGGGTAAAGCTGCTGCCTGTTCAAAACTTAATTTGGGCGATTTGAAGGCAACTTCATCGGCCTTTACTGCAATATAATCAGCATATGCACCATCACGACTAATATCGGGACGACTAAAAACTTCATCACCAACTTTAAAATCAGTGACTTCAGATCCTACTTCACTGACCACACCAGACACATCGAAACCTAATGTTACGGGCATTTGATATGGAATAAAATCCTTTAAATATCCTTCTCTTATTTTCCAATCAACTGGATTAATTGAAGACGATTTAACTTTAATTAAGATATCGTCCGTATTAATCTTAGGCGTATCAATTTGATTCAGTTGTAGCGTTTCTGTGCCACCGTACTGGTGAATTCTAATTGCTCTCATAATTTGACCAAATATCTTCCAACTGCTTTTGCTGCTAATATTTCTTTATAAGCTTGTTGAATTTCATTGAGGGATATTTCATTCACTAATTTTTCTAAGGTATTAATTTTAAAGTCACTGGCAATTTTCTCCCAGGCTTGGGTTTTCTTAGCTAACGAAGCCTCAACTGAGTCGATTCCAATTAGCCTTACACCTCTTAAGATAAAAGGGAATACATTGGTGTTAAATACAGGCGAAGCAGTTAGTCCACAACAGGTGGCAACGCCATCATACTTAATTTGCTTTAGAGCTTCAGCCAGTATGTTTCCACCAACCGTGTCTATCACGCCTGAGAACCTTTCCCTGCCCATTGGCCTTTTGTTTTCAATATCAAAATCTTTTCTTAAAATAATTTCTTTGGCACCAATGCTTTTTAGATAATCGATTTGATCTTCTTTTCCAGAAAGTGCGATAACATCAAACCCAAGTTTGGACAGAATGGCAACAGATATACTGCCAACACCGCCAGTAGCGCCTGTGACGAGTATTTCACCACTTGTAATTCCATTGTTTAATAGTTCATTAACACTTAAGGCCGCCGTCAACCCAGCCGTTCCATAAATCATCAGCTCTCTTAAAGAAATGTTATCTGGCTTTTTGATTACCCAGGTATCTGGGGCTTTTATAAATTCACTATGGCCACCATTAGTGTTCATGCCCAAATCATAGCCAGTTATCAAAACTTCATCACCCACTGCAAATAGATTTGATTTAGATTCAGCCACAATACCACTGACATCAATACCCGTTATATGTGGAAAAACTATGGTGACGCCAGGATTTCCAGTAGAGCTTAAAGCGTCTTTATAATTTAATGAGGAGTAAGAGGTTTTGATTAAAACCTCGTGTTCGCTCAGAATAGGTTTTTCAACTTCTTTGACACCGGTTGTAAATTCTTTGTCTTTAATCTTTTCAACTACAAAAGCTTTCATTAGTTTATTACCTTTTTATTAATATATTTGAATATTGTAACTTAAGTGGTTTATCATTGGAAGAACCTACTTTTTTGTAAGGTACTATCCTTTTGGAAACCAATAAGAAAAAATGAATAATAAAAGTAATGCAAAGCTTGAAAAATGCCCGGTTGAAACATCTATTGATATTTTAGCGGGAAAGTGGAAGATATTAATCTTGTGGTATCTACTATCAGAGACGAAAAGATTTAACGAATTGCAAAAACTAATGCCGAGAATTACACAAAAAATGCTAATTCAAAAGCTTAGAGAGCTTGAGCGAGATGAGATAGTGCATAGAGAGGTTTATCCAGTTGTCCCCCCAAAAGTTGAGTATTCGCTAACACTTTATGGAAAAAGCTTGAAACCGATATTAAAAGCACTTTATCTTTGGGGCGATATACATAAAAATAAAGCCACTTAATGATTGGGTTGTTATCATTCGTATTAACTTATCGTATACAATTTAATTTATGAAAGTATTATCTTTATTTTTCTTGCTGTTTAGTGGCGCCTTGTTTGCCGAATCTGATCTTTATGATCGAGCTAAGGCATACTATTATGGCGACGGTGTTGAGCAAAATTATAGTAAAGCTTTTAAGGCTTTTTCACACGCAGATAAAGCGGGCGATTTGGCAGCAAAAACAGCCTTAGGCCTTATGTATATTGAAGGCAAGGGTACTGAGCAAAATGACAAAAAAGGTATTAATTTGTTAAAAGAGTCTGCCGCTCGAAGCCATACTCAAGCCCAGTATTATTTAGGCAGCATGTACTATCTAGGTATCGGAGTTGATCGTAATTCAGAGATTGCCCATCAATGGATTAAAAAAGCGGCTAATCAAGGCAATGTAGATGCACAACACAACTTGTCACAAATGTATGCCAAGGGCGATGGGGTTAAACAAAACCCCTTGTTAGCGAATAAATGGCGTATTGAGGCGGCCCAATCTGGCCATCGTGATGAGCAGTATCATCTGGGCGCGGCTTATGTTGATGATAAAGATTATCAGCAAGCTTATCAGTGGATATTAAGGTCAGCGAATCAAGAGCATGCTCTTGCCCAACAGCAATTAGCTGAGTTTTTTGAGCGTGGCAATGGAGTAAAAAAAGACGTCAAAAAAGCATTGTACTGGTATCAAAAATCTTTTGATAATGGCAATACAGAGCTGGCTTATGTTTTGGCTAATTATTACGACGCATCGACACACAGGCCAGCTAATTATAAAAGGTCACATAAGCTGTATCAACAGTCAATTAAGCAGGGGAATTTGCCGGCCTATTTAGACATTGCTAGGCATTATGAATTGGGCCAAGGTGTTAATAGGGATTTAACCAAAACTTATAATTTCTCCATTGCAGCAGCTAGAAAAGGCCATCGACCAGCATGGCGAAAAGTAGCTAATTTGTACTTACAAGGTAGAGGGGTTCAGCCATCGATTAAAAAAGCTAGATATTGGCTTAAAAAATTGTCAAATTCTGGAGATGTGCAAGCTACTCAACAACTAAAAGAATTATAAAAATGGGATAAATCTCCCAGTTTTTTGTTGATACGCTGGGTAATTTTCAAAGCGCTCTATAAGGAGTTTTTCTTCAAATCTGGATTTTAAGATTAGATCGATGAGTAGGATCAGCATAACAACTTGTGAGATATAGTGAACATTGCTTAACATCAGTGCCAAGCACAGCAGCAACACACTGGTATACATAGGGTGTCTAATAAACTGATAAATACCATTTGTTCTAAGCTGGTGTGATTTTTTGAGCGTGGGCATTATATTCAAATTGCTCACTTTCATATTGACAACCGCAGTTAATCCAATGATCAAAGCGACAAGTAGTAGGATTAGCGCTGTAAAGTCAAAGTGTTCGTACTGAGTATTAAGGATTAAATAAATAATGCAGCTAAATTGGATAACAACATAAATCATAAGAAGTCTTGGTAGTTATAATAGGGTTATTATCTCAAATTTTGTGAAATAAAATATGCAAACTCCGTACGATATTGTTGTTATTGGTGCCGGCCCAGCAGGGCTTAGCTTTGCATCTTCTATGTTGGATGCAAATGTTAGAGTGTTGCTACTAGAAAGGGCAGATTTGGCAGAGATATCCCACCCAAAAGCAGATGGTAGAGAAATTGCACTGACACATCTTTCGCTCAAAATCTTGAAAAAACTAGGTGTTTGGGATTTGGTTGATCAAACAGAGGTTTCCCCATTAAAAGAGGCCAAGGTATTTGATGGCGACTCACCTTCATTATTAAATTTCAAAAGCGATAATGCCGCCATTGAAGCGTTGGGGTATTTGGTGCCGAATTATCAAATTAGACAAGCTTTGTATCACAAAGTTAGTAAAGCTGAAAACATCACCATACAAGCCAACACATTGGTTGAAGATGTGATTCAGCTTGAAAATAGCGCAGAAGTTGTTTTGGCAAGTGGTGAGCATATTGAAACAAAATTAGTGGTTGCAGCAGATAGTCGTTTTTCTAGTATTCGTCGCAAGGTGGGTATTCCCACTCTGATGAAAGATTTTTCTAAAGTGATGATTGTGACCAAAATGATGCATGAAAAATCACATGAAAATATCGCATTAGAATGCTTTGATTATGGCAAAACTTTGGCTTTATTGCCCATGATTGGTAATGCCTCATCTATTGTTTTGACTGTTAAGACTAACGAGTCTCAAGCGCTATTAGACATGAATGAAAAAGAATTTAATCAATTTGTGACAGATGCATTTAAAGCAGAATTGGGAGTGATGACTCAATCGGGTGAAAGGCATTCATATCCATTAGTGGCAACCCATGCGCAAACATTTTTTGCCAAACGCTTTGCGCTTATTGGTGATGCTGCTGTTGGCATGCACCCCGTTACCGCTCATGGGTTTAATTTAGGCTTAAGAGGGCAGGACATCTTGGCTAATTTAATTAAAGAGGCGTTAGTACATGGGCAAGATATTGGCTCCAATGCATTATTAAAATTATATGAAAAGAAGCATATTAATTTAACCAGGCTAATGTTTTTTGGTACTAATGGCATTGTGGCACTGTTTACCAATGATGCACCTATGATTAAGCAAGTGAGAAGGATGGTACTAAAGTTTGCTGAAAACTTCCCACCGATTAAATATTTAATTGCTAATCATTTAACGGAAGCCAAGAGTAATAATTTTGCACCTTTTGATAAAATATTAAAAAAACTACCTTTCTAATGACAATAGATTTAAATGCACTAAGGCGTGAATTTACCAGCAGCGGTTTATCACGCGAACAGATGGATGCAAGCCCATTCGCTCAATTTGAAACTTGGATCAATCAGGCAAGTGAGGCTGATCTAACTTTGCCAAATGCCATGAGCCTCGCTACCAGTGATAGCGATGAAGTTAGCGTGAGAACAGTGTTGTTAAAGTCGTTTGACGAGAGAGGCTTTGTATTTTTTACCAATTACAATTCAAAAAAGTCTCAGCAAATTCAGAAAAATCCTAATGCGGCTTTATTGTTTCCTTGGCTTGATTTGGAAAGGCAGGTTAAAATATCAGGCCGTGTAGAGAAAATCTCAACATTGGAATCTATCAAATACTTTTCATCTCGCCCAAAAGATTCACAATTAGGCGCTTGGGCATCGAACCAGTCTGGCTCGTTGTCATCAAGACAGGCGCTACTTACTCAATTTGAAGCAATGAAAAGCAAGTTTAAAAAAGGCGAAATTCCGTTGCCAGATTTCTGGGGTGGGTATAGGGTCATCCCTCATAGAATTGAATTTTGGCAAGGTCAAGAAAATCGCCTGCATGATCGATTTTCTTATCTTAAGCAAGGCGAAGATTGGATTATTGAGCGCTTAGCTCCGTAGATTTTTAATCACTGTACGAGTATCGGGTGTTGCACCTGTCCAAAACTCAAAGCTACTGGCTGCTTGTTCAACCAGCATGCCTAATCCATCTGCAATAACCGCAGCATTGTTAGCTTTAGCCCAATCCATGAAAGGGGTTTGTTGGCCATACATAAGGTCATAGCAAATAGCATGATTGGCACATCCTGATGCAATATCAGGCATTTTCCCGGCTAATGAGGCGCTGGTTGCGTTAATAATAATATCTACTGGATCGTCCTTAATCTTGTCCAGTCCAAATCCGCAAGTTTTTCCATATTTTGCAAAGTCTCGCGCCAGTTTTTCTGCTTTGCTAGCGGTTCTATTGGCAATCATGACTCGCTTGGGGTTTTTGCTCAAAATTGGCAATAGAATGCCTTGGGTTGCGCCACCAGCGCCTAAAATTAAAACAACCTTATTTTCAAGCTCAATATTTAGATGATTGGTTAAGTCGTTAACCAGTCCAATGCCATCCGTATTTTCGCCAATAATTTTAGAGCCTTGAATTTTGATGGTGTTTACCGCACCAGCAGTTTTTGCATTCAGGGTTAGTTCCGTGGCAAAATTAAACGCATCTAACTTGAATGGTACAGTGACATTGAATCCACTTGCACCTTTATGAATAAACGCTGTAGCAAACTGAGAAAAATCATTAACAGGCGCTAAGATTTTTTGGTAATCAACTTCAACACCTGTTTGCTGAGCAAACTGAGCATGAATATCGGGTGATAAGCTATGCTCAATTGGGTTGCCAAATACTGCTAATTTGTACATTGTTTATTCAGTTGGCGGCGTCACTTCTTTTTGTTGTTGAGGCCTAGGCTGTTGCGCAGTATCAGGCTGCACCTTTGACTCGCTACTTGGATTGTTGTTGACGTTTGATTTATCAGCTATTTGTTTTGGCTTACTTGCTTTCTCGGTATCAGGTTTTTGTGATACCTTGCTTTTTTGCTGATCTTTCTGCTCTTGATTGGTGTTATTTTGTTGCTTAGCAGGCTGTTTATTTCCTTGCTTTTTTGCCTGACCTTGTTGTTGATTGGTATTATTTTGTTGCTTAGCAGGCTGTTTATTGCCTTGCTTTTTTGCCTGACCTTGCTGCTGCTTTGATTTGTTTTGCTGGTTTTGATTGGCAGGCTTGTTTCTATTGCGGTTTCTATTGCGGTTTTTATTACGATTCTTGTTATTAGTATTGGCTTTTTTCTGGCTAGGTTTATTTTTTCTTTTGCCAAATAAAGCCGCTTTAATTCTTGCGATTAGAGAAAGTTTTTGTACCTCTTTAGTTTTTTCAGGAACACGAGTTTGTGGTCGGTTCATGTTAACAGCTGGAATTTCAGACTCATCTGCCAAGCCGTTTTCTGCCAGCGTTTGTTGTGGCTTAGAAATACCCTGATAGCTTTTATGTTGAGATTTTTTACTACCTTTTTGTTTGTTAATGCTGAAATTAGGGAACTGCATGTAAGGGTTAGGCAGTAAAGTGATCTTGATGCCGTGCTTGATTTCTAATCGAGTAACATCTTGACGCTTTTCATTGAGAATGTAGGTGATCACCTCAACGCTTGATTGGATAGTGATTCTTGATGTTTGATTGCTAGCATTACAGCCATCTTCTAACTGTCTAAGAATAGATAGTGCTAAAGTTGGAATAGTCGGTGTGGTGCCACGACCATGACAAGCAGGACAAGATTTTTCAACAGATTCTGTCACTGAACTCATTAGTCGTTGTCTGGACATTTCGAGTAGGCCAAATTTAGAAATATTACCAATTTGAATACGAGCTCGATCTGATTGAGTAGCTGTTTCCATAGCTTTTTCAATCGCTTGACGATGCTCCTCAGTTGCCATATCGATAAAGTCAATAACAACTAAACCACCAATATCTCGTAGTTGCAATTGCAGGGCAATTTCTTTGGCCGCTTCCAGATTGGTGTTGTAGGCAGTTTCTTCAATATCAGAGCCTTTAGTGGCACGTGCAGAGTTAATATCAACTGCTGTCAAAGCCTCAGTTGGGTCAAAGACGATAGTTGCGCCAGTGCGCAGTGCAACTTCCCGATTAAAGACACTTTTGACTTGATTTTCGACACCCATGTGGTTAAACAAAGAGTGTTCAGTGACGTCAAAAAATTTAATACGATCGAAATATTGAGGCAATACAAAGCTGACAAATTCTTTGGCATTTTGAAATGCCTCTAGCTCATCAATAATAACACTGTCAGTATCAGAGCGTAAGTGGTCACGCAAGGTGCGAATAATAATATCACTTTCTTGATAAATTAAAAAAGGTGCTGGACGTTTTTCTGCTGCGATATTAATTGATTTCCAAAGATCAGATAAGTAGTCAACCTCCCATTGAAGCTCCTCTAGGCTCTTGCCACTACCTGCAGTACGTATGATCAAGCCAGAATTCTTAGGCATGACAATTTTCCCAATAATTTCTTTGAGTGACTGCCTGTCAGATGAGGTTATTTGGCGGGATATGCCGTGACTTTTAGCGTTGTTTGGCGTCAAGATCATGTAGGCGCCAGCTAAGTTGATATAGGTGCTTAATGCAGCACCTTTATTGCCGCGCTCTTCTTTTTCCACCTGAACAATAATTTCTTGACCTTCTTTTAAAACGTCTGAAATAGTGAGTTTGGCACCTTTTGGTGTGGCGCCATTATAGAGAGATTCTGCTACTTCTTTAAAGGGTAGAAAGCCTTGTCTTTCTTTGCCGTAATCGACAAATGCTGCTTCTAATGATTGCTCTACTCGTGAAATTTTTCCACGGTAGATGTTGCCTTTAGTCTTTTTATTAAGACTGGTCTCAATGTTAAGTCCAGTAAGTTTTTTGTTCTTGACAACACCAACTCTGATTTCTTCTTTGTGAGTGGCGTTGATTAAAATATGATTCATGGTTAAGTCCTTGTAGTGGTGGACTTAAGTGCGCACATAGGCAATCAATACTGACGTATTGATTTGATATTAAAGTGTGATTTGTGTTCATCATAAATGATAAAAAACCTTTCTTTATAAGGGTTTTATAACCCTTTTCAGGTCCCTCTACTCTGTCGTAGAAGGCCGTGAATTATTCTCTTATGTGGCAACAATAAGCCCAAAATATTATCAAACTTCTGTGGTTTTTTTCTTAGCACAGAAGCGTTTTGTAAATTCTTTTAGCTGATAAAAATTAAATATCAAGCTTCTTTATTTTAACACAAATATCGTTCTTATAGACTGGTAAAGTTTTTTATGTTGAATAGCTTTATTGGTTTAAGCTTCGTCCACCATCTACAGCAATAATTTGGCCAGTTATGTAGTTTGATTGCGCTAAAAATAACACGGTTTTAGCAATATCCTGTGCAGACCCTTGCTTGTTTAAGGCAATTTTATTGAGCATAGATTGTTTTTGAGATTGGTTTAATTCTGCTTCGTTTTCGGGCCATAAAATTGAGCCAGGCGAGACACCATTAACACAAATATTGGGTGCCAATTCTTTGGCTAAGGTTTTTGTCATCATCGCAATAGCAGCTTTAGATATGTTATAAATGGCATGATTTTTTAGTGGCCTATCTCCATGAATATCGACAATATTAACAATCGAGCCTTGATTTTTTGATAATTTCCCCTTTAGGGTGCTAGATAAAAACAGTGGCCCCATTAAATTGGTGTTCATAATATTTTGATAATCAGTGAGTGTTAGCTCATCTATTGGGGTGGGGTAGAACACTGAGGCGTTATTGACTAATACATCTAGTGATTCAATAGATTGGCATAGCTGCTCAATATCATTAGTGTTAGAAAGCTCAGCTTGAATGATTTCAGCTGAATTGGCACGGATTAAGTTAAGCTCATCAGCCAAATTTTGAGCGGCTAACGAGGAAGTGTTGTAGTGAATAATAACACTAAAGTTTGCTTCGTGCAGTGTGCGACAAATTTGTTGACCAATGCGGTGTGCACCACCTGTGACTAATGCTGTTTTCATATAAAATATCGATGTGATGAAGCTAACCGAAGTAATTAAAAACACTATTATACAAAATCAAGCGCCTATAGGTTTCGATGAATTTATGGAGTTGGCATTGTATTATCCTCAATTGGGCTATTATCGCTCTGGATCGGAAAAATTTGGCGAAAAAGGTGATTTCATTACTGCGCCTGAAACATCAGATTTATTTGGCTTTTGTCTAGCCAAGCAGTGTGCCCAAGTTTTGAATGGCGATAATGATATTTTGGAGTTTGGTGCGGGTAGTGGTGTTTTAGCCGCCCAAGTGTTATTTGAGTTGGGTCGTTTAGAATGTTTGCCCAAAAAATACTATATTCTTGAATTAAGTCGCGAATTACAACACCGACAACAACAAACCCTTGCTAAAGCTCTGCCAGAATTATTAGAGCGCGTTGTTTGGCTAGATAAATTACCAGAAGACTTTAAAGGTGTAGTGATTGCTAATGAAGTTTTGGATGCTATGCCTGCTAAGCGCGTGACACAAAAAGAAGGGGTGTTTTATGAGCTTTGTGTTGATATAACCAAGGATCAGTTGAGTTGGACGCCAAGTGATACTATTTTTAAAAATCCAAAAATTAAACTACCTGGCGATGTTGATGAGGGCTATACAACCGAGATAAACCCAAGAGCAATGGCATGGGTTGATTCGTTATATGATGTATTAGATGAAGCGTTAGTATTATTGATTGACTACGGCATGCACAGAGATGAATATTTTCATCCGCAAAGACTTGACGGCACACTTCGTTGTTATTATCAGCATAAAGCCAGTGATAATCCTTTTGTACATATTGGTAAGCAAGATATCACCACATCTGTTAATTTTTCAGATATCGCAGACCAAGCGAAATCATCAGGCTTTCAGGTGGCAGGGTACGCGACACAAGCTTTGTTTTTAATTGCGCTGGGTATTGACAACTACCTTCTTGCTGAAGAAGATGAAAATCGACGCATTACTCTAGCGCAACAGATTAAGCAGTTGGTTTTGCCAAGTGCGATGGGTGAAAGCTTTAAGGTTTTAGCGTTGAGCAAGTCAACTCACGTAAAATTAATTGGATTTAAAGAACAAGACTTGAGTCATAAGTTGTAAACTTGTCATTATTATGGATTTCATTCAAACAATCGTCTTATCCCTCGTTCAGGGACTAAGTGAATTTTTACCAATTTCTTCTTCTGCACACTTAATTCTTGTGCCGAAGTTGACCGATTGGCCAGATCAAGGACTGGCATTTGATGTGGTTGTGCACTTGGGAACATTGAGTGCTATTGTGTTTTATTATCGAGCCATTATTCGCATACTGATTCAGGATTTTTTCTATTCAGTTGTTAAAATTCAGACTATCGGCCAATCAAAACTTGCTTGGGGTGTGCTGCTTGGCACGATTCCGGTTGGTTTAGCAGGGCTAATATTCAAAGATTTTATTGAGCTTAATTTACGCTCAACTGAGATTATTGCTTACTCAACACTGGTATTTGGCTTGTTATTGGGTTTTTCAAGTTGGGTTAACGCTAAAAATCAGCAACCCAGGTCTGAGATAAATTGGCAAGATGTGGGCTTTATTGGCGTGATGCAAGCCTTGGCTTTAATTCCGGGTACGTCCAGATCAGGTATCACTATTACAGCAGGCTTATTAATAGGCTTGTCTAAAAATATGTCAACGCAATTTGCTTTTTTACTCTCTATTCCAGTGATCACGTTATCAGCTTTACTGATGTTGTTGGAATTGTATCAACAACCGCAATTGGTTGATTGGAGTATGCTGGCTGTTGGGTTTATGGTAGCAGCAATTAGCGCTTATCTAACTGTGGTATTTTTTATCAAATTATTAGACACCATTGGCCTGGTGCCTTTTGTGATTTATAGAATTATTTTAGGAGTGTTGTTATTAGCAATCTAGCCCCACAACCCATTTATAGAAAGGATTACAAGCCAAGCAACTATTTGATCCATACGACAGATCTCAGTTTTGATCTGCGCGATGATGAGACTTTGGTGAGCTCAAAAATCCATTTTTACAAAAATCCAAAATATCAGGCAGGTGACAACAGTCTTTTTTTAGACGGCATTGATCTTGAATTAATTTCTCTTGTCATAGATGGCGAGCGCGTTGATTATGAACTAAGCGATAAAGGCATGCAGCTGCGTCATTTAAAAGATGAGTTTGTTCTAGAGATTGTCAATCGTATTCATCCTGAGCTTAATACCAGCTTAAATGGCTTGTATCAATCCAGTGGTAACTTTTGCACGCAGTGTGAAGCGCACGGCTTTAGGCAAATTACGTATTATTTGGACAGGCCAGATGTGTTGAGTGTTTTTACGACGCACATAACAGCCGATAAGCGCAAATATCCCGTATTACTGAGTAATGGTAATTTATTAACAGCGTCTTCAGGCCAAGCAACTTGGCACGATCCAACGTCTAAACCTTGTTATTTGTTTGCTTTGGTAGCGGGAGATTTTGCCGTTTTGGAAGATAATTACACCACACTTTCTGGTCGAGAAGTGGCGCTTAAAATCTATGTTGAAGCGCATAATATTAGCAAAACTCAGTTTGCCATGGATTCGCTTAAACGCTCGTTTGCTTGGGATGAGTCACGCTTTAATTTAGAGTACGATTTGGATATCTATATGATTGTTGCAGTTGACGATTTCAATATGGGTGCCATGGAAAATAAAGGCTTAAATATTTTTAACTCAACCTATGTTTTGGCAGAGCCTAAAACCGCTACTGATAAAGACTTTATTAATGTAGAAGCGGTGATTGGGCATGAGTATTTCCATAATTGGACGGGTAATCGAGTAACCTGCAAGGATTGGTTTCAGTTAAGTCTTAAAGAGGGTTTGACTGTTTTTAGAGATCAAGAGTTCACCTCTGATTTGCATTCGCGCTCAATTAAGCGTATTGAAGATGTGAATGCGCTACGTACATTTCAGTTTGCCGAGGATGCAGGTCCTATGCAACATCCTGTGAGGCCTGAAAGCTATATAGAAATGAATAATTTTTATACATTGACCATTTATGAAAAAGGCGCAGAAGTAATTCGTATGATTCACAGCTTCTTGGGTGAGACGGGATTTCAAAAAGGTATGAAACTTTATTTTGAGCGTCACGATGGTGATGCGGTTACGATCGATGATTTTGTATCTAGTATGAGTGATGCTAATGAATTTGATTTTTCTCAATTTATGACGTGGTATTCTCAACCGGGCACGCCAACCGTTAGTATTAAGACAAACTATGATGAGATAAGTCAGCGTTTTCATGTTGAGGTTGAGCAAAACAAGGGACATGATTATTTTCTGCCACTTAATTACGCTTTGTTAGATGATCAGGGTCATGCGCTAAAGGAAGGTATGCTGACAATCAAACAACATAAGGAGAGCTTTGTTTTTGAGCAAATAAAGTCAAAGCCAACGCCTTCTTGGTTGCGAGGATTTTGCGCACCTATTCACTTGTTAACCGATTTAACATTCGAGCAAAAAATATTTTTAGTGGGGCATGATAGCGATGCTTATGTGGTTTGGGATAGTGCTCAACAAATTTGGCTATCTTTAATCTTAACCCCTAACAAAGCGCATGAACAATTATTTTTTAATGCACTTGAAAAGCTGATCCAAACAACACCAGATAAATCCTTGGTGAGTGAGGTCTTAACACTACCATCTGAACGATTTTTACATCAGCAAGTTGCTATGATTGATGTGTTTGATATCAATCAAAAGCGTGAACAAATGGCGCATAAAGTATTAAGACGATTTGAAGCTTTATTACTAGAAACTTATAACTCCTTAAACAATAATCAGGCTTACCAACTAACCTCTAGTGCAGTAGGTGGGCGGTCTTTGAAAAATACTTGTCTGTATTATCTGAGTAAGGATAAAGACTCTGGCTTGGCACTTACTCAATTTGAACAAGCTAATTGCATGACCGATCAAATAGCGGCGTTTAATGCGTTAATTACCAATAATAGTGCTCATAAGGATCAAGCGATAGCGAGCTTTTATCAAACATTTAAACAAGACGTGCAAGTCATGGATAAGTTCTTTGCAGCGCAATCAAGCTCGATCACTAGTGATATAGGGTGTATTAAATCACTCATGCAGCACGAGTTATTCTCTTTTAATACACCAAACAGATTGCGCAGTGTTGTAGGCGGCTTTACGCAAAATTACATTAATTTTCATCATCAAGCCGGTTATGAATTTTTTACCGATATTATTTTAAAGTTAAACCAATCAAATCCACAAATAGGCGCGCGCTTGGTTTCAGTTTACAACCATTGGAAGCGCTTTACACCTGAGTTAAAGCAGCTACAAAAACAACAGCTAGAAAGGATTATGCAAAGTGATGACTTGTCCAATGATATTTTTGAAATTGTTCAGGCGGCTTTAAAGTAATGTCTCAGCTGAAACAACTCACCGAGCTATTGCTCGCACAAAAGCTCACCATAACGGCCGCTGAATCTTGTACAGGTGGCGCGCTTTGTTCTTTACTAACCAGCCAAAGTGGTGCCTCTGTTTATTTTGATCGAGGATTTATTACCTATACGAATCAGGCAAAAATGGATATGTTGGGCGTTATGCAAGCAACGCTAGAAGAATTTGGAGCGGTTAGTGAACAGACCGCCAAACAAATGGCAAAGGGCGCTATCAATCAGGCCAAGACTGATATTTCAGTTGCTATTACTGGTATTGCAGGGCCAGAGGGCGGCAGTCAAGAAAAACCAGTTGGCATGGTTTGTTTTGGATTTTGTGTCTTTGGAGAGTGTTTTACAACGACACAAAATTTTACGGGTGACAGACTACAAGTTGTGAAAGCCAGTATTGACTTTGTACTAACCACACTCATTCATGAACTCTCAAGTTAAATTTTCAGTCGCACCAATGATGGATTGGACTGATCGACATTGCCGGTATTTTTATCGTTTGATGTCTAAAAATACACAACTTTGGACAGAAATGGTCACCGCTAAAGCTATTATTCATGGTGATAAAAATCGTCTGCTTGATTATGATGCGCAAGAGCATCCATTGGTTTTGCAATTGGGTGGTAGCGATCCTAAAGAAATGGCGGTTGCTGCTAAAGTTGGGCAAGACTGGGGTTATGATGAAATTAACATTAATGTTGGCTGCCCTTCAGATCGAGTGCAATCGGGTAGTTTTGGTGCTTGCTTGATGCAAACGCCAGAGACCGTTGCACACTGTATTGAGAGTATGGGTGCGGTTATTGATATTCCACTTAGTGTTAAATCTCGTATTGGCGTGGATGATATGGAAAGTTATGACGAGCTGAGTCATTTTATTGAAACCGTGCATAAAGCGGGGTGCGATAATTTTGTTATTCATGCGAGAAAAGCTTGGCTTAAAGGCTTAAGTCCAAAAGAGAATAGAACCGTTCCTCCTCTAAATTATGACTGGGTGTATCGAGTGAAACAAGATTTCCCAACGCTAACGATTGGTATTAATGGCGGCATTACAACCCTTGATGAGGCTAGTGAGCATCTAGACCATGTTGATAGTGTTATGCTGGGTAGGGCGGCTTATCATCAGCCTTATTTGCTTGCTGGTGTGGATCAGCAGATTTATCAGAGTGAGCGTTCAGTTGTTTCTAGAGAGCAGGTATTACTGGAGTTTATTGAGTATATTAAACAACAGCAAACTAATGCTGTACCAGTCAGATCCATGACTCGACATATTTTAGGTTTGTATCATGCCCAGCCCAATGCTAAAAAGTTTAAGCGCTTGTTAAGTGGTAAGACGGTAGAAATAGCGCATTTATATCAGTGGTTAGAACAAGGAGAAGTGCTTGTCGGATCTTGATTTTTTTGCCAGTATTGATGTTGGCTCTAGCAAAATTGTTATCTTAATTGCTGACATTGAAGATAATAAATTTCATGTACTTGGTCATGCTACTGGAGATTCCGCGGGTGTTAAAAATGGAGTAATTGTTGATGTTGAGAGTGCTGCACAAGCCATTCGACAGGTAATCGACAAGGTCAATAAAAACTGCAAGCACAAGCCTAAATTTATTGATATCAATGTTTCCGATTTGCACTTGAGTAGTCGTAATCAAAATCGTCCGATTAGTTTTAATGGCAAGACAAAAACAATCACTCAAGCAGATGTCTTACAGGCAATTCAAAACTCTTCTGCAGGGGCAATGGCAACGAATAAAAAAAATCTCGAACCGATTGTTAATAATTTTACAATTGATGAGCAAGTCGAAACTTTTCCAATTGGAATGGAGGCGGCAGTTCTAGGCGCTCAAGTGCATTTAATTTCGGTATCTAATCAGGCGATTAACAATATTAGCCATAGTTTGCTTGCGAGTGATTTGGGCGTTGACAAGATTATTCTTGATTCAATTGCCAGTAGTGCAGTTTGTATTAGCCAAGACGATAAAGACAAGGGAGTGTGTTTATTGGATATAGGTGCTGGTGTTAGCAATCTCTCAGTATTTAGTAAAGGCGGGGTGGTTTTTAATCAGGTATTTGATATGGGTGGTAATGCTATCACTGATCGTATTGCGCAAGCGTACGACACTTCGTTTGATGAGGCTGAGCGCTTAAAAATAGCCTATGGCACATTACAACTTGATTCTCTCATTAAAGATCGATTGGTTAAATTTGAGCAAATTGATTCAACTGAGGATCGTTATTTATCGTTGCGTGAACTAATTTCGGTGATTGAAAAGTCGTATAAAGAAATTTGCACCTTGGTTAAAAGAAGTTTAAAAAATGAAAAGCTTGATAGATCAATTAAATCGGGATTTGTGGTTATTGGCGGTGCAAGCAAGATCAAACACTTTGAGGGTTTTTTGTTAAAAGAGTTTCGTGCGCGTACGAGAATTGCAAAAATTAATAGAGCACTGGTAAGTGGCGATGAAAAGATTTTGACCAATACCAGCTATTTTTCTGCACTCGGGCTACTAACTTGTAATGCGCCAAAATCTTATTTACAGGAGCCAGAACAAGTACAAAAGGGTGGCTTGTTGGGTACAATGCAAGAATTATTCAAGCTATAAGCGTCATGATTAAACAAAGAACCATTAAAAAAACAGTAAAGGCTAGAGGTATTGGCATTCATAGTGGAAGCGTTGTTAACATGACGCTTATTCCAGCTGGAATTGATCATGGCGTTGTCTTTAGACGTATGGATGTCGGTGGAAAATTAGTGCGTGCACATAATGCTTTTGTCAATGAAGTGGTGCTATCAACAGGGCTGGAAAATCAAGGTGTGAAGGTCTCTACAGTTGAGCATCTTATGAGTGCCTTTTCCGCCTTAGGAATTGATAATATATTAGTAGAGCTTGATTCGTTTGAAGTGCCTATTATGGATGGATCTTCCGCTCCTTTTGTATTTTTAGTACAGTCTGCTGGTATTGAGGAGCAAGAAGAGCACAAGCGATTTTTTGTCATTCATGAGACGGTTCGTGTTGAAAATGGTGATTCTTGGGCTCAAGTCTCTAAACATGACGGCTTTAAAGTCTCCATAGAAATTGATTTTGACCATAAAAAAGTTAAAGAAAGTGGCCAGCAATTGAGTATTGATTTTTCACAGCAATCTTATTTAAAAGAAATTTCTCGCGCTCGAACTTTTGGCTACATGAAAGATGTGGAAATGATGCAAAGACAAAATCTAGCGCTAGGTGCTAGTATGAATAATGCGATTGCACTGAGTGATGACGATGTTTTAAATGAAGACGGTATGCGCTACCAGAATGAATTTGTTAAGCATAAAATTTTAGATATTGTTGGCGACTTATATTTATTAGGCTCTAATCTGATTGGACATTACGAGGGTTATAAGACAGGGCACTTGTTAAATGACCAGCTATTATCAGCTATTTTAGAGAGACCAGATACTTGGTCAATTGAGACTTTCGAAGAAGAAAATTCGCCAATTCAATTCTATTCAGAAGATTGGCAAAATTCCTTGTAATAGTCAGTATATCCTAGTATTTCATTTGGTATAATCGACAAGTTTTTTATACCCTGTTAAAATAATGAAATTAAATGGTGCACAAATATTAGTTGACTGCTTGAAAAGTGAAGGTGTAAAGCACATCTTTGGCTATCCGGGTGGTGCAGTTCTGCATATTTATGATGCGCTGAATGCTTGCACAACAATTGATCATATATTGGTTCGTCATGAACAAGGTGCGGTGCATGCTGCAGATGGTTATGCGCGCACTAGTGGTAAATGTGGCGTATCGCTAGTGACATCAGGACCAGGCTTAACAAATGCGGTTACAGGTATTGCAACTGCATTTACAGACTCTATTCCAATGGTGGTGATTTCTGGCCAAGTGCCTTCTGCAGTTATTGGTAGTGATGCCTTTCAAGAAGTAGATGCGGTGGGTATTACGCGCTCTTGTGTGAAGCATAACTTTCTAGTAAAAAATGCTAATGATTTGGCAGAAACAATTAAAAAAGCATTTTATATTGCAACAACAGGTCGACCAGGCCCTGTATTGATTGATATTACTAAGGATGCCACTATTGCTGAGATTGAATATGAAGGCTATCCTGAAACAATTAAAATGCGCTCATACCAGCCTGAAGTTCAGATTAACACTGAGCAAGTTGCAAAAGCGATTGCAATTATTGAAAAATCCCAGAAGCCAATTATTTATTCAGGTGGTGGCAGTGTAATTGGCAATGCTAGTGAAACGTTAACAACGCTGACGCGTAGCACAGGGTTTCCAATTACACAGACACTAATGGGACTAGGCGCATATCCTGCAACTGATAAACAGTCACTGGGTATGTTAGGTATGCACGGTACTTATGAGTCAAACATGGCGATGCATGACTCGGATTGTATTATTGCTGTAGGTGCAAGATTTGACGATCGTATTACCGGAAACTTAGAAAAATTTTGCCCTTATGCAAAAATCATTCATATTGACATTGATCCTTCATCTGTTGGTAAAGTGGTGGGCGTTGATGTTTCCGTAATTGGCCAAGTAAATGATGTTTTGCATGCGCTAATTCAAGGTTTAAAAGGCAAAACATTGCCAAATATTGATACCTGGTGGCAGCAAATTAATGAGTGGCGCAAGGTAGATTCTTTAGCTTATCAAACAGCAGAGGGTGTTATTAAGCCTCAAACAGTTATTGAGACATTATATGAAGTAACCAATGGTCAAGCGATTGTTACTAGTGATGTAGGACAGCATCAAATGTGGGCAGCGCAATACTACCCATTTGATAAGCCACGCCGTTGGATTAACTCGGGTGGACTTGGTACCATGGGCTTTGGTTTACCGGCAGCAATGGGTGCAAAGCTTGCAGAGCCTGAATTGGAGGTTGCTTGTGTAACAGGTGATGGTAGTATCCAAATGATGACCCAAGAGCTTTCAACAATGCTGCAATACAATACACCAGTTAAAATAATCAATCTTAATAATGGTTATTTGGGTATGGTGAGACAATGGCAAGAGTTTTTCTATGAAAAACGTTATTCTATGTCTTACATGGAAGCTTTGCCAGATTTTGTTAAATTGGCGGAAAGCTATGGTCACATCGGTATTCGTGTAGAAAAAGAAGTAGATTTAAAGCCAGCATTAATCGAAGCATTTAAGCAAAAAGATAGAACGGTATTTTTAGATATTATTACCGATCCAACTGAAAATGTATTTCCAATGATTCCATCTGGCGCAGGCCATCATGAAATGTTACTAGCAGGTCGTGATGAAATGGCATCAACAAATGATTCAGGCCTAAACTTGGTATAAGTATGAGACACATAATTTCAATACAATTAGAAAATGAATCAGGTGCACTTTCAAGAGTCTCAGGGCTATTTTCAGCACGTGGCTTTAATATTGAATCATTAACCGTTGCAGCTACTAACGATCCAACTCTTTCAAGAATGACTATCGTTAGTGTGGGTGATGATGATATTATTGAGCAAATTGTTAAGCAGGTGAATAAATTAGTGGACGTGGTTAAAGTGACAGATTTAACTGCTACTGAGCATATTGAGCGTGAGTTATTAATCGTTAAAATTAGCATTTCTAATAACACTCAAGTTGATGTAGATGCTCAGCTTGATCATTTTAATGCTAAAGTTATTGACGCATCGGAAGATGCTTATATTGTAGAGTTAGCAGGAAAAAGTCAAAAAATTAATGATTTTCTAAAGGCATTTAGTGCAGAGCAAATCATAGAGGTTTCTAGAACAGGCGTGACCGGCGTTTGTCAGAAAATATAAAGTTAAATAAATAGACGTGAATTAGCGTTTTAAATAGAGGAAAAAAAATGAATAGATATTACGATAAAGATGCAGACTTAAACATTATTAAATCAATGAAGGTTGCTATTGTGGGTTATGGTTCACAAGGCCATGCACATGCCAACAATTTGAAAGATTCTGGTGTTGAAGTGGTTGTTGCTTTAAGAGATGGTTCAGCTTCAGCAGCTAAAGCTAGCGCTTCAGGCTTGGAAGTTAAATCAGTTGAAGATGCAACAGCGTGGGCAGATTTAGTAATGATCTTGGCACCAGATGAGTTCCAAGGTAGTATTTATGCAGAAAATATTGAGCCTAATTTGAAGCAAGGTGCAACGGTTGCTTTTGCTCACGGTTTTAATATCCATTATGGCCAAATTACACCGCGTGCAGATTTAGACGTTATTATGGTAGCGCCAAAGGCACCAGGCCACACAGTTCGTTCAGAATTTGTTAAAGGTGGTGGTATTCCTGATTTAATCGCAATTTCTCAAGATGCGTCAGGCAATGCGAAAGCAATAGCACTTTCTTATGCGTCTGCTATTGGTGGCGGTCGTACAGGAATTCTAGAAACTTCGTTTAGAGAAGAAACAGAAACAGATCTATTTGGTGAGCAAGTGGTTTTATGTGGTGGTACAACTTCATTAGTACAAGCAGGTTTTGAAACACTAGTAGAGGCAGGCTATGAGCCAGAAATGGCATACTTTGAGTGTCTACATGAGTTAAAGCTAATTGTTGACCTAATGTATGAGGGCGGTATTGCTAACATGCGCTATTCAATTTCAAACACTGCTGAGTATGGCGATGTAACGCGTGGTCCACGTATTATTACTAGTGAAACTAAAGCGGAAATGAAGAAAATCTTAACAGAAATTCAAGATGGTACATTTGCTAAAGAGTTTGTTGCTAATGTAGGCGATCTTCCAGCTCGTCGTGATGTTCAACGTGAACATCAAATTGAGCAAGTGGGTGAATCTCTACGCTCGATGATGCCATGGATTAACAAGAATAAAATTGTTGATCAAGCCAAGAACTAGATATTCTTTATAAGCGCCCAACTTAGTTGGGCGTTTTTATTTCTAAGGCGTTATAATTAACTCATGAAAACCAATAAAGTAAAAAGAGGTGTCTACCTGCTGCCTAACATTCTAACTACCTTTGGCCTGTTCTCTGGATTTTTTGCTATTATCCTGGCAACCAGGGGCCAATATGCGGAAGCGGCGATTGCCATTTTTGTTGCTATGTTATGGGATGGTCTAGATGGACGAGTGGCTCGATTAACCAATACTCAAAGTGAGTTTGGCGAGCAATATGACTCCATGGCTGATATGGTGTCGTTTGGTGTGGCACCTGCCTTGCTCATGTATTTTTATCTATTTGAAGGCTTAGGTAAGATTGGCTGGATTGGCGCTTTTGTTTATGTCGCCGCTGGCTCTCTACGTTTAGCGCGTTTTAATACACAAATTGGTGTGCAAGATAAACGCTACTTCCAAGGTCTGCCTTCTCCTGCTGCCGCAGCACTAATTGCAGGCTTGGTTTGGACCAAGGAGATGATGGGCCCTAGTGTTTATGATGAGCAATATTTGGTTGCCGGTGCGTGGATTATTTTGGTTTCCGCTGGTATTTTAATGGTGAGTAATATCCGTTATTACAGTTTTAAGGAAATTAATCTTAAGGGTCGATCTTCTTTCAAATTATTGTTGCTAGCAACACTCATTATGATTGTTGTTTTATTGTGGCCTAGTGCTATTTTGTTTATCTTTTTCTTTGTTTATGCGCTATCTGGATTGGTGTTTACAACCATTGAAGTTAGAAACAAACGCGCTTTAAAAAAACAAGCTAAGAAAAGCTTAAAATAATTTATAATTAGATTTATGGAATATTTAACTGATTTTTCTTTTCAAGGCTACTTCGTAGACTTACAACGATTACTGCCGTAGGGCAGATATTAACTCGTGCAGCTTTTAAAGCTAACTAACAAACAACAGAATTAGAAAAAAACATGAAAAAAGGAGACTTAAATGTCTGATAAATTAATTATTTTTGACACAACTTTACGTGATGGCGAGCAGTCACCTGGCGCATCAATGACTAAAGATGAGAAAGTTCGCATTGCCAAAGTGCTAGAAAAGATGCGTGTTGATATTATTGAAGCAGGCTTTGCCATTGCCTCACCGGGTGATTTTGCGGCAGTTCAAGCGGTTGCCAACGTGGTTAAAGATTCCACTATCTGTTCATTGGCCAGAGCACTAGACAAAGATATTGATCGTGCTGGAGAAGCGCTAAAAGGTGCAAATTCTGCCCGAATTCATACGTTTATTGCAACCAGTGATATCCACATGAAGATGAAGCTGCAAATGACACCTGACCAAGTGGTTGAGCAAGCAGTCAGGTCGGTTAAACGTGCTACAAAATACACTAATGATATTGAATTTTCTCCTGAAGACGCGGGTCGTTCTAATGAAGATTTTTTGTGTCGTATTATTGAAAAAGCCATTGCTGCTGGTGCAACAACCATCAACATTCCAGATACTGTAGGCTACAATATTCCTCATCAATTTGGCGCTACCATGAAGTCTTTGATTGAGCGCATCCCCAATTCAGACAAAGCGATTTTTTCAGCGCATTGTCATAATGACTTAGGCTTGGCGGTGGCTAATTCACTTTCGGCGGTACTGAATGGCGCTAGACAAGTTGAGTGTACGATTAACGGATTGGGTGAGCGCGCAGGAAATACCGCTTTAGAAGAAGTGGTTATGGCTGTACGCACACGTCAAGATGAGTTTGATTGTGATACAAATATTGATGCCACACATATTTTGTCTGCCTCTCGACTTGTTTCCTCAGTAACTGGTTTTATAGTGCAACCTAATAAAGCCATTGTTGGCGCTAATGCTTTTGCTCATGAGGCGGGCATTCATCAAGATGGTGTTTTGAAGCACCGTGAAACTTATGAAATTATGCGCGCAGAAGATGTTGGTTGGAATGCTAATCAGCTAGTTTTGGGTAAGCATTCAGGGCGTAATGCGTTTAAAGCAAGATTGATCGAGCTAGGGGTTGAATTTGATTCAGAAGAAAGTTTGAATGAAGCCTTTAGACGTTTTAAAGAGCTGGCTGATAAGAAGCATGAAATCTTCGATGAAGATTTACAAGCATTGGTGTCAGAAACCCAAGTGGTTGAAAGCGAGCATATTAAACTGGTTTCATTAAAAGTAACTTGTGAAACGGGTGAGAAAAATCAAGCAACCGTTGTCTTGTCAATTGACGGCAATGAAAAAAGTATGACAGCCGAAACTTCAGGCTCTGTTGATGCTACCTTTAGTGCTATTAATAAACTACTCGATATGCAGGTTAATCTACAGCTGTATTCCGTCTCTAATGTCACTCAAGGTACCGACTCATTGGGTGAGGTTAATGTACGCTTAGAGCATAATGGTAAAATTATTAATGGCCAAGGTGCTGATACAGATATTGTTATCGCTAGTGCCAAAGCCTATCTGCATGCACTTAATAAAGTGCTAGCAGATACCGATAGGGCACACCCTCAAATCTAGTGACAACACTTAGATCTCGTTATCTCAGTGCCCTGGATATACCTGAGTATTTACACCTTGGTAAAAATACAGAGGAGTTAGCGTCTCAGCTGGTCAAAGTTCAATGCTTGGTGGTTGAAACTGAGTGTGCTGAATCGATGTGTCAGTCAGGTGTGGCGCAAGATTTTTTATATAAGATGCTCTTGGCTATTGGGCTAGACAAGCAAGATATTATATGTATTCAGTCTCCTGCTAACCAAGTGCCACAAGTGCTTAGCAAATATAAGGCTCAAGTTGTTTTAGTGATGGATGCTCAGGTGCCATTAGCGCATGATAATATGTTTGTTATACATCATCCGAGCGATATTTTAAAAAATGAGCAACTCAAGCGTGAAGCTTGGGAAGTGCTAAAAAAAGTCAAAGCATGCCTGCAGTAGATTACAGTTTGGGCGGCTTTAAGCGTCCAAAATTACAAACCCCTAATGGCGAGACAAAATTGCTCATGCATTCTTGTTGTGCGCCGTGTGCTGGTGAAATTATGGAAGCTTTGGCCGCCTCTGAAATTGAGACAACCATCTTTTTTTACAATCCTAATATTCATCCTAGAGAAGAGTACGAGCTACGTAAAGAAGAGAACATTCGCTTTGCACAAAAGCTTGGTATGGATTTTATTGATGCGGACTATGATAAAGATCATTGGTTTGATCGAGTTAAAGGTCAAGAAAATGAGCCAGAGCGAGGCGCACGCTGCACAACGTGTTTTGATATGCGTTTTGAACTAACGGCGCAGCACGCTCAAGCGCATGGGTTTGATTTAATCTCATCGACATTGGGTATTTCTCGTTGGAAAGACATGGGTCAAATTAATGGTTGTGGTGCTCGAGCGGCTAATCCTTACCCAGGGGTTTCATACTGGGACTTTAACTGGCGTAAACAGGGCGGCTCATCTAGAATGTTGGAGTTATCAAAACGTGAAGCATTCTATCAGCAAGAATATTGCGGTTGCGTGTATTCTTTAAGAGATACCAATCGTTGGCGAGAGTCTCGTGGGAGAGAGAAGATTGAGCGCGGGGTTAAATTTTATCAAGCCGCTATGAAAAGCCTAGATAAGTAGCTCTAGTCTAATAAATACAGTAACAAAGCTTTTTGGGCGTGTAGGCGATTTTCAGCCTCATCCCACACCAAGCTTTGCTCACCATCAATCACTTCACTAGCCACTTCTTCTCCACGGTGAGCAGGTAAACAGTGCATAAAGCTCGCATCAGAATTGGCGTTTTTCATAAGATTTTGATCAACTTGAAAGTCTTTAAAAGCCAGCTCGCGTTTAGTTTGTTCTGCTTCTTGACCCATAGACGCCCAAACATCTGTAACAACCAAATCAGCCTGATTGCAAGCCTCACTGGCTTGATTAAATAATGAGATGTGATCTGCATAGTTATCAGTAAATACCTGGTCAGGCTCATAGCCTTTGGGTGTGGCGATATTTAGCTTGAAGCCGAATGCTTTAGCTGCTTGCATGTAGGTATGACACATATTATTACCATCACCAATCCAAGCAACTGTTTTGCCTTGGATTGAACCTTTATGCTCCTGATAAGTCATTATGTCAGCTAAAAGCTGACAAGGATGAGATTCATCGCTAAGGGCGTTAATAACTGGTACAGAGCCACTGTTTGCAAAGGTGTTAATATCCTCATGAGAGGAAACCCTCATCATGATTGCATCAACCATAGAGCTAATAACAATAGCAGTATCTTTAACAGGTTCTCCACGTCCCAGCTGAATATCACGATCGGATAAAAACAAAGCGTGACCACCTAATTGAGTCATGCCTGTTTCGAAAGAGACTCGAGTTCGCGTAGAAGATTTGTCAAAAATCATAGCCAGAGTTTTATTTTTCAGTTGTTGATTAATCTCTCCAGATTTATATTGCTTTTTTAAGGCGATGGCGGTGTCGATAATGCCCGTTAAATCTTGGGTTGATAAATCATCTAAATTAATAAAATGTTTCATTTTTATTCTCCTGCAGCTAAAGTTCGCTGACTAATTCACAAATGATATCAATCATTTCATCCGCTTGCTCTTTGTTGATTATGAGCGGTGGTAGTAGTCGAATAGACTGACCAGTAATATTAATTAATAATTTTTTATCCAAGGCTTGTTGCAGTAGTTGTAAGCATTCTTTGGTTAGCTCAATAGCAATCATTAAGCCTTTTGAGCGAATCTCTAGAACACTGTCAACCGTTTTTAATTTGTCTGTAAAGCTAGAAACGATGTAGTCACTCATGAGAGTTACATTGTTCAAAATATCATCTTTTTGGATAATATCTAGCACCTCTAAAGCTACGCGACAAACCAGTGGATTGCCGCCAAAAGTAGAGCCGTGCGTTCCTGGTGTTAACAGTTTAGCCGCCTTACCTTTGGCTAGACAGGCACCAATAGGCACGCCATTGCCCAAACCTTTGGCAAGGGTTAGGACATCAGGAGTAATTTGATTGTATTGATGCGCAAACATTTTTCCTGTACGGCCAATACCAGTTTGCACCTCATCTAGAATCAGCAGCCAGTTATTTTTTTGACAAATTTTTTGAACCTGATTTAAGTAGTTTGCATCAGGCACAATCACACCACTTTCGCCTTGGATTGGCTCTAACATGACAGCGGTAATGCGAGCATTGTTTTCATGTTCTTGAATGGCTTTAATGTCATTAAAGTTAACATGAATAAATTCACTCACAAGTGGTGCAAATCCTGCTTGAACTTTCGGATTTCCAGTCGCTGACAAAGTAGCCATGGTACGCCCATGAAAGCTTTGTTTGGCTGTTAGGATAATCGGTTCATTAATTTGGTTAGCATGCGCATGCAAGCGTGCAATTTTAATCGCCGCTTCATTGGCTTCAGCACCTGAATTACCAAAGAATGCGCCGTCCATATTGGCCAGCTTGCACAAGGTTTCAGCTAAGGTTTCTTGGTGTTGAATACGGTACCAATTACTGGTGTGTAATAGTTGTTGCGCTTGTGATTGGATGGCTTTAGAAATTTTAGGATGGGAATGCCCAAGGCCAGTGACACCAACACCGCACAGCGCATCTAGGTAAGTTGCACCTTTATCGTCTGTTAAATAACACCCATTACCCTTAACAAAAGTAACAGCAAGTGGTGCATAATTTGACATTAAATAAGACATGATGACTTTTCCTTTAAAAGCAAAAAAGCCCCTAGCGGGGCTTTTGTACCAATCAGAAATTTAAATTACGACTGGTATTGTAGTGGTGGAGCCATTTCGTTATCGACTTCGGCTAAATCTTTCTTGTAGCTTTCGTAGAAAGAGCCTGCTGGTGGGTTGATCCATTCTTCATATGAAAAACCATTTTCAGCTGTATGTGTTTTAAAAGTATCTTGTAAGGCAATTTTCTTTGCGCTTAATTCGTTAGCTTGTTGACTCATTGCATCCATCTTGATCTCCTGAATATTTAAATAGGTAAAAGATAATATTATATACGCAAACGAGCTTTTGTGAGCATTTTTATTTGCCTAAAAAACTGATAAATAGACCAACATTGGTAAGAAAGTTATGCCACAATATAGGTGCATTTTATAACTAATAAAGGAGCATGCATGCAATTAAACATTTCTGGCCATCATCTTGATATCACCGATGCAATCAAGCAACACTCTGAAGAGAAACTCGCTAAAATCAAACATCATTTTGATCATGTGATCAATGTAAATATGATTTTAGGTGTTGACAAAGATACACAAAAAGCAGAAGCCACTCTTCATGTCAGTGGTGCAGATCTATTTGCAAAAGCCGAAAGCGATAATTTATACGTTTCTATTGACCAAATGGTTAATAAACTCGATGCTCAAATTAGAAAGCATAAAGAAAAACTCAACGATCATAGGAAAAACTAAAAAACTGATGCTTGTAGCATAGCGCTTCAAGTATCACCCATTAGGAATATAAAGTTAATGTCAGAAGTTGAAAATACTTCTTTCGAAGAGTGCCTTCAAAGATTAATGACATCTTTGGAGGCCTCTTTGTATGAAGAAGCTACCTCCCAGCTATCCGATTTACACGCGGCTGAAATTGCTCGTCTATTAGAAAGTGTACCACCAAAAGATCGTATTAAACTTTGGTTAAATATCGATAGCGCTACTCAAGGCGACATTCTAAAGGATCTAAGCGAGGATGTTTTATCGCAACTACTTAATGAGATGAGTGTTGACGGCATTGTTAAGGCAACTGAAGGCTTGGATATGGATGATTTGGCAGATATTGTGCCTGAATTGCCCGAGTCAGCTCTGCATAATTTATTACTGACGCTTGATCACAAGCATCGCGACCATTTAAAACAAGTCTTGTCCTATCCTGAAGATTCAGCTGGTGGGCTGATGAATATTGACATAATTACAGTGCGTGACGATGTTAATGTGCGTACGGTTATTCGATATTTGCGTCTATTAAAAGAAATGCCGATTGATACCGATCAGGTGTTTGTAGTGGATAGGACTTATAAATACATTGGCTCTATTCATATCTCTACTTTGCTAACGAACGAAGCTGAGCAAAATATTAAACCTTTAATTAATAAAGAGCACAAACCCATTTTAGCCAGCACACCTGAGAGCGATGTTGCTAGTTTGTTTGAACAAAGAGATTTAATCTCAGCGCCAGTTGTTGATGATAACAATCAACTGATTGGGCGAATCACCATTGATGACGTGGTAGATGTTATTCGTGATGAGGCTGAGCACTCAGTGATGTCAATGGCAGGACTGGATGAAGAAGACGATGTTTTTGCACCTGTGATTGAAAGCACTAAAAGTCGTAGTATTTGGCTAGGTGTTAATTTGATTACGGTATTTGTTGCTGTATTTTTTATCGGACTTTTCGAAGCCACCTTACAAGAAAAAATTGCCTTGGCTGTATTGATGCCGGTGGTAGCGTCAATGGGCGGTATTGCGGGCACACAAACCCTTATTTTAGTTACCAGGGGTATTGCCACTGGCAGGGTTACCACCTCTAATTTAAAAGTTTTAATGAATAAAGAAGTGGCCATTGGCTTGTTAAACGGCATGCTCTGGTCAGTAGTCATTGGCTTGGCGACTTACCTCTGGTTTTCAGATTTAATCCTTAGTTTAGTGATTGCCACAGCGATTGTTGTTAATCTTATATTTGCCGCTTTTTCGGGTGCTTTTTTACCTTCCTTGCTAATTAAATTTAAAATTGACCCAGCATTAGCTGGCGGTGTTATCTTAACCACCATTACCGATGTAATTGGTTTTGTTGCGTTTTTGGGTTTAGCGTCTTTGGTTGTCTAAAAAACCCAAATGGGTAAAATTGTATAAATATGCCCTTTGTCCTTAAAAAATATCAAGCGATTCAAGGTAGGAAAATCCAACAATTTTTACTCGATGAAGCGGGTTTATCTGCCCCTGTATCACAAAAACTTTTGTCTAAAAAAAGAGTATTTGACGAGCGCCATAATCCCTTAAAAAACGGACAAATTCTGAATTGTGATTATGTGCAGGTCGCTATTTTTGAAGGACATACTCGAGGTCTTAAGCCTATTTTTGAGGTTGAAGATTTTGCTGTTTTTGATAAGCCTTCTGGGGTTATGGTGCACCCCACACGAAAAGATACTGAATATTGTCTATTAGATGAAATTAGATATCGTTTTGGTGGGCAAGCAGATTTAGCCCACCGAATAGATGCGCAAACTTCTGGGCTGGTTTTAGTGGCTAAAAACAAACCCACCAGTACCCGCTTAAAAACGCTATTTGAGCAGCGACAATTCACCAAAGAATATTTAGCAGTGGTTCAAGGAGAAATAACAAGCGACATAACCATTAACAAACCTATTTCAAAGGCTGATAGTAATATTAGAGTGAAAATGACTTGTGAGGTTGAAAGTGGCAAGTGCTCAGTCACACATGTTAAGCCGATAGCATTTAATCAGCAGAACAACACAACTTTGGTTAAAGTCATGCCTGTCACTGGCAGGCAGCACCAAATAAGAGTGCATCTAGACTCAATAGGTCATCGTATTTTGGGTGATCCTATTTATGGTGTTAGCGAACAAGTTGCGAATGATTATTTGTGTAAGACTTTATCAAGTGAGCAAAGAGTAGCATTAACAGGTGCTAAGCGTTTAATGTTGCATGCTAATTCTTTGTCGTTTATTGATAAAGACAAAAAATACAGTATCACTTCAAAAATGGCAGACAGCGTTTTTTCAAACTATTAATAACAAGAGCTTTTCTTAAAATTTAACAAATTTCACGAATGGGTTGGAAAACCTCTAATCAGCTATTAAATTGGCGAATTTTCTGGCTCTAAATGACTAAACAAGCTGTTTAGAGTAGGGAATAAGTGGTTTTTAACTAGATTTCTCGATGAAACAGGTCTTACCTATTTTAAAAGGAGTGAATGTCTAAAAATTTCACAAATAATGTAAATTAGAAGTCTTTGGTAGAAATGTCGTTATTACCCAACCAAATTCTGAATTTTTCTTGAATTTGTTCTAAAGTGTTTTGATCATCTGCCTCAAAACGCAATACTAAGCATGGCGTAGTATTAGAAGGGCGAACCAAGCCCCAGCCATTAGGGTAGTCTACGCGAACACCATCAATAGTGGTAATCTCAGCGCCTTCAAAGCTGACATTTTTAGCGAGTTTATCCATGGCTTTAAATTGATCACCTTGCTCGTCAAAATGAATGTTAATTTCAGGCGTGTTGATGCTATCAGGCAAATCGGCAAAGACCTGCTCACAAGTTTGATCTGTTTTTGAGAGTATTTCTAGCAGGCGTGCACCCGTATAAAGAGCGTCGTCAAAACCGTACCAACGTTCTTTAAAGAAGATATGGCCACTCATCTCCCCGCCAAGTGCTGCACCAGTTTGTTTAAGTTTGGCTTTAATAAAGCTGTGCCCTGTGCGCGACATAATGGGCTCACCACCATGCTCACTAATATCTTTTGGTAGCAGAGATGAACACTTAACATCAAACACGATTTTGGCGCCAGGGTTACGATCAAGAATATCTCTTGAATAGAGGATCATTTGGCGATCTGCCCAGATGACATTACCCTTGTTATCAATCAGGCCGAGTCGGTCGCCGTCACCATCAAAGGCAAAACCCATATCTGCACCAGTATCAATTACCTCTTTGATAATATCTTCCAGGTTGTGAAGTTTGGAAGGGTCTGGGTGGTGATTGGGAAAATTGCCATCAATTAAACAAAAAAGCTTAGTGACCTTAGCGCCTAATTGCTCAAATAATTTAGGCGCAATATTGCCGGCAACGCCATTGCCACAATCTACGACAATGTTAAGTGGCTTGCTCAGTTTAATGTCAGATTTGACGCGATCAATATAGTCACTTTCAATATCAACCTTGGTTGAGGTGCCATGGCCTGAGCTAAATTCTTGATTTTGAATACGTTGGTAAAGTTCTTGAATACGATCACCTGAGAGGGTTTCGCCAGCAATCATAATTTTAAAACCGTTGTATTCTGGTGGATTGTGAGAGCCAGTGATCATCACCCCAGATGTGGCGGCTTTGGTGTAAGTAGCAAAATATACTAAGGGTGTTGGCACCATGCCAATATCCACCACATGACAGCCACTTTGCTTTAATCCTGTTTTTAAGGACTCCATTAAATCTGGGCCACTAAGTCGACCATCTCGACCAACAACAACACCGCGTTCACCTTGAGCAATAGACTCACTGCCAATCGCAAGGCCAATAAGCTTGACCACTTCAGGTGTGAGTTCTTGTTTAACAATGCCGCGAATATCGTAAGCTTTAAAGATTGATGGTGAGATGCTCATAAGTTGCTAAAATATCGGTATAAATAGTTTATTTTAATCGCAATGAAAGAAAAATTCGAAGTAATCGAAATTGAAAACCAAACCATGGTGCTGAAAGTAAATCGCTCTGGTGGTTGTCATAGTTGCTCTGCGAATGCTGGATGCGGTACTGGCATACTTGCTAGTACTTTTGGACATGCTACAACTTTTAGCAAGCCACTAGAGGCTGGCGTAGTGGTTGGGGATTTTGTCACCATGCAAATTTCTTCTGCAGAATTATTCTACAGAGCGTTTCAACTGTATATATTGCCATTATTAGCACTCTTCATTGGCGCTTTAATTGGTGTTAAGTTGTTTCCATTGAATGAATTGTGGCAAATTGGCTTTGGATTGGTTGGTTTTGTAGGCGCTCTTTTATTTACAAAATATTTTCTAAAGTAAAGTTTTAAAGACATCTAATTTTGGGATAATTAATCTATTTTTAAAAATATCATATTATGAATAATCAAGACATAGACCCGGCTGAAACCCTAGAATGGCTAGAAGCTTTTAGGTCTGTTGCTCGCTTTGAAGGTGAGGATAGAGCTAAATTTATCCTTAATCAGCTTACAGATATGGCACACCATGAAGGTATGGAATTGCCCACAGGTGTTAATACTGCGTATTTAAACAGTATTGCTAAAGACAAAGAAATCGCGACAGATATTGAAGTTGATATCGAAGCGCGAATTTCAGCTATGGTGCGTTGGAATGCGATGGTGATGGTGGTAAAAGCAAATCAGCTGCCTTATGAGTTAGGCGGGCACATTGCTTCATTCGCTTCATCTGCTACATTGTACGAAGTAGGTTTTAACCATTTTTATCGTGGCCCTGATGCAGATCAAGGAGCAGATTTAATCTTTTTCCAAGGTCATATTTCTCCCGGTATTTATTCACGTGCTTTTTTAGAAGGGCGTATTACTGAGGCGCAAATGCTAAAGTTTCGTCAAGAGTCGGGTGAGGGTGGATTAAGCTCATACCCACATCCATGGTTGATGCCAGATTTTTGGCAATTTCCAACGGTATCTATGGGCTTGGGTCCAATTATGGCGATTTATCAAGCGCGCTTTATGAAGTATCTTCATCATCGTGAAATTAAGCAAACAGACAAGCGTACTGTTTGGGCTTACTTAGGTGATGGTGAAACGGATGAGCCAGAATCGCTCGGTGCAATTTCCATGGCAGGACGTGAAAAATTAGACAACCTTATTTTTGTGATCAACTGTAATCTCCAGCGTCTTGATGGACCTGTACGTGGTAATGGAAAAATTATTCAAGAATTAGAAGGTATGTTCCGTGGCGCAGGCTGGAATGTGATCAAAGTTGTTTGGGGTGGCAAGTGGGACGAGCTATTTGCTAAAGACACCAATGGGCTACTTAGAAAGCGCATGGAAGAGGTGGTTGATGGCGAGTACCAAGCTTATAAAGCTAAAGACGGCGCTTATGTGCGTGAGCATTTCTTCGGTAAATACCCTGAATTACTCGCTATGGTGGAGCATATGACTGACGACGAGATTTATCGTCTTGATCGTGGTGGCCATGACCCATTTAAAGTATTCCAAGCTTATCATGCAGCTAAGGCTTGCAGCGATAAGCCAACGGTAATTTTAGCTAAAACAGTAAAAGGTTACGGTATGGGTGAGGCTGGTGAAGGTCAAAATACCACGCACTCACAGAAAAAATTAGGTCTTAAGCAAGTTGAGCGTTTTGCAAAACGCTTTAATGTGCCAGTTACAGAAGAAGATGTTAAAGAATTAAACTTTTATAAGCCGGCAGAAGATAGTGCAGAAATGCAATATATGAAGCAGAAGCGCCAGAAATTAGGTGGCTCTTTGCCAGTAAGATCATTTAATTTAGAAGCAATTAAAGCACCAGAATTGAGTGTATTTGAGGCTTTACTTAAGTCTAGTGGTGATCGCGAAATGTCAACCACAATGGCTTTAAACCGCATCATGACGCTTTTGGTTCGTGACAAGCAACTCGGTCCGAAGATTGTACCTATTGTGCCAGATGAAGCGCGTACGTTCGGCATGGAAGGCTTGTTTAGACAACTGGGTATTTACTCAGCATCTGGACAACTTTATCAGCCAGAAGACTCTGATAAAGTCATGTGGTATAAGGAAGATAAAAAAGGCCAAGTATTGCAAGAAGGTATTAATGAAGCGGGTGCAATCTCTGATTGGATCGCTGCTGCAACCTCATATGCAACACATGATATCACCATGATTCCGTTTTATATTTACTATTCTAAGTTTGGATTCCAACGTGTTGGTGATTTGGCTTGGGCAGCGGGCGATATGCAGGCTAAAGGCTTCTTAGTAGGCGGTACAGCAGGGCGTACAACGCTAAACGGTGAAGGTCTTCAGCATCAAGATGGTGATTCACATTTGGTGGCAAATACCATTCCAAATTGTATATCTTATGATCCGACTTATGCGTTCGAACTAGCCGTTATTGTTCGTAGCGGCCTGGAAAGAATGTATGAGAAAAACGAGAATATTTTTTACTACATTACCACGATGAACGAGCTTTATGCACATCCTGAAATGCCAGAAAATTCTGAAGAAGGTATTATTAAGGGTATGTACGCACTTAAAACCGTGGGTACAGGCGACTTGCAAGTTCAATTGATGGGCTCAGGTACAATTCTTAGAGAGGTTGAGGTAGCTGCACAAATGTTGGCAGATGACTGGAATGTCAAATCTGACGTTTGGTCAGTCACTAGTTTTAACGAGCTTACTCGTGAAGCGCAAGCCATTGATCGTGTTAATCGATTTAGTACAGATGCTCCAGCGGTTCCATACATTACTCAATGTTTAGAGCATGCAAAAGGTCCGGTAATTGTTGCCACTGACTACATGCGTAATTATGCTGAGCAGGTACGTAAATATGTGCCAAATCGTTATGAAGTATTAGGTACAGACGGGTTTGGTCGTTCTGATTCACGCGCCGCCCTTAGAAGCTTCTTTGAAGTGGATGCAAGTTATGTTGTATTGGCTTCTTTAAAAGCTTTGGTTGACGAAGGTGAGATGGATGGTTCAGTTATTGCGCAAGCGATTGAAAAATACGGTATAAATATCAATAAGCCAAATCCAATGACGGTTTAGCTGATTAGGACTAATAAAACGAGGAGAATGGGTTTGACACAAGAAGAATACTTAGAAGAGTTAAGATCTGGCGCAAGGATGCGATTTGAAGACTTGATCGAGCTGATCGATGACGATTATGATTACACGCCAGCAAGTTTCACTAATGGTGAAACTGAAAATTCTGTTGATGAAAATCAAGGGAGTGCTAAGTTATTTTGTTTTGCTGCTATTCATCAATTAACTCAGTTGGAAACCTTGCATTGTTTTGGGCAATATTACCAAGATGTGCTAAGCTCGCCCAAGAGTGATTCTCATGCAAATATTCGTAATTTCATGACCTATGGCTGGGAAGGGCTAAAGTTTGACTCCCCGGTTTTAAGTCGAAAATAAAGCCATTAAATACCGCTTGATAAGCGGTATTTTTTTAAAGAATTTTTCTGCGTATTCGTAAACCGCTAAGCCGAATAAAACCAAGCTAATACCACTAATTTGGGTAATGCTTAGCTGTTCATGATTCAGGCTTGATCCGAGTATTAGTGCAAAAATTGGCGTAATCAAAGGCACAATGCCAACTACTCTAACACTGGTATTTTTTATGAGATAGTAGTACGACATAAAGCCAATAACAGAACCAAAGAGGGCTAAATAGCCAATCGATAGTGCCGCTTTAAGGCTAGTGTCAGGAATCTCTGCTCCTAAAATTAGCCAGCTAATGATAAACAGCGGAACACTGATCATTAGCGCACCTGTTGTGGTTTCTAACGCCGATACTTTTGCGTTGATTTGCTTAAGTTTGACAGAAATGAAAGCTTGAAAGGTCATGGCTAAAGTAACACTAGTCAGACCGATTAGCAGTGTGTCAGCAAATACAAGTGAATGACTAAAAATCATAAAAAGCCCCGATAATCCTAACAAAAGACCAGTCATTTTTGCCCATGAAAAGAATTTATCTTTGAGTAATATCATTGCAAACACCCCTGTGATAATAGGGGTTAGTCCAAAGACTACCGATATAAGCCCTGATGGAATGCTGAGTGCTGAGAAATAAACCAAACTCATGGTGATAAAAATACCCGCCCCAGCATAGCCATAATTAGCCAAAGCTTGTTTGTGTAGTGATAGTTTTTGTTGTTTAAGTCGTAAGATTAGTGCGCAAATTATTAAACCAATAAGCATTCTGCTGGCAACACTAAAGCTAAAACTTGATCCCAAGGTTGACCATTGAATGGCCAGTGGTGTGGTTGACCAAACAGCAACTACCAGTAAAAACACACAATAAATATTTGATTTAAGTTTCATACAAAACATGTAAATCAAACAGTTGTCGAGTCAAATCTGGAAGACTGCTAGTTTGTAATTCTCTCATATTGCAAAAGTCCATTAAATCTTGTGAATCAAGCCCTTGAGTGTTTATCAATAGCCCATTGAGAAAAACTTGAATGTTTCCATCTATTTTTAGATAGGCAATTTTGCAAGCTGGATGTAATTGATAAACAGTGTCAGCTTTAAATTTAACAGCTTGTTGGGCGTACTCGAACTGTTGCAAAATTTGCACATCTAGCGTGTCAAGTTTGGTTACAAACTTTGCAAAATCAACAGTACTAATGGCGTTTATTTTGTTAGCCATTTGTACGGCAGAATTGGGAATTAAGGCGGGTGTTTGCTGGTTTTGCCATATTGGATCTTGATAGTAGCCAGCTTTGACATCTTGAGAATGCTCGAACAGCTCTTGCGTACTATAAGAGCGGTAGCCGAAAGAAAGTGTGGTGCAATCATCGCTCATACTCACGCCATGGTGTGCTATTTTGGGTGGCACATATAAAACATCACCAGGTTCAGCGATAAGAGTTTGCTCTGGCACGAATTTATCCATAATTCTAAGTGGCACATCTTCTAAGTAATTATCAAGTGTGCAAAACTGTGAGCTTAACGTCCAGTGACGCTGACCACTACCTTGGAGTAAGAATACATCATAATAATCAAAATGAGGTCCGACGCTTCCGCCTTGGGCAGCATAAGAAATCATGACATCGTCAAAGCGCCAACGTGGAATAAAATCAAAATGCTGGATTAAATCATGTATCTCATCAAGCTGACGATCAACCCCTTGAACCAGAAGTGTCCATTCTTTTTCTGGCAATGTTTCAAAGGTAGCTTCTGAAAATGGACCTTGAGTTAGAGACCACTGTCGGCTAGTAGTAGATCCTGTAATGAGGCGTGATTCAAACTCTTCCTCTAGAGAGAGACCTGCTAACTCTTCAGGTGCAATCGGAGAGATAAAATTTGGCAAAGCTTGTTTAATAAGCAAAGGTTTTTTTTGCCAATAATCAGTCAAAAATTCTTGCTCAGATATTTTTCCAAAATGTATCAAGATGTTTTATTATTAATCATAATGCTTGTAAATGTTTACATGTAATAACTAGGATTGTTAACTTTAAAAAATTAGATTACTTTAGCTTTATTAACGATCCAGACGTTTTAAGAAGTTATCACGAGACCCGGCATTGATCCAGCCAGTGGCAATCGTTTTGCTTAGTTCATTATTCACTCGTCCACGATGAATATGCGAGGGGGAGGCTGGAAAAATCAGAAGCTTTCCACGCTCTGCCAACTCATGATGCTTTTGCCAGTGAAATTCGGTACCAGCTTCTGTCACAGAGTCACAATATAGGATCCAGGCCAGTACTCGATGCTCTGGCTCAGTGACTTCGTCACTAATTGTCCAGTCGCAGTGCCACTGACGAAAACCCTCACCGGGAGCATAGCGCTGTAAGTTAAATATAGGCATTACAAATAATTCCTGGTCTGGACAAACCTGGCGAAAAAAAGGTCGTTCTTGTAAGTATCGCTCTAGTCCTGCTGACACGCCACGAACGATTAGATCTCCAAGTGCGAATGCCTCAGGGTCAGAGCGACTGATAGAAACGAGACTAATATCTGTTGAGACTTTAGCTGGCTCAGCGTCACTACCACCTGCTCCAAAAACTACACCGGGACGCTGTAGATCTTTACGTCGATCAAAAAAGTCCATGATGGCATCAGCAACAGCTTCGTAGCCAGAATTTTGGTAGTGTTCGATCAGTTGCATATTGAGACCAGCTTAGATTTTAAAAAGACGATTATACTTTGTTTTATATTATGCTGAATTTCACTAATAAACACTACCATCTGCTTTCTTTGCCTGAATTAATTACTGATCATTTTATTATACTTCGCTTAAAGGTATAGATGTTAGGCCTTAGTTTTTCTAATAATATCACTTTAAAATAGCGGGTTAAAAAGAAATTAAATTTATAATAATTAAGGCAAAATACAAAATAATGCTGATTGATTTTTTCTATAAATCAGTCGTATGCTCTTAGTTTAATTGATAAATCTAGTCCTGGATTGTTTAGACCACCTTGATTAATATTAACAATAAAAAATTTATGTCAAAAAAAATCAATAGCGATATCATTGCTTCTTTTAAAAGTCAGCTAGAAGATCATCCAATATATGATGCTGTTTCTACGATTGAAGATCTTCAATGCTTTATGGAGCATCATATTTATTCTGTATGGGATTTTATGTCTCTTATAAAATATCTGCAATATACCATTGCACCCACCCAGTATCCATGGACTCCTAAAGGAGAGGGTGATGTTAGAAGGTTTATTAATGAATTGGTGCTTGAAGAGGAATCTGATGAAACCAATATTTCTGGTGAGTACTCAAGCCATTTTGAGCTTTACCATAGAGCGATGGAGGAAATCGGTGCTGACACATCCGCCTCTAAAGCTTTTATTGAAACGGTTAGAGTTAAAGGCATTGATACAGCTCTTGAATCTCAAGTTGTTCCAAAACCTTCTAGAATATTTACATCAACAACATTTCAATTTATACAAGGTGATAAATCCCATCAAGTGGCAGCAGCTTTAGCATTAGGTAGAGAGCATATAATCCCTTGCATGTTCCGCTCAATTTTGAAAAAAATCGGCGTTTCTGAGGCTCAGGCGCCAATTTTTCATTATTATCTGAATAGGCATATTCATCTAGATGAAGATTTTCATGCACCATTGTCATTAAGATTGCTTAATGGATTATGTAATGGCGATGAGAAGAAAGTTCAAGAGTCAATTGACGCTGCTCAGCAAGCTGTAATAGCTAGAGTGAAATTTTGGGATGGTGTTTTAGAGGCAATAAAAGCGCCAAAAGAAAAAACAACATAACAAAGATTTTCTTTATCTAAAAATTCTTATTCTATAAATGTCTAAGAATTATTGGTGGTAGTTTGGCGCTTCTTTGGTGATTGAAACGTCATGTACATGTGACTCCACCATACCAGCTGCAGTTACTTGTACAAAGGTAGCATCAGTGCGCATTTTGTCTAAATTTTCACAACCTGTGTAGCCCATAGATGATCTTACGCCACCGACCATTTGATGAATAATAGGACGAATAGAGCCTTTAAACGCAACACGACCTTCAATACCTTCTGGTACTAATTTATCCGCTTTTGAGTCTGATTGGAAGTAGCGATCTGATGAGCCGTGCGCTTGGTTCATAGCGCCAATTGAGCCCATGCCGCGGTAAGATTTGTATGAGCGTCCTTGGTAAAGCTCAACCTCACCAGGCGACTCTTCTGTGCCCGCTAACATTGAACCTAGCATAACGCAATAAGCACCAGCAGCAAAAGCTTTAGCAATGTCGCCCGAATAGCGAATACCACCATCGGCAATTAAAGGCACGCCAGTACCCATTAAAGCTTCTGCAACATCTGAAATAGCGCTAATTTGCGGCACACCAACACCTGCAACAATACGTGTTGTACAAATACTGCCAGGGCCAATACCAACTTTTACACAGTCTGCACCTGCTTTAACTAAGTCAAGCGCTGCTGCACCTGTGGCAATGTTGCCCGCAATAATGTTTAGATTTGGATGCTTGGCCTTGGTTTTTTTAACTCGATCCAGTACGCCTTGAGAATGTCCGTGCGCTGTATCAATTACAATCACATCAACACCCGCTTTAACCAATGCATCAATACGCTCACCTGTACCGCTTGCAACACCGACAGCTGCACCAACACGCAGCTGCTCTTGTTCGTCTTTACAGGCATTTGGAAAATCAGTTGATTTTTGAATGTCACGAACAGTAATCATGCCTTGAAGATCAAACTGACTATTGGTAATGACCACGCGCTCAATACGGTGCTGGTGTAGTAGCGATCTAACTTCACTCATATCTGTGCCTTCAACAACGGTAATGAGCTTGTCTTGTGGTGTCATTAGGTTTTCAACCAACTCATCTTGACGCGTCTCAAACCTAACATCACGGCCAGTAATCATACCAACAATGGTATTACCTTCTACGACAGGTAGGGCGGATATTTTGAATTTTTGTTGCATGTCAAATACATCAGCAATAGTCGCTTTCGGGCCGATAGTAATTGGCTCGCGAATAATGCCTGATTCAAAGCGCTTAACTTTACGAACTTCATTGGCTTGTTCTACACTAGACATATTTTTATGAATAATGCCAATACCACCTTCTTGAGCCATAGCAATGGCTAGCTTTGCCTCGGTAACCGTATCCATTGCCGCTGAAAGAATTGGGGTGTTTAAGGTGATATTTTTAGTGAGCTTGGTTGACATACTCACTTCTTTGGGCATAGTTGTTGAGTGTGCGGGTACTAACAATACATCGTCAAATGTTAGTGCGGTTTTTAGTAAGTTCATTTAATATCTCCTGCGGTTGACAAAGTTTGGAAAAATAAAGCCAATTAAGATTCCAAAGAATAGAACAAAACTACCTGTGATAAACCAATTTCTAGAACTGGAATCCTGTGTGGTAGTGCTGTTATTTTTAAGTAATTGAATTTCAGTTTTTAGCTGTAGGTTTGCGGTAATTAGTTTTTCGTTAGAATGCTCTAATTTTAAAGCATCTTTATAGACTGCCTCAATATGCTGTTTTTCAGCAACAGATTTGTTGGTTTGAATAGATAACTTGGTATTTTTAACTTTTAAAGTTTGCACTTCAGTCTCAAGCTCAGTTTTTCTTTTTGCCAGCTTGTTAATAAGTAATTTGTTGGCATTGTAGGTTTGTCTGAGTTTTTCTAGTTGCGCCCTAGCAGGCGGATTGTTAGATAAGTAACGAGAAATAATCCAGCCCGTCGAACCTTCGAATTTAACTTGAGTCCAGCCGTCTTCTGTGGCTTGTAAGATGGCCAATTTAGAGCCAGAGGAGAGTGAACGGATAATATTATCCCCAAAGACCTTTTCACCACGCATTGGAATATCAACCTGATCGGTAATATAAACAAATGACTGCGCACTGACAAGCGAGCTTGTTAGTAGTAGGGCGGTGATCAAAAGTTTAAGCTTCATATTATAAGTTCGATATTTTGTTTAATTGTTCGTTTAAATCACTAATAGCACCAAGGGTTGCACCAAGTCTTTCGCGTTCAACATTGACAATAGCCTCTGGTGCACCAGAGACAAATTTTTCGTTATTTAGCTTACTTTCAAATTGCATCTTTTGTTTTTCTAATTTTTCAATTTCTTTATTAAGTCGTAAAACCTCTTGCTCTTTATCGATTAGTCCGGCTAACGGGATAAGAATTTTCATCTCACCCACTAAGGCGGTGGCGGACTCTGGTGCTTCTTCGTTAGTAGCTAGTTTATCAATACTTTCCATTTTGGCAAGCGCATTTAAAATATTTGCATTATTTTGCAAATAGAGTTCATCCGTTTGCTTGAAATTTTGCACAAAACAAGGCAGTGGTTTAGACGGAGGGATGTTCATCTCACCACGAATTTTACGAATGCCAAGAATAAAAGTCTGTAGCCACTTAATTTCTGCCTCAGAGTCTTTAGAGCTTAATGATTGGTCAATCTCTGGGTAAGCCTGTGTCATTAGGCTAATTTCATCATCACCAGTAATGGCATTGCATTGTTCAAATATTTCTTCGGTAATGAATGGAATAATTGGGTGTAATAAACTTACTATTTCATTTAAGACTTTAATCAAAGTAGCTTGTGTGCCTGCTTTGGTGGCATCATCTTGCAAGAGTGGCTTAGACAACTCAAGATACCAGTCACAATAATCATGCCAAACAAATTCGTATAATTCTTGGCTCATTAAATCAAGACGGTAATCTTTAAGGTGTTTTTCAACGTTTTTCTTGGTTACTTGTAGGCGTGATAATATCCACTTGTCTGCGGTTGATAATGACGCTGTAGTATCAATTGTTTCACCTTCAAGTTTCATTAATACAAAGCGTGAGGCGTTCCAAAGTTTGTTACAGAAGTTACGGTAACCTTCGACACGCTTTAAATCAAACTTAATATCGCGACCAAATGAAGCAAGAGCAGCAAAGGTAAAGCGTAGGGCATCGGTACCAAAAGCAGGGATGCCATCAGCAAATTCTTGCTGAGTTTGCTTTTTGATTTTTTTAGCCATTTTTGGCTGCATCATGCCTTGTGTTCTTTTAGCGAGTAAGTCCTCTAGGGAGATGCCATCAATTAGATCAATTGGGTCAAGCACGTTACCTTTGGATTTGGACATTTTTTGCCCTTGTCCATCGCGAATAAGCCCGGTAATATAGATATCTTTAAAAGGCACTTCACCTGTAAATTTCAGCCCAAACATAATCATTCTAGCAACCCAGAAGAAGATAATATCAAAGCCAGTAACCAGTACATCAGTTGGGTAGAAACGCGCAAGATCTGGCGTTTTTTCTGGCCAGCCTAGAGTAGAGAATGGCCATAGTGCAGAAGAAAACCAAGTATCTAGCACATCATTATCTTGTTCAAGTTTAACGCCTTCTCCCGCTTGAGCTTGAGCCTCCTCTTTGGTATTTGCTACAAAGATATTACCTTTGTCGTCGTACCAGGCAGGGATTCGATGACCCCACCAAATTTGTCTAGAGATGCACCAGTCTTGAATATTATCCATCCAGTTAAAGTAGGTTTTGTTCCAGTTTTCAGGAATAAAGCGAATATCACCATTTTTAACCGCATCAATTGCAGGCTGTGCTAGTGGGGCGATTTTGACAAACCATTGATCTGTCATGTAAGGCTCAATGACTGCGTTAGTTCGATCGCCACGAGGCACCATGAGTTTATGTGGGTCGATTTTTTCAAGCAAACCTTGCTCGTCTAAATCTTTAATAATTTGTTTACGTGCATCAAATCTATCCATACCAATATACGGACTATTCACAACGTCGTTAATTTTGGCGTCATCCGTTAAGATGTTGATAACCTCAAGATCATGACGTTGACCCATTTCATAGTCGTTAAAGTCATGAGCTGGGGTAATTTTCACACAACCCGTACCAAACGCCATATCTACATAGTCATCTGCAATAATACTGATTTTTCGATCAGTTAGTGGCAAGTCAATGGTTTGGCCAATTAGGTGCTTGTAGCGTTCATCGTCTGGATGAACTGCAACTGCACTATCACCCAGCATGGTTTCAGGGCGTGTTGTTGCTACTACCATCACCTCATCAGAGTTGGTAATAGGGTAGCGCATATGCCATAAAGAGCCCTGCTCTTCCACACTAATGACTTCAAGATCAGACACAGCTGTGTGCAAGACTGGATCCCAATTAACCAGACGCTTGCCACGATAAATCAGACCTTCTTGATGGAGCTGTACAAAGACTTTATTGACAGCGTCAGACAAGCCTTCATCCATGGTGAAGCGTTCTTTTTCCCAGTCAACTGATGAGCCAAGTCTACGCATTTGCGAGGTGATTGTGCCACCAGATTGCTCTTTCCAATCCCAAATTTTTTCAACAAATTTTTCACGCCCAACGTCATGACGAGTGATATCTTGAGCAGCTAGTTGGCGCTCAACCACCATTTGCGTAGCAATACCGGCATGATCTGTACCAGGTTGCCAAAGGGTTTGTTCGCCTTTGCCTCGATGATAGCGTGTCAATACATCCATAATGGTATGCTGAAAAGCATGCCCCATGTGCAATGAGCCAGTAACATTTGGTGGCGGCAGCATGATTGAGTAGGCACTCTCACTGGTAGAATTTGCATCAGATGAGAATAGATTTTTATCTTCCCAAAGTGAGCGGTATTTCGCTTCAATTTGTTCAGGATTGTAGGTTTTTTCCATTAACTTATAAAGATGGATTAAACTTTGCAATTATACTATAAGTGGATGAAAAAATTGGATAATAAAACTTGGTTAGTGTATTTATTGCAGTGTGCTAATAACTCATTATATTGCGGAATTACCAATGATTTACCTAGGCGCTTACGTCAGCATAATGGTGAGATTAAGGGCGGGGCAAAATATACCCGCGCTAACGCTCCATGTCAGTTGATTTATCAAGAAAAAACCCAGGATAGGTCGAGTGCCTCAAAGCGAGAATATGAAATTAAACAAATGGACAAAAAAACCAAACTCAGATTAATTCAATCAACATGATCAATAATCAACAACTCACCCAAGCCAAGGCGCTTATTCAGCAATATATTCAAACAGATAAGGCGCAAGAGCAACTACTTGCTAGTTTGATAGCAGTGGCTGAGGACTTGGATCATGAGCAAAAGCGTCACTGCATTGAAGAAATTAACAAACTTGGTGGCCCGTGTAATCATTATTTTGATCTAACAGACGCCATTCAAGCAGATAAATAGTTTATTGTTTTTGCAATAAAAAATAGTTAAATTTTTGCGCGCCACCATTGGGGTTTGGGTGTAATTCGGCAGTGGTTTTAATCAGTTTAAAGCGTTCGCCCAATAGCTGTGTGATTTTCGCTACGTCATATTGTACAATGTCTAATTCAGAGCATTGCGTGGGGCCGTCTGTCGCAAAAGTGGCTAACAAGAAAAAACCATCTTGCTGCAGATAATCGTAGAGTTTTTGCAGGTAGATTTGCTGATTATTTGCATCGGTTAAAAAATGAAAAACCGCTCGATCATGCCAAAGTTTGAAGCGTTTTTTTGAAAAAAATTCTAAAATATTTTGATTGTAAAAACTCACTTTATCCAGGTTGGATTCTAGTCTTTTTTGAGTTGCCTCTAGCGCTGTAGTAGAGAGCTCCAATAGGGCAAGATTAGAATAGCCTTCATCTAATAAATTATCTGCCAAAACGGACACCCCACAGCCAACATCAATAATAGCGTCATTTGGTTGGGTGACTTCTAAGATCCAGTCTAATGAAATAGTGGCATGGTCTTGATGCCAGCTGACTTGCTCATGCACTTTGGTGGTATAAACTTTGTCCCAGTGGGAGAAGCTATTAGTCATTGATTTGGTGTTTATAATAAGCAATCTTTGGATTATAAACTAGTTGTTATGAGAATTTTGCACACAATGCTTAGAGTTAGAAATTTGGATAAATCAATTGCGTTTTATACACAAGTGCTGGGTATGAGTCTATTGCGCCAAAAAGAATACCCTCAAGGTGAATTTACCTTGGCTTTTTTGGGTTATGGGCCTGAATCTGAACATCCGGCGTTAGAGCTTACTTACAATTGGGGTAAGTATGAATATGAAATTGGTACAGGGTTTGGCCATCTTGCTATTAATGTAGAAGATGTTTATGTAGCTGTTAGTAAGGCCAAGGCACAGGGTGCAAAGGTTGTCAGAGAAGCGGGGCCGATGAGTGCTGGTACAACCATCGTCGGCTTTTTACAAGATCCTGACGGTTATGAGATTGAGCTACTTTCTAAAACATTCGAATAGCTTGTTGATATTTACAGGCTAGGTTGAAAAATCGGCTAAGTGTAATTTTTACGCCCAGATAGAGCGTGGGCAATGGTGTTTATATCCGCATACTCTAGCTCACCACCAATCGGGATGCCGTGTGCAATACGCGTAATTTGCACTTCAAATTGTTTTGCCATATTGCTAATATAATGTGCTGTTACTTCGCCTTCAACAGTGGCATTAGTCGCTAGAATAATCTCCTTAATATGCCGCTCTACAAGTTTTTGCTCGAGCTCATCCAGGCCAAGCTCACTCGCACCAATACCATCAATGGGAGATAGATAGCCACTTAGTACAAAATATTTACCCCTATAGACGCCGCTTTGTTCAATGGCGTGAATATCTGCTGGCGTTTCCACCACACAAAGCTGAGTATCATCACGCACATCATTAGCGCAGATGTTGCATAGGGTTTTTTCACTTAGCGTTCTACAAGAATTACAATGCTGTACATGCTCCATAGCATCAACCAAGGCTTTAGCCAACTCAAAACCACCATCTCGATTGCGTTCTAATAGATGATAAACAAAACGCTGTGCCGTTTTACTACCAACGCCTGGTAGGGTGCAAAAAGCTTTGTTCAGTGTTTCAATCATGAGTTAAAAAAGTATCCTTAAAATGGTAAATTCATGCCACCAGGTAGCTTCATGCCACCTGTTGCGCCTTTCATTTTTGCCGCTGAAGCGCTAGAGATTTGAGCGGTAGCATCGTTCATTGCCGTTAGGATTAAATCTTCAAGCATGTCTTTGTCATCCATTACCATCTCGTCAATTTTAATATTGGTGGCTAAGTGTTCGCCATTGATGGTAATTTCAACCGCACCAGCCGCTGCCTTTCCAGTTGCACTCAAGGTTTTAATTTCTTCTTGTGCTTTTTGCATATTATCTTGCATTTGCTGGGCTTTTTTCATCATCCCGGCCATTCCACCTTTTAACATGGGCTACTCCTTATTTAGTGTCGTGTAATTTCTTTAATGGATTTAACATCAACTTTTGCATTAAAAGCCTGCTCTAATTGTTGCACCACTTCATCGTTTAAAAATTCGTGTTGAATTTTAGCCAAATAAATTTTATGTGCTTTAGATTCTTTTTGTGCTAAAGTTTCAGAATCTAGTTGATTAAGATTAATCACTAGATTTAGATCTGTGTATTGCACCCTCAAGCTTTCAAGCATACTCTTACGCACATGATCACTTAGCAAATTGGTAAATTGTTCGTCCAGTGTCAGGGTGAGTGTATTGTTTGCTAAAGTGTCAAATAAGGTGTTTTTAACCAACATTTTGGCGCCACCTGTAAACTTAATTGATTGACTAATAGCTTCCCATTCTTGTTGGCTAGCAATGGCTAGGTAGTGGTTAGCTTGAGGTTGTTCTGGTTTTTTAGCGGGTTGTTGTTTTTGAGGTTTTTCAGCTAAAGATTTGTCAGTAGTTTGTGTGCTTGGAGTGGCTTTAGGCGTGATTTTTAGAGTTTTTTTTTCTGTATTTTGCGAACCACTCACGTCGCTATGAAACGCCAGCATGCGTAATAAAGTCATCTCAAAGCCAATTTGCTCACTCGGTGCTAGCGACATATCTCGCGTACCGTTAATCGCCATTTGGTAAAAAATCTGCAAATCTTGATTGCTAATCTGGCTTGCTAGTGTTTTAATATCAGCTGGGTTTTCACCGCCAACAATTTGTACCAGAGAAATTTGATGAAATAACGAACTAAGATCTTTTAAAGCGTTAGTGAGGTTTTCGCCACGATGCGCCAACTCTTTTACAAATTCAATCACCGCTTTAGCATCTTGATTAAACAAATGCTGAGCTAGGCTAATAATATCATCATGATGCACCAGTCCCAGCATGGCTTTAATATCTTTACTGGTAACGCTACCATTGCCATAAGAGATAGACTGATCAAGCAAACTAAGCGCATCACGCATTGAGCCGTTGCCAAATTCAGCTATCTGGCTTAACGCACTTTCTTCATAGCTTAAGCTTTCAGTGTCCATGATAAATTTCAGCTGACCAAGGATTTCATCGTGGGTAAGTTGTGACAATGTAAACTGCAAACAACGAGAAAGCACGGTAACTGGTAGTTTTTGTGGATCTGTGGTAGCGAGCAAAAACTTTACATGCTCAGGTGGCTCTTCAAGCGTTTTTAGTAGCGCGTTAAAGCTACTTTTGGAAAGCATGTGAACCTCGTCAATCAGATAAATTTTGTACCTATTTTTGGTGGGCATGTATTGCGCGTTTTCTAATAGTTCGCGCATGTTGTCGACACCTGTATGCGACGCAGCATCTAGTTCGATCAAATCAATCGATTGACCTCTGTCAATCTCTAAACAAGTAGGGCAAGTGCCACACGGCGTAGAGCTAACGCCCGCCTCACAATTGATCGATTTAGCAAAGATACGCGCAATGGTGGTTTTGCCGACACCGCGCGTACCGGTAAATAAAAAACCATGGTGCAAGTTGTTAGCATCAAGCGCATTAACAAGGGTTTTTTTGGCATGAGTTTGCCCAACTAATTCGCCAAACGTATGCGGGCGGTATTTGCGGGCCAGGACTTGATAATGCTCACTCATGCTCAAAAGGATAATTTAAAAGTGGCAGCACTCAGAATAACATCCAACACCTGAAAAAACTACTACCGTTGCTCCCTTCCGGGCCTGGCGGGGTTTGTAGTCATTCATTGTCGGCGCACCCTAAGCACTACCAAAATTTATTTTACGCGAAATAAATGACTAGGTTTTTGATAAAAAGGATAACACTCCTATTTAATTAAAAGAAAATTTATTTCCAATATTGCATATTTTTTATCATTTTTTTTTTGGTTACAATTTAGCCGATATTATTGAAAATAATAAACAAATAAAGTGATTGAAATTAGTGATAACATCAATCGTTTGATTTACCAAAAGATGTAGAAATTATTGCTAAAGTGTTAGATGTTTGGAAATATGATTTTGTTTGAAAAGGAGAATTTATGAAAAAATTAAAATTAATCACAGCAATATTGGCATTGGCGTTTATTTCAGGATGTACAAGCATGGACAGAATGGTAACAAAGTTTGAACCAATACGTTCTGAGGGAAATTACGAATACTACAAATACAAGGCATTTGCCGACCCTGTATATCCAATAGACAGTGAAGAAGCAGAGCAAACACGATTAGAGTGGCTTAAACAATGGGTGGTTGATAACGGTCACCAAAATACTAAATATGAAATTCTCTCTAGGAAAGTGGTATTAGTCAATAAAGGAATATTCGGGGATCTTTATAACATTTACTATGAAGTAAAAACCGAACGATAAAAAAATAAATAACATAAAAAAATTAAAGGGACATAAAACCTAATTATTTTACCAATAACAATTCGATAAATATTATGAGCAAAAAACTTAGGTCTTTACAGTAATATGGCCTTTTTACTAAAAAAATAATGAATCTCGATACTTGGCTTAGCCTACTCATTGCCTCTTTTTTTATTAGCCTTTCTCCAGGTGCTGGTGCAATTACAACGATTAATCAAAGTATTCGCTATGGTTTTAAAAAATCCATATATACGATTCTGGGATTGCAAGTTGGCTACGGTGTTCAAATTATATTTGTGTCGATAGGTATCGGGTTTCTTGTTACTTCCAATGCGTTTTTATTTACATCGATTAAATGGGTAGGTGTTGTTTATCTTGTGGCATTAGGTGTTCAACAATGGATGAGTGAGCCTAAGCATGTTGATTTGGCGAATAATCAAACCACTAAAAAATTTACTGCTTACAGTCATTTTTTGAAAGCAGGTTTTATTAATTTGTTAAATCTTAAAGCAACGGTATTTTTAATTATATTTATTCCTTTATTTATTCGGCCGGAATTAGAGCAAATAAATCAAATTAGCATTGTAGTTGTCACCTTGCTGATGGTTGATGTGGTGATTATGCTAGGCTATGCAACTTTAGCGAGTTATGTTGGAAAATGGATTGAAAATGATAAGATTAAGTATTTAAATAGAACTACTGGCACAGTGCTGATATTGGTTGGAATATCTATTGGCTATCAACTATAAATTAATAGAGATATGACGCCTATTAATTTTTTAAAAATTTCGGAAATAATGCAAATGGCTTGATGGTGAGCTAAATTTTGGGATTTTCTTGATTTAATCCTGTTTAAAAGAAGCTAAAAACGGCTTATTTAAAGCTTTTTGAAGAATTAAGAATGGTCTTTCTAGAGGTTAGTCAAAATTTAGCAAATTTTTAAAATGACTGGTTTTTCCTTAATTTTTTAGATTATTGGCCAATTCTAAACGCTCAGGCGTGCCCACATCTTGCCAGTAGCCTTGATAATACTCGCCACTCAGCTGGTTGGTAGCAAGCGCTTCTTTGAGTAGCGGGTAAAGTGGGAGCTTACTTTGGGTGTTTGTATGATTTTTGAAAAAATCAGGGTGGTAAACGCCAATACCTGAAAAAGTAAAACTTCTACTGTTTGCTAAGATCACTTGATGATTATTAATGAGTGAGAAATCACCTTTTGGGTTGTGCGCAGGATTGTTAATTAAGAGCAAATGCGCAAGCGAGCCAATCGGTAGTGTTAGTTTGGATAGATCATAATCACACAACACATCAGAGTTGATCACCACAAAAGGTTTGTTGCCTAGCAAGGGTAGGGCTTTGATAATACCGCCAGCGGTTTCTAAGGCATTTTGTGATTCATCGCTATATTGGATACTAACTCCGAAATTTGAGCCATCGCCTAAATACGATTTTATTTGCTCACCCAAATAAGAAATATTGATCACAATATCAGTAATATTAGCTTTTTTAAGGGCGCTAATAGCGTGCTCAATGAGTGCAATGTTTTGAACCTTAATAAGCGGTTTTGGGGTGTTTTCGGTGAGTGGCATCATCCGCTCACCTCGTCCTGCTGCTAGAATCATGCCAATCATAGGATATCCTTGAGAAGGGTAAATTCTGGATATTTATCTGCCATTTGTAGGGCGTATTTTTTAACCAGAGGAATATCGTCCAGATATTGGTGTTTGCCGTCGCGAATAGATAGACGTTTAAAAATACCTAAAATTTTAAGATGGCGCTGTAAACCCATCAGATCAAATTGTTTTTCAAATTCTGCAAAAGGAATTTTAATGTTAGCCTGCTGGTAAAAATAAGTAAGCAGAGTTTGTATTTCAGCTAAGTTTAGCTCGATGTAGGCATCTTTTAATAGTGAGGCTAGATCGTAGGTATTTGAGCCAATAACAGCGTCTTGGAAATCAATGATAGAGATCTTTCCATTGGTGGTCATTAAATTTCGACAGTGGTAATCTCGATGGACAAATACTTGCGAAGCGTTAAGTGAATTTTGCACCAATTGATCAAATAATTGCTTAAGTTGATTTATCAAATTTTGATCAATGTCTTTTGCTAGATACCAATCAATTAAGAGCTGTAGTTCAGCTTTAAGTAAAGACTCGTCGTACGTATTAAGCGCCTGATTTTTGAGCTCTATTGCTTGTATTTTGACAAGCTCGTCAATAGCCAGTTTGTATAAATCTAGTTTGTTGCTAGGGTTTAATGCTTGCAAAAACGTTGTATTGCCAAGATCCTCAATCAGTAAAAAGCCTTGCTCTAGATCTTTGTCGATGATTTTGGGTGCATGAATATTATTATCACGCAGTAGTTGTGCAATCTCTACAAAAAGTTTGGAGTTTTCTTTTGCAGGTGGAGCGTCCATCGCAATAAAGCTAAGGTTGCTGCGCTCAATACGAAAATAACGCCTAAAGCTTGCGTCATCGCTGGCTTTTGAGAGGGTGTAATTAGCATCATCAAAAAATATTTCTAGCCAGTCTTCTAGCTGGTCTAGGCGTCGATCTGTCATGTGCTTATCATGCATTTTTAAGCGCTTGATAATGATCGTAAACGTTTGACCAGTGGCGGCCAATTTTGCCGTTATTAATCTGTTTGGAGTCGATCATGGTAATGGGCATAACCTCACGTGTAGAGCTGGATATCCAAACTTCATCAGCATTAAAAACCTCATCAATGGTTATGATGGATTCTTGAATATTAAGGGCGCAATGGCATGCACTTTCTATGACCAAATCACGGGTAATTCCAGAAAGAATGTGTTTGCCAGTTGGGTGGGTAAATAGGGTGTTATTTCGGATAACAAAGACGTTTGATGTAGCGCCTTCGGTTATGCTTTGGTCACGATGAAGAATAACTTCCTCTACCTGGTGTTGTTTGGCTTGCTGGGCATACATAATATTGGCCAAAAGTGAGGTGGCCTTAATATCGCATCTTTCCCAGCGAAAATCTGGTTGGATGATGGCGTGGTAGCCAGTTTCTAACTCTGACTTTGTTTTTGGCACTAACGGATTTAACTCGATAAATACCGTCGGTGTTAGTTCGCTGAATCGGTGTTTTCTGGCGGTATCTGCACCACGGGTAATTTGCAAATAGATTGATTGATCAGACTCTGGTGCTTGTTCCAGTAGTTGAGTCAAAATACTCTGCCACTTTTCAGTTGAATATGGATTGCTAATTTGGATTGAATCGAGGCTATTTTGTAGGCGAGCTAGGTGCTCATTAAGGCGAAAAACCTTGCCAGCATAAACTGGAATAACTTCATAAACACCATCGCCAAACAAAAAGCCTCTATCCATAACGGAAATAGAGGCTTGATTTTTAGGGATAAATTCGCCGTTAAGAAAGACCATTAAAGCCCAACTTTCTCCAACATACGTGAGAAGAACCCTGCCTGCTCTGCGTCTTCAAGTGCCACTAATGGTACGCTGGCAGTGGTTTTTCCTTCAAACTGAATGAGTAATTTACCAATAGAATCGCCTTTTTTAATCGGTGCTGAGAGTCCGCTATTGAGCTGGATAACTTGGTCAGATAGCTTAAATTGTCCACGTGCTAGTGTGAAGCTGGCTTGGCTGGAAGTGCCTACTTTAAGCGTGTCTTTGGTAGCGCTGGCGATTGGCACTTCTTTGGTGATACCCTTTAGGTGCTGAGTTTCAAAGAAACGAAAACCATAGTCTAGGATTTTTTGTGTTTGTGCAGTTCTAGCCTCTGTACCGGTTGAGCCGAGTACCACTGAAACTAGACGCATACCAACGCGATTGGCGCTAGCAACTAGATTGTAGCCGGCTTTTTTGGTAAAACCAGTTTTAAGCCCGTCAACGGTATGATCACTCCAGAGTAGTTTGTTGCGATTGCGCTGTTTGATGCCGTGATAGGTGAATTCTTTTTGTGAGTACCATGGGTAGAACTGTGGAAAATCACGAATGGTAGCGGCCGCTAAAAGCGCCATATCTGCAGCTGTTGTGTGTTGATCAGCATGAGGTAGGCCTGAGGCGTTTTCAAAGCGTGAGTTGTTCATGCCTAGCTCGCGTGCGTATTCATTCATATAGGTAGCAAATGTACCTTCTGTGCCTGCAATGTGCTCTGCAAGTGCTACGGCAGAGTCGTTACCTGATTGGATTATCATGCCTTTTAAAAGAGTTTCTAGCTTGATATTTTTGCCTACTTCAACAAAACTTTTTGAGCCGCCCGTTTTCCAAGCTTTTTTACTAATGCGCACTTCATCTTCAAGACTAGCACGACCATCGTTAATAAGCTGAAAAACCACATAAGCGGTCATTAGTTTAGTAAGGCTGGCAGGTGCGCGCTTTTCATGAGCGTTGCTACTAGCAAGTGTTTTTCCAGAGTTAAAATCTAGCACTGTATAAGCCGCTGCACTAATGCCTGGCGCTTTAGGAGTGATGAAAATTGCTGCTTGCGTGTTTAGTGCAATGCTTGCAATAGAAAGGATTAGGAGTTTTGATAGGGGTAAAAAGCGCATAATTTTATGGGTTGGTTTGGTTGAATTGTTGCTTTATTTTGCTTGATAATTGAACAGCAGTCATTGCGTATCTATTGTCATGATTATAACGAGTTAATACATAAAAATTCCAAAAAGTCAGCCAGGTTTCTGACTTATGTTCTTGAGGTAGTTTGATAAAAGCAAGTTTGGTTTTGTTGTCGATGTCGTGATCAATGTTAAAGTCTTTACTACGCCAATATTTGGCGGTTTTCTTGGGCTTGTTGGTGCTGGATTTGGCCTGTTTTAATTGGGTATTTGTCAGGGTGATTGGGCGGGCGTAAGCGCCGAAATCATGCCATTGGTGTTTGTCAAAATAATTAGCAATTGAGCCAATTGCATCAGCTGAACTGGAGAATAAGTCAACTTTTCCGTCAAAATCAAAATCTACGGCGTAGTATCGATAAGAGCTGGAAATAAATTGCCCATAACCGAGTGCGCCTGCGTAAGAGCCTTTGATTAAGAGTGGGGCAAGATCATTTTCACGAGACATGAGTAGGAACTCTTCAAGTTCTTTTTTGTAGAATTTTTTGCGACGATGCTTGCCAAAAGACAATCTTGCTAAGGTTTCCAGAGTAGGGTGTTGGCCTTGATTGTGACCGTAGTTGGTTTCAATGCCTAAAATAGCGACAATAATTTCTTGTGGTACATTGTATTTTTTCTCAGCACGCTTTAAAGTCTCAAGGTTGTTGTTCCAAAAATCAACACCGTTTTTTATCCGTGTGTCGGTGATAAACAGTGAACGATATTTATCCCAAGACATGGGTTTTAATTTAGGTTTTTTGGTGACTATTTTTTGAGTTTTTTCGGCAACAATGAGATTAACTTTAGAGAAAATTGCCAGTAACTCAGGCTTACTAAATTGATGCTCTTTCACCATCTTGTTGATAAAGTTGTGTGTCGCTTGAAAGTTTGTTGCGGGCAGCGTTTTGGCAAAAATAGATTGCGAAAAAAGCAAAATAATCAATACAAATATAGGCATTATTGTTGTAAATATCTTGGGGTTTTGTGTTTGCGAATAGACATGATAATGCCAAAGCTAGACATTAGTGTGATCAGCGAAGAGCCACCGTAACTGACGAGTGGAAGAGGTACACCAACGACAGGCAGTAGCCCTGACACCATACCTATGTTGACAAAAATATAGGTAAAGAAAGTAAGCGTAAGGCTGGCGCCTAATAGTTTGGAGAAATTATCCTCTGATTGGAATGAAATTACAAAGGCTCTAAAAATAATCAAACCGTAAAGCATAAATAAAAATAGCACACCAATAAGCCCTAGCTCTTCTGCAACGACGGCAAAAATAAAATCAGTGGTGTGCTCGGGTAGAAAATTAAGTTGAGATTGTGAACCTTGCTCTAGACCTTTTCCAAAAATACCGCCAGAACCAATGGCAATTTTGGATTGCAAGATGTGATAGCCTGAGCCTAGCGGATCTGAGCTTGGATCGATTAAGGTCATGATGCGTTTTTTTTGATACGCCATGAGTAAATAGTTCCAGGCGATGTAGGCGCCAGCAACGATAAACGCACTAATAGCAGCAAAATTAAGCCAATTATTTCGAAGAATTTGGATACGAATACCTGAGAAAAAAAGCACATAAACACCTGAGGCGCCAATGAGTAACGAGGTGCCAAGATCAGGCTGTCTGGCGATTAGCAAAACAATAGCAACAATGGAGATAATCGATAAGAAAATGGATAAAGGTTTTGGTGGTAAGGTTTTGTCACTGAGGATGGAGGCGATAGCAATTGGTACGATAACCTTCATAATTTCAGAAGGCTGAAAGCGTAAAAAGCCAAGATCTAGCCAGCGTTGTGCGCCGCCACTACTTGATCCAAAGAGTAAAACCAAAATGAGTAGAAAAATACCGAATAGCATTAAATAAGGTGAAAATCGCTTTAACAAATAAGGTGGAATTTGCGCAATAACTAACATAGCGCTAATGGCCAGAGAGAAGTGAAAAACTTGTTTGTAAAGGGTGGATAGAGACCCTGCTGAGGCCGAATAAAGCACCATAAGGCCAAAAGCGCTCAAGGCCATAATCAGTAAAAACAAAGGCGTGTCCATCTTAAAGTAATGCCAATAATGGCGCAATTGAGCAATACTTAAAAACCTCATAATAGCAATAGACCAACGTTCCTAACGTCTGATAATAATAGATTGAAACTTCGACAAGCGGATTCGCTGTTCATGCTTTCAGTGCCGATTTGCATTTGTTGTATCTCGACTTGTTGTTTGGCAGATAAAAATTGCGGGGAGGTGCCTGTACCAATAATTAAGAGATCGATATCATCTTGGCTGGATAGGCTAAATAGCGATGTTTTTGTAATAGCTTCAATCGTGTGAATACTGGTTTCAGTGAAAAAATTTCTAGAAATAAAACACGGTGTTTTTAGCTGAGTATGGGCTAGCTGAACACCGCCCGGCTCTACTGATATAACACTGTTTTGATTGTTTTCTTGTTGGCTAAATTCCACTTAAAAAGTAAGGTTTGTTTGCTAATTATTAGCCATTATAACAACAGTCTCGGTGTAAAATTATTGTCTTTTTATATTTGATAAAACTTGTGAACAATTCTAATTCTACAGATATTTATAATGCTGATTTAACCAGCGGTGTTACTGCTTTTGACACCAAAAATTTCACCATGGCGTATCAGCTGTTAGCGCCACTTGCAGCGCAAGGTAATGCCGAGAGTCAATGGCGACTTGGCATGATGCAAATGAATGGCTTGGGTATGGTTGAAAACCAACCTTTGGGGCTGGAAAACTTTATAAAATCTGCAGCTCAAGGCCATGTTTTTGCACACCATATGATTGGTGTTGCTTATATGACGGGCGAGGGTGTGGAAAAAGACATTACTGTGGCTATTGAATGGTTTGAAAAGGCAGCTGAGTTTGGTATTCCTGGCCCTATGTACACCTTGGGTATGCTGTATGAAGACGGTAAAGAAGTCGAGCAAGATCTTGAAAAAGCCCAGCTTTGGTACGATAAAGCGGCAGAAGTTAATACACCATGAAATCAAGATTTGCCCCTTCGCCAACAGGATATTTGCACATAGGCGGTGCCAGAACAGCACTTTTTGCTTGGACTTGGGCTAAAAAGCAAAAAGGCCAGTTTGTACTGCGCATTGAAGATACCGATCGAGAGCGCTCTACGCAAGCTTCGGTTGATGCCATATTAGACGGCATGAGTTGGTTGGGCTTAGAGCACGATGAAGGGCCTTTTTACCAAACAGAACGCTTTGATCGTTATAAAGAAATCATTCAGCAATTGTTAGATGAAGATAACGCCTACTATTGTGAATGCTCAAAAGAGCGCTTGCAAATTCTGCGTGATGAGCTAACTGAAAAAGGCGAAAAAGCAAAGTACGATGGTTGTTGTCGAGACAAGAAATTAAACTCTGGCGTGGTGCGTTTCAAAAATCCTATAGCGGGTTTTGTCACGTTTAAGGATGCGGTTAAAGGCTCTATTTCTATTGGCAATCAAGAGTTAGATGATTTGATTATTGCACGTAGTGATGGCACGCCGACTTATAATTTAACCGTTGTTGTGGATGACCATGATATGGATATTGATACGGTTATTCGAGGTGATGATCATATTAACAATACCCCTAGGCAAATTAACTTATACGAAGCTTTGGGCTGGAGTCTACCAAAATTTGCACATTTACCTATGATTTTGGGTAGCGATGGTGCACGACTTTCCAAGCGTCACGGCGCGGTGAGTGTGATGGCGTATCGGGATGAAGGGTTTTTACCAGAAGCGCTACTTAATTATTTGGTGCGCCTGGGTTGGTCGCACGGTGATCAGGAAGTTTTTTCATTGTCAGAAATTGTAGAATTATTTGAATTAAAAGATATTAATAAAGCGCCAGCGAGCTTTAACCAAGAAAAACTACTTTGGTTAAATCAAGAATATATTAAGTCTGCCAGTGTTGCGCATTTACTTGAAAATTTGGCCTGGCATTTGGACCATCAGTCGGTTGACACCTCGACAGGTCCTGCACTCGAGTCGGTGGTTGCGCATTTGCAAGAGCGTTCAAAAACCCTGGTAGAAATGGTTGACGGCATGAAAATGTTTTATCAAGATTTTGATGAGTTTGATGAAAAATTATCAGCCAAACAATTTAAAGATAGTCAGCCTCTTGAGTTATTGCTCACCAAACTGAGTGCTTTGGATAATTGGGTTGCTGACAATATTAAAGATCAAATTAAGCAAGTATGCACTGAGCTTGATATTGGTTTTGGAAAAATTGGCCAGCCATTTCGCTTGGCGTTAAGTGGCAATGGTAATGCGGGAAATATTGATATTGTGGCGCAGTTAGTTGGCAAGGACCGTACCTTGAAACGACTACAAATGGCACTGGATTATATCGCTCAACATTCTCACTAATCAGTTATCATCTAAGCATGAAATTAGATGATTACAAGGCGCGATATCAAAACTTACAGCGCTCTTTACAAGCAGGGTTTTTAAACTCCACTATTGCTGTCGAAGGGTTTGTGCTTGCAAGGGCAAACGGCGTTGATGAATTATTAAAAGATATTTGGCAGGGGTTTGACATGCCTGCTCAAATATCTTTGGTTGCGGTTGGCGGCTATGGTCGTAGTGAGTTACATTTGTATTCAGATATTGATTTACTGATTTTAATTCCAAACGATTCGCATCAAATTCACCAAGAAAAAATCTCTCAATTTTTAACATTCTTATGGGATGTTGGGCTGGAAGTAGGTCATGCAACCAGAGACATTAAAGATTGTGTTCGCGTCATTGATGACTTAAGTATTGTTACAAATTTACTAGAGGCTCGTTTAATTGTTGGCCTTGAACGTACTTTTGAACAAATGAAGCGTGTGATTAAGACCAGTGACTGGTCATCACAATCTTTTTTCATTGAAAAGCAAAAAGAGCAGCGAGCTAGACACGCTAACTTTTCAAATACCGCCTATAACTTAGAGCCCAATATTAAAGAAAGTCCAGGTGGATTGAGAGATATACAAACAGTTGCTTGGGTAGCCAAATGGTATTTTAGCGTCAATACTTTGTTTGAGTTGGTGGAGACTAAGTATTTGAGCAATGATGAATATGAGCTCTTAAAAACTTCCCAGCTGTTTTTGTGGCGAGTAAGGTTTGCATTGCATATCATTGCTAAGCGTCGAGAAGATCGCTTGGCATTTCAGTATCAAAAGCAAGTGGCAGATATGCTGGGTTATACAGATGGTGATTCAATGGCAGTTGAGTGTTTTATGAAAGACTACTATCAAACTGTCACTAAAGTAGCTCGATTGAATGATATTTTGCTGCAATTACTTGAAGATAAAGTGATTAACACGCAATATTTAAATAGCCAGTTTAGAATTTCATATGGCTATATTCATGCGAATCATGACCAGGTGTTTAGTCAAAATCCTGCTGCGTTTATTGAGGTGTTTTTGCTCATTGCCAAGCATAACTATATTCGCGGCATTAGCGCTGGAACCTTGAGGCAAATGCAAGATGATTTAGATTTAATTGATCAAAATTATTACAAGAAGCGCAATAATAATCGTCTATTTATTGAGCTATTACAGCAAAATCAAGGGGTTAATAAAGCCTTAAAACTCATGAATAGATACGGTGTTCTTGAGCATTATATTCCAGCGTTTGGTAAGATTATAGGGCTCATGCAATATGACTTGTTTCATGCCTTTACCGTTGATCAGCATACGTTGTTTGTGATTCGCAATCTTAGACGTTTTTTTATTAGTGAATTTTCCCACGAGTTTAGTTTGTGTAGTGAAATTTCCAGCCATATTAAGAAGCCAGAGTTACTAATGTTGGCAGGTCTTTTTCATGATATTGCTAAAGGTAGAGGGGGTGATCATGCACAATTAGGCATGCAAGATGCACGGATATTTTGTAAGAGTCATCAGCTTAATACGGCAGATACAAATCTTGTGGTTAGCCTGGTTGAAAAGCATTTACTGATGTCGGTTGTTGCACAAAAACAAGATATTGATGACCCTGTAGTAATTAAAAGCTTTTGTGATGCAGTCGGCTCTTTGGAATTTTTAGAATATCTATATTTATTAACTGTGGCAGATATTCGAGCGACCAAGGATGATTTGTGGAATGATTGGAAGGATGTCTTATTGAGAAAATTATTTAGACATGCTAAGCAATATCTAGACAGTGATACCGAAATTTTATTGAGTGATAGTCAGAGAATTGAAAAAAGCAAACAGGTGTTAATTGAGGCTTGTATTGCTCAAGGCTTTGATATGGAGCGTGTTCAACAAACATTAGAGTGTTTGCCTAAAGATTATTATTTGCGATATGAGCTAGATGACATGCTCTGGCATTTGTCGCTACAATTGAATAGCGACCCATCTTCGACTATTATTAGTTCTAAAATTTCTGAAAGTAATGTGGTTGATATTTTTGTTTTATGTGACGATTTTAAGGGTTTATTTTTTAATTTAGTCAGCGTATTAGAGCGAGTTGGATTGGATATTGTAGATGCCAAAATTTTAACAACTAAAGATGATAGGGCGTATAACACACTTAGTATTTTGCAAGATAAAAGCCTGGAAGGACTGGATTTAAGTCAAGTTATTTCACAAGCTCTGAGCGATCCTAAGGCCAAGGTTACCAAGCTACAATCACATTACTCACATCGCTATTTTGACAACAAAACACACATTAGTTTGAGTGAAGATAAAAAATGGCAGCTGACAAAATTAGAGATCAACACCCTGGACAAGATCGGAGTGCTGTCTAATATTGCTTATGTATTGTATGAAATGAACATTTCACTCATTAATGCTAGAGTTTCAACTATGGGTGAGCGGGTAGAGGATGTATTTTTTATTAGTGATGCTAATCATGGGCCTTTGAATAAATTACAGCAATCTAGTTTAAAGATGGCGCTAGAAGAAAGACTATAAAAGCTTGGATAGCACTGCAAATAGTGATATAATTCTCACATTGCAGCAGTTCTGTTGTATCTTTTTTCATTTCAAAATCATTTAAAAAAAACTTATGAACGATAAAATTTTAGCAGTCACAGACGCCAGCTTTGAAGCGGACGTTATTAATTCATCACAAACCGTATTGGTTGATTTTTGGGCCGAATGGTGTGGACCTTGTAAAGCATTGGCACCGGTATTAGACGAAATAGCCGACGAGTATGATGGCAAAGTAATTATTGCTAAAGTAAATGTAGATGAAAACGACCAAACACCACCAAAATACGGCATTCGAGGCATTCCAACAATGCTTTTGTTTAAAGATGGTGTAGTGGCTGCAACTAAAATGGGTGCTTTGTCAAAGGCTGAGCTCAGTACGTTTATTGACACCAATATTTAATCAACTTAAACCGGCTATTTTTTATCAATAGCCGGTCTACATCAAATCATTTGCAATTTAATTGCAACAATCATCTGGCAAATTCTTGCCAGAACACAATGGAAATTTCATGAAATTATCAGAGTTAAAAAAATCCTCTCCAGAAGAATTATTAGAGCTAGCCCAGTCATTAGGTGCTGAAAATATCTCGCGAGCCAAAAAACAAACCCTTATCTTTATCATTCTAAAGGCAAAAGCCGCTAATAATGAAGAGGTAATTGGTGATGGTGTATTGGATATTTTGCAGGATGGTTACGGATTTTTAAGATCAAGTGATGATTCTTATACTTCGGGTGCAGATGATATTTACATCTCTCCTAATCAAATTAAACGCTTTAACTTGTCAATAGGTGATTTGGTTGCGGGCAAGATTCGAGCACCCAAAAAAGGAGAAAAATACTTTGCTTTGGTGCAAGTGTCAGAAGTTAATGGTGAAAATCCAGAAAATGTTCGAAATCGAGTACCGTTTGCCTCATTAACGCCAATTCATCCAGATCAAAGACTTAGTTTAGAAATTGGTAATGGTGGTACAGAGGATATTACTGCAAGAGTCATTGACTTAATCGCACCGTTTGGAAAAGGTCAAAGAGGGTTGTTAGTTGCGCCGCCAAAAGCAGGTAAGACGATGATTATGCAAAATATCGCCTCTTCAATCTCGCGCAACCATCCAGAGTGTGAGTTGATTGTATTGTTGATTGACGAACGTCCAGAAGAAGTAACTGAAATGGCAAGAACAGTGCGTGGCGAAGTAATTGCCTCCACGTTTGACGAGCCAGCAAAGCGCCATGTTCAGGTGGCCGAAATGGTTATTCAAAAAGCTAAGAGACGTGCAGAGCAAGGTAAAGACGTCATTATTTTATTGGATTCTATTACGCGTCTTGCTAGAGCTTACAATACTGTTGCACCTTCTTCTGGAAAGGTTTTAACTGGTGGTGTGGATGCCAATGCACTACAACGCCCTAAGCGTTTTTTCGGTGCTGCTAGAAATATTGAAAATGGCGGTAGTATTACTATTATTGCAACTGCATTGATCGATACAGGCTCAAAAATGGATGAAGTTATTTATCAAGAATTTAAGGGTACGGGTAATATGGAGCTTCATTTAGAGAAGCGTTTAAGTGAAAAGCGCATCTTCCCAGCTATTAATATTAACGCCTCTGGCACACGCCGTGAAGAGCTAATTACCGATGAAAAAGAATTACAAAAATTGTGGATTTTAAGAAAAATATTACATCCTATGGATACGGTAGAAGCGGCAGAGTTTTTGATAGATCGATTAAAACTAACCAAAACCAATGATGAATTTTTTGCCTCGATGGCACAAAAGAAATAATTATTCACCGCTTTAAGTATACTTAAAGCATATGCACGTATCTTCTGCCATTAAACAGGCGTTTAAATTACAAAATAGCATTCTTGCCAAATACTTAATACGCAATGTATTAATGTTGACGGCCGGCGTGTTTATTGTGATTGGTCTGGTCATTTTTGGCAATCAACTAGTCTTAGTCATTAAAGAAAGTTTGGAAGAGGGTATTCCAATTGCTGACCTATTGCCTTTGGTGAGCTTTAAGATGATTCGAGATGTGCCGTTAATCCTATCTTTGTCTTTATTTTTAGCAATTATTTTGGCGGTCAGTAAATCCTATAAAGACTCTGAAGCCATCGTGATGAACTCTCTAGGTATTGGCGATAAGCATTTAATGGTGTTTATCCAGCCAGTGGTAATGATTATTTTGATCTTTATTTTGTTTTTAACAACAGTTGCTGTTCCGTGGTCAAAACAGCAACGCAGTATGATCATGGATCGTAGTGAAAACGCCTCTGAATTTTCCTTCATTAAAGAGGGTGAGTTTCAAGATTTCAAGGGGGGTGAGCTAGTTTTTTATGCGTCAAAAGTTAAGGAGGTTGAGGGTGAGTCAACTCAAAATATGGAGGAGGTTTTTATCTATACTTTGGCAAACGGTCAGCCGATTATTACGCTAGCAACTCAGGCGCAAAAATACACGGATGCAGAAACAAAAAGCGTTTATTTACGCCTAAAAGATGGCGCTAGATATCATGGATTTCCATCAACCGCCAACAAAAAAATTCTTAATTTTGATCAATATGATTTACAAATTATTGATGGTGAGAAGCGTCATAATGTCAACACCACGATTAAAACTGAATCAAAGCCTACTTTAGAGTTAATATTTTCAAGTAAAGCGGGCGAAATTGCAGAGTGGCAATGGCGACTCTCGCAACCTGTTAGTGTTTTTATATTATCGATTTTTGCTATTATGCTGGGTAAAACCTCGCCACGGGGCGGTAAGAATTTGGGTGTATTAGCAGGCGTTTTGGTATTTATCCTATATAACAATGCTTTATTAATGGCCAAATCAAGCTTAGAGCGAGGCGAGATATCGCCTTTAGTAGGCTTGTGGTGGGTGCATTTATTGGTGTTGCTTATTATTTTTGTGTTTTATGCTTATCGTCACGGTAAATTAAGTCAATTAATCAGCAAACCTTTTTAGTATCGCTATTTCAACACACTTAATAGGCGTGTAAAATAGTGTCATTTTCTCAATTTAAAGAAACCATGTCTTCACATCCTAGTAAAGAACTTGAAGTTTTTGACAATCCCAATCCTGAGCGTGATTTTGTTATTCAGATTGACATGCCGGAATTCACTTGTTTGTGTCCTAAAACAGGTCAGCCAGATTTCGCTACTTTGCATTTGGAATATATTGCAGATCAGGCTTGTGTTGAGCTTAAGGCATTAAAAATGTATATTTGGTCATTTCGTGATGAAGGCGCCTTTCATGAGGCGGTTACCAATGAAATTTTAAATGATTTGGTGAAGGCGACTAATCCAAGGTTTATGTGCCTAAAGGCGATTTTCAATGTACGTGGCGGTGTTTATACGACAGTTATCGCCGAACATCAACAAACTGGGTGGAGTCCTAAGCCGATTGTCAATCTTCAACATCTTTCGTAAAAAGAAGCAAACCAACATCATTCGTCAAGCAGTTGATTTCGATCAAAGACTGCTAGATAGGGATGCCATTAAAGTTGTTCAAACTATTTCCAAAGCTGGCTTTGAGGTCTATTTGGTTGGTGGTTGCGTACGTGATTTATTATTAGGCCTTAAGCCTAAAGATTTTGACATTGCCACTAACGCCAAGCCAGAACAAGTACACAAGTTATTTAAACGCTCTCGTTTAATTGGTAGACGCTTTCGCCTAGTGCATGTTATGTTCTCAGCAAGAAAATTTTTGGAAGTTGCAACCTTTAGATCGGGCCAAGTAAAAACCGCTAAAAGTGGTGTTATTGTGCGTGATAATTGCTACGGTAAGGTTGAGGAAGATGTGGTTCGTCGTGATTTTCGAGTGAATGCACTGTATTACGATATCAATACTAAAGAAGTAATTGACTATATTGGTGGCTTGCAAGATATAAATGATCAAACCATTCATATTATTGGAGAGCCGCTGGTGCGTTTTGAGGAAGATCCCGTGCGCATGATTAGAGCGGTTAGGTTTCAAACAAAGCTTGATTTCCAGCTAAGTGATGAAATTAAACAGGCTATTCATCAGCAAGCGTCATTACTGAGTAATATTTCCCCGGCTCGACTCTATGAAGAGTGCATTAAATTATTCCATAATGAGTATGGCTTCCAAGTGTTTGAGCGTTTAGAAAAATATGACTTATTAAAGCATTTATTTAAGCAAACGCGTAAAAATGAGTTTATTAAAATTGCGCTAAATAATACTTCCAGTAGAATTAAAAGAAACAAGCCAGTAACCCCTGCTTTTTTGTTTGCTGTATTTTTATGGCAGGCGCAAAATGAACGCTTTCAGCTGATTAAGCAAAAGCAAAAAAGCACTTATTTGGCTATGAGTCAGGCTTCTGAAGAAGTGATTATTAGCCAGATTAAACAAGTGTCCTTGCCAAGGTGGCTAACAGCGCGTATCAAAGACACGTGGATGATGCAAAATCGATTAGAAAAAATGCAGCCTAAAAAAGTGGAAGATATTCTCGCAAGTAAAGGTTTTCGCATGGCGTATGATTTTTTAGTACTACGCTCTCAAAGTATTAACCCTGAGCTTAAATCCGTCGCTGATTTCTGGACCAAAGCACAGAAATAATGCGCGCAGTCTTAATCACAGGCTGCTCTAGTGGAATTGGACTATGTCTTGCTCAAGGCTTAAAACAAGCAGGATATCGTGTTTTTGCAACAGCTAGAAAACTTCAAGACGTTGAAAAGCTCAGCCACTTAGGCTTTGAATCGTATCAGCTAGATCTCGCTTCATCTGCTTCTATTCAGCTCGCTATGCGTGAGATTTTCTCGCAGACAGATACTTTATACGGATTAATTCATAATGGCGCTTACGGGCAAGTTGGCGCTTTAGAAGATATTTCTAGAGAGGTGCTTGAGGCTCAATTTCAGGCTAATGTCTTTGGCTGGCATGAGTTAACCAACTTAGTTTTACCAAGTATGAAGAAAAATAACACGGGTAGAATTATTTACTTAAGCTCGGTATTAGGTTTTGTTGCTATGCCTTTTCGAGGGCCCTATAATGCCTCAAAATTTGCCATTGAAGGGTTGGTTGATACATTAAGACTTGAGCTTACCAACACTCAAGTGCAGTTGTCACTCATTCAGCCCGGCCCTATTGAGTCGCAATTTAGAGCAAATGCTTATTTAGCCTTTAAAGCGCATGTTGATATGGATAAAAGTGACTATAAAGAAAATTATCAAGGCATGATTCAACGCTTAAAATCAACCAAGTTGGCCGCTTATACATTGTCGCCTGAATCTATTTTAAACTGTACTTTGCATGCACTAGAAGCGCCTAAGGCCAAAATTCACTATCGAGTTACCTTTCCGACTAAATTATTTGCAGTGCTGAAAAGGGTGTTGCCCAGTCGAATTATGGATAAAATACTCTCTAAAGCAGGTGGCGGAGGCAAGCGATAAATTATGACTAAAAGATTTGATTTCAATAAGGGTTTGGTAGATTTAGAAGAAATTGTGAAAACAATGGAATCGGGTGATTTGAGTTTAGAAGACTCATTAGCTTATTTTTCTAAAGGCGTTGAGCTGACCAAATCTTGCCAATTGGCGCTTGATAAGGCTAGCCAAAAAATCTCAAAACTTACTGAGCAAGATGGCTTTACAAGTGAAGCACCTCTGAATGATTCATAGTTAATTTGTATGCAGTTTGATCAATATGTTGCTAGAGTTAATACCAAACTCGATTACTATTTAACCACCCAAGGTTCGCTAACCGAGGCGATGCGTTATAGTGTATTAGCAGGGGGGAAGCGTTTTAGACCAATACTAAGCTATTGTGTGGCAGATATGTTTGGCAGTAATTTAGAGCAAGTAGATTCTAGTAGTTGTGCGGTGGAGTTTATCCACGCCTATTCACTCATCCATGATGATCTTCCAGCTATGGATGATGATGATATTCGCCATAATCAACCTTCATGTCATAAGCGCTTTGATGAAGCTCAGGCCATTTTAGCGGGGGATGGACTTCAGGCTTTGGCTTTTGAAGTATTGGTTAACGATCCTTTGTTAAATAGCCAGATAAAGATTGACCTATTATCAACTCTAACGCACGCTGCTTTTGAGATGGCTGAAGGGCAAGCTATTGATTTGTCCATTGTTGATCGCACGGTTGATATTAACTTACTTGAAAGTATGCATCGTAAGAAAACAGGCGCTCTTCTTAGTTGTGCAGTTGATTTAGGCGCGGTTGTTGCTCAATGTAGCGAACAAGATCGACACACTTTAAAAGTATTTTCTCAGGCTATTGGCCTGGCTTATCAGATACAAGATGACGTGCTAGATGTGGAGACACCTGTTGGTGTTCTGGGTAAGCAACAGCACTCAGATAGTGAAAAAAATAAACCAACTTATCCTGCTATTATTGGCCTACAAGCCTCTAAAGAAGCTTATCAAGCGCTTTATTTGCAAGCAAGCGAGTGTTTAAATGAGCTAAGTGTGGATGCAAAAATATTGCAATTATTGACACAGAAATTGCAAACTAGAACGTTTTAGAATTGTACTAAAACACTGCCCCAGCTAAATCCGCCGCCAATACCTTCCATTAGTAGGTTATCACCTTTTTTGATTCGTCCGTCTCTTACTGCTGTGTCAAGTGCTAATGGGATAGAAGCAGCAGAAGTGTTGCCGTGATTTTCCAAGGTAACAATCACCTTATCCATTGGTGTTTTAATGCGTTTAGCAACACTTGAGATAATACGAATATTAGCTTGATGTGGCACCATCCAATCAAGCTCTTCTGAACTCATGCCTACTTCATTTAAAGTCTCTTCAGCGAGCTCAGATAGGCGATTAACGGCAATTTTAAATACCTCGTTGCCGGCCATTTCAATAAAACCAGTTTCATTGATGAAATTATTATTGACTTGTAAAGAGGATAGGTAGGTGCCATCACTAAATAGTTTGGAATGTAGAATGCCAGTTTCTTCGCTGCCACTAAGTACAACAGCGCCAGCACCATCGCCAAAAAGAATTGCTGTTGAGCGATCATTCCAATCTACAATTCTTGACATGGTTTCACTACCAACCACTAAAACATTCTTAGCAGCACCTGTTTTGATATATTGCTCAGCGGTAGTTAGGGCGAAGATAAATCCCGCGCAAACAGATTGCAAGTCAAAAGCAGGACAAGAAGCGCCAATGGCTTTTTGTAGCATGGTGGCAGTTGCTGGAAAAATCTTATCTGGCGTGGTGGTTGCAAGGATAATTAAATCCAATTCAGAGACGTCAATACCTGCCATTTCAAGTGCTTTTATTGAAGCCTTCTCGGCTAAGTCACAGGTGCTTTCATTGGAAACAACATGTCGTTGTTTAATACCGGTGCGCGTTGTAATCCACTCATCAGTCGTATCGATGGTTTTAGAGAGGTCGTCATTGGTAACAACGTTTGGCGGTAGGTAGCTTCCTGTGCCAATAATTCGAGCAAATTTATTCATTTTTTTTCCAATTCTATTGAAACTTGAGAGGAGATTTTGTCAATAATTTTAGCATTGACTTCAGTATAGGCTTCACAGATTGCCACAAAGAATGAATCACTATCAGCACCACCGTGACTTTTAACGACAATACCGCGTAAGCCTAATAAGCTGGCGCCATTGTACTTGCCAGGATCTAGGCTTGATTTAAAATCTTTGAGTACAGGTGTGGCAATTAGAGCAACAATTTTAGTAAGCCAGTTGCGCGTAAAGGCACGCTTTAAATAGTGGCTCATCATGCTAGCAACGCCTTCGCTGGCTTTAAGGGCAATGTTGCCTTCAAAGCCATCGCACACAACTAAATCAACGGTGCCTTTGTAAATATCATCACCTTCAACAAAGCCTTGGTAGTTCAGATTTGATGCTTTAAGCAACTCAGAGGTTTTTTTAATCTTGTCATTGCCTTTCATCTCTTCTTCACCAACATTTAAAAGACCAATAGTTGGCTTAGAAATGCCTTCGGTTTGCTCAACAGCAATCGAACCCATGGTGGCAAATTCGAGCAATGCTTGAGGACTAGAATCAACATTAGCGCCTAAGTCTAGCATATGGGTGTGGCCAGTCATGGTTGGCATGCGCCCCATAATGGCAGGTCTATCTATACCTTTAATGGTTTTGAGAACAAAACGAGAGATTGCCATCAGTGCACCAGTATTACCAGCGCTTACACAAGCATCTACAGTATTGGATTTAACCAAATTAATGGCAACACGCATAGAAGAGTCTTTTTTCTTGCGAAGTGCAATTGCTGGAGATTCGTTCATTAGTACGACTTCCGTAGCATGAACAATTTGAATTCGAGCAGTCGTTTTACTGGCAGGAGAGTGTTTATTAAGTTCAGCTTCAATTGCTGACTGATCACCGACAAAAGTTAATTGCAAGTCTTGAAATACACTCAGAGCTTTAATACCTGCCTCAACGGTAACAGGAATGCCATGATCTCCCCCTGAGGCATCAATTGATACCTTGATAATCATGGGATTATTAAGCTTCTACTTCTTGAACGTCTTTTGTGTTGATTACCTTTTTGCCACGGTAGTAGCCATCTGCAGTGATGTGGTGACGTAGGTGAGTTTCACCTGTCTCTTGATCTTCTGATAATGCAGGGCTTGTTAATGCATTGTGTGAACGACGCATACCTCTTTTTGAAGGGGTTTTTCTACTTTTTTGTACAGCCATCTTTTTACTCCTTGGTTGAGTTTTTTAATTGTTCTAAAACTGCAAAAGGGTTTTTACGCTTTTGCTCTATTACTGGGCTTTTATCCTTGTACGATTGGCATTCATGTGAATGCATCGGTATCATTGGAATGGATATTAGCACCTCATCCGTTATAAATTCTATTGCTGAAAACTCTTCATCCGCGTTCAAAATTGTCTCAAAACTTGGGTCTAAATCTTCAGCCTGATTTTCATGAATAATAAAAGCTAATTTAAAGGCGGGATTTAGCTGAAGCTTAACTTCTTTTAAGCAACGCTGACAATCAAGCGCTACTTCTAATTCCACACTACCTTCAATACAAGGAATTTTGCCGCTTTCAATATAAAAATTTAACTTAACGCTAACCTTATCATCAACATTAGAAACAATGTTTTTAATTCTTGGAAAGTCTTTCACGGCATAAGTCTGTGAAAAAATCAATCCTTTTTTAGCAAAGCTTAAAAGTTTTATATTAGCCGGTATTCCCTGCATCTTTTATTATCAAAAAAATAACTAAACAATTTTACCAAAAATAGTTTGCTAAATGAATTTTTATATGAAATTAATCTTGCTTATAATTAGTCAATTTAAATAGTTCAAAATGATGCGGTTATTGCTAATATTTACCTTATTTTTAAGCTCTTCAGTTTTTGCTTATACGCAAAAAACGTTTATAGAGCAGCTATTAGCTAGCCATGATTTTTTTGAAAAAGAGTTGATCAATGTTAAGATTAAAAAACTAGAGATGGAAGGGGATCGGGCTAATTATGGAAATTGGTCGTGGGATGTTGGTGCAGAGATTGCACATATTCATAAAGATAAGCAAAAGTATGATTACACTTCTAGTACAGATTACTCACGTGATACACATCAAAATGTGAGAAAAATATCCTCCGATTTATCTAAGAAATTTTTCTCAAATGGCTCTGAATTAAATTTTTCTTTTGATCGGTCTTTACCTATTAAAGGTGAGCAAATGCATGACAAAAACGGCTATCAAAAAGATAAAAATACAGCGGAATATTTAAATGACACCAGTATTAGCTGGACAGTGCCACTGCTTAAAAATAAATCTGGTGTAATTGATCAAAAAACTTATGATTTATCTGTATTAGATTATGAAGATGAAAGGTTAATATTGGCAGAATCACAAGAGGATTTTATTGAAGGCAAAGTCTTTGAATTTATTGATTGGGTGGGATTTAAATGGAAAATTGATGCTCTTGAAAAGGTGATTATAAAGTTGCAAAAAATACGCCAAAAAATTGAAAATACTCAAGCTGAAGACGTTCAAGTTTTAGGCAGATTTATTGATAAGAAGAAGCGCTTATTGTTGAGCTTAAAGTCTAAATTAAAAGCGCAAACAGGCTTGCTGTCTGCTGCCATTCAGGCGGTTGATTTTTCTAAAGATGTGCCAACCTTACCAACTCAATTTTATGTCGATTTAATTGATAATATTAAGCCCTATTGTCAGGCACATGTTCGAGATTTACAGCGGATTGATCTAGAGTTGCAAAAGAATAATCGCTATATTGATACTTATAAAAATTCACAATTGGCCGATTTTGACTTTACGATTAGCGCCTCTATAGACAGCAATAAAGGTAACTACAGTAGTTATTCAAAATCTAGAGAAAACACGGTTGAGACGAAATTGGAGTTTTCTTACCCATTAAGTGGCAACATTTCTAATCAGGTGTATTTAGATAAATACCGATTTAAACGTCGGCAAATTGAGCTTAAGTATGAACACAAACTAAAAGATATTATGTCTGCTATTGGCAAGCTCAGTGTCGATATTAAACAAGGATTAATCCAGCTTAAACTCACTCAACAACAAATCAAACAAAACAAAATTGACAACGAGCTAGAGCTTTATTTTGCAGGGCGGGGTGATGTTAGATTTGCCATTATTGAGCAGGAAGATTATCAAGAATTACAGTTGGAAAAAATCACTCTTTTAATTGATTTATATAAAGATAAGCTTAGCTACAATAATTTACTAGATCGCCTACTGCCTTATTCATAAGCTTGAATGAAATTTTTGCATGGCGAGTGTCCAGTCTCGCACTTCTTTGGTAAGTACCGAGGCACTTTTTCCAGTTGATTGAATGGGTTTGCCGATAACGAGCGTGATAGTACCAGGCTGTTTAACGAAGCTACCTTTTGGCCAAAGCTTGCCTGCATCGTGATAAACCGGCACAATGTCACAATTGGTTTTTTTGGCAATGGCAACGCCGCCATTTTGATATTCTCCCAATTGTTTATAAGGTTGGCGTGTACCTTCAGGAAATACCACTACAAAAATTCCTTCTTTAATTCGAGCAGAGCCTTGTTTCATGACTTTTTTAATGGCTTTTAGCTTTTCACCACGGTTGATGATAATTGGCTTTAATAAGGCTAAGCCCCAGCCAAAAATTGGAATCCATTGTAGCTCTTGTTTGAGTACCCAAGTTTGGTGGGGAAAAACAGTTTGCAAAGCTAGTGTCTCCCAAGTTGACTGATGGTTTGAAACGATTACACTCGGCGTATTTGGAATATTTTCTTTGCCAATAACCTTGAGTTTGATATTTAGTGTTATTTTGAGCCACCACAGGCAAAATAATGCCCATTTTGACAAAATTGCATAACGATATTTCACCGGTAAAAAGAACAGAGCTAGAGATAAGGCGACTAGAAAGCTAAGTACTAGCGTTGAGCCTAAAAAATACAGTAATGATCTTAAAAACAGCATGAGAAGTGACGAGTGTAAACGTTATAATTTGTAGAGTTAAATTTTAACGGTTTTATATGAATATTGATACCATTCTTTTTGATTTAGACGGCACGCTAATTGACACGGCGCCAGACTTGGCTTATGCACTAAATACCCTACTTAAAGAGGGTGGGCTAGAAGCTAAGTCTTTTGAGCAAATTAAGCCTTTGGTCGCTTTTGGTGGTAAGGCGTTGATTAAATTTGGGTTTGGTTGTGATGAGAATCATCCAAATTTTTCCAATTGGCATCAACGCTTGCTTGAGATTTACACAAAGAATATTGATCTAAATTCAGCGCCTTTTGACGGTATTGGCGCATTGATAAAAAACTTGGTGAAGCAGCGTATAAATTGGGGGATTGTAACCAATAAGCCCGAAAATTTAACGCACTTGTTGTTGCAAAAGCTAAACATTCAGCCGGGTGTAGTAGTTTGTGGAGACACCTTGGAATTTAATAAGCCACATCCCGCGCCATTATTGTACGCTTGTGCGCAATTGGCGATTGAGCCAAGGCGTTGTTTGTTTGTTGGAGATGATAAAAACGATATGTTGGCAGGCAGCAATGCCGGTATTAAGACCGTGGCAGTAACTTATGGTTATGGCCAAGTTAAGAGTGATTGGAATTATGATTATAAAATCAATCAACCGCAAGAATTATTGGAGTTAATTTAATGGATATAGTAAGTTTAATATTGGGTTTATTAGTCGGTGCAATCGGTGTTTATATTTATTTGGATAAGCAATTACAGACACTGAGTAAAGAAAAAATTCACCTAGAGGTGAGCCTGGATGAAAAGATTAAATCTTACGAAAATCAGATCGACATGATCAATATTGCCAGAGAGCAAATGAGTAAAGATTTTAAGGAAGTGGCTAGTAGTATTTTAGAAAAAGACCGCAACGATTTAAGTATTAAAAATTCTGAATTACTCACTCCTTTACAGGCTCAACTTAAAGAATTTCGTGACAAAATTGAGGTTATTACTACTGAGCAAATTAAAGAGCGTGCGACACTTTCTGCGCAAATTGACAACCTTAAAAAGACCAGTATAGAGGCGCAAGAAACCACCCAAAATCTAACCAATGCCCTGACTTACGATAACAAGCAACAAGGCGATTGGGGCGAGATGATTCTAAGCTCGATTTTATCTAGTTCAGGCCTTAGAGAAGGGCATGAGTTTGATACCCAAAAACAGCTAAAAAACGAGCAAGGTGAAGCTTTTAAGCCAGATGTGGTTTTGCATTTACCAGATGAAAAAGACATTATTATTGACTCCAAAGTATCTCTTAAAGCTTACAAAGACTACATTGCTGATCAAACTAATAGCGCATTACTTAAGGCACATGTGGGCTCGGTTGAGGCGCATATTAACGGCATTAGTATTAAAGAGTATGAAAATCTTGAAGGCGTGCTAACACTCGATTTTATTTTTGTGTTTATTCCGATTGAGTCAGCCTTGTTGGTGGCACTTGACCAAAAGCCTGATTTATTTACCATAGCGCTTAAAAAGAATATTGTCTTGGTTTCGCCGTCAACATTAATGATGAGTCTTAAAACGGTGCATCACATCTGGCAGACTGAGCGCCAAAACCAAAATTCTGAAGAAATCGCGCGTCAAGCTGGTGCTATGTACGATAAATTATTTGGCTTTATGAAGTCCATGGATGAAATTGAAAAGAACTTGGATAAAGCGCAAAAGAGCTACAAAGAAGCGCGCGGGAAGCTTTCTGATGGCAAGGGTAATTTAATTAGTCGCGCTGAAAAACTCAAAGAGTTGGGCGTGCAAAGTAAAAAGGAGTTGGGTTAATGAAAATTTCAACAAACTATTCAATCGCCACGGGCGAACTAAAAGATAAGGTTATTTTGGTTACGGGTGCCAATCGCGGTTTTGGTAAGGCGATGACACTAGATCTAGCCAAAGCGGGCGCAACCGTTATTATGCTTGGGCGTGATCTTGGTTCACTGGAAACTGCCTACGACGAAGTGGTAGATGCTGGCTTTGCAGAGCCTATTTTGTATCCATTAGATTTGGAAGGGGCAACACCTGAACACTACGAGCAATTGCAAAGAGATATTTTGGATAATTTTGGCCAGCTTGACGGACTAATTCATAACGCTGGTATTATCGGCACAATGATGCCGATTGAGCAATACGATTTAAAGCTTTGGTATTCGACCATGCAAATTAACGTCAACGCACCTTTTATGCTCACGCAATTTTTAATCCCGGTACTGAGTAAATCTAAGGATGCTCGAATTTTGTTTTTATCTTCCTCAGTTGGACGCACAGCTAAAGCTTATTGGGGTGCTTATGGCGTGAGTAAATTTGCTATTGAGGGTTTGAGTAAAACACTAGCAGAAGAGCTCGAAAAAACCAATATTAGAGTGAATTCGCTTGATCCAAAGCGTATGCGTACTGAGATGCGTAGAACCGCTTATCCAGCAGAAAATTCAGACAACAATCCACTGCCAGAGAGTGTCTCTCCGGCGATTGTGTATTTAATGAGTGAAGCTGCTAAAGCGTTAAATGGCGAGCAGTTAACGCTAGAAAATTAGCGCTGTAAGTCGTCTGTAAGGTGTGGGTGAATGGTTTTTAAAAGCGCTTTAAAAACTTTTTCATTGCCCGCGACCACGTTACCTGTTTCCAGGTATTTGTCACGACCCGAAAAATCACCAATATAACCACCTGCTTCTTTGACTAAAAGTGCACCGGCAGCGATATCCCAAATATTAAGCTCTATTTCCCAGAAGCCATCGAGTCGGCCAGCAGCCAAATAAGCTAAATCAAGTGCGGCAGAACCTGCACGACGAATGCCGGCTACCTTTGGATGAACCGCTTTAAACATATCGAGGTAGGCATCTAGGTGTTGAGGTGCCTTAAATGGAAAACCAGTGCCAATTAAAGTATCCTCAAAGCCGTTCGTACTAGTAACACGAATTCTTTGCTCATTTAAATAAGCGCCATCACCCTTTGAAGCGGTAAACAACTCTTCTTTAAAAGGGTCGTAAACCACGGCGTGAGTAGCTTCATCGTTTTCATATAAAGCAATAGAGACTGAATATTGTGGAAAGCCGTGTAGATAGTTAGTAGTGCCATCTAGCGGATCCAAGATCCAAACAAAGCGCTTGTCTTTGCCAACAATTTCTCCGTTTTCTTCACCTAAGATTGAATGATCCGGAAAGGCATATTTCAACTCGTCTATAATAGCATCTTCAGCAGCTTTATCCACTTCAGAAACGAAGTCATTGGCTGCTTTATTTTCGATCGTTAGCAGATCAATCTGATTATGATATCTGAGAATGATGTCACCGGCTTTGCGAGCGGCTTTAACGGCAATATTAAGCGTAGGATGCATAATTAATAGACCAATGGAAAAAGAGATGAATTATACCTTTGATAAGGTTCGTGTGGTTATGGTTAATACCACTGAACCGGGTAATATTGGTGCGGCTGCGCGGGCGATGAAAAACATGAATCTTTCCACGCTGTATTTGGTTAGTCCAAAGACTCATCCATCAGCTGTAGCAACTGCTAGAGCGAGTGGGGCAGATGATATCTTAACTAATGCTGTTGTTTGTGACACACTCGAAGAGGCTTTAGCAGACGTACATTTGGTAATAGGTGCTAGTGCGCGCCAGCGCAATGTTAAGTGGAGGCAAATGGATGTGGTGGGTGCTTGTGGCGAAATTCAAAAAACCATGGCTGTTGAGGGTCAAGAAGTAGCAGTGGTATTTGGTACGGAAAACTCTGGCTTAAGTAACGAAGAGCTAGATTTGTGTCAAATTTTGATGACCATTCCCGGCAATCCAAATTACTTCTCGCTTAATGTTGCCTCAGCTATTCAGGTATTTGCTTATCAGCACTACGTTTATAGCACTACCACAGAATTTGAAAAAAGCACCAATGAAATTGCCAGTAATATTGAACTAGAAGGTTTTTACGCACATCTTGCTCAAGTGCTTGAGCATATTGACTATTTTGAAGAAAAACGCCCTAAAGCGCTTTTAATGCGTCGAATGCGTCGGTTTTTTGGCCGAGCAGAACCTGAAAAAGAAGAAGTTGCGATTTTTAGAGGGATTTTAAGAAATATTAAACCCTTTAAAAAAGATTAAAAATTTCCAAAATTATGCGAATCGCACATTTTGTGCGATTTTTTTTCGTCTAAAAGATATGGCCAAGGCCTATTTTAGTAATTTAATCGGTGAAAATAGCTAAATTTACCCATAAAACCCGTATTTAAGCTGGTAATTCGTTGAATTTATGTGAATTGTTATCTCATTAGTTTTGTCCATCAAAAATTTGCCAAATTTTCAAAATGGCAATAAAAAACCCGCAGTTAGCGGGCTTTTTATTGTTTGATGATGCGGCGTTTAGTTGATTAGCTTATTCATACGTTTTACAAATTCAGCTGGATCTTTAAGTTGTCCGCCTTCTGATAAAACTGCTTGATCAAATAAAACATTAACTAAGTTTTCATCCACCTTGGCTTTAAGTTTTTCAACTAAAGGGTGAGTTGGGTTGATTTCCAAAATCGGCTTGGTTTCTGGTACGTCTTGACCAAGTGAGGCCATAATTCTTTCCATGTTGCCGCCCATCTCGTTTTCATCAGCGACTAAACAAGAAGGGGACTCACTCAGACGATTTGAAATCTTAACTTCCTTGACTTGATTTTCAAGAATTTTCTGCATTTCTTCTAGCGTCTTTTTAAAGCCTTTGGCAGTTTTTTCTTTTTCCTTTTTTTCTTCCTTGGAGTCAAGATCTTCTAAATCACCTTTAGCGATTGATTTAAGTTGCTTGCCTTCAAACTCGTTAAAGTTGTTAACCATCCACTCGTCTACACGATCAGATAGAAGTAGCACTTCAATGTCTTTTTGTTTGAATATTTCTAAATGTGGTGAGCCTTTAGCCGCTGCAAAAGTTTCAGCAGTAACGTAGTAGATGTCTTTTTGATCATCGCCCATACGTTCGATGTACTCGGCCAAAGATACGCTTTGTGCTTCGCTGTCTGACTTGGTAGTAGAAAAACGTAGTAGCGCGGCGATTTTATCCTTATTTGAAGCATCTTCCACCACACCTTCTTTCATTACCATGCCAAATTCTTTCCAGAAGGTAGCGTATTTCTCTGGCTTGTTTTTAGCCATTTTTTCAAGTTCTTTTAAAATTCTGCTAACTGAGGCCTTGCGGATTGTGTCAACCACTTTGTTGCCTTGTAGGATCTCACGAGACACATTTAAAGATAAATCAGCCGTATCGATTACACCTTTAACAAAGCGCAAGTACATTGGCATAAGTTCTTCATTGTCTTCCATGATGAACACACGCTTAGCATACAGTTTAATGCCGCCTTTACGCTTTGGCTCCCACATGTCAAACGGTGCTTTAGCAGGGATAAATAGCAGAGAGGTGTAATCTAGTTTGCCTTCAACACGGTTGTGCAGTTGTGCAAGTGGCGCTTCAAAATCATAGGTAAGAGATTTGTAAAATTCATCATAATCTTCTTGTTTTAGCTCTTTTTTGTCTTGCATCCAAAAAGCATTGGCCTTGTTAATCATTTCATATTCAATAGCCTCATCAGAATCTTCTGCTGCTGGCTTGATCATCATAATTGGTACAGTAATATGATCCGAGTATTTAGAGATAATGCCACGTAGGCGATAATCGTCTAGGAATTCTTTTTCATCGTCTTTAATGTGTAGGGTGATTTTGGTACCAAAATCTTCCACAGTAGTGGTTTCTAGAGAATACTCACCTTCGCCTTTAGAGGTCCAGATAGTGCCGTTAGCTTTGTCATCGCCAGCTTTTCTAGTGGTAAGCACAACTTCGTCCGCGACAATGAATGAAGCGTAGAAGCCTACGCCAAATTGGCCGATTAGGTTTGAATCTTCGGCTTGTTTTTTGTCTAGACTTTGTAGGAATTTTTTGGTACCAGAATTAGCAATAGTACCGATATTTTCCATGACTTCAGTCTGTGTCATGCCAATGCCGTTATCAGTAATAGTAATTGTGCCAGCTTCTTTATCAACATCAATATGCACTTGCAAGCTTTCTTTGCCTTCCACTAGAGTGTCGTTTGATAAGGATTCAAATTTAAGTTTATCAACAGCGTCCGAAGCGTTTGATACCAGCTCTCGCAGGAAGATCTCTTTGTTGGAATATAAAGAGTGAATCATAAGATGTAGGAGTTGAGAAACCTCTGTTTGGAACGAATGCGTCTGTTTAGTAGTCATTTACCAGTGCCTTTTATTATGCGTAAAATGTATTGATATGGTCAAGCTGAGAAAAATCAAGTGAAAAAGCAAATAATTGATTTTATTTTGTATTTAAAAGTTGAGCGACATTACGCGCTTAATACACAACAGGCGTATGAGCGTGACTTAAATCAATTGCTTAATTTTTTAAAAACTCAAAATATCAACACTTGGTCGGCGCTTAATGAGCAACTACTTAATACATTTATCATGCAGTTGCGCCATAAAAATATTTCTGCTAGAAGTATTCGTCGCTATCTATCCTCTATCAAGGGGTTGTTGACGTATTTGGTTAATCAGGATCAGCTTGAGCATAACTGCGCCGTTCAACTACGCACGCCAAAGATTGTGCAAAATTTACCCAGTGTATTAAATTATGAGCAATTACTGCAACTATTAAAAGCAAGCAGCACCTCCCGATTTGAGTATCGGGATGTGGCCATAATCGAGGTGCTTTATTCTTGTGGTTTGCGTGTGGCTGAACTGGTAGGTTTGGATGTGAGTGATGTAGATTTGTCTGAAGGTTTTTTAAAAGTTGTGGGCAAGGGCGGCAAGACTCGACACACACCATTAGGGGGTTCTGCACAAAAGGCTATTATTAAGTATTTAGAGGTGCACCAAGCCAGTGCGCTTTTTATTAATAAAAATGGTGACAGGATTGGAGTAAGATCAATTCAAAATATGATTAAAAAACGTGCCTTGTTAGCAGGTATTAAAGTTAATGTTTATCCGCACATGCTGCGTCATGCGGCGGCCACGCATTTTTTACAATCTAGTCATGATTTGCGCTCGACTCAAGAGTTTTTAGGTCATGCGAGTATTAAGTCTACTCAAGTATATACTCATCTTGATTTTTTAGAGCTTTCAAAAGTTTATGATAAGTGTCATCCACGAGCGAAAAAAACATGAGCATTAAAACTAGATTAGCCGCCAATATTTTAAATAGTGGTGGCGTGATTAGTCTGCCAACCGATACCGTTCAAGGGCTTAGTTGCTTGCCATTTGATCATGTTTTAATTCGACTTATTGAATTAAAGCAACGCTCAGCCAATAAGGGGTTGATTTTACTAACGAGTGATATTAAGTATGTTGAAACTTATGTTAAAGATGTTGAGCTGTTGAAGCAAATTAAACCCACTAATACGCCGACTACTTATATTGTAAAGGCCAGTAGAAATACATCGAGTTTATTATTAGGCGGTCATGACACGGTAGCCATTAGATTGACTAATAACCAACTCATTAAAGATTTATGCACGATGACTCGCAGTGCATTGGTTAGCACCAGTGCGAATATTTCGGGCCAAAAAACGGCCAAAAGTGTCTTGAAGTTACGGGTTTATTTTAAAGATCAATTAGACTATATAATTGCGCCAGTTGTGACAGATATTAATCCGTCAGCCATTGTTAATTTACACACGGGAGAGAAGCTTAGATGATTGGTCAAATTCAAAAATATTTACTAGCCTTGCAAGAAGATATTTGCACGCAATTGGAGCAAGTAGATACACAAGCAACATTCATTAAAGATGAATGGAAAAAACCCGATGGACGCGGTAACGGCTTAACCCGAGTATTAACAGCGGGCAAAGTGTTTGAGCAAGCCGGAGTTAATTTTTCGATTGTTCATGGTGATAATATGCCAGCTTCTGCCACAGCAATGCGCCCAGAGCTAGCAGGGCGTAGTTTTAGTGCGCTGGGTGTGTCGTTGGTTATTCATCCAAACAATCCTTATGTGCCCACTTCACATGCGAATGTGCGTTTTTTTATTGCTGAAAAAGAAGGTGAGGAGCCGATTTGGTGGTTTGGTGGCGGCTTTGATTTAACCCCGTATTACGGCTTTGATGAGGATGCGATTTTTTGGCACCAAACTGCTAAAGAGGCTTGCGACCCTTTTGGTGAGGATGTATATCCAAAATACAAAAAATGGTGCGACGATTATTTCTATATGAAGCATCGTGATGAGCAGCGCGGTATTGGCGGATTATTTTTTGATGATCTGAACGAGGGTAGTTTCGAAGAGTGCTTTGCTTTTATGCGTAGTGTTGGTGATAGCTATATTAAAGCTTACAGACCGATTGTAGAAAAACGACAAGACACACCATTTGGTGACCATGAGCGCCAGTTTCAACTATACCGCCGTGGTCGTTATGTCGAGTTTAACCTGGTTTATGATCGGGGCACCTTGTTTGGCTTGCAAACGGGTGGACGCACAGAATCAATTTTGATGTCGCTGCCACCTTTGGTACGTTGGGAGTATCAATATGAACCTGAGCCAAATACACCAGAAGCGCAGCTTTATGAGAAGTTTTTAAAGCCACAGGACTGGGTTAATGCAAACTAATATTGATGTAAAAAGATTGCTGTGCCCAATGCCAGTGATTCGCCTAGGGGAAATGATTGACAAGATAGCAGTTGGCGATACTATTGAAATGCTAGCAACAGACCCGGGTGTGTTGCATGATATCCCTGCTTGGTGTAAGGTTCATGGCCACAAAGTGTTGGAAATTCAAGAAAAATCAGATGAGATTATTCTTATTGTTGAGAAAATAGGGTAGAATAATTCGCTGTTTTTGCTATAAAAATAATAGCTCAATACATAAGAATTATGCTTGTAACGGCGCAAGCTTCTTGACAAAGTTGGTCAGTTAATGCAAATAGTTAAATTAAAGGAGAAAATATGTCTGCACAAGATGTAATGAAGATGATTGAAGATAACGAGGTTAAGTTCGTTGATTTTCGTTTTACAGATACTCACGGTAAAGAGCACCACGTAAGTGTTCCTGCTCATACGGTTGATGAAGATAAATTTGAAGAGGGTCAAATGTTTGATGGCTCTTCAATCACAGGTTGGAAAGAAATTAACGAATCTGACATGATTTTAAAGCCAGACACAACAGCATGTGTCATGGACCCGTTTACACAAGAGCCGACGTTAATTGTACGTTGTGATATTGTTGAGCCAAGTGATATGCAGGGTTATGAAAAAGATCCTCGTTCTATTGCTAAGCGCGCCGAAAAGTACATGCAAGGCTCAGGTGTTGGTGATACGGCTTATTTTGGTAACGAAAATGAATTTTTTGTATTTGACAGTGTTAAGTGGGATACAGGATTTGGCATGGGTAAGGCGTTTTATGAAATCCATTCTGAAGAAGCAGACTGGGAGTCTGGCTCTGATTTAGAGGGTGGAAATAAAGGTCACCGTCCAAATGTTAAAGGTGGTTATTTTCCAGTTCCTCCAGTAGATTCACTACACGATCTTAGATCTGAAATGTGTCTTGTGATTGAAGAAATGGGTGTTGAAACTGAAGTACATCACCACGAAGTGGGTACTGCTGGTCAATGTGAAATTGGCGCAAAATTTAACACATTAGTAAGAAAAGCTGATGAGACTCAAATTCTTAAATACTGTATTCATAATGTTGCTCATATGTACGGCAAAACAGCAACCTTTATGCCTAAGCCAATTGCGATTGACAATGGTAATGGTATGCACGTTCACCAGTCAATTGCAAAAGACGGTGTTAACTTATTTGATGGCGATGAGTATGGCAACTTAAGTCAAATGGCGCTATATTACATTGGCGGCATTATTAAGCATGCTCAAGCGTTAAATGCATTTACTAATGCATCAACTAACTCTTACAAGCGCTTGGTTCCAGGCTATGAAGCACCAGAAATGCTAGCTTATTCTGCTAAGAACCGTTCAGCTGCAATTCGTATTCCTTACGTAGGCAACCCATTGGGTCGTCGTATTGAAGTTCGTTTTCCAGACAATACAGCTAACCCATACTTAGCATTCTCTGCAATGTTAATGGCCGGCCTTGACGGTATCAAGAATAAAATTGACCCTGGCAAGCCTCAAGATGGTGATTTGTATGAATTAACTAGAAAAGAGAAAGCGAAGATTCCTAAGGTTTGTAACTCTTTAGAGCAGGCTTTAGATGCACTCGATGCTGATCGTGATTTCTTGACATCAGGTGGCGTGTTTACGGATAATGTCATTGATTCTTTCATTGATCTTAAAATGAAAGAAGTAAATGCTATGCGTTCAGCGCCCCACCCAGTTGAATTTGATATGTACTACAGTTTGTAGTACTTAATTTCAACTCTAAAAAAAAAGCCGTGCAAATGCACGGCTTTTTTAATGTCTCAAGCAAATTGATTGCGTTAAAATAACACTACTTATTTTTAAATAAATTCTCATGACACAATTAAGAAACGATTGGCAATTAGATGAAATTCAAGCTCTATTTGATATGCCGTTTAATGATCTATTATTCAAAGCACATACCATTCACCGGGAAAATTTTGATCCCAACTATGTGCAAGTCAGTTCTTTGCTTAATATCAAAACAGGCGCTTGTCCAGAAGACTGTTCTTATTGCTCTCAAAGCTCTAAATACGACACCGGTCTTGAGCGTGAAAAGCTCATGGAAATTGACACCGTTTTAGAGCAGGCGAAAACAGCAAAAGACCAGGGTGCAACACGTTTTTGTATGGGTGCTGCTTGGCGCAATCCAACTGATAAAAGCCTTGATAAGGTTATCCCAATGATTCAAGGTGTAAAAGCCATGGGCATGGAAACTTGTGTCACTCTAGGGATGCTAACACAAGATCAAGCCTTTACATTAAAAGAGGCGGGGCTTGATTATTACAATCACAATCTTGATACCTCTGAAGAAAACTATTCCAATGTTATTACCACACGTAATTTCCAAGATAGACTGGATACTTTAGAGTCAGTGCAAAATGCAGACATTCATGTTTGTAGTGGTGGTATTTTGGGTTTGGGTGAAGAGCAGTCAGACCGAGCTTCAATGCTTAGATCTTTGGCAAACCTAGACAAGCATCCAGATAGTGTTCCTATTAATTTGTTAGTGCCAATCCCGGGCACACCTTTTGAAAAAATTGAGCCGCCAACAGAAAGTGAGTTTGTTAGAACTATTGCGGTTGCCCGTATTATGATGCCTAAGTCTGTGGTGCGTTTGTCAGCAGGGCGTACAGACATGGGTGAAGCCATGCAAGCTTTGTGTTTCTTTGCAGGTGCAAACTCTATTTTTTATGGTGAGCAGTTGCTTACGACAGACAACCCAGATACCGGCAGTGATAAAGCCTTGTTTGAAACATTAGGCTTAAATATGAGTCAATCAAACCATTAACCACCCTAACATTATGATGAAAAAACAACTTTTAATCGCATTAACACTTGGCTCTATAACATTTGGCGCGACAGCTGAATCTAAAAACTGTACAGATGGCTACGACAACCTTGAACATTTGGGTAGTTGCTTAGGTGGTGTGGTAGATTCTAGTATTGGCGCTTTATCAAGCTTACCTAGTGATGCAAAAAAATGGTCAAGTGATCAGCATCAAAAGGCCAAGCAAAAGCTAGAAGCTATTAAGCAAGATATTTGTAATGATAGTAATCCAGTTAAGGAAGTGATTGTTGAGAAGATTGTCTATGTTGATCGTATTGTAGAGGTACCTGCTAAGGCGCTTGAAAGACGCTGCGTTACCAATAAAAAATCAGATCGATTTGGCAATACTAGCGAGATGATCACTTGCACTGAATGGAAATAATTGATTAATCAAGTCAAGCTAAAGCCGCTTTAATGCGGCTTTTTTTATATGTCAAGAAGGCGCTCGACAATATCTCTAGCAGCATTTGGCTTGGCAAGGGCGAGTGTGTGATTGGACATAGATTCTAGCTTTTCTTTGTCCAGGCTGAGTAAGATTTTTTCAAGTGTCTGAATGGTTAAATGTTTTTGCTCGATGAGTATGCCAGCATTATTATCTGCCAATATTTTTGCATTATAAAACTGATGATTATCAATCGCGTGCGGTAGAGGGATTAGAATGCTGGGTGTAGCGCTAAGCATCAACTCTGATATAGTCATCGCTCCGGCTCGACACAATACCACATCTGCCCAAGCATAAGCTTTTGCCATGTCATCAATAAAGGCTGCTACCTTGGCGGATTTTTTCCCATATTGAGATTGGACTTGGTCAAAGTGCAATTGCCCAGTTTGATGCCAAATATTAATAGGAATATTTAGCTGTGTAACCACCTCGTTAATAGGCTTGGAGCCCAGACTGCCACCAACAATAAGTAAGTTTAGTTTTTTATTATTGGTATGAGAATTGCTCACTTTAAAAGCCACTGGATTACCCACGCTAAGAGCTTGAACAGAGACATCAAATGCGCCATCAAACGCCTGAAGTGTTTGTGTGGCAAGTTTAGAGAGTAGTTTGTTGGTGGTGCCAGGAACGGCATTTTGCTCATGAATAAATAAAGGCACTCTAAAAATCCAAGCAATAACCCCGCCAATACCTGAGGCAAAACCGCCCATGCCTAGTGCAATGTCAGGCTTGGTTTTAATAAATACTTGGATAACTTGCGCGGTGGCTAAGGCTAGTTGAAAGGGTGCTTTGATCAGGCTAATGATATTTTTACCCCGTAATCCCACTGCATTAACTGTGTGCAATGGTAATTTATTTTTAGGCACAATGGTATTTTCCATGCCTTTTTTAGAGCCTAACCATTCAACTTGGCATTGGTGTTTTTTGAGTTCTTTGGCAATAGCCAAAGCGGGAAAAATGTGTCCGCCAGTACCACCCGCCATAATTAAGATTTTTTTATGATTGTTCATATTTATACCAAAGCTTTTTTTTAAACGTAGTTTTTTTGTTTGGAGTATTCACAGCGACTTTCCATATCAATTCTTAGTAGAATGCCAAGCGCAATCAGTACAAAAATCATGCTCGACCCACCATAACTAATTAAAGGCAAAGGAAAGCCTTTGGGTGGCATTAAGCCCAGATTCATAGCGATATTAACACTAAATTGCAATGATAGCCAGGTGCAAATACCAAATCCAACAAAAGAGCTATATTTGCGTTTTTGTTTGAGTGCACCTTTAGCAATTTTAAAACCTTTTAGCATAATAAAGCCAAATACAAAAATAACAAACAACATGCCAATGATGCCGGTCTCTTCCCCGATAATAGAGAAAATCATATCGGTATGCGGCTCGGGTAGTTTGGTGTATTTTTGAATGCCATTTCCCAGTCCAACACCTGTCCAATCACCTCGGGCAATGCCGATTAAAGCCTGCTTGGTTTGATAAACCTTATCACTTTCATTGATCCACAAGTCTGTTTGCCAAAACTGTGTGAGTCGCTGCCAACGTACACCTCCGCTTAAGCCATCCATGTACAGCCAAATGCCAACAGCACTCACCAAAATACTGCCAACAAAGCTTAGTTGCACGAGATAAACACCAGCAGCAAACAACATGATAAGCGCCGTTAAAGAGATAATAATTGTGGCCCCTAAGTCCATTTCTAATAATAATAATATATCGGCTGAAGAGATGATGATAAGTGTTTTAATTAAGCCCATCCAAGGCTTTTTAACATCCTTTTCTTGTCTTACTAAAAAGTCGGCCATGTATAAAATCATAGCAATTTTCATCATTTCAGACGGCTGAAATTTAAAAAATACAAAATTAATCCAGCGAGTTGAGCCGTTAACAGTTCTACCGATAGGTTCAGGCAAAAATACTAATGCCAAGCAAACCAAGGTAAAAACAAAAAACCATTTGGCATATTTTTTATAAAAATATAAGGGAATTTTTAAGCAAGTAAAGGCTAATGCTAGGCCGATTAAAATATAAACACTTTGTTTAAAGAAATAGCTGTAGCTATCAAAGTGACCTAATGAGGCTGAAAATGATAGTATCCAGCCAAATAGTAGCAATATAAGAATAGCAATAGATAAGGGTTTATCAGGTAGTTGACCGGTTTTTTCAAACATTCAGTAAGTCTATAAATAAGGATGAGTTTCTTGTTATTTTAACCCTCGAAAGACGTCTTAATGACTCTAATCAACCTCGTATTTCCTTTAGTTTTTTAAATTTATTATGGGATAATGGTTGTTTTTCAAAATTAGCCCTATACTCATGATTTCTACTGCCAACATTACCATGCAATTTGGTGAAAAACCCCTGTTTGAAAATATCTCTATTAAGTTTCAAGGCGGCAATCGTTACGGTTTGATTGGTGCTAATGGTTGTGGTAAATCAACTTTCATGAAAATTTTAACTGGTGAGTTAAAGCCTTCAAACGGTACGGTAAGCATTAGCGAGGGTGAGAGACTAGGTATTTTGCGTCAGGATCAGTTTGCCTATGAAGAGTTTCGTGTTGTTGATACAGTTATCATGGGCCATGAGAAGTTGTGGGAAGTGAAAAAAGAGCGTGATCGTATCTACGCACTGCCAGAGATGAGTGAAGCGGACGGCACCAAGGTTGCACACCTTGAAATGGAATTTGCGGAAATGGACGGCTACATGGCTGAATCATCAGCCAGTGAATTATTGCTAGGTTTAGATATTCCTGAAGAGCAGCATTACGGGCTGATGAGTGAGATTGCACCAGGTTGGAAAATGCGTATCTTGCTGGCTCAGGCGTTATTCTCTGATCCTGAAATTCTACTACTGGATGAGCCAACCAACAACTTGGATATTAACTCAATTAGCTGGCTGGTCAATGTACTCAATGAGCGTAAAGCTACTATGGTCATTATCTCGCACGATAGACACTTCTTAAATGGTGTGTGTACGCATATGTCTGATTTGGACTACGGCGCACTCAATACTTTCCCTGGAAATTACGATCAGTTTATGATGGCTTCAACTGCCATTCAGGAAAAAATGCAGTCAGATAATGCTAAAAAAGAGGCAAAAATTAAAGAGCTTAAGCATTTTGTGTCGCGTTTTTCTTCAAATGCCTCTAAAGCCAAGCAAGCAACGTCACGTCAAAAACAGCTTGAAAAAATTGAACTTGATGACATTAAGCCGTCTTCAAGAGTTAGTCCTTATATTTACTTCAATCAAGAAAACAAGCTTCATAGAAATGTTCTGGAAGTTGAAGGATTGGAAAAAAGCTTTGACGATCTTCATGTATTAAAAGACATTAGCTTTTTGTTTGAAGTGGGTGAGCGTGTGGCGGTCATTGGCCAAAATGGTATTGGTAAAACCACCTTGCTGCGTACGCTAGTAGGTGAGATTGAAGCTGATAAAGGCAAGATCAAGTGGAGTGAGAATATCAATATTGGCTATTATGCTCAAGATAATAGTGCTGATTTTAAAGAAGATATGACTGTGCTTGATTGGATGGCACAATTTAAACAGCCGAAGCAGAATATGCAGGATATGCGCGGCGTACTTGGCAAAATGTTGTTCGGTAAAAACGACATCATTAAAAGTGTTAAATCACTTTCGGGTGGCGAAAAAGGCAGAATGTTGTTTGGTAAGCTTATGTTGCAACAACCAAACGTATTGGTGATGGACGAGCCGACTAACCACTTAGACATGGAGTCCATTGAGGCACTTAACCTTGCATTGGAAAATTATGAGGGTACACTGATCTTTGTCAGTCACGATAGAGAGTTTGTATCGTCATTATCGACCAAAGTTGTAGAGTTGAAAGAAGATGGTATGCATTATTATTCTGGCAACTATGAGGATTACTTAAAGTCACAAAAATAAGCTTATGATTAAAGCAGTATTAAGAAGATTTGTAAAGCGTCAGAGCTTTGATTCGGCTTCCATACTGTCATTTAGTAGCTTATTCGCCTTGGTTCCTGGGCTAGCTTTAGGTCTTAGTGTTTTTTCACTATCACCATATTTTGCAGAGCTGCAACAGTCATTAGAGCAATTTTTGTTTACTCAGCTTTTGCCACAAAACCACAGCGCAGCGCAAACTTACATTCAGCAGTTTATTAATCAGGCTCAATCTTTAAAAGGGGTTAGTTCTGGTTTTTTAGTTTTTGCAGTAATGCTTTTGTTATTTGAGATAGACAAGCGTATTAATCTGATTTGGCATGATGTGCATCATCGCCATTGGATGAAAGGACTTGTTTCTTATTTATTTGTATTGTTCTTGGGGCCGATATTTTTAGCTGCGTCAATATTTCTAAGCTCTTATGTGGCTGCATCAGATGTTTTCAATCAACTGCCTATGATCAACTATGCACCCGTATTCACGCCGCTAATCCTATCTAGTGTGGGTTTTTCGATTTTGTATTATGCTGTTCCTTTGGAAAAAGTCAGATACATTAACGCCTTAAAGGCAGGCGTTATTGCTGCTATTTTGTTAGAGGTAATTAAATATGCCATGTTCCTCTACATCCAATACTTTCCAATCTATGAGCTCATTTATGGCACACTCTCTGTTCTCATGTTGCTTATGCTTTGGATTTACCTAGCTTGGCTGATTGTTTTGCTAGGCGCAAGCTTTTGTTATTGTTTTGAAAACAAAGCGATTAACGAGCAACTAGCGTAAAATTAGCAACCTTTAATATCGTTTATTGTATTTATGTTTACTGGCATTATTCAAGCGCTTGGCAGCATTAAAACTAAAGTTGCCTATGACAAAGGTGCTGTCTTTAGTTTCACGGCAACAAATTTTGATTTTTCTAGCATCGCGATTGGCGATAGTATCGCTGTTAATGGTGTTTGTTTAACAGCTGTTGAAGTCGGTTCAGATTTTTTTACAGCCGACGTTTCTCAAGAAACGCTAGATTGTTCGATCTTCTCCCAGCTTGAACAGGGCGCAGCAGTCAATTTAGAAAAAGCACTCAGACTCAATCAAGGTATTGATGGTCATTTGGTCAGTGGCCATGTGGATGGAATCGCCCAAGTCAGCGAGCAAATTAGCGAAGGAGAATCAACGCGTTTTAAGATTAACGCGCCTGATAATTTGGTAAAATACATCGCTAGAAAAGGCTCTGTGTGTATCAATGGCGTGAGTTTGACTGTCAATAGTATTGTTGGCAACACCTTTGATTTAAACATTGTCCCACATACCTTGAGTGTTACAACCTTGGGCGAGTTAACAATAGGCGATCAAGTCAACTTAGAAGTTGATATTATTGCGCGCCACTTAGAGCAATTATTAAATAATAAAGAGTCATGATAAAAGCAACCATTGAAGAAATTTTAGAAGATTATAAACAAGGAAAAATGATCATCCTGATGGATGACGAAGATCGTGAAAATGAAGGCGATCTTATTATTCCTGCAGCCACTTGCACCAAAGAAGATATTAACTTTATGGCGACGCATGGCCGCGGTTTGATTTGCTTAACACTAACCCAAGAGCGCTGTAAACAGCTTAACTTGCCACTCATGGTGGCGCAAAATAACGATGCCAATGGCACCAACTTCACGGTTTCAATCGAAGCTGTAGAAGGGGTAACGACAGGCATCTCCGCAGCAGATAGAGCCAAAACTGTACTAGATGCAGTCGCACCTAATGCAACAGCTGCTGATATCGTTCAACCAGGGCATATTTTCCCTCTAATGGCGCAACCTGGTGGCGTACTGATTCGTGCAGGACATACTGAGGCAGGCTGTGATCTTGCGCGCTTATCTGGGTTTGAACCTGCTTCTGTTATTGTTGAAATTTTAAATGAAGATGGCTCTATGGCCAGACGCGACGATTTAGAAATTTTTGCCGAAAAACACAATATTAAATGGGGTACGATCGAAGATTTAATCTCTTACCGAATTGAAAATGAAAAAACCATTGAGCGCATCAATGAGCGTGAGTTTGAAACTGAGCATGGCTCTTTCAGACTGATTTCATTCCTAGACAGTATTTATAATGAAACCCATCTAGCTTTGGTTAAGGGCGAAATTACCCACGATAAAGACACCTGCGTACGTGTCCATATGGAAGACACTTTTAGGGATGTTTTGCATGAAAGCACCAAAGGCTTTGGTGTAGATGATGCACTTAAACATATTTCTAAATCGCAGAGCGGCGTGTTCTTGCTACTTAGAAAGCAAAGCGACCAATCAATTTTGCAAAATATTGATAATAGTTCTCGTGAGATGGGCGATGATATTAAGACCTACGGTGTTGGTGCGCAGATTTTGTCCGATCTAGGGGTTAAGAAAATGAGAATTCTTGGCTCGCCAAGAAAACTTCATGGCCTTAAAGGGTTTGGCTTAGAAGTCAGCGAATACGTAGAAATTAAACACTAAAGGGATAAGATGAAATTTCAGTTTGATAAAAATGCAAATAGCGATTTTTTGAAAGAAAGTAAAGTAGCCATTATTGTGGGCTATTTCTACCAAGATATTGGCGACAAGCTACTTTCTGCTGCGCAAGAGACATTGTCTAAATACGGTATTGATGCGGATAACGTCAATGTGTTTTATGCACCAGGTGCGTTCGAAATCCCACTATTGGCTAAACGCCTAGCGGCGCAACAAGCCAATGGCCAAAATTTATATGACGGCATTGTGACACTTGGTGCTGTGATCAAAGGTGAAACCCCGCATGATGTATATGTTTGTAATGAATGCTCAAGAGGTATAGCTGAAGTATCTTACAATTACGAAATTCCAACAACATTTGGCGTGTTAACAACGCTTAATATGGATCAAACCATAGGGCGTGCTGGTGGCTATAAAGGCAACAAAGGCGAAGAAGCTACCATGGCCATGATTGAAATGCTGTATCTGATGAAACAAGCAGATTCCCAAGAGTTTTAAGCATGGCATTCATAACCCCAAAACATCGCTCACGTGAGCGCGTCGTTCAAGCACTATACCAATACATGGTATCGGGCGGTGAAGTTCTAAAAATCGAACAACAGTTTTTAAATCAAAAAGAGGGGAAGATTTCAAAAGCCTTTTTTTCGAATTTATTTATTAATATCTTAAAAAATAGATCCGAGCTTGATGCACTAATTGCACCTACCATTTCTAGAGAAACTGACGAGCTGGGCTCAGTTGAGCATGCTGTGCTTTACTTAGGTGCGTACGAGCTGCAAAATTCCCTAGAAGTGCCTTACAAAGTGGTGATTAATGAAGCGCTTGAAATTACTAAGTTGTACGGTGCTGAAGGCGCTTTTAAGCTGATTAATGCCTCGCTTGATCAATTAGCCAAAGATTTAAGAGCTGCTGAGGTAGCTCATTCATGAGTAAATGGCTTGTATCATTATTACCATTTTTATCTTGGTTTAAGCTTGTTAACAAAGAAACCTTAAAAGCTGACCTAATTGCCGGACTAACCGGCGCAGTTGTCGTCTTACCTCAGGGTGTTGCTTTTGCTACCATTGCTGGCTTGCCACCAGAGTACGGTTTGTATACAGCAATGGTTGCACCAATTATTGCGGCGCTATTTGGCTCGTCATATCATTTAGTTTCAGGACCAACCACAGCCATTTCAATTGTTGTATTTTCAACCATTAGTCGACATGTCGATCCTGGCTCTCCAGAGTTTGTATCTATGGCGTTAACTTTGACTTTTTTGGCTGGCGTTTACCAATTTGCCTTTGGCTTAGCGAGATTTGGTGTGTTGGTTAATTTTGTATCGCATACCGTGGTTATTGGCTTTACTGCAGGTGCTGCTATTTTAATTGCCACCAGTCAGCTAAAGCATATTAGTGGTATTTTTATCCCCAAAGGCGAGTCTTTTTTGCACACATGGGTTGATTTGTTTCAAGGTTTTGGCAATCTTGACATGGCCTTATTAGTGATTGCATTAAGCACTTTATTGAGTGCAATCTTGTTTAAAAAATTCTGGCCAAAATCACCCAATCTTTTAATTGGTATGGTTATTGGTAGTGTTTTGGCTTTTTATTTGAGTCGCTTTCAACTGGCTAGTGACATTCCTTTAGTGGGTGAAATACCTGCGCATTTGCCGCCACTATCAACACCTGATTTTTCATTCTCTACTATTTCTTCGCTTGCATCTGAGGCATTTGCTATCGCCTTGTTGGGTTTAATTGAAGCGGTTTCTATTAGTCGTGCAGTTGCCACTAAATCTAATCAAAGAATTAGTGCTAATCAGGAGTTTGTGGGGCAGGGGATGTCAAATATGTTTGGTAGCTTCTTCTCTAGTTATGCAGGATCTGGCTCTTTTACAAGGTCTGGAATCAACTATGAATCTGGCGCTAAAACGCCATTATCAGCTATTTTTGCCGCCTTATTTTTAATGGTTATTGTACTATTAATTGCGCCACTAACTGCCTATTTGCCAATCGCTGCTATGGGCGGTGTTATTTTGCTAGTGGCTTATAATTTAGTTGATGTTCATCATATTGCACAAATTTTTAAATATAGCAAGTCTGAAACTTCAATTTTAATAACAACCTTTTTGGCAACTTTATTTCTAGAGTTGGAATTTGCGATTTATTTAGGCGTGCTATTATCATTGGTTTTATTTTTGGCTAAAACCTCAACCCCAAGAATTCCAACTTTATCGATTGATAGTATTGATTCAGAAGGCTCTAGAAGCTTTTTAAATGTGAGTAAAAAACCACTCAAACAGTGCCCACAGTTAAGAATTATTCGGGTCGATATGTCGATTTATTTTGGCTCTATTAACCACATTCAAAAGAAAATTGAAAAAATATCTGATGGGCAAAATATTCACCATATTTTGATTGTTGCTAGTGGCATTAATTTTATTGACTTATCAGGTATGGAAGCGCTTATTTCAGAAAATAATCGATTAAAAAGAAAGGGTGGTGGCTTGTATTTTGTTGGCCTTAAGGCGCCTGTTTATCAATTTTTAGCACAAGCGCACTTTATTAAAAACATTGGCAGAGCAAACTTTTTTGATTCTAAGCAATTAGCAATCAATACAATTTACACTCGCCTTAATCGAGATGTCTGTAGTCAATGTGATGTAAAAATTTTTAACGAATGTCAATAGTTTTTTAATTTGTTAACGTGTAAAAAAATCATGAAATTTAATCCTATTTCAAACCCACTGGATAAGCTTCCGGAAATACTCAAGCAGAATTTAAAACGTAATTTATGTGTTTGCAATGAAGTCAAAAAAATAGATATTATTAATGCAATTGCCAATGGTGCAACCACACTTACAAAGGTTCGAGATAAGACTTATGCTACGAGTGGCAATGGCTGCTGCACGAGGCAAGTAGAGCGATTGATTGAGTGTATCCACTCATCCGAATAATACTAGAATATTTGAATGACAATTAAAACCATTATTCAATCTAGTAGATTGCCTTTCTTAATACTGACACCTATATGTGTATTACTGGGCGCTAGTGTTGTGATATACGAACAAAAAAGCATTGATTTATTACTACTAACATTGGTTGTTATCGGCGGGCTATCAGCGCACATTAGTGTTAATACATTTAATGAATATTTAGATTTTAAAAGTGGCTTGGATTTAGAAACCAAGCGCACTAACTTTAGTGGTGGTAGTGGCGCATTGCCTAAAAATCCAGAAGGGCTTAAGTCAGTATGGTTGACAGCTGTTGTATCACTACTTATTACATTACTAGATGGTATTTATTTTATTAGCCTGTATGGGCTTTTAATTGCTCCAATTGGCTTATTGGGCGTAGTCCTAATTGTGACATATACCAGCTGGATTAACAAACATCCTTGGCTTTGCTTAATAGCGCCAGGATTAGGGTTTGGGGTATTAATGGTTATTGGCACTCAGTTTGTTTTGGTTGGCGAATACTATGTATTATCACTATGGATCTCTATCATTCCATTTTTACTGATTAATAATTTGTTGTTATTGAATCAATATCCTGATATCCAGGCTGATATTAATGCAGGTCGCCGTCACTTTCCAATTACCTATGGCGTTAGTGCAAGTAACAAAATTTATGGCTTGTTTGTTGTTTTAGCTATGATAGTGCTTATTGGTTACGTGTTAATGGGCTATCTACCAATATTAAGTTTAATTGTTCTAGCGCCTATATTATTAGCTTTTTTTCCTTTGTATGGCGCTGTTAAATATAGGGAAAATATTGGCAATCATCCGCAGTTTTTAGGGGTAAATGTCGCAGTTACTTTATTAACGCCGTTGCTATTGGCACTATCTATACTGATATAGGTTAGAGACAATACCTCGCTTGAAAATAAATCAATCTGTTTATAAAAAAACAGCACTAAAACGGATAAAAACAGCCTATTTCTAAAATTTAAGATTACCTTAATATTTAAGTGCTATCTTGATTATTAATTTGAATATATGGTGGTGATATTATGAGTGACTCAGATTTTCATGCCGGCGAATTAGAGGCGCAACAGAAATGGCGTACAAGCCATATCTGGAACAAGAAACATAGAGAAGAATTACTATGGGATCATATTCCTGAATCTTTGTTTGAGCGAATAGAAAACGCACCCTTTTTCTTTTTGGCAACAAGCAATAAAAAAGGTGAGTGCGATTGTTCGTTTAAGGGAGGTGGCCCTGATATTATTTGTATCTTAGATGAAAAAAATTTCGTGTTCCCAGATATTGATGGTAATGGTGCTTTCATGAGCCTTGGAAATATAATTCAAAATCCTCATGTTGGTTGTTTTTTTATTGACTTTTCAACAGGTGAGCGATTAAGAGTTAATGGTCAGGCGAGTATTCATATTTCAGGCGAAATCAAGGATTTATTCCCAAACTATACACGAGCTGTTTTAGTTAAAATTGAACAGGTTGTTCCCAATTGTTCTGCTCATATTCCAAAGTTAATTCCATGGGTTAAAGAATAATGAAACCGTATAAAATTGCCGTTAATCTTGAATGGACAAGTAAATGTAATGCTCGCTGTGTCATGTGCCCACAAAGCCTAATTGAACATCCTCAGCTAATGAAAGACGATGTTTTTTATAAATCCCTTGATAGAATCAAGGTAGACGATGTTTTTCGTACAGTAATAGCTGGGTATGGTGAGCCAACTACTCATCCAAAATTTATGGAATATATTTCTGCTGTTGGTGAACATCCTGTACGCTTTGATATGGTTACAAATGGACAGCTTCTTGATCAAGGGCGTATAAAATATTTAGATGGTAAGCTAGAGCTTCTCATCTTGTCATTTTCCAGTATTGACCCTCATGTCTATAGTAAAGTACATGTTAAGTTGAATCATGAAAGGGTTAAGGAAAATATAATACTTGCATAAAAATACTTTAGTAATACGCAACTTGGAATCAGCCTCACTCCTTTGGTTGAATGCATTGAAACATTACCTGAAACAATTAAATGGTTAAGAAATCAAGGTGTTGAATTGCTTACAATGTCACCTACTCTCTATAATCGTGCGGGAACAATGGATAAGCATAAGCAATCATCAAAAAAATTAAGAGAAATTATTGAGAAATATGGCTTGCATTCACAAGAACTGGACTTTATTCCATCAACCAAAGATATTTTAAAGCAGATGTGGAAAAATAAATTTAACTGTGTGCCAAGAAATAGTGATTTATTTATTTCATCTAGTGGATCTTATTTATACTGCTACAACGATATCTCACATAAACACACATTGTCAAATATAAATGAAATGAGTATTCGCGAAGCTTTGTCAAAACGAGAGAATACAGTCTTGAATCATGAAATTTGTGACCAATGCAACATGCTGAATCGTTATGATTTTTTCGAGAATTACCATATATTAAAAAAAATGCTCTTCAAATAGAATATAGTAAAAATATGCATATGAATTCAATAAAGCTAAGCTAAGCTGAAAGGAATTTTAGCTTAGCTTTATTGAGTCAGCATATTAGCGTTACTCTAAATTAGGTGAAAGTAGTCTTTCCGCCTGATCTACCGAAACTCCTTTTCTGTTCGCATAATCTTGAACTTGTTGTTGATTGATTTTTGCCACACCGAAATATCTAGCGTCTTTATTAGCGAAGTACCAGCCACTAACACTGGCTGTTGGTAGCATGGCGTACGAGCTAGTGAGTGTCATGCCGGTGTTTTTTTCAACATCGAGTAAATCCCATAACTTTTCTTTTTCGCTATGCTCAGGGCACGATGGATAGCCTGGGGCAGGGCGAATGCCGCGGTATTTTTCTTCAATCAACTTGTCGTTATCAAAATCTTCATCGCTATAACCCCAAATCTCGGTACGTAACTTGTAGTGCATCATTTCAGCAAAAGCCTCAGCAAAGCGATCAGCTACTGCCTTAATCATGATTGAATTGTAATCATCATGATCTGCTTCATATGCTTCAACTAGCGGATCGATATTAATACCAGTAGTCACTGCAAAAGCGCCCATATAATCTTGCACGCCACTGTCTTTCGGGGCGATAAAATCACTCAGACAGAAGTTAGGAGTGTTGCCTTTTTTATCAAGTTGTTGACGCAGATGGTTAAGTGTCATGAGCACCTCACCATTTTTATCACTTAGCTCAATATCTTCATTAACGCTATTTGCCGGGAAAATACCTACAACTGCATTAGCTTGTAAGAGCTTCTCATCCATGACTTTTTTAAACATGGCTTTAGCATCTTCAAATAAGGCAGATGCTGATTCACCCACCACTTCATCAGTGAGAATATCGGGGAATTTACCAGCAAGCTCCCAAGTACGGAAGAATGGCACCCAATCAATAAATTTAAAGATTTCATTGAGATCGTAATCTTTAAACACATGAACGCCGAGTTGTTTAGGTGTGACGATATTATCAAACTGAATGCTAGGCTTGTTGTCTCTAGCGGCTTCTAGGCTAATGAGTTTGCTTTTGCCTTTGTTGGCGCGTCTAAGGCGCACTTGCTCGTACTCTGCTTTGGTATTGCTAACCAGGGTAGGTTTAAGCTTATCTGATAATAGTGACGTCGCAACGCCAACCGCTTTAGAGGCGTCTTTAACGTAGAACACACCTTTGTCATACTCTGGCTCAATTTTAACGGCCGTATGCGCAATGGAGGTGGTGGCACCACCAATCATCAGAGGCAGTTCAAAACCTCGACGTGTCATTTCTTTGGCAACAGAAACCATTTCATCTAGCGATGGAGTGATTAGGCCAGAAAGGCCAATAATATCAACATTTTCTTTAATGGCGGTTTCTAGAATGGTTTCAGCAGGTACCATCACGCCGAGATCAATAATTTCGTAGTTGTTACAAGATAGCACTACACCAACAATATTTTTGCCAATATCATGCACATCGCCCTTAACAGTTGCCATGAGAATTTTGCCCTGTGTTCTAACACCGCAACCTTGTTTTTCTGCTTCTAAGAATGGATCTAGATAAGCAACGGATTTTTTCATCACACGGGCAGATTTAACCACTTGCGGTAAAAACATTTTGCCATCACCAAACAAATCACCAACCACATTCATGCCGTCCATGAGCGGACCTTCAATCACCAAAATAGGGCGACCTAATTTGTCTAGGGCTTCTTGAGTGTCTTCGTCAATAAATTCGGTAATTCCTTTAACCAGAGAATGTTCTAGGCGTTTTTCAACTGACCAAGTGCGCCATTCTAAATCTCTTTTGTTTTCTTGAGCCTCTCCCGTGCCTGAGAATTTTCCAGCAATATCAACCAAGCGCTCACCCGCTGCCTCGTCGCTATTAAGCACCACATCTTCCACGGCTTTTTTTAGCTCAGGGTCGATGTCATCGTAAACCACCAGCTGACCGGCATTCACAATACCCATGGTCATGCCAGCTTTGACAGCATGGTATAAAAATACTGAGTGAATGGCTTCGCGCACGGGGTTGTTACCCCTAAATGAGAAGGATACATTTGATACGCCACCCGATATTTTGGCATACGGTAGGTTTTGAGTGATCTCTCGCGTTGCCTCGATAAAATCAACGCCGTAGTTATTATGCTCTTCAATACCGGTTGCTACGGCAAAAATATTCGGATCGAAAATAATATCTTCAGCAGGAAAACCCACTTCATCAACTAAGATATTGTAGGCATTGGTACAGATTTCAATTTTGCGTGCCTGTGTGTCCGCCTGGCCGACTTCGTCAAATGCCATAACAATAATAGCTGCGCCGTAGCGCTTGCAAAGATGTGCATATTTAACAAAGTTTTCTTTGCCTTCTTTAAGCGAGATGGAGTTAACAATTGCCTTGCCTTGAGTACATTTAAGGCCGGCTTCAATAATCTCCCATTTAGAAGAATCCACCATTAGTGGCACTTTAGAAATATCAGGCTCTGAGGCGATTAGGTTCATAAAGCGCACCATCGCCGCCTTGCCATCGAGCATGCCTTCGTCCATGTTAATATCAACCACTTGAGCGCCATCTTCTACTTGTGCTCGGCAAATATCCAGTGCTTCTTCGTATTCTTCGTTAAGAATTAAACGCTTAAATTTAGCAGAGCCAGTAACATTGGCACGCTCACCCACATTGACAAATAAAGCATCATCTGCAATATTAAATGCTTCTAAACCAGACAAGCGACATTCAGGCTTAATGGTGGGGATTTTGCGAGGGGGTAGGTCTTTAATTGCATCGGCAATGCACTTGATATGCTCAGGCGTAGAGCCACAACAACCACCTAAAATATTCACCAAACCAGATTCTGCCCATTCGCTAACTTGCTTACCCATGGTAATAGCACCGAGATCGTATTCACCAAATTCATTTGGTAGGCCGGCATTTGGATGAGCAGATACGTAGGTATCTGCCACGCGTGACATTTCAGCTACATATTGGCGCAATAAATCAGGGCCTAAGGCGCAATTAAGGCCAATAGAAATAGGATTGGCATGACGCAGTGAATTATAAAAAGCTTCAGTCATTTGCCCAGAAAGCGTACGACCTGAAGCGTCTGTAATAGTGCCTGAAATCATGATTGGCAATTCGAGACCATCTTGTTCAAACACTTCTTGTACGGCAAAAATAGCCGCTTTAGCATTCAGTGTATCAAAGATGGTTTCAATTAGGACAATATCTGCACCACCCTCAATGAGTCCGCGTGTAGATTCCATGTAAACTTCAACCAGCTCGTCAAAAGTAATATTTCTAAAGCCAGGGTCGTTTACATCTGGAGAGAGTGAGCAAGTGCGTGAAGTAGGTCCAATAACACCTGCTACAAAGCGCGGCTTATCATCGGTTGAGAATTCATCGCAGGCGGCTCTAGCTAGGCGCGCACTTTCAACATTAATCTCATAGGCGAACTCCTCCATCTGATAATCAGACATGGAGGTTTTTGTGGCATTAAAGGTGTTGGTTTCTACGATATCTGCACCCACTTCTAAATACGAGCGATGGATATCTTGAATGATTTGTGGCTGGGTTAAGGATAGTAAATCGTTGTTACCTTGTACCAAAACATGCCAATCTTTAAAGCGCTCACCGCGATAATCTTCTTCGCTGAGTTTATGTTTCTGAATCATGGTGCCCATGGCACCATCAAGGACTAAAATTCGTTGCTCTAAAAGGCTTTGTAATATCTGTTTTGTATTCATGCTCGATATTATACCCAAAGCCTATAAGTGCCCATACATCATAAATTCAGCTTTATAATAGAATTAAAATTACAGGTTTTAAAAAAAATGTTTATGAAAAAAATATTATTAGTTGGATTGTTGGTGGCTAGCTTTAATGCGTCAGCATTTTTAGATTTTAATAGCTACGGCTCTGATTACAAAAACAACGATTGGCCAGTTTGGACGCCGATGTTTTGGATGGAAAAGGCCACAGATAGCAATATGTTTCCAAATAACAGTAATTCTCAGTATGGTTATCCATACAACAATCGCCCTTATAATGTAGGCGCTTCCCAGTTTAATATGTCCAAGATGCCAACCCCTAATCAGGCTTTTCAAGCTGAGTCGCAACAAATTCCAAGGCCCACTTACAATACACCTGCGGCTATGTCGTTTTCTAATGTAAGCAATAGGGTGGCACCACCAGTGGCTAATGTACCCAGCCCTTATCCAGCTAATTATAATTTTTCAGAACCTAGAAGTCCTTATGGTCGCGGTTTTTAATTAAAGCTTGCAAATATACATTATAGTGTTATAATATAGTTTCTTAAATAATTTAGATATGGAGATAAGACAATGAAAAAACTTTTAGCAATCGCATTAGTTGCAGCTTCTTTAAGTGCAAACGCATTCTTTAACAATAACGATATGCCATGGAATGGCAACAACTATAACAACAATGGCTACCAACAAGATAACGGCATGTTTGGTTACAACCCATACGATTACTGGGATCCACGTTGGTACATGGAAGAAATGTCAAACATGGTAGATGAGTTTGATGATGAATTCAATAACAACAACAATGGTTGGAACAACAATAACTTTAACGGTTACAACCCATACAACAACTTCAACAACCCTTGGAATGGTTCACAGGCGCCACAAGCACCGATCGCACCAACTAAGTAGTTTTAGTTAGTTTTAAGAAAAGCCAGCACTTGTTGCTGGTTTTTTTTCGTCTATTAAATGTCTGTAAGTGGTTTATAATTAAGGTTTATTATTAAACAATAAAGGGGGAGAGTACATGAAAAAAATAATAACTGCGTCATTGATGACAGTCGCACTGAGTGCGTCAGCAGGCTTTGGTAATGGCCCATGGGGTAACAGCGGCTGGGGTGGTAATAATGCTAATAATGGTTTTATTGCACATAATCCAAATTCACTATTTACACCTGACTGGTTCAGTGAAGAAATGGATGATATGATGGATGAATTTGATGGCAATAATACACCTTGGAATTCTAACGGTTTTAATAACAATGGCCCATGGAATAACAACAGCAGTCCATGGAATAATCGCAATTTTGGCAATAATACACCTTGGCAAAATAACAACTGGAATCGCTCACCATGGGGTAATTCACAGCCGCTTAACTTCCGTAACAATTCATTTGGACCGATGAACAATGGCCCGTGGAATAACGCAACACCTGTACGCAATACACAAACAAAATAAATATAATAAAACAAGGAAAATCATGAAAAAAATCATCGCAACAACATTAATGACAGTAGCGCTAAGTGCAACTGCTTTTAGCAATAACTGGAATAGCAACGATCCTATGAACTTTGGTAGCAATACACCTTGGAGCAATGGTGGCAATTTTGGCAATATGAACAATAGCCCATGGAACAACAACTCTTGGGGAAATACACCTTGGAATGGTCAAAGCTTTAACAACGGCCCGTGGTCGAACAATGGCAATTGGGGTAAAAACATGCCAATGAATAATGCTAATTTTAACAACGCTCCTTGGGGTAATAGCAACAACTTTGGCCCTATGAAGACAAACTCAAACTTCAACCCATTTAATGGCGGTAACAGTGGTCAGCCATTTAACTTTGGTACGAGCACTTCTCCGTTTAAGATGGGTACAGGCTCAAACTCATTTGGCCCTATGAATATGAACCAAGCGCCTTGGAACTACGGCTACAATCAAGCCATTCCAGCAACAGCTGAAACAACAAACGCAACACCTGCAGCTGAAATAGTTGAGTAAGTTTTAGCTATTGACATGAAAGCCGGCTAATTGCCGGCTTTTTTACGCCTAAAGAAAAGCGTCTTAACGCTAGATAGGTGGTTGGGGTAAAATAGCTCTCCAAATTAACTATCTTTAAAACAAGGCAAAAGTATGGCAACAGAATGTTTATTTTGTGAATTAAGAAACCAAGAAAGAATTATCGGTGAGTGCGATTTAACCATCACTTTTATTGATAATTTTCCCGCTTCTCCTGGCCATACATTGGTTATTCCAAAGCGCCATTTCGCCACCTATTTTGAGGCAACTGAGGCAGAGTTATTGGCAATTGGTGTTGCCGTACAAAAGGCTAAGCTAGTTCTAGATGAGGAGTTTTCACCTGATGCATATAACATTGGCGTAAACAATGGCGAGATGGCAGGGCAGAGCGTTAAGCATTTACACGTGCACTTGATTCCAAGATATAAGGGTGATGTTGAAGATCCAAAAGGCGGCGTTCGCTGGATCTTAAAAAATAAAGCTAATTATTGGGATGATCGAGATAAGGCGAAAAAATAATAATGGCGTACAAGTCTTCATTTTTTTTGTTTTTAAATTAAAAAAACCAAGATTGATGGCTTAGTCTCAGTGTATAGTTCAAACTCATACTATTTAATTCTTAAGGAGAGTTTATATGAATAACACAGGACGTTGCATAATCAAAGCTTGTGCTGGACTAACATTGGCTATTAGCACAATGTCGAGCGCTAATTTTAGCAATCCATCATCGATGATGTCGCCATTTGGCGCTCAGAGCTTTGGTCAGCCGCAGCAAATGCAGTCGTTTGGGCGCTCTATGCCGTGGGGTGGTCAAGACTATGCTCAACCTAGATATTCCAATACTAGATACACTGCCCCAAGACAAAGATACACTCAGCCCGCTTATAATTCTATGCCGTGGACAATGGGTGGGGCTTCAAGGCCTCAAGCGCAGCCATCCCAGCAGTTTGGCGGTATGAGCATGATGCCTTTTAATCCAGGTATGCAGCCTCAAAAACAATATCGTCAGCCTCAATCTCAATCTGCCTTTATGATGCCGGGGATGGATCAAGGTATTCGCACGATGATGGAGCCAGGAAAGATTATGGCTGAAGAGGCAACACCTGGCGTCTATATGAAGCCAACTTGGCGTTAGACTTTAGATTGATTTAGCCAGCGATCTAAGTGATTGGCAAAGGCTTGTCGGTCTGCTTGGTTAAGCGGTGCAGGACCACCTGTTTGCACGCCACTTGAGCGTATCACATCCATAAAATCTCGCATACTGAGTTTTGATTTAATATTACTAGCGCTAAACAATTCCCCTCGTGGGCTTAGAGCAAGTCCGCCTTTAGTGATCACTTCATCCGCCAGAGGTATATCGCTAGTGATCACTAAATCGCCTGAATTTAAACGCTTAACAATTTCATTATCAGCTACATCAAACCCTGGTATAACCTGAATAAAACTTAAATATTGAGAGGGTGGCAAGTGTAGTGCATGATTTGCCACCAAGGTTATTTGAGTTTGCGTGCGATCAGCTGCCTTAAAGAGTATTTCTTTAATAACCACTGGACAGGCGTCAGCGTCAATCCAAATTTGTGTTGGGCGTTTGTCACTCATAGATGATTTGTTAATATATCGATAAGACTGATTATCCCTATTGGTGGGTAAGTGTGTAGATTTTATAGGATGCTGAAAAAACAGATGGGTTGAATCTATTAGACATAAGGCGTATAGTAAAAGTGAACCACTAAAAAATAGGAGCTAGTATGAAAGTTAAAAGTATGGTGATGGCGGTTACAGCAACAATCTCAACAGCTGGAACCTCTATGGCTGCGCAAACATTTGCTAAAGATTATGCACAATCTGTACATACTCAGGCTAAGATTGGTACCGAATCATTTCAGCCGTGGCATAAGGGTTATCAACAAGATATTCAGCCATGGGCCAAGCTAAATAGTCGAGGACTCAAAGGTATGGCGAGAATGTATAACCATGGTATCAAAAGAGTATAAAAAACTTAAAGACAATAAAAAACCCCGCAGGAGCGAGGTTTTGAATTAGTTTTAAAGTAAGACTCTAGAACGGAATGTCATCATCAAAACCGTTGTCAACAGGTGTAATTGGGTCTTGAGTAGGTGCTTGTGCTCGAGGCGCACTTGGCGCAGATTGTTGGCCGCCTGCTTGAGGTGCGCTACCAGCACCATCACGACGATCAAGCATTTGTAAAGTACCATTAAAGCCAGAAACTACTACTTCAGTTGTGTAGCGATCAGCGCCAGATTTATCTTGCCATTTACGGGTTTGAAGTTTACCTTCAACGTAAACTTTAGAGCCTTTATCTAAATATTGGCCTGCAATTTCTGCAAGCTTGCCAAACAAACTAACACGGTGCCATTCTGTTTTTTCTTGTTTTTGACCAGTGTTTTTATCCGTCCAAGATTCGCTTGTTGCTACTGAAAGGTTGGCAATTGCATTGCCATTTGATGCAAATTTTACTTCTGGCTTTTGGCCTAAGTTACCTACTAAAATTACCTTATTGATGCCTGCCATTGTATTTTCTCCAGTTAGTTTTTAAGTTTTTTCGGTGCTCATACTTAGGGCAACTAGCCACCAAATAAGTGCGATAAATGTGGTGAATAAGAATACACTATTTAGCCCGAGTGTGTGATAAATCCATCCACCAAAAATCCCGCCTGCAAACGCACCTAAAAATTGTGAGCTAGCGTAAAAACCCATTGCTAGCCCGCGTTTGTCGCTACTCGCTGTTTTGGCGATGAGTGAGGGTAGTAGTGCCTCTAAGGCGTTAAATGCGGTAAAAAATACCGTTAGAATAATGAAGAATGTGGTGTAGTTTAGGGCGGTTTGATAAAACAGTATTTGGCTTAATGCCAGTAAGAAAATAGCGAGCAGGAAAACGGTTTTAGTTTTTTGAAATTTAGTCGCAACAATGATCATTGGAATCATGCCTACAAAAGACAAAACAATAACGGGTAGATAAATTTGCCAATTATCTTGAATGTTGAGAATATTGTTATCAACCAAGAAAATAGGAATAGCGATAAAAGCACTGGTGAGAATTAAATGTAGCGCAAACACACTAAAATCGAGTCTGAGTAGGGCGGGCGTTAGAATACGTTTAAAATTATTAAGCGATAGACTGTATTGTTTTTTTGGTTTAGCATGTGGCAAGGTAGCTACAACTAACAAAGCCACAACTGAGAGCGCTGCAATAATCCAAAATAATCCAGAAATACCGATCTGGTGACTAATAATAGGGCCTAATAATAAGGCCAACATAAATGCCATGCCAATTTGTACGCCAACAAAGGCATTGGCTTTAGGGCGCTCATCTTCACTAACGTAGTCTGCTAAAAACGCCATTAGTACAGCAGAAATGGCGCCTGCGCCTTGCAGAGCTCTACCGAACACAACTTGGAAAATATCATCTGCATTAGCTGCAACAACACTACCGATAAAGAAAATGATAAGTCCAAATATCAGTAAAGGCTTACGTCCGTATTTATCTGATAAATAGCCAAACGGGATTTGGAAAAACGCTTGTGTTAGGCCGTATGCACCAATGGCTACGCCAATTAATAGAGGTGTAACACTGGTGTAATTATTAGCATAGACGGAAAAAACAGGGAAAATCATAAACAATCCCAACATGCGTGTAGCCATGATGAGAGATATTTTGAATGCGAAAGATCGCTCTAGTTTGGTCATGAGCGGTGCGTGTTAACTAGTTTTCTAGTGAGTAGTGGGGCGTGTATAAAGGGTAGCTTTGCTTTAAGACGCGACGCGCATCTTTGGCCAAAATTGGGGCTTTTATAATATCGTAGTTGTGCGCCATTAGGTGTAGTGCAGCAGGCACAGATGGTGTGTTTGGGTATTTTTCAATGATGTATTTACTGCGATTAATGGCAGCGATGTTAGCGCCTTTTTTGGTGTAGTAAATAGCGACAAATAATTCATGACGAGACAAGATATTTCTAAGTACTATTAAGCGAGTTTTGGCTTCTTCGGTGTATTCTGTTTTAGGGAATTTATCGATTAGCGCTAAGTAGTAATTAAATGCATCACGTACAGAATTAACGTCACGTTGAGCGTTGTCAGTAATATAGTCATCTAGGATTGAGCGCGACTTGTCTTCTGAAACAACCCCGCGCAGGTAATAAGCGTATGGCGTGGAAAAATGATTAGGGTAGAGTTTAATATAGCTGTTTAGGCGCTCAATAGCTGGATCGTAATCTTCGCTCTTGTAGAGTGCGTAGGCGATTTCTAACTTAGATTGTAAGGCGTATTTTGAGCCAGGATAGGCTGCCTGAAGCTGCTCAAAAAGTTCAATGGCTTTATCCATAGAGCCAGCTGAAACCTGCTCTTTTGCTTGATTGAAGAAGGTTTTTGGAGACCAGCCTTTGGTAATTGATTCGCGTTTTTTCTCTTCTTCCCAGAAGCAGCCTCCTAGAAATAAGCTAAGTAATGGCAGGATTAGAATAAGTTTTTTCATGAATTATTGCGTAAATTTATTATAAATATGCACAACATTATACTGATGCATAAGTATTATAATGGCAAAACTTAATTCTAGATTCAACTCAAATTACATGTCAAAAAATAATTCAAGAATTCTAATTAGCGATCTTTGTGAAGTGCTTGAATTGTATATGCCCAAATCTCAGGTGGAAGGGGTTTACCAGGCCTATGTGGTAGCAGCGACGGCGCATGATGGTCAGTATCGAAAATCGGGCGAAGCTTATGTATTTCACCCTTTATCTGTAGCCATGATTTTGGCAGAATTACAGCTGGATTATTACTGTATTGTGGCTGCACTATTACACGACTGTATTGAAGATACCAGTGTCACTTATGAAGAAATTAAATATGATTTTGGCTATGAAATTGCTCATATTGTTGAAGGTGTTTCTAAATTAACAGGGTTAGAATTCCATACAACTGTTGATAAACAGGCGCAAAACTTTCGTAAGTTGTTTTTGGCAATGAGTGATGATATGAGGGTTATGGTAATTAAACTGGCCGATCGCTTACATAATATGCGTACTTTGGGCTCTATGCGTAGGGACAAGCAACTAAGAATTGCTAAAGAAACTGTTGAAATTCATGCGCCAATTGCTAGAAGATTGGGTTTGAATAGTATTAGAGTGGAGTTGGATAATTTGTGTTTCGCTATTATTCATCCCTTTCGTCACAAAGTGCTGGTTAGCCAAATTAAAAAGCAATGTGGTAATCGTGCCAAGGTAATTAAGCATATTCAAGAGCAACTCAATAATCGTTTAGTACAAGAGGGATTGCCTGAGGTGGAGATCGGCGGACGACGAAAACAACCCTGCAGTATTTATAAAAAAATGAAAAATAAGCAGTTGAAATTTACTCAAGTGTTAGATATGTATGCTTTTCGGGTAATTGTTAAGGATGTGGCACAGTGTTATCAGGCACTTGGTATTATTCATAACTTGTATAAACCTCTACCAGGCAAGTTTAAAGACTATGTAGCTCTGCCAAAATCCAATGGCTATCAGTCATTACACACTATTTTATTTGGCCCTAATAAGATCTTTATCGAAGTGCAAATTCGTTCTGAAGACATGCATTTTGTTTCTGAATATGGTATTGCGGCGCACTGGCATTATAAGAGTGATTCGGATAATGATTCTGAATTGGCGAATAATTGGTTGGGTTCGTTGTTGGATATTCAGCAAAATTCGGGCACTTCGGTTGAATTTTTAGAAGAAACTAAGAACGATCTATTTCCATCAGAGGTATTTGTATTTACGCCAGGTGGCGATATTATGCAACTACCTTATCGTTCAACCGTGCTAGATTTTGCCTATATGGTGCACACCAATATTGGCCATAAAACGATTAAAGCTAAAATCGATCAAGTGAGTGCACCCATTTCAGCACGACTACACTCAGGACAAACGGTGGAGGTTATTACCGATGAACAGGCAAAGCCTCATCCATCTTGGCTACAAATGGCGGTCACTGCTAAAGCTAAATCTGCCATTAAGGCTTATCTAAAATCACAATCTGCTTCTGAGCTGATTCAGCTGGGTGAGTACCTACTCTCTAATGCGCTTGATTATTTAACGATTGATATGGTTAGTATTAGTGCTGAAAAGTGGCAAACTTGTTTGGATGAGCTGGGGTGTAACTCCTTAGAGGAGTTGCATTTAGGCATTGGTTTAAGCGAAATTTTGGTTTCAGTAGTGTTGAACAAGCTGCAATACGATAATGACAAGTACGCAGTACAAAATATCAGAATTAGCTCAACTCGAGATAAAGCCATCAGCTTTGCTCATTGTTGTTACCCTATTCCTGGGGATAAGGTTTCTGGCATTTTAACCACTTCAAAGGGGTTAGTTATGCACCGCTCTGATTGTGCAAATTTGGTGCGCTTAAAGAGTAAGCAAGCCCAATGGTTGAGTATTGATTGGCAAAGTGACGAGAGCGAGAGTTTTGATGTTAAGGTTGCGGTGGATGTGGATAATCAGCGCGGTACACTTGCCTCAATTGCCAACATGATATCAAAGCTGGAAAGCAATATTGAGCATATTGAAGTGCAAGAAAAGGATAATTCCATTAAATCACTCGATTTAGTGATTAGTGTGGTCGATTCTAAACATTTGTATGAAATCACGCAATCCTTAAAAACGCTTAAATTTATTCAGAGTGTGCGTCGAATTTAGGCTGATATCCCTAGTCAAAAGGGCACATTATTACTAGCTATTTGTTTAAAATTAAGTTAATTATTTTTAGGTATTTTTTATGAACTGGACAGACTCTCTTGATATTGCCATCGCACTAGATGAAGCACATCCTGATATTAACCCTTTAACCATTGGATTTGTTGATTTGATGGAAATGGTTATGGCATTGGAAGAATTTGAAGATGATGCTGAAAAAACAGGGGAAAAAATTCTGGAAGCCATTCAAATGAACTGGATTGAAGAAAGAGAATGATTAGACTGCTAGCTGCTTTTTTAACATTTTATAGTGCAACAGCTTTTGCCGTTTTAGAAGTCACTGTTTTAAAAAAAGCTGAAGATGCCTTTCCGATTGTCATCTCTCCATTTTTAGTCAAGGGAGATGCTAAACAAGGTGAATCTATTGCACATATTATGCGCGACAATTTTAACCGTTCTGGTGAATTTAGCGCTTCCAGCGCTGATTACATTATCACCAGCCAGGTTGATTTTGACAAGTGGCAGGCCAAAAAAGTTGAAGCCATTGTCATTGGCAAACTCGAGCAAGTCAGTCAGAAAATTTTTAATGTTGAAATTGAGCTACTAGATGTATACTCAAAAAAAACACTCTATGCAAAAAAATTTGCCGTACATAATAGTGGTATTAGACGTATTACCCATTACCTGTCTGACCAAATTTATTTTGCCTTATTGGGTGAAAAAGGCTCGTTTGATACACGCTTAGCATACGTCACTGTGGCTAATAAAGGCCGAGGAAATCGTGAATACAAGCTAGAAATAGCTGATTCAGACGCGCAAAATCCGCAAACTATTTTGAGAGCTGCTAGCCCAATTTTATCGCCCGCTTGGTCGCCTGATCAAAATAAAATTGCTTATGTATCGTTTAAAAATGGACGCTCTGAGGTTTTTATTCAATATCCATTTATGCGCCGTAAAACGCAAAAATTGCCTTATTTTGATGGCATTGCTTCAGCACCTGCTTGGCACCCTAATGGCGAAAGTATTGTTCTAACCTTGTCTAAAGATGGCAATAAAGATATTTACTCTTACCATCTTAAAGATAAGAAATTAACGCGATTAACCCATGATATCAGTATTGACACAGAGGCAAGTTATTCTGCAGATGGTGAGCGTATTGCCTTTACCTCGAACCGCTCGGGGCAAGTGCAAGTCTATATTAAGCATTTAAAAACTGGCAAGATTAAACGTGCTACTTTTGCAGGAAGCTATAATGCCAAGGCGGTATTTTCACCAGATGGTAAGAGTTTGGCGCTGGTGCACCGGGTGAATAGGGATTATCGCATCGCGTTGTTGGATATCGCTACGAAAGACTTAATGGTTATGACCCAAAACAAATTGGATGAATCTCCCTTCTTTTCACCAAATGGTAGTATGATTATCTTTGCCACTAACAAAGGTGATTCAGGTGTGTTATCTGTGGTTTCTATTTTGGGTCATCAAACCTTTGAGTTAACCAGTAAAGCGGGTGAAGTTCGAGAGCCGAATTGGTCGCATTATTCTAAATAATATCAGGAGATTTACATGTTAAAAATTACCTCATTAATGACAGTTGCCGTATTACTCTCTTCTTGTACATCAACCATCGATCAGCTCTATGAAAAAGTCGCGCCCAGACCTAGCGTAATCACAGATCAACAAAATTTAGCGGACACTCAAGAGAGTGTTATCGCTGCAGACTCTTCAAGCTTTCGGCCACAAGAGTTTGCAGGTAATCACGCGCGATCAGCAGCTCAAAATAGTGCTGCTCGAATGGCGGTGGCTCAGCTAAAAAATTCAAATACTAAGTTTGTCTTGCATTTTTCTTACGACGGTAGTGAAATTGATGAGTCAGCAACGCAAGAAGTGATTAAACATGCGAACTTTATGCGTGATAATCCAGCGCTTAATTTACGTCTAGAAGGGCATGCAGATGAGCGCGGTACTCGAGAATATAATTTAGCATTGGGTGAGAATCGCGCCTTGGCAGTTAAAGAGATTTTAGGCTTGTACGAGTTGTCTTCTCGCGTTCAAGTGATTAGCTTCGGTGAAGAAAACCCTACTGTGCAATTGCACGATGAAAGTGCTTGGCAGCAAAACAGACGTGTTGAGTTTATTTATCAGTAAAATATTATGCAGGGTTTTTTCTTAATATTTTTATTGGTCGCATTTTCTTGGCAGCCTGTTTCTGCGGGCATTAATACCGAAAAAGTGATTGTGGATCATAATAAAAAAATTAAGCGCTTAGTGCGTGCTAATAAATCTCTTAAAGGAAAAATTGAACAATTAGAGCAACAGCAGCAAGAAAGTCGTCAAAAAATTACAGAATTGTTTAACTTGATGGAATACAAAAAATCCAGTGCAGTGGTTGAGCAAACCATGTTGCGAGTGCGCGAACATAATAAAAAAGCCAAAAAAATATACACCAATGCACGCTCACTCTTGGTCACTGATCAATATGAGCAGGCTGTTAGCTTGTTTAAGCAGTACTTAGATATTTATCCCGATAACAATCATGCTTCAGATGCACATTATTGGCTGGCCAAAACCTATTTAGCACAAGGGCAGCATACTTTAGCGAAAAATACATTTGTAGCATTTCAGCAAAATAGCCCACTGCATCATAAATATGCCAATTCTTTATTTGAATTAGCCAGGGTGTATGTTGAGCTAAAGCAGACTGATCAAGCTAAAAAACTACTTGAAAGTATGTTGGACAAATTCCCCTCTCATCGTGTGGCCGACCGAGCTCAGCAGTTGCTTAGTAAAATTGCCCCAATTAAACCCATTGCAAGCGAGTCTGAGCAGTTGAATTAGTATGAAAGTTTTAGAAATTCCAAATTTTTCTTTGGATGCTTTGTGCCAATTAAATGCTCAACGCTATCCTTTTTTACTAGAAAGTGTTAATCATAATGGCAATAACCGCTATTCTATTTTGTTTGCACATCCACAGCAAGAATTGGTTTTAGAAAATTTAACGGATTTTAATTTTTTAGACGCATTTTCTTCTCAAGTTGTAAATGAGACTACTCAATTTTCACACTTGCCTTTTACGGGTGGGTGGTTTGTTTATTTATCCTATGAGCTGGTTGGTCAAATCGAGCCAACACTGGCAAAAGATATGCATGATAGCAATCTGCCAATTGCAGTTGCGGTCAAAATCCCTAGTGCGATTATTGTCGATCACCAGCTAGACAAAACCTATTTACTAGATGAGCAGGGTGAGCAATTAAGAATAGATCAGCTATTAGCTGATATTAAACAAGTTAAATTAGAGGAAAACTTGCCCGATTTTGCAGGTCTATTAAGCTGTGAGGCAGACGTCAAGTTTTTATCCGGTGTTGACAAAATTAAGCGCTATATTGAAGCGGGCGATGTTTTTCAAGTGAACTTATCGCGTGCCTGGCAATATACTCTCGAGAATGATTGTTCTGCCACACAACTCTATAAGGCTTTAAAGCAGTCTAATCCAGCACCATTTTCAGCACTCGCTCAATTTCAAAACTTTAGCATTATTTCTTCATCGCCTGAGCGCTTGTTTAGTGTGGATGGCAAAAAGGTTGAAACCCGTCCTATTGCAGGGACGCATCCTAGAGGAACAGGAGCGCAGGATGATGAGCTACTGAAGCAGCGTTTGATTAACCATCCTAAGGAACAAGCTGAGCATATTATGCTACTTGATTTGGAGCGTAATGATTTGGGTAGGGTATGTGAGTATGGCTCAATTGAGGTGAATGAAGTTATGGTTTTAGAAACCTATCCGTATGTACATCATATTGTTTCCAATATTCAGGGTAGGCTAAAGCCTTTGGTTAATATTAAGCATTTGGTAGAGGCGTTGTTCCCAGGAGGAACTATTACTGGGTGCCCCAAGATTCGTTGTATGCAGATTATTTCTGAACTAGAGCAAGAGCCTCGAGAGGCTTATACAGGCTCATTAGGCTATATTAGTAATAATGGTAAGATGGATTTCAACATCTTAATTCGCACACTCATTAAACAACAGAAAGACTTAAGCTTTAGAGCGGGTGCAGGTATTGTGTTTGATTCTAATGCTGATCGCGAACTAGAAGAAACGACGCATAAAGCACAAGGAATTTTAAAGGTGTTCTCTTAAGGTTTAAATTTTGAGGTCATAGGGTAGCGACGCTCTTTACCAAATGCATTTTGGCTAATTTTTGGCCCCGGAGCGCTTTGTCTGCGTTTATATTCATTATTAAGCACCAGTCGGCTAATACGCTCTACGATTTGCTGGTTAAAGCCTTGTTTAACAATCTCTTTAACCGAAAGTCTTTGCTCGATAAACAGCTCAAGAATCGCATCTAGTTCATCGTATGGTGGCAAAGAGTCTTGATCAACTTGATCAGGGGCAAGCTCTGCAGAAGGCTCACGATCAATCACCCGACCAGGAATGATATAGGATTGGGTATTTCGGTATTTTGCCAAACGGTAAACCATAGTTTTTGACACATCTTTAAGTGGCGCAAATCCACCTGACATATCGCCATATAAAGTAGCATAACCCACAGCCATTTCTGATTTGTTGCCGGTGGTTAAAACAATTTTTTCGAGTTTGTTGGAGACAGCCATCAGTAGGGTTCCACGCACTCGAGCTTGTAAGTTCTCTTCAGTGGTATCAGCTTGCATGCCGCTAAAAACACCACTTAATTGAGTATTAAAACTCTCAACCATAGTGTGAATGCTGATTTCTTGATAATCAATATTCATAGTGCTAGCTTGCGCTTTAGCATCTTCTAGGCTCATATTTGATGTGTAGGTGTAAGGCATCATAATGGCTTTAATATTTTCAGGGCCAATGGCATCTGCAGCAATAGCTAGCGTAAGTGCAGAATCAATGCCGCCAGATAGTCCGATAACAACCCCGTTAAAAACACCATTTTTTTCAATGTAATCTTTAGTGGCCAGTACTAGAGCATCATAAATCGTTTTTTCAATACTTTCTTCTTGTACTGGATCTTGCGGGGTTGCTAATGAAGCTGTTGTGGCTTCAAAAAAAGGCAATTGGTGAGTGATTTGTGCTTTGGCGTTCATAGCAAATGAGCCACCATCAAAGACAATTTCATCTTGGCCACCGACTAAGTTGACATAGATAAATTCCACTTGATTCTCAAGTACGCGTTTTTTAACTTCCTCGAGTCGTCTCTGGTGTTTGCCCATATGAAAAGGGGAGGCGTTAATGCTAATAATGCTACTCACACCATATTTGACAGTTTCACTAACTGTATCAGCATTCCAGATATCAGCACATACGAGTAAGCCAATACGCTGGCCTTTGATTGTAAAAACAAATGGCTCACTACCAGCGCTAAAGTAGCGTTTTTCATCAAAAACACTGTAATTGGGTAGCTGTTGTTTGTGATAAATTTGAATCGCTTGCGCCTGAACAAGATAGGCAGCATTGTATAAATGACTGGCTTGTTGATGAGGTGCGCCAAAAATAATAGCAATAGTTTCAGGGATGGCATTTTTAATCTTATTAACCACTTCTTCAACTTGCTGAATAAATCCAGCGCGTAATAATAAATCTTCGGGCAGATAGCCTGTTAATGATAATTCTGGAAAAACCAATAGATCGGTACCTTGTTGGGCGGCCTTAACACTTAAATCAATAATTTGTTGAGCGTTATTGTTTAAATCGCCAACAATAGGGTTAATTTGCGCAATATCGATTTTGATAGACTCAGAGGTGTTTGATAGATTTTCTAGTTGTTCCTGCCAAAATATAGCCTTCGGTTTATCACCTTTCATTTTTGCATGCTCAAGTTTAGTATTAGCAACCACCTCGGCAGGATTAATATTCAAAATATCAGCAAACAGCCAAGCATGCGTTTCAGAAAGGGCGGATTTTCCTGATTTATATTTACTTAAATTGGATTGATTAATGCCGTATTCTTGCGATATTTTATAGTCTGAAAAGCCAGTCTTTTTGCGTACTTTGGTGAGATAGTCTTTGGTTTTATTAGCCATATTTTTTGTCTATTTTTGCTTATATTTTTTACCTATTATAGTTATTTTTTACCACCCATGTAAGTAAGTTAACATCTTTAATAATAAATAATACAGTTATTAACAAC